>NZ_CP092713.1:0-1200000 GCF_023983475.1 Aliivibrio fischeri ATCC 7744 = JCM 18803 = DSM 507
AATAACTGAAAAATAGAAGTCGCAATACCAATTCCTGAATAGGAAAACGCAGCAATAATACAGCCTACAACCATGACCCATTTACGACCAAATTTATCAGATAGCCAACCTGAATATAGTCCCGTAAATGAACCGACTACTGCCGAGCCAGCTAAAATTGCCCCTACCGTTACTGCGCTGGCATTAAAATCTTGATATAAGATAACAATGAGAAATGGCCAAGCCATAAAATAAGTAGTTCGGGCAAGGAGAGTTCCAACCAATACTGTCCAGATAATATGATTAAAACGAGAAAGACGGCCCCATTGCAGTACACTGCTATTTTCTTCTGCTTTTTCTATTCCGCTATTTCCATCTGCTGTTTTTGTCTCTTCCATACACCCTCCCTGGGATCTGCTACCTAGCCATTTTTATTATTTTTCTTTGTTTAAAAAGTATACCGATTAAGAGAAAATTTATAAGAGTATAAATATCTTAAGTTTATTGAATTTTTTGACAAATCCAGAGTAATTAACTTAAATAGAAACGTTTAGTAAAACCCACACTATCGTTAAGGATTTTTTAACTTAACATACGGATTAATTAAACTTACTAAGTAAATAAAAAGTGATATCTTGCAGCAATCTATGTCTAAAGATAAATCGTATGACTTTTAATAAACAACACTTATTACACTACTCTCCTTTTTATATCGCAGCACTACTTACTCTTACGCCATGGATTAGCTCTCCTACCGCGTTAGTTATGGGCTTTGCTCTTGCCAGTTTCGGATTCGTTCCAACCAATTTTGCTCTTGGCAAAGTCACAAAAAAACTATTGGCTTACTCTATCGTTGGGCTCGGGTTTGGCATTCAACTTAATGAAGCGATTGAAGCAACATCAAATGGCATCGGTATTATTTTAGCCACTATTACAGGTACTCTAATTTTAGGTTGGCTGTTAGCAAAACAGATGAAATTAGATAAAGTCACAGGACACCTAATTGCTTCAGGCACAGCGATTTGTGGCGGAAGTGCGATTGCCGCTGTCGCTCCAGCAATTAATGCAGATGAAGAGTCTACAGGGCTTGCTCTTGCTACGGTATTTGTTCTTAATTCTATTGCACTCTTCATCTTTCCTGTCATTGGTCATGCTTTAGAGTTAAGCCAGCATACCTTCGGAACATGGGCGGCAATCGCTATTCATGACACCTCTTCTGTTGTAGGAGCGGCGTCTGCTTATGGCGAAGAAGCACTTAAAACAGCCACCACATTAAAATTGGCTCGTGCTTTATGGATTGTACCTGTTGCTCTAATCAGTGCATTATTATTTAGAAGCAATAGCAAGAAGATCACTATTCCTTATTTCATTGTTTTTTATTGTTTAGCCATACTGATAAGCGATAACCTGCCGCAATTTGATTTAATTTATCATGGTATTTTTGATGTATCGAAAAAACTGTTGGTTTTATGTTTATTCTTTATTGGATGTGGCATATCAATCGAAAAAATTAAAGCTGCTGGCGCAAAACCACTTATTTTTGGTGTGGCACTTTGGGTGATAATTTCAACCACCTCATTGTTTTATATTATGAATTACGCTTAATTACCCATATAAGGTATAGCAGCCCGTCGTTATGGAATCCTATTTTTTATAAATAGCTACATATCTACGCCTTATAGCCTCTTATACTAACAAACCGTTCGTTATTTGAGAGGCTGTTATGCTTTTTTCCTACTCAAAGTCCAAAGAGATCAAAATGATCCAAAGAGGACTGCTTCAATTCTTCATTCAATGCGTTGTTGTCGCCATTGCCTATCTTGTTATTCGTACTGACATTATCACATTAAAAGATGGGGTAAGTGAGCAGTCACTGACTGAATATTACCAACAATTTTTACTTTTAATTGTTATCTTATCATTCAGTTACATAGCAAAAATAAACCCTAAGGCACGTTCATTTGCTATCTTAGTCGTCGGCTTTTTTAGTTGTATGTTTATTAGAGAATGCGATGGTGTCCTTGATAAGGTTTATCATGGATTTTGGCTTGTGCCAGCACTTGTCGTCACCTTCGTATGTATTTTCTTTGCTCTAAAAGATAAACAAGGCTTACTTTCCACCTCTGCAAAATTCTTCGATAGCCGTTACTTCTACACTATGAGTTGTGCGTTAGTTGTGGTTCTGGTTTTTTCTCGCTTAGTTGGTATGAATCACTTATGGCAAACCCTGCTACAAGGGCAGTACATTCGAACAGTTAAAAATCTTGCAGAGGAAGGGACGGAATTACTCGGATATTCTTTATTAGCATACAGCGCATTAGGTTTTGGATATCAAGTGCGAAAAATACAAGTATCAGAATAATAAAAAAAAGCTAATTGATAGGGGGAGGTTCAATTAGCTTTTACTTAAAATTTATTCACTCAAGGCTTCTGTTTTTTTAATAAAATAACTCAACATACGTATGATATCAGCCTTGCTAATATCTTTGGCTACCAATGCTAATTCAAGGTCTTTTTTCATCACTTTCACTAGCACTTGCTTTTCTAAGTCATATTTATTCATCAATTACTGCCTCAAAATTGGTTTAGAACAATTATAAATACCAACTAGAATTGGGGGGATAGCATCTGAAATTTAGTTCATATCCTATATGCCTAATACCCTTCAATTTATAGAACAAACACTTAGTTTGATTATCTCTACCATTTCTTATGAATAACTAACCACTTCAAAATAAACGTAAAGCGAATGACATAAAAACGACATAAATTTGAAATACTATATACATTACTAATTGCTCTTGAAGATACTCTTAACATTATTCATCAAGGTGCAGCGTTAATTAAAGATGTAGTAGAAAAGTCATGAATAGAATGAAAGTCGAAAACGTTATGTCCAATACTTACGTTGTGGTTGATGGACTAATGACAGTCGCCGAAGGGATCTTATTAGCTAAACAGAAACAAGTAAAAGAACTCATTATAAAAAAACGACATGATGATGATGAGTACGGAATTGTATTATTAAGTGATATTGCCAAAAAAGTGCTCATGCAAAACCGCTCAGCAGAGAGAACCAATATTTATGAAATCATGACAAAACCCGTGCTTTCTGTCTCACCCGATATGAACATAAAATATTGTGCTCGCCTATTTGAGCGCTTTGGAATCAGTCGTGCCCCTGTGATAAGACACGGAGAAATAATTGGAATGGTAAGTTACAACAATATTGTTCTTAATGGGTGGCAGGGTTTGGATATTAAATAAGTGACTTAAAGAACTGAGCCTTTAAGTCACTCTTATTAAAGTAAGATACTATTGAGTTTTTTGAATAATTAACGGTGCGAAATCTGCAGTTGCGTTGTTTCCAGCGCCTGAGTGTTCCGTGTATTCAGTGTCTTTCATTATGGTGTAAAACACATCAACAAAATCGTCATCGTTAACGAATAAATCATCAGGAAGTAACGCTATAATTGCACTCGTCATTTGAGGAATAATCAAATACGCTTGCGCTTCCTTATCAGGAATTGTAGCTAAGAAATCACTTGCTGCTTTTAAGATAGTTTGCGCTAACTGCTTATAATCCGTTTTATCATCTTGTTCCATTAGAATAATATCGGCAGCCCCCCAACGATAGCGATCCCAAAAAACCATGATCTGATTAGCAGGATATGATTGCTCTGCGTAATCTAAGTATGGCATTTCAATCACATCAATTGTTGGCTCGTCTCTTGAAGGGCTGACGCCAGATACGATTGCGTATATTTCAGCCTTACCAGAGATCCAAGGTTCATGATCATCTTTTAACTGAATTTTTTTTAAGATAGTAGTATTAATTTCAGTTTGTTCCGTAGCAGACCTTAACATCGCATAAGGGGCAGGCTTCACCTTTTCACTTGGTTCACTAGATTGCAGTGCTTTAAACTCATCACGCATTAACGCTAAACCAGCTTTTAGTTCTTCACGGTTATTAGTATCAACCACTAATACTGGACGCTCTGGAACATCGTAAACATCTAAATAATGAAGATTGCCATCAATATCATAAGCCTCAATATATTGCCATTCGCTCTCAGCCCCTTCTGGTTCAAAGGCAAATAATGGACTTTGACCTGCTTGCCAGCGAGCTAACATACTTGGGTCAGCTAAGCGCAATTCAAGCAATTCATCGGTATATTTTTCTAAGCCACGAGCTTGGATCTCAGTTTTATTTGCTGTTGTCATTGCAGCCATAAAAGTGCGAACTTGTGGTTGAGGTTTAGTTTGAGTTGATAAATCAGATAATGAAGCACTCATTTGATACTGATTAATGGTACTTTTTAAATTGTTTTCTAATTGTGGAAAAGCACGGCTTAACTCTTGTGCCAAAGCACGCTTAGACACATCATCTTGTGCCGCAGCCATAGCAGGAGTCATCAAGCAAAATACGAGTAGCGCTGTTAATTTGTTCATACAGCATTCCTTATTTATAGTTATTGTATTGATTTTGAATCCATTCAAATTTGTCCTTACCCCAACCATACCAAAAATGAGAAAAAATTAAAGTCAATACTCTAATTTATCTTTCGAATATCAAGAATCAAAAATGAGACAGTGTTTTTCGATGAGATGAACTGTTATTTACTACGATTGATATTAACTTGGCAATTTGTACAAAAGTAGACCAGACTATTTTGTAGGTGCAGATAAATGAGGCGATATAATGACATTAACTTCGTGGCTAGCTTCAATTTCAGACTGGTATCAAGAAAAGCACGATAGGCCGCTTGATTCACTTGAACAATTGGTTTATTCAGCGCCAACATCCATTTGGGGACCAGAATTAACCGATAATCAAAGTAAAGCGATTGCTTGCTGGCTAGATGGATGCCTACGAGTTTTTGAGCACGCTAAGTATCATAATATTGCAAAAGCATTTCAAACATTACAATACATCAGCTCAAAGTTAGAAATGGCCGCCTTTAACTCTGCAGCAGATATTGAGATCAAAGATTGGTGTATTAAACGACTACAGCACATTACTGTATTAAGTTTAGAGTTCTGTAACCAACAACATGATCAACCCACATGGAATAATGAAGCTAATACATTAATTGAAAATCACGTTAAATTAATGGCAAGTGTGGCTTGGAATGAAAAACAGACACCTTCAAATATTCACACTTCAAACTCACTTCATTAATAGTAACAATAAAATGCAGCGTTGATCGCTGCTTTTTTATTAACTGTATTAACCCTTAATCTGCCTCATTTGAGACAAATATTGTATCCACCCTTTTGCTTCATTAGATGGCTTAAACTCATTAGCTCTTTTAGCATTAACAAGCGCTAATTCCAGTTGATTTAACTTATAGTAAGCGCGAGTTTTAGCTAATGCTACATCATCGGTTTTATTGTAATCCTTTACTTTATCAAGACTTTTTAGCCCTTGTTGATAATACCCTTCTTGAATCTGAAGCTGAGCAACTTGCCAATAATATTGACCATCAAACTGCGCGGCTTTTTGCCAAACTGCAATCGCTTTATCCCACTCTTTTGCGGCCTGCCAGTAACTTGCTTGCGTAATTATTATTTCTTTATCTGTTTCATAATCCGCTAATTGCGCCATCACTTGCGCCGCTTTTTCAGGAATGCCACGTTGTGCATATAACTGCGCTAATATTTTCAATTCAGATTGGCTTAACACAATACCTTGACGTTGTGCTAACACCAAGGTATCTAGCGCATTACCTGGTTGATTCAATTGCAACTGAATACTTGATAATTGCTGCCACCACCCAGCCTGCTCAGGCTCTAATTCAATCAAAGCAGTTAATGTTGGTATCGCTGACTTCCAATATTTACGTTGTAATTGTGCACCAAGCTTTAAAACTAACAATTGTCGTTTGTCTTGTTTTTTATGAATTTTCGCTACTTTTTGATGCTTATTTAATGCAAATAGCACCTTATCCCACTCTGAGGTTTGATAATGTGTTTGAGCAATCCGAAACCATAAGTCCCCTACTTTTTGATTTTCGGGTACTGTTTTCGTTAATTGGTAGTAATGAGGTAATGCCTCTTTAAATCGTTGTTCTGTTAATAGTAAATCCGCCAACATGCGCTGTGTTACCCACGCTTGTTCATCAACTAATTGCTGGCTGTTAACAGCGGTTGAAAGGTATTTTACCGCCGCTTTACTGTTCCCATTTTGCCAATGAAAAACACCTAACATTCGCTGTACATAGGCTTTATCATAAGCCTGTGATGGCGTTAGTTTAGACAGAAGATCAATAGCATCCACTATTTTATCTTGTTGCTGCAATTGAATTGCACGCTGTACTTTTGCCGCATTATATTGGGTTAGTTGCTGCGCTTGAGCAAATCCACTGAACATCAAAACAATGCTAAAGAGAGGGGCGATAAATTTCATCATTTTGCTAATGTAAACTCCAATTTCACGGTTTGTCCAACTTGAGCAATGGTTTTTCCATCAATCACTTTTGGTTGATATTTCCATTTTTTCAACGCTTTAACCGCTTCTCTCTCGAACATTCTACGAGGTTTTGCATCAGTTACTTTTACGTCAGTAGGACGACCTTGTTCATCAATCGTAAACGACATAACAACAAAACCCTCAGCCCCTCTTTTCATCGCTTTAGAAGGATAACGAGGTTCAACACGATACAATGGCATTGCTTGCTGATTACCCGAAAAGTCCGCAAAGTTTGGCGCACTAATGGCTAAACCAGAAATACTTGAGTCTAACCCAATCAGTGGCATTGGACTCTGTGGTGTCGCCACTGACGTTTGAGTTTGAGCTGCCATAGGGGTAGCTTGTGGCGGAGGCTCCGGTGTATCTGGCTTTTCAGGCACACGGCGTTGGCGGTGCTGCACATCTTGATCTTGTTCTGCCATCACCATATCAAAACGAACCGTTTCACTGCTTTCAGGTTTATCTTGAATGCCGTTATCTACCATCCAAGCCATAAATGTAAATATGCCAAACGTCATGGATATTGCGATTGGTAAAGCTAAAAATAAACGCCACATTAGCCTTTCTCCGCAGCTAAAGCGATACCTTTAACACCAGCACCTTTCGCTGCATCCATCACTTTAATAACCGTACCGTTATACGCATGTTCATCCGCTTGAATAACTAATGATGCTTCTGGCTGTTCAAGTAATAAATGCTCTAAGGTTGCTTGCACCCGTTCTGCATCTACCATGCGTTTATCAATAAAAATATCGTTTGATGCAGTGATAGCCACAAATATACCCGCGTCTTTTTGGCTTGATACATTGCTAGCTTGAGGACGATTAACTTCTACGCCAGATTCACGTACAAATGAACTCGTAACAATAAAAAAGATCAACATAATAAAGACGATATCTAACATTGACGTTAAATCGATTTGTGCTTCTTCTTGATGTGAAGAACGACGGCCAAGTCTCATGACTGACTCCTTAATGCTTTTTCTAATTGGTGCTCTTTACGACGACAAATTTTAGCGAGACGAGCATGAACAAACATCCCCGCCAAGGCTGCAACCATTCCCGCCATCGTTGGCAATGTCGCTAATGAAATACCTGATGCCATTAATTTAGGTTGGCTACTTCCTTGATTTGCCATGACGTCAAACACAGAGATCATTCCAGTAACCGTACCTAACAAACCTAACATAGGGCATATTGCCACTAACACCTTAATGAAGTTCAAATATTGATTTAGTTGCAGATGAGCTTCGCTGATCCACCCATCTCTAATGGTCTTGGCATACCAAGATTCATGATCATTACGCTGCTGCCATTGCTCAACCCATAGTTTTCGTTGTATTGGAAAACTAAACGATATGAAAAAAATTCGCTCGATAACCAATAACCAACACAATGCAACCACTGCGGCCAACCACCATAAAATGGGGCCGCCTTGAGCCATAAAATGTGAAAGAAAAGCCGTCATTACGCTGCCATATCCATTGCATTAGGCTGCACTGCTTTTTCAGCTTGTTCTGCAACTAGCCCTAGACCTTGTTTTTCAAGAATAGTGCGAATGCTTTCAGCTTGTGAGCTTAAAATATTATGCGTAAGTAATAGTGGCATTGCCGCAACTAAACCTAAAACCGTAGTAACTAGCGCCATCGAAATACCACCCGCCATCACTTTTGGATCACCATTACCAAACTGTGTAATCACTTGGAATGTTTCGATCATGCCAGTAACTGTACCTAAAAGTCCTAACATTGGAGCCAAAGCAGCTAATAGTTTAAGCATAGACAACCCTTTTTCTAGCCCTTGCTGCTCATCAACGATGGTTTCTAATAGACGTAATTCTAATGCTTCAACTGAACGTTGTTTTTCTGCATCGTAAACGGCAAGCACACGACCTAATGGGTTCTGACCAAGCTCTTGTGGCTGTTTTAATTGCTTTCTAATTTGTTGGCGAATAACAAACAATCTCACGCCATTAAATAATGAAATAATCAATCCAATCAGCAATAAGCCAATAATGATTTTACCAACCACGCCACCCGCTTGAAGACGCTCTTTCATTGTTGGCGTATTCGCTAATTGTTCTAGCATGATACCGCGTGAAGGATCACTTGCCATCATGATGACATGTTTGCTTGGCATCTCAGATAAGATCGTCGTTGTCGGTGTCAGTTTTGGCTGTTGAGCGTAATAAGTCGCAACTTGCTTTTTATTGTCCCACTGCAAAAAACCACCTTCACCAACCAGTGCCATATTACCTAAGCGATAAGCATTGATAGATTGACGATGGCCAGAACCATTAATCATGGTTACGGTCGTTAATTCTAACTTTGAGCTCGCATTCACTTGCTGAGCCATAGTTTGCCATAACCCCGTTAATTGCGTCATAGATGGCAAAGATTTCGCTGCAACGATATCAGCAATTAACTGACGATGTTCTACATTCGTCGTTCCTGAAACCGAGCTTTTTAACTCCGAATCTAAATCTTTTGCTGTCTGTCTTACCACACCAAACAGCTCACCTAAGCTGCCTGTTTCTAAATGCAGCTGCTGCTCTAATGTTGCGAGTGTTTTTTCATTTTTGCTGAAAGTAGCACTTAATTGATCGCTTTCTTTTTGCAGCTTTTTACGCTCCGCAATCAAGGCGTTTCTTTGTGCTTTTAAAGTTTGTTCTGTTTGTTTAAAACCAGACTCTCGTTGTGCATCATGTTGCTTTTGTACATGACTTGCTTGTTTTGTCTCTTTCAACAATTCAGTGTTTGCTGTCGCTGTATTAATCGAAAGACCAAGCAGTGAAATAGCTAAAATCAGTGGCTTAATTGTCATGTTATTTCACCTCTTTTAGTGATAAAGATACAGGTAGAATCAATAAACTTGGGGCAACTTGTTTATAAGCAACTGAATAGGCTTTTGCTAAATCATCATTAAATTCAGAGTCCAGCGCCTCCCATTGGTTGGTGTACGTATTCCAACTCCAATATTGAGAAGCATCAAGGCGACGAGCAAGTAAAGATACGCGTCCTAAATGCAGCATATCGGCATCAATTTGTTCATTATCTTCAACAATGATCTGCGTTTGGTATGTACCTAGCTTTGTGCCGTAATCCATTTCGATCTGGTAAGCTTCAAGAAGTCGGCGATATTTTTCTGCATCACTCACATCCGCTCTTGTCATCATATGTTCAAGCTTTGCAATACGATGTAAACGCTCTTCCGTTTTAATTGGCTTATCTTGTTCAACTAATGTCGTTAAACCAGATAACATCTTATACATTAAAGGAACAACACCTTGTCTGGTCTCTTTAATGGTATCAATTTGGTCATTTAAACTTACCATCTCTTGCTGCTGACTATTCACTAAACCCGTTAAATGATCACGATACACAGCCAAGTTTTTCACTTCTTCTTGAAGCTGCTCAATTTCAGCTTTATAAGCTAATGTCGCTTCTGCACTTTTATCGATTTTTTGCTGGCTTATCGCTGAAGAAGTATTTGATTTATTTTCAATTACTCGTGCTTGATCAAGTGCAGTAGCCTGAGCGGTTGTGATCACGGTTGCTAATGCAATACCGATACTGGTTTTTAGAATATTCATATTTATCAATTTCTTAACTGTTTGTTTTTAAGAACAATCTCTTAAAAATTTGTATTCAAATAAACGCACTAAAGGGAGACCGAGGCCTCCCTTATTTTTATTACAATAAATTAGTATTTAACTTGCAGTGTCGCCATGTAGTTTCGGCCTTCACCAATAACAACATTCGATGCCCCATCGGTTGCGTAACCATTCTTACCAGTTGAACCACCACCTGCTAAGTAGTCAGTATCAAACAAGTTTTCAATATTAAAGCGAGCGACAAAGGTTAAGTCTTGGTCATACTTAATTGTATGAGATAACCCTAGATCGAAACGTGCATAACCATCTTTTTTAAAGGTATTCGCTGCATCACCGTAACGCTCACCAACATAGATAGCGCCTAAGTTTGCATCGGTACTATTAGTAAATGCATAGCGAGTCCATACACTTGCAGTATATTCAGGCACATCCGCAGGACGGTTACCTTCATACTTCTCATCTTTCGCATATTCAGCATCTAGGTATGTTGCTGAACCGCTCATCGATAACTGCTCAGTAATAAAGCCTTGCATCGCTAACTCGACACCACGGTGAACACGTTCACCTGACTGTGTTTTTTCTTTCTTACCACCACCTAAATCAACATCAATCGTTGAATTTTCTTGGGTAATATCAAATACAGCACCAGATACAAACAGCTGGTTATCCATTAATTCCCATTTAGTACCTAGCTCATACAACTTGCCACGTAGAGGATCCAGCTTTTGACCATCATTCACGTATTCGCTACCTGATACTTCACCTTGCATTTCAAAGCTTTCAGAATACGTTGCATAGATAGAACCAATGTCCATCGGATGGTAAATAACCGCAAGCTTAGGTGATACTGCTTCTTCTGCTAGGCCTTCTTCAACTTGACGGTCTAAACGAACACCAACTAATGCTTGCCATTGCTCATTAAATGTAATCATATCCTGAGCATAGAAACCCCATGTATCGTACTTAGATGTAGTATCTCTAGGATCTTTATTTGGATTACGTTCTGGAGCAGGAGCAGGCTCACCAACTTGACCTACAGAGCTATTAAATGAGTACTCTAAACGGTCATAACGATAACCTAACCAGTTACTACCAAATAGCATTTGGTGGCTTACGCCTAACGCATCAAATTCACCGATTAAATCAATACTTGCTGTTTTAAATACCCAGTTATCTTTACGATCACTACCACCTTGAACGTATTCACCCGTTGCTGGATTATAAGTTTCTTCTTTAGGGAAGCTTTCTACGTCATGGCGATTAAAATCTTGATGATTAAAGCTTGCGTTAATGCGCCATACATCAGTTAAGTTTGCAGTAACATCAACACCGATGTTTTCCACATCATTTTCGATTTTTGACCATTGTGCATCCCAAATGTATTTATCATTTACTACTGTTTTGCCATCTTTGATGTAAGCACCTGAATCGACACTACCTTCATCAATTGTACGGTCATAATGAAATGACACGGTGATGTCATCATTAATGTCATAATCTAAGAATAAACCACCAACAAAGCGCTCTGTAGATGGAACGGTTCCATCACTGTATTGACGCCATGAGTTGTAAGTTTGCTTTGAGACAATGGCACGACCACGTAATGTTTGGTCATCATTCAATGCACCACTGACATCCGCAGTTGTTCGAGAGTCATTATTTGAGCCTAGATCTTGGCTCACACTCACTTGAGTTTCATAGGTCGGTTTCTTCGCAACCATATTAACCAAGCCACCCGGAGCTGACTGGCCATATAACAGACCCGAAGGACCTTTTAATATCTCAACACGCTCTAATAATTCAATTGGTTGACGATAATGAGACCAATGTTGTTTTCCATCACGTAAGAAACCAGAGCTACTGCTTAGTGAAAAGCCACGTAATGTAAACTGCTCACGGTTACGTGTAGTTGCGCCGGCACCGATACTTGCATCATTTTTTAGAACTTCACCAAGCGTACTTGCACGTTGTTCATCAATCAGTTGCTCATCAATAACACTCACTTGTCCTGGAGTTTCTAATTGAGTTGCCTCCATTCGCATTGAGCTTGAATTTGTATCTGCTTTGTAACCATAGTCACGACCAGTAACAACCATGTGCTCATCAGTTGTTGATGCATCTGTTTCAGCGCAAGCAAAAGGCGTTGATAAAACGGCGCTAATAACAAGAGCTAACTGACTTTTAGAAAACATATTCCATTATCTCCAAACATTTATTTAAGGGTGATAAAAATCTGAGATGGAATATAAATGATAATTGTTACCATTTGCATTAAATTTACATTCTTTGCATTCGTAAAGAAAGATAAAGATGGCGTTACGCATGAAAAATACTTTTCAACAAAATCAAACTGAAGGTTCAACAATTAATGAACAGACTTTCATCAATACGGCAATGAAATATAAAACAGCTTATTAATAGAACTCTCATTTTTGAGCATTAGATTACACTTTTTGAAATATTTTATTTTTTACTTATATACCGTTAACCCCAAAGTGGTAATATTGCGATTGACCACACATAGAATGTGGCTAAATTAAGGATCATTATTATGAACAAACGCTATATCGCTTTAATCGCTGCTGTAGGTATTGCCATTGGTTGGTTAACCTTTGGCGGTACGCAAGCAGTTCTCCACGCCACTTCTAGTACTGAGTTTTGTGTTTCATGCCATACGATGGAAAAACCACTGCATGAATATCAAGGTTCCGTTCATTTTAGTAACCAAAAAGGCATTCGTGCTGAATGTGCAGACTGTCACATTCCTCAAGAACCAATTGATTACTTAATTACTAAAATCCGTGCCTCTAAAGACATCTATCATGAATTCGTTACTGGTAAAATTGATACGGATGAAAAATACGAAGAGCATCGTTTAGCTATGGCTGAAACAGTGTGGGAACAAATGCGTGAAAATGATTCAGCGACATGTCGTTCTTGTCATAGTTTTGATGCAATGGAAACCTATGACCAATCAGTAAGCGCACAAAAAATGCATGCTTATGGACAAGAAAACAACCAAACCTGTATTGACTGTCACAAAGGTGTTGCTCACTTTGCACCTCAAGCTAAGCTAGATACGTCTGCATTCGATCATTTATTTGATATGGCGAAAAACACCAAGCTTGATGCTGAAAAAGTTTACCCTATTGAAAATATTAAGATGTCTGATCTTGCCATCATCAACCCAACGGTTGAACTTACAACAGTGAGTGCAAAAGATGAAACTCGTACGGTAACGGTTTCAGGCTTCCAAATGAAAGGGGCTGAATCAGTTATTTACATGGGTGAAGGCCAACGTTCAATCATCGCGACACTAACAGAAAAAGGCATTAAAGCATTAACTCTGGGTGAAGCAACTACCGATGCTTACGGCAATGAATGGCGCAGCGCCGAGTTAACAGGCACAATCGATGCTCCTGTTCTAGCTTCAAACCAACCTTTATGGGACTACGCTGAAGAGCTTGATAATGTGTACTGTTCAACATGTCATGCCAAAATTCCAGCAAATCACTTCACAGTGAACTCTTGGGGTCCTGTAGCTAAAAGCATGGGTGCACGTACTGATATTTCAGCACTAAACCTAGAAATCCTAACTAAATTCTTCCAAAACCACGCTAAAGACGTGGCTAATCACAAATAAGAGAGAGTGACTATGACTAACATTTCTCGTCGCGGCTTTTTAAAAGGCGCAGGTGCATCAGCTGGTGCACTAGCGATTACGTCTATCGCTCCTTTATCTGTTAATGCCGCTACTGCTGGTCGCACAGATTCATTGGTTTTAACTGCTGGTCGTATGGGCCCATTACTTTGTGAAGTAAAAGATGGCGAACTGCTATCAACCAAAAGTGGTTTAGCTCAAACCGTACCTAATAGCTTACAACAAACGGGGCCATCGCAAGTTTATACAAAAGCTCGTGTAAAATACCCAATGGTTCGAAAAGGTTACTTAGAAAACCCAAGCAACCCTCAAGGTGTTCGTGGTAGTGATGAGTTTGTACGTGTTTCATGGGATGAGGCATACAAACTAATTCACGAACAACATATGCGTATTCGTAAAGAAAACGGGCCTGAGTCTATTTTTGCCGGCTCTTATGGTTGGCGTTCAAGTGGTGTGTTACATAAAGCACAAACCCTACTGCAACGTTACATGAGTATGTCTGGTGGTTATGCTGGCCACTTAGGCGATTACTCAACAGGTGCAGCTCAAGTTATCATGCCGCACGTTGTTGGCTCTATCGAAGTGTATGAACAACAAACAACTTATCCTGTTATTTTAGAAAACAGTGAAGTGGTTGTGCTATGGGGTCTTAACCCATTAAACACACTAAAAATTGCATGGTCTTCAACAGACGGACAAGGTCTTGAGTTTTTCCATCAACTGAAAAAATCAGGCAAAACCATCATCATTATTGACCCAATGCGTTCAGAAACCGCTGAATTCTTTGGTGATAATGCACAATGGATTGCACCAAACCCACAATCAGATGTGGCAATGATGATGGGTATTGCTCATCAATTAGTTAAAACACAGCAGCACGATACTGAGTTCCTTTCTAAATACACAGTCGGCTTCGATCAATTTGAAGCGTACTTAATGGGTAAAGAAGACGGTATTGAGAAATCACCACAATGGGCAGAAGCGATTTGTGGTGTACCAGCAAAACAGATGGAGCTGCTGGCTAAAATCTTCAAAGAAAACCGCACAATGCTTATGGCTGGTTGGGGTATGCAACGTCAACAACATGGTGAACAGCGCCACTGGATGTTAACCGTTCTTGCTTCTATGCTTGGTCAAGTTGGCCTACCGGGCGGTGGTTTTGGTTACTCATACCACTACTCTAATGGCGGTAACCCAACACGTGATGCAGGTGTATTACCAGCTATGTCAGCATCATTAGGCGGTGGTTCATCGGCAGGTAACGACTGGGCAGTTCAAGGTTCAGTAACGGCTTTCCCTGTTGCTCGTATTGTTGAATGTTTAGAAAAACCAGGCTCTCAATTTCAACACAATGGTCATACATTAACCTTCCCTGAGTTAAAAATGATTTGGTGGGCAGGCGGTGCAAACTTTACACACCACCAAGATACCAACCGTTTGATTAAAGCGTGGCAAAAACCTGAGCTGATCGTTATTTCAGAACCATATTGGACTGCTGCTGCTAAACATGCAGATATCGTTTTACCAATTACTACCTCATTCGAGCGTAATGACATGACGATGACTGGTGATTACTCTAACCAACACCTTGTTCCAATGAAGCAAGTTGTTGAACCACAGCATGAAGCACGTAACGATTTAGATGTTTTCGCAGATATGGCTGAACATCTAAAACCAGGAGGCCGTAATGTGTACATGGAAAATAAAACGGAGATGGAATGGCTTCGTGATTTCTATAAAACAGCACAACAAGGCGGTCGTAACGCACGTATTCCTATGATGAATTTCTCTAAGTTCTGGGAAGCGAACCAACTTATCGAAATGAAATGGAATGCGAAGAATGCCGAGTTTGTTCGTTTTGGTGACTTCCGTAAAGATCCAATCATGAACCCACTAGGCACACCAAGTGGTAAGATTGAAATCTTCTCAAAAACCATCGAAGGCTTTAAGTTAGATGATTGTCCTCCACACCCTGTATGGATGGAGCCAACAGAGTGGATGTTCAACTACACAGATGGCGAACTTCAATTAATGACGTCGCACTCTGCACACCGCTTACATAGTCAATTTAACTATGCTGATCTTCGTAAAGAGTATGCAATCCAAGATCGTGAGCCAATTACGATTCACCCAGAAGATGCTAAAGCTCGTGGTATTAAAGATGGCGACTTAGTTCGCGCTTACAACCAACGTGGTCAAGTTTTGGTTGGTGCTCATGTTTCTGATGGCATCAAAAAAGGCAGTGTATGTATCCATGAAGGTGCATGGCCTGACTTAGATCCTAAAACTGGTATGTGTAAAAACGGTGGTCCAAACGTATTAACTATGGATATACCAACATCACGTTTGGGTAATGGTAACTGCGGTAACTCTGGTGTTGTGAAAATTGAAAAATTCACAGGTGTTGCACCAACATTAACGGCATTTACTCCACCAATGAATGGGTAATCCTTAATAAATAAGCCTTAATAAATAAAAAACCCGAGTACATTCGCACTCGGGTTTCTTTTTATCTAATCTGTAAAACAATACTAAACAGGAAACAACAACGATACTCTTAAACCGCCTTCTTTACGGTTTTCCGCAACAACTCGGCCTTTCATTACGGACATCGATTCTTTTACAATAGCCAAGCCGAGCCCATAACCGCCTGATTGCTTATCTCTTGCCGACTCTAAACGTGTGAAGGGTGAGAATATATTTAAGAGCTGATCTTCTGGTATGCCCGGACCATTATCTTCAACAATAATTGCCACATGGTTTTTCTCACGGCTTCGATACTCTGTGATAACCACTTGAATATATGCATTATCGCCAGCGTACTTAATCGCATTGGTTATTAAGTTTTTAACCATTCTAGTTACTAAGCGAGGCTCAGCATGAACAACTGGAGCTTCTTTAGAGCAGATAAAATCCAAACATTGTGCAGATTTTAAATCCATACGGCTTTGAATCACTTGTGCGGAAATACAGCTTTCAAGCAATACAGGCTCTAGTTTAGTGTTATAGCGAGAATTCTCTAATCGACTAAATTCTAAGATTTCTCCAACTAAATCATTCATCTCATTAGACTCATTTTCCAAACGGTTAACTAAATGAATATAATCAGGATCAACCTTCTTTTTTAATAAATGAAGTGCAAGATTATGTCTAGCCAATGGGGTTCTTAATTCATGTGAAACATCACGAATAAGTCGCTGCTGTTTTTCTGCTAACGAGTGAATTTCATGTGTCATGTTATCAAAATCATGAGCTAATTCACTGAACTCTCGAACCGAATTTCCAATTTCGTGACTCACCTTTACGTCAAAATCACCTTGAGCAAGCTTATGACTAACCTCTCTCAACTTATCTAAAGGTCGCTGTAAATATCGTGCAATAACCCAAGAGAACAACCCTAATATCAATACTGAAATAACTAATTTAATAATCCCAAAATAAAGAGGGAAATTTTTAGCTGGGTGATATTGATACGGCATTTGAATCACAATAGTTAACCCTTTTTCTAATGGAATACCAATAATGGGTTGATTAACTTCATTATCCAATTGCGTATTTAAAGGACGTAAAAATTTCAGTTTAAACTCAAAGTGAGGGTGCATATCACGGTGAGTAATTGGACGATTATTTTGGTCCAAAACAAATAAATAATACTCTTGCGCGCTCGCCCAATCCGCTAACTCATCCATATCTCCTTCTTCTATTAAAATGTTAGCTTGATCAGCTAAGTCCAACATTTTAGTCTGAATAGAGCTAGGAATACGGAGCATGGATTTCATCAACGCAATTTCGGCCAAGCTCTGCAAAGAGATAATTAAAAATAAACTCACAGCAAAAGCACTAAATAAACGGAATGCTAGGCCATTTTTATATTTACAAATAAAAGAGGGACACGACTCAAACCATCGAAGCAACGTCATTCCCCCTACCCATTAACCACTTTAATAAAACTATAACCACGCCCACGAACCGTTTTTATATGCTGTTTCGATAAGCCTGATTGCAATAATTTACGGCGGATATTGCTGATATGCATATCCAAATTACGATCAAATGGGCATAACTCTTTTTTCAAAATATTGGTTTGTAAATCGGCTTTAGATACAACAACATCCGTATTTTTAATTAAGTATTGCAGTAACTCTGATTCCGTTTCAGTTAAAGGTAGACGTAAGAATTGTTCCGCTAAATCTTCTGTTGCACCTACATAGCTTTGACGCTGACGTTCAAGTCCTACACGACGTAAAATCGCTGTGATCCTTGCAAGCAACTCTGGCACATTAAAAGGTTTTGCAATGAAATGATCCGCCCCCGCTTGTAATCCATCAAGCATAGACGCTTCATCGCCTAATGCCGTAAGCATAAGAATTGGGGTAGCAAAACGCTGACATATACGACGAGCCACTTGGTAACCATCTAGCTTTGGTAACATTACATCAAGCAAAACAAGATCAATCGAGTGCGTTTGAATAAATTCAAGAGCACTTTCACCACAATGTACGCAATCGATATCATAGCCTTCATCTTGTAATACTTCTTGCAATAAATTGCATAACTCAATGTCGTCATCAACAACTAAAATACGGGACACGTTTACTTACCATTCAAATGAAAATCGTTCGCATTCTAATCTTGAGTAATTAAGAGTGCAACCGTGAATTCAATTCAATGATAAAAACACAAAAATAAAGATGACAAAAATGTCATTCAATAGCCCCTTTGTTGTCACCATCACTTGATTATGATGAACCTACTTAAACAAGAAAAGCTCATTAAGGAGTCTATTATGAAATCATTCAAATCACTTGCTTTAACTACTCTAATTATTGTTGCAAGCTCAAGCGCAATGGCGAATCCAGTAATCACAAGCGGTAATTACATTAGCAAAAGTAACAGTACTGTAATTCACACTGATAACCTATCAACAAAACAAGCGGCTTATAATCAAGCGTTAACAAAATTAAATCAATTAGATAAAAGTACACCAAAAGAACTGAAAAAAGCCCTAAAAGTCGCATCATTTGAATCAACAACAACACAAAGCATTGGCTTAGATGATGATAGCTATATTACCGTTCAAGAAACAATGAATATGCAAGGGGAAATACAATACACCGGATTAATTCATGCGAATTATCATTATCTAGAACGCAACTCAAATGACTAATTTTTTTATGTTATTTTATTTAAATCAACGTGTCATCTAAGAACGATACGTCTATATTGTATTGATAACCATTGATTATTCTCCACGCATTAAAGAAGTAAGAATATGAAACTACTTATTATTGAAGATGAAACTAAAACAGGAGAATACCTAAAAAAGGGGTTAACAGAATCTGGCTATACTGTTGACCTATCACAAGATGGTGCTGACGGTTTATATAACGCAACCACCAATCAATACGACTTAATCATCTTAGATGTCATGTTACCTAAGCTAAATGGTTGGCAAATTCTACAAACACTACGCAATTGTGAAAATGATACGCCAATCATTATGCTCACCGCCAAAGATCAAATTGACGATAGAGTTAAAGGGTTTGAGTTAGGAGCAAATGATTACCTAATTAAACCTTTTGCTTTTGCTGAACTAAAAGCTCGTGTTGAAAATGCGCTCAGAGCAAAATCAGTGATTTCGCAACCATCATCAAATGAGTTAGTTTTGCATGATTTAAAACTGGATCTATTAAAACGAACCGCAACAAGAAACCAAGATAATATTACCCTTACAGCAAAAGAATTTTCATTACTTGAGTTATTTATGCGTAAACAAGGGGAAGTATTATCAAGAACAACAATCGCCTCCCTGATTTGGGACATGAACTTTGATAGTGATACCAATGTCATTGATGTCGCGGTAAAACGACTCCGTTCTAAAATAGATAAACCCTACGACACCCCGCTGATTCATACCGTTCGTGGCATGGGTTATAAAATGGACGAATGCTAATTATATGAAAAAACATTACTTATCAATGAAACTAAAACTGACATTAATGTTTTTCTCTACTTCAGTATTTGTCTTTATTGGCTTAGGCTTTGCCATTCAATACCTTGTCCAATCTCATTTTTATGAAGAAGACCTTCGTTTAATTAACGCCAATCGCACTTCCATTTTTGTTTTACTAGAAAATGAAGGTATAACCAGCAGTGAAATTTTTGCTTCCTTAAAAAGTCGTGGTATTAACATTTGGATTGCCAATGATAATGGCACCTTGACCCAAAATACCAATGTGATCCCAAATGACAGCGCCTTTAAACAATCAAAGAAAATCAACGAATGGACTTATGCAGGAAGTACATTTCGAACACTCTACTACCCACTAGAAAACGAGAATAATTATACCGGACTGCTTATTGGTATTAATATTGATCATCACATCGAGTTCAATAAGAGACTAAAAGGCATTTTAATATGGTCAATTAGTATCGCGAGCCTACTCTCTTTCATTTACAGCTTTATCATCGTAAATATGGGGTTTAAACCTCTGCAATATTTGCAAGAACGCATCAAACAAGTTCAGCCAAATAAGCTAAGTATTCGATTATCTGATGAACACTTACCCAACGAGTTGGTTGAGCTTGCAAAAATACAAAACCAGATGCTTGATAGATTAGAACTTGGGTTTGAACGACTCAGTGATTTTTCATCTGATATCGCTCATGAATTAAAAACGCCACTCTCAAATATTATGACTCAGACTCATGTCACCTTATCGCAGCCAAGAACACCTCATGAATATCAAGAGATCTTATCTTCAAACTTAGAAGAGTTAGAACGCATTAACAAAACAATTAACGATACCTTGTATCTTGCTAAATCTGAAAATGACTTACTATTAAAAGACAACATGCAATTAGATTTAGGACAACTCTTCGCTCCTATTATTGAGTATTACAGCATTGTATCTGAAGAGACAGGAGTAACGATTCATCTCTCAGGGAATGGATCTCTTTGGGGTGATAAATCCATGATTCAACGCGTAGCAAATAACCTACTCTCTAACGCTATACGTCACTCTGCACCCGATAGCGATATTCAAATTAAGATTGAGGAAAACCAAAGTAACATCATGTTATCTATCTCAAATATAGGTGATGAGATTCCTGATAAAGATTTACCTTTTATTTTTGAACGCTTTTATCGAGCAGATAAATCCAGACAACATTCAAGTAGCACAGGAGCAGGCTTAGGCTTAACTATTGTGCGTTCAATTGTGAACCTACATAACGGCAATATTTCCGTCCAATCGGAAGGAAAGAAAACCACTTTTTTGCTTATCTTTCCTTTATAGTTCTTAAATCAATGTGTCTATTTATTTGATTCTAATGCCAATAATTTTTCTTTAATATCAACACCACCAGCATATCCAGTGAGGCTACCATTTTTGCCAATCACTCGGTGGCAAGGAACGATAATAGAGATAGGGTTTTTGCCATTAGCTCCACCCACAGCTTGAGATGCTTTGGGATTGCCGACTGCAATAGCAAGATCTTTGTAGCACCATGTTTCACCATATGGAATGGTTGTTAATGCTTTCCATACTTTATTTTGAAATTCAGTTCCTTTAGCCGCTAATGGAATAGAAAAATCACGACGCTCACCTCGAAAATACTCTTCTAACTGGATTACCGTTAATTTTAAAATTGGATGATCATCTGCTCGCGTTCCAAAATCACTTAATTCCATTTTATGGCTTTCAAACCAAACACCAAGTAAGCCATCATCATTCGCGTTAGCAGTCACAAGACCTAATGGACTTTCAAATTGAGTATAAACATTCATTTAATTATTCCTTTTTGTATTAACTACTTATCCGCATTAGCTTCACTAGCTTCATCAAAACAGCATTCATCTTGCAAGAAATCAATCACCGACGTGAGTTTTTCATACTCAGCAACACAAAATAAAGTACGCCCTTCCCGACGCTGTGTAATTAAGCCTGCAGAGACTAATCCTGATACATGATGTGACAATGTAGAACCTGGAATATTCAATTTTTCTTGTAATCCACCCACTGCAATTCCTTGATAACCCGCACGTACAACCCCTTTATAAATAGCCAAACGTGTCGGATGTCCTAATTCTTTCAATGCTTTAGCAATAATTTCGATATCCATTATTTATTCCTCATTAAATTTATATTTCGATATTACTAGAAATATGTTGATCATGCTAATTGAAAAGCGTATATTTCGATTATTCCAGAAATATAGAGATTTAGAGTTATGTTCACAATTACACAAGACATGGTGATGGACACCCTTAATATGTTTGCATTTTTAGCCGCAGAGCTAACCGTGCTTTTCCTTTTAATTAGTTATCTAGTTGGCGTTTTGCAGGAGTATATTCCACCTTCAAAAATCCAAAGTATCTTGAGTGGAAAAAATGGCAGAGGGTATTTTGTTGCGGGTTTATTAGGTGCTATTACTCCATTCTGCTCATGCTCAACGATCCCTTTTTTAAAAGGGTTACTTAGAGCAAAAGCGGGGTTTGGTACCATGATGGTATTCTTATTTGCAAGTCCACTACTTAACCCTATTATTATTGGGTTATTCGCGGTTACCTTCGGTATTAAAGTGACCGTTTTCTACTTTGCGATTGCAATGGGTGTATCGGTTATTGCTGGTTACTTATTAGAAAAACTCGGTTTTGAAGAATACGTAAAAGAAAGTGCTTACCTTGCACCCGAACCAAAATGCTGTGGTTCTACTTGTGGCGGAGAGAAAAAAGCACCTCAAAGCAAATGGATGAAAATTTGGAACAGCACGTGGAGTGATTTCAAAAAAGTATTACCTTACTTAATCGGCGGTATTGCTCTTGGTTCGATGATCTACGGTTTTATGCCAACAGAATTTGTCGCTAAAGTGGCAAGTGAAAATAACCCATTTGCTATTCCTGTAGCTGCAGTTATTGGTATTCCACTGTACATTCGAGCTGAAGCGGTTATCCCTCTGAGTGCGGCATTAGCAGCAAAAGGAATGAGTCTAGGGGCAGTTATGGCATTAATTATTGGCAGTGCTGGTGCAAGTTTAACTGAAGTAATTTTATTGAAATCTATCTTCAAAAACCAAATGATTATTGCCTTTCTAACTGTGATTTTAGGTATGGCAATGGGAGCCGGTTTCTTATACCAGTTTATCTTTTAAGATACTCTGGCATTAAAAGACATTACATAATAAAAATCAGCCATATCAGATCCTCTTGATATGGCTTTTTACCTTTGATTACCATTCAATAGAACGTATTGGCCTTTCATAACTAATTTTTTGATAACACTAACGGTTACTCTTTCTTAATTCCAATTCCACTTATTTCCGCGCTACACTTATTAATAAGCATAAGTCCATTAAGAGAGATCGGATATGAAAATTCAAAATATAGATAAAGATACTTACCGAAAGAAAACCAATCTTGTAATGGTGTCTTTTGTTGCTTTACTTGCAGCTCTTGCTATTTTATTTGGATCCATTCTGATTGCATTTTTGGGTTTTGAAGGTGTGACAGAATCAGGATCTACAGGTAACTTTCACCTCAATGTTTTAGGCGTCATCTTAAGTCTCATCGCCACTTCTTTCATTATGAATAAAGTTAAAACTTACCCATACTTCGATGACATTATGTATGTTTGGAAACTAAAACAGCTCCATCATCGTATTTACCGAAAACTTGCAGCGATAAAGACAAAAGCAGAGCAAAATGACCATGATTCACTATTAATACTTGCCTTCTATTATACAACTCAAAAGCAAGTATTCATTTTGGATAACAATACACTTACGATTACTTCAGTTCAGAAAAGCATAAATGAACTATATGAAAAAGCAGCTGAAATTAATTTTGGTATTGATCTGAACGATTTCAATATCGACTTATTGAATAAGTATTAACCTCGATAAAAACATGGTTAATATTCAGATATCAAACTGTTACAAGATATGTTTTAATTCTCATGAGTCCTATAAACAAGCTATTAATCATATAAATACTTAGAAAGTAGATTAAACGGCTATCACATTACAACATAAATAAGGAACGACATGGAAATCACTAATGTTAGCTTTATCGGTTTAGGCGTTATGGGCTACCCAATGGCTCGTCACCTTCAAAATGCAGGTTATTCTACAACGGTTTATAATCGTACCGAAGCGAAAGCAAAGCTGTGGGCAGAAGAATATAAAGGACAGTCCGCTTCGACGCCACGTGAAGCCTCTGAAGGCTCAGATATCGTATTCGTTTGTGTTGGAAATGATGACGATGTCCGTAGCGTGATTTATGGCGACGATGGCATTCTTGCAGGATTAAAACCTGGTGCTATATTAGTGGATAACACCACAACATCAGCGACACTAGCAATCGAATTAGCAAAAGCCTGTGAAGATCAAGGTAATCACTTTATTGATGCTCCTGTCTCTGGAGGACAAGCTGGTGCTGAAAATGGTGTATTAACCGTAATGTGCGGTGGTAATGAAGCGGCTTTCAATATCGCAAAACCAGTTATTCAAAGTTTTGCAAAAGCCATTACACTTCTTGGTGAAAACGGCCAAGGGCAACGCTGTAAAATGGCAAACCAGATCTGTATTGCTGGTGTATTAAAAGGATTAAGTGAAGCATTGATCCTTGCTGAAAAATCCAACCTAGATATTGACCTTGTCGTTGAAACATTAAAACACGGAGCAGCAGGCTCATGGCAAATGGAAAACCGCGCAAGCACCATGGCTCAGAATAAATTCGATTTTGGTTTTGCAATCGACTGGATGAGAAAAGATCTTGGTATTTGCCTAGATGAAGCGAAAGCTAATGGTATTTCACTTCCATTAACAGAAGAAGTAGATAAAGAGTATCAAAGTTTACAAGAACAAGGCTTAGGCAGAATGGATACATCTGTCTTGATTAAAGCCGTTAAAAATAAAATTTAAGTTTATATCAACCCATATAAACATGAAGACATAAAAAAAGGAGATCATATGATCTCCTTTCTAGTTTCTAGTTTCTAGTTTCTAGTTTCTAGTTTCTAGTTTCTAGTACACACTAGTTCAATTCAATGACTCGTCAAATTACACTTTAAAGCGTGATAGAGACTGCTGAAGAGTAGAAGCCAATTGCGCTAACTCAACACTTGATTGAGCCGTTTGCTCTGCGCCTAGTGCAACTTCGCTTGCCGATAGGCTCATGCTTTGAATGTTGCGACCAAGTTCTTCTGTTACTGAGTCTTGTTGGCTACATGCACTTGCAATTTGAATGCTCGTATCCGTTACTTTCATCATGGTTTCTTCAATCATTTGAATTGAGTTACCCGTTTGAACACTTTGCTCTACACAAACACGGATCTTAGAGCAACTTTGATCTGTCGCTGATTTAGCATGTGCAGCACTTGCTTGTAACTTCTCAATAATTTCAACGATTTCACTTGTTGATGATTGAGTACGACCAGCAAGAGAGCGAACTTCATCAGCAACAACCGCAAAACCACGACCTTGCTCACCAGCACGTGCCGCTTCAATCGCTGCATTCAATGCTAATAGGTTTGTTTGATCTGCGATACCACGAATAACTTCAACAACTACGCTGATGTTATTTGATTCGCGCTCTAATTCTTCAACCAACTCACCTGCTTGCTCGATATCACGAGAAACAATCTGAATTTGCTCAATGTTAGATTGAACGTCTTGGTTACCTTGCTTGGCTTCTTCTGACGCTTCTAGGGCAGACGTTGAGGCTGTTTCAGTGTTGTTTGCCACTTCTGCAACCGTTGCCTTCATCTCTTCCATTGCAGCGGCAACCATTGTGATGTCTGATTGCTGTTGTTGCATTCCACGTGAAGATTGCTCTGAAATCGCACTCATCTCTTCAACCGCTGCTGAAAGTTGAGTAACAGCAGAAATCGTATCTTCAATCAAAATACGTAATTGATGCTGCATTTCAATGTTAGTATCCGCTAACGCACCTAACTCATCATTACCAATTTCACTACGACGAAGTTCAAACGTTAAATCACCCGCAGCAATAGCTTTAGACTGTTCAACCACTAAGTTTAATGGACGACAAATTTGACGAGCTAAGAAGAAAGTAATAAAGATCATAAATGCGATTAATGCACTAAAAGATACTTTAGTCGCCAACGTTACACTATTAACGCTACTCATGATTGATTGGCGATTATTACTAACAAAACTAAGGTTTTTTTGAACTAACCCATCCATTGCTGCGCCAACTTCTTCAAATTGAGAGAAAGAATCCAACAATTCCTGTTGGGCTAACTTAAGATCTTTATTCGCAACTAAGCCGTTAAATTCTTTTAGTTCAGTTAAATACTTATTCCAACCATTTGCAACACGATCAAAAACACGACGCTCATCAGCACTTGCAACCGTTGCTTCATATGCATCAAGGTCAGATTGAATTTGTGTTTTTTGTTTCGACAAGGTTGATAATAAAGTTGGTAAATCTTTTTCTTGATATGTTAATGCTGCGTATTGGTTACGACGGTACGCATTCATTTCATAATATACGTCTTCAACCGATAACACACTTGGAACAGTAGAATCAGTAAAGTTAATAACTTCTGACTCTACTTTATTTAATTCTTGTAATAGGAAAAAAGCAAACGCAATCATCACCAAACCAATGGCAGAAAAGACAACTGCAATTTTCTTTTGCACTGCTAAATTTTTGTAACTCATGATGTTTTACAACCTTATAAATTATTCTTCTCACTCGTTCCATGAGCATTACTATTTTGAACTAATAAATTAGCTCATCTGCGAACGTTATCGGCAGATAGGCGAGAAAATAAAATAAAATACGTAAAAAGTCACACGGTTTTATAATTGCAATAAAAGTTAAAAAAATTAAAGAGTTATTAAATTTTGCAACAGGCAAACCATTGCATTTTTGAAATGATAAAAAAGGTAAGTAAGGTGTTATTTATAAAGGTAACAATTTACCCAAATTCAATACAAAAATGTGAAATGACTTTCACTCTAGCTCAAAAGTCAAAATTATACCGCCAACAAACAAGACGCTAATGTTTTTTTTGAAAAAAATTTTTTATTCATTCCTTCTATTATTATTGATTTCCTATGGACTCATAAAAAAAGTGATGACATTTGCCATCACTTTGCTCTTTAAACTCAATCAAAAATTAAACTTTAAAGTACGATAAAGAAGTTTGTAATTTATTTGCTAACTGCGCTAATTCAACACTTGATTGAGCCGTTTGCTCTGCGCCTAGTGCAACTTCACTTGCCGATAGGCTCATGCTTTGAATGTTGCGACCAAGTTCTTCTGTTACTGAGTCTTGTTGGCTACATGCACTTGCAATTTGAATACTCGTGTCCGTTACTTTCATCATGGTTTCTTCAATCATTTGAATTGAGTTACCCGTTTGAACACTTTGCTCTACACACACACGGATCTTAGAACAACTTTGATCTGTCGCTGATTTAGCGTGTGCAGCACTTGCTTGTAACTTCTCAATGATTTCAACGATTTCACTTGTTGATGATTGAGTACGACCAGCAAGAGAGCGAACTTCATCGGCAACAACCGCGAAACCACGACCTTGCTCACCAGCACGTGCCGCTTCAATCGCTGCATTCAATGCTAATAGGTTTGTTTGGTCTGCAATGCCACGAATAACTTCAACAACTACGCTGATGTTATTTGATTCGCGCTCTAACTCTTCAACCAATTCACCTGCTTGCTCAATATCACGAGAAACAATCTGAATTTGCTCAATGTTAGATTGAACGTCTTGGTTACCTTGCTTCGCTTCTTCTGACGCTTCTAGAGCAGACGTTGATGCTGTTTCAGTGTTGTTTGCTACATCAGCAACTGTTGCCTTCATTTCTTCCATTGCAGCGGCAACCATAGTGATATCTGATTGCTGTTGTTGCATGCCACGTGAAGATTGCTCAGAGATCGCACTCATTTCTTCAACCGCAGCTGAAAGTTGAGTTACCGCAGAAATCGTATCTTCAATTAAAATACGTAATTGGTTCTGCATCTCAATATTAGTATCAGCCAATGCACCTAATTCATCATTACCAATTTCTTCACGATTAAGTTTAAACGTTAAATCACCCGATGCTATGGCTTTAGATTGCTCAACAACTAAGTTCAATGGGCGACAAATTTGGCGAGCTAAAAAGAAAGTAACAAAGATCATAAATGCTATTAATGCACTGAATGAGACTTTTGTTGCCATCGTTACACTATCAACACTACGCATAATTGAGGTACGGTTGTTCGCAACAAAACCTAAATTAGTTTCAACCAAAGCATCCATCGCATCACCTAATTCAAGAAACTGTGTAATAGATTTAGAAAGCTCTAATTGTGCTTGCTCAATATCTCTATTTTGAATCAACACTGGGAAGTTTTTTAAAAGATCTTCATACTTTCTCCAATGTGTTAAAACGCGATCAAAGACACGACGTTCATTATCACTACTTACCGTACTTTCATATTTTGCTAACTCAGCATTTATCATACTTTCCTGAGATGCCAATGTCGCAATCAAGTTTGGTAAATCTTCTTGCTTAAGTGTTAACCCGGCATATTGATTACGTCGATGCGTATTCATATCAAAATACAAATTCTCAACAGAAATAACACTAGGGACCGTTGAATCAGCAAAGTTAATAACCCTCTCTTCAACTTTATTTAATTCCTGCAATAAAAAAGTAGCAAATGCTACAATTACTAATGCAATAACTAAAAATACAGCGGCAATTTTATTGCGAACCGCTAAATTCTTATAACTCATAATTCACGACCTTTGGATTAATTTATATTTTTATTGTCATTATTTTTATTAGGTATCTGACAAGGGCGCGGAAGGTATACGAAATGATCATAAAAGTACATCAAATTATAAATATGATAAATATCAATAATTACAGCAAATTAGGGGTGGATATTAATCCAGTTAAGGCATTGAGGCAGGCTTGTAAAAAATGTGAACAATTTATCATATCGAATATAATAAATTATCCACTTTAGATAATATAATTGTGAAATTACTTTTTTTAAAGCTCAAAAGTCAAAATAATAACGTCAAATAAAATTATATCCATTATTATATAGTTACACTTTAAAATAAGATAAAAATGTTTGTAGTGTATTTGCTAATTGAGATAATTTTATTCTCGATTGCTCTATGTTTTTATACGTCATATTTTCTTGCAATGATTCTATAAACGTCACTGCTTTTTTCGTTGATAGTTGAGTATGACTAGCAAGAGCATGGGCTTCAGTAACCATCACCTCAAAACGAGCATTTTGTTTATCCAAAACAGCTGCTTCACTCGCAACATTAGTAGCAAATGTATGAGTTTCTTCAGCAATATTACTCATGATTTCAATGATACTATTTAATTTAATTGACTCTTTTTTAGGTTCATCAATAGCTGTTTTTATATCGTCAATTGCAGCGGCAACAACCGTAATATCTGACATTGCTGTCGTATTATCGAACGATTTTTCCGAACTATCATTCATTTCTTTCACTTCGACTGAAAGTTGAGTTACCGCTGAAATTGTATTTTCAATTAAAGTTCGCAGTTGATGCTGCATTTCAATATTCGTATCTGCTAATGCACCTAATTCGTCATTACCAATTTCTTCACGACGAAGTTCAAAAGTTAAATCTCCCGCAGCGATCGCTTTAGATTGCTCAACAACCAAATGTAATGGACGGCAAATTTGACGAGCTAAAAAGAAGGTTACAAAAATCATAAATGCAATTAATGCACTAAATGATACTTTTGTTGCAGTGGTTACATTATCAACACTATGCATGATGGCTGTGCGGTTATTCGCAACAAATCCTATATTGATTTGTATTAACCCATCTAATGCTGCCCCTACATTTTCAAATAAAATGAATGTATTCACTAACTCTTTCTGTGCTTGTTTGATTTCTTGGTTACTAACTAAGCTATTAAAACCTTTAAGTTGAGTCGTATAGGTTTGCCAACTATTTTTAACGCGATTAAAGATACGGCGTTCATGCTCAGTAATTACCGTCGCTTCATACGCAGCAAGTTCAGCTTTTATGTCATTTTCTTGCTTCGACAGAATAGTTAAAAAGCCTAATGCATCTTTCGTTTCATAATTTAATGCCGCATATTGATTTCGACGATATGCATTCATTTCAAAATATAATTCTTCTGCAGACAACACACTCGGTACTGTGGAGTCAGTAAAGTTAATTACTTCTGCTTCTACTTTATTTAATTCTTGTAAAAGGAATAGAGCAAATGCCACCATTACCAAACCAATAACAGAAAAAACAGTAGCAATTTTCTTTTGCACCGTTAGGTTTTTATAATCCATAATTTTTGTCCATTGAATTAACTTATAATTATTTTTATCGCCATAGCTATATTCTTTGGCTAGGATGCAAAAAGTAAAATAAAAAGGCACAAAAGTACATTAATTTATGAATATATGAATGCAAGATAATTATATTTGAAACAAAGAAATATCTTTCACAAAGAATATGTGAAAAAAGTGAATAATTCATTGCGGTTAAATACAACAAATTATCCACTTTAAATGAAAATGTTAAATTATTTTTTTACTGGTTCAATTGTCAAAATAATACCATCAACAGAAACTACTCGAACTAGCTTTCCTTTTTCTATATCAACGGCACTTTTAGCAGACCATGTGGTATCACCTAATACAATTCGACAAGAACCTGCATGAACATCTTCTTCCAAACGAGATGTTTGACCAATCAGTTGCTTATCTTTTTGATTAAGCGCTCTTTTTGCATCAGAACTCATGTCTTTTTTATGCTGATAGCGCCACCATAACCAAGTCGTAAAGAGTGAAAAAACAGCAAAACTGATCCACTGCATTTGCCAACTAAGTGGTATCACGGCATATAACGCTCCAACAGCCACCGCTGATAGCCCTATCCACAAAAAATAGCCCGCCGTTCCTAATAATTCACCAGCAAGTAGTAACAACCCTAAAGTCAACCAGTGCCAATGATTCATCTGTTCAAAAAACTCCATGGTGAACTCCTATTTTTGGACCTCTTTATCTGCTTTGAACATCTCAGCAATGCCAGCAACAGAGCCCATTAAACCTGTTGCCTCTAATGGTAGCATAATAATTTTGCCATTCTCTGCTTGGCCAATCGATTTAATTGCCTCAGTATAACCTTGAGCGATAAAGTAATTAACGGCTTGAACATCACCTTGAGCAATCGCTTCTGATACCATTCGGGTTGCGTTAGCCTCTGCTTCAGCCGCACGTTCACGAGCTTCTGCTTGCAAGATTGCAGCTTGCTTATCACCCTCAGCTTTAAGAATTTCAGCTTGCTTATGACCTTCTGCTTTTAGGATCTCAGCTTGACGTACCCCTTCCGCTTCTAGTACATCTGCTCGTTTATTACGTTCAGCTTTCATTTGAGCATTCATTGCAGCAGTTAGATCTGCTGGTGGTTGCACGTCTTTAATCTCAATACGAGTGACCTTTACACCCCATGGATTGGTTGCAGCATCGACAATCGCTAACAGTTTTACGTTAATCATATCTCGCTGGCTTAGCATTTCATCTAGTTCCATCGAGCCTAAAACGGTACGCATGTTCGTTAATGTAAGATTACGAATAGCATGTTGAAGGTCACTGACTTCATAAGCGGCTTTTGCTGCATCAACAACTTGAACAAAACAAACCGCATCAATCGTTACATTGGCATTATCTTTGGAAATCACTTCTTGCGCTGGAATATCAAGAACCTGTTCCATCATATTGATTTTCTGTCCGATACCATCAATAAATGGAATAATAATATTCAAACCAGGTTGCAATGTTTGGGTATATCGTCCAAAACGTTCTACGGTCCAATTATAGCCTTGAGGTACCATTTTAACCCCTAGAGCAATAAGAACTAAGACCAAGAAAACCAAAACGCCGATGGTAATTAATGTGTCATATGTCATTCGCTGTCATCCTTTTCTAATTTATAAATAGCTAAACTTTTTACACCTTATAAATAAAATGCTTATATTTCAATCATACCGAATTATTACCATCAATACATGGACACACTCGGCAGTTATTAATAAAAATAAGGCTACCTCATAAAGATAGCCTTATTGATTTTATTTACTGTCTCGTCCTGAAATGTGTTTACACATTTAGGACTTTTATATGACAAATCAAGAAAAAACAAAGAATAAGCGAACTCAACGCGATTATTCATTAGGCTTTAAATTGCAGCTTGTTGCCGCTATAGAAAAAGGCGATATGACCTATAAGCAAGCTCAAAACATTTATGGCATTCAAGGTCGATCTACCGTACTTACTTGGTTAAGAAAACACGGTAAGATGGACTGGTCTCAATCACCTAAGATTATTATGCCTAAATCCCCGAAAGCGAAAGAATCGCCTGCACAAAAAATTAAACGTTTAGAGCGAGAGCTTGATGATGAAAGAATGCGTAATTTATTACTTAATGAAGTAGTGAATATCATGGACGCAGAACATGGTGCAGGCCTTAGAAAAAAGTATATTGCCAAGGAGCAAGAAGTCTTCAAAAGCAGAAAATGATCAGCTTAGAGCGAGCTAGTCAGCTACTTGGCATTACAAGACAATGTATATACCAACAAGAACGTAGAGCTCTGAAACGTGCCGTTGAACTTTCACCGGTTAAAAATATGGTGCAAGAAATTCGTCGATATATGCCTCGTATTGGAGGTAAAAAATTATATTTTTTACTTAAGCCCAAATTCATCACTCATGGCATAAAGTTAGGCAGAGATAACTTTTTTTCCTATTTAAGAAATGAGTGCTTATTAGTAAAACCTAAACGAAGTTATACAAAAACTACCTATAGTAAGCATTGGATGAAAAAACATCCTAATTTACTTAAAGAAGTAACACCTCAAGCATCTGAAGAGGTTTTTGTTAGTGATATCACTTACGTTCAATCACAAAAAGGTATTCATTATTTATCTTTAGTAACAGATGCTTATAGTCGAAAGATAATGGGATATGAATTAAGTGATGAAATGAAAGCTACTGATGTAGTCAAAGCTCTTGATATGGCGATAGATAGCCGTCAATATCAAAGGAGTACGATTCATCATTCAGACCGAGGATTACAGTATTGTTCAAAGGTTTATCAGGAAAAATTGAATAAAAATGATATTAAGCCATCAATGACGGATGGTTATGATTGCTATCAAAATGCATTAGCAGAGCGAATAAATGGGATACTTAAACAAGAGTTTCTTTTGTATGACTGTAAAGATTTAGAGGAGTTAAGGCATTTAGTTGAAGAATCTATTTTTATTTATAATGAAATGCGGCCACATTTAAGCTTGGGAATGAGTACACCAAATCAAGTACACAAAAAAGCCAAGTGCGTACGCACTTAGCTTTCAATTAAAAATCGTCAACGTATTTTAGGACGAGACATACAAAAGAATCAGTTAGTAAGTCACTTGGTAGTTAAGAGTGTAGGTGCGGCCACGACCTTTATAATCATATGCAGCTGCATCATAATGGCTAGAATATAAGATCTGAGCTCGTTGTCCCCAAGCCGTTGTATAATCTTTATTAAACAAGTTTTGAATACCAAAACCTAAACTTCCTACTGGCAATTCATAACTACCCATTAAGTCAAACACGGTATAACCAGATAATTCATTATCACTTGAATCTTTATAATCGAACATAGTTTGGCTTTGAACTTTTAGCGCCAAATCAGATTCATACCAACCAACCCAGGAGTTTGCTTTAGATGTACTTGCCTCACCCGCACTTAAATCGTCCCATTTCCCATCCGTTTGTAATTCTGAAATAACATAATGACCAGAAGCCCCTACTTGAAGGTTATCCATCACCCAATACGATACTAATGCTTCAGCACCGTAAACTCGTTTTTCATTATCTACATCTTCAATTAACAACGTTTTCTTATTGTATTTAACTGAATTATCCGATTGAGAAAAGTACGCCGCAGTTTGAAAACTCAAAGCACTTTGATCAGTTCTAAAACCAACTTCATAGCTGTTTGTTTTTATTCCTGACATTTTAGAACCAGCAACATTAATGCTATTTTGAAGCGTATAATGACCATTTGCATCCGCTGCAGAATACGAACCTTGTCCATAATATTTAGCAGGGTCAGCCAAATCAAAACCTTGAGAGAAATTCGCCCATATTTGTGATTCTGGAGTCAATTTATATATCGTGCCAAGGTTAAATAAACCAACGGTATAATCTGTCTCACCTCCAGGGACGGCATCAGCTGAAACACCATTTCCCGCAGCAATTTTCTTTTGAATCTTATAATCGACAAAATCATCGATCTTATTATTCATATATTGATAACGATAACCGCCCTCAATAGACCAATCATCAGTGATATTAATATCGGCTTGAATAAAACCAGCAACAGAGCCAACTTCTACGCCTGGATAGCGCCCAACTTTTGCATACGTTTTATTAACCAAATTTCCAGAGTTATTGGCAATTGTTGGATCAAATAAAGCCTGATTACTATCAAACTTATCCATGTACGCATCAACACCATAAACCAAATTCACTTTTCCAAATGATTTCGCAAGTGCTGTTTTTAAAGAGATAACATCCGTCGTTTGCTGAGAGGCACTTTGATAATATGGCGTATAAGTTTGATCTTCTTTACGATAAGACGCCTCTACAACTAACTGGTGACCTAACACTTCTGAATCACTATAAGCAGCACTTAACATAATACGTTCAGTACCATGTTGGCGATCCGACTCAAACCCTTTTCTTACATCAATAAACTTATAATTTTTAATGTAAAGACCGTAAGGGGAGTCTTGTTGGCTATCATAATATTGAGCTAAAAAATTGATGTTCTTCGTATCAGAGATAGCGACATCTACCGTACTTTGTAAGTCAATTGTCTCATTATATTGTAATGAACCTTGAGAAATATCAGGCGTAACAATATCACCATTGGCATCATAATATCCCTGAGTTTCAGTATATACAGCAGACACTCTCGCTTTTACTTTCTCTGTACCACCAGATATGGATTGTGCAAGTTTATAATCGAAATCATCTCCGCTATTAAAGCCCGAACTGCCACTCACATAACTTTCAAATTGCAATTCATCACTGTCTGCTTTTTTTGTAATGATGTTAATTACACCGCCAGTAGCACCCGCACCATAAATCGAAGTTGCGCCAGAGAGTACTTCAATTCGCTCAATATTAAATGGGTCAATCGCATCAAGCTGACGACTGATTGGGCGAGAAGATTGCAACGAAACACCATCAATCATCACAAGCATTGCACGGCCACGTAAATTTTGACCGTAATTGGTTCTTGCACCACTACTTACATCTAAGGATGGAATCGTCGTTGCCAAAATCTCACCCAGTGTTTTACCACCACGGTATTCTTGTTCAATTTGCTCCGAATCAACAAACCATACTGTTCCTGGAATTTCACTGATAGCTTTAGGTGTCCGGCTTGAAACAACCACCATGGTTTCTTCAGTTGTCGATGTATATTCCTCTGCCTGAACTGACATAGCAGCACTCGTCGTTGCAACAGCGACTGCCATTGCAACTAAAGTTAACGGATAATTCCCTTTTTTAACGTTCATCTACTTTCTCTTTTTATATTATTATCACAACAAATGAATACGAATGATAAAAATCCGTATTCAACTATTTTTATAAAACCAAACTATAAAGATCTACACAGTTGAGGGTTCGCACACCTTAGGTTCTGAGATCCAATCAATCATTCCAGGGTTAGATGCAATGTCATATACCACAGTGCCTGTTAACTGATTAATAATACGAGCACTACGCCATGCCATTAGGCTCAGCTGGGGCTCTGCAATACCATGACTATGCATACCAGCATTAACAGCAAATATCTTGTTGTTCTTGCTGCCTTTCCATTTCAATTCAAATTCAGGCGTTAATTGATATCGACCTTGATCATCAAGATCCAACAAAGGAAGGATGGAGTTTAAACAAGCCGGATAAGGAGACTTAAAACCAGTCGCTAAAATGACAATGTCCGCTTGATGTATTTCTAACTGCTGGCTTAATGCATTATGAATACCTAGCGAAAATTCAAACTCATTAATATTCAATGAATTCATCGTTCTATGTGGTAATAAACGAACCCATTTATCTTCTTTTAGTACATCAAAACGATGGTATAACTCTCGATATATGTCTAATAGTGCAAGTTGAGTTATGCCGTCTGAAGTGAGTTTTTGTGCCTCAATTTCTGATTGTTTAACATTAGGAGCCAAGTTAACAAACGCATTCACATAATCAGGAGTAAAAAATTCATTAGTAAATGATGCTTCGTCTAATGGTTGAAAATTAGAGCGTCGTGAAACCCAATCTAATGAAGCAGGTTTACCCCATTTTTCTCGCAGTACATTTATAAATATATCTGCACCACTTTGGCCACCACCCACAATCACAACACGCTTATTCGTAAAATCACGCGAACGTAATCCCATTTCCGCGGCATGAAAAACACTTGGACCTATATGTGGAACGGCACACTCAGGAATAAAAGGAACCTTACCAGTACCAATGCATAAGTTTTTCGCCTCATACACTCCATTAGTCGTTTGGATTTCAAACGAATCACCGTTAAATTCTACATTCTCAACATGGGTTGAGAATTTCACGTTACTTAATTGCTGAGAAACCCATGCCAAATAATCTGAAAACTCATGACGACTAATACAACTTAATTCTGCGGATAAAAACCGATAGAATTTCTTATTCTTCACTAAATAAGATAAAAAAGAGTAAGGACTTTCAGGATACACCGCACTAACTAAGTCTTTTAAAAACATCGTCTGCATATTGGTGTTATCAAGTAACAAGCCGGGGTGCCAAGCAAAAGACTCTCGACTTTCAAAAAAGGTCGCATTAATGTGTTTTTGAGGCTCCAAAAGCGACGCTATGCTTAAGTTAAAGGGACCAACACCGATCCCTGCCAAATCCAATCTGACTGTCATGTTATTATTTCTCCATTTAATATTATTGTTATTGATTTAAAGCGATGTACAGTGGGTTATCTACCTTATCGTCCATATCTGGAAGCATACGAGAAGCACTCGAATCCGTACTATGTCGAAACTTAGCTAAATTAAGCCCTATACGTAATATTCTGGGTTTAAACAGATCTAAACGTTCAAATCTGTCTTTATATTCAGGAGTCATAGCCATATAAGTGTGAACTCGTTGAGCAAGTACCTTATAAAACTCGATTTCAGGCAACCCTAAAGTTTCGACAAGTGGCGAGATAAAGCGAAGAACCGTAACGAAATGACCTGTTTGCAAATCATGAATAATTAACTCTTCAGGTAATTTAACTGTCACTTCTTTAACTAAAGGAGCAAGGGTTTCTTGCTCTGGAATATCTCGCTCAACAAGGCGCATATCTCCCTGAAAATCCTTCAATAAAATGCGCTGTGGTATCCCATCTTCCATAACTAACGTTACGTTTTGCCCGTGCGCAATGAGGGATACACCATATTTACAGAGTAAGTGATAAAAAGGGATCACAACGGCATCAAACAGCTTATCTAACCACGCTTCTATTGATAATCCAGAGGCTTGAATATACTCAGAAATCAGAGGCACACCAGATTCATCAGACTCCATCAGTGCGGCCATTAATATCGCACTCTCATTTTCACCAAGTTTAGATTGCGCTGATTCTCTCCATATCACACCAAGCAATTCATGATAACGATAAGGGGCATCTGTCAATAGCTTATAGTCAGCCTGAGCAACGAACCCTGCTGCTGGCTCTTGTAACACTTCGGCTTTTTTATCAACGAATAAAGGATCCGATTTAAAAATAGAATCCAACCAATCGGATGCTATTGGCCCCGCAAGAATATAACGACCCGGAATACCACGATAACAAGAAGTATTCATGATTGTTAAAGGCAGTTTAATATCATAGCTCTCTGGACGCGTTACATTACTCAACGTTCTAATTGATAATTGAGGTAAAAATTCATCTCCAAATTTCCCCAAGTAAACCAACGTTTTCTCAGCCATTTCTCTAGAAAATAGAATTGATAATTTTTGCTCCCACTGCCAAGGGTGCACAGGTACAAAAGTATATTCGCTACTATCAACATTAAATGACGAAAGCTGTGAATTCATAACATGAAATTCAGCATTACTCACCGCAGAAAGTACCAAGCATTTCCAGTCCACTTTGCTATTGGTCGCTTTCTCTAAAATGGATTCATGTACCGCAACCCAAGCTAACTGAAATGCTCGCTCAGCCTCTGGGGCGTATAATGAAAGATCTTGTGTTCCCCACCCTCTACGTCCCTTATTAAAAGCAAACTTAGGATGACCATTAAACAGAAGCTGCTGTTGTTCACATGATAAAAAAGCCAGCCCATTTGCAGAGATATTCATTTTACGCTGTGCAAGCTTGCAATCACCTAACAAGGTGGCATTCAAATCTTCAAAATGTTCAGCTAACGATTCATCACCAATGTTAATAACACGCTGAACATCCATCATAAATTGCGTTGCTAATACATCAGAATTCAGACTTTTCTGTTTACGAATTAACGAAGTCGGTTCGATAACTATTTGCCCCCAAATATTAGTTTTACCTAAGAATTGGTAACAAACACCATCATCCAGCCTCAATACATAGCCTTGGTTATTTTGCTCTATTTTAAACGCTTGTTCATAAGCTAACTCACTGATTAATTTAGCCACCATTTTACGGTTTGCCGCTGGCCAGTGAGTATGTAACGCAATTTGCTCCATCACCACTGCTCCAAAAAGAATGCCTGTCTTTTAATCATCATTAATGCTGAGCGTTTATGAGGGAAATTAAATTCAAAACATTTTTTGTATCCAACTTCTTGTATGCGATTGAATAAACGGTGATTGTCCGCTCTTGGCTCCAATACAATTCGCTGAGTTCTCGCCTCATCAATAAAGAGGTAATGACTGATCGCTCGCATCCAACAATTAAAATACTCTGGTCCTCTAAATGCTTGCTCCCCCACCAAAAGATGAATCCCACGATCATAAGGTTGAACATCGTAATACGGACTTAATCTGTCTTCACTTACCCAATATGCTTCAACATAACCAAATGGTTCACCATTAAACTCACCAATAAGAGGAATAATATGTGAGTCATCCAACCGCTCTTTAATGAATTCAGCCAACTTTTCATAACTCCATGCTTGCTCCCAGAAATTAGCAACTCGAGGATCATTCATCCATGCAGTAAATCGCTCTAAATCCTTTTCAAGATCAAACACTCTAAAACTAATTTCTGCATCAATATTATGATCATAGCGTTGATACACTTTTCCTTTTGGCATTTCAGGGCGCAACGGATGAGGGCGGTACTGTAATAGTGTCTGAACTTCTCTCCAAGGAAACAGGGTAGAGGGTGAATGCAAATGCCATGGTTCAACTTGTTGATAAAACCCTTCTCTTGATAACCTATTTTGATAAAGGCTAGGAAGTGATTGAACCAATAGACTTGGTATCTCGGATCCAAAATAAATTTCAGAGATAATTGAGTTGGTACTAAAAATATGATCAATTTCTTGTAAAGACTTCTTGATAAGCTGAATGTCTTCAAGATCCTGATTTGAAACCGTAAAAGTGATTGTGGGGCTTGGCTCTACATTAAAAATGAGCGTTGTATATTTACACATTCATCGCATCCTTTATATGAACTAGTGGATTAGGTAAATCAAAATAAATAACTGATGGATCAGGAATTGAGTTCTCATTCATGTTTTGCAAATAACAATAAAAATTACCTTTGCAGCACAACGCTTCACTCTCTAATACATAATCTAAACAACGAGGATCCTTTACGCCTTTTGCTTTTAATACCTCAAGTTGTTTGCGCAACTCTTGTAATAAAGTTTGCTCACTCACGCCACAATAAGCTGAGATAGATGCAATGACATTAAACGTAGAGTTGATAATTAAATAATAAGCAAAATAGCGCCTTACCTTGTCATAATTCCAATAGTTTTCAATATCTTGCTTAGTCTGTTTTAAAGCTTCAGGAAAACGCTCAAACGCTAAGTCCGTGTATCCCGTTCCTTGACAATCACGATAATACATACCGATAGGAAACCCTGATTTCATCTGCATAACAATATTCTGCTGATGAGCTAAAAAAACTAAGCCATAATTAGCCTGAAGGTTAAATAAAGGAATAACCGTATACTGACAATAAGCACTAAACCATTGCTCTGCGACTTGAGATAACGACAACTGAGACAAATTTGCATAATGCTTGATTCTTTTCGCTAATAAGCTTTCACCACCATAAGGATTTTGTTGTGTTAATGTAGCAAGAACAACGGCTTCTTCTTCCGGTTTTGAGCTTAATGGGTTATCACGAAACGCCACAAGACTCTCGTCTATCTCTTCACCCATTTTGTTGGTTAATCCCAAATAACTGGGTTCTTGCATAACTTGAAACCCTTGTTCTTGTCCCAATTCATTATTTAACTCAGTATCATGAAATAATTGGTTTAATCGGGTTCCGCGTATCACTTCTTTTAAAGATAAATTACGAATGGAATTGGTTAACTTCACACTTAATGAAAACTTCAGCATATACGGTAAAGTTGGTGAATACAGTGAACGAGTTGATGAGGTTGGATACCATGTTGAACCGATCTCACCAAGCTCTCTAATTAACCCAGACTGAATATAAGATTGAATATCTTCATGCTCTTGTAAGGTCGTCCACTGCCAAGGATGAACGGGAAAAAGGTGTTCCCCTTCTTGAATAACACCACTCAAGGCTAAAGATAAAAGGTGATCTTGAGAAACCAGTTGCTCTAATCGCTCTTTCGCATTGTACTGGCCAGAAGAACCAGAAATAAGAATTGATGAATCAACAGCTAACCAACATAAAGCAAACTCACCACCTAGCTCAGGAGAATACTTTCTCGCATCTTCTTCACTGAATTGCTCACGACTTTTAGGGGCAGGATGGAAAGAGTGTCCAATCAGTAAACCTTGTTCTGCTTGTTGAAAATTTAATGCTTCAGAGAATAGAATCGGTGAATATGGGTTATTTCTGACGCCAATATACGTATTACTGTAACTTTCATTTACTCGCTCTAGAAACGTTTCTTTCTGCTCTTTCGTTATAAGCCCTACCAAGGCTGGTTGTTCTAATATTTTCTCTACGACCTCTTCAAAGCCGATGGCTCTGGACTTCTCTGCATACAATACAGCAGGGAAGCAATACTCATGTAAGCCAACTGATGAAACGTAATTTAATGGAATTTGAATCTCATCAGAGCCACCTAAAGGGATTCGATAATAAGCTTCATATTGATTTTTCACTATTTGAATTGCAGCACATTCTCTAGCCAAAGAATTAAGGAAACAGGCAGCAGGAACATCATTTCCTCCCCTTATTGCGTAGTCAAACTCATCATTAGTTTTCATAACATTTCCGTTGTTTTTAATTAACGAATGCGAATGCTAATGATTCTCATTAAAATGATCAACTGTTTTTTAACGAATTTATAAAATAATTTGGATTTTGTGCTACACCATAAAAATATGTTTAATATCAATAATTAAAACAAGGATATTACTTTCGCATTAAATATAAGAAGTAAATACCACCAATTAATGATGCTAATAATCCTGCTGGGAATTGCCATGGAAACCACATCACTCGGCCTATCCAATCCGCTAAAATCATTAAACAACCGCCTAACAAACTCGCAGCAATGAGTTGATGTGAAGCTTGATATTGATGAAGAGAGCGTGCCATGTGGGGAGCTAATAAGCCAATAAAACTAAGAGGCCCAATAATAATCGTACATAGCGTGGTTAAGGCGGCGACAAACAACAATAAAAACAATCGAACTCGGCGACAACATAAACCAACACTACTCGCTACTGTGTCTCCTAATCCCATTAAATCTAGCCATCGATGAGATTTCATCGCGAAAATAAAAAACAACAACACCCCTATCGCAAGTAAATACACATCACTCATCGAGACTAAATAAGTTGAACCTGACAACCAGGTTAATAGCGCTTTAACGTTATCTTGCCCTGATGATAAGGCAATTCGTAAAAACGCATCTAACCCTGCGCTTAAGGCTATTCCTGTTAGTAGCATTTGAGTTGGAGCAAAATGATGTTTTCTTCCCATAATCCAAATAACAAACGTGACGATTAATGCCCCTAAAGTACCCAGTAACATCTGTTCATGCCTATCTATTGCAATACCAGAAACTGCGCCTAAAACTAATGCCAGTGCCGCACCAGAGCTAATTCCTAAAATCTCAGGGCTTGCCATTGGGTTCATTGAGACTCTTTGGATCACGGTCCCAGCAATGGCTAACCCAACCCCGGCTAAGAACGCAACAAATACCCGTGGTATTCTTAACTCGATAATGGATATGTCAAAGGCTACCGCCCAGCCAAGTTGCCCTTTTCCAAGTAGTACTGCTGCGATAAACAAAACAACAATCAAAAAAGACAATGGAACAACAACATGTCTAAGGCTTCTTACTCGATATACAATTTGCGAGGTTTCTCTCACCTTCATGTCTGACTGTAATTGTTGGCGATTTAATAACCATAATAAAAAAGGAGCACCAAGTAATGCTGTCATGGCTCCCGTAGGCAATAGCTCACCACCCACACCTGAAAATGGTTGTATAATTAAATCAGCAAATAAAAGCATTGCACTGCCAATAATGCCACTCATTAAAATTTGATTAGGTAATCCTCTTGCACCGCACATTCGAGCTATTGCTGGAGCAACGATCCCGACAAAACCAATCAAACCAACTTCACTTACCACTGCTGCGGTAATAAATATAGCTAAGGTCAACGATATAACTTTAATCTGCTTTATATTAATGCCGATAGAGGAAGCTACATGATCACCTAATTGAAGTGCGGACAAGGGGCGAGCAAGTAACAAGATCGTGATAACAGGAAAGGTAATCAATGGAATAAGCCTTGATACACTACTCCAATCATTTTGATTTAATGTACCCGCCCCCCATACAAATACACTAGTTAATTGTTGCTCATTAAGTAACAACAACATGGTATTTAAAGACCCAAAAAAAAGGCTAACAACCATTCCAGCTAGCACCATATGAACTGGTGAAAAACCACGTTTTACCGACAATAAAAACACTAACCCGGTGGCAAATGCTCCGCCTAAAAATGCAGGAATAAAACCACTAATAGAACTACTAACAGGTAAAAACAAAATACCAAGAACCATCCCCAATTCAGCTCCAGCAGCAACCCCTAACGTCGTTGGTGAAGCGATAGGGTTACGTAATACAAACTGCATAACACAACCAGCAATTGCCAAACCAAAACCTGATAGCACAGCAATGGATAAACGAGGAAGATAAGTTAAATACGTAATTAATTGTTGATAATCAGATGAATCATAATGAAATACGGTTTTCCATAATAAATCGATGCCTTGAGAATAAGGAGCCGTCCATTGCAATAAACTCAATAAAACAATACACATCAAGACAATAATGCCAATATTTAGCCCTATTCTACTGCTACCTATTTTAGGCTTACCTAGTACTCTTGATACACGCATTCGTTTTATCCGTTATTGAGTCAATTGTTGAGTTATATGATCACTGAAACGTTGTGCCGAAATTAACCCACCAAAAGTCCAAATAGCAGGAAGTTCATAAACTGAACCGGTACGTGTAAATGCCATCGCTTGCCACAAGGCGGATTGAGTCAGTTTTACTTTCTCTTCTTCCTTTAATGGACCAAAGATAAGCACATTCGCTTGTTGATATTGCGCGAGTTTCTCAATACCTGCGGTCGTGAATCCCCATAAATTTGTCGGTTCATGCCAAGCGTTTGTTAACCCCATAGCATTGATTGTCGATTGTGCTAATGATCCCTCACTATGAATACGAACGGTTTTGTCATTAATAAAACGAACAAAAAGCAGCGGCTTTTCTTGTTGTTGCAAGTGTCGTATTTTGTCGCCATTCTCAATCAGTTTTTTTTCCGTTTGGTCGATCAATTGTAACGCTTGCTGTTCTTTATCCAACAAACGGCCTAACTGAATAGTTATGTCTTTCGCAGCAATTAATGGCGATTTTTTATTGCTATAGACGGTATAAACCAAAGTGGGAGCAATCGTGCTTAATTTCTCATACATCGCACTCATGTGCTGACTAATCAAAATAACATCAGGGTTCAACTCTGTAAGCAACTCTAAATTTGGCTCTCGTCGTGAACCTACATCCAATACGTTCGAAGGTAACTTAGGAGCCATCACCCACGCTTGATATCCTTTCGCATCCGCAACGCCCAATGGTTCCACTCCCAAACTTAAAACGGTTTCGGCTAACACCCAATCTAACGCTACAATTTTTTGTGGCGTAACCTCAACCTCTGTAGAGCCTAATTCGTGCTTAATCTCAATCGCTTGTGAAGACATAGCATATAGAGCCAACATAATCAGGCTAATCACTTTATGCATGTTTTGTTTTCCTTTTCTGATTATCTTATTTCCATCAATTAAGGGATGTAACTGATCACTTTCCCTGTATCAGGATGAGAAAATAACGCTAAATCCATACCGTAAATTTGCTTTAACGTTTGAGTATTCATCACACTCTCTGGCGATCCTTGCGCAATAACACATCCAGAATACAGAGCAATCAAATGATCGCTAAATTTCGCAGCCATATTGATATCATGTAATACCATAATGACGGTTAGATTTAGGGTTTGATTTAACTCTCTTATCAAGGCCAATAATTCATATTGGTGTGCAATATCTAATGCTGATGTGGGTTCATCCAATAAAATACACTGACTTTGTTGAGCCAATAACATTGCAACCCAAGCCCTCTGCCTCTCACCACCAGATAATGTCGCGACAAAACGATCTCGAAATGGCGTCAACCCCACCTTTTCAATTGCCTCATCGACCAATTGATTGTCTTTTTTACTATAGCGTCCAAATGCTCCTTTCCATGGATAACGTCCAAAATAAACCAATTCACGAACCGTCACCCCATCAGTAATCGGAGGGTGTTGAGGTAAATAAGCAACCTGCAATGCAAAATCTTGCTGTGAAAGTTGGTTAATTGATTTGTCATCAAATAGCACATGACCTGATGACGGTGTATTTTGACGACTAAGTAATTTCATTAGTGTAGATTTGCCGCACCCATTGTGTCCTAAGAGCGTGGTAACTTTATTGGTAGGAAAAGATAAACATGTAGGAGATAAAATTGTTTTTCCGTCGATTTCAAACGACGCATCGACAAGCTGATACATGAGGGTAATAAAATAATCTGTCCATGAATGATGAGCAGACCTTAACATAAAGAAATGTTAATGATAATTATTTTTATTCACATATTTTAAAAAGTAAGATATAAAGAGCGAGACATTTAAAACAGGAAGTTCTAATGCCCTCTTTTTTCGACAAAAATACCTATGCATCAATTCAACTCATCATTATTGGGTTAATAGCCGCGCTAATGGGAATTGGGCAAAACGGCTTACTTGTCTCACTTCCATTTTTAGTCACTCATTCAGCTTTTGCACTACCGACGTGGTCAATTGTAATTGCAGTTGGTAGCTTTCTCTTTCTACCCTCAGCACCATTTTGGGGAAAGTACAGCGATAAAAAAGGCCCTAAATTTGTAGTATTACAAGCTCTATTTGGAATGAGCTTCAGTTTCTTACTTCTACTTACTTTTACATTTTTCAGTAATGATCATCCCAATTACGCTGGTTTTTGTTTGATCGGGTTGATTGTTGCGCGAGTAATCTACGGCTGCACCGTTTCTGGAATGGTTCCAGCTAGCCAGCATTGGGCCATTCTTCTATGTGGTGAGAATAATCGATTACAAGCCATTACATCCGTTAGCATTGGATTAAGTTTAGGCCGCCTTCTTGGGCCAATATTATCTATTCTACTATTAAAATCGGGGCCCTATTCACCACTAATTATGATGATTTGCTTCCCCCTTCTCGCTCTATTCGCCGCTTTTATGTTGCCAAGCCCATCGAAAATAAATAAACACAATAAATCGTCTCACCAAGTAAGTTCTTTTATTCCAAATGTAAGATTAATGCCCTACCTACTCACAGGGCTATTCTTGTGCTTAACCATTGCGCTATTGCAATACAGTTTCTCGCCGTTAATTGAAGACATTACCCATTGGTCCACCAATAAAATCAGTGATGTGATTGGAATACTATTAACCATTAGTGCAGCAGTGACCTTAATCACCCAAGTCTTCGTCATCAAAAAGAAAAAAATACAAATCACTACCATGTATTACTTAGGAGCAATCTGCTTGCTACTGGGCTATCTAATATTCACTCTACATTCAATATGGCTATTAGGAATTGGAATGGCAATAACCGCCTGTGGAGCGGCCTTATTAGTGCCTGCCTATACAACAAAGGCCACCTCTATAGATAAAGATAATCCTGGTTCTGTGGCTGGCTATATATCCATGTCACACACTCTTGGTTACGGCATTGCTTCATTATTTGCTTATACTGCAACCATTTCACCGATTTACCCTATCTACCTTTGTATTCTATTTTCTGTAGGCATTTTAATCATTGCTTTCATGAAGCCTCAAATAAACAAGACATAGCAAGGAGTACTGCAGTTAACGTTTATTATCCGGATGGCGAGGGCAATCTAGACATAATTTACGACCATCACATTTATACACTAAACAACAACTGGTACGAACCAATCGAAGTTGCTCCGTGTTCGTATCAATCTGCAAGCTCAATAAATGCTTATTAGGTAATGAAAATGCCTCTAACCAAAGCTTAGCCTGTTCAAGTAAATATTCGTTAGATAATGTAGGCAAGTAAGTTTGCAATTTTACAATGCAATTAAGCAAACCATCAGCCAATAAGTGATTAGTAAAACCCGGTCTAATCCGAGTCCATTGAGATATATCTTCTCGATATGAAGAAAAAAGCTCACTCAATTGCTGAGCAACAGATGAAATCAAATCTTCATTAGTTCCAAACGTTAAATCTGAATGATGAAACGTATAACCCGCTACAAAATCACTCTTAATCTCTTGGCTCATTTCTTTAATATTAGGAAGCGCTCTAAGCTGATAAATGGATATAAATGCAATATACACAGGCTGCCAACACAATAAGTCCCATGTTCTGGTTAACCAATATGCACTACCAGCCTCAGGAGAAGTCTGAGATAAGCGTTCATAAAGTGCTTTTATTTGTTCGCCATTGTTTTTCGATATATGGAGGTGTGGATCTGCGTTATAGCACTCGGCTTGATGAGCTAAATGCCCACTCAGATAAGGCGTAACCTCTCTTGAGGAGTGAAAAAGTAATTCAAAATATTCACTATTTTGCATATGAAAAGTACAACACCAACAAATAAAGCAGAGGCGTTAGAATAATCATCAAACAGCAATAATGCAAATAATTATCAATTACAATTCAAACCTAACACAGTTACGGCCTGCTTCTTTTGCTTTATACAGTTGAGTATCTGCAATATTCAATAATTCATGAAGACTAGTAGTTAACTCACTCACTGTTGCAACTCCCATACTGCATGTCATTGATAATTCTTGACCATCAACCAAAACAGAAAGAGCTCTAATCACATTTTGTAGACTTTCAGCAACCATCACGGCCTGCTCTTTATCTTTATGATGAAGAAGAACAATAAATTCATCACCACCCAGTCGAGCGACGATATCCTCTTGATTAATTTGTGCTGAACACGCCTCAGAAAATGCAGTGATCATTTGGTCACCAACATCATGTCCAAATTTATCGTTATATTCTTTAAAATTATCAATATCGCACATGACCAACGAGAAAGTTTGCTTATCATATTGATACGTTTTAAATACTTTACTTGCCTGTTCTTCAAAGGCTCGGCGATTATTCACACCAGTAAGGTAATCATTATAAGCCAACTCGGTATACTTATCTTTTTGTGCGCTAGTTTTCTTTAAATAATTAAGATTAAACAACAATAATCCGATAATTACAGTGAAACACCCAATAACAAGCATTAATGAGAGCGAAAATTTAGTTTGCCAATAATTTTGCTCTTTTGTTACCACCACAATAAAAGGTAAGTCTTTAACCTTACGAGCATAAATCGTATCAAGTGTGCCATTCTCATAGATATCAGAAGACATAATCACTTCATTATCACGATAAAATCGCTCTAAAACACTCGGTTCAACCAACGATAAATCAATGCCTTTCCCTAACGGTAAATTACCTTTTGGTATCGCCGAAAGAAGTTTCATATTGGTGCTTAAAATCGCGATACCCATTGAAGATGGAAGTTGTAAATGGCTTAGTGTTAAGCTAAAAAAATTTAAATTAGTAGAAAGACAAACAATGCCTTTTAGCTTTCCTTCATCATCAATGATCTTTTTCCCATGAACGACAACATTTCGTCCAGCCAGATCGATAAAAGGCAAAGTTATTATGCTTTGTCGAGCATTGTTATTAAGTAAAGATTTACAATACTCACGCTCTGAAAGATCGATATTACGAAGTGTTTCGCTATGAGTTAACGCGCAAGATTCATCAACAACAAACGCCAATGTAGCATTAGGTAAGGCATCTTCTTTTTCTTTTAAATAAAACTGCTCAAGCTGATGTGTGATTGGATCATCTTCAATACGACTAGGACCAGATTCTGCCAAGTCATGTGCCATATCATTTAGCACTGCATCAGAATCTGAAAACGACTTAATTAACCATAGCTCAACAAAGCTCGCATTAAATTTTAAGCGTTCAACAACACGAGAGCTATCTGTTTGATAAGAAGTGAAAAGATAAAATAAAGATAAGAAGAGAAGTAAGATCCCAATCGTCATTGAACTATAAAAAAAAGCACTTCGATTTTTCATCTGACCCTTATTTGACGCTTTGTCTCGTCCTGAAATGTGTTTACACATTTAGGACTTTTATATGACAAATCAAGAAAAAACAAAGAATAAGCGAACTCAACGCGATTATTCATTAGGCTTTAAATTGCAGCTTGTTGCCGCTATAGAAAAAGGCGATATGACCTATAAGCAAGCTCAAAACATTTATGGCATTCAAGGTCGATCTACCGTACTTACTTGGTTAAGAAAACACGGTAAGATGGACTGGTCTCAATCACCTAAGATTATTATGCCTAAATCCCCGAAAGCGAAAGAATCGCCTGCACAAAAAATTAAACGTTTAGAGCGAGAGCTTGATGATGAAAGAATGCGTAATTTATTACTTAATGAAGTAGTGAATATCATGGACGCAGAACATGGTGCAGGCCTTAGAAAAAAGTATATTGCCAAGGAGCAAGAAGTCTTCAAAAGCAGAAAATGATCAGCTTAGAGCGAGCTAGTCAGCTACTTGGCATTACAAGACAATGTATATACCAACAAGAACGTAGAGCTCTGAAACGTGCCGTTGAACTTTCACCGGTTAAAAATATGGTGCAAGAAATTCGTCGATATATGCCTCGTATTGGAGGTAAAAAATTATATTTTTTACTTAAGCCCAAATTCATCACTCATGGCATAAAGTTAGGCAGAGATAACTTTTTTTCCTATTTAAGAAATGAGTGCTTATTAGTAAAACCTAAACGAAGTTATACAAAAACTACCTATAGTAAGCATTGGATGAAAAAACATCCTAATTTACTTAAAGAAGTAACACCTCAAGCATCTGAAGAGGTTTTTGTTAGTGATATCACTTACGTTCAATCACAAAAAGGTATTCATTATTTATCTTTAGTAACAGATGCTTATAGTCGAAAGATAATGGGATATGAATTAAGTGATGAAATGAAAGCTACTGATGTAGTCAAAGCTCTTGATATGGCGATAGATAGCCGTCAATATCAAAGGAGTACGATTCATCATTCAGACCGAGGATTACAGTATTGTTCAAAGGTTTATCAGGAAAAATTGAATAAAAATGATATTAAGCCATCAATGACGGATGGTTATGATTGCTATCAAAATGCATTAGCAGAGCGAATAAATGGGATACTTAAACAAGAGTTTCTTTTGTATGACTGTAAAGATTTAGAGGAGTTAAGGCATTTAGTTGAAGAATCTATTTTTATTTATAATGAAATGCGGCCACATTTAAGCTTGGGAATGAGTACACCAAATCAAGTACACAAAAAAGCCAAGTGCGTACGCACTTAGCTTTCAATTAAAAATCGTCAACGTATTTTAGGACGAGACACTTATTATAATTATTTGACGCCGAAATATAACACAAAATATAAATTTATAAAAATTATAAGTAGATCACTTTTTCACACTATTTTATGCCTTTATTTACGTTAATATCTTGATACATTCCACATCGTCTAAATAGTGATGATTTTATATACAGAAAAACTGTGATCTCCCTTGCTTTTTTAGCCTCTTATCTTTACTCTGCCATCCATTGGACAATTATCACTTTGTCACTACTTGTTTAAAGGAAATCACCTTGAGTCAAACATCTTTCTCATCATTAGATCTGCATCCGTCACTTTTACAAAACCTAGAAACATTAGGTTATAACGAAATGACACCAATCCAAGCACAAAGCTTACCTTTCATGCTAAAAGGGAAAGATGTTATTGCCCAAGGGAAAACGGGCTCAGGTAAAACGGCGGCATTTGGTTTAGGTTTATTAGCTAACTTAAATGTAAAACGCTTTCGTGTTCAATCTTTGGTTTTATGCCCAACACGTGAACTGGCTGATCAAGTAGCAAAAGAAATTCGTAAACTTGCTCGTGCAATTCATAACATTAAAGTACTAACTTTATGCGGCGGTGTTCCTTTTGGCCCACAAATAGGTTCATTAGAACACGGTGCTCACATTATCGTTGGTACTCCAGGTCGTGTTGAAGAACACCTTCGTAAAGGTTACTTAAACTTAGATAACCTAAATACATTTGTTCTTGATGAAGCAGACCGTATGTTAGAAATGGGCTTCCAAGATGCAATTGATGCGGTATTAGATCACGCACCAGTTAAACGTCAAAATCTTCTGTTTAGTGCGACTTTCCCACCGCAAATCAAGTCCATTGCAGATCGTATCATGAACGATCCAATCATGACTAAAGCAGAAGAAACAGTAGAAAACACATCAATTAACCAACACTTCTTTAAAGTGGGTGATTTTGAAGATCGTCTAGAAGCACTGCAAATCCTATTGCTTAAGCACCAACCTGAATCAACAGTTATCTTCTGTAATACAAAACGTGTAACCCAAGAAGTGGCAGATGAACTTCGTCATTACGATTTCAGCGTAACTGCACTTCACGGTGATTTAGAACAACGTGATCGTGATAAAGCGTTAGTACGTTTTGCCAATAAGAGTACGTCGATTCTTGTTGCAACCGACGTTGCTGCACGTGGTTTAGATATCGAATCACTTGATGCTGTGGTTAACTTTGAATTATCTCGTGATCCTGAAGTGCACGTTCACCGTATTGGTCGTACAGGTCGCGCAGGAAATAAAGGTATTGCTCTAAGCCTTTTCAATGAAAAAGAAATGCACAACATTGCTCAAATCGAAGAATACATGAACATTGATATTCGTGATGAAGCGTTACCAAGTGCTGATTACCTAAAAGAGCCTGCTTACTACGCTGAAATGGTTACTTTATGGATTGATGGTGGTAAGAAAAACAAACTACGTCCGGGTGACATTTTAGGTGCGCTTACTGGTAAAGACGGTATCGAAGGTAAAATGGTTGGTAAGATCAACGTGTTTGATTTCCATGCTTATGTTGCTGTTCATAATACCGTTGCAAAAGCAGCGCTTAAGAAACTAGAAAGCGGCAAAATGAAAGGCCGTAGCTTCCGCGTAAGCCGTATGCGTGGCTAAACCAAATTCATATCAAGTAATGACCATTTCATTATAAGTAAAAAGGCCGAATAGAAATTATCTACTCGGCCTTTCTTTTTATCAAATATTTATGTGGATTGTATATCTAAACCGCTAATGGCATTTCGCTTGATGGCGGAATTGAATGCACTTTACGCAAACCGTATACCGCAAGTAACGCCATTAAAAACATGATCAAACCTACTGGCATTTGGCTATCAGCCGGAATGAACGATGCTACCATTGTTGCTAAACCTGCACCCAAGTTCTGCATACCACCTAATAAGGCACCTGCTGTACCTGCATGATATGGAAATGGTGATAAAGCACCCGTCGTTGCAGCAGGAAACAAAATGCCTGCGCCTAAGAAGTACAACACCGCACCACCGATCAATGTTAATGCTGTGGTTAATCCCATCAAACCTGGAATTAATACAATTGCAGCGCCTAACACAATTGAAACTAGACCAACATCAAGTGACTTCTTCTCAGACCAATGTTTAGCTATCACACTTGATAACGCCGCCCCCGCTAAGTAGCCAGGAATAGGCAGAATAAACAAAATACTTACCGTTGTTGCTGGCAGTTTTAATTTACCACCAAGTAATACACCAGCAGCCGCTTCAAAAACAGCAACGCCTGCGAAAGTTGCAACAAGACAAATTAGATAGCCTTGAAAACGGTGCTCAGACAGTACATGGCGGTAGCTTTTCCATACCGCATCTTTACGACGAACTTCTAAAGGAAGCGTTTCCTTCATTGAAGTCACCATAATGATCATAACCGCGATACTGAACAGAGCTAAAAATAGGTAGCTTGAACGCCAACCAAATGCTTCAGTTAAATAGCCACCTAACACTGGAGCCAAAAGTGGTGAAAACATCATGCACATACTGATAATACTATTGGTTTTATGTAGCTCATCACCAGAATAGCAATCACGCGGAACTGTACGGCACATTACACCAGCAGCACCAATACCTAAGCCTTGAACAAAGCAGCCAGCTAAAAACAGAGCATACTCATGAGCAAATAACGCAACTAAGGTACCCGCAATATATAATGCCAAGCCAGATAAGATCACAACACGACGGCCAACACGATCAGAGATCGGGCCATAGAAAAATTGTGATAGACCATAAGGGATCAGATATACAGCCATTACCGCCTGTAAAGATGCAGGGCTAACCTTGAATTCACTTGCCATGTAACCAATTGATGGCACATACATAGTTTGGCTCATTTGACCAACAGCAACTAAAATAACGATCAAAAAACTGAACGTCGCAAGTGAATACGACTTTTGCATGACTGCTCTCCACAAAAACAGTAATTATTAATAAAAAATAATAAGGTGTGATAATTAATAAAAGAAAGGCCAGAAATAATAGTCGAATTATCCTCTAACCTTATGGCGCGAGATGATAAGGCGTATAGAGGAAAGTGGCAATCAAATTACCTTATATTTCACAAGAGATTTTTTGTGGATTTTGGATTAGTTTTTCTAATGAAAAATCCAGCAAGATAACTCACTGGATTTAATAGGGGGAGGAAATATTAAACTGATATAAAAACTTGGTTTCGCCCTAAACGCTTTGCTTCATAAAGCGCTTCATCGGCACGGCTTAATAGTTTGCAGGCATCGAAAACATCATCATGCATTTCACTTACACCGATGCTGCTCGTTAGTTGTACCAATTGACCATTAATTCTTATTTCTATATTGCGTATTGAACAAAGCAGTTCATTAAGTATCACTTCCGCCTCATCCCTGCTTTTATTACTTAACAACATGACAAACTCATCGCCACCTAAACGAGCAAAATGATCATCAGTGTCACAGATATTTTCACAAGCACGACTAAATAAACGCAACACCTCATCACCAACTTCATGACCATAGGTATCATTTATTTGTTTAAAATAATCAATATCAAACAGTGCAACAGAAAATGTCTGGTTTTTAGAGTGATAGTTTTGAATAAAGCCTAACACTTTTGCTTCAAAGCAACGTCGATTACATGCTCCTGTCAAATCATCAAACAAGGCAAGTTTAGAGTAATGCTCAGCTTCACTACTGAGTTTTCCAAAATAATAAGCGTTTTTAACAAGGAAAATGGCAAATATAAGTAATAAAGCAAAAACAGTGGAAATGGCAATATAAAGGGGAGTTACCCAATGAGATTTAGCCTTAGTTACTAATACAATAAATGGAAGATCCGATACTTTTTTTACATACCCCCCCTGATAGGCACCGTTATACCTTTCATTTGATTCAAACATTAACTCTTGATTGTACTTTAAACCGCTAATTTCTTTTTTAGGAATATAATCAAAATCCAGTTTTTTCCCAATTGGCAAGAATTTAGGCACCGTAGAAGCTAATACAGTAAAATCACTACTTAATACTGAAATAGAGCTAATGTTCGTTAAGTTTACACTTCTTAAGGCTTTAGAAAAAAATGAAAAATCAGTAATGATACCTACAATTCCTGCAAAGTTTCCGTACTCATCATTAACCGTTACACTTTGAGAGATCACATTTCGGTTTAAAATGTCTTTAAAAGGAGTAGTAATAACCGAGTTTATTTCTTGATCACTTTTCTTTAGTTTTTGACAGTACTCTCTAGAAGAGAGATCAACGCCACCAATTGTCTTGGTGTTTAATAATACGCAATCTTTATCGACAGCAAAAACATGAATGGCATTCATCAATGTCTGATAATGAATTTCAAATAACTCGCCATAATCTTCATCATAAGCCTCATTAAAAGATAAAGAAGCGAAGTTCTCTTCAGTTAATGAATCTGAAAGTTCATGTAATACATTATTGGAATGGTAAAAAGCCGTCTGAATCCAAGAAGACACATAATTCGCATTAAACTTTAACTCGTTCTCAATCAATCGACTTTGTTTGTTATAGCTCTTTGTCACATAAAAAATAGCACAAGTCATTGCGATACTTAACAGCAGCAAAGACCCAACAGCAACGATATTTTTTACCCTCATTATTCCTCAAAGCATTCATCTGACTAATTTATACTCACAAAGGTACACCAAGTTTATTAACAGACACATGGTTTCATAATGCTTTTGATAACTGTATCAATAAAAAGGCACCATCTCATGTTCAAGACAGCTCACATCTAACAACTAATACCCTCCCAAGTAAGGAGATATATAGCTTATAAAAAAACCGGCGAAAATTGCCGGTTTTATTACTTTTTTACATAAGAAAAAAAAGATCAGTTTGCTTTTGGTTTACGTGCTGGTCGTGGACCTTGACGACGTGGTTTTACATCCGATTTTGGAGTAGATTTTGATTTACCAAAGTTACTGCCATTACCGCGATTTTCGCCAGTTCCTTTAGTTTTAGGTTTACCAGAAAATGGACGCTTTTTCTTATCCGAACCCGTACCTTCTTTTTTACCTGATGGATTATTTGTAGGAGTACGTTTTGTCGCTGGCTTTTGACCTTGTTTTGCGCCTTGTTTATTGCCATTACGATTTTCACCTGAACGCTGACCATCTTTATGTTCAACTCTTGGTGCTTTTGGCTTCTTAGGTTTTTTCGGTTTGATCGGGCGAGTATCCAGTTTTGATTCTGGTACTTTGTTAACTGGCTCAAAACCTTCTAACACATGGCGAGGCAATACTTTTTGAATCAAACGCTCAATAGCAAACAATTCTTTCGCTTCATCTTCGCTCACAAAAGAAATGGCTTTACCTGTTGCACCAGCACGACCTGTACGACCAATACGGTGAACATAATCTTCAGGTACTTTTGGTAAATCAACGTTAATAACTTGAGGTAATTGCTCGATATCCAAGCCACGCGCTGCAATATCCGTCGCTACAAGTACTCGTACTTGACCACTCTTAAAGTTTGCTAATGCTTTAGTACGCGCACCTTGGCTCTTATTACCATGAATTGCTGCAGCACTTACGCCCTTCTCTTCTAGTGTTTTTGCAAGACGGTTTGCACCATGCTTGGTTTTACTAAAGACTAAAACTTGCTTCCAATCATTATCTTTAATCAGTTTAGTAAGTACTTTAGGTTTACGGCCTTTATCCATTACATAAACTGATTGCTCTACTGTTTCAGCCGTTGTGTTACGTTTAGCTACTGAAATCTCAACAGGATCTTTCACTAGCCCTTTTGCTAATTGACGGATCTCATCTGAAAACGTTGCAGAAAAAAGCAAATTTTGACGGTTTTTAGGAAGCTTAGCTAAGATTTTTTTAATATCATGAATAAAGCCCATATCTAACATACGGTCAGCTTCATCCAAAACAAGAATTTCTAATTGATCAAACTTAATCGCATTTTGATTAGCAAGATCCAGTAAACGACCTGGTGTTGCTACCAAAACGTCCACACCACGACGCAAACGCTGCATTTGTGGATTCACTTTTACGCCACCAAAAACCACATCAGAAGTCAGTGGTAGGTTCTTACTATACTTCTCAACACTTTCGTGTACTTGCGCGGCTAACTCACGTGTAGGCGTTAATACTAACGCACGAACTTGATTAAACTTACGCTTTGGACCGTTCGACAAACGCTCCAATAGAGGTAATGTGAAGCCTGCTGTTTTACCTGTCCCTGTCTGTGCAGCCGCCATAACATCCTTGCCTTCAATTACTGCTGGAATTGCTTGTAATTGAATTGGTGAAGGCGTGCTATAACCTTGTTCTTCTACAGCTTTTAAAATAGGGGCAGATAAGCCCAGAGAGGTAAAACCCATACAATCATTATCTCTATATAAATATTATGCGCAAAACTGCGAGCGCTGTAGGATACAGTAAGTTAGAGATTACTCAATCCTAAAGCCATTATTAAAAAGAAAAAGCCGAGCAACATAGGCTCGGCTTTTATCATTTTGAAAATTAAAGGACTGATTAGTCTTCTAATTCTGCGTTGTGATAAACCTGTTGAACATCATCACAATCGTCTAGCATGTCTAAGAATTTTTGGAATTTCTCAGCATCTTCACCAGTTACTGGTGTGTGGTTTTGAGGAACAAAAGTGATCTCTTCAACATCTAGAACTAAGTCTGGGTATTCTGCAGCTAAAGCAGTTTTTACTTTAAAGAACTCAGTGTTTGGTGCAAATACTGTGATTACGCCATCTTCAAGTTCAATGTCAGTAACGTCAGCATCTTGCATCATTAGTGCTTCAAGTACTGCTTCCTCGTCGTCGCCTTTAAACTGGAATACAGCTTGGTGATCGAACATGTGAGCACTTGTGCCTGGGCTACCAATTTTAGCGCCAGTTTTAACGAAACATTGGCGAACGTCTTGGAAAGTACGGTTACCATTGTCAGTTAGACAGTCAACGATTACGCTTGCGCCGCCTGGAGCAAAACCTTCGTAACGTGCGTGTTGGTAATCTTCACCACCACCGCCAGTTGCTTTATCAAGGGCTTTGTCAATTACGTGTGCAGGAACTTGGTCCTTTTTCGCTTTTGAAATAAGGTGTCTTAGAGACAAGTTCATGTCTGGATCTGCACCGCCATTCTTAGCACACATGTAAATTTCTTTACCGTATTTAGAATAAACTTTGATTTTTGCGCCCTGTGTTTTAGCCATTGAGGCCTTGCGCACTTCAAAACTTCTTCCCATCGGGATTCTCTCTTATGTTTGTTGACTTAAAATTATGGGCAGGATTCTACCAAAATACTCAGGGGATACGCTAGTAAAGATCAAGGAACCTTACGCTACGCCCATTTTTGTTTTATATTTTTCGATAGATTGCTGAAAAAACAGACGTTCTGTCTCATCTTCTAGCTTCTCTGCTTCTATAGTCCAGAGTTCAGGACCTGCTTTTGCATTTTTTACCTTCCAAACAAAGAACGCAGCTTGTTTATCGAGTTCGATTTTATTTTTTTCTTCAGGAGGTAATAGCGAAAGGTTATTCATAACAAGCTCATTTAATTAATCACCGCTAAATTCTAATGCTTCATCGCTAAATTTTCTAGCAATAAAAAATGAAGTCCCACAACCATTCACAATAACCACTCACAATTCATATCGTTAACCGATGAATTTAAAGCATCATATTGAGCCAAGATCTAACTCTGGTATAGGTTCTCAGTATTAATTTGACATTGCGCCCATTTTTCTCAAAAGTGCTACATTGCTAATGTGTTAATTATCAATTATTACTATAGAATAGATCGATTCGCTTTTGTTTCTATGAAATACCATTTAGAAATGAGAGCTTGTTTTAAAGCTCCTTCGTGAAAATAGTCCGTTAAATAGTCAAAGCGGCACACCATGAAGTGTATGGTTCAGTGAGTAACTCAAAATGAAAAGTAATAAAAAATTCCACCCAAAAGAGTTGATCGTTGCAGTCATGATTTTAGGTGCACTGGGTTTTGCAGCCAAACCTTTCTTCTCAAACATTGAAAGTAAAGCAAAACAAAGAGTATTAAGTAACATTAAAACTTCTGTTGAGCATGCTAACCAAATTGCAAGTGATGACCCACTTGATAGCAATTCAATAATTAGATTAATAAAACCTGAAGATAATCTACTTGTTTCAATTCAAGAAGTGGATGGCCAACAGCAACTGTATATCGGATTTGCAGATTCAGCTGAGAACATTAAAAACGCGGATTGTTACTTTATGTACAATCAAGCTAATCAATCTAATTCTGTATCAAGCAGTAAACTTGAAACGAGCGGTTGTTAAAAACAAGAATGCGCCGGTTCTGGCGCATCTATAAGTATCTAAAGGTATGAAGGTAGAAATCAAAAACTAATGGATAAGACCTAATTCTTTTGCTTCTTCAAGCGTAAGTCCGCTTTCTCTAATCTCACGCATCGCTTCAATACGACGACGCGCCGCTGCTTTTTTCTGACACTCCGTAATGTTTGTTACCACTTCATCACTTACTTCGTACTTGCCTTTCATGTCGGTGATTTCACCGTGATCAATTGAATTAATAGACATAATAATAACCTCCTAAATCCATACCTTTCAGGTGTATGTTTAGCAAAGGAGATTAATGATGTTAAACCTATTCATTCGAGAATGTGAGCTGAGTAATATTTGTGATTTTTTTTCAAAAAAAGACTATCACTAATATTGTCAATTGAACTACATTTAAGGTTCTACCCTACGCAAAGCCTCATTGACCCAGATCACGACTTAGCATCTCAGCGCATTCTATTTTTTAAATAAATTATCGAGTCTTTCTAAAAAGTAGCGTACCCTGCGTACATACTGACAAAAAACGCATTAATAGGAACGCTAGTGAGCATTGATATCATAGAGCTGCCTTCTGACACACATAGTCCCTCTACCATTACCTGTTCTAATTGTCGTGCATGCTGTTGCCGCTTAGAAGTAATGCTCATCACAGATACGGGTGTACCAAAAGAACTCATTGAAAAAGATCAATGGGGTGGTGAAATAATGAAAAGATTAGATGATGGCTGGTGTGCCGCCGTGGATCGCGACACCTTGATGTGCACCATCTATGAAAACCGTCCATGGATTTGCAGAGAATTTGAAATGGCTTCTTATGAATGTGAAACCGAGCGCAAAGATAACGGGATCGATCCTCGCTAAATATCAATTTCAAGTTTAGAGATTAAAAAATCACACCGTTTCTAAATACGTTAGATACAAACGCGCATCAAATTCTAACTGGTGATACTCAGGTTCCATATGACAACAAAGAGCATAAAACGCCTTATTGTGCTCTTTCTCTTTAATATGAGCTAATTCATGCACTACGAGCATACGCAATAAGGGTTCTGGCGCTTTTCGAAACACACTTGAAATACGAATTTCATTTTTTGCTTTCAATTTATTGCCATGAATACGAGAAACAAAGGTATGTAGACCTAATGCATTATTGACGACATGGATTTTTGAGTCATATACCACTTTACTTAATGGCGATGACTTCTTTATGTATTTGTTTTTCAATGCTTGAGTGTACTCGAACAACGCTTTTTCTGACGTAATATCATGCATAGTTGGGTACTTATTTTTTACCCACTCAGCTAACTTTCCATTCTCAATCATTGGGGCTACTTGCGCCAAAATATGTTCAGGGTAGCCCTGAAGGTACTTTAATTTATTCATTTTATGTAATATTCAACGCCATAATCATAAGACTATTGTACCTCTCTTTTACTTCTACTCAATCAATAACCCTGATTCATTACTCAATTTAATTAATTCTATATTCAGTAAAGTAATATTTTAATGCGATAAACTTTATTTAATTTATTCTAATGAATTTATTTTATTTTTTAATTTACATTCTTCGCAGACTAGGTCAAAAAAACTAAATGTAGTAATTTTTATGCCGTAGTTTATATTCAAATAACAACTTAGAATTTATTTCGATTATTAAAAATAATCAATATTATTTTAATGATAAACAATTAAAAAAAGGAATGAATTATGTTTAAGTTGGTATTAACGTTTTTTATAATAATAAGCAGTGCCAATGCCTTCGCTTTTGCTAAGCCACCACCTCCACAACCACCAACAAAGCCGCCAGGTTATTCCGTTGTCACACCTGAGTTGGGAAATAAAGTGGTTAAGAACCTAATGGAAAATTATTACGATACAAGAGCCAATTGCGGCGCTTCACATCGTTCTTCTTATCTATGTAGTGGAGTCACATTACGAGGTACACAACCGGGTAATTATCACGTATGGGAGCCAAGCCCATCATCAGAGAAGAGTGGCGGTGTTTCTTTCTCATACCTTCGTACTGATGCTAAGTTCTCACGCCTAGCTTATGGATACAAAAGTGGTTTTACTATTTACCCAACGTTTGAGTTAGTTGGTAGTGCCTTAGATCTTGAATATCTTTGCTTTTTCCCTGTAGATGCAGATACAAACCGACGTGATGATGCTGGTTGTGGAGCCCACACTTCATACCAATCAAACAGTGGTGAGTGTAATGCACAAGGTATTTATACTGAAGGCCAATGGGTAAACCACTACAATTCAACATCAAGTAATGGTGATAACCGCGATCATCATCAATGTGGTTTTAACATTCAATATTATTACCCTAATGCTACTGAGTTTGTTGCATCTAACTTTTATCAAGGACTACAAGCGATGCGTGATGTGAGTGGGCAAACTCATAACAAGCAAAATGAGATCCGCATTAAAACATGGGATAAAAGCTTAGGCCGTCAAACTCCAGTTCAAGCTTTCTTTTATATTGATATAACGGGTCAAGAAGGATTAAATGAAGCGAGATCTTACCAACAAGATTTCTATAATATGTATGGTTTAATAAAACCAGTGGTTAAATTAGACTTGCCAGCAACTTGGGATGATGAAGCTAAATTTACTTTCTCAATGGATGATCAAGCAATTTAATCTATAGATAAGATAAAACACATAAATAGTATTTAGCTTATAAATAAAAAGAGCCTTCATATTATATATTGAAGGCTCTCATATTATTTTTTATCGCTATAATCTAATAAACAATATTAGTTTACTTTATCCCAAGCCATAGACCAATCAGAGCCAACACCTGGTGCAAAGTTAGTTGCTGTTTCAGTCCATTGCACACAGTAACCAGAGTATGGGAATTCTTTACATTGGTAAATGTAACCATCTTCTGCTAATACTTTCGTACCTGCTTGATAGCCCTTCACACCTTCTGGGAATACAAAGTCAAAATCACCTGATGGTGGAGGCGTTACCGCTTCTTCAACTAAGTGGAAATCAGACATATCTTGTTTGATTAACTCACCATCCATGTTTTTGATACGAGAAACCAACATGTGATGACCTTTCTCAGACTTAGATAGTGCCATTACTACTGATTTTGCTTCGCCATCTTTTAGCGTTACATTCGTGTTTGCTAGCGCTTCTTTACCGTGGTTATAAACCGTTAGCTCAACATTCATGTCACCCGCAGCAGCATATAGACTTAAATCTAATTCTGTCGCTGAATCACCAATTGTGTACTCAGACGCCAAACCTTCAATATCTAGATGATAAACAGGTTCAACCGTTTCTAATTGATAGCCAATTTCAACGCTCTTTAGACCACTTCCCGCTTTCAAGTAAACAGGGTTAGGACCGTATTGAGGTGAAAATTCACCCTTATCATTTAGTTGACCAGCACCAATATTTTGCTGCTCTTTATTGATCTTTGTTGCTAACGCATGTGTCCAGTTATTCGCTTGACCTTGCGTTTCATTCTCAATCACTAATTCAGTAGAAAGAGATGCATTTTCGCCAGATGCATCAAACACACGAGTAAATACACGGTCACCCACGTTTAAATCACGAGTTGGGTTAATTTGACCACCTTGAGACCAAGTTGGATCAACCACGCCACCATTACCGTCAAACTTAACGTCAATTACGTTATAGAATGCAGCTGCAGTATCACCCACATCCCAAACAGCAAGAATAACTTGGTAGCCTTCACGCTCAGGAACAATACATTCGTGTGAGAACGTATTTGGGTATAGAGGCGGTTTTTCCATGTTGTATTCAAGTTCACAGAACGGAGTCAGATCAAATGAATCACGTGTTAATACCGCATTTGGATTCCAGTTCTGTTTTGTCATGTAGTACTTCCACGTTCTTGTTACGTGGTTTGCTGTAAACGTCCATTCAAACGTTTGTGCACCAGCAGTAATTGGACGTTTAACCCAACGATCCGCTGTTTGTTCGTTTAATTCTGAAAACTGAACCAGACCAGCACCTGCGATTTGACCATCTGCAGGACCTTTCTCAGGGAAACCTTCAGGGCCTTCAACACTTTGTGGTTCCCATTGAACAGAACCACAATCACGGTTTTTTTCTTGAGTATCTGACGTTGGGAATTTACACAATGCAGCACGAGAGCCAGCAATACCATCATTAGTTTCAGATACATAACCATGTGCCGATACGCCTGAGCTTACCGCCATCATAGATAACGCAATCAGCGTTTTCGTTAAGCTTTTGTTCATTACTTTACCTTTAATACAGTTATTATTATGTTTTTTTGTTCTGCACAGTCTTTCAATAAGTTTGGTCGCCTATTTTGATAATTTGACATGATTGGGCAGGCGCTGAAATGTAATGGAAAGAATTTATAAAAACGATTTTTACTGCATTAAAATGGAATTCAAATCACACATTATTATTTTTTGTAACTTATTGTAAATAAAGAAATAAATATAGATATCAGATTCCAGATGCCAAGCAAATACCCCCAATAAAAAACATTCGCAAAACAAATGCATTCAAACAATTAATCAACAGTGAAAATACAAAATTTAACTCACTAGACTAACGACAAAGAATATTAAAAACTTAATATATGCATAAAATACATTTAAAAAATGAAAAGCATTCATTTTACTCATACAGTTGATAGGAATAGTATCGTTCTAAAGGAAAACAGTTTGTGATTACGCATTATTGAACATCCAAATTCAAAAATACGACTCTACAAACTGATTGAAAAACAAATAATTAAAGATAGGTAAGCATTATGACTATTCCAACAACTGGTATGATAGAAGCATGGCGTGGCTTTACTAATGGCGAATGGCAAACGAGCGTAAACACTCGTGATTTTATTCAAACAAACTACACTCCGTATGAAGGAGATGAATCCTTTCTTGTAGAAGCAACAGAATCAACCACTACATTATGGAATAGCGTATTAGAAGGCATCAAACAAGAGAGCCGAACTCACGCTCCTGTTGATTTTGATACCGACCTACCTTCAACCATCATTTCCCATGACGCTGGTTACATCAATAAAAATCTCGAAACAATCGTTGGTCTACAAACAGACAAACCACTAAAACGCTCTATTATCGCTAACGGCGGTATTCGCATGGTGAAAAACTCATGTGAAGTGTATGGTCGTGAGTTAGATAAAAACGTTGAGAAGATATTCACCGAATACCGCAAAACACATAATAAAGCATGTTTTGATCTTTACACTAAAGAGATCCTTGCATGTCGTAAATCAGGCATCATCACGGGTCTTCCTGATGCTTATGGCCGTGGTCGTATCATTGGTGACTATCGTCGTTTAGCGCTTTACGGTATTGATTTCTTAAAAGCCGATAAAAAAGAGCAATACAACTCAACTCAAGCTTTCCTTGAACAAGGCCAAGATCTTGAAAAAACCATGCGACTTCGTGAAGAGTTAGCAGACCAAGTTCAAGCGTTAGAAGACATTCGTCAAATGGGTCTAAAATACGGTATTGATATGTCTTTACCGGCGAAAACTGCCCAAGAAGCCATTCAATTTACTTATTTTGGTTACCTTGCTGCGGTTAAATCTCAAAACGGTGCTGCAATGTCATTAGGCCGTACATCAACCTTCCTTGATGTTTATGTTGAACGTGATATTGCCAACGGCTTAATTACCGAAGAACAAGCACAAGAGATGATTGACCACTTCATAATGAAGTTACGTATGGTACGTTTCTTACGTACACCAGAGTACGATTCACTTTTCTCTGGCGACCCAATCTGGGCAACAGAAGCCATGGCTGGTATGGGCGTTGATGGTCGTACGTTAGTGACTAAAACAACATTCCGCTATCTACACACATTGCACACAATGGGCCCAGCACCAGAGCCAAACATGACAATCCTTTGGTCAGAGCAACTGCCGATTGCCTTTAAGAAATACGCAGCAAAAGTATCTATTGATACCTCATCAGTACAATACGAAAACGACGACTTAATGCGTCCTGATTTTGATAATGATGACTATGCTATTGCCTGTTGTGTAAGCCCACAAGTCGTTGGTAAACACATGCAATTCTTTGGAGCTCGTGCCAACCTAGCAAAAGCACTGCTTTACACCATCAATGGTGGTATTGATGAAAAATCAAAAGCACAAGTTGGCCCACAAGTAGACAAAGTAAGCGACGAAGTCCTTGATTTTGATAGCCTAATGCCACACTTTGATTCAATGCTAGATTGGTTAGCAACACAATATGTGACGGCTTTAAATATCATTCACTATTCGCACGACCGTTACAGTTACGAAGCATCATTAATGGCATTAATGGATCGTGATGTTCGCCGAACAATGGCATGTGGTATTGCAGGTTTATCGGTTGTTGCTGACTCACTGGCTGCCATTAAATTCGCTAAAGTAACGCCTGTTCGTGATGAAGATGGTGTGGCTATCGATTTCAACATTGAAGGTGATTACCCTAAATTTGGTAATAACGATAACCGTGTTGATGACATTGCTTGTGACCTTGTTGAACGCTTCATGAAAAAAATTCAGAAAATGAGCATGTACCGTGAAGCTATTCCAACACAATCGATTCTTACTATTACATCAAACGTTGTATACGGTAAGAAAACAGGTAACACACCGGATGGCCGTCGTGCAGGTATGCCTTTTGGTCCGGGTGCAAACCCAATGCATGGTCGAGATGAGAATGGAGCAGTAGCGTCGCTAACATCCGTATCAAAACTGCCATTTGCTTATGCTAAAGATGGTATTTCTTATACTTTCTCTATTGTGCCAAATGCGCTTGGTAAAGATGAAGATGCACAAAAACAAAACCTTGCAGCCCTTATGGATGGTTACTTCCACCACGAAGCCGCAAGCGTAAATGAGGGAATTGAAGGTGGCCAACATCTAAATGTTAACGTATTAAACCGTGATACATTGCTAGATGCTGTTGAACACCCAGAAAAATACCCACAATTAACCATTCGAGTATCAGGTTATGCGGTGCGTTTTAACTCACTGACTCGTGAGCAACAACAAGACGTAATTAGCCGTACATTTACAGAACAAATGTAACATTCATAATATAATAAATAGCAACGCCACTTCATTATGAGGTGGCGTTATTTTTAGATGCTAACATATTAATGGGAAGTAGAAATAAATATCTATTACGATAGATTTCACTTTCAACATTATATTCACCAGAAAAGTAGCATAAATTAATTTAGACCTAAACTACTAGAACTAAAAATTAATTTCATTTAATAGATTTAAAATAAAATAAGAAAACAAAGAAACCACATAAGTCACTAATAAATAAGATAAAAAAGCAACAACCACAAAGCAACCATTAAATAAACCGATAATTCAATCCCATATAAACATAAATGAATTTAACTTCAGATATAAATCACTTATATATGTAGATATATTCATAATCAGCAATAAATCACCTCACAGCCTTATATTGGTCATATTTTTACATTACGCTCTTTTTTAATTGAGATTACCCACCAACTCACATAATTAATTTCACAAAGGAAATATCACATGAGTAATCGTATAATTAAATTATCAAGAAACACTGAAAATGCCCCAATTAATGCAGAATCAACACAATCTGTCGCCTTCTCTCATTACAATAATATTTCGGCTCAATTACCTATAGAGCCAAAGACAGGTAAGTTGATCTCTAATGAAGTAAAAGAACAAGCATTGCAGTGTTTAAAAAATATTGAATCGATTGTAAAAAGCATTGATCACGTAAAAGAAGACATCATTAAAATTACTGTTTTTGTAAAAAATATCGAAGATACTAACGCTATAGATAGCATTTATGCTGATTTCTTCCAAAACGAATTTCCTACTCGAACCGTTGTTGCTGTCGCTGATTTACCAATGGATAACGCATTAGTACAGATGGATGCACTTATCTCAAACGGTGAAGGGACGTACCCACAAGCACCGTGTGCACTGCTCAAAATGGCAAGAAATACAAACAATGCCCCAACGAACGAAGTGTCGACACAAACCGTTGCTTTTTCTCACTACAACAATATTTCAGCGCAACTGCCTATCGACCCAGTAACCAATCAATTAATCATAGGCGATGTAACAGAACAAACCACTCAATGTTTAAAAAATATAAAAGCAATTTTAGAAAGCATTGATGTACCTTTTGATGACATCGTTAAAGTGAATATTTTCCACAAAAATGCCTCAGATATTGATGCGATAAACAAAGCGTATACTACGTTCTTCCCCGATTCAGCCATCGCAAGAACACATGCCTACGTTCCGGCAAGAACAACGATTATTGCCGCCGATCTGCCAATGGGAGCTCTAGTTCAAATAGATGTTGTCGTATCACATGGTGATGGTACGCCACCACAAGCCATTGAAGATCGCCATGGCATTGTTATTAAAGCAAATAACACAAATAATGCTCCACTCAATGCATTATCAACACAAACCGTTGCTTTCTCGCATTACAACCATATCTCGGTACAACTGCCGATCAATCCTCAATCTAATAAGGTTGAAGTAAATACGATTACAGAACAAACAGAACAATGTTTAAACAATATTAAAGCCATTGTAGAAAGCATTAACCATGAAATGGACGATATTGTAAAAGTGAACATTCAACTTAAAGATATCTCTGATATAACCACGGTAAATAAAATCTACACCTCATTTTTTAATAGTGAACTTCCAGCAAGAACCGTTATTGGTGTATCTGATATTCCTTTGAATGCTCTCATTCAAATCGATGCCGTAGTCTCAAACGCAGAAGGCACTCCACCGCAACAATAAATTAATGATTCATACTCAGGCTTACTTAAGATAGTAAGCCTGTTCATACTTACCTCACATTACATCAACACCAAAAATTAAATACTAACTCATTATAAAAAAAGAAAAAAATCAACACGCCCTATCATTTCAATTCCCTTTTAAATTTCTTCTTCCAAATAAATAACAGTTAACACAAGAGTAACAATTAAAGTGCAATTTCTGTTTAAAACGTGATCTTAAATAGAGTTACAACATTATATAAACGATCAAAACGACACTCCTCATAACCTTCCATTTACTACGGTTAATATTCTGTAACAATACAAAAGATATCAAAACAATCTTGATAGAAAGTTGGTCTGAAAATTCATCGTTAGAATGGAGTTCGTCATGCTCAAAAATGAAAACCTACCGTTACCCACAAATACCAGGGAATGGTTCTTAAATAAAAATAGCCTTATCATCCTCGCTGATATCGTTCTTTTTGCTTTACTGTATAACTTCCTTCCATTTGAAAGAGACGTTGTGCTTGGGTTAAGTATCTTAACGTTTGTGGCTATTTTATGGCTCACCGAAGCCATGCACGTTAGTATCACTGCGCTTTTAGTTCCTATGCTCGCCATTGGTTTTGGTATTTTTGATACCGGAAAAGCACTCAGTAACTTTGCAAACCCGATCATTTTCCTCTTTCTTGGTGGTTTTGCTCTGGCTGCTGCACTTCACAGACAAGAGCTAGACAAAGCCATTGCAGATAAAGTATTGGTTTTAGCAAATGGTAAAATGAGTACCGCTATTTACATGCTATTTGGGGTAACAGCAGGGCTATCAATGTGGATAAGTAACACCGCTACCACCGCCATGATGCTTCCTCTCGTTTTAGGGGTATTAAACAAAGTAAACTCAAAATCAGGCCACAACACCTATGTGTTCGTTTTACTTGGTATAGCTTACTGTGCCAGCATTGGCGGGATCTCAACCATCGTTGGTAGTCCACCAAATGCCATTGCCGCTGCAGAAGTTGGTTTAAGTTTTACAGAATGGATGGCCTTTGGTGTACCTGTAACTTTGGTTTTACTACCAACCACAGTTGCACTTTTGTACTTCATGCTAAAACCAAACTTAAATGAAGTCTTTGAGTTAAACCGAGAACCTATTGCATGGGATAAAGGTAAAGTCGTTACTTTAATGATTTTTGCTCTTACGGTTACCTTATGGGTTTTCAGTAAACCAATTAATGCCATGCTAGGTGGATTCTCAAAATTCGATACTCTGGTAGCATTAATGGCGATCATTCTGGTTGGATTTGCACGAGTGGTGCAATGGAAAGACATTGAAAAAACCACAGACTGGGGTGTATTACTGTTATTTGGTGGTGGTATCTGTTTAAGTAACATCCTAAAAGCAACAGGAACCAGTACCTTCCTAGCGCATAGCCTGAGCGATATTCTTGCTCAAGCAGGCATATTATTTACCATATTAACCGTTGCAGCTTTTGTGGTGTTCTTAACTGAGTTTGCAAGTAACACGGCAAGTGCCGCTCTGCTTATCCCAGTATTTGCAAGTGTGGCAGAAGCTCTTGGTATTTCACCTGTTGTACTTTCAGCCATGATAGCAATCTCCGCTTCTTGTGCCTTCATGCTGCCAGTTGCGACACCACCTAATGCCATTGTCTTCGGCTCTGGTCATATTAAACAATCTGAGATGATGCGTGTAGGTATTTACTTAAATCTTGTTTGTGTTGTTGTCTTAACCGGTTTCGCTGCCATTTTCTGGAGATAATTCACGGTTTTAATTATCTATCTCATTATATAAAAAATTACGGCACTTATTGTGCCGTAACTAAAAAGCATTACTTCTGTACATCTTGGTGATACCTACTAGGAATTCCATTTTTTCTTTCATACTCTTCAATAACATCAAATAATTTATTAAATGCCTTTGCTTCTTCTACGGAAAAATTTCTATAATTCAAATGCCCAGAAAGCATTAATAACTCACCCAAAGCATGATTATATTCATTTACTGACATATGAACCTCCTTTTATTTTGAATAAGCTCATATTAATAATAGCAGTATATTCAAAAAGAGTGAGAAAAGAGCCAACACTTTAATTACATTCTAACTTTTTCCAAAACTCATCATTCGGATCCTTTTCTTCACGCCATTTAGGATCTTGTCTTGCCGTTAAATACCATTGCAATCCATCAAATAATGCAAAAGCCGTTGGCCCACCTAAATGTTCAAACGCATCAAAAAAAGCATCTTCCATATGCATCAAGGTTTCTAAATCTGCACATTGATGTTCAATCGCCCACTCTATCGCCTCAGGTTGAACTGTGGCTTCAGGCATAACAATAGAAACTAATGGAAGAGCAACATCATTATTCTCAAGTTGAGACTCTTCTAGAATATCGACTCTGTCTTGCTCTTGTTTTTGGATCTCATCAATAATGGCATTTCGCTCTTTATTACTGATATCACGATTTAACTCAGCAATACGTAATCCATAAGCAAATCGCTCAGATCCAACAAGTTCAACGATCGTCTCTAATAATAATTTATCCAGTGACAAGGCTTTTACATGGTGATCAATACACGCTTGAACACTTAAATAACGCACACCGTTAAACTCAAACCCATAACTCTCATCTCCTTCTAGTGGAGATCCATCAACACACAGCTCCCAACCGACATAATCAACTCGTGCTTTTGCTATTTCATACATTTGCCATGCACTTTTTCCAAAACCTTCAAGTACTGCGCCATGAAACTCAGCCTCTTCAAGCTCTTCTTTTGTCCATTGCAAACCAATACCCAAATGCTTGGCGTATTTATTCATTAATGCGTGTTTTACTTTATCTCGATAAGACCAAATAGATTCAGACACACCAGAGGATGAAAAAGACAAACACTCTTTACATGCTGGTAGTTCAATTGGTTGATGGAATATATGATGAACTTGACGTGAAGAACTAGGAAAAGAGAGAAGATCATACGAAGGCTCGCCACAAAACCAGCATGTATGTCTTAGATTAAAAGGAACATCAATAAGAGAGTAATTAACCATGGGGCATCCAACAACGCATTCGAAAAATGCATTCTACCCCATGATAACGGAAATTGGATTACTCTTTTCTTCTTAAGATCCCCAACGTATGAAAAGCCATTGGAATTATCACGACGATAAGAATCGAGATTAAAATTTCCATAAACGTCATAAATGAACTTTGATCACTTATATAGAACATACTGTTACCCTGTGTTATGTAAGCCAATGTCGCCTAGCCTCACAATGCATATATTTGCATTTTTATTTTTGTGAGCGTTTTGAGTTGTACTACTCTTTTATTTTTATAAATCTATTATGAGCTTTTTTTATGACAAAATGAAACTATTCAATACAAACATATGCACCAGATTCACAAACTGAGAATAAAATTAACCTATTGATATATATAATAATAAATACAAGTATCAGTAAGAGTCTTAAAATCGATACATCTGTACATATCTTTACATAATCACTTAGCTCTCATCCGCAACTCAGTATCTTTTTCCTTCTCAAATTATTCATTCATCCTATCCTTATGGCTTACGATTAATGCATCTCAGGGACATGAAATGATCTTCATATTAAGCACTCGCAAGCGCATCGGATTTTTTCCAAATGAAAAGCACACCAATGAACCGGGTGAAGCTCATTATCTAATGCTGCCAGATGAAGCAACCAGCCCTGATTTAAACCAACATCAACTACCACAAGAGGCATGGGTAACCGCATTAACCAATCAAGCCACAACAGGACGCCACACTGACAACCATCCCCTAGCCCAATATAAAACTGGTAATATTCTGTTTTTTGCTCATGGCTACAACAACACCCAAGAAGAAATCGTTTCACGCCATAAACTGCTTGAGAAACAGCTAAAACAACATGGATACACAGGAACGGTTGTGAGTTTTGATTGGCCTTGTGCGAACTACACATTAAATTACTTAGAAGACAGAATGGACGCCTACAAAAGTGCGATTCAACTGGTAACAGGAGGCATAACCCCATTAGCAATAAACCAATTGCATGAGAAAGAAAACCAGTGCGACATCGATATTCATTTACTAGGCCATTCAACAGGGGCTTATGTGATTAGAGAGGCATTTTATCAAGCAAGTAAAAATCGAACTTTGCAGCGAATTCACTGGAACGTGACTCAAATCTGCTTTATTGGTGGAGATATTGCACAGAAGTCATTAACTCAATGTGATAATAAATCTGCCCCTATGTTTGCTCAATCAAGCCGAATTACCAACTACCAAAGCCCTTATGATAGCGCATTAAAAATCTCTAATATTAAACGTGCTGGGTTATTCCCTCGTTGTGGACGTGTTGGATTACCTAACGATGCACCATCAAACCTTGTTAACGTGCATTGCGGAGAGCACTGGAAACTGCTTACTGAGCCAGAAGAAAGCAAAGCCATAGGTAACTGGAGCCACTCTTGGCACTTTCACTGCAATCACTTTATGGAAGATTTGGCTCACACCTTAAAAGGCGATATAGATAGGCACGCCATTCCCACGCGTGAATGCGTCAATGGCGAATTAAGACTAACGATAAAAACACCGGTGACGATCAGTAAGAAAAGGCTGAAATGATGGGACATATAATGATAAATTAGTGCTAACTTATTTTTTACAATAAAAGCTATGACTAATTATTATAACGAAAATGCGCTTACTTTTTTTAGTGGTACAGTTGAGGTAAATGTAGAATCTCTCTACAAAGAACTCCTTCCTTACCTACCTACACACGCTAAAATCATTGATGCTGGGTGTGGTTCAGGACGAGATACTTTATATTTCTTAAATAAAAACTATCGTGTTACGGCTTTCGATGCTAGTGAAGAATTAATCACTCTTGCCCAACAATACACTCAGCATCCAATCTTACACTCTACTTTTTTGGATTTTAATACAAGAAAAGCCAGCCAAGATGCTATTTGGGCGTGTGCATCTTTACTTCATGTCCCAATGAATGAATTAGAAAAAACATTTCATCATTTAGCTCATTTCTTAAAGCAAGAAGGGCTTTTTTATTGTTCATTCAAATACGGTGATGGTGAAGTAGAGCGTAATGGTCGTAGTTTCACAAATCTAAATGAAACCTTACTTAATGACCTACTTAAACAGTCTCAATTATCAATTAGAAAAACATGGATAACTGAAGATTTACGCCCTAATCGTGCCAATGAAAAGTGGTTAAATGCAATTCTTATAAAACTAAAAACCTTTGAATAGAATTTTACGATGATGATCTAAATACTTTTTATGCTCACGATGAACATTAAAGATCATATCATCTCTAAGCCCTAATACCTCTGGAGCCTCCAATTGGCTCGATATCATTAATTTTCCAGAGTTTTGAAAAGAGATAAAACCAAGATCGAATGCTTTATCTAAATTAGCAAGTAACAGTAGCCCATTATATTTATCTAAACGTTCTGTATTATTAGCTTCACGCCATGGCTTTATATGAGAAGCAACAAGCATCTGAGTGTTCTTATACCCAGTAACAGAGCACCCTTTCCACATTTCTATTAGTTGTTTTCTAAATGTCCCTTGTCCCATACGAGTATTAACCATAATGGTTTTTTCCGTTTGGGTAAGTTTGTTATCCTCAAAAATTTCTTGAATATCCGCTTTTACATCAACTTGCGATAAATCTGCTAAAAAGCGTTGATATGAATTTAATGCAGCGCTATACATATGATTTCCGTTTGCATTAAACTTCTTAAACTTCTCAAGAGAGCGAGCAGTTTCAGATAATCGACAAAACTCACGAAAAGACTTCACTTTTGTTAATGGTTCTTCCAAAATATTCTCTTGTATCATCCAATTTGAAATAGAACCTCTAATCGCTTGAGAGTAATTTTTAGCAGTTTTTTCTGACTTCCCAACATCAATCAACCATTGAGTGTAAAGGTCAGTTAAATCAGATAAATTTTCAACTAATGCATCTTTTAAGTCATTAACAACAATTACACTTTTTAAGTAATCAAATAGCTCATCATCCAAATAAGCATAATTAATAGCTTTAGCTGAGTATCCTTTAACAAGAGAAGCATCAATACCATCTTGATAAGCTAAATGCCAGAAGCCTTCACTTTTAAGATGAAAAAAAGGATTCTCGGGAGTATCTCTGTCTTGTTCATGCCTACGCTCATTAAAGAAATGAGTAAAACGTTCTTTTAACGTAGCATCAAGTTGAAATCTATTTTTATAAATATAGCCCGCTTGTATTAAGTCCATAACAGAAAGTAACATGCATACTTTATGTGGGCTCTTTCTCCCTTTATTACTATTCATGTTTAAGTTACGGAACTTGTCTACATAATACTCAACAGACATACTTCATCCTAAAAAATACAAATCAAACTTTAATAATCAGTATCTTATCTAGATGCATGATAAAAAACGAGATATAAGTGACATTTTTAGTATTTCGATTTTATAAAAATACCATTAATGTATTCCATAGTTTAATCTTTAACAAATAAGTTAATCTAAACTAAATAAACCCATATTTATCAAATCGTTATATAATTTTGTTATAGGTCACGATTTAAAATAGGACAAAAGCTTATAATTGCAAAATTATTGCCTTAGTAGTACAAATAAATGGCTGAATTAATACCAACATTAAATACCTGTTTATCTAAAATGACAGCGGGAGAAAAACGTTTCGCGCAACGTGTTGAAAACTTATTAGAGGATGATTACATATGTTGGTATGACATCCCTGTTGGACGCCAACGACGTTACCCTGATTTCATTATCTTACATCCCGCACGTGGCTTACTATTTCTTGAAGTAAAAGATTGGAAACTTGATACTATCAGAAATATAGATGCGTCTCGTGTCGAATTACTAACATCAAAAGGCATTGAAACAACAAGTAATCCTATTGAGCAAGTACGTCAGTGTAGTTATCAAGTCATAGATAAACTAAAACGAGATAACTTACTTGTAAATCAAGATGGGAAATATAAAGGTAACTTATGCCTTCCTTATGGGTATGGCGTTGTATTAACCAATATTACTCGCATTCAGTTAGATCGAGCTATTCCTTTAGACGCTCAAGACTCGGTACTTCCACATCACTTAGTCATTTGTAAAGATGAAATGGTAAGTACAATAGATCCTGAAAAGTTTCAAACAAAACTCTGGAATATGTTTAATTATAAATTTGGAAACCAATTATCATTACCACAAATTGATAGAATTCGATGGCATCTATTTCCAGAAATTCGTATTTCAACATCAGAACAACAAACTCTGCTACCTCTAGAAGATACGAACGAATTAATAAATCCAAATGATCACATTCCTGAAATAATTAAAATCATGGATATTCAACAGGAGCAGTTAGCTAGAAGCTTAGGTGATGGACATCGAGTCATTCATGGCGTAGCTGGTTCCGGAAAAACGTTGATCTTAGGTTATCGTTGCTTACATCTAGCTGAGCAATTAAAAAAACCAATTTTAGTACTCTGCTTCAATATCACATTAGCGGCAAGGCTCCGTAGTTTTATCAATGATAAAGGTATTGCAGGACAAGTTCAGGTCTATCATTTTCATGATTGGTGTGGACAACAAATTAAAACTTACAATTTAGATATTCAAAAGGGTGAAGCCCCTTATTGGGAAAGACAAGTTGAAACTGTCATAGAGGGTGTTGAAAAAGGAAATATACCAAAAGGGCAGTATGGAGCACTATTGATTGATGAAGGACATGATTTTGAAGCAGAATGGCTAACATTAATTACTCAAATGATTGATCCTGAAACAAATTCGTTATTATTACTATATGACGATGCTCAATCTATCTACAAGAAAAAAAGCAATTTAGACTTTAGTTTAGCAAGTGTTGGAATTCAAGCCCAAGGAAGAACTACAGTATTACGTTTAAACTATCGTAATACCAGAGAAATACTATCTTTCTCTTATCAGTTTGCTAAACAATATTTTGATAATTCGGATACTAAAGAAATTCCATTAATTCATCCTGAATCTGCTGGTATTACAGGCTCTCATCCTGTTGTTAAAAAATTCTCAACGATGGATCAAGAAGTTGAATATGCAATTAAATGTTTAGTTCATTGGAAACAAAATGGATATGCATGGAGCGATATCGCCATAATTTATCCTTGTAAACATATTGGCAAAAAAGTTGCTGAAGCACTAAAAACTAGAGGTATACCTCATATATTACTCGCTACTTCTGAGCATAAAAAACAATATAATCCAATCAATGATGTCGTTAACGTTCTTCCCATTCCTAGCAGTAAGGGATTGGAATTTAAAACAGTAGTAATTTTAAACTCATCCAATATTCCTAAAAAAAGCGATAATAGATCAGAAGATATTCGTCGATTATATGTAGGAATGACGCGAGCAACTCATAACTTATTGGCCACTTATCATAAAGAAAATGAATTAAGTGAAAGTCTTGAAGCAGCAGCTATTAGCATTAATAAATAGCCCTGATTGTGACCCGTAGGGACAAGACACAGCGAAGCGTTTTGTGGCTTGGTTGAGCCATTGGTGTGTTGCGAAGAATGAGTGACACACCAATTCGCGAAATAAAACAGGTTGTCCGCAGGGTGCTTCTTACATTTATATCGTGCTAGAATTAAGCATTCCCCAAATGAATGATATGTATTAAATGAAAAAGTACGCTTTATTATTAGCTCTGTTCTCTGGTGTTTGTTTCGCAAAACCACAGGTGTATTTTGGTGCTGATGCCCTCTCAAACTCTAGCGCTTATTCTTTACAGTCTGGCTTTTATTTCCCTGTTAACCAAGAGCTAGATTTTGGCTATGATGTAGATTTCACGCAATGGAACCAAGATGTTCATTCATTTGGTATCAACATTAAGCCGGCTTTTCGTAAGCAACAATTCTACCTAGCGCCAATTGTCGGCATGCATTAAGATACCAATCCAAACAAATATTTGCTCATCCTTGCTTGCTAAAATCGATGATAACTGCGTTATAAATTTTGCAATTAGGCCCACTAGTTACTTTAATTTATGCCTTGTTCTAATCAATTTTTTCTACGCAATTATCTGACCAACTACTTATTCGAATTGGTATTGTGGGATATTGATTACAGCTACAGCCTTGGGGCTGAGGTAGGGTACGATTTTGAGCGTGTGACTCTCAGAGCAGGATACAAAGACGTTGATGAAGAGTTTTATGATAATGATGCGTTTTATGTGGGTGTAGCGGTTCGGTTTGATTAATCATTAACGAGTAAATATCTTGATGATTAAGCAATTATAAAATTCCTTAATCATCAAGCGTTATGCGATGTTGTTTAGCTCTCGCTGCTTATCCATGTAAATCTTTAAACGGTTTACTCTGGATTCTATTTCTTGCTCTTTTATCTCTCCACGCTTTCGCGCAAAGTTAAGGTTCATCGCGGCTTTCCGGGGAAAGCCGCTTTTATCTTCATAAAGAAATAGTCCGTATCTCTGTAGCCATACCCCATTCTTTTGATTAACTTAATTTTGTTATTTATTCCTTCCAGTGTACATGTATTTAATCGATATAAAGACGAACTAACAATTCCGTGAAGGTATGGTTTTAACTTTCGTGCAAAACTGATTAGTGGTTTGATCCCACTCTCATTTACCTGTTGCCACCATACATCCCATAGTTCTATTGCCTGCGTTTCTGAGTCACAATACCAGAGCTCTTTTAATTGCTCTCCTAGCAAATGAGTCACCATTAAATCGTGGTTTACCGAAAGTATTTCATCTAAATAACTCTGTTGATTTACGTCTAGATTGTCTCTATTTTTCAAAAGGATCCAGCGTGAACGCTTAATCCAACGACGAGCTTTTTTGTCTTCTTTGAGTTGATTCGCTTGATCTACCCTAACCCTATCCATTACCTCTCGTCCATATTTGGCTACCACATGAAAAAGATCGTATACAATACGTGCATTAGGGCAATGAGCTTTCACTTCGAGATCGAAAGCTGTATTCATATCCATAGCCACTGCTTCGATATTTTCGGCATGCTTACCAAGCTCTTCAAAGAAAGGCCTGATATCAGTTCGGCTTCTACCTAAACCAATCCAAAGCACTTGATGTGTCTGCGCATCGGCAATCACTGTTGCATATCGATGTCCTTTAAATATGGCAAACTCATCCATCACTAGTTGGCGTAATTTATCCCATGGTATGTCAGGGATAACTCGTTTAAGTCGTTGTTTATCAATATTCTTTATCGTGTGCCAATGTACTCCAGTCAGTTCTGAAATATGTTTAATCGGCAGCAAAGGCAGCAGTTGTTCAATATATTCTATCAATCGATTAGTCAGGCGTGAGTATGGTTTAAGCCAAGATATTGCTTCCGTTTTTGTACCGCATAGCAAACATGTAATGCGCCTAGTCTGAATCAAAAGTTCAACTGGAGTTCCTAATATCATAGCGTCTTTAATAGTTCGCCACTGAGTATCGTGAGTAAATTCAGAGAGTCGCCCGCAAGAGCAGAATGCTGGGGAGTCAGGTTTTAAGGTTATAGAGATTAATGAATCAGTTTTATGAGACTTTACGATCTGAAAACCTTTCCAGAAGGATGATAAAAAAGTATTATTTGGCATGAAAACGGCAGTTTGTGAAAAGTTGTGTTTGGCGATGTAACTTTACCACTAACTGCCGTTTTTGTTTTCAATTCCCGCTAATCTGCGATGAACCTGATAAAAGCCAGTTGAGTTGTTGCCTGCTAATGTGGAGTGCACCATCAATATTGGGTGTTGGCCATTTGAAGGTTCCTTTTTCTAAGCGACGATAATAAAGCCAAAAGCCATTGGTATCCCAAAACAAGATCTTGAGTTTATCTCGATTGCGATTACAAAAAATAAACCAGGCTTCACTGAATGGGTCCATTTCCAGCGTTTCGGCGACAATGAGTGATAAGCCATCAATGGATTTTCTCATGTCGGTGACGCCAACGACGAGGTAAACCTTTTCTGACTGTATCATTGCAATGCATCAATCCAATGTTTAATTTGTTTGGAATTAAGATTTGCTGGTAACTCGGCACGAAGGCCATTATTTAATGTCAGCACCACAATATTCGACTGCTCTTGTGTTGGCTCTGTCACGATAGTGGGGTGAATTTTTGTTGTGACTTCTGACTCGCTGAGCTTCTTTGACCAGTAATAAAAGGTTTGGTAGCTTATTTCATTATCAATACAAAATTGCTTGATAGATAGGTTACTCTCTTTCTGTTGCTCTAAAATATTAGTCCAATGATCGCGCTTACTTTGCTGATCCATAATACCTCCGATTAAAAAGATACTATGGCAAAGCATTCTTAATATTGATATGTGTGGTTAGTTAAGCGCTTACTAATAAATCATGCATATGCTGATATTTCTACTATACTTAATGTATGCAAAAGGAACTCAGCAAGCCCACGGGCATCACCCCAGAAATCCAAGCGTACAGCGATAGCTTGGTTGAGATCACATCGCAAAAATACGAAGCACGTATTGCGGATATGTGGGAGCAATTTCGCCGTGCTCAGGCTAAGCGTTATCTTCCTCAGAGTGAAAAGTTCCCGGCACAAGGTTGCTTATTCAATGAGGCTGAGCAACTTAACGATGCCCCTGTTGACAATGATGAGCCCGAAACCGAAACCATCACCTACACTCGTAAGCGAGGGCGCAAGCCTATTAATCCAGATTTGCCTCGTGAAGTGATTGAGCATGATTTAGCGGACAGTGAAAAAGTCTGCAGCTGCTGCCAAAGTCCACTGCATGCTATCGGCGTGGAAACGTCAGAGCAGGTTGAAATTATCCCTAAGCAAGTCAAAGTACTTCGCCATGAGCGTAAAAAATACGCTTGTCGTCACTGTGAGCAACAAGGCACTGGCAGCAAAGTGGTGACGGCAGCAATGCCTAAGCAACCATTACCAGGAAGTATCGCCACGACAGGGACCTTGGCAACCGTTGCTGTAAGCAAATATGCAGATGGTCTTCCGCTCTATCGTATAGAAAAAGAGCTGTCCCGAGTGGGATTAGATATCCAGCGTACCACACTGGCGAACTGGATGATAAAAACATCTGAACTCTTGTCTCCCATTTACCAATCCTTACATCAAGCTTTACTGAAAGAGCCGGTTATCCATGGTGATGAGACGACGCTTCAGGTTCTAAAAGAGCCCAATAAGAAAGCTGAAAGTAAGTCTTATCTGTGGGCCTATGCCAGTCCAGAGCACAGTCTAACGCCCGTTACTTTATTTGAGTATCAACCTGGACGAGCACATAACTATCCCAAGCAGTTCCTCGACAAATATGCTGGGAGCATGATGACAGATGGTTACTCAGCATGGCGAATGTTGGATAACGTTCAGCATCTAGGTTGCTGGGCTCATGCTAGACGTAAGTTCAAAGACGCACTAGATCTGAGTCCTAAAAAAACGGGACAGGCTAAGCAGGCACTGAGCTATATCCAAAAGTTGTACGCTGTAGAGAAGAAAGGCAAAAACTTATCTTCTGATGAACGATGTCAGCTCCGGCGAAAAGAGGCGGTTCCAATACTTACCACCTTCTATGTTTGGTTAGACAAAGCGGCGGCAAGCCTACTTCCTAAAAGTCCGATGGGAAAAGCGGTCAGTTATGCGCTTAACCAATGGCCCTATCTTAAAAGATATGTAGAAAATGGGTTATACCCGATTGATAACAATCGGGTTGAGCGCGAGATCCGCCCAGTGGCCGTTGGTCGAAAAGCGTGGTTGTTCAGCGACACACAAAGTGGCGCCAACGCCAGTGCCGTCTTGTTTAGTATTATGCTGACTTGCCGAGCAAATAATATTGAACCTTATACTTATCTAAAGCACGTGCTGACAGAGTTACCGCAACGAGAACCGGGTAGTGACGTCAGTGATCTGCGGCCATATAGCAACAAACCAGTTAAAAGCTAGGTGGGTAGAAATACCCGCTTACGTATCTGTAAGGCATCGTTAGTCAGCACCTCGCTCTTAAGAGTGAGAAGGACGCCGGCGAAGAGGTAAGTAATTTGACATATAACACATAAAGAGGGAGGAGTCAAGAGCGTTCTAAAGACAGATAATTCCATACGTACATGTACAGCACGGCGAGTTCGGCGGTATGATCCCCTTATCGCTATGGCGAGAATCTATCATAAAGAGGAAACATAATATGATTAAGACATTGAGAAAAGCAACTTTGGCCCTGGCGGCTATTTCTGCGCTCCCAGCTGCAGCGGCTGGATGGCAACAATTTACGAACCCAGACGGAAGCCCATGGACAGAGGCGCAATACGTAGAATTCAGCGACTCGGTATCTAAGCAGACGGCTACAAATGCTAATGACTTGCAAGAGGAAGCTGAAATCGAGGGAGTACAGCTAGTGACGCGAAACAATGAAACGTACGCGTACATCGAAATCGATGCGGGAGGATTATGGAATGTGCAGTACAAAGGTACGACGATTCGCACGGCGGGCGGATTGAGCTACGGTACGTTTGTCGAAAGCGCGGATTGGGATGGTGTAGACTTTGGAATGAAAGTAGATGGATGGAAGGTTACGACAATAAGCCCGAACGGCACACCTACAGGATGGTTGTCGGACGCACACAGAGGTTGTCAGAGTAGCAGCGCATGCAACCCTATGGTGTTCAACGTGGACGAGTTGATTCAAGAAGGACGTGTGGCATACACTGCTAATGTAGCGCGTGCGATGCATTACTCAAAAGAATTGAAAGTAGAAGGCGAAGATTTATTTCAAAAGGATCCCCTTGACGGCGTACAAAATATGGGAACTCTAGGTTTACACCTGAGAAACGCGGGAGTTGACCATATTACACTTGGCTACAAACCGACAGCAGAATTGAACGAATATATATCGTTCGTCCCGAATCATTGGAAAAATGTTAACGGTCCCACGTACGTTGCCGCGTATTTCCGTAGTCAATAGCGCCATAATCTCTTCTGAGAATTGCTCATAAAGCCTATGGCCAGTATTTAAGATAAATACTGGCCATATTTTATCAGCCCTCTCTTAAAATTACAAATCACGATCATTAAGTACGATGTCATCTGAAATAATAGATTTTCTTTTATCCTGCAAAAACAGCGAAGCGGCACTACGTTGGTTAAAAAAGGCAAGAAAACACCACCCACCTAATGCTGATGTTTGGCACTTTATCTTTCATTACAAAACATATTACCAACCAAAAATCCTTCAACAATTACGTTCTAAATCTTATTTATTATCCCCTATGTTGGTATATAAAACAAAGTTAGGGGAGAGCCGAGTGATGTGGAGCGCGTCGGATGCCTTTGTTATACGCTTAGTGCAACAAACGTTACTCCATTATAACCTTTTGCCTGTGAGTGATTTTGTTACTCATACCAAACGCTCAAGCTCATCACGTAAGGTAGGTATGCATACGATACGTTCCAAAGCGCTCAACATGCCTTTTGTATGTCGCACAGATATAAAAGGCTATTATGCAGCGATACCGAAATTAAAAATGATAGAATGGCTTTATTCATTTAACATTCCTCCTGAAATACAAAACATATTAACGCAATTTTTAATGTACAATGTAGAAGATGGTGGGAATATTTCCTTATCAAATAAAGGAATTCCTCGCTCAAGCAGCCTCAGTCCTTATTTAGCGGCTGCCCATTTTTATGAGCTTGATGAATTGCTAGGACATTGTGCAGGCATATATTATCAACGTTATATGGACGACTTTTTAATCTTAAGTACGACACGGCATAAATTGAGAAAAGCAATAAAACGCGTGCGTCATTGCATTTCGAATCAATGGGATTTTGAGTTACATCCAGATAAAACGGTGATAGGCCGGACATCAAAAGGATTCGATTGGATGGGATTATGGTTTGATGGGGAAAATTGGGAAGGTCCATCGCAACGAAGTAAGCAAAGATCGAGTGATAAGCTTGCTGTAATTTATAATAATTACCAAGGGGAAGAAAGAGAACACCGCTTAATTAACTATGAGAAAGCGTACAATCGATGGCTGAAAGGCATTATGGGGAATTAGGTTGTATTCCAGCTGTAAAAAAGCACATAGACAAAAGCCTATGTGCTTGGTATTTAGGGTTATTGGGCTAGTTATAGTCAATAACAACGATAAAAATTACCCTAAATTAGGCTAGCGATGACCCATTATGACTCGACGGTTAATTTGTCATCGTATTTGATTTTATTAGTTTTAATATTACGAATGTTTCAGCAACTTGTAGATATATCATAATCATTTGCTTTCTCTTTATATAGAGCATTTATGAAAGTGTTAAAGTTGGTTTGCCAGTATAATTCATCGCACAGTACTGGGGATACAGGACTAAAGGTGTTTGTTTTATGATTTTTCAAATACCTTCTTAGCATTTTGAAAAGAGGTTCTTTTTATATTAGTTAGCTCCTCTCCCCATGCTGCTGGAATATTGAAGTGAAAATTAGCGTCTTTTATTGTTTGTATAAATTGAATCATGTCTTTTTTTTGGTTCATCGCAGATTAGCGGGAATTGAAAACAAAAACGGCAGTTAGTGGTAAAGTTACATCGCCAAACACAACTTTTCACAAACTGCCGTTTTCATGCCAAATAATACTTTTTTATCATCCTTCTGGAAAGGTTTTCAGATCGTAAAGTCTCATAAAACTGATTCATTAATCTCTATAACCTTAAAACCTGACTCCCCAGCATTCTGCTCTTGCGGGCGACTCTCTGAATTTACTCACGATACTCAGTGGCGAACTATTAAAGACGCTATGATATTAGGAACTCCAGTTGAACTTTTGATTCAGACTAGGCGCATTACATGTTTGCTATGCGGTACAAAAACGGAAGCAATATCTTGGCTTAAACCATACTCACGCCTGACTAATCGATTGATAGAATATATTGAACAACTGCTGCCTTTGCTGCCGATTAAACATATTTCAGAACTGACTGGAGTACATTGGCACACGATAAAGAATATTGATAAACAACGACTTAAACGAGTTATCCCTGACATACCATGGGATAAATTACGCCAACTAGTGATGGATGAGTTTGCCATATTTAAAGGACATCGATATGCAACAGTGATTGCCGATGCGCAGACACATCAAGTGCTTTGGATTGGTTTAGGTAGAAGCCGAACTGATATCAGGCCTTTCTTTGAAGAGCTTGGTAAGCATGCCGAAAATATCGAAGCAGTGGCTATGGATATGAATACAGCTTTCGATCTCGAAGTGAAAGCTCATTGCCCTAATGCACGTATTGTATACGATCTTTTTCATGTGGTAGCCAAATATGGACGAGAGGTAATGGATAGGGTTAGGGTAGATCAAGCGAATCAACTCAAAGAAGACAAAAAAGCTCGTCGTTGGATTAAGCGTTCACGCTGGATCCTTTTGAAAAATAGAGACAATCTAGACGTAAATCAACAGAGTTATTTAGATGAAATACTTTCGGTAAACCACGATTTAATGGTGACTCATTTGCTAGGAGAGCAATTAAAAGAGCTCTGGTATTGTGACTCAGAAACGCAGGCAATAGAACTATGGGATGTATGGTGGCAACAGGTAAATGAGAGTGGGATCAAACCACTAATCAGTTTTGCACGAAAGTTAAAACCATACCTTCACGGAATTGTTAGTTCGTCTTTATATCGATTAAATACATGTACACTGGAAGGAATAAATAACAAAATTAAGTTAATCAAAAGAATGGGGTATGGCTACAGAGATACGGACTATTTCTTTATGAAGATAAAAGCGGCTTTCCCCGGAAAGCCGCGATGAACCAAAAATAAGCGCTGAGAAAGCACCGAAAAGTACAAATGATTCAGACTCTGACATTCCTAGAATTTTAACCAGATAAACCGCTAAAATTGCTTGCATGCCATAGAAGCCAAAACGCTCCCAAAACTCTATAGAAAAGATCAGATAAAACTGCTTAGGCTGCTTGAATACATTCAAGTTAGACATAAATTAATCCCTGTGTATGTGTTGTGATTGCTTCTTTTTTTATGCATTTTTACGCATTACACAACCAACTTACGTTTTTAACATTTACTTATCACTAGCCATAAATGGAATCTAAATTATCAATTTTGAAAAACAGAGATAACCACTTAATGATCAACAATTTACACAAAGTTACTAACAGAAACATTTTGCAACATTTTATACTGACATTATCATGACAACTAAATTGGAACACAGCAATTCGGCATTTATTAATTCTAAAAAGTTAAGGGGAATTTGAATGATTAAGAGGAAAGAGGTAAGGAACAGCAAGCCATGGCAGCTTGCTGTTATTTATAATGGAATTAAATAGTTGCTTGTTTACGGTGTTTAAAGTCCACCAATAAACCTAAAACAAACACGCCAATTGTTACAAAAAGGATACTTTGAAATACATGGTGATATTGCGTTGCCGATACAATTAAATCCAATGTTCCTGCATTTTCACCCGTACCCGTCGATGTGAACTGAGCAATATCTGCAGCAAGATAATTTGCTACCGAGCCACCAGCAAGCATATAAATACCTGCTAACGTTCCTGTTGCACCGTGTGGATTTAGACGTGTAATCGCAGCTAATGCCACAGGGTCAATAAACAGCTCTGCCACCCCAATGCACAGTAGACCAATCAACAACCAAACAAAGGTAGTTTGACCGCTTGCCATTGCTAATTTTGATGACAAAGTAATTAAACTAAAGCCAGCAGTAAGCAATAAAAGACCGATATTCAGCTTTGTTAGTGTTCTCACTGAAATGCTTTTTGAATCTAACATTTTCCATAGCCACGCCACCGCAGCACCACCTGCAATCACAGCAATTGGGTTAATGGATTGGAAAAAAGCCGTCGGGATAATAAAACCACCAATATTGGTATCTATATTACGCTCAATGAATAGACTAATTGAGCTACCACCTTGTTGATCAAATGCCCAAAATACCGTACCAAACAACATAAAATACATGATGGAATTGAGCTTTTGACGATCTTCTTCATCACTCTTACGGTATAAGTTGATGATGTGCACCAAAGACATTAAGCAAATCACTAATAGAATATAACCTGCCCATAAGTTTTTAAGCACAAATACCAAACCAACAGCAGCAACAACCAATGAAGCAAGTAGCAATGACCAATGTGGAATGCCTGCACTTTTTTTCTGAAGTGCTGGTAAATTTGGTTTACTTACGTGAGAAAAGTTTTTACGACCTGTCATGAAGATACATAGGCCAAGTAGCATCCCAATCCCTGCAAGTGAGAAACCCACGTGCCATCCCCATTTCATTGCAGCAAAACCACATAGAATCGGAGAAATCATCGAACCAATATTGCCACCAATATAAGAGATGGAGAAACCCGCCTCACGGCCACGCTCTTGTTCCTTGGTTTGATATAGCTCACCTAACAAACAACTTGAGTTAGTTTTAAAGAAACCGTAACCACAGATAATTAAAGAAAGCGCAATATACAAAGTGGTGTGATCGCTACTTGGAAAACTCAATACAAAGTGCCCACCCACCATTAGTAAGCTGCCTAAAATTACCGACCAGTAGTTACCTAAATATTTATCTGCTAAATAACCACCAATAATAGGAGTCACATACACAAGCGATGTATACGCACCATACAAAGCGTAGGCATGTTGGTCTGACATTAATAACTTTTCCGTTAAGAAAAGAATTAATAAAGAGCGCATACCGTAGTAACTAAAGAATTCCCACATTTGGATTGCAATAATATGGAATATCCCTTTAGGTTGTTTGATTGTATTCATCTATTGTCCCACAACTGCTAGAGAGAATAAGAGCACCCCATTTTCATTGGTACTTATTCATTAATATTGGGTAAACATACACAGCATCGATAAAAACACCAAGAAGTTTGCGGCGAAACTCGTGCAACATAAGTTTTCAAAAATAGTGTTCTATAAATGACCAAAAAAAATCATATAAAAACAGCAATATAGGGAAGAAGTAAGAATAATTATCCCTATTTTGTTTGTTGTTTAATCGGATATGACATGAACTTAATACAGATTAAGTTTTTTGCTTTATATTGACGCTAAAATCGCCCCATAAAATAAAACCAGTAATAGAGGAACACACTTGAGCACTTTGTTTACCGAAACCCGCATTGGCAGCATGACACTTAAAAACCGCTTCATGAGAAGTGCAACGTGGGAAAATATGGCAACAGAAGACGGCCATATGACAGACAAGTTATACGATATCTACGAAGAGCTCGCTAAAGGTGAAGTTGGCTTAATTGTTACTGGCTATGCAAACATTGTTGAAGAAGAAAAACCCAACGCTGGCATGATGGGTATGTATAACGATTCTTTCATTGAAGAGTACAAAAAGCTGACTGAGCTTGTACACCTAAATGATTCAAAAATTGTTATGCAGCTTGCTTATGGTGGCACCAAAACAACTTATAACGTTGGCGAACGCGTTATTTTTGCTCCAAGTGATGTGTGTGAACGTGGTACACAAACACAAGGCAAGGCGATGACAAAAGACGAAATCGACTACATTGTTGATGCGTTTGCCAAAGCAAGCCGAAGAGCAAAAGAATCTGGCTTTGATGGGGTTGAAATCCATGCGGCTCACACTTATTTAATCAACCAATTTTTAAGTCCTTATTACAACCGTCGTGAAGACGAATACGGCGGTAGCTTAGATAATCGTATGCGTTTCTTACTAGAGATCTACGCTGAGATCAGAAAACAAGTGGGTGATGATTACCCTATCCTAGTAAAACTGACGGCGTCTGAGTTCTTTGAAGGTGGTTTAACGTTCGATGAGACTCGAATCATCTGTAAAAAACTGGAAGAGATCGGTGTTGATGGGATCATCATTTCAGGTAACATTCACGGTAATGCAAGCACACTTGTTGGTGAATCTTTTGATGGCTATACACTTCAAGAAGAAGGTTATTTCCATGAATATGGTAATGTGCTCAGCCAAGATGTTAACGTTCCGGTGATCACCGTTGGTGGTCTAAACGACATTAATGCCATTGAAAAGATTGCTGAAGAAACGAATATCCAATACTTCGCTTTATCGCGTCCTTTACTTGCAGAGCCTCAGCTAATCAAACGTTGGAAAGAAGGCAACAGAGCCGAAGTCGATTGTGAGCGTTGTTCTAAATGCCGAACCAAACGTGGCAACTTCTGTGTGGTTTACAAGAAGAGAAAACCAAAGAAAGAATGCGCTTAATCCATACGTTTTAAATTTGAAAATGCCGCAGATAATACTGCGGCATTTTTGTATTCGTTATTAAAACCTTCCGAACTTAATAACAGAAAATTATCAAATCAATAAAAAATCATAATTTCCTAAGTTTGGTCATTTTACGTATCGTTAACTCATACAAACGACAACTATCAGCACTGGCAAGGTGAAATCATGCAATTTCTACATACGATGATCAGAGTGACAGACTTAAAACAATCTATTGAATTTTATACCAAAGTTTTAGGGATGAAAGTGCTCGATCACAGCGAAAACAGTGAATATCGCTACACACTCGTTTTCGTTGGTTATGAAGAAGGCGGAACAAGTATCGAGTTGACCTATAACTGGGATACCGATAATTACGACATGGGTAATGCGTTTGGTCATTTAGCTTTAGGTGTCCAAGATATTTACGCGGCTTGCGATAATATCAAAGCATTAGGTGGTAACGTGACTCGTGAAGCAGGACCAGTAAAAGGCGGTACAACGCATATTGCGTTTATTACGGACCCGGATGGTTATCAAATTGAGCTTATTCAATTAAGCAAATAAGAGGATTTATTGATGAAAAATGCACTATTTCAGCCAATGCAACTTGGTAATCTGACACTAAAAAACCGTATCGTTATGCCTCCTATGACTCGTTCTCGTGCAAGTCAACCGGGTAATGTAGCGAACGATATGATGGCTGAATACTATGCTCAACGTGCAAGTGCAGGCCTTATTATAGCGGAAGGCACTCAAATCTCAGAGATGGGCCAAGGCTACGCATGGACTCCGGGAATTTATTCTCAAGACCAGATCCGTGGTTGGAAAAAAGTGACTGATGCCGTTCACGCTAAAGGCGGTACTATTTTCGCTCAACTTTGGCATGTAGGTCGTGTTACTCACCCTGAAAACATTGGTGGTCAACAACCTATTTCTTCTTCTGCACTTAAAGCAGAAAACGTAAAAGTATTCATTGATAACGGTACTGATGCTCCAGGTTTTGTTGATGTTGTTGAGCCTCGTGAAATGACTCAACAAGATATTAACGATGTTATCGCAGAATATCGCCAAGCAGCATTAAACGCGATTGAAGCAGGCTTTGATGGTATTGAACTTCATGCTGCTAATGGTTATTTAATTAACCAATTCATTGACTCTGAAGCGAACAACCGTACCGATGAATACGGTGGCTCTATCGAAAATCGTCTGCGTTTTCTAGGCGAAGTTGTCGAAGCAGTAAATGAAGCCATTGGTCACGAGCGTGTCGGTGTTCGCCTTGCTCCATTTACTTCTCTAAATGGCACTGTTGATAAAACACCAGTAGAAACCTACACGGCAGCAGCGGCATTATTAAACAAACTCAACGTGGTTTATATGCACATTGCAGAAGTGGACTGGGATAATGCCCCTGAGACGCCTGCGGAATTTAAAACAGCAATTCGTGAAGCTTATCAAGGCACGATTATTTATGCTGGTCGTTATAATACAGGTAAAGCGGCGCAAGCACTGACAGACAACCTTGCAGATCTAGTTGGATTTGGTCGCCCATTTATTGCGAATCCTGATTTACCTAGTCGTATTAAAAACGATTACCCATTAGCAGAGCACGATCCAAATACGCTATTTGGTGGCGCACAACAAGGGCTTGTTGATTACCCAGAATACCAAACCGCTCACTAATTTAAGACAAGCGAACAATCTACACATAACCCTGCTCTTTTGAGTTAATGCCGCTCGCTTAACAGCTAGTGGCTCTTTTTTTATAAGGGTAGCGCGGTGCTTTATAAAGCACTTGTCGCGGAAATGGTTTTCGCTTTCTTTTCTTTGGCAGGATTAGACGCTTTCCGCTTTCTCGTAGATTTTTCAGCTTCTTGGGCACTGTTCCTGGTGTTCGCCCTGAACACCACAGGAACTCATCTTGGATTAGCCTTAACGCATTAATAAAGCTTATTCTTAATGGTTCCATTTTATGAAAATCGGCCATTCTTTTCATTTCTAGACGAACGAGGTTATAAGAAATCAAAATCCCCCATAACTCTTGATATATTCCTTCTATTTTCAAGCTTCTAAGCACTGCTTGATTGTTAAGTTGACCTTGTTTTAATTCACCATAACCTTGTTCTATTTCCCATCGTTCCCAGTAAATTTCAACAATATCTTTCAATGGATAAGTCACAGGACACTCTAATGAAGTAATAAACCCTTTGATCTCTCCTTTCGGCTCAGGTATTAAAACTAAACGAGCTTGCCAGCTATCTCCGAGGTGAGGATATTTCTGTTTTGCATCAGGCGAAACTGGCATTTTAATCAGTTTATCGTAGTCTGAAAACTCTTCTAAAACGTCGTACCTAAATTTACTTTTTATTGGAGTTAACCAATGAGTATTTTTTCCTGCATTACGCCATGATTCAAAAAGTTCAGCGGACATAAAACCACGGTCAAAAAGAGTTAATGAATTATTTGGAGCGGAGCCAACTAATTGTTGTGCATAAGATATTTCACTATTGGTTATTGGTCCAAAAGCAGCATCTGAAATAAGGTGGGTGCGTGTAGACATGAGGGTAACAGCAAGAACTGAAGGAAATGTAGCCTTACCTGTCGCGTAGCCTAGCTTTTGGTTATCCTTAGTTTCAGGGGTTTTAAATTGAGTCCCGTCAACGCTCATGAGTTTAAGTCCACAAACTAAATCAGGCGATTCTTCTGTCTCCCATTTACTTGCAGTGGTATGAAATAGGTAACGTAATGGTTCATAACCAATACGCTGTCTAGCTTTTACGATACTACTTGTGGCCAAGGGAGGGAGTTCCCCTTTAGCATCAGGGAAGGCTAATTCTAATTTATCACAAACATCGCTAATGGAGCGGTTACGCATTAAGCCAATTCCAAGCACTAACCAAACAGCTTGTTCAGCAGGAAATCTGCGCTTTCTGATAGCGGCGCGACCAGTTTGGTTAACGGCTTCTGAAATCCACTCAATAGGAATATTTTTCCGAAATGAATCCATAGATTCAGGAAGGTGAAATTCTGCAGTTAATTGTAATTCACGAGAAAACTCAGACATAAAAAATCGGCCTTAAAATAAATTTAAGACCGATTATGAAGGCTGCAAAGGATCGTTCAAGTCCCTTAAACGATCGGCATTAGCTCTTTTGAGTGGGGTTATTTTTTATAAATGATGATAACACTGGTATTATCGTCATTTTTATCAAGAGATAACATCATGCGCGGAATGATTTACCTAATTATTGCCACCATTCTGGCTGCTATCGGCTGGGGAGCATCAAAAATGGTTGTGATGACCATACCGGGTGATATTTTTATCGGTGCTCGATTTCTACTGGCTAGTTTTGTGCTCGCTCCATTCTGTTTCAAACAATTTCGCACATTAACTGGCAAACAAATATTAGCATTGAGTGGCGTAGGCTTAGTGCTGTCTTTTGCTCTGCAAGTTTGGGTATACGCTGTATCCATCACCACATCGCTTGCTGAAGGCGCATTCATCATGAGTTTAGCGATGATCATCGCACCTGTAATTTCATGGATATTATTTCGCAATAAACCCAATAAAGCCTTTTGGATTGCTCTACCAATATCGGTACTTGGAATGATATTACTTACTTTAGGAAATGGCTGGAAATTGGAGGCAAGTCAACTTGGCTTTATGCTTTCTTCATTACTGCTTTCGATGCATTTTGTTCTTAATAAACGCATTATTGGCTCAGTAACACCATTGCTATCGATTTGTGTTCAGCTATTTATTGTCGGTATTAGTGGATGCTTATATGCCTCTTTTAATTCTCATCCTCCATTTGAAATCACTCAACACGCCATCTTTTGGTTTTTGATTTCTACCATTGTTGCCACAGCAATTCGATACCTTGCACAAACACTCGGGCAATTCTCAGTCAACATTGAAACCGCTTCACTCATCATGATACTAGAGCCAATTTGGACTCTTTTACTTAGTATTAGCATTCTTAATGAAGTCGTCGCACCTCAGAAATTAACTGGAGGTGCGATCATATTTTTGTCTTTATTTGTTTATATAAAACTATCAAGAAGACTCAAGTAGTTATTATTTCAATTGGTTGTGTATTTTCTGATACACAGCCTCAGCCAATTGGTGACTGGCAAGGTTACGATCCGCTGTTGCGGTTGATAACTTGCCCTTTTCCACCACTCGAATCCAATCTTTAATCATAGTTTCAAACCCTTTACTTGTTAGCATTGGTGTCCAATCTTTCAATACTAACTTTTGCTCTGTGTTATCCAGCCATTGTCGTCCTTCAACAAACGATGAAAACTCAAGAGATTGATTTTCATAACCAACAGAAACTCGCTCTGTTGTCACTCCAAAATGACGATCCATTGAAGCATGTAATATTGTCTCATCAACTTGCCATTGAATGTCTAATCTTGCTAGCTGTCCTCCCTGCATTTGATGAGTAACATACACATCATCAATGGTGGACTGAGCATTTAGATTCACACTATCCAATGGGTGTATGAAATCATCAAAGATAAAGGTTCGTAAATCACCCGGTAAAGCATGACGATGTTTTTCCCAACGTAATGAACGCAATTTACCTATCGTTCCGTTCGCAAGCTCTGGTACAAATTGGTTATACAATGGAATATGTCGGCGGTTAAATCCAACGTAAAGCGGGGTGTTATATTGTTCTGCAATCGTATACAGCAACTCCGCTTCTTGTGCGGAATCAGCAAGAGGTTTATCAACAAAGGTTGGGATACCATTTTTCAGAAAAAAAGAAGCGATATCAAAATGAACTTGAGTTGCAGCATGGATCATCACGGCATCCACACCCATTTTTAGAAGCTGATGATAATCTTGGCAAGTCCCTTCTATACGATATTTAGACGATAATTGTATGAGCGTGTCAGGGTTTCGTGTACAAAAAAGCGGTTGGATACCCGGAAGCTGAGTAATGATGGGCAAATACGCCTTTTGCGCAATGTCACCTAAGCCGATTATTCCTATTTTCATTATTATCCTTTTAAAGGCGAATATGCCTTAGTGTTATTATAATAATGAGAATGCCAAATCAAATACGTCCTGTCTAAACATTCATACTGGAAAGGTGAATAGAATGGATAAATATACGCAAAAAGGGATAATTGTACTTACTACAAAGTACGATTATCCCTTTTTATCGAATGCTAAAGAAGCAATGAGTAACGGTTACCAGAGTCGCAAATTATTAAGAGCAGCAACACACTTTGAACGCCCTGGAATATAAGTTAATGCTTCATCATTTAAAGATTGAGCTAACCAGCTATACAAATAACTCAATGGAATTGGAGACTTAAATTGCTCTTCGCTTATGACCTCAAAACCAACCCTTTCATAAAACTTTGGCTCACCATAAGTAAATACCAACTCAACACCTTCTTGTTTCAAAACCTCAAGAGCATGATTAATAAGCGCCTGACCAACCCCTTTTTTTTGATATTCAGCATCAATAACAACAGGGCAAAGCAAAAATGCCGTTGTATCTATTTCAAATGTTAAGCGTGTGAAAAAGATACTTCCGACAATTTTGTCGTTATCTTTCGCAACAAAAATAAACATATCATCAGGATCTGTTGTTGCAAAAAGATCTTTGATTAATGCACCAATCAGTGTGCCTTCATCAACCCCTTCTGATTTTGAAAAAGTGCGAGTAACAAGATCCGTAATTTCTTGAGTTTGTTCAACATGATATTGAGAGTAATCCATTCCACAACCTTATATGTTTTATCATCTTTCAAAGCATAATCGGTAAATTGATAAACAGGTCAGTAATTTTTGTTCTTAACGAGACCTTAGTATAAAAATCTCATAATCGAACTCATTTTTTCGCTGTTTAAATGCGGTTATTTCATTCTTAAAATCAATTAATACAGGAGAATCTATTAACGTATCTTTTAATGTATCTAATCGCTTAATTAAAGGGTGATAATACGCTTCCCATGCTGCATCACTAAGAGAGAAATGCTCAATAACCTCATAACCCGCTTGTTGTGCATGCTTAATTCGATCTGAAACTGACACCATATCTGGATATTCTTTTTTCCAGAAAGACAAGGCACTCTCACTTGGTTTATCCGTACTCCAAACTAAATCGCTTACCACAAGAACACCATCTTCACTTAATAATGGTTTCCATGCTTTTAAGGCATTTTTCACTCCCATTATATAAGCGCTACCTTCAGACCAAATAAGATCAAAACTCTTTGTATCAAACGGCATTTTAGCCATATCGGCACATACCGTTGTGATCTTCTCTTCTAAACCATTTTGTTGCATTTTTTCCATTAAATGCTTGAGTGCAAACTCTTCGTTATCAACCGCGGTAATCATTGCATCGGTATGTCGAGCAAAAAGCTCAGTAGCAATACCTTGCCCACAACCAATCTCAAGTAGCGTCGTTGGTTTATTAGGTAGTTTCTGTAATGCTTTTAATGTGTCACTTTCAGAACCTGGCCCCCATCTTTCTAACTCTTTAAAAATTAAATCAAAATCTTGCATGTAGCGTTCATGTTCGTTCATATCTTTAGATAACCATTTCAGTCTCATTGCTTGTTTTTCATCGAAGCCTTGTTTCATTAACCTGTCTCGTCCTGAAATGTGTTTACACATTTAGGACTTTTATATGACAAATCAAGAAAAAACAAAGAATAAGCGAACTCAACGCGATTATTCATTAGGCTTTAAATTGCAGCTTGTTGCCGCTATAGAAAAAGGCGATATGACCTATAAGCAAGCTCAAAACATTTATGGCATTCAAGGTCGATCTACCGTACTTACTTGGTTAAGAAAACACGGTAAGATGGACTGGTCTCAATCACCTAAGATTATTATGCCTAAATCCCCGAAAGCGAAAGAATCGCCTGCACAAAAAATTAAACGTTTAGAGCGAGAGCTTGATGATGAAAGAATGCGTAATTTATTACTTAATGAAGTAGTGAATATCATGGACGCAGAACATGGTGCAGGCCTTAGAAAAAAGTATATTGCCAAGGAGCAAGAAGTCTTCAAAAGCAGAAAATGATCAGCTTAGAGCGAGCTAGTCAGCTACTTGGCATTACAAGACAATGTATATACCAACAAGAACGTAGAGCTCTGAAACGTGCCGTTGAACTTTCACCGGTTAAAAATATGGTGCAAGAAATTCGTCGATATATGCCTCGTATTGGAGGTAAAAAATTATATTTTTTACTTAAGCCCAAATTCATCACTCATGGCATAAAGTTAGGCAGAGATAACTTTTTTTCCTATTTAAGAAATGAGTGCTTATTAGTAAAACCTAAACGAAGTTATACAAAAACTACCTATAGTAAGCATTGGATGAAAAAACATCCTAATTTACTTAAAGAAGTAACACCTCAAGCATCTGAAGAGGTTTTTGTTAGTGATATCACTTACGTTCAATCACAAAAAGGTATTCATTATTTATCTTTAGTAACAGATGCTTATAGTCGAAAGATAATGGGATATGAATTAAGTGATGAAATGAAAGCTACTGATGTAGTCAAAGCTCTTGATATGGCGATAGATAGCCGTCAATATCAAAGGAGTACGATTCATCATTCAGACCGAGGATTACAGTATTGTTCAAAGGTTTATCAGGAAAAATTGAATAAAAATGATATTAAGCCATCAATGACGGATGGTTATGATTGCTATCAAAATGCATTAGCAGAGCGAATAAATGGGATACTTAAACAAGAGTTTCTTTTGTATGACTGTAAAGATTTAGAGGAGTTAAGGCATTTAGTTGAAGAATCTATTTTTATTTATAATGAAATGCGGCCACATTTAAGCTTGGGAATGAGTACACCAAATCAAGTACACAAAAAAGCCAAGTGCGTACGCACTTAGCTTTCAATTAAAAATCGTCAACGTATTTTAGGACGAGACAAATAATGGGGGTTATTTGACCAAATATTCCTTGGACACTTTATCAATAATTAACTCTCTGAACCAACGATGTGAATGATCAAATTCAAAGTGTTTATGCCACATTAATACATAACAACCCGGCTCCATTGAGATTGGTGCTGGTAATTTTTTTAATGGTGAACCTTTAAGCATATTGTCTATGTACTTTGAAGGAGCACACAAAATCAAATCACTGTTCTCACATAACTCCATCGCTGAATGGAAATCCGTTAAATTCACTGCGATATCTCTTTTTAAATGCTGCAAGTTTAAGATATCGTCCAAAAGCCATTGCTCAATCCCACCAAAAACCACTTGTAAGTGACGGTATTTTAAGAAGGTTTCGAGTCCCCATTCTTCATCAAATAGAGGATGGTCTTCACGAACTAAACACACTGAGTGGTCTCTCGCTAACTCAATATAATTCAACTCTGAAGGTATATTGTTCACGTGCCATTTTGAACGAGTGTCCCACTCCCAGCAACTGATCGCTAAATCAATCTCACAACGTAGAAGCTGATCTAAGCTATCACGTCGCCATGTTTTCGCATGAACATTAACTTGTGGCGCTTGCTTTAACAACGCTGGCATAAAATGAGGGTAAGTCAGAGAATACGCAGGCTCTACCATATGGATATCAAACGTTCGATTACTCTTCTCTGGCTCAAAATTATTTGGTCGTGTAAATAACTCAAGCTGTTGCAATACTTGGCGCAGTTCAGGGGCTAATTGCTTCGCTCTTGGTGTTGCTCGTAATCCATAAGGCGTACGTTCAAACAGTGGGTCATCAAACACTTCACGCAACTTTGCTAATTGCTTACTCACTGCTGACTGACTTAAATGTAGTCTTGATGCTGCTGAGGTAACACTTTGCTCTTCTAACAGGACCTCAAGCGTATTCAATAAATTATAATCAAACTGCAACACAACCCCTCACTCAATAAATACATATTATTATTCTTGATTAGTATCATGACTACGTATTTTGCATTGTAAAATTTACGTCATGTTTTTCGTTCAAACATCGCTTTTGAAGTATAACGATGAACACCAGATACCTGATGAATACTTAACGCTAAATCAAGCATACATTGAGCAACTATTTCACCTTCTATCGGCTTATAATTTAATAAAAAGCCTTTCATTATTGGATTAATGGCACTCATGATCCCTTGCAATAATACTTCATCTTTTCGGGTTTCACTTCGATCACCAGACAATGGTCCAGGTTGCATAAAAGTCACACTAGAGAATCCTAACAGCGATACGCTGTCTTCCATCTCTCCTTTGCACTTTAAATAATGCGAAAAAGCAGAAGACGATGCGCCAATGCAAGAGACAACATAAATATGCTTAACCCCAACCTCTCGCATTGATTGAGCAACAGAAATAACAAGATCCGTATCTATCGCTTTTAATGCAGCTTTACTGCCTGCTTTTTTGATGGTTGTACCTAAAGCAATAAAACCAATTTCAGGAGCACTTTCTTCTATCTGCTGCTTATCTATAGATAAATCATCGCTCACCATTTGAACTAGTTTTGAACTCGTTTCATCAAGTGGTCGACGAGATAAACTATAAACTCGATCAACGGATTCATTTTTTAATGAGAAATTCAATAAATGGTGGCCTATCAATCCTGTCGAACCTGCGATTATGATCGATGCTGAATCAAACATAATTTACTCCTGAGTATTTGCACTTATCATTATAATTTTAGCTTAATTACATAAACGGAAACAAAAATTGGTTATTCATTGTTATTGGTTTAGCTAATTACTGATGCTATTTCCATAACGCATGATCAAATCCACCACACTATTTACGCCCAGTTTTTTCATTAGATTAGAACGATGGACCTCAATGGTGCGTAAAGAAACACACATTGAATCAGCCATTTGTTGATTCTTCATTCCTTGAACAATCAACTTTAGTACTTCTTGCTCTCTGGCTGTTAACGTAAAATAAGCTCGATGTACATCTTGGCTTTTATAACGTTTTTCTGATGCCGTTAATCCATTCTGAATAGCAGTAAATAGCACTTCACCATCCACTGGTTTTTGAAAAAAATCCACAGCTCCAGCCTTTAGTGCATCCACCGCCATGGGTATATCACCATGTCCAGTAAGGAAAATAACACTTAAAGGGCTACTTTGCTGATTCAGTAATTCATGTACGTCTTGGCCTCTTAAATCAGGCATTCGACTGTCTAAAATCGCACAACCAGGAGCCGACACATCGACAGAATCTAAAAACGCTCGACCACTATTAAATTCAGACACAGAAAAGCCGTAGCCTTCAAGCATGAAAACCAATGATTCTCGTACTGAGTGTTCGTCATCAACCACATACACTTTTGGAACACTTAAATCGGTATATCCTTTATCCATTTCCTTTTTTATCCCTTTTGATAAGGCAAAATCACTTCAACACAGCAACCTCTTGGTTTAACTGAGCTGTATTTCATCATTCCATCATGGTTTTCAATCACATCTCGACAAATCGCTAAACCCAATCCCAAACCGTCTTTTTTAGTGGTATAAAATGCTTGTTCTAACGGCGTTGTTTCGTCTTCAATACCAATTCCGTTATCTATGATCATAATACGCACTTGATCAGGCAAATAAATTAACTCAATTCTCACAACAAGAGGGTCTGTTATTTTACCCATTTTAATGCAAGCGTCTTTAGCGTTATTTAACAGATTGAGCAGTAATTGCTGCAACCCAGTATAATCTGCGGACACCATATTAGGCTCACCATTACTGTTAATCTCTATCGTTATATTACTTCTGTGAAAATCAGGTTCAATCAAGCGATAAGTGTCATTTACTAGGGTTCCTAACCAAAAACGTCGCTTCTCTATCGGTTTTTTATGGATAAGATCTCTTAAACGCTGAATGATATCACTGGCAACCGTCACTTGTTGTTGGATCTTTTCCATAACAGGCAGGAGATCTTCAGACTTATTACCTTTTTCAATACGTAGCTTTACCCCTTGGCTATAGTTTTTGATCGCCGACAATGGCTGATTGATCTCATGCGCCAAACTGCTCCCTAATTCCCCCACAATCAAAATTCGTTGTGCATGTTCAAGCATGGTGCTTTTTTCTCGCAAATCTTCTAGTGTTTTACGTAACACCTTTTTACTGCGTTTAAAACGCAACTCAAGCAGCACATGGTAAATGTTTAGACCAAATAAGCCTGCAATCAACATTAACGCTAAATAGGGATTACGATGTAGCCAATCTTCCATTTGCTGTGTCCATGGCTTCTGCAATGGGTGCATATCAAAATGTTGATATACCTTATCTACATTTAAACTGCTTTCAGGAAGCGTCCAACCTACGTTGTTTGCCGATTCGGCGGCAAAGGCATTAGCAGGCATAGCCAACAAGGCTTGCGTGACTTTCTTACCAATTTCATTAGAAGCACGATCCGTCTTTGCAAACGTCCAATTTGGGTACAATGGTGTACTGACTGCACAGGTGAATCCATCGTGCTCTTGCTGACCTAAGACACGAAAATCAGAACGATCAATAAATCCTTCTTCGACCATTTCTTCCAGTGTACAAGCCGGGGCTATCGCGACATCTAACTCTCCATTCTCTACCGAACGGATCAGATTGTCCGTTGGTGGGCCAGTGAATTGAATACGATCAAAAAAAGACGAATTAAAATAACCCAATTTATCCATCTCAAAATGAAAAGCGATAAAACCACCGAAAGCTTTTTCTGATACGGCAGCTATTTTGGCGTGCTCTATATCTTGTAAAGAATGATATGGCGAATCTGCCCTAACAATCACAGAAGAGGCAATGGCTTTACTAAAAGGAAGTTCATGCCCTTTCTTCTGAGTCGCTAGCCAGTTAATAGGCAACCGTCTTGCAAATGTGGTGGCTTGCCCTGGACTGGTTAATAAGAAATCCAATTCGCCATTTTGAAATGCACTTTCTAACCCATCAAAGTTATAGGAGTGCAATACAAACTTACTGTTTGGGATTTGTGATTCCAGCCACCTCATCGTTGGTTCCCACGCAATATTACAGTGGTAGTGCCCTCTTAATGCCAAAACACCAACATCATATTGCTTCATTTTTACTGAATTTGCGTAGCAAATCGTAGGGCAAATAAGCAGGACAAATAAACAACAACATAGAAGAAATGAAAGTCGTTTTTGGTAATAGTTATCAGTCAATGAAAAGGGCCTTATACATCACATTTAGGAATGCAGTTATCATCGATTTTCACAATAATTTTATTGCTTTAGATCAAGTCCTTAGCATTATTGTGGTTTACCACAATAGTGACAATTTAATGAATAACTCAAAATCTCACTACTACCTTAGAGGTAAGTGGGATAACACCCTTTTGTGTCACTTCTAACACCAAATTAAAATAAAAAAGTTAGCGGCCACTTCCTCCAGTTTTAGGTTCAAAAATTCAATCTGTTTTGTTTATACCGATGAACAAAACATAAAAACTTTAAACTTACTGGAAAATACACAATGAAAAAATCAACAATTGCCATCGGCGTTTTAGCCGCTGCGGTCGCAATAGGGTACCCAACTTATAAATCCATGTTTTCTGCTCCCGCTTTTGAGATCAGTGAACAACACCTAACTGAAAAATTCTCTCACTACGCTCATCCAGAGCACTTTATCGCCGCTCAAGATCTAAAAGAGATGATGGATAACGGTGATAATGTTGTGGTTATTGGTGCATTAAATCCAATGAAACCTGACGCTCCTATCGAAGGTTCTTTTACCATGTGGCGTGATGGTTACTCGGCAAAAGAAGGCACTTATGAGTTCGATGGTATGAGTAACACAACCGAAGAGATGGAAAAAATTCTAAGCTCTTACGGTGCAACGCCTGAATCAACTATCGTTGTTTATGCAGCAACATCACACCACGATGCAGCTCGTCTATTTTGGCAAATTGAAGCACTAGGCCACAGCGATATTCGCTACCTAGATGGCGGCTTAAATGCTTGGGTTGGTGCTGATTTACCAACGGGCAATGCAAATCCATCGATTGCTCAAAGTGATTATCAAGCATCACAACCTGCACATAAACACACAGCTCTTGCTACGTTAGATATGGTGATTGAAGCTCAAAACAATGATGAGTGGGTAATCATTGATACGCGTGGTAACGACGAATTTAATGGCACAACAACAGTTGGTGGCGCATTTGGACCAGGAACGATTCCAAAGAGCGTACACATTAACTGGACTAAAGCGGTAAACGAAGACACCACACTGAAATCAGCAGAAGAATTACAAGCGCTATACGGCGACGTTATTAAAGGCAAAAAAGTCATTGCCTACTGTCAATCAGGTGTTCGCTCTGCACATACAACCATGATTCTACAAAACGTGCTTGGTGCAGAGGAAGTTTACAACTATGACGGCTCATGGATTGAGTACAGCCACGCTCACTATGAAGAAAAACAGCCGAACGTTACCGTTATCAACGGCCAAATCTAATTCAATCTTAAATTGGAATCATAATAAAAATGAGCAATGTAATTTTTAGTCAAAAACTCTACGATACCGCTCAAATGGTCGTAGATGGCTGCATGGGTGATGCCGACCCAGCATGTCAAACTGCATGTCCAATGCACACGGATGTGAAACAATATGTACGCTTAGCGGGTGAAGGTAACTACCAAGAAGCCTTAGATCTGATCCGCGGAAAACTTTTCTTACCTCAAACTCTTGGCCGTATTTGTGCTCATCCATGTGAAGCAGCGTGTCGTCGTAATACAGAGTATAACCAACCAATCAGTGTTGCAGGGATCAAACGCTTTGTTGCCGAAAAAATGGATAAACAAAGCAATTGGGATCTCACTGTTGCCAATGACAGCGGTAAAAAAATCGCTATCGTTGGCGCAGGTCCTGCTGGTGCACAAGCGGCAATTGAACTTCGCCGCAGTGGTCACCAAGTGACAATCTATGAAAAGCTGAATGTTTACGGTGGCATGATGCGTGTAGGTATTCCTGAATACCGTTTACCACGCGATGTTATCGATTTTGAATACGGTTATTTAGATATGCTGGGCATTGAAACGAAATTCGGTGTAGAGATAGGTAAAGACATCTCTTTCAATGAACTTCGTCTTTCTCATGACGCTATTGTTTTAGCTCACGGTGCTCATGTTGGTTCAATCATTCCGCTTCCAGGTCACAAAGCACAAGGTGTATTTTCTGCAGTTGAGTATCTAAAAGAAGTATCAGAAACTCGTGATTTCCCTCGTGCAGGTAAGCGAATCATGGTCATTGGCGGCGGCGACGTTGCAATGGACTGTGCTCGCTCATCATGGCGCATCGGTGCCGATGAAGTACACCAATGTTCATTAGAAGAAATGGCGAAACTTCCTGCAAGCCAAATTGAAATTGATGAATCTCTAGAAGAAGGCGTGTTATTTAATGCTGGCTGGGGACCGATTTCAATTGAAGAAACAGACGGAAAAGTAACTGGAATCGTACTTAAAAAAGTCATTTCTATTTTTGATGAAAATGGCAACTTTGCACCAAGTTACTCGGATGAAACCCGCACGATTGCTGTAGATACCGTTATTTTTGCCACAGGGCAAGTAGTCGCAGACATTACTGATGGTGCACTGGAACAAACTCGTGGCGGCCGTTACGTGGTTGATAAGCACACTTTAGCGTCTTCTGTTGACGGTGTTTACGTTGCTGGTGATGCCTGTGGCGGTAACATTGTTGTTGAGGCAATGGCACTCGGTCATAAAGCGGCACTTAGTATTGAACGTCAATTCGCTAAACGCCCTCTTACTGAGAATCGTGATTTTGAGAAAGAGTATAACTACCCTTCTCGCCTTGATATTCCACTTCCAAAAGGTACAACTGACACGCCTCGCCTACACGGTCAATTACGTGATGCAGAAGAACGTAAACAGGATTTCAAACAAGTGGATCTTGGTTTTTCTGAAGAACAAATCAAGCAAGAAGCGTCTCGCTGTCTGCAATGTACATGTAAGTTGTGCATGAATGAATGTGTGATGATGAATGACTTTGGCGATTGCCCTAAAACCTTATTTAGTGACTTCATCAATAACAAAGCCATGGACCCTCTATTGGCTTATTCATGTAATGCCTGTGACCAATGTACGATTGTTTGCCCTAAAGACTATCCAATGAAAGAGATGTTCCTAAGTGCTCGTGTGGATTTTGTTAATGCCAATGGCGGTAACTCCGGGACACAAAGCAATCAATATGCACCAGAAGCTTGGCTTCTCTAAATTCTTCACTATGGCTAAACGTACGGTGGCTTCAAAATGAGTAATAAAGTATTTATGCCAGGATGCAGTCTGCCATCCTACTCGCCAGAAGGCGTTGCGAGCATCGCAAAATATCTAAAAGAAGTGTATCCAGATATGGGGGCAGTACAAAAGTGTTGTGGTAAACCAACGTCGGCTATTGGTCAAACGGAGCTATTTAAAGAGCGTTACGGCCAACTGCAAGCGGATTTCAATAAGCTTGATGCACAAGAAGTGATTGTGGCTTGTCAAAGCTGCTATGCCGTCATTAAAAAATCGGGTGGTAATCAAAAACCGGTATCACTATGGAAATTGCTACCTCAAATCGGCCTTCCTGCTGAGTTAATTGGTAAAGCAAAAAACAGCGATGTGGTATTCACCATTCATGACTCTTGTTCTACACGTTATGAAAGTGAGCTTCAAGCAGGCATTCGTTGGATCTTAACTGAACTTGGTTACCAAATTGCAGAACCAGAATACACAAAAGAGAACACACGTTGTTGTGGCTTTGGTGGCATGGTGGTTCCTGCAAACCCTGATGTTGCTAGACGTGTTATTGAGCGTCGTGTTGAAGAGTTTAAAACGGGTCACGTTGTAGTGTATTGCTCTGCATGTCGTGCCTCTATGATGGGCGTAGGTACTAAAGCCTGGCATATCCTTGATTTAATGTTCGGTCCCGTGATCATGAATGGTGATGAACCACCAGTCAACGTATTAGCAAGTCCTGTGAAATCATGGTTCAACCGCTATAAATCAAAAGCTGGCTTAATCAAATGTATGTCTGTTGACTAATTAAAGGGATGTAAAATGAAATTCGTAAAAATTGCACTTATCATTGCGGTGATTGCAGTAGCATTATTTGCAGCAAAACAAACCGGTATTCTTGAGATCATTACCGATATCAAGAGTCTTCAAGAGTGGATCGCAGGCTTTGGTGCTTGGGGTTACATAGTATTTGTCGCAGCATTTGTGTTTGCTTGTGTATTTTTACTGCCAGGCAGTGCATTCACCATTGTAGCAGGCATCGTATTTGGTCCTATCAAAGGTGGCGTTTTAGCGCTATTTTCAGCGACATTAGGCGCAGTTGTAGCATTTATCGTTGCTCGTTTCTTACTTCGTAATACCATCATGAAAAAGTTTGGCGATAACCCAATCTTTAAGAAAATTGATGATGGCGTAGCAAAGAACGGTACAAGCTTCTTAATCTTAACTCGCTTAGTTCCTGTGTTCCCATTTAGCTTACAAAACTACGCTTATGGTTTAACGAGCTTAAACTTAGGTACTTACGCTTTAGTTTCTTTAATAACAATGGCACCGGGCGCATTCATCTTTGCTTACATGGCAGGTGATATTGCAACAAACGGCGTATCAGCAATGTTATTAGTTAAATTTGCAGTTGCTGGTCTGATCCTATTTGGTATGTCTCTTATTCCAAAATACATTGCGAAGAAAAAAGGCATCAATATGGAAGAGTTAGCAAAATAATAAAGCGATAACCTTAGAACATTGGTATCCAACGTATTGCTAAACGTTATTAAAAAGGATGGTAATTGTTTGAAACTATTATTAATACCAGAGGTATAATAGTTAAGAACATATTACTGTCCTTTTGTTGTTACTACCAATACAACAAAAAACTCTTACCGCTATCACACTTTTTATAATAAATAAGAGTAATAAACAGTACGCTTGCTATAACCAATAAAATACTCAACGGATGACTTTATGAATAAGCAACTTACCACCATCGGGATCATGGCTTCACTTTTTGCAACCTCCTCTTTTGCCACCGATTGGACACAAATTGAAAAAGAAGCTCAAGGACAAACGGTTTATTTTCATGCTTGGGGCGGTAGCCAAGAGATTAACCATTACCTTCAATGGGCAAATAAAGAACTGCAATCAAAATACCAAGTGACTTTAAAACACGTAAAAGTCAGTGATATATCTGAAACTATTCCACGCCTTATCGCTGAAAAAGCAGCGGATAAAAACACCAATGGCAGTGTTGATATGGTTTGGATTAACGGTGAAAACTTCAAATCCATGAAGGACAATCAATTATTGTTTGGTCCGTTTACTCAAGATTTACCAAGTTGGAAATACGTCGATAAAATGCTACCAGTCGATGTAGACTTTTCAGAGCCAACCGATGGTTTAGAAGCGCCTTGGGGAGTGGGTCAACTGGTATTTATTCATGACTCTGAGAACCTAACGAACCCACCACATTCATTTGCTGAAATGCTAAGTTATGCACAGAAAAAACCAAACAGCTTAAGTTACCCTCGCCCACCAGAGTTTCATGGGACGAGCGTCTTAAAATCTATGTTGATTGAGCTAACCGATAATAATCCTGCGCTGCAAAAACCCGTTTCTGAATCGGATTTTAATGCCGTAACCGCACCACTGTGGGATTACCTAGAAAAATTCCATAAAGTGGCCTGGCGTGGCGGTAAGCAGTTCCCTGCAGGTACATCAGAAACCATTCAACTACTTGATGATGGACAGCTTGATTTAGCCGTTACTTTCAATCCAAACGCTGTATATTCTGCACAAGCCAATGGTAACTTAGCTAATACGACTAAAGCTTATGCCATGGATTCTGGTGCACTATCTAACATTCACTTTTTAGCCATTCCATGGAATGCAAAAGCAAGTGCAGGTGCACAAGTTGCCATTAATTTCTTATTAAGCCCAGAGGCACAATCTCGTAAAGGGGATTTGAATGTCTGGGGTGATCCCTCTGTATTAAGTAGCAAATACCTAACGGGTAGCGCAAAGAATACACAACAATTTAAATCTGTTTCTGAACCGCACCCAAGTTGGCAAGCGGCTATCGAAAAAGAATGGTTAAAACGCTTCGGTAGTTAAGTTTAAGTAAAATTAGTATGTTACGAGCTCTATATCTTATTATTATTGCAGTCTGTATTCTGCCTACACTTCCCGGTTTACTGGGAGTTGCAGTGTCTGCTCTGGGCTATATTCCACCTCTTGGTATGCATCACTTCTCTTTGGATGGTTTTGCATTGGTCTTTTCTTGGGAGGGAGTATGGCGCTCAATCGGGCTCACAATATATTCAGCCATTGCAAGCAGCTACTTAGCGTGTTTGATCACCTTCGCTGTTTTACAAGCCACATGGGGAAGTAAATTTTGGCGAAAAGTGGAGTTATCACTATCGCCTTTATTAGCTACACCCCATGTCGCTTTTGCTATTGGTTTTGCTTTTTTGTTTGCACCAACAGGGATGGGAGTTCGCGCTCTTCATAGCCTATTTGGTTACGATGCTTCACCTCAAGACATTAATGATCTCGCGTTCTTAATCAAAGACCCTCATGCACTTGGTTTAATTGTGATGCTGGCATTAAAAGAAGTGCCGTTCTTACTGCTAATGAGCATCTCAATTCTTACTCAACTCAAAATTGATCAAATTGAGAAAGTCAGTGCCTCTTTGGGTTATAGCAAAGCACAAATGTGGTGGAAATGCGTGTTTCCACAATGGTTAACAAAATTGCGTTTCCCTATGCTTGCGGTTATTGCGTACAGTTTATCTGTTGTTGATGTCGCATTAATTATTGGGCCAACCAACCCACCGACTTTTGCGGTTTTAGTTTGGCAATGGTTTACCGAGCCTGACTTGAGTTTACTGCCTCGTGCAGCGGCTGGAGCTGTTGTACTTTTCGCTATTGCTTCTCTATTAATCGCTTTTGCTCGCTTGGTTGAATGGACGATAACAAAAGGCATTAGATGCTGGCAATATTCAGGCCGTAGCGGTATTTCTCTTCCTGGTAAATCACTTTTCTTACTCATCATTTCACTCACAGTGTTAATGGTGCCATTAATGCTTATCTGGAGTTTTGCACAACGTTGGCGCTTCCCAGATTTATTACCAAGTCGTTATAGTGAACGATTTTGGCAACTAGAATGGGACAGCATTTTAAGCACCATAAATCAGAGTCTTTCCATTGCTATCATTACCGCTTCTATTGCGCTAGTGCTTGCGGTGTTAGCTCATGAATACCGCATTAAATACAAATGGCAAGTTCCGGGCTATATCATTGCGATTCCAATGCTTATCCCTCAACTTTCTATATTATTTGGCTTGCAAGTGGTGACACTTTATCTAAGTAGCGATTCCTATTTCTTCTGGGTGTGTTGGGCACATGTTTTCTTTGCTTTCCCATTTGTTTACTTAGCTCTCGATGGTCCTTGGAAGAGTTTTGATACGGGTCTTACTCGTGTTGCTCTAAGCTTAGGAAAATCACCATTTCAAGCGTGGTGGAAGGTAAAAATGCCGATCTTACTTCCTGCTATTGTTTTTGCGTGGGCGGTTGGGATCAGCGTGAGTTTAGCGCAATACCTTCCGACATTAATGCTCGGCGCGGGTCGAATTAGCACGATTACAACTGAAGCGGTTGCGCTTTCAAGCGGTTTTGATCGTAGAGTGACTGCGATATACGCAATTTGGCAGGCTTTACTACCGTTATTTTTCTTTACCTTTGCGATTATGATCAGCCGTTTGCCGATGAAATGTCGCCGTCTTTCTATTTAAGGTTAATTACCAAATGTGTCTTTATCTCGAAAACCTCGCTATTCATAAAACTGGTGGTGAAGCTCTATTTACCTCTCTGAATATGAGAGTAAAAAAAGGAGAAATCCTAACCTTAATGGGGCCTAGTGGCTGTGGAAAATCAACTTTGCTAGATGTCATTGCTGGCCATCTGTCTGATGAATTTTCTTATTCTGGAAATCTAACTCTAGACAGTACTGATTTAACCAAGCTCCCTGCTCACAAACGTAATGTCGGGATCTTATTTCAAGACGACTTGTTATTTCCTCACCTCACCGTTTGGGAAAACTTAGCGTTTGCACTGCCTAATGCAATCAAAGGCAATGATCGTAAAACACAAGCAATGCAAGCATTAGAACATATCTCGCTAACCAAGCTTGCCAACTCTTTTCCTGCTCAGATTTCTGGTGGTCAACGAGCGCGCATCAGTTTAACTCGTATGCTACTTGCAAAACCCAAAGTGGCCCTTCTGGATGAACCATTTAGTAAATTAGATAAAGACCTTCGTATTCAATTTAGAGATTGGGTGGTTGAACAGCTAAAAGAAGCCAATATTCCGGCTTTAATGGTGACACACGATAAAGAAGATGTACCACAAGGAAGTCGAGTACTTACTTGGCCTTGGGAGGTAACTCATGCTTGATAGTTTCAGTATTAAAGTGATTCGCTGGCCTTTAGCGCAAAGTGCCAAGCTCATTAATAAACTGGGAATTACAGCCAACCAAACGACGCTATTTGGCTTTGTTTTAGGTTGCTTAGCTTTCCCTGCTCTTATTGCAGAGCAATATTTGTTGGCTCTAGTATTTATTGCTTTGAATCGCATTTGTGATGGATTAGATGGGGCATTAGCTCGAATACAAGGCATCACCGATGCGGGCGGCTTTCTTGATATCAGTTTAGATTTTCTGTTTTATTCTCTGATCCCTTTTGGATTTGTTCTTGCTAATCCTGATCAAAATGCCATTGCGGGTGCGTTTTTAATTTTCTCGTTTGTTGGGACAGGAAGCAGTTTTTTAGCTTTTGCCATCATGGCAAGTAAGCAAGGAATTGATAATCCAGTTTATAAACACAAATCCCTTTATTACATGAGCGGCTTAACCGAAGGAACAGAAACCATTGCATGTTTTATCGCATTTTGTCTGTTTCCAACCCATTTTGCCATTATCGCCTATGTTTTTGGTGCCGCTTGTTGGTTTACCACCTTTACTCGCATTTACTCTGGATTCCATACTCTAAAACCGTAAGTTTAATCAACTCCACGCATAAAAAAACGGATGGCCTATGCCATCCGTTTTTAATTTTGAACAATCGATTATGACAACTTAAATAGCCCAGCCGCCAACATAGAAAATAATCAATGCAATCGTGATAGAAACAATACCAACATTCAGTTTCTTAATCTCACCAGCAAAAACACGGCCAACAACAAGTGTAGTAAAGCCGATCATGATACCTGTTACGATGTTTGCAGAAAGAATAATGAATACCGCACACACAAGGCCAGATAACGCATCAACTGAATCTTCAAAATCCAGTTTAGATACATTACTTAGCATTAATAAACCAACGTACATAAGTGCAGGAGCCGTTGCATAGGTAGGTACTAAGTAGCTTACTGGCGATAAGAAAATCATAACTAAAAATAATACGCCAACCACAGTTGCTGTAAGGCCTGTTTTACCACCAGCAGCAGTACCTGCCGCCGATTCAATATAAACAGCAGCCGGTGCACCACCAACAAAACCAGCAACCATTGAGCTTGCAGAATCCGCTGTTAATGCCTTACCACCATCAATGATTTTACCGTCTTTATCTAATAAATTAGCTTGGCCTGCTAACGCTCGAATAGTACCTGTCGCATCAAACACTGCCGTCATAACTAAAGCAACCACAACAGGAAGAATCGCAGGTGTTAAAGCACCCATGATATCCATAGAACCGATCAATGAACTACCGTCAGCAGTTTCCAGACTCGGCAAAGCAAAGAACCCATTGTAAGTTACGCTTGGATCAAAAATTAAACCGATGATTGAGATAGCAACAATCACTAATAAAATGCCACCAGGAACACGTTTCTTTTCTAAACCAAAGATAGCCGCAAGACCAAGCACTGACATGATCACAGAAAACGAAGTAATGTCACCTAGCATAATAGGCAGACCCGCATGTGCATTTTTTACGATAAGTCCCGTGCCATCTGCTGCAATTAACAGTAAGAAAAGGCCGATACCAATACCAGTACCATGAGCAATACCTGATGGTAAGTTATTTAAAATCCACTGACGCACGCCTGTTACCGTAATAAGTGTAAACAAAGCACCCATAATAAATACAGCACCAAGGGCAACTGGAATACTTACACCTTGACCTAATACTAAACTGAATGCAGTAAACGCGGTTAGTGAGATAGCACAACCAATTGCCATTGGTAAGTTAACCCATAAACCCATTAATAGTGAACCAAATGCAGCAACTAAACAGGTAGCAACAAATACTGCACCAGTATCAAAGCCTGCCGCTCCTAACATGCTTGGTACAACAATAACCGAATAAACCATCGCTAAAAAAGTAGTTAAACCCGCGATCATTTCTGTTCGAACTGAACTACCACGTTGTGAAATCTTAAAAAATCCATCCAATTTCTTTTCAAAATTTGATGTTGTTTCAACTTGTTGAGCATTGTCCTGAGACATGGAACTATCCTTACTAAAGTGCGTTAAGTTGCAGTCATAATTTGCGCGCATTTTCACATAAACTGAGCGAAATATAAATAAGCAATCGTTACCGTAGTGAGAGTTCAAGAGGTTATAGTGAATAAAAGTCTAATGAGAAATGAAGTGATTTATTGATTTTTAAAAGAAAAATATCAACTAATACGTTCACATATTTTTTTAATAATTATTGATTTTTCCTTGTCAAAAATATGACCCACCAGATTCACCTAGCTTTTATTTAACAAAAAAATAAAACTCGCCTTAAATAAGACCACTAAAGCATCACATAACGGAAATGAATCAGATTTGATTTCACAACATAAATAATAAATAAGACAAGGTTATAGAAGGTATCAAGAAAAAACAGTCACAAAACCTCAATAAAAATACAGTATGGTGTAATATTTGCTTACATTTCACTGCTGAAATTTATCGAGACAACAAGAGACAAAGACATGAAAACAGATTCGTCTAATTATAAAGAAGTTCTATTTCCCAAAGAATATAACTTGCTATCAATTACCTCCCCATCAAGTCATATTACTTATGCAAGTAAAGAGTTTTGTGAAGTAGCTGGATTTACGTTAGATGAATTGAATTCACAACCCCATAACATCGTGCGTCATCCAGATATGCCGAGTGAGGCATTTAAAGATATGTGGTCTCACCTAAAAAACAAAAAATCATGGATGGGGCTAGTTAAAAATAAATGTAAAGACGGAAACTACTATTGGGTTGATGCTTTCGCCTCCCCGATTCTTCAAAATGGTGAAATAAAAGAGTATCAATCCGTTAGACTAAGTCCTTCTCGAGAGCATATTTCTAACGCTGAAAAAGTATATGCTTCATTAAAATCAGGTAAGAAACCATTAAAATTAACATTGCCAAGAACTCGTTTATGGCAACGCTTCGCTTTAACATTAATACCTAGTTTTATTGTTGCGGCGCTTATTTCATATCAATGGTCCCCTTTATTTGGCTTAAGTCTTTTGAGTACACTTTCGCTATTGAGTGTCTATTCTTTAACTCGTCGTTTAGAGCAATTATCAACTAAAGCAAAAGCGGTCTTTGATAATCCACTAATGGAGTTAATTTACACGAATCATGTGGATGATATTTCAGAAATAGAACTTGCGTTAAAAATGCGTCAATCTGAAATTAATGCCATTATTGGGCGCATTCAAGACTCTAACGAGCAGATTGAAACACTAGCTAAATCATCAACTTCTAACTGTCTAGATACCGTTAATAACCTGAACGAACAAACTCAAGAAACCAATCAAGTCGCTAATGCTATCCAAGAAATGTCAGCTTCCGTTAACGATATTGCGGCAAATGTTCTAAGTACAGCTCAAGCAACAGAAGAAGCATATCAAGTCACTTCAGAGGGAATGACAACGGTTACAGAAACTGTAAATTCAATCCAGATGCTTTCAACACAGCTCACCAATGCTTCCAATATTATTGCAACGCTTGAAGCACGCGGAAACGAAATTGGTTCAGTGTTAACTGTAATACAAGCGATTGCAGAACAAACAAATCTATTAGCGTTAAATGCCGCAATAGAAGCAGCACGAGCCGGAGAACAAGGCAGAGGGTTTGCTGTTGTTGCTGATGAAGTCAGAGCGTTAGCTCAACGAAGTCAAGATTCAGCAAAAGAAATTCAAGATATGATCAAACAGATACAACAAAGTACACAAGATGCCGTTGAAGCAATGGAACAAGGTAAATCACTATCTAGTGTATGCGTAGGTTCAGCAAATAAATCAGGCCATACGTTACAAGAATCCTTTGAGCAAGTGAGTGCTATTGCTGAAAAAAACACTCAAATATCCGTTGCAATTGAGCAAATTGTCAAAGTATCCGAAGACATGAATACAAACATTCAATCAATTAATAATGTCTGTGAACATACGCACAACATTGCAAATGAAACCATGAAAGAGTGCAATACGCTCTCAGAGACAATTGATTCTCAAGGATCTCTGGTCGCTCAATTCCGAAACGTATAAACATCCAATAAAGACAAAGCCCGATATGATTCATCTTAGGGCTTTCGTCTTTAAATCTGCGTCTTTTTAACTACAAATTGAGCTTTTTATTTATCCGACTTTCTCCTTACTTAATTTATGCCATAATCACAGTTCACAAGTCTGCATTAAAGGGAAGAAAATGACTGCTACCGCTTATCTTAATGACTTAAACCAACGTTATTTATCTATTCATCGCACCAAAGAAAACTTCTTTTGGGATACCTATATGGGGCTGAGTGATGATCATAACGGCTCAACAGAAGCTGAAACGGCTTGGACGCAATTCTTAAGTGACGCCACACAAATTCCAGCCATAAAGCAACAAATCAAACAAGCTGAATCCATTACAAATACAGAGGAAAAAGAGCAAACTCTGATTGGATTGCAAGGCTGGTTAGCCACATTTAAATCACATGCTATCGAGTCTGAAACCGCACAGAAGCTAAAATCAGAACTGATAAAATTTGAAGCGGGTTTGTTTGAGAAAAAACAAAACCATGCCATGACTTATGTGAATGAAGCGGGTGATACCATTGAAGGTTCTCTTCCTGTTCTTGCATCTGTTGTTCGTACCAGCTCTAATCAAGCGACACGTCACTCTGCTCACCAAGCCTTTCTCGATTTAGAACAATGGCTACTACAAAATGGTTTTATTGAACTGATCAAACTTCGTAACCAATTTGCTCGCTCTCAAGGATTTGAGACTTTCTTTGATTATTCAGTAACGAAAAAAGAGAAAATGAGCGCTGATGAGTTATTTACCATTTTGGATGACTTTGAAAAGCGTACCCATGAATGTCATCAACAAAGCTTAAACCAACTAGCTGCTGATAAAGGGAAAGACGCACTACTTGCACATAACTTCGTTTTCTCATTTGCTGGCGATGCTATGCGAGACTTAGATCCATATGTGCCTTTCTCTAAATCATTACGTCGTTGGGTTGAATCATTTGGCCGCTTGAATATTGAGTTTTCAGGCGCAGAATTAACATTGGATTTATTAGATCGTAAAGGTAAATATCCAAATGGATTCTGTCATGGTCCAATTCCTTCGTTCTACGATCAAAACCAATGGATTGCAGCAAAAGTTAACTTCACCAGTAACGCTAAGCCAGATCAAATTGGTAGTGGTTATGACGGTATGAATACCTTATTCCACGAAGGTGGTCATGCGGCTCACTTCTCAAATGTAAAAATGAACGCACCGTGTTTTTCTCAAGAGTTTGCTCCAACATCAATGGCATACGCTGAAACTCAATCGATGTTTTGTGACAGCTTATTAACCGATGCTGACTGGTTAAAACAATACGCATTAGATGATAATGGTACTCCTGTTCCTGATGAGATTATTAAGGCTATCATTGATTCCAAACAACCGTTTAAAGCATACCAAGAGCGCAGTATTTTGGTTGTACCTTACTTTGAGCGTGCGTTATATCGATTAAGTGACGAAGAACTCACGCCAGAAAACATCACTGCACTAGCTCGTGCTTCAGAGAAGAAAATCTTAGGGCTAGCGTGCAGCCCTCGTCCACTAATGGCAATACCACATTTAGTGTCAGATGAAGCGGCCTGTGCTTATCATGGTTACTTACTTGCACACATGGCGGTATATCAAACTCGCGCTTATTTCACTAAGAAATTTGGCTACTTAACTGATAACCCAGAGATCGGCCCATTGCTTACTAAGCATTATTGGAATGCTGGCAACAGTGTTAGTCACAATGATTCAATCATTGCATTAACAGGGGAAGGATTTAACGCGAAATACTTAGCTGATGAATGTAATTTATCGGCACAAGATGCATGGAAAGTAGAGCAAGATAAAATCGCAGAGTTAAACTCTCGAACCCAAGCAGACGTTGCACCTTTACATGCCAACATCACGATTATTGATGGACCTACAACATTAGCAAGCAATGCTGAGTCCAACCAAAAAATGTGTGATGATTTTGAAGCTTATATTAAAAAAACATACGGTAGATAACTATCGTAGTGTAAAAAAACCAGCCTCCATCGGCTAATGCCGATCGTTTAAGGGACTTGAACGATCCTTTGCAGCCTTCATAATCGGTCTTAAATTTATTTTAAGGCCGATTTTTTATGTCTGAGTTTTCTCGTGAATTACAATTAACTGCAGAATTTCACCTTCCTGAATCTATGGATTCATTTCGGAAAAATATTCCTATTGAGTGGATTTCAGAAGCCGTTAACCAAACTGGTCGCGCCGCTATCAGAAAGCGCAGATTTCCTGCTGAACAAGCTGTTTGGTTAGTGCTTGGAATTGGCTTAATGCGTAACCGCTCCATTAGCGATGTTTGTGATAAATTAGAATTAGCCTTCCCTGATGCTAAAGGGGAGCTCCCTCCCTTGGCCACAAGTAGTATCGTAAAAGCTAGACAGCGTATTGGTTATGAACCATTACGTTACCTATTTCATACCACTGCGAGTAAATGGGAGACAGAAGAATCGCCTGATTTAGTTTGTGGACTTAAACTCATGAGCGTTGACGGGACTCAATTTAAAACCCCTGAAACTAAGGATAACCAAAAGCTAGGCTACGCGACAGGTAAGGCTACATTTCCTTCAGTTCTTGCTGTTACCCTCATGTCTACACGCACCCACCTTATTTCAGATGCTGCTTTTGGACCAATAACCAATAGTGAAATATCTTATGCACAACAATTAGTTGGCTCCGCTCCAAATAATTCATTAACTCTTTTTGACCGTGGTTTTATGTCCGCTGAACTTTTTGAATCATGGCGTAATGCAGGAAAAAATACTCATTGGTTAACTCCAATAAAAAGTAAATTTAGGTACGACGTTTTAGAAGAGTTTTCAGACTACGATAAACTGATTAAAATGCCAGTTTCGCCTGATGCAAAACAGAAATATCCTCACCTCGGAGATAGCTGGCAAGCTCGTTTAGTTTTAATACCTGAGCCGAAAGGAGAGATCAAAGGGTTTATTACTTCATTAGAGTGTCCTGTGACTTATCCATTGAAAGATATTGTTGAAATTTACTGGGAACGATGGGAAATAGAACAAGGTTATGGTGAATTAAAACAAGGTCAACTTAACAATCAAGCAGTGCTTAGAAGCTTGAAAATAGAAGGAATATATCAAGAGTTATGGGGGATTTTGATTTCTTATAACCTCGTTCGTCTAGAAATGAAAAGAATGGCCGATTTTCATAAAATGGAACCATTAAGAATAAGCTTTATTAATGCGTTAAGGCTAATCCAAGATGAGTTCCTGTGGTGTTCAGGGCGAACACCAGGAACAGTGCCCAAGAAGCTGAAAAATCTACGAGAAAGCGGAAAGCGTCTAATCCTGCCAAAGAAAAGAAAGCGAAAACCATTTCCGCGACAAGTGCTTTATAAAGCACCGCGCTACCCTTATAAAAAAAGAGCCACTAGCTGTTAAGCGAGCGGCATTAGCCTCCATCGGCTGGTTTTTATAGATTTGATTCTTGTGGTGTTGAATAAAGAAGTTGAAGTAAACGCGCTTGTTCTTGCTGATTGATATCCGATTTATCCACCAATACTTTTTGCTGTTTTAATATATTAATTAAATCTGTTGGTACTGACTCACCATTTCCAACAATCTCAACATGACCTGCTTTTACGGTTACTAAATCCGTATTCACACCATCATCAACTTGATTATTTGATTGTTCATTAACGCTGAAAACGTAATCGTCCTCAATACACTCTCCTTTGTCATTTTCCTTACGACACGAATTACGCTCATCGGTTTTGACGACTAAATGCTGAGAGACAGATGCAACAAGTTCACCTGGTTGCTCAATAAAATCAGCATTAGGTGGGATCTGTTGATATTTTTCTCCCGTCACGGCATAACAAATCAAATCGACAATACCTAACGAGAGAATACGTAGTGGCGTTATTCCACAATGCGATGAAATTTCAATACCATTAAAGGGAGACGAGACAGTTGTTAATTGCACTTTCTTAGCCGTGACCGTTTGTTGGTCTTCTCTTTCTGAAGTTAATGCACGTCGAGCAACTAATCCTCCTTGGCTATGACCAATGACATGCAGATCTTGATTCGGGTTTTGAGTTGATAGTTGATTTAAAGCCGTTACTAGCTCACCTGAGGTTTCTTCTAAACTCTTTCTATCATCATATTCAAAACAAATGGCTTGTTGGTCATATAATCCATATACATCAGCCAAAGTCTGAAAACGTCCAGCAGACGAAAAGCACCCATGAACAATAATTGTTAAGGGTTCATCTGGATTTAAGTGAATTGAATCATTACCTTCATTATTACAATGTTTTAAACCAGCAATTTGTAATGTTTGTTTTGTATGAGCAACCTCAGAAGGACCTACATTCTGCTTGATGTCTGAAGATGATGCACATCCTTGCATACCTAAAAACACACTCATAACGGCATATAGAAAAAAATCCTTTTGTTTCATTAAGCCCACCTACTCATTGAATATACACACAATGATAGAGTATTTTTTAGCCTATTATTACTGTAATACGTAGATTCTTTAGGCATGTATTTGAGCCTTGTGAAGTTTATCGAATTTCTTTTTGATCTTTTAAGCAATGACTCTAAACAGAACAAGTGGTAAATATGAAGAAAGAGCGCATTTTAATTATCAATAAAAGGCTTGCTTTAATAGGCGTTGTTATTATGACTTTAGTTTTTTCCTATTTTCAAGAGGGCGAGAAGGACACTATAGCACAACCAAAAGCACCTTCATCTTGCTCACAAGAAAAGTAACTTTTATCACATACTTAACCATTCCAGCCCTATTTTCTTGTGTGACATTAGTTCACACTATTAGGATTCTCTTCAATCCAATAAAACCAAATACGATTGCGCTCACAATACTCTTTATTTTCAAGTAATAGGATTAAACTACGTTTACCCTTTGGAATAAAAAATAATGAAACGCACCCTACTTACCCTTTCTCTTGCTGTTATTTTCTCTGGCTCACTGTACTCAACAAACGTTGCTGCTGCTTTAGATACCGTTCAACCACAAGTTGACTATACAGAGATGACCTCTCAACGTCAGGTTGTGGATCAGCTTTTAAATGATGCTTATCAGGTATTTAAGAACCCTTCACGTATTTCACATGCAGGGTTTACGGCGAAGATGCCAAGCAACATGGAGATGATAACTAATCGCCTTCTTGAAGCTTACCAACTTGAACCTTATCGAGTTGACCTACTTTTTTCTGCTGCTAATGCTCAGATCTATAACAGCAATGTTGATCGCGCAATCGAACTCTTTACTCAAATTTTAAGCGTGGCTCCAGATGATGTAGACGCACATTCTTATCTTGTAATCTGGCAAAACTTCAAAGGGAATAAAAGCGAAGTTACGCGTCACTTAACGGCATTAGAGCAACTTAATAAAGGCCGTGTTGCAGATCTGAAGAAGATAATGTCAACCATTGACCGAATCGTGGAAACACCATTGAGTAATACCATCAAAAAACAAGGTAAAGGCAAAAATGCCATTATTACTTTAGGCTATGCTCTGAACCCAGATGGTAGTATGAACCCAATCTTGATTGATCGCTTAAACGCAACATTGGATATGGCGAAGAAAAACCCTAACTCATACATTGTTGTAACGGGAGGCGTTCCTAAAAACCACAAAACCGAAGGCAAACTTATGGCTGATTGGTTGGTGAAAAACGGCATTGATGCATCACGTATCATTGAAGATAATTACGCAAGAAGCACTGTTGAAAATGCCTTATACAGTAGCTATGCATTAGCTCGACATAATATCGATCATGCCACTATCATCAGTTCTGCAAGTCACGTTCGTCGTGGACAAGCATTATTTGAAGTTGCAAGTTGGCAAACAGGCCCTAAAGGGATCACATTTGATACTTACTCTGCCAATGATCGCCCACTTGAAGAGCTAAAAGTGCCTACAGATAAAGAACTATTAGGTATCTACCGAGATGCATTACGCGTTTATGGTATGTGGAGTTACCGCTCTTACCCATTAGAACAGCGTTAATACGCTGGTTATGTTCTCTCATAATAATAAAAAAGGTGACATTCAATCGTCACCTTTTTTAATACATTTAAATACAAACTAGCTTGGAACAACAAAAGTCATTTGTACTGCACCAATAAAGCATGCAGAACGACATAAACCACAGCCATTACATAAAGAGGCATCCACTTGTGGCAACTTTCTAGGTTCTATGATTATCGCTTTCTGCGGACAGGCATCAGCACACACTTCACACCCTCCAGAAAGTTTATTATTACAACTTGAAATAAACTCAGGTTGTAAATTGATAACACCTAACTCTTTACCTAGAGCGCCTGAATCACATACCAACTGGCACTCTTCACAAAAAGTACAGTGATTGTAATCAAGATTCAATTGAGGACGAGCATCCACCATCTCTATTACATGTTGAGGACATGCAGTAGCGCACTGTTCACAATCTTGGCAAAGCTCTCTGAATAGCCCCTCTTCGATAGCATAAGGAGACCTTGCGACTATTGGTTTAATTGTATTTTGAGATGACTCTTTTAACGATTTATTTGCACCAGACAATAGCCCACGAAATAAACCACGTCGGCTTACTGTTTTATGCTCTAAATAAGAACGATAATAGTTTTCATCTCTTTTATCTTTCATTAAAAATACAACTTATATTCATGTGGTGTAATATTAAGTTCTTTTTGTAATGCAGTTAACCAACCAACAGTAATATCCGATAATGTTTTATATACATCAGTTTTACTGTGTTTTTTAACTAACTCTAAATAATGATATGACCAAGGCAATAAATGCTCTGAAAGTAGCTCTGAAATAACACTTTCATCTTTTTCTTGATCGATCATCATAGCCATTGCTAATAAAGAAAGCCCAAACTGATCTTCTGGCTCCCTCATTCCTGTGTTTAACTCAATATTATGGCTAAGTAAAAACTGGCGGAAACGTAAAGTTGAATCACCAAATATAACTTGTTCTCTATCTAGGTATACTGAACCCCAAGGTGGTGCAGGCATAACATCACCCCCTTCAAACAAACGCTGAAAATCATCTGCAACAAGTTCATTATCTGTCGATTCATACGCTCGGATAAAATCTGAAAACTCAGTATCATCCAAATCTTCACTTTGCTTAATATAATTTATGTATTGAGTATTATTCTCATTATTTAGTGGATAATAAAAAAGACTACCAAATAATTTTGCCGCAGCACTTATGTTTTCCATTAATATTCTTATATAAAAATTTAACCATTGATTTAAATCTTACTATAAGTGTTAAGGTTTTTTTTGTTCTCGCTCAACTAAATTCACTATTAATATATTCAATATTTAGCAAAGTTATTCTTCCTATGAAACAACATTCCCAAAATCGATACATTTAAGCTTATTAATAGTCATATTTATAACTCAGTCTCTTTTGCTTGATCAAAAACAATGTTTATTTATATATAAAAATTAAATTATGTGAATAACTACCCATAGAGAGGTAGTGATCGTAATGATAATAATTTCCATCGGAACATATCAATCCCAAGATATAACTTAGAGAATGTCGATACATGAAATTAAAACAATTGCTAACCCCAAAAATAAGCCGTCGCAGTTTTGTAAAAGGCGGGTCTATATTGGGTGGAATCACAGCTATTACTAGTGGTATAGCGCTTCCTTTTGCTTCTCGCTCTGCTTCTGCTGCACCACAACCTGCAACGGCTGAAGATAAAGTCGTTTGGAGTGCATGTACTGTTAACTGTGGCAGCCGCTGCCCATTACGTATGCATGTGTCTAATGGTGAAATTAAGTGGGTCGAAACTGACAATACTGGTGATGATGAATATGGAAATCACCAAGTAAGAGCTTGTTTACGTGGCCGCTCAATGCGCCGCCGAGTTTATAATCCTGACCGTTTAAAATACCCAATGAAGCGCATTGGTGCTCGTGGTGAAGGTAAATTTAAACGTATTAGCTGGGATGAAGCTTTTACAGAAATTGCAGACAACATTAACCGTATTAAAAAAGAATATGGTAACGAAGCAATTTACCTAAACTACGGAACAGGTACTCTAGGTGGTACTGTTACTAAGTCTTGGCCTCCAGGTGGCAGCTTGATTGCTCGCTTAATGAATTTGAATGGTGGCTATCTTAACCATTATGGTGACTACTCAACGGCACAAATTGCTGAAGGTTTAAACCATACTTACGGTGGTTTTGCAGCTAATAACTCACCATCAGATTTAGAAAATACCAAACTAATCGTTCAATTTGGTAATAACCCAGCTGAAACTCGCATGTCCGGTGGCGGTGTTATCCATCATTTCATGGAAGGTAAGGCAAAATCTAACGCTCGCATGATCGTTATCGACCCACGCTATACTGATACCGCAGGTGGCCGTGAAGATCAGTGGATCCCTATTCGTCCAGGTACAGATACTGCTTTCATTGCAGCGATGGCTCACGTCATGATCAAAGAAAACTTAGTTGATCAAGCTTTCCTTGATAAATATTGTGTTGGTTACGATGAAAAAACACTTCCAGCATCAGCGCCTGCAAATAGTGATTATAAGTCTTATATTTTAGGTCTTGGTGGTGATAATACTGAAAAGACACCAAAATGGGCGTCAACGATTACTGGTATTCCTGAAGACATTATCATTAAAACTGCTCGTGAAATCGGTTCAACAAAACCGTGTGCAATTATCCAAGGCTGGGGCTTACAACGTACCGCTAATGGTGAAATTGCTTCTCGTGCAATCTCTATGCTAGCACTTCTAACAGGTAATGTTGGTATTAACGGTGGTGGTACTGGTGCTCGTGAAGGTAGCTCTAGCATTCCATTTGTTCGCTTCCCAACGCTTAGTAACCCAGTGGAAGCCTCTATTCCGATGTTCTTATGGACAGATGCAATCGTTCGTGGCCCTGAAATGACAGCAACGAAAGATGGTATCCGAGGAAAAGAAAAACTGGATGTGCCAATCAAGTTCATCTGGAACTACGCTGGTAACTGTATTATCAACCAACATGCAGATATCAACCGTACACATACTATCTTACAAGATGACAGCGCCTGTGAAATGATCGTGGTTATTGATAACCACATGACATCATCTGCAAAATACGCGGATATCGTTCTACCGGATCTAACCACCTCTGAGCAATCTGATTTCTGTATGGATGCGTCAGCAGGTAACATGCCTTACTTTATCTTTGCTTCTCAAGCGATCAAACCTCAATTTGAAGCGAGAAGTATTTATGATATTTGTACCGGCCTTGCTGATAAATTAGGTGTGAAAGAAGCATTTACTGAAGGTCGAGATCAAGAAGGTTGGCTACGTCACCTCTACCAATTAACACGAGCTCAAGATCCAAGCTTGCCTGAATTTGATGCTATGCGTGAACAAGGTATTTATAAGCGTAAAGTTGACGAACATTTCGTTGCTTATAAAGAGTTCCGTAAAGATCCTGAAGCCAACCCGCTAAAAACACCAACAGGAAAAATCGAAATTTATTCTGAAAAACTGGCTGAATTAGCAAGTACATGGACACTAAAAGAAGACGAGGTTATTCACCCTCTTCCAATTTATGTACCTAACTTTGAAGGCTATGAAGAATCAAAAACGGGTAATTACCCACTTCAATTAACCGGCTTCCACTATAAAGCTCGTGCTCACTCAACCTATGGGAATGTAAGCATCCTAAAAGATGCAGCACCTCAAGAGATGTGGATTAACCCAATGGATGCTCAGCAACGTGGCATTAATAATGGTGATTTAATCCGTATCTTTAATGATCGTGGTGAAGTTCATATCGCAGCAAAAGTGACCCCTCGTATGATGCCGGGTGTAGTTGCTCTTGGCGAAGGTGGTTGGTATGCCCCTGATGGTCAAAGAGTTGATCACGGTGGTTGTATTAACGTACTAACAACTCAACGTCCAAGTCCGTTAGCAAAAGGTAATCCGCAACATACGAACTTAGTAGATGTGCAACTGGTTAAGAAGGCATAAGGGTTAAATAATGAAACAATACGGTTTTTATATTGATTCAAGTAAGTGTACTGGTTGTAAAACATGCCAACTTTCTTGTAAAGATAACAAAGACTTGGATGTCGGTGTTAATTTTCGTCGTATATATGAATATGCCGGTGGTGATTGGCTAAAAGAAGGCGAAATTTATCGCCAAAGTGTGTACTCATACTATCTATCTATTGCGTGTAACCATTGTGATGAACCTGCTTGTACTAAAGTATGTCCGTCAGGTGCAATGCATAAACGAGAAGATGGATTCGTTGTTGTCGACGAGGAAGTTTGTATCGGTTGTAAATATTGTACGATGGCCTGCCCATATGGTGCACCTCAGTACAATGAAGAAAAAGGTCACATGACAAAATGTGATGGTTGCTATGAACGTGTAGGCCAAGGGTTAGAACCGATTTGTGTGGGTTCTTGTCCATTACGAGCTCTTGAATTTGGTCCAATTGCAGAGTTACGTGAAAAATACGGAACAAATGCAGATGTGGCTCCGTTGCCTTCATCATTAATTACAAAACCAAACATTGTGATTAAGCCAAACCGTAACGCTCGTCCAACAGATGATCAAACGGGTCATCTAGCAAACCCTAAGGAGGTATAACATGGCTTGGCATGAATGGCCGTTGATTTTATTCACGGTACTCTCTCAAACTGCTGTCGGTGCCTTTTTAGTATTAGGTTGCGTGACGTTAAGTGGTAAATTATCACAAGATGAAGATGTACGATTACATCGTAATATGTTCTTTATCTGGGTATTAATGGGACTAGGATTAATCGCATCAACAATGCACTTAGGTAGTCCACTTAGAGCATTTAATGCGCTTAATCGTGTTGGTAGCTCTTGGTTATCAAATGAGATCTTTGCTTCTAGCTTATTTTTTGCCGCAGGTGGCTTTTACTGGCTGTTAAAAGTGGTGAATAAAGGCTCTGATGCATTGAAAAAAGGCTTATTGCTCATCTCTATGGTTATCGGGATTGGTTTTATGTATGCCATGATCAAGGTGTATTTAATTAATACCGTACCAACATGGAACAGCATTTACACACCAATAATGTTCCTATTAACCATGGCTATATCTGGTCTAGCATTTGCTCACACGTTATTGGTCGCGACTAATCATAAACACGCAGAGTTAAATAATGCTTTACCAGTATTTGCATCAATTGCTCTTGCTATTAGTTTAATTGCAACGGTTAGCCAATTGATTGGGTTGAGCCATATCAGTTCTGCAATCATTGTTGCATCTGACATCATACCTAACATGGCAACACTTCAAGTTTTACGCCTTGGCTTATTATTTGTTGGTTTTGTTCTGATGTTTTCGCCACGTTTGATGTCAAGCCAACCAAAGCTTCCAGTAATATTATTAAGCTTTGTTTGTATTCTCGTGTCTGAACTTATCAACCGAGGCGTGTTTTATGGATTACATATGTCAGTAGGCATGTAATTTAAACACCATATATCGGCTACTTTTAGGCAATAATGTTTCATGCATTATTGCCTTTTTTACATCTACTTCTTATCAAATACGAATACTAAAATAACCACTTATATTTTCGATTAAAGTGTTCAACCTCTCCCTTTTCACTCCACAGTTCACTTATCCATTGACAGTTTTAAAAATACGAGTATTTTCGGTAAAAATTATAATTTGAACCTCGTCGCAATAACTTTGATGAATGCTCATGAGTTTTTACATAAAAAAACAACATAGATAATGCATTGTTCACTTTAATGCTTCTTATTTTACTTCTATTAAAAACTTTTATCCGTAAACTACCCAACCTTCATACGGTTTAAATATTTTGTAACGAAAAAATGACTCGTAATCAAATAGATGGATTTACATTAATTGAACTTATTGCAGTAATTGTTTTAATTTCAATTGTCTCACTCAGTGCCAGCAGCTATTTCTCAGGAATTAGTAGCGTTTCTGCACAAACATTAGAAACGGAATTATTGCGTTCATTACGTTTAACCCAAACTCGAGCTATGAATCGAAACGGTTACTGTAACCGATGGCTAATTAACGAAAATCGTGCACAACAAGTTAGCCTTGATAAAGAAACTGAATGTGCAACCTCATTCCCAGATGCCCAGCGAAATAATGAGTATCTTGAAAACCAAGACCTCACCTACGTGGCTATTTTAGAAAAACAAAATGCCTATTTCGCATTGCAAATAGGAAACCAATACAAAACACTTACCACACCTTTTGCCTTTGATTTTGATGCGATGGGACGTATAAAACAGTGCCAAAACACATCATGTGAAATTTTAATTACCGCCAAAACACAAACTAAAATTTGTATCGAAAAAGAGGGCTATATCCATGCTTGTTAAACATCAACAAGGGTTTAGCTTAATTTCGATTGTGTTATCGATAATTATAATGAGTGCGGCTTTACTTATCGTAACCACTTCACTCGTTCCTCGTTCACAGCATAATGCTGAATTAATGTACTCAACAAAAGCATCTGAATTGGGTGCTGCGGTGATGGATGAAATTGTAGGTCGTCAATTTGACCAAAATAGTGGTCCTAATGGTGGATTACCAGTATGTGGTTCAACAATCAATCCTTGTACAAAACCAATAGATCTAGGACCAGATAAAAAAGCGAATGAAGATAAAACAACACGAACTCTCTACAACGATGTTGATGACTTTAATGGACTATCCGGCTCAGTAAAAGATGTATTAGGTAACGATTTAGCTGGTATCTACCCTAACTTCTCTATTTCTATTGAGGTTTTCTACGACGCTAATTTAGATGGAAAGCCTGATACTATCAGCGGAAACAGAAAACGTATTGTTGTTGATGTGGTCGACCCATCAGGACAACACTACGTATTTTCAGTGATTCGAGGTAACTTTTAATGAAACGATCCCTTGGATTTACTCTACTTGAGATGATTATTTCTATCATTTTACTTGCGGTGGTTGGTTTGTCTCTTGGTGCCATAATTCAGCACAGTATGTCTCTTTATGCGGACACAACAACGAGAGAAGAGTTGATCCTTCAAGGACGCTTTGTAACGGAACGTATGCACAAAGAAATTCGAGATGCAGTACCCAACAGCGTAGAAGTCAATGAAACGACACAATGCATAGAGTGGCTACCAATCACAAATACGGCGGTTTATGAAACCCTACCTTTAGCACCGGCTAAATCAACCGAAATCCGAGTGTTACCTGAACATGGATTTTCAGCGGGTGATCGCATTGTCATCATGCCAGTTAACGCTCAAAATTTACGTTCAACGTTACCAACCAATGGCGTAAGTCGCATGGCTGAAGTAAAGCGTGATATCGATTTTCAGCCAAGTGAAAATGCACAAATGATTGATGTGACACTCACTCGCTCAACTAGCTTTAGTGCAAACTCTCCAGCTCACCGACTGTATGCTTATAAAACACCAGTCGCTTATTGCTTAGAAGGAAGTCGACTATATCGCTACGCGGATTACCCTCTTTCTCGAGCTGAATTATCGCCACATGAACTTAGCGCAGGCACTCGTCAATTAATGGCTGAAAAAATCAAACTCGCCACATTCAATGTTGAACAAGCGTCTTTAGTTCGTAATGGCTTAGTAAAAATGCAATTTGTTTTCACTGATAACAATGAAGAGGTGCAGTTGGATCATGACGTCCTTATCGCCAATACGCCTTAATAAATCTCAGCGAGGTTCCGCTCTGATCCTGACGATTTTTGTTCTTATCGTCGTCGGTTTTATTGCTTTAATGGCAACGAAGAACCAACAAAAAATGAGCACACATGTCGTGACCTCTATTATGGGAACTCGCACTAATATGGCAGCTCAATCTGGCACTCAAATTGAGATCAGTCGTTTCTATATGGAAAAAACAGGCAGTTGCTTTGTTGCTGACAATACACCAAGTGTTTACACCTTCTCGGGTGATGGATTATCGCAATGCGAAGCACAAGTAAAATGCAAACCTATTGGAACATTAGATTCAGGCCGAAAAGTGTACAGCTTAACAAGCACAGCCACCTGTAAATTTGGAACCACCACCTTGCAACGTATTATTGAAGTAGGTATTCGTAGTGATGATTAAACCTTTCTCTCGCTCACTGATTATTTCAGCGTTTAGCTTATGTTTGATGCCATTGAGCGCATTCGCTTTTCCAACGATTAATCCAAATACTTACTTTCCAGGGATAGCTCAAGGGCATTCAAATTCATATCAAAGTTGTCCATATGCACAATTAGAAATGAATAATTCGGCTAAAATTAACGGTACACACGGTAATAGCTTAGATTTTTGCTCTAGCAACCAAGGGGCTGGCTTACCTAATGACAGCTGTGATAATGCTTCAGGCGGATACAAATCTTGTCAAATCACAGGAAACAATACTCCATCTCTTTCATTAAGCTCTTTTCAAACAAGTGATTCAACTAAATTTCGCAGCTGTAATTCAGGCTCTCAAGAGTATAAAAATAGAAAATATAATCGTATTGAAGTTCGAAACACATGTAATGCAAGCATAAAAAATTCAAGCAATACTACCTATCTAAATGGACTAGCTATTGAAGACAACGCTAAAGTAACATTAAATTCAGGTGACTATTGGATTAAAAATTTATCAGTAACTGGTCACGCAGAAATAAAAATATCTGGCAACGTTCGCCTTTTTATATATGACAACCTTACCCTTAGTAATCAAATAAAAATAACACTAAATGATAATGCATCACTTTACATTATTGGTTATAAGAATATTCAACTTAATGATAATGCTTCTGTTGAAGGTTATATCTATGCAAACAACACTCTTTCTCTGAATAATAATAGCCATATTTTAGGGAGGGTATCGAGCCATAAACTATTTATGGAAGGTGATGCCTATATCAACAAAACACTAACCCCACCGCCAATACTTCCACCAGCGGCGTTATCTCTACGCTTAGATGAGAACTCATGGAGTGGTGCAATTGGTGAAGTTAAAGACAGTTCTGGTAACGATTTTAACGGCACAGCCAAAAACCGAATTCAACCAAAGAAAGACAACCCAGCACTGCCTGTTGATATGGCAAACATGGGTACGTGTGGCTATGGTGACTTCAAAAAAAGCCAAACGCAATACATTGAAGTACCACATAATAGTAAGTTATCTAACGAAGATACGATTACAGTAAGTGCGTGGATCAACCCTAGCTCTTACCCTTCTTATAATCGTTTAAATACCATTGTATCGAAAAATGGAAACTATGAATTTCACCTAAACTCTCAAGGCCAAATAAATTGGTATTGGGAACTAAAAGATACTTACTATCCAATAAATTTAACCACAAGAGAGAGCATTCCTCTTAACCGTTGGTCACATATCGTGATCCGCTATGACGCTCATAACACGCATAAAGCCTCTATTTTCGTTAATGGTGTGGAAGTTCGTTCAATTATAGAGCCGGTTTACCCACTTAAGCACTTAAAAGAAAATACACAACCATTACAAGTGGGTAATGATTACGATTTAACACGTACTTTTGATGGTTTGATTGACGAAGTAAACGTTTATGATCAAGCACTGACAGATGAACAAGTGAACCAACTTTATCAGCAGCGCCACCCGTGTCCTGATAACATCGAAATGACCTGTTATGAGGATAATTTTGACAGTCTAACCACAAGCTGGGTAACAAGCCGAAGTAGCGGTTCTTTTACACCGACAGTTATAAACGGCCGTTTACAACTGACACAAGCGCGAAGAGCACAATCAACCGCTTCTTCTTACCAATATTTGTACCCTGCACTTGGCAATAAAATCGAAGTTGAATTTGATTACATGGCTCATGGTGGCAACGGTGCTGATGGTTTAGCCATTGTATTTTCTGATGCCGAAGTAACCCCACAAGCGGGTGCTTTTGGTGGCCCATTAGGCTATGGCTTTAAAAATAACTCCGAAGCCGTTAAACCCGGATTTACGGGCGGTTGGCTTGGCATCGGTCTAGATGAATACGGTAACTATTCAAAAGAAGGCGGGTCTAAAAACTACAACTCTTATAATACAGCACAATCTATTGTATTACGTGGTTCTGGTGCTCGATATTCAGGCTATAACTACATTACAGGAACCCGTGTATCTACAGATATTGACAATAATAATGGCTATAATAAAACACATCGTTACCGTATTACTATTGACTCAACCAACCGAAATAACGCAAATGTAACGGTTGAACGTAGTGTGGTTAATGCTGGGCTCGCACCTGACTTTCGTAAAGAAATTGGGCCGATTGATGTTTTAAGGCCACAATACAATCAAGATGAACCACCTGAAAATTTTATCATGTCATTAACCGGTTCAACGGGTCAGCTTTATAACACCCATGAGATTGATAATTTCAAAGTGTGTGCACTTTACTCAAAACCAATTGGTGAGCAAATTGATCACTTTGAATTTGATCATTCAGGACAAGGGTCTACTTGTGATGTTTCTAATGTCACATTACGTGCTTGTGCTGACGAATCTTGCTCAACTCTATTTACTGAAGATGTTGATGTTACCTTAGATACCAATAATTTAGGTGGCGATGGTTATTGGTTAAATGGCAATAATATTACGGTTAGAAACGGGATTGCTAATTTATCAATAGGTAAACCAACCCAAGGTAACGTTAAATTGGATGTTGTGAGTTCATCACCATCAACAAAACCATTTAGTCACACGCTATGTAGCATTAATGGCCAATCATTGAGTGATAAAAACTGTACCCTTAACTTCGAATCAGAAGGTTTGACGGTTATTGTTCCTGATAAATTAGCCAATAAACCTGTTGAGGCTACCATCAAAGGCTGTGGCAGCTCATTTACTGGTACCAAAAACATTCAGCTATGGTCTGATTACATTACACCAAAACAAAGTAATTTAATTGGCTCACCTACACTGTATGGATTAGTAAATAATTCATGGAAAGACATTGGAAAACAAGAAAGTGCCGCAACCACATTCGCATTAAACTTTACCAATAACGAAGCAAAAATAACCTTAAATTACGCAGATGCTGGCCAACTGCAACTAAATGCTAAATATCAAAAAGGTTACTATCAAAACATTGAAGGCAGTGACTTATTTGTCAGTATTCCTGTTGGTTTAAGTGCTTATGTTACTGACAAAAATAACTCAAGTGCTAACAGCAATTGTTCATCTGAAGACGTAAGCTGCTCTATTTTTGCTCACGCCGGTGAAACCTTTAATTTAAATGTAAGAGCGCATGCATGGATGGGAGATAACGACACCTATCTTGCTGATAACCCAGTGACACCAAACTACGCTCAAGATAACTTAATTTTGGATCATACGTTAATTGCTCCTTCTCAACAGTTAGGAGGAAATACAGGTAACTTATCGACCAACCACTACGATCACCAAATAGCACAAGGGAGTACCAACCGTGTCCCTCAAAGTATTAGTGAAGTGGGTGTATTTGACATATCGGTTACCCCACCAGAAGGCTATTTAGGCAGTTCTGCTTATCAAATTAAAGCGGCAAATACAGGCTCTATTGGTCGATTTACTCCTGCTTACTTTAATGTATTGGGAGATAAACCAAGCATTCAAAAGGGTTGTAATGATTTTACTTACATGGGACAAACGTTCAGCTTTACAGAATCACCAACATTAAGTCTTTATCCGTTATCTGAAACGGGAACCTTACTGCAAAACTACACAATTGGGTCATGGTGGCGTTATAACAATGGTTGGAATTTAAGAACCTATACAGCTTCACCATCAAATATGTCCATCATTGATAGTGAAACCCTTTCAGTTTTAGGGCAGCGCTCTGGTTTTGCAACACCGGGGAACGTAATTAAATTACCAGCACAAGCTAAAATGCAGCTGCAAGGGGCGAATTTACGTTACATAAAACCTTTCAATCCTAAAGCACCCGTTGAAGATACAATAACGCTGCAATTAGCGACGGATGACTTAAGAGATCAAGACCAAATTTGTCATAAAACCAATGCTTCTGGTGCTTGTCTGGGTTACGCATTTCCAGCCACAGATACTCAACGACAAGAATGGGGTCGTATCACTATGGAAGATGCATATGGCTCTGAATTGAATGATCTTGAATCTAAAATACAAACGGAATCTTATACCGGCAATCGATTCGTCAAAATCGATGACAGCTGTACCGTTTTATCTATGCCTGAGTTCAGTTTTGATGTAGGTAAAGATCCTAATGCACTACCCGTAGGAAAAGGGACAACAAAAGCAAGTTTAGATAATACTCATGTTGAAGATGGCTCAACAAGTATGACATTCACAGCACCAGGTAATGGCAACCGAGGACAAGTTGTACCAACGCTTTCTTTATTAAACTTACCGTGGTTGCAACAAGATGCTGATAATAACCAATCTTTTGAAGATTCTATAAAAGCGATCATTCATTTTGGCATTTATAGAGGAAGTGATCGTATTATATGGAACAGAGAACAAACAAACTGATCATCAAAAGTAAGGATTGATAATGAAAGACGAATACAGTTACCCAATTGGCATTAAAGGTCAACCTTGGGGAGAGCAAGAAAAAGCAGCATGGCTTTCAACGATGACAGTAAAACGCTCATATCAAGAAGAAGTCGTAACGAAAATCACGGCTCTATCTGAGCGTTTCGACGTATCACAATATGGTGCTTTATCTTATGATACTGAACGCTTTCCGCTTCTGTATATCAAAACAAAACAATGGGATGATACAAAACCAACATTGCTGATCAGTGGTGGCGTACACGGTTACGAAACCTCTGGAGTTCATGGTGCGCTGCAATTTGTCGATACAAAAGCTGAGTACTACAGTCAATGGTTCAATATTGTTGTTGCTCCTTGCGTAAGCCCATGGGGTTATGAAGTGATCAACCGTTGGAACCCAACAGCTACGGATCCTAACCGCTCATTTTATCCAAATAGCCCAGCAGAAGAGTCGGCAGGGTTAATGGCATTAGTTGCTTCATTAGATGCACCAGTATTTGCTCATATCGATTTGCACGAAACAACCGATAGTGATGAAACAGAGTTTCGCCCAGCATTGGCTGCTCGTGATGGTATCGCTTACATTGAAGGCTACATTCCAGATGGTTTTTATACGGTTGGAGATACAGAAAAACCAGCTCCAGAGCTCCAAAAAGCCATTATTGATTCTGTTCGTACCGTAACTCACATTGCGCCACCAGATGAAAACAACCAAATTATCGGCTCTGATGTGGCTCAAGAAGGAGTCATTAATTACCCGACTAAAAAGCTAGGATTATGCGCAGGCTTAACTGATGCAGATTACGTATCAACAACGGAAGTCTACCCAGATAGCGAAAAAGTAACCGATCAGGAGTGTAATGACGCTCAAGTTGCGGCAATTGTAGGCGCTCTAGAATACCTATTAGCTCAACGATAACGATTTCGTTCTCTTATTTAAAAAATAGATGATATCGTTCAAAAAAAATTATTTTGAATGATTCATCTATTCCCTCTCTCATTATTGATTACTTAAGAAACAATAAAAACATATTATAAACAAATAATATAAAATAACGAAACAAACGACCACAAAACACCATTACTTACAATATTTAAACGATGCTTTTTTGAGAATATCGTACTTTGTTACATTCTTTTGATGATAAAATACGAAAAGTAATTATCTAACAGAGACCCCTTATGTGGAACAAACTAAATAAGTCCATGATGTTTTGCCAAATGATGTTTGGCTTATCATTTTATGGCGTAATGGTTATTTTAACTCGCTTTTTCCTTGAAGAACTAAATTACAGTGAAGCTGACACCATGATGGTTGTTGGTGCTTTTTCATCAATCGGACCATTATTTGCGATTGCTGGTGGATTCATTGCTGACAAATTTTTAGGTGCTTACCGCTCACTAACCATTAGTTACTTTGGTTTTGCTACTGGTTATGCACTACTAGTGCTTGGTTCATATACTACAAATGTTCCAATGGCGTTGTGTGGTATTGCATTAGCGAGCTACGGCCGAGGCTTAATGTCGCCTTCTTACCCAAGCCTGTACAAACGTACTTTTGATACTCAAGAGCATTTTGAAAACTGCTACCCAGTAAACTATTCAGTCAATAACGTTGGTGCCCTACTAGGCCAATATCTATTCCCGATGTTTGTTCTTGTTTTAGGGTTCCACGGAAGTTTCTTATTATCATGTGTTCTTGCTTTATTAGCTTTTGCGACTCTAGTGATCTTCCGTAAACCACTATTAACCGTTGGTGCTCATATTGATCAAAAACCTGTAAGTATGCAAAACTGGATGTCATTTCTAATCACATCAGTAGCAATGATTGCCTTGGTTTTCTTCATGTTCTCAAACATGGATATTGGTCAAAACATTGTTTATGCCATTGGTCTTGCAGCTATCGGTTACTTCGTAATTTTAATGCTGAAATCAAAGAAATCGGATGCGCTTAAAATGGGCACTATCCTAATCATGACAGCGCTAACAACGGCATTCTTTGTCTACTACGGTCAAATGATGACATCAATGACCATGGTAACGATCAATACTATGCGCGGTGATTTATTCGACCTTATTCCTATCGCACCTGAAGCATCTATGGCAATGAATCCACTGTGGTGTATCGTTGCAGGTCCAGTTATTGCGATGATTTTCTCAGCACTTGAAAAACGCGATATTCATTTTTCGACAGCGACAAAAATCGGCTTCGCATTCATCTTAACTGCGATCGCTTTTGGTATTTTAACCATGGCGGTAATGGGAGTGGGTGAAGATGCGATTATTCGTCCAGAAGTATTCTTACTTATTCACTTCTTCCAAGCATTTGCTGAAGTAATTGTAGGTAGCTTAGTGGTAGCCTTCATTCTGTCTGTTGCACCAAAACATATCGAAGGCTTCTCCGTAAGTCTATTCTCTGTTGCGATGGCATTAAGTGGCATCATTGGCGCAGTATTCTCGACATCTATTGCGCAAGAAAAAGGCCATGTCATTACTCAAGAGTTTGTACAAACAGTATATGGTAGTTATTTCCAATTACTCACTGTACTTGCGGTAGTGATGGTTGCCATCGCTTTTATTGCTTCATTAATCATTCGTAAGATGCTTGAAAGCAGTAAACAAGCTGAAGAATTAGAGTTGAAAGAGCAAAAAGCATAACGCTTTGTCCTAATATTCAAATAGACATTCTTATAATTCAAAGCCTCACAATGTTGTGAGGCTTTTTTATATGTTCTTTGCTCCCCACGATTTTAGCATTGCTTCCAACTCCGCAGCTTTATAAGGTTTACTTAAAGTATCGTCCATTCCAGCGTCTATACACGCTTTAACCTCTATTGAGGTGGTTCCTGCGGTTAATGCTAAAATAGGTTTTCTATACCCTTGCTCTCTTAAACGCTTTGTTGTTTCAAATCCATCAAGAATCGGCATTCGACAATCCATTAAAACAATATCAACCTCATGATCTTGTAGATAGGTTAACGCTTCCATACCGTCGTTGGCAAAATCAGGAGTTATTCCAAGTTTCTTTAGCATCATATTTAAAATTACTTGGTTCATTTTAATATCTTCAACCGCGAGAATAGACAGATTCTCAATTGGAAAAGACAACTGATTATCTTCACTTGAACGCATTTGTTGTTCATAAACCACAGTTAATGGCAGCTTAACTTGAAACTCAGAACCTTTACCTAACTCACTTTTAAAACTTAACTCGCCAGACATTTCATCAACGAGTAATTTACAAATAGATAAGCCAAGCCCCGTACCTTCAAATTGCCTTTGGCTTGAGTTATCAACTTGAGTAAATGGCTCAAAAAGGAATTTTTGCTTGTCTTGTGGGATCCCACATCCCGTATCAGAAATGATCAACAATAAGGCCTTATCTTGCCAGCCAACCTGTAAACTGATGTATCCTTTTTTGGTAAATTTAAATGCATTACCAATTAAGTTTACTAATATTTGTTGGATCCTATCAATATCACCTAAAAGCTCAGGTGGTAAGTTATCAGCAATATGAATATCAAATCGTAAGCACTTTTCTGCCATCTGTGGTGTAAAAATCTGCTCGATAGTTTTCACTAAGATACAAGGTTTAAAATTCGCCACTTTAAGCTCTAACATTCCCGCGCTCATCTTACTAAAATCAAGCAAATCATTAATTATGATCCTTAGCATTTGACCTGATTGATGAATCGTCTCTAGAAGTTTATTTTGATAATCCGTTATTTGTGTATCTTCCATCAGTTCAGCAGATCCTAATAAACCATTTAACGGCGTTCTTAACTCATGGTTTATCATAGCGACGAAATCCCTTGTAGCCCTTTCTGAGCTTTCTGCTCTTTTTTTCTCTTTAAGGGTTTTATCAAGTAAATATTTACGTTCAAACGCAGCGTTAATCATTTCAGAAATCAGACTAAACTGTTTCTCGATTGTATCGCGCCACATATCATTAGGTGAGGTATTAAAAATAAGTTGAATGGCTCCTGATTCAATGCTTTCAAGTTCAAAAAAAACCGTTATTTGAGTCAGACCTTCATTCCATTGAACAGAATGAGAGGCATGGGAAGGTGTTTCAAACTCTTGATGTTTTCCTGCATATAATTGCGTAAGTGTTTCATTAACATTAGACGAAAAAGACAAACGCACTGATTGAATACTGTTGAGGCATCCTAAATCATTAATCAAGCTCTGCAACAACATTTGAGTTGGTTGCTCCTTTAATAATCGCTGATTGTAATCCAATAAAATGGAATCGATATAGCTTTTAAACTCGAGTAAAACAACGTCTTTTTCCGCCTTTTCTTGAACAGTAAACAATGTATCTTCTACCAATTGCTTTGCCATATAAAGCTCATGACTTTTACGTTCTAATAACTCTTCAGCCGCTTTTCTCGCTGCTTTCTCTCGTTTAATTTTCCGATTCAATAATTCAATTGTTTTATCAACATCCATTTACTTTGCCTTAATCTTTTATGATTTGGTTAAGGTGAAACGAACTTGAGAACCATCATCTAAAACAGGGGTCATCTGGATATCAATCCTCTCATTAAAATGCTCTGCACAACCTAAAATCAATCCAAAACAAACATGAGAGAAGCAACGAGCAGAAATATAATCCATCACCATTTCGCTCTCTGTACTTGATATAAACTTAAAACGAGGGGGATTAGCTTCAGCGTATAGCTTCTTCACCTCTAAATGAATGTAGCTTTCTACTTGTCTGATAAAGTCAAACGTAGTTAATGCTTGCCCATCTAACTCTGGCATACTTTGAAATAAAGTAAGAAAAACAGATTTACCATACACTTGCTGTAAATCTTCAATGCTTATGCCTGTCACTTTACTTAATGATATAATAAGCTTTACTAAATGCTTATGATCATAAGTACCAACAGCGGTGTAAGCTCCTTCATCATCATTTTCATCTAGCATTTGCTGACAAACGTCTAACCCAAATTGATCTTCAACTAACTCTAAGAACTCTGAAAAAATGATCCCTTTCATAAACACTCCTTTTTATCTCCATTTAAGTGTAGGAAAAAATAGAAAATTTACCAATACTCATAAAGATAAGGAGACCGAAAATAAAGTACATGAACAAAAAATAGATAATAAAAATGCAATTTGAAATTACATTTGAATAATAAATATATAAATATATAAATATCTTCTATATGCATGCCAAATCTTATAAAATCTGTACTTGCTTCCATAATTATCAAAATAAAGACACCTTTTTGACAGTTTATTCTATAAACTAATAAATATACTTATAACTAACTTGCAGAAATTCACAAATGAAAGCACTTCTTTCGTTCATATCATTATTAGCACTTCTTTCTGGCTGCAGTCCTGAATCCCAATTAATCTCAAATACAGTAACTTGTAATAATGACGAATATATATTGTCGTTGCCTGAAGATATTTCCGCATATCGTCATGCAATGGCTGAGTTTTCACAAATAGGTGGAACTAACCCATTACAATCGACCTCTTATAAAAATAAGTGTATTCCGAAAACATCATTTAAAGATTTATCTCAAACAAGTGCCCAAGAAATTTTTGATGCCACTTACAAAGATGCAGGAAGAGTGACGCACTTTAGAATTAAAAATAATATTGCTTATGTAGAATTAAAAGCAAATACTGAGGGATGGAGTGGCGTTTCTGCATCATTAGCTGCAGTCAATCCAATCATTAAACGTAATTTATTTTTAAACAGTAAAGTTGAAGAAGTTATTGTTGGTGAAATAAAATAAAAAGCCATGGTATTTCTACCATGGCTTATATATTAAATATTACTTTAAATTAGTTTACTGAGTAATTAATTGCAATATCTTCAGAAGAACCTGTAGTTAAACCAATCACTTTTAGATTAGCCGTGTGGTTACCTGATTCAGCTGTATTCACACTACCGATAATAACAACCTCTTCATTACTATCTACTGTTGTACCTGAATCTACAAATAATTGCTCAGGAGTAACGACTTGGTTCAAACCATATGAAGGTGTATTTGTTCCTGGAGTAACGATAATGTTATTACCATATTCAATCTTATACTCAACATCAGCAACTGACTCACCATCAACAATCAATGGTAAACTGTATGAAACGGCACCAGCGCTTGCATCAATAGCTTCATTTAACTCTTTTCCACCAAGAGTAACAGTGCTCGGTGAGTAAATATGAATACCTGCATCATCTAGCAGTTTTGTGCCTGTAACACTTGTTCCTAGGACATAATTAGGAACGATATCTTGCTCATAATCATTAACGATTACATCATATTTAACCGTTGATGTATCTTGAGAGCCGGTTGTTAAGCCAAACACGGTAATAGTATGAGAGTTTGCACCACCAGTTTCAGTATCAACATTATTTGATTCTAAAATCATGTACTGCTCATCAGCAACAATCGTTGTTAAGCTATCATTAACGAGTTGAGTATTGCTTACACCATCATGTTGAAAATAAGCAGGTGTTTTCTGCTGCTCATGAATAACAACAGATGCAGAAGCTACGCTAGAAAAAACAATTGCAGTCGAGCAACATAATAGCGTTTTTTTAAAGATCTTATTCATTTTTATATTCCATATATTTATATTAAAAACTGACGTTAATTATTATTAACGGAAAAATGTTACTAATATATACAGACATCACTCAATACTTATTTAAATAAACCAACAGAATATGCAAACATTTAAGCAAAAAACACTTTAATATAAAAAACGTACATATTTAAACTTAATTAATATAAAAAATAAATATCTGAAATAAAAACGACAAGCATTAAAATAAAGAATAAAAATGACAATAAATACGCATTATTCATCATAAAACGCTCCTATTGTCGTCATATATGCAAAAAACGCATAAGCAACTTTACAAATGGTCATTTGCCTCATTACCTCGCTTTCCCTACTATTCGCGCTCTTATTTTTTAACCCTAAGAGCGCGGCATGTTTTCACAATCCATTTTCGCTCAATTGGTCAGAATGAGTGTGTTACTGGTTTTAAGTCTAATAGCTGTTCATAACTCACCCGCTTTATTAAATTTACTTGCTCAACAAGCAGTAAATAGCGGTTGCCACCAGCAAACAGGTCAAGACCATAGCCATCATCATTCTCACCATCATCACTAAGAGCACATTATGAGTATTTTTCGTTTTCCACCACTAGTATGGCTTGGGATCGGGATTTTAATTATCAGTCTAGGGATCAGACAATCATTCGGCATTTTTATGATGCCAATTTCAGAGCACTTCCAAACCGGTCGTGAATTTTTCAGTTTTGCTATTGCACTACAAAACCTTTTATTTGGAATTTTCCAACCATTTATAGGCATGGCATCTGACAAATGGGGCTCTAAACGTATCATTATTATTGGTGCTATTGCTTATGCAGCAGGCCTTGCTTTAACGTCTATAGCAACTGAATCAAGTATGCTTTATGTCTCTCTTGGCGCATTAGTTGGTCTTGGATTAAGTGCGACAAGTTATGTGATCATTTTAGGTGCAGTGGCAAAAGTCGTTCCTGCTGAACATGCAGCTAAAGCATTTGGCTTAACCACAGCTGCGGGCTCATTTGGTATGTTTGCCATGATCCCCGGCGCACAAACACTACTACATGATTTTAATTGGCAAATCGCAATGCAAGTGTTTGCAATGTTATGTGCACTGATGGTGGCTTTTGCATTATTCATGAAAACCGCCAAACCAAGCTCACAAACAGCAGTAATAGAAGATACTCAAACTCTTACTGAAGCGCTAAAAGAAGCATTTTCACACAGAGGGTACTGGTTAATTCATGCTGGTTTCTTTGTATGTGGCTTCCATGTCATGTTTATTGCAACGCATTTACCAAGTTATTTAGCGGATAAACACTTACCTGCATCAAGCGCTGCCATGGCTCTGGCTTATGTTGGCATCTTCAATATCTTTGGCTCTTACTTCTGGGGTGTAATGGGTGACAAATTCAACAAGCGTCATGTTATGTCTGCCTTGTATTTTGTTCGTACCATTGTGATTGGTGCATTTGTAACGCTACCAGTTACTGAACATACAGCAGCTATCTTCGGCGGTGCAATTGGTTTCTGTTGGTTAGGTACAGTGCCATTAACTTCTGGTTTAGTTCGCCAAATCTTTGGTGCTCGTTACTTATCAACCTTGTATGGCTTAGTGTTCTTTACTCACCAAGTAGGAAGCTTTTTAGGCGCTTGGGCTGGTGGTCGTATTTACGATTATTACGGTTCATACGAGCCAATTTGGTGGTCTACAGTTGTACTTGCTTTCTGTGCGGCATTAATTCATTTACCAATAAATGATAAACCAGTAGAAAGACTGAGATTGCAAACTGCATAAATACGTCTCAAAGCAATACAAATAACAAAGCCGATACTCGTCATGTGTATCGGCTTTTTGCTGTCTATTAGCTATTCAATGTTATCAATTAATACAAACGCTCAAATTCTGGAATAGCTAACTTTCCTCTTAACAAAAGAAAGTTTAGAAAGCGAGATGTCGATGTCGTAATGATCTTATCTTCTGCAATCTCGTATTTTTCAAGTAATGCTATCGCAAGATCTAACCGCGCAATTTCCTCACAAAAATGAGCATCAGAGCCTGTTGTAAAATACACACCAATCTCTTTGCCTATTTCAACAATTTTATCGCAACGAACATCACTTCCTATACGGCTTTTTCCTGTTAACGATGTGTTGTTTACTTCTATTGCAACATTGTATTCTTTTGCGCATTGTAGGACTCGTTCAATATCAAACGGATAATTAGGGTTTCCTGAATGGCCAAGCACATCAATACGCCCACTTTTTATCACATTAAGCAAAGCGGCTGTATGTTCTGCTTCACTTGCAGGCACAAATACAGGTTCATGAAAACTCGCAATAACCCAATCTAAATGTTGATCTGACGAAGAAGGTAAATCTATTTCACCTTTCACATTTAATATATTTGCTTCAACACCACGAAGAATACCAACTTGATGAAGAAAGCGGGGCAAAATTCTCTGATTATTGAAATACCAGTAATGGGGGGCACTCGGCATCTCAGGAGCATGATCAGTGGTACAAAGAAGTTTTAACCCCTTATTCTGTGCAGATTGTGCGTTTTCAATGATCGTACTATAAGCATGACCACTAGCAAGAGTGTGTGTGTGGGTATCAACAACAACGTTCATTCTTCTCTCCTACTGAATTTCAAATGATCCATTTTGATTCATATACAAATTCAAATCAGCTTTAATACTGTGATTGAGTACTTTCTCTACATTTATCGCATCTGAATTCTCATAAAATGCTAATGCGTCCTCTTCTGATACTCCACCTCGTATTTTACGATTAACCAATCTGTCTTTTAAAAACTCCGCATCCGTATCAATAAATACAGTAAAATCAGCTAATTTATATAGTTCACTCCAAACCGGCTCATCCAGTAATAACCAGTTCCCTTCTACTACTACAATATTTTTATTAACCTGAATTGCATCATCAACAGGATCATGCAAATTACGGTCATAATAAGGCCACTTTGGTGCCTGAGTTTTCAGCTGTTTTAATTTACGAATAAGATCCGTGAGATTGAACGTTTCAAATCCACCTTTAATGCTTCTTAACGAGATGGTTTCGCCATTTCTTTGTGTGGTATTACTTTCTAAAATTTCATTGGTGTAATGAAAACCATCAAATGGTAATACTTGAAGTGGCTCAATGAACGAAGATTGCTGAGATAAATATTCCCAAAATGCAGCCAATGTTGACTTACCACTTCCTGGAGGAGCGCAAAGAAAAATAACGACTCGTTCTTCTTGCTCTTGATATAACCGAGTAAATTTTTCCACTAACGGTTTGTGAATTTTTGCGATGTCTTTATCTGGAAAAAACGCTTCGGTATCAAAACCACTAACATTTAAATTCACTTTCATTTGGAAACCTTATTGAGTGATTTCCTCTTCTATCTTTTCTAATAACATTTCACAGGAAAGTTTGAGAACGGTTTTTATTAGAGACTCATATCTCATTTGAGAAAAGACTTCAAAAGAAGAAAACTTTAACTGATTGATTGACTCAAGATAAAAGCTGTCTTGCTGTGTTGATAATATCGCTTGATTACTAATAAAGTCATAGATCATATCATCACCAAATGACAACTTATCTGGCTGACTTTGCGCGTATTCTAAAACTTGGGCATACAATCCAATATCTGCATAAGTTTCTAATGAGATCTTTCCCATAGCAAACATCAATTTAGATACCACATCTGTTGTCACAAGCGGACCATCTTCTTTTAAAAGTGGTTCAACGGCATACTCCATAACCAATTCATCTTGAACAAAGATATCCGGTAGTAATGCTTTTAATTTGAGATTAATTAATTTGTTAGAAGCATGAAGAAAGGACGTTGCATCATCACATTCTTCTACGGTTTCTAACAATTCAACATTTTGTGACAAGGCTTAAACCTCTCTGTATATGGTAACCTCTAGAGGCTACCACATAAAGTTAATAGAATTAAACGCTTAAGCTCACGTCATAGAACTCTAATAGTGCTTTTTCTGCATGTTGATTCCATACATAATTATTCTTCGCTAAGATTGCATCTAATTCAGAGAAAAACGGATCTTGCTTTGCAAGTGAAGTAAAATTATCAATTGCAGTTAAAGGCAAATCGATGTGTGGATAAATCAGTTTTTTACCACCCGGAATATCCAGCTGATTTAAAATGGTATGAGGCGCAGCTTGTAGTCCTCCAACATGAGTAATCATGAATGAAGGGTTAATGTCACCTTTTGCTGATAACTCTAAAGACTCCACCATATCACCTGTAGAACCACCAGACGTTCCAACAATATGCGTTGATTCATAATGCACGTTATAGAAATTAAATGGCACTTTAAACTCTTTATCTGTAGGACCTGCGAAGAAATTTAAACAACCATCATTACCAAGTAGTGCATCGGCCTGCTCTAATACTTGTGCAACTGCAGCATATACCATTACATCATCATAGCCTTGATCATCGTTCAGGGATTTAAGGTAAGTAACTGGGTCTTCCATCTCAATGGTATTGACATAAATCAGCTCGATACCCTGTGCTTTTGCTGCACTAATTGGGATTAAACTTTCAGCACGAGATAAGCGAGCTTCATCAATATCAGTAACCACTATTCGTCTTGGTTTTACTGGTCCATTAATCGCATAATCAATCGCACCTATCCCCATAGGTCCAGCACATGCAAGTAATGCCAACGTTCCTCCCTCTTTAATTCCCATTTCATGCTCATACACAAACTGTGTAGTGTGATAACTTGCATGGAAAGCACCGATAATACATGACATTGGCTCAGCCAAAGAAGCATCAGCGTAATACGAACCGTCATAAGGCAATACACAACCTAAATCGATAGCAATTTTAGGAATAACTGAATACGTTGCATTTCCACCAAAGGTTTCGTAACTATAACCTGCAGAATACCCCGTAGGTAACCCCATCGCAGGTTGAAGTACAAAAGAGTCACCAGCTTTAAATTGGTCTTTTAAATTCTCACCAACCTCAACAATAACTCCTGCATATTCATGGCCGGTAATAACAGGCACTTCATCAATATTCTCAGGTACTCGCTTATGCTTACTACCAAGTAAGGCTGCTTTGTATGTTGATAAACACACGCTGTTTGAAATATTTTTTACCAATAATTCATCAGCAGAAATTGGCGGTAATTCAAATGTTCTTAATTGGATGTCTTTCTCACCACAAATAACCGCAGCTGTTGTTTGTACCATAATTTTTTCTCCTACTTGGGGGACATACCATCCCCCAGAAATAAATATCGTTAAGCCTGTTGTGTCTCAATCGTATTGAGTAACTCGTTAAGTGCAGGGTCATTAAGAAAATTGGTAATCGTAATCACAGGTAATCCTGTCGCTTTAATTGCACGCTCTTCTAAACTTTCATGAGTTACAACAACATCCGCATCACTTGGTACTTTTTCTATCGCAAAGTTTTTAACCTCAATGTCATAACCCGCTTTAACTAATTTTCTCTTAAAGGTTGAAGCCCCCATTGCACTTGACCCCATTCCCGCATCACAAGCAAAAGCGACAAATTTAATTGGTTGCGCTTCTGCTTTTTCTACTGATGCCTGAGGCTGTGCTTTACCTTCGGCTTTCATGTCTTTCATATCGATAACCGATTGCTCAAACTCATCTTCAGATTGTTCTTTCTTGCTCATTTTAAGAATCGCACTAGCAACAAGGAATGAAACAACCGTGGCACTTGCTACACCCGCAAGCATCGCGATAAAGCTGCCTTTTGGTGTTAATGCTAAATAAGAGAAGATAGAGCCCGGACTTGGACCAGCAACCAAGCCAGCATCCAGTAAATTGAATGTTGCTATACCTGTCGCGGCACCAGCAATCATGGCTACAATCATAATTGGCTTCATTAGTACGTAAGGGAAATACAACTCATGAATACCACCAAAGAAATGGATAATTATCGCACTAGGTGCAGAGCGTTTACTTAGCCCTTGACCAAATTTGGCATAAGCTAACAACATACCTAGACCTGGTCCTGGATTAGATGCCACCATGAAGAAAATGGATTTACCCGTTTCCGCTGCTGCTTGTAAGCCAAGTGGGTAATAAATACCTTGGTCGATAGCGTTATTTAAAAAGAGAACTTTTGCAGGCTCATTAATGACTGCAAGTAAAGGAAGAAAGCCAGTTGCTACTAGTGCTTCGATGCCTGATTTTACAAATAAATTCGCCGCAGTTACCGCAGGTCCTACAACTTCATATGCCACCAAACAACAGATCATGCCTATGATGCCAAGAGAGAAGTTGTTTACCACCATTTCAAAACCTGATGGGATTTTGTGTTCAACTCGTTTATCAAACTGAACAATCGCCCATGCACTCACAGGTCCCATGATCATGGCACCAACGAACATAGGAATATCAGCACCAACGATGACACCCATCGTACCGATAGCACCAGCGACAGCACCTCGTTTATCACCGACGAGCTGTCCACCGGTATAGCCGATAAGTAACGGCAATAAATAAGTAATCATAGGGCCAACGATTTCACCAAACTGTTCATTTGGCATCCAACCTGTTGGAATAAATAACGCAGTAATAAAGCCCCACGCAATAAAGGCTCCGATGTTTGGCAATACCATTGCGGTCAAATGACCCCCGAAGGCTTGCACTTTTGCTCTAGCGTTCATGAGATATCCTTTCTTAATATGCTTTAATAATATCGAGCACTTCATTTTTTGAAGTTGCTGCGGTTAATTTTGCAATGTTTTCTTCATCTACAAGCATCTCACTCAATGCTTGAATAACTTCAATATGTGTATCAGAATCTTTTGCAGCTAAGGTAAGTAATATATTGGCAGGACCAAGATCAGAGCCAAACTCAATGGCTGATGGGAATATATGAATGCCTAATCCTGTTTTTATCACCCCAGCCTCAGGGCGGGCATGAGGCATGGCGATACCTGGACAAAGTACATAATATGGGCCATTATCATATGTGGATTGAATAATAGCATCGGCATAATTTGCCGTTACGTACCCTTTTTGTTCTAAGTAACGCGTTGTTGTTTTTACTGCGTCTTCCCACGCATCAATATCGTGATTAACAACATCAATTAAATCATGATCAATTAAATCGTATAGCATGAGCGAGCCTTCTTCTTGGTCTGTATTTGATAGAACTATTATCAATATAGAAGATGGCAGTCGGCAATAGATGACATTTTGTGATCGATAACTCAAAATAATTACAGTCAATAGGAAAGAAAGAACAAATCTCACAAAACAAATAAGTAATATTTATACAAATTTTAGTTTTGCTACATTTCAATAGATTAAATTTGATATACCCCACAAATTAATATAAATATTTAAAATTATTTTCTATGATTACAATCACATTTGAACAATTGACAAGCTTTAAAGTGTGATTAGATATTTATTTTATTTTTGATGAATCATGATTTAATACACAACAAAAGGTGACTTAGTTCACCAATATTCTTTTATTAACTCATAATGTGTTTTTATTACATTCTTATTTCACATCCATATGATGAAATAAATTACACAAATACAGAGTTAACTCGTAAATCTCTTTCCTAATATTATCTTAAACTTAAGAATTGCATCAAAATATACAAAATGGGTATTTACTTAATACCTTGTATTTATCTCAACTATGTTTGGTGTTAGTTCAATATCATGTCGATACTATCTCGTGCTCCATTTTTGTATGCTTTATGTATCTTTCTATCTTCACCCGTTATCGCAAACATAGATAATGAATTTGATGATCTTGATGCATTACTCAATATGCCGCTTGAATCACTAGCCGATACGAAAGTCGTCACAGCCACCAAAACATCACTTAGTCTGTCAGATGTTCCTGCTTCTGTTCATGTCATTACTTCGAAAGAGATAGAGCGTTCTAGCGCGCGCTCTATTGCCGACGTCTTGATTCTTGCACCAGGGCTTCATGTTACCAAATTTTCCGATTACGACTGGACCGTTTCAGCTCGCAGTAAAAACCAAGGTGAAAATAATACGCTTTTAGTCATGATTGATGGCCGAAGTGCCGTTAACCCAATGTACTCAGGTGTTAACTGGGATACTCTACCTGTCAGCCTAGATAGTATTGACCGTATTGAAGTGGTGTTAGGCCCAGTTGGTACAATGTGGGGAGGAAATGCGGTTAATGGTGTCGTAAATATCATCACAAAAGATGCAGAAAGTGCACCGAAAGCACAACTAAGTGCTTCGACAGGTAATTTTGACTACAAAGAATTTAAAGCTCACCACAGCGGCCAAATTAGCGAAAACACGCATTTATCAGGCTATATTGAATCACTGCAACACTCTCCGTTTACTGACACTGATAAGCACTTTGAAGACCTTAGGCATTTAAAAGTATTAACAGAACGCTTTGGTATGCGTGCTGATTACCAAAACCTACAAAATACGGTTTCTGTTCAGTTTGGCGGGATCCAGTCTCGTGAAGATTATCAGTGGTTAACTTATACCCCTGCTTTTCTTGAGCCTGCAACACATAAAAATGACTATGATGTATTTTTAACTGAAATGAACTCACAAGAGTTATTTATTGGTTTCCAATATCTTCACGAAAAACTAAACGGTAACCAATGGGAAAACCAACTATGGGTTACTCATAGTGAATCTGATAGCACCAATGAACCTGCAAGTTTTACTCGTATTGATCTTGATACTCGTTACACCTTTAATACTCAAGATTGGGGGATATTAACAGTTGGTGCGAATGCCCGTATTATTGACGAAGAGTACGCTCAATTCTCTGAAAAAGAACAATACTTCTCTCCTTATATTCGCACCATTGATGATCATAAATTCCTAAATCAAAGCTATGGTTTTTATGCAAACTGGGCAGTTGATGTGACTGATTCAACAGAAATCACACTAGGTAATCGTATTCAATATGCCAATATCACTGAAGAGTGGTACTCACAACCTCAAATTCGTGCATTACAAAAATTAACGGACAACCAACGTTTATGGATGGGCTGGGGCCGAGCAGTTATTACACCTTCTCGTTTAGAATTAGATACACAGTTTCAAGAAAACAGTTATTGCAGTAGTTGCGCTTATACCGTCAACCCTGATGGTAGTGTCAATTATTATGACTACATGATGTCCTATCATTACTTAGGTAATCGCGATTTAGAAATGGAATCTGTCGATACGTATGAAATTGGTTACCGTTATTGGCAAGATAATCAATTCCAAGTAAGTCTAAGTCTATTCTATAGTCAACATGATAATGTTAGAGCTTATAAAGGCCTAGGAGGAAATCGATACTTTACACCTGATAGCTCTGAGCATTCTAGCGGCACAATTATTGATGATATGTTTGCTCAATTAGTTGATCCTCTATCCCAAGAAACCATGGGAGGAGAAGTGAGCATCCAATGGCAACCAATCGATGTCTTACAAATCAATGCCAATTACAGCTATAAGACAATCAAGGGAGATTGTAACGGCTCTATCTGTAGTTCAAATGAATTGCCTATTTTAGACCTAGAAAATACGCCTAATCACTATGCCACACTGCACGTGATGTGGGATATTCATCCGACAGTCTGGGTTTCATCAGTAGTGAATTATGTTTCAGCATCAGAACCTGACGAAGCATTAATTCAAGCATATCAATCTTATGGTGACGATTATACGATCTGGCCAGAAGTCATTACGGTTGATATGTCGATTAATTGGCAACATAAACCAACATGGCCAAGCATAAAATTAAGTGCTGAGAACCTAGGTAGTGACCAATTAAAAGAATACCCTGAACAATTTGGACCATTTGCAAATGGTACTCAATATTATGCTGAATTAAGTTGGAATTTTATATAACAATGTCCAAAACAAAAGCACAGGCCAACTCATCCACACCGTTATTTTATGGGCTTCGCTCTAAAGTAATAGGCTGCCTGCTGCTTTTACTTTTAAGTTTTAATCTCAAAGCTGACGATAACAACATTCAAGATCATAATTTGAAAGCGGTTTATTTATTTCGTTTTGCTTTTTTAACCTCTTGGGGTGAGTTCACCCCAAGCAATAAACAATTTAATTTCTGCAGTGAATTAGATCTAGATGTTAGTAATACATTACAAACATTGATAACCAAAAAACCGGCACAAGCTAACTATATTCCCTATTCGTCCGTAAAAGATCTCGAACGAGAAACGTGCCATATCATTTATCTCTCGACCCAAGACCCTAGCATTATCAATACATTTAAAATCTTGCAACCACACGCATTGTTAATCGGTGATGGCCAGCCGTTTATTACAGCTGGTGGAATGATTGCCTTCATTAAAGTAAATAATAGAATTAAACCTTTGATCAGTTTACATAATATTAAGCCAACAGAGCTTTCTCTTCGTTCACAATTATTATCTGTATCTGAAATAGCAACCAATGAGGGGTCATTATGATACTTCAATGGTTCAGCGCTTTGCCGTTACGTAAAAAAGTCATCTACCCTATTTGGACATTACTGACCCTTAGTACAATGATCCTAGGGGCAAGTGTTGCTCATTTTATGGGAGTAACTCATAGTGCTAATTTATACACTCGTACGTCTATTCTCGCTCAGGGTATTGCTAGTAATCTATCTGGTGCGTTGATCTTTAATGACCAACAAACAGGTTTAGATCAAATGAATGCACTTTCCTTTGATCCTGAAGTGATCGCTGCTCGAGTTGAGCATGTTAATAGCGAACCTTTCGCAAAATTAGATAACTTACCTGAAAACTGTTCATGGCACGAACGAGATATCCAATGTTCACACTCAGTCTTTTTTGCAATTACACACCCAATAACATTAGATAATGAACACCTTGGTAATCTGACAGTATGGGCCTCAAAAGACAGCATGTTTGAACAACGCAACCAGATTTTAACCATTTTCTTAATTACTACGGTTATCTTCTCACTTTTAGCGTTATTCTTTGCACACAGAGTACACCGATTAATTGCCACGCCTTTATTGTCTATATTCAATTCAATGCAAACAGTTATCAAAAAAGGGGTAACAGAACAAAGGCTGCATATTGTTCACCCCGACGAAATTGGAAAGCTCACTCATTGCTTTAATGAAATGCTTGATAACTTAAGTCAACGTGACTCTCAATTAACACTAGCGTTTCAAAGACTGGAAGATAAAACTCATTACATTAATCAAGTGTTAGATTCACTTGATCAAGGACTATTAGTTGTCTCTCCTAATAAAAAAGTAATTTATCATAATCCAGCAGCTCGTTTATTGTTGCCTCAAATTCAGCTAAATAATGATGAAATGACATCTCTTAATCAGCAGCATATTGAAAATTTATTGTCTGATTTTGAACCAATAAACCGATTAACTCTGCTTCGTGAATGCATCGAAATGCATCAACGATTAGAACCAACAACCCTTCGCCACCAAGGTACAGGGCAACAATATCAAATATCGACTTACCCGATTGCTGGTGAAAATAACTCATTAGTGCACATAGAAGATATCAGCCAACGTTACCTCATTGAACAGCGTCAACGAATGGCTGAAATGATTTTTGACCAAAACCCAAGTTCAGTGATTGTTGTAACAAGAAAAATGGTAATAGAGACTAAAAATAATGCCTTTATTCAAACGTTTGGAAACATCACCAATCTAAATCAGCTTCATTTACGTCAACCTATCGAGCTCAATACATCGGTATTAAAGCAGGTGCTAAAAGTAGGTTATTTTAAACTTCAAACAGACGTTACAAGTCCGTTCTTTTCAAGAAAACATGCTAACAAATCACATTGGTTGCCTTGTTTACTAACCATTAAGTTAATCAAAAATGGCGATAATAAAGTAGAGTCATTTGTAATATCACTTAATGACCAAACTCAAGTAAAAGAGCTTCAGCGCCTTAACTTTGAAGCCAACCATGATGGATTAACACAATTAGCTAACCGTCAAAATGCTTATAAACAGCTACTTAATGCACATAAAAAACAGAAATCCGTTTATCTAATCTTCCTTGATTTAGATGGATTTAAGGCGGTAAATGATACTTATGGGCATCAATGTGGTGACGATTTATTGAAAATCATTTCACAACGTTTGACCAATAATGTTTTTGAAAACGATCTTGTCGCTCGTCTATCTGGCGATGAATTTTTACTTGGTTTGTACTTAACAAATCCGAGGGTAGCAACTCAAGAAATTAATGCTATTTTGCAGCGTATCTTAAATGCAATTAGCTACCCTATTAATATTAATGGAGCCACTCCTTATGTATCTGCAAGTATTGGTGCATACTACTGGTCTGGTAACGATCAGACTCCATTAGAAGAGGCTCTAGAAAAAGCCGATAAGGCCATGTACCAAGCTAAACTTTCAGGAAAAAATCGTTACCATATAGCAAAAGAAATCAATCCGTTTCTCGTTTAAGCATCATAGGGGCAAACTCTTTATATGAGTTGCCTTTATCTTTTTTAGCCTCATACATGGCGATGTCAGCAAACTTTATTAGCTCTTCGCCATCAATGCTGTCATCTGGATAAATAGCAACACCGACACTAGGAGAAATAGATAGAGGTTCACAGCCGATATTTACGGGAAACTTAAACTGCTCTAATAGTTTCGAGGTTAACTTTTTCACTCCAGAGCATTGGGCGATACCTTGACCAATAACTAAAAACTCATCCCCACCAAGACGGAATACATTATCACGACTTCTCACCGTCTCAGTTAACAGTTGAGCTGTTTTCTTTAAAACCTCATCACCGATATCATGGCCTAATGTGTCATTAATCTCTTTAAACTTATTTAAATCAAGAAAATACACGGCGACTTTCGTATTGGTTTTTGCTGCTTGATGAAGTGCTGCTTGTAGTTCAGTATTAACCATACTACGGTTTTTAAGCCCAGTAAGTTCGTCATGATGCGCTTTGTAAGCTAATGCTTCTGTCTTTTCATGAACGACTTCATTCATTTGATAGAAAGCAGATAATAACTTACCCATTTCATTTTTCTCGACGATATCCGCAATATCAAGCTTATGGCCCTTTTGCATTTTCTTCGTACTAAATAGCAATAATTTTAATGGGTCAAATACATTACGCTTCATAAAGAAAATAGAACCAATTGCCAAAAAGATTAAAAAGAGTATTTGCATCTTAATTAACGTAACAAGTTGACTGCGATTCTCTTTAAAGTCGCCTTTTCTTTGCTCTAGTAGCAACAATTCAATATTAGTAAATTGATTCAAATCTTCTCTTAAATCGTCCATATAAGCTTTACCTTTATCTTCTTTGACAAGAGATAAGGCTTTAGGCAATTGATCTTGTTGAACAAAATCAATGGTAGCAGCAAGTTCTTCAAATTTAAGAGCCATTGATTTTTCAATGTATTTAAGAGCCTCTTGTTGCTTTTGATTGTCTTTTGTCAACTCTTGCAAAGTAGATAATAGCTGCTTGGAATCAGCGATTCCTGTGTAATAAGGCTGCAAATAATGAATCTCTTGGGTCAATAAAAAACCTCTCTGACCCGTTTCTGCATCTTTCATACTACTCAGTAATTTTTCTGAATTAGTAATAACATTATGAGTATGAATTACCCATGCAAGCTTCTCTTCTCCATAAGATTCAAGCTTAAATGTCAAAGCAGAACTCGCAATAGCCACAGAAAACAACACCAACAAAAATAAAATCAGTTTTAATCGAACACTCATACAACACCGAAACATATAATTAACAATCCTTTGTATTGTATACTAACAATTATTGATAAAATTACTAATAAATACTTGAAAAATGAGCGATTCAATCAAGAAATTAAGAGCAGGAAAATTAAAGCGTTAACATTTACAAAGCAAATAGCGATAAAAACTTATCGCAAAACGATAAATAATTATTGTTATTTATTTTGAATAGGCATATATTCTCATCACACACACTGAATGGGAAACACCATGAATAATTTAAATAACATCCAATCTTTTAGTTCAAAACTGCTTATTGTTTTTGGGTTTGCTTTTGTTGCTTTACCATTAATGGATACCGTCCTTTGGTTTGCTTCAACTCTTTATAACTCACAATCATTCCAGAGTACTTTTCCTGTTGAAGTTACTCTTCCACTCTCTTTTTCACGTTCTATGCTAGGTTACCTACCAAGTATGCTACCCACACTATTAAGCTGTGCGATTCTATGGCAGTTAATTCTTTTATTTCGTTTATACAAAAAAGGGCAAGTATTTACGCTTGAAAACACCATCAGGTATCGTAAAATCGCTAACATCTTAATTATGATGCCATTTGTTCAAGTGTTATCCGATATACTTCTCAGTATCGCACTCTCTTATACTGAAGATAATGTGGAAGGAGGCTTTAACATTTCAGACAGCGAAATCAGTATGTTAGTTATTGGTTTAATCGTACGAGTTATCGCAAAAGTAATGGAAGAAGCAAGCCTTATTCGTGAAGAACAAGAACTCACAATCTAGAGACAATATATATGCCTATCGTTGTAAATCTCGATATCATGTTAGCCAAGCGGAAAATGCGCTCAAATCAGTTAGCACAGTTAATTGGTATCACGGAACAGAATTTATCTGTGCTAAAAAATAGCAGAGCAAAGGCAATAAAGTTCTCAACCTTAGAAGCCATTTGCAAACATTTAAAATGCCAACCTGCGGATATTTTAGAATATCAAGCAGAGGAAGAATAAGACTATCCAGCAATAAAACGCCATGATTCACTCAAGTGTGCTTCATGGCGATTGTAATTATGTTTAAGTAAATAAAGAGTCTGAATATTGTTTCACAAAATCAATAAATGTTCTTATTCTCTTAGGCTGATAACGATCTCGATGATAAATCGCAGAAAAGTCAACGGTTGGAATTCCCCACTCTTCAAATACTTGCACAAGCTTTTTATCATCTAATTCTTGCTGACAATAAATCAGTGGAACTCGAATAATTCCATTTCCTGCGATGGCACCAGCAACCAATACTCGTCCATTTTTACACTGTAAATTCCCTTTAATAGAGACATCATAATGTTCTTTATTAACTAAAGATTGGAAATGCCACTTACGGACAGAGCCTGTTAAACAATGATGTTGCTGCAATTCTTTAGGATGTGAAGGACGACCATATTGTTGTAAATACTTTGGACTGGCTAATGTTCCCATCTCAATATCAAGTAATTTCTTCGCAACAAAACCAGAATCCTCAAGACTGCCCATACGAAAAGCAATATCAAACTCTTCTTCAATTAAATCGACTCGATTACTACTAAAATCTAAACTGATAGATACATCTGGATACTGTTGCATAAAGGCATTAACGATATCAGCTAAAAATACCTCACCTAAATAACCGCCCACACAGTTTATTTTTATCTCCCCTTGCACCTTTTCAACATCATCCACAGCAGAAAGCAGAGCTTGATCTATAGTATGAAGAGCTTGTTCACATTGATGATAAAAATGCTTACCCGCTTCCGTTAAACGTAGCGTTCGAGTTGTACGAATTAATAACGTCACGCCCATTTGTTTCTCTAGGCTACTTATTTGGCGTGACACATGAGAACGAGATACGTCGAGTGTTTCCGCCGCCTTAGTAAAATTCCCCAAGCGAGCAATAAGGACAAACGAACGGATATCGGTAAGGTTAATGCGATTAATCATCATAGTTAACTCTGTAGTAATTGATGCCTTATTGTTGCAGCACAGCAACAGAGTTTCAAGTAAATGACTATATATCAACAATAAGAGTCGCAGTAATATACATCCATCGCAACGAAACAGGGTTTTAAATCCCGTTGCTTATTGAATTTATTGAGGAAATAGAAGATGAAAAAATTAGTTGTTATTACAGGTGCAAGTTCTGGTATTGGTGAAGCAATCGCTCGTCGTTTAAGCGATGAAGGTCATCCTCTACTTCTTCTTGCTCGTCGCATTGACCGTCTTGAAGCACTTAACTTACCAAACTCTTTATCAGTAAAAGTAGACGTAACAGACAAAGCTTCTTTTGAAGCGGCTATTGCTCAGGGTGAAGCAAAGTTTGGTCCTGTAGATGCTATCGTAAATAACGCTGGCGCAATGCTTCTTGGTCAAATTGACACTCAAGACGCACAAGAGTGGAAAACCATGTTTGATGTAAACGTTCTTGGTCTTCTTAATGGTATGCAAGCAGTTCTTGCACCTATGATGGAGCGTAACAGCGGTACTATCATTAATATCAGCTCTATTGCTGGTAAGAAAACATTCCCTAACCATGCTGCTTACTGTGGTACTAAGTTTGCGGTTCACGCTATCTCTGAAAACGTGCGTGAAGAAGTAGCTTTATCAAACGTTCGTGTAACAACAATTGCACCGGGAGCGGTTGAGACTGAACTTCTATCTCATACGTCTTCTCAAGAAATTAAAGACGGTTACGGTGAATGGAAAGAAAGCATGGGTGGCGTACTAGCTGCTGACGACATTGCTCGTGCAGTATCTTTTGCTTACCAACAACCTCAAAACGTATGTATTCGTGAAATTGCGCTAGCACCAACTAAACAGCAACCATAGTAAGTACTAACATACTAATCAACGCATCGTTAAATAATAAACACAAAAAAGCCAAGCTTGAATTCTCTAATAGTTGAGATACTTGCTTGGCTTTTTTATTTTGTTCAAACTAAAGAGTCACATCAATTAATGACGTATCTCTTAACGGCGATAGTTACCACCACGATTAGAAGTACGAGCTTTATGCGCTGATGCCGCTTTTGCTTGTGATTTCAAAATCGAATCAACCGTCAGTTCCATTGGCTCTTTTGGTTCAAGACCATGTGGGAATGTGCGTGAACGTGGCGGCTTATCAAACTCTAGGTTTGATGCGCGTGGCATACGTTTAAAACGGTATAAGTAGAAGTTTTCTAGCTTCTCTCTCGCCCATTCTGTTTTCTTTAGGTATTTAACACTACTTGCAATTGATGGGTTCGTATTAAAACAGTTCAAACGCATTGCGGTATCAAGAATTTCCCAACCGTAAAAATCAACCAACTCTTGTAGCAAGGTTTCTAACTTAAGACCGTGTAATGGGTTGTTTTGTTGCAGTTCAATTCTTTCTTCATCAGTCATCATAACGAGTTCCTAAGTATCGGTTGTTCAAACAGGGTGAATAGGCGGCGAATTATACAGAGTTATACTTCAAAATATAGTGCTAATAAATATCTACCTTAGAGCTTATTATAAAAATAAAAAAACCAACCACAATAAACGCGTTAGCTATTGTGGTTGGTGAGATAAAAATCACTCTAAGGCAGTGTTAATTTATGCGTGTTGTTGTGTCGGTTTGATCTTAAATAAAATAGCGAACATGACAGGCACCACAATTAAGGTTAATACGGTAGCAAAACCCAAACCAGCCATGATGGTAATCGCCATTGAGCTAAAAAATGCATCAAACAGTAATGGGATTAGCCCCAAAATTGTCGTCAATGCCGCCATACTTACGGGACGAACACGACTAATAGCACTGTCTACGATAGCAAGGTATGGATCTTTACCTGACGCCAATTCAAGGTTGATTTGATCAAGCAAAACAATACCATTTTTCAAAATCATTCCACTTAAGCTCAATAGTCCCAAAAATGCCGTAAAGCTAAATGGCATGTTTGTACCAAGTAAACCAAAAGCCACACCAATAATAGACAGTGGAACCGTAAACCAAATCACTAATGGTTTTTTAACCGAGTTAAATAGCAACATGGTGATAATAAACATAAATAGGTAGCCCATTGGTAATGAACCAAATAAAGACTCCTGTGCATCTTTAGACGATTCATATTCACCACCCCACGTAATCTCATACCCTTCAGGCAATGGTAATTCCATCACTTTTGGTTGAATACGCGCTAGCAGGCTTGCTGGAGTATCATCACTTAATAAATCATGATCTGCCATTACTGTGATCGTACGTTTTCTATCACGACGCTGAATCAGCGGTTCACTCCAATCTAAATTTACTCCATCAATGACTTGATCTACTGGAATATAAGTTTGAAGCGATGGACTCCAGATTTTTACGTTTTGTAAAGATTCAAAATCCACACGTTCTGACTCTGGTAAACGTGTCACGATCGGTAATGTATGAGTACCATCACGCAACATACCTAACGTAGAACCACCAAACGCCATTTGTAATGTGTTCGATAAGTCTTCTTTTGAAATACCTAAACGACGCGCTTTTGATTCATTAAATATCGGCGTAAGTTCTTTTGTTCGTTCACGCCAATCATGTCGAATATTTCTCGAACCTGGGTCCGTTAATATAATATCTTCAACATCTGTAGCTAAGTTACGTAAGATTTGGGGATCTGGCCCAGAAATTCGAACTTCAATTTTTGATGCTGGAGACGGGCCGAATTCCATCATTTTGAATTGGAATGTCGGTTTATCAAACGTCTTATCTAATGAATTGGTTAAGTTCTCTAATAAACCAAACATCGATTCACGATCTGTAGTTCGGATCTGAAATTGTGCATACGCTTCATAGCTTTTTTCTGGTTGATAAGTCAAAGCAAAACGCTGCATACCTTGACCAATCGATGCGGATACAAACTCAATATCGTCTTGCTTACTAATGTAACTTTCTACTGCTTCCGATTGTTTGATAGTTTCACGAATATCTGTACCTTCTGGCATCCACATATCCACGTAGAACATTGGCGTATTAGATGCTGGGAAGAATTGCTGCTTCACATTACCAAACGCCATTACTGCAACAACAAGTAGACCCACTAGCGATGCCACTGTTAACCAACGGAAACGTAACGCCAACTTAAGCGATGAAGCAAATGCAGTAAATAAGAACCCTTTATAAGCGTCTTCTTCTTCACCTGTGTTTTTATCTTCTTCTTTTAATAACAAGTCAGCTAAGAATGGCGTGATCGTAATGGCAGTTACCCAACTTAAAAACAGTGAATAACACAACACCCAATACAAGTCCCCCATGAACTCACCGGTGGCATCTTCAGATAAACCAATCGGAGCAAACGCAGCAATCGCGATCACTGTTGCACCCAATAAAGGCCATTGCGTTTGTTTTACAATATCCGCAGCTGCTTGAACTTTGGTTCGTCCTTTTTTGAGACCAACTAAAATCCCCTCAACCACTACAATGGCATTATCAACCAGCATCCCTAGCGCAATGATCAGCGCACCTAATGAAATACGGTGAAGATCAATGTTGTTGTAGCTCATTAAGATAAACGTACCAAACACGGTCAGTAGTAACACCACACCAATAATTAGGCCGCTTCGCATCCCCATCGCAAACAATAAAACGACAATAACGATAGCTACTGCTTCCGCCAAACTAATAATAAAATCACGAACTGACGTATCTACTTCTTGTGCTTGGTTATAGAAATAACTTAACTCAAGTCCCGCAGGTTTGATCGACTCTAAATACGTTAGCTCTTCTTGGACACGTTGACCAACTTCAACCACGTTCACACCTGATGCAAAAGATAGTCCGATATTTAAGGCATTTTTACCATTAAATCGAATAATGTTGCCCGGCTTTTCTTGTAAACCACGAGTGATCGTTGCAACATCCTTTAGACGGATAAGATTACCAGTATCACGGCCATGGATGATCAAGTCCCCCAACGATTCAACGGTAGTTAATGTTCCACTTGGTCGAATCGTTAAGCTTTCTCCATTCACTAATACTTCACCTGCTTGAACCACATTGTTTTGTTGATTCAATAAACCTGCAACCGTATTCATATCTAGATTAAGGGCAGCTAGGCGATCCAACGAAATCTCTACAAACAGCATTTCTTGTTGATCACCCGCAATCGAGATCTTACCAACACCATCAATAAGCTCTAATTCACGAGTTAATGTGTCAGCATAACGCTTAAGTTCAACGTAATTATAATCGTCTCCAGTAAGCATCATCATCACACCAAACACGTCACCAAAATCATCAATGATTTGTAAAGATTGAATACCTTGAGGCAGAGTTGGTTTTAAATCATTAATTTTTCTACGCATTTCATCCCAGATTTGAGGTAGTTCATCTGGGCCATAGTCCATTTTCATGCTCACCATAATCTGTGACATGCCATTGGATGAGGTCGACGTAATTTTATCAATATAAGGTAATTTACGGATCGCTTTTTCTAACGGGTAGGTTAATTCTTCTTCCACTTCTTTTGACGTTGCTCCTGGATAGGTAGCAACAACCATTGCATCTTTAATCGTAAATGCAGGGTCCTCCAAGCGTCCTAAATCAAGAAATGAGGTAATACCGCCAATCGTTAAAATGGTAATAAATAACCAACTAATGACTTTATTTTTAATTGAATATTCAGCAATGTTCATTAGTGTTGATTCTCCATTAGCATTACTTTTTTACCATCACGTAGCTTTCGTAAATTTGAATTAGCTAAGACATCACCTTGTTTGATACCAGAAGAAACAATCGCGCCTTCGCCACTGATTTTTCGGATAGTTACAGGCACTTTAGTTGCTTGCCCATCACGTATGATCCAAACATAGAACAGACCTGATTTTTGACCTGCTTGTAATGCCGTCACAGGCACTTGATAACCATCAATTGAAGTGATCCCTGCTTCAACCATATCAACATTCACTGTTGCACTAGTTCCCGGTAAGATCTCAACATTAGGTTGCGGCATAGAGAGATACATTTCATACGTCTGAGTTTGAGCATTTGGCTCGCTTGTGTGCTCCAAATACTCCATAGAGTAAGAGTCTGATAAACCAACAAACGTTGTCATCGGATGGTAAGAATCTCGATTTGTTTCAGGATTTATCATGGCTAACACGTTATCTGAAAGATCAATACGCACGTACACTTTATCGTTTTGATACACATTCATAATCGGCTCACCTGCTGCAGCTCGTTCAAACTGCTCTTTATAAACATCAAGCACTTTACCGTTAAACGGTGCAACAAGATGGGTATAAGCTAATTGATTTTTTGCCGCACGATACGTCGCTTGAGCCAGCTCTCTATTCGCAAATAACTCATCAAGTTCAGCTTTTGAAATCATAGCTCGACGGTTCAATTCTTTACCACGAAGGTACTGTTTTGATGCTAACGAATACTGTGCCTTAGCATCATTAACTGCTTGCTTTACCTTACTGTCTTCTAGCTTTGCAACCAGTTGCCCTTGTTTAACCGCATCTCCGGCTTTAACCAACACTTCTTCGATTTCACCCGTTACTCGAAACGCTATCGGTGTTTGCTCAGCAGGCACAACTTGCCCTTTGAAAGAACGAAATTGTTGAGTCACAGGTGCATTTACAGTAAAACCTGAAATATAAAGTGGTTTACTTTGTTCGGTTGTATTTTCTTCTTGGCAACCAGTTAACATAAACAGAGTTAATACAAGTAATGAATATAATGAACGATTCATTAAATACCTTCCTCACGCTGCCATGCTTTTACAGTTTGACCTTCAACAAGGCTATCAACACCCGCAATAACGATATAATCATTTGCATGTAAACCAGAAATAACTAATCCTTGCTCATTTAATGGCAACGTTGTTTTCGTTACTGTTTTCGTCTCTTGGTTCATTAACCACACTTGTCCTTGATTAAGACTCTTATTAACCCATGCACTCTGTGGTAATTGTAAATAGTCAGAACCTTTTTGTTTTGGAATATGAACTTGACCTGTCATACCTGTAAGTAAATTACGGCCTTCTGGTAGCATCATAGTGATAATGGCTTCGTAGCTGTTCGTATCTAAATTAGGCTGAGTGGAAATCTCTTTAAATCTACCTTTTATCTCATTATTAGGTTCATTATCCATGGTGACCCACATATCACTGCTAATGAGTGCTGGAATAGAAATAGAGTCCACATAACTGATTGGTAATGTTACTGATACATCCAGTGTTGAATTATCAATAAGATTTAAAATCTCTTGTTTTTCACCTACGATCTGATGTGGTTTTACATAGGTGTAAGAAATAATGCCTGAAAACGGCGCATGAATTTCGGTATAACTTAGATCTGTTTTCGCTTGCTCGTAATTAGCTAATGCTGCTTGATATTGCGTTTCACGTTGATCGTAATCATTAGTACTTATCAATTTCTTACTATACAAACTCTTAGCGCGAGTCCATTGTGTTTTTGCTAATGAAAACTGAGCATTAGCGGCATCTAACGCCAACTGTAAATCGTTTGGATCTAACGATGCTAATAACTCACCTTTCTTTACCGCCTGTCCCATTTTTACTTTGAGATCAGAAACTTCACCGCCCACTTGAAATGACAGCTGCGCTCGATACGTCGCATCAATGCGCGCCAGAAAAGCATCAGAATCTGCCATAGCAAGATCTTTAACTGACAACAATTTTACTGGTTTAATCGTTTGATCCGTTGTTTCTGATACTGCTTTTTCACAACCAGTAAGCATTCCTGACAAACTCAATGCTATTACAGCACCTAGGAATGTGCGTTTTATATTTTGTTTTCGCACAATATTCTCCACTCATATTATTTACTACACACCTGTGCAGTATAGTTTTTATTTGAAGTAGATCAATATATTTTACACTTGTGCAGTAAAATAATTGAAAAGTACATTTTTAAGTACGCGTTAGGCGATGAAATTGGTATGCTTGAATACGAAATCAGAATTGGCTGTTCAGATTCCAAAGTAATTAGCAACAAATAAATGCATAAAACTAAGGGCGAATAATGACCGAAAAAAAGCAGGGAAAAAGAAGTAACGAAGCTGCTGAACAAACGAAATGTCAAATTTTAATGGTTGCGGCAACGATGTTCGGTGAGTTAGGTTATGAACGAGTATCACTGCGTAATATCAGTGAAAAAGCAGGCGTATCCCATAGTCTTATTCGTCATCACTTTGGTAGTAAGGATATGATTTGGAAGGCGATTTGTGATGCTTGCGATAAGCATATGCAAGCTTATTTACATGCAATAATAGCTTCTCTTCCAACAGATAAAACACCAAGCTATCGCATTTACTTATTCATCACTAAATTGTCTGCATTTACACTAATGAATCCACAGCCAATCAAAATGATTGCTGATGCGATCCGCCAAGATGACAATGCATTACTTGAATATTTCTTAAAAACCAAGTGTGAATTTGAAGCGATATTTAGAGATCTGTTTGAAGAATACAATCAGGTAAATCCAGAAAGTAAACTTGATATATGGGAAACAAAATGGCAAATGCTGATCTTTTCTCATGGGGCTTCTAGCTTAACGCCAATGATGTCTGAAACCTGGCCGCAATTTGCAAATAACCAAGAAAAACTATTATTGCAACATTGGAACTTATTCAATCAAATTATGGCGGCCAAATTTTCTATCACAAAAGAGCAAATGCTTTGTCCAACAGAGCTTAATGAGTTATTAATCGACGTTCAATGCCCTTTAGAACAAGATATTACGTCCTCTGAAGTAATTGAATAGATAATAAATTAGTATATAGAAAATCCATATTTTAAAGGATGGAAATGCCTATTTATCCATCCTTTAACACACTCAACTAGCCACTTAAACAATACCCAACAGAATCATACACAATGTGAGCTTTTTCACGCTTTCTATATCCCTCATCAATTTCTAGGAATTTTTCCTAGTTATTCTAAGACCCTCTCTCATGCGGTCGCTTTTTAGACTCCTTACTATTCTCTCGTCAAATAACAAAGAGAGTATGGAGCACATCACTCCGTGCATATCCTTATAGATTATAAGAGAGTTCACAATGTTAAAGTTCTTAGATCAGGTTAGAAAACCAACATTAGATCTTCCGGTAGAAGTACGAAGAAAAATGTGGTTTAAGCCTTTCCTACAGTCTTACCTAGTTGTATTTATTGGTTATTTAACCATGTATCTGATCCGTAAAAACTTCAATGTCGCACAAAACGACATGATTTCAACGTACGGATTATCAATGACTGATTTAGGTCTGATTGGTCTTGGCTTTTCAATTACTTACGGTATCGGTAAAACCGTGGTGTCTTACTATGCCGATGGTAAAAACACCAAACAATTCTTACCTTTCATGCTTATTCTGTCTGGTCTAGCGATGCTAGGTTTTAGCTTCAGTATGGGTGGCGGCAGCGCGAGTCTATTCATGATGGTGGCTTTCTATGCGTTAAGTGGTTTTTTCCAAAGTACAGGTGGTCCTTCAAGTTACTCAACCATCACTAAATGGACGCCTCGTAATAAACGTGGTTCATATTTAGGCCTTTGGAATATGTCACACAACGTTGGTGGTGCTGGTGCGGCAGGTGTTGCTCTATTTGGTGCAAACTACCTATTTGATGGCAACGTTATTGGTATGTTCGTATTCCCATCGATCATTGCAATCATTGTCGGCTTTATTGGTATGCGCTTTGGTAATGACTCTCCTGAAGCGTATGGCTTAGGTAAAGTTGAAGAGCTTTTTGATGAAGAAATCAGTGAAGAAGATACTGCCGCTGAAGAAAATCAAATGACGAAAAAAGAGATCTTTGTTGAGTATGTACTTAAAAACAAAGTGATCTGGTTACTCTGCTTTGCGAATATTTTCTTATACATTGTTCGTATTGGTATCGATCAATGGTCTACGGTTTACGCTTATCAAGAGTTAGGTCTATCAAAAGAAACCGCTATTTCAGGCTTTACGTTATTCGAAGTCGGCGCTCTTGTTGGCACATTAATGTGGGGTTATTTATCTGACCTTGCTAATGGTCGTCGAGCTTTGGTTGCTTGTGTATCTCTTGGTTTAATCATTGTGTCACTAGAGTTTTACCAACACGCGACCAGTGAGTTCATGTACCTTGCTTCTCTGTTTGTACTTGGTTTCTTAGTGTTTGGTCCTCAATTATTAATTGGTGTTGCTGCGGTTGGTTTTGTTCCTAAAAAAGCCATCAGTGTTGCCGATGGTGTGAAAGGTACTTTCGCTTACTTAATTGGTGACAGCTTTGCAAAACTAGGCCTTGGTATGATTGCAGATGGTACTCCTATCTTTGGCTTAACCGGTTGGAAAGGCACATTTGCAGCGTTAGATACCTCTGCTGCAATCTGTATTTTCTTACTTGTGTTTGTCGCTATCGCCGAAGAGAAGAAAATCCGTCACGCTAAAAAAATGCACCTAGCTGCAAAACAAGCGTAATACTTTCGCGCGCTTTACTTAGCTAAAGCGCGCGAGATCATACCAATAGCGCTCTCAATTCAGTATCATTACCCCACCTTATATTTATATTCTTGTCGCTCCCATTGGGGCTATTTTGCTTTTCACTCCCAATTTTGGTTACTTATCATGATTAATGTTGCACTTGTTGATGACCACATCATTGTCCGCTCTGGTTTCGCTCAATTACTTAGCTTGGAATCAGATATCTCTGTCGTTGGGGAATTTAGCTCAGCAGCAGAGGCACGTCGTGGACTACCAAGTTGCCATCCTGATGTCGTCATTTTAGATATTTCAATGCAAGATGAGAGTGGATTAAGCCTGTTAGAAGATATTCCATCTGGCATTGCTAGCATTATGCTCAGTGTGCATGATTCTCCTGCCATGGTTGAGAAATCATTAGAGTTGGGAGCAAAAGGTTACCTAAGTAAGCGCTGTAGCCCTGATGAACTCATTCAAGCGGTAAGAACCAGTGCTAATGGCGGTTGTTACCTTACGCCAGATATTGCGATTAAACTGGCAACACCTGTCAAAAACAAAACCGCACTAAATCACCTAACTCGACGTGAAAACGAAGTTTGTCAATTACTTGCAACTGGATTAGACGTAAAATCCATTGCCATTGAATTAGGGCTTAGTCATAAAACCGTCCATGTTCACCGCGCCAATGCAATGGATAAACTTAACGTAAAAAATAACGTTGAACTGGCTAAACTCTTTACTCAAGATTCATACTAATGCGCTCCTATTTCGCAACATCACTATGCGGTGCTTTTATGGCCGCTTGTGCTTGGTTTTGTTTATGGGTCATTGCCTATTATTTTATTAATGACCCTGAGCTCGCCATTTTGTTGTTCCCCTTTTCTCTACGCTTAGGAATGACTCTGCACACTCGCCCTTCCTATTGGCCTGCGATTTACATTGCAGAATGGGGGCTAACCATCGCTTTAGCTCTACTACTTGATGAACCACAATGGCTAACCGTTCTTATTGCTAGTGCCTTAAGTATTCCCATTACATGGTTTGCAAAACGGTATTACTACGGCGATCAAAACCGTCATCTTCTCATCATGGCAAGCGTCATTATGATCACCGCACTCATCAATATTGCGGTTGTGGGCTCTCACGTTCCGTCCATTTACATGGTATGGCTTGTGAGTATTACAGGCGGGTTAATGCTGGTTCCGATGTGCTATTTAGTGTGGAACTACCTATTTCAAAATAAATGGGCACCGCTTAGCTCCCACCTAATCAATACCGCTGTTGAATTTAAAATACGTCACATCGCTTTATACAGTCTATTGTTGGTTGCTAGCATTTTAATACAAACGAGTTTGCCTGATGAGTTAAGACGCTTCGCTCCTTTTTGTATGGCAATTCCGATTATTTTGCTTGCGGTACGATATGGGTGGCAAGGAGCTTTACTAGCGACATTATTTAATAGTGTGGCATTAATTGCAGCTCACAGTGGTGTATCTAAACTTGAAATTACCGATTTACTTTTATCACTTTCAGCACAAACCATTACGGGTATTTTACTTGGATTAGCGGTTCAAAAGCAGAAAGATCTCAACCAAAAATTACGTAGTGAACTGTCTCGTAATCAAAACCTATCACGCCAATTAATTACTGCGGAAGAATCGGTTCGTCGTGATATTGCACGTGAATTACATGATGAAATAGGTCAAAACATCACTGCGATTCGCACTCAAGCGAGCATTATTAAACGCATTGATGCCGCTGAGATGAGTGTTCGTTGCGCCGATACTATCGAAACACTCTCACTCAATGTCTATGACACAACCAAGCGATTATTAACCAAACTAAGACCCAAAATGTTGGATGATTTGGATTTAAAAGAATCCGTTGAGCAACTCATCCGTGAAATGGAGTTTTCCGATCACGGCGTCGATATACAACTGAACTGGCAAGGTGATTATTCATGCTTAAGCGATACGCTTAAAGTCACTATCTTCCGCTTATGCCAAGAATCACTCAATAACGCTTATAAATACGCACAAGCCAGTGAAATTAGGATCGATCTTACTCTTGATGAACAAGTCAGTCTTTTTATTACGGATAATGGCATTGGATTTAAAACTCAAGATTTGATGAATGGAATGGGAGTAAGAGGCATGCAAGAGCGAGTTCAAGCACTTGGAGGGAAAATGATCATCAATTCCAACGCCTCTATTTCTGGCACTCAAATTAGCATTGCACTACCAAAAATGTGAGTATGACTATGTTTGGATTTTTACGCTCAACCACATCAAATGACAACACACTTAGTGATACTCAAGTAAACGAAAGTTATCGCTATTGGCGTTTACATATCATGATCGGCATGTACATTGGTTATGCTGGTTTTTACTTTACTCGTAAAACCTTTAACTACGCCGCTCCTGCTATGATCACAGATTTAGGGCTTGATAAAGGTGATCTCGGTTTAATCGGCACTCTTTTCTATATCTCGTACGGCTTATCAAAATTTCTTTCAGGCACCATTTCTGATCGCTCTAACCCTCGTTATTTTATGGGACTAGGATTAATTGCCACCGGACTGATTAATATTGCTTTTGGCTTCTCTAGTTCATTAGCGGCTTTTATTTCTCTATGGGTACTTAATGCATGGTTTCAAGGATGGGGTTGGCCTTCATGCTCAAAGCTCCTCACCACTTGGTACTCTCGTTCTGAAAGAGGATTCCGTTGGGCAATATGGAACACAGCACACAACATCGGTGGAGCGTTAATTCCTATTCTTGTAGGCTATTTAACCCTTCATTACAGCTGGCGAGAAGGTTTTATCTTACCGGGTATGATTGGTGTCGCAATTGGACTGATTGTATGTTGGCGTCTACGTGATAAACCCACCACCATGGGCTTACCTAGTGTGGGGAAATGGCGTAACGATCCACTAGAGCTCGCACAAGAAAACCATGGTCAAGGGCTAAGCTATCGAGAGATTTTAAAAACCTATGTGTTTAGTAATAAGTACATTTGGTTACTCGCTTTTAGCTATGTATTGGTTTACATCGTAAGAACAGCTGTAAATGACTGGGGAAACCTGTATCTCACAGAAGAGCACAACTACAGCTTAATTAATGCGAATGCCGCATTATCTCTATTTGAAATTGGCGGTTTTGTAGGCTCTCTTGTTGCAGGATGGGGATCGGACAAGCTCTTTGGGGGCAATCGTGGACCAATGAACATTTTGTTCGCTATTGGTATTTTCCTTTCTGTTTCAGCGTTATGGCTTATGCCGCTAACTAACTTTGTGTTTCAAGCTGCTGGGTTGTTTTCTGTTGGTTTCTTTGTTTTTGGTCCACAAATGTTAATTGGCATGGCTGCGGCGGAATGCTCACACAAAGACTCGGCAGGCGCTGCTACAGGGTTTGTTGGATTATTTGCTTATATGGGGGCAGCGCTTTCAGGCTACCCATTAGCGATGATCTTAGAAACCTATGGATGGACAGGGTTCTTTATCACCATTTCGACTTGTGCCGCTGTCATAGGGTTACTTCTTCTGCCCTTTTTACAAGCTCAATCGCCTCAAAAACCGATTGAAACAAGAGTACGCTTATAACAGCAGTTATTAAATCTCAAATATAAATAAGAAACACTTACCCTACATTAGGGGCAATAATTAAAACAGCGATAATAGTGGCAATTAATGTACGAGGAATAACAACATCTTTATCAATTTTCATCAAATAACTCCGGTTTACCTGTAGTTAGAATCAACCTAATTTTTCATTAAAGATTAATGAATTAGACTGTAATCAGGTAATACTATGATGCTTGATAACGAGAAACTATTGGTCGTAGACTATTCGATGCATAGTTTTTATCTATGTATTCATTGATGCAGTTCACTCAGTCTAGCTTTAATCTGCTCACGTATATATTGATGCGTTTTATTACTTATATTACGACGATGGTAAATAAGCTTTATTTCATACGGTTGGAGTGGGAAAGGTGACTCTAATACTTTTAAACCGAGCTCTTGAGCTAAACCAAACATACTTTCAGCAACAATGCAGATCGCATCCGTATTTCTCACGCTCAACAATAAATTAGATGGCCCACTCACTTCACGAACGATATTGCGTTCAAATATCTCATCAGGACGGGTTTCAAATGCACCCATGTTCTCGTTTTTCAATTTAAGCATAACATGCTCAGCTTGGTTAAATTGCTCTAAACTTAATGAGTTTCCCGTAATGCTTGGGTGATCGCATCGACACGCAAAAGCAATATCTAGCTTACCTAAACTCTCACTCACAAAGGTGTAGTCCGTCACGGTAATATCATCAATTAATATGTCCACCTCACCTGAGCGAATCTTATCGAGCATTTGATATTCAACCGCAGGGCTTTCTGTCAGTAAGGCATCGTCCATATCAGGCAGAGATTGCAATACGATTTCTGGCGCGCTGATTATCAAACGACGTGGGGACTCTAATGCCACCACCAGTTGCTCCATGATAGGTCTAACTTGATAGGCTAATGAATGGGCGGCATCGGTTGGCTCTAGAGATCGCCCTACTTTTAAAAATAACGGTTGCCCGTAACTCTCTTCAAATTTTTTAATCGCACTGCTCATTGAAGGCTGGGTAATATCCAAATGATCAGCGGCTTTTGTCACGCTACCAAAGTCATATACCGCTAAAAAATGCTTGATAAAATTTAAATTCATTTCGCTTCCTACTCGATATCTCTGAAGAAATCCCTAATTAAATCGACGTCGAAACTCAGTCGGCGTCATCATTTTTAACTCTTTAAACTGGCGATTAAAGTTAGATATATTTTTAAACCCCGTCTTTTCTGCCACTAATGCGATAGGAAAGTTAGTACTCGCTAACAGCTCACACGCTTTACCAATACGATATTGCTTTAGATGGTCAGAAAAACTCATTCCATAATGCTTCTCAAACATTCGATAAGCCGAGCTCTCACTCATATGAAGTCGCTGACATAAATCAGAGATCTTAATTGCATCACCATAATACGTTTCTATATAACGAGTTGCTCGCTCAATTCGATGGTTTAATTCAGAATCATCGGAAAGCGGCTTAATTCGATAAGGTGTGGTTGATAGCTTTTTGGCTTTGGAATCATCAGCAAGGCTAACCAATATCTCAATCACTTTTATCGCCTGCAAATGACGATCTAACGTATTAGCCTGTTTTAATAATTCTGACATCTTATGTGCGGTTTCTGGGCTAAACGATAAGCCATAAGCTGAATTATCTAATAAGCGCTTGAGGTTTCTCGCTTCAGGGATCAGTATCATTAAGCGCTCAACCCAATGGTGAGCAAACCAAATAATTACCGTGTGATGCTTCGATTGCTCTAATTTTACACCTCGTACCGCCACCATATGAGGTAAACCCGGACCATAAAGAAGCAGAGAATTATGATGGATATCGCCAATCGCATCCCCTGCAAAATAACTGCCTTGAAATGCCTCATCAGGATCTAAATACAGCACCAATTCATATTCAGAATGATAATGCCAAGAACACGCAAACTCATTATCTTCTACACGACAATGAAACTCTCTTACTTTCCAATCAAAACTAGGTACATTTTGCACGTGTTCTTTAAATGGTTTCATGTTTGGCCTTAACGGTTAATACCACTCGAAATAAATCACTCTCAGGCTAATCGTGTAAGCGTCACCTGTCAAAGAAAGAGAGCAAAATGACTGAATAGTATTAGAGGTAGCTCGAATAACATCAATACCCGTCCTCATCATTGAGTAGACTACGCCTAAATAAAACGGTTCAACCACATTCTATTTCGTACACTGGAGCTTCACTATGCCGCAAAACAAGAAGACATTTTTGTTTATTTTTATCGCCTTTATTACTGGGCTTTGTAGTGCGTTTTTTTACCCACTATCGAGCTTGTTTATTGTAGAGGAGTTGGGCGCATCACCAATGATGTTAAGTCTGTATATGACGCTCGCTGTCAGCAGTTCTGTGATCGTGTCTCAGTTTATTGCCAAGCGCTCAGACACGCATTGGAACCGTAAAACCATTCTGATTGTCTCGTTAGCAAGTTACTTAATTTTAGTCGCCAGTTTTACCGTTATTCGTGATTATTGGTTAGCGATTACGATGGCCGTGGTCTTCGGTAGCGTCAGTGGCGCTTCTTTTGGTCAACTGTTTGCTCTAGGTCGAGAATACGGTGACAGACACGTCGCTAACAGCACCAGTTTTTTAGCCAAAATGCGTGCAGGCCTTGCCATTGCATGGGTATTTGGTCCACCTGCGGCGTTCATGCTTAAAGCACAATTTGGCTTTAGTGCGGCGTTTGTGGTCTCTGCCATTACGGTCTCTATCGCGATACTCATCATCGCTAAGTTGATCCCTGATAACGTGGTGACAAAAGAAGAACGAACAGCGGCTGTTGTTGAGCATAAACCGTTAGGTCGTATGGTAATTCTTTATTGCTTCATTATTGTGTGTGCGTTTTCTGCCAACAACTTGTACATCACCAGTATGCCTCTATATCTTTCACAAGAGCTGCAAGTGGATGTGAGTTGGTTAGGCTTAATGTTTGGTATGGCAGCAGCTTGCGAGATCCCTGTAATGCTTGGGGCAGGTAAAATGGCTGAAAAACTAAGCACAACCAGAGTAATGACACTTGGCGTGACATCTGGTGCCATGTTCTTTCTTGTTATGCTATCAACCACCAGTTTTACAGGCATGCTGATTGCTCAAATACTTAATGGATTCTTCATTGGTGTGTGTGCCACGCTTGGTATGGTCGCACTGCAAGACATGATGAAAGACCGATTAGGCACAGCCTCTACCCTGTTCTCAAACATGTTGAACATCAGTGTCTTGGTATCAAGCGTGATGGTGGGTGTGGTGGGTGAGTTATACAACTACTACAGCGCGCTGTATTTATGCTTTGCTGGTGCTGTTATCGCTGCTGTGTTGTTGATTATGTTTGAGATATTAGAGAAGAAGCAGAAGGTAATGATTGAAGGCCAATGTGCGGTGGCTGGAGAGGTGTAGAGCTTACTTGCACTAACACATCCGTATCGCCAATAAGCGCCTCCCTCTTTTCATCAAACTAAAAAAATGCCAGTCAACTTAACTGACTGGCATTTCATTACCCACAATAGAGCGGTTTTATCATTAAATGTTATTTGCTTGGCATTGGTAGAATTTCAAACATACCATCAAACTTATCTAATGAGCCAGCCAGTTGCTCTAACAGCGATGCATCGCCTTTCACACCCGCTTGACCAGATTTGAATAATGCCTCTAGCGTTGTCTCACCAAGAACGACTTTTGTAAAATCTGCTTTGTTGATGATTAATTCAAAATCCACTTTTGGTAGCTTATCGACTTCAATGTTAGCCATATTCGCATTAGACACTTCACCGTAATAACGCTCTTCAAGATCTGGGTGGTAAACACCGAAGTTGAAGTCAAGACCTGCGGCTTCCGCTTTTGGTGCGTTCAAACTCACAGCAATAAAGTCTAAAAACATGCCCGTTGGCGTGTTCGCTATTACATCAGGTGAAGCAAGTTTGATTGACTCTTGGATCTCACCAGTACGCAGTTCAACCGCACCTTGCAAATAGCTGTTACGCCATGCCATGGTTTCAGACTGGTAACCTTGCTGTTCAAAGCTGTCTGCGAGTGCGAAACGGTAGTCAATGTTGTTCGGGTTACATTGTACTAGGTCGTTAAACAGTTGAGAGGCTTCTTGATATTCACCAGCATTAAAGTGAGCCATACCCGCTTTATATAGTACGTCTGCACCTGCTGCATTCACATACACACAAGATTGATCTTTGGTTTGCAATGGGTTGGTGTTCACAGGGTTCATATCATGGTAACCAAGGTACAGGTTTACCACTGCACGCGCATTGTGGCTGTATGAACCATGGTAACCATTGGTGTGCCAAGTATCGATTTGAGATTGTGGAACGATCTCTTCAATTTGACGACCAACATCATGAATAGTCACACCGTGATTGGCTAAACGCATCGACTGGTTATGAATGAAACCATAGTTGTCACGCTGTAGCGTCATGTATTCAGAAATTTCGTTTACGTCAGTGCCTGCCTCATTCCATACTGGTGCTGAGTGTGCCGCGTGAATATTGTCTACTAACCCATTATCAACAAAACGCATTTTTAACTCCGTGAGATATTTAGTCCACACCAATGAATCACGAACTTTTGCACCACGGAAAGTATAAATATTGTGCATACCATCATAAGTCAGTTCTGCGGTATTCAATGAACGGTACTCTGGCACATACAATACAATCTCTGCTGGCGCTTCGGCCCCCGGCATATTGATTGCGTGGAAATCGAGCCCATCAATGTTGATGACTTTTTCGCGCTCTTGGATCTCAATCGTCGGTGTAACTAGCGTCACTTCACCACGTGATGTACCAAGGCCAAGTGCGTTATCTACAATGCCTTTGGTGTTGGTATCAAGGGTTGTGCCGTATTGGTAGTTTGCACGGCGGCCCATTGCGGTGCCTGCGATGACATTCTCATCAGCCAGCTCTTTAATAAAGTCTTTTGGTGCGTAGATTTCAGCATCTTTTGCAAAATCACCTGATTCATAAACACCACGTGAACCACCAAAATGGTCGGCGTGCATGTGTGAGTAGATCATGCCCGTAATTTTGTGCTCACCATTAATCGCTGGTAGGTGCTGTTTTGCGAATTCCCACGAAGCGGCTGCGGCTTGACGAGACAGAAGCGGATCGTGAATCACATAGCCATTATCGGTGCGGTAGATCGTCATGTTTGATAAATCAGCGCCACGAATTTGGTATACCCCATCCGTCACTTCGTACAGACCGCCTGCCGCGTAATTTAGCATTCCTTGACGCCAAATTGATGGGTTTACTGAAGGTGGTAAGTCTTCCACAGACATATCCGCCATGTATTCAAAACGGTTTTTAAGCTCGCCTGCTTCATGCGTACCAAACTCAGCAATAAGACCATGAGTAGTGCGTTTAAACGCAGACGTGTCTTCCCAAGGAAGCGTTTTTGCCACTGCGGTATTGGCATTTTCGGTGAACTTAGATGCCGCTTTTCCCTCGTACGTATCAATAGATGCATAATCATTAGCTGCTGCGCCAAATGAAACCATAACAGAGAGTGAAAGAACTGAAAGAGTAAAACGAGTTTTCATAAGTAGCCTCTTTGGGAATTCGTATTGGTATGGTGCTAATTTAGCGTATTGACACATAGCAATACATGCATGAAACTGTATTTAACACATCACAAAATGTTATGTTTGAGGAAGGGATGGTTTCAAATATAGATCTAAACTTATTAAAAGTGTTTGTTGTGGTTTATCGCCACCAATCGATTACCTTAGCCGCAGAAGAAATGGGATTAACTCAACCGGGAGTTAGCGGTTTACTTAAGCGTTTGCAACAGCAGGTGGGAAGTCAGCTGTTTATTCGATCAGGTCGAGGGATTATCCCAACGCAGCATGCTCAAGAATTAATTCGTCATGTTGAGCCCGCATTAGCTCAAATCAACAACGCATTAGAAGGGTTAGAGGGATTTTCGACTCAGTATCCACGCAAGTTCGTTATATACACCTCAGAACCTGTGATGTTAATGCTGTTACCTAAATTAGAAGTCGACAATAGCTTGGGTAATGTCACTATTGAATTGCAACCAACACACTCTAATGAAGAAGCACTGATCCAAGCGCTCAACCAGCATCAAGCCGATCTTGCTATCGAAGTATCTAACTATTCAACACACTCGTTTTTTACCGAGCCACTGTTTGAAGATAAGATCCGTCTGATTGCACGAAAAGGACACCCTAGAATAGAAGGCAGTGTTACTCGTGAGCAGTTTTATGCTGAGAAACACATTACTTGGAAATTACGCCGTGAAGATACCTACATGGCAGATTATTTTACCGAGGAACGACTAAGTGAACGACAAGTAGCCGCAGAATGTACCTCTCTAGTGTCGCTTATGTCGATGGCCGCGGCGAGTGATTGCATTGCAATGGTAACCGAGAGTATCGCAACCGCATTTGCCGATAAGCTGGATATACAAGTGTTAGATTGCCCATTTACGTCCAAGCCGGTTCACTATCGCTTACTCACCCATAATCGAGAGCGACAAAGCCCGGCAAATATCTGGTTGCGAGAAAAAATAAAGTCCTATTTTTGTTAAGCTCACTCTACCATCAGCTAAAGTGAGCTAATCTAAATTGCTTTTGATGTTACTCACTATCCATGCAATTGACGCCACTTTTCTAACTGAGACGGCCTTAAACCGTATCTAGCTAGAACTCCCTCGTGAATTCGTCTTAATTCCTCTAATGCAAGGGCGATAATGTTTTTCTTATCCATTTCTTGTTCATTGCTAACAAACGATTCAATGATATCAAGGGGTTGAGATTCAGGCGTCAGTATGACTTGTTTAACAATCTCTTTTATCTTTGCTCGATATTGCAATCGTTGTTGATCTGGCTTTACTAACTCTTGTTTTACGGCTAGGTATTCTTTTGTTGAGCGCTCGTACGCCCATAAATACAGATCACGCAGCAACTCAATTCTATTCATTTCGTACACACCAAGTACCGCTTTACTGTAGGCTTCTTCTGGTACATCTAAGAACGTAAGAGGACATAAATTAGCTTTAAGCAACGGAATATTCGCAGCTAAACGAGAGGTGCGCTTATTAATGTCCGCAAAAGGTTGCAAGTAAGGTAAATGCACCATGATAAAAAATGATTGCTCAAATGGGTCAATGATTTGATTCGCTTTATTAAGAATCGACTCCAGTTGAATAGAGAGCACCTCTTCTGATGACATCGGTTTATAGACACTCCCACCGATTTCAACAACATGACTACGCACTCGGCCTTCATCAAACGGGTTGGATAATAAGTTTTCTGAAAGCGCACTGTGCAAATTCAATATGGTAAAACGATTGAACTCAACGGAATCGACATTATCAATCAGCAATTCAATCGCTGATTTATGATTTAAAATCATCTGGGTCTCGATGATGTCTTTTCCTTGTGCAAACTGGCCATGCTCAATTAACTCAACAGTGTCTAATCGGCTATAGGTATTGCCTTCAAGGTGGCTTGATGCCCAAGATAAATCAATTAATAAACGGTTGTAGATGTCTCTTCCATACGTGCCCGCGGGTTGCGTTGCATAGATGGTTTTACCCATGCGATGTAACTGACGGCGAATAGGCTCAGAAAGGTAATATGTTTTATTTGGGATATAGTCATCTAAAAAATCACGTGAATAACCAACAGGATCACGCTCAAAAATAGGCTTACTTAAATAATTAAGAATGTCATGACTGTCAGGTGAAAGTGGGATCGATTTAGGAAAGCTATCGTGCTCGTTATGGCTTGAATTAACTGTCTCTTCTCTAACAATGCACGCAATGTATTTACGAGAACGCCCCTCACCAATGGCTTCTACTTGTTTGTCTTCAATAAGTTTGTTAAGCCAGCGCTGAAGTGTTCGACGAATTAAGTCTGGATGATCAAAAATAATGTCTGAGATAGACACAGGGTGACATTGTTGCTCGATATAACGCTGGATTTCAAACCTATTCATGACATAAACCCTTTTAATTGTGACACTTTTCTAAATAAAGGTGTCACAATTATGGCGTATTTATCTTTTAGTGACAACAAGAGTGTCACAGTAAAATATAGGCATCTTTGGATTAATGCCCTAAAAGCTAACCTACTTATCTTTAGTCCACAGAAAATTAGTTTCAGAGTAATCGCCCTATTAATATAGTATTTTCCTCAAAAACGCGCATAATCTTGCTATACAACACTCAAAGAGAAATGACCTATGACTAATTTTCAATATTACTTTCACAAGCTGCCTTGTTTTAACTGTAAAAAAACCAAAGTGAACACTGATCTTGGTTGGTTAACAGCAACAATGAAAGATGATGTTCAAGCACAATTGGCTGCTATTATCGAGCAAGGTAACGTTGAAGCTGATCTTTCAGTAAACGTAACTTGTACTAAAGCTGAAGCTCGTGATTACTTATTGCTGAATTTCTACGGTTACTCTGAAGAAGAGCTAGAAGGTCAAATTGAAGCTGATGATGAGAAAGAAGTGGCAGATGAAATCGCTGAGTTGCTAAAAGACGGTAACGAAGTAGTGGTATTTGAACACGAAGTTGCTCTACAAAGCTGTATGGATTGTGACGTTGAATAAGCGTTAATAACGCTCAATATACAAGTTCTAGGCATTAGCAGAGTTAAATTTGCTAATGCCTTTTTTGTTTTTGCCTCTCGATATTTCTAAATATCAGAAGTACCCCATAAAACAAATCAATGTGTTATTATCCCTTCAAATTGTGAGGACAATAATCATGAAGCTTATCCCCCTACTGAAACAGCCTAGAATCCACTGACTTATTTTAAATTAATGCCAACCCCATTATTTTTATATAAGTTAAAAGGTTTATTATGCAAGAAAAGCACTGGTCAACGTTTCAGTTACTCCATGAAGTTGTAACCAACAAAAACATTCACATTAAAGGCACTCATAGCTATTACAGCGATTGCTGGGATAACGGCTTTGAAGACTCTGTTGTTCGGTATTTACACGGAGATAAAATCAGCCGCCAATGGGAGCCAAGATGGGAAATCGATCAGCTTCATATTGGTGACTACGTCTGTATCGCCGCTGAAGTTATTATCTTAATGGGCGGAAACCATAACCACAGAACAGATTGGTTTTGTTTATACCCATTTATGGACTTTATCGACGACTCTTATGCGAGCAAAGGGGACACTCACATTCATGACGGCGCTTGGTTAGGCATGAGATCAATGATCATGCCCGGCGTAACGATTGGAGAAGGAGCCGTTATTGCCGCAAATAGTGTCGTCACCAAAGATGTTGAGCCATACAGCGTGGTTGCAGGCTCTCCAGCAAAGCATGTGAAATATCGCTTTGAACCTTCCGTGATAGAAGAGTTGCTGTCTTTTAAAGTTTACGATTGGCCTACTGATAAATTCAATGCACTCAAACCGCATTTATGCAGCCCTGATTTTGAGCAACTAAAGCAAGCAATCGCTTCATATGACGAGCTTAATTAAAGCGTCACTATTAGTGAATATCATCAAGTAATTCTGCCAAATAGTTCAAACGGTTCAAAAAAAGGTTAATTGATTGGGTTCAATTACCTTTTTTATTTATAAATCTATTACTTGCCGCCTGCGATTAATTATACATACCACGGATAGGATAATTGTTTTCTGGATTGCGGATAAACTCAAGGCCAGAGAGTAATACATTCAAATCAGGACGAACAAAAGGTCCATTTGAAATATCAATGACTTGTACCTGCCCTTTTTCATTAATAACAAAAAGGCCCGGCTCAGCAAATAAATGGTCGGTTTCTTGCTCAGAACGAGGCTCTGAAATATACAATCCCAACGTTTGCATTTGCTCTACACTCAAGCCATAAGCAATCGGAAAACTCACTGATAATTGTGTCATATGAGTCGTTAGTTGGGCTTCACTGTCAGCTGATACCGCAGCAATATCCACTCCCAGTTCAAGAAAACGACTTTTTAGTGTTTCTAGCTCATTTAAGTAACGAGTACACAACGGACAATGCTTACCACGATAAACCACCACCAATTTCCAATCAGCCCCATTTAGTGGTTCCGAAAGGTTAATCATAAAAATAAAGCGTATTCTGTACCCGTGAAGGGGAACTTTCAGAGCGATAATGGTGACGTATTATTAGATGTCGCCTTAACTGGTGTGGGCATTGTTTTCTTACCTATTTGGATGGCTAAAGAACAAGTAACAGCAGGCCGTTTACGTCATATAATGACGGCATATTCAGGCCAGAATTTACCGATCAATGCCATCTACTCACAACGTCGTTATACGCCCTTAAAAGTCCATTGTTTTGTTGATTTTTTAAAACAAAAGCTGTCTGAGTAATAATAACTCTTTAGTCATACCTAACTCATAAAGAAAGTAAGCACTAACTTAAATAAATTAGCGCTTCATTGATTTTATTTCAAATTACTTTTCTTAGGGATAGTGACAGATTGTTTCCCGAATACGTTAATTAGCGCACCAGTCACAATCAATCCACCACCTAGATAGGTCCAAATGGATGGAATTTCATTAAATATCCAGACACCTAATAACGCTGAAAAGACAATCTGTACATAAGAGTAAGCAGACGCTTTACCCGCGGCTTGGGTTTGCATTGCTTTGGTCAATCCATATTGCCCAATTTGCGTGAAAATACCGATTAAAATCAAGATCATCGTAAGGAATAGACTTGGCCATACAAAGTCATTCCAAATCAGTACGCTTGATATAGGTAATGCTACTAATGGGAAATAAAAGATAATAACGGAGCTGTCTTCTGTCTGACTGAGTTTTCTAACTATCACATAAGCAATCGAACTCCCTAACGCACCACACAAAGCAACAGCGATACTAAAAATAGGCAATTCACTTGTACTGCCAGTGTTCATGCTTGGTTGAACCATGACAAACAACCCAGCAAGACAGAACGCAATGCAGATCATGGTTGATTTTTGAATGTGTTCTTTAAGAAACAATACACCGAGCAATGCGGTAAATATAGGATGGACGTATTGCAAAATGGTTGCTTCAGCCAAAGGTAGAGTCGTCACTGCATAGTAAACACACATAAGAGCCGTTGTGCCTACAGCCCCACGAGCAAGAAGTAATGGCCTATTCTTTCCCCATATCGAAATGCCTTTTCGTTTCACATCTGCATAGCTAATGATCAAAGAAACTAATGCCCTTGCTGCCACAATTTCAAATACAGGAATACCGTAATTACTCACGTATTTTACACACGCCGACATGAGCGCAAATCCAAGCGCAGACAAAAACATAAACCTAACCCCTGTTGGGATCAGTGAAAAAGAGACAGTAGGCATAACAACATCAACCAAATTGAGAAGGTAATGAATGATAGCCTTTATTCTATTACATCCCCAGAATAATCATACTTGTGAACATAATGAAATAGACTTAGTTTCAACATTCGGAACTATCAAAAAAATAAGGCATACTAATTAACAACATAATAATTTAACTGCGAGCACACATGAATTCGATAAATCAGCCATTTACTCTTACCAATGGTCAAGTTATTAAAAATCGTCTATTCAAATCGGCAATGAGTGAACAGCTTGGCGATAAGCAGCATAACCCTACTTCCGGTTTAGTAACCTTATACGCGCGTTGGGCTAAAGGTGGTATTGGTTTATCGATGACAGGTAATGTCATGGTGGATAGAACCGCCCTTGGCGAGCCTAAGAATGTGGTTTTAGATGAAAAAAGTGACCTTACGTTATTTACTGAGTGGGCTAAGGCCGGAAAACAAAATAACTCACACATATGGATGCAGCTTAACCATCCAGGTAAGCAAATCCCCAAATTTTTATGTGCTAACCCTGTTGCTCCCTCAGCTATCTCACTAGAGCGTGGGTTAGAAAAAGGCTTTAATACTCCACGAGCCCTCACTGAGAGTGAAATTCATGAGATCATTACTAAATTCGCTACCAGTGCCAAACTAGCAAAGCAAACAGGCTTTACTGGAGTACAAATTCATGGTGCTCATGGCTACCTTATCAGCCAGTTTTTATCCTCAAGACACAACCAACGCGACGACAAATGGGGTGGATCATTAGAGAATCGACTGCGTTTTGTTCTCGAAGTATATCGCGCTATCCGTAAAGAAGTTGGTGATACTTTTCCGGTGGGCATTAAGCTTAACAGTGCCGATTTTATGAAAGGTGGATTCACAGAAGATGAGTCCATGCAGGTTGTACAAACTCTAAGTGATAACGGCATCGATTTAATCGAAATATCCGGCGGTACTTACGAGAGTCCATCAATGATGGGAGCCAAAAATAAAAATAAGCCTATAAAAGAAAGCACCGTTAAACGTGAAGCTTACTTTATGGATTACATGGAAAAAGTAAGAAAACTGGTCAATACACCCTTGGTTGTCACTGGTGGTTTTCGTACTGCTCCAGCAATGAATGAAGCCTTAAACACCTCTGCAACTGACTTTATTGGCATTGCACGAACTATGGCAGTTGACCCTGATTTTCCTAATAAACTAATTGAAGATCCAAGCCATGGGATGCCACTAGCAGAACCTACAACGGGCAAACCTGCATTAGATAAAATGGCAATGGTTGGGCTTGTTTGGTATGAACACCAAATGTGGCGTATTGCAGATGGAAAGGAAGCTGATCCTCAATTAAGTGCATTTGGTGTAGTATTTAAAACCTTACTAAGCGCCGGTTGGTATGCTTTTAAAAAGCGGAGAGCGTAAGCAGAGACGGTAGAGACCAACACACCTCTAACGACTGAACCATATTAGTTATGCTATATCGCGTAGCTAATATGGATACCTATCATTCAACTTCGAATTTTTAATATTCTCTTATTTGCCTTTCACTTTACTCTTCAAGTTCTGCATAAAGGTTTTAAAGTGCGGCATAAAATCAGCAAACAATTCATGTTTACGGTTTGCCATCATAACAGGGCCGAGTAAGCGCAATGCTACGCCTACCTTTGTTGCTGTTTCTGGTTCTAAACCACTTTTTTGCTTTAATTTGTTCACGATATTAAAAACATCTTCACGATCTTGAAATTCAAACGCTAATGTTTGAGCTATTTCTTGCTCTGGTGTTATCTCTTCAATCGTCACTCGGTAACACTTATCTTTTCTAATTTTAGGGATCATAGTTCTACCTTCTAATAATCTTAATTGTGTCGTAAATAACAACAAACTGATTTGAGTCTCCCCTTGAAAGAACACTCAATTAAGTTGATAATATCAACTATATATTTTTAGTTGACAATGTCAACCATATTTTAAATGGTAATATTTATGTCTGATAGAAAATCATTAGATAGCTTGTTCACGTTAGTGCATACATTTAAACGCAATTTACATGATCAAATAGAAGAGTTAGATCTTGGGATCACGCCTATGCATGTGCGTGTTATCAAAATAATTAACCATAAACCGCATTGCACAGCCGTTGATATTGCTAACTATTTAAATCGCGATAAAGCTCAAGTAACACGTCTCTTAAGCAGTTTATTAGCACAAGAACTCATCATTAAAGAACCAAACCCTGAAGATAAACGCAGCCAATGCCTTCGTATCACTGAAGATGGAAAAGAGATCATGAAGAAAATCTCGAGGATTGATAAAAGTATGTTTGAAAAGATGTCGATGGATCTCTCTGATGAAGAGATCGCTGAATTTAAGCGTATTGCAGAGAAGATGGCGAGAAACCTTAATAACTAAAAAAGGGCGAAATTCGCCCTTTTATTACAAAAATATTAAGCTTTAACTCTGAACTTCAGGGTCCATTGATATTTTCGCTTTTTCTTCTGCTTCTAACGCTTCACCACGCGCAATTAATTTTTGAATAACTTTAGATAACCCTAGCGTCAATACCGCCATAAATGCAGCCACTTGCGCTAGCATATAGAAATAGCTGGTGTATACCGTCTCCACCACTTCTGGTGTAAATACGATGTCTTTTGGTAACGCGATTTTCGTTGCAATTACCGCAGCTAAAATGCCACTTAATGAAATAGCAACCGCACGTAAACCGATTGAAAACGCCGCAAGGTAACGTGGCACCATTTCAAAAATAAACCCAGCCCCCAAAGCCCCAACAATAAGCTCAGCACCCGATTGGAAAAAATGAACCAGTAAAATCCAGTCCGCTGATATTTTGCCATTTTCGCCAATTGAGCCAGCAGAAAGCCCTAACAATCCAAAAGCAATCGTACTTAGCATAAATGCACCCGCAATTTTAGTCGGGATTGTTGGTGAATAGCCTTTGCGATCTAACCATGCATAAAGTTGAATCATTGGCCCACCAAGAACAAAACACCATAGAGGGTTAAACGCCATATTCGATTCAGGATGGATAGGAATAAAACCAAGTAACGTATCATCCATTAAATTAATGGCGTACATGTTCATTGAGGTAAACATTTGGCCATAAAAGAAATAGAACACAATAAGAATACAAACCGTAATTAATACTGCGACCATTTTGTATTGGTATGCACGCGTCGCTCTTGTTATCTCATAAATAAAGTAACCAATAGCGCCAAAGCCTAAGGTATAAAGAATGTATTTACCTGTATCAAGATTTGAGAAAATCCAAAATATTAAGCCGAGCATAGCTGCTGAACCAGCAAAAAACAGTGCCCAAGTTTTTAATGGCAGTGGCGTTTTATCTAAATCATTACCAACACTCACTAGCTCTTTACGGAACTTATAAAACATAAGTAAATTTAGCGCCATTAAAATAGCAGATACAAAAAATACGCCTTGGTAAGCTAGGTAAGCAATTAAAAAAGGAAAAAGGTATTTAGCAGAAAAAGAGCCAAGGTTGTTAATTGAATAATTTACGGTAAGACCTTGTTGAAAAGCCTCGCGGTTCGTCTCTGAATATGAATTACCAAAAAGAACCGTTGGGCATGTTGCTGATAATCCACGAGCAAAGCCAATTAAGGCAATAGCCAGAATACTCATAGGCACATTAAGATGACTCGCACCAATACCTAGTAATAAAAAACCAGCTAAATAAGTGGCATAACCTATGTATACAGCACGAAATGCACCTATAAACTTATCGGCTAAAAAACCACCAACGGCAGAAAATACAGGGCCAACCGCACCAAAGGCCCCCATCATCATGATGGTGTCAGCTTCGCTATAATTAAGATCATCGAGAAAGAATTTAGTGAGAAGTACAAAGGCACCATAAAAAGCGGCACCCCATAAAAATTGTCTGAGGATCAAAACCTTAGCTATCGTGGGAAATCGTGCATTATTGTCTTGCATACTACTACTCCAGAATTATAATGACATTATTAACACCTACTTTTTGTAGGTGTATTTTTTGCCTTTATATCATCTGAAGCTTTCACCATTTGATGCATAAGTCCCAAACTTAAGTGTCAACTTTTTCTATTTAACAGAATGAGAACCAACCCTTAAATTTATTTATTAATAACTAACAATATTGTTATTTGCACTCATATAAATTAAAAATAACGCATCATTGCAGATAAATCATCTACATATGTAGCTATTTGTAGTTATTAAATAAAAAGGACAACGCTAAATTAACGTTGTCCTTTATACTCATGCACTACAAATTGCATTTTTCTCTTTTACTCAACAGGTAATAATTCAATTGAATCCTGATTAAGCGACTGTCGAAAGAAATCTGGCATGGATTCCATAGTAAAAACAACAGCTTCTTCAAAAATGGTTGTAGAACCACTAAGTGTCCAATAAGAGCTTCCTTTGCTTGTGTTCACTTTAACTTTAAAACGCGTTGGAGTGGTGGTGACCATTTTTCTATTCCTTAAATAACACACCAGATCATGCTACCACTTTCATATTATGAAACCAGACTTTTGACTTATAATTCTCAAACTTTCTCTTTCTTATCAAGAGGTTGTATAAAAATAGTTATTTAAGTGTTAATTATTACCAATTAATTAGCACTATAAAAGAACGAAATTAACAGCAATAATCCAATTTTTCTTTAATTATCAAATAGTAAATCTTACTTTCCACGCACAAAAAATAATTATTGATATAGCGCAAAAAATCACCGGATGATTAGGCGTAAGTTATTTTGTACCTAACATTTTTGAAGGAATAAAAATGACGATATCAAAAGCTTATCAAAGAGATATTCTCGGCTTGGCTTTCATCATTTCAAGTGTATTAGCAACACTCTATATCCTTTTGGATATATCGGCTTTATTTGCTTACTTAAACCATGAAGAGAAAATAGCATCCATATTCATCCATGAATCCATCTATTTTTTAATCTTTTTAATTCCTCCTTACTTTATCGCTAAGTACATGAATCGAAAGGATACAATCAAATAAACAGTAGATAAAAAGGGAGTGGCGCCCCTTATCTTCTTTTTCATTTATTTAATTTAATTAAACACTAGTTTTAAATTATTCAATTTTTCTAAACTAAAAGGAACGATAAGATCACTTTAAATTTCAGACATAAAAAGGAATGGCTATGTGCGATTTAAATGATGATTTTGAAGACTTGGAAATCAAACTCACAAAAGCAGAGATAAAACTATTAGGTTGGGATGACAAAGAGTGGCTGATTGAAGCAATGGTATTTGTTTTCTTCATATGCGCAATCATTACTTTCTATTGTTCCTAACCATTACTTTATAAATCAGTTTTCCTAGTTAGAAACAATAGAACTCAGAACAATAATTAATGTGTTGTTCGGCTTGGACCGTTACGCACTAAATCTTGACCCGTTTGAAACACTTCCTCTGTTACCCAACGAGACAGTAAAAGCTGATGCTTATCATCCAATACGGCAACAAAACGGCGACCATCTTTATTGCTTGTTGCTAATGCAATGCCGGCAACATTTGTTAAGCCAAAACCACCATTTTCAATTGAGATTAAAAACGTTTCTAGATCTTCTAGGTTTGTGATGATGTCTGCATCGTTGTTCATAATTACATACTCTTACTGGGCTATATTGATTCTTTTTTAATCGTGCATCTAAAACGAGCTATTTTACAAGTTTCGAAACAAACAGAATGTTACGGTGTTTAGCCTGCCAAGGCAATCCATTCAAAGAACTGAAACAAATAAAATAGCCTTTAACTATCTAGATAAAGGCTATGTAACATTATTTATAACTCAATTTAAATTCACTAAGAAATTGTTCTATCCTTTCTTCATCACGTTCATTTAATTGGTAGTCAGGCTTTCGATTATAATCGGAACTGATAATGCCGCGCTTCTGCAAAATCCGCTTCTCAATAGCAATAATATATTCACAATGTCCCATCCACTCAGTTATGTATTCGAACAGTGTATTATGTAACTCTTTCGCTCGACTACGATTTCCACTTACCCAATGTTGGTATATTTGAACATATACCTCAGTAAACGAACATCCCGGCATCACGCCTTTACCGCCGATACTCAACATATCTAGCATGAACAATCCAGCATAACCGTTCATCACAACCGCTTCAGGACAAAGAGATAATAGCTCTTGCGTATATTCAACAGGCGGATTGCATTCAATTTTAAAGACCGCGTGAGGGAACTCTTTTGCTAGTGCGTTCATTTCACTCGGTTCAATAGGCAACCCTGTTTCAGCTGGTGCGTATTGCACTAATACAGGCACAGTTACAGCACTTAATACCGCTCGAATGTGCTCAATAATTTGCTTATTGCTCGGCTTTAAAAAGAATGGTGGCAATAGCATTAGAGAGTCGACACCTTTGTTCTGATATTCTCTTGCCGCCTTTACAGCGAGCTCTGTAGAGTGTTCAGTTACAGAAATGCAGCTATAAATATCACTGTCTTTTAAACTACCAATAAACTCTGTTGCTAATATTTGTTTCTCATTTTGACCTAATTTATAAAACTCACTCGCAATACCAAAGAGCGTTAATCCGTGGCATTGTGTCTGTTTTAAATGATCCAATAATTTAATAAAACTAATAAAATCAACTTCACCATTACTTAAAAAGGGCATAGCAACAATAGGGTTTACCCCATAAATGTCTTTTGCATTTATCATCGTAAAATAGCTCCTGTGGCAGAGGTTCCTACTCGTTCACGATACAAATCCATAAACCCGTTTGGTGTTTGTTTATTAATTGGTGCCCAATATTGTCTGCGTCTATCAAGCTCTTCTTCAGATACCTCTAAGGTAAGATCTCGATTATCCAAATCAAACGTAACTGTATCGCCATCTTCAACCAAACCGATAACGCCACCCTCTTCGGCTTCAGGTGAGATATGGCCAACAAATAACCCTCGATTAGAGCCAGAAAAACGACCATCAGTAATCAAAGCACATTCATTGGCGAGTCCCATACCTTCTAACAATTTCATTGGCTTATACATCTCAGGTAAGCCCGGACCACCTTTTACGCCTTCATATCGAATAACGAGTACAGAGCCTTTTTTAATCTTTTTATCCATAATGGCTTCGATAGCACTTATCTCAGAATCAAAGACCACGGCTTTTCCTTTAAAGGTAAACATATCTGCAGGAACAGCAGCTGGCTTAATCACAGCCCCTAAAGGAGATAAATTCCCTTTTAAAACACCAACACCGGCTTCTTTTAAGAATGGAGATGACAAAGGCTTAATAATTTCACGACGAGTCGTTTCTGTAATTTGAGAAAGAGATTCCGCCTTTGTCCCGACAACTGTCATCGCATCTAAGTGAAGCAAAGAAGCAATTTCTTTTTCTACCGCAGCCATTCCTCCCGCTTCATGAAAATCAATCATATCGTATTCAGATGCAGGATAAATAGAGGCAACTAATGGAATAGTTTTACTTAATTTATCAAACTCCTCTAATGCGAGTTCACCTAATCCGGCTTCATAATGAAGTGCTTGTAGATGTAAAATGGCATTAGTCGAACCACCTGTTGCTAATAAACAACAAATAGCATTATGAATTGATTTTTTGTTGATAATTTGACGAGCATTAACTCCATCGTATGCCATATCAACAATACGTTTACCGCTTAAATAACCAACATTGAGTCGCTCTGGCGCAATTGCAGGGATTGTTGAGGTTTGTGGTAATGTCATCCCTAAGCTTTCGGCTAAGCATGACATGGTATTAGCTGTCCCATACATGGTACATGAGCCAACAGTTGGCTCTGCAATATCCTCAATATGGCGAAATTCTTCTTCATCAATCTGGCCCTGCTCTTTCCATCCAATGGCTTCCGTTACGATATTTCCATCCCAATGTTTACCTTTGTATTCTGCAGGATACATTGGTCCACCATTAACCATTATTGCAGGAATATCTAGACGTGCAGCTGCCATTAACATTGCTGGAACGATTTTATCGCATGAGCCAAGAAGTACCATTGCATCAAAATTATGAGCTCTTACCATCACTTCAATTGATGCCGTAATCACCTCACGAGCAGCCAAAATGTATCGCATTCCTATGTGACCTTCTGCAATACCATCACATGGAGCAATCGTACCAAAAGTCATGGCTGTTCCACCGGCCTCTTCAATCCCTTTAATAACCTCTGCACCAACTTTATCTAAATTAGCGTGACCTGCCGTGGCATTGGTATAACTGTTTACGACGGCAATGATGGGTTTACGCAACCCTTCATCTGAATGTCCCATAGATTTATATAAGGCGCGTTTTAGTGCACCATTATCTTCTTTCAAAATATCATTAAAATGCGGTGTGCCACATTGATTACAAGAATTACAATTACTCATGATTACCACTCCGCAAATGAACCGTCTTTGTTTGTCCAGTGAGGATTACGCCAGCGTGGATTAATCTTGCCCTGCTCTCGCATAAATGCTTCATTAATCTCAACGCCTAAACCGTCCCCTTCTAAATTTAGGCAATAGCCTTCGTCAAAGGAAAAAGCATCTTTATTATCAATATAATCAAGAACATCATTACCTTTGTTATAATGAATCCCAATGCTCTGCTCCTGAATAATCGCATTTTGAGAACACGTATCTACATGAACAGATGAAGCCAATGCAACCGGACCTAAAGGACAATGAGGGGCAAGAGCAACATCATAAGTCTCAGCCATGCTCGCAATTTTTTTCATCTCAGTAATGCCACCGCAATGGCATACATCAGGCTGAATAATATCAATACCACCACGTTCAAGAAGTGCTTTAAAATCCCAACGAGAGTGTAAACGTTCACCCGTTGCAATTGGGATTGCTCCATACTGCGCTATTTCATGAATCGCATCTAAATGTTCTGGTAAAACAATCTCTTCCACAAACATTGGGTGCATAGGTTCAAGTTCTCGCATAAGAATTTTTGCCATCGCTTTATGCACTCGACCATGAAAATCAATGCCGATACCCATATCAGATCCAACCGCATCTCGGATGGATTGCACACGAGTTAACAGAGCATCTATTTTACTGTAATCATCAATATAATTAAGCTCTTCTGTGGCATTCATTTTTATCGCAGTAAATCCCTCATCTTGCTTTTCTTTAGCCATTCGAACCACATCGTCTGGGCGATCTCCCCCTATCCATGAGTAAGTACGAATTTTATCTCGACACTTTCCACCAAGGAGTTGATAAGCAGGAACACCCAATGCCTTCCCTTTTATGTCCCACAAAGCCTGATCAATACCAGCTAATGCACTCATGAATACAGGACCACCACGATAAAATGACGAACGGTGAAGATAGTTCCAATGTAATTCAATATCCCTAGGATCTTTCCCTATTAGGTATTCCATCATTTCATCAACACAAGTATGTACCGTGTGTGTTCGCCCTTCTAAGCTTGGTTCTCCCCACCCGACAATGCCTTCATCAGTGACTATTTTGATAAAGCCCCAACGAGGTGGAACAATGAATGTTTCATAACTTACAATTTTCATATCATCACCAATTAACCAAACAGATTAGGTAAGAACGTAATAACTTCAGGAAGTAAAACGAGAGAGAATTGAACCAATAACATACTTAATAAGAATGGTACGATTGCTCGACTTAACTGAACCATTGATGATCCTGTTATGCCTTTTGCTACAAAGAGATTAACCCCGACAGGCGGAGTAATAAGCCCTAACTCAGTACCAACAATTAAAATGATACCGAAATGATATGGACTCACTCCAAGCTGAACCAAAATAGGTAAAAATAGTGGGGTATAAATAAGTATTTGAGCAGCCGTTTCGATAAACAGGCCAGTAAACATAATAAGCACAACAAAAATCATTAAGATAAGTGTCGCGTTATTAGTGTATGACAGAATAAGTTCGCCTATCATTTGTGGTATTTGACTGATCGTTAAGTAACGAGCAAATGCCGTAGCAAAGCCTAATATAATAATGACACACCCCGTCGTCAGTGCGGCTTTAACGATCACTGGGCGTAAATCACTAAACTTCATTTCCTTATGAACGAACAAACTAATAATTAAGGTATAAATTACCGTAATACATGCAGCTTCTGTCGCAGTAAAAATACCCGAATAGATACCACCAAGAATAATAATTGGTGTTAGTAGTGCCCATTTTGCTTCTTTTAAGGTGGTCTTCACTTGCTGTAGGCTAAAGTCTTCATCTTGGCCTTTATACCCACGACGTTTAGAGATCCAGTACACGACTAAGATAAGTCCAGTACCGATCATCGCACCAGGAATAAACCCTGCTAAAAACATATCACCAATGGATATTTCAGCCGTAACCGCATAAATAATCATTGGAATTGAAGGTGGGATAAGAATACCAAGTGAGCCTGCGGATGCAGTTAATGCACCTGCAAAATGACGGTTGTAACCTTTTTCTATCATCGATGGAACCATCATTGAACCAATGGCAGCAACCGTTGCAGGAGATGAACCAGAAATAGCGGCAAAAAACATACACGCCACGACCGTAACAATACCTAAGCCGCCAGCAGTACGCCCAACAAGACTTGAAGCAAAGTTTACTATGACACGTTAATGTAGAAATACATAAAATACACGTTTGTAAATCTGGAAAATAAAAATTCACTGACTATGCTGTATGTATCGTCAGTGATATTTTCTAGGTGAGCAATGACTTTATTAATCCAATCCAGTGATGTTTTTAAGAAAACAGAACTACACATCAAAAATGATGGTTCTTACCATTGCACTCCATTCAAAGGGAATATTGGTTCTCTTCCGACTCTATTTAATCAAGATGGAGAATTTCTTCACGAGCCAAATAGCTACCTCTTTTATCTTAAAGCCATTAAAGGCGCTAAAGACCTAAATCCATGCTCTCAGGCTTTACTAAAATACTATCAATTTCTAGAAGTCGAACAATTAAAGTGGGATCACTTTCCCCCAATCAAAAGACTAAAGCCTACTTATCAATTTCGTTCATACTTACTCAAGTCGATTAAATCTAGAGAATTAGCACATAGCACTGCTAATCACTATATGAATCACATCAAGAATTATTATCTATGGGCTATGAGCGAAGGATATCTAAAAATTAAAAGGGAACAAGAAGCTCCATTTAAAATAGAATTAATTAACGTTAATAACCTAGGAATGTTGGCACATATCAAACCAGTGTTTACAGTCGAAAGTAGTGATCTTCGAATCAAAGTACCTAGAGATAGCACCTCAAAAAATATTCGCCCTCTCTCTCCTTTAACTCAAAATTCACTTGATTTATTAATATACTCTCTACCCTATGCTTCAGAAGAATTGAGACTACAAGTACTACTTTCTATAGACACAGGAATGCGAGTTGAAGAAGTTAGTACATTCACCCTAGATGCATTACACACCGCAACTCCCATAGCTGAGAGTCAGCACCGTTATGAAATAACCTTGTGCCCTCAAGCCACTGGAGTTCAAACTAAATTCGATAAACAAAGACGTATTGAAATCTCTGTCGATTTACTTCAAGCCTTGCGTAAATACCAAGCGTCTGAGCGCAGGTTAATTAGAGCCAATAAATTATATACAAAAATAAAGCAACTTAGCGTCAATGAAGTATTACTAAATAATAAAACTATAGCAATTCTAGAACAATGTAGACGCCACGAACCTTTATTTATCAGCCAACAAGGTAACCCTGTTACAAGTGAGACAGTAAAAGCCAGATGGTCTGAATTAAGAATTCATATTCAACAAATAAATGAAACATTCAAATACCGATTTCACGATCTTAGAGCGACTTACGGAACATATCGACTAAATGATTTATTAGAGGCTAACTTAGGAACGATAGAGTCCTTAGAGCTTCTTATGGGATGGATGGGACATAAAAACGAAAGCACCACTTGGAAGTATCTGCGTTTCCTCAAGCGAAAAGAAATATTCAAGGTAAAATTTGGTATTTTAGATTCTATCATGCACGAAGCTATAGGTGATGAATATGAATAAAGTGACTTACCTAAGTGGATGGGATAAGGACTTATATTTTTTAATGGATGTTAGTAACAATCGGTATTGTGATTTCAATCGATTATTCTATAAAGGAGTCCCTACCACCAAAAGTTTACACAAAAAAAATACCTTCAAGCCAGCGAATCGAGACAACTTTATTTTTCAACTCATAGAAGAGTATGAACAAAAAAAAGAAGAAGGAGTTTCAGATAGTACACTTTATCACTTGTTTTATAGCATAACTAATTACATAAAATGGTGTGATAGCGAATGCATCAATCCATTCAATAAAAATTCTATAGAAAGCCATTTTCAGTATCTTTTCGAGCAAGTGAGGCTTGGTGACCTAAAAAATACAAGCTACAACCGAAAAAGGTCTAATCTGTTAGTTATTTTTCGCGATTACCTCGACCTACCTGCCAACTGGTTTCGAGATATACCATCAGTTGGTCGAGATCAACTGGAACCGTTCGAAGCATATACGAGAAGTGATTTAAATCAACTTCTTCCATTTTTAAGGCAACTTTTTAATCAGACCTCTAAACAATTCCTTAAAAACCCCAAGAAGCACATAGAAGCACATAACAATGTAAAAACCATGATTTTTCATTGGAAAGAAAAAGACTACAATCTTTGTGGTGCTGTTTCAAAGATGATGTGCGCTGCCACATTTTTAATGAGCTATTACACCTACTTAAACACGGGTACTTTACTTAAGTTAAAGCGTCCAAATAATGCCTCAATATCAATTGGGGAACTTTGGTATACCATGCCTGCGTTTAAACGTAGAAGTTTCAAGACGATTACTATTGAAATGGGTGAGCACGGCTTCTTAGACATACCCAAATACTGCATTACCTTTTTTGATACCTTACTTAAGGTATCAAAAGCCTTAGATAATTCTAATAATGCCCTATTACTCCAGACTATTGCGTATAAAAATATACATCCCCTTACGGGAACAACCCTTGAGGACTTTAACAGGCGCTGGTTACAAGTTCACTTTCCTTTTATCGATCAACAAGGTCGTAGACTTAGACCTACAATCAGCCGTTTTCGAGAAACTGGGTCACAGATCACAACAGCCTATCAAGGAGAATTAGCCAATAACATAACACTAGACAACACTCCACATATTCGAAAAAGACATTACTCTACAGGTAACAAACATACCAACAATGCCATAATGCAAGATGTTGCATCTATCCGCCAAGAACAGGCAATAACTAAACTCAGTGCTAAAGAAGCTCAAATATCTCTTGGTATTGAAGTACTTACCATTGAAGAAGAAAACAGAACGAATTTCCCTCAATTATCTCGCACTCCAAACGGAGGCAGTTGTGCTAACCCTTTTGGGGAGAAATCTGAGGCATACAATAGAAAAGCTAAACAAAGAAATTTGCTGAAAGATGGTGAAAAACTGGCATGTGCTGATTTACTAAAATGCTTTGGGTGCCCAGAACAGGTCATAGTTCAATCGGTAAGCGATATTTGGTGCCTCCTATCATTTAAAGAGTGTATTAAAGAGTCACTGTACCTACATTTAAATACGCATCATTATCGCCAAAACTTTGAAAGAACAATCATTTTCATTACAGAAAATATCATACCAAAACTGAAAAAAAACATTCTAAAACAAGCCAAAGTCATGTTAAACGATAAAGGCTTACATCCCCATTGGGATGATGCTGAATCCATCATTGCTATGATACCTAAAACACATTCAAAGATGCCTAAGGAATTGAACTGATGAGTAATCCATATTTATATGCTATTGATTTCCCCAAACAATATGAACATAAAGATATTGATATTATTCATTTATTTTATAAAAAAGATTGGAATGCACTTAATAATGTCGTTGTCTGTCGTGATAAAAATGGAGTGGTAACGGCTCGTTTTGGTGAAAGTAAATGGAATCTTAAGCCTTATGCCAGAAGCAAAAGCCACTATTCATTCATATTTGAAGATTGGGATGATGCATTTGAGTTACAACTTGAACTCAAATTATTAGCTTATGGTTGGCTTTTTCATAAAAGTAATAACGGGAAAGCCCCTAAATTCACAACTATTATTCAGCGGTTATATAAAGTAAATATAGTCTTTCGACATCTTAAACTAATGAATATAAAGTCACTTTCGGCGTTATCAGATTGTAGAACACTTGAAGATTTCAAAAATGCCCTAATAGAGCAAGATTATAGTCAAAACACTTTAGATAAAGTTTTTGTTTCTATTAATAAGTCTATGGATCTCGAATCTTGGCTTCAGTTTTCATTTGGCTTCAAAAATAAATTTGAAACAGTAAAACTATCAAGAGAACTAAGTAACAAAAAAGCTCAGCAAACTCTCGTAATCCCAGAACGATTAAGTGACTCAATTTATGGGAAAGCTATTGAATTAATCGAAGAAGCCCTACCTTACAAATTATTAATTGCTAACACAGAAGTTAACTTACAAAAAAACTACCTAGAAGCTAAACATATACTTGATACCAAGATCCGAAATGGCACTCAATTAACTTGTACCAACAATGCTCGTGAAATTATTAATAATCGTAAATATTTAACCGCTATTGCGGATTATCTACCTTTAGAGATCAAAACTATTATAGCTCCACTTTCCAATCAAAAAATAGGTAGAAAGATCCATAACGGCAGGGACTTCCAACAATATTTTGGACAACTAATTACAGCTTGTTATATCGCTTGTGGAGGCTTTTCTGGTATGCGTGACTCTGAGTTAGATAAACTCACACCCAATAGCTATTACAAAGATAATTTTAATGACCATGTTTTTCATATGCTCCAATCCAATACATTTAAACTCGGTGAAAAACGAGAAACTTGGGTTGCAGCACCTATTGCAGAAAAAGCAATTGAATTAGTATCTACATTAACAAAAGCATGGCGAGGCCAAGTCGAATATCCAGATCCTCGTTACACCAATTTACTTTGGTGCAACCAAATTTTACGCTCAAGACCTCCCGTATTAATTAGTACTTGGAATGAACGACTACATCGTTTCTGTAAGCAATTCGGTTTTCTTGTTACCAAAGAAGATTATCAAGAATGTATTGAATCAAATCCTAGCTCAATGAACAAAATTAAAGAGAGTGTTGTAATTGGACAGCCTTGGCCCTTAGCAACTCACCAGTTTCGTCGCTCACTAGCTTTTTACACCATCAAACACCGGCTAGGGACCAAAGTTGCTCTAAAGCAACAGTTTAAGCATCTCTACCTTTCAATGACTGAGTGGTACACCAATGGAGGGCAATTGGCTAGTATTCGTGAATTAGTTATTGATAAAAACATCCAGCAAACTCTGGATATCATTAACTCAGAAATGACCACGAATAAGATATTCAAGCAATGGCACACTGACGAATTACTATCAGGCTCATATGGAAAAGCTATTGTAAAAATGAGAGGAGATATCCCTTCTATTTATAGCTCTTGGGAAACAATCTATGAAGCAGTTAAAAAAGGCACATTAACTTTACATGGAACAGCACATAGCTACTGCAAAAATGGTTATGATTGCGATATGGATGGTGTTGTTATTCCTCAGTTTTGTGTAGATTGCAATGGACAAGGAAGCATTATAGACAAAGACCAAGCAAAATGGTGGCAAAACAAACATAACAATTTAGTTCGTTACATGGAAATAGGAGAAGATATCTCAGTGACAGATAGAAGTCATTACATCACACAAATACGAGCCGCTGAAAATGTAATGACCGATTTTCATATGAAATTCACACCTTTTGAAGCTGAACTTAAGGTCACGGAGATATAAACTATGAGAAAAAGTGAAAACACCTTAATCGCATTAGAAGCAGCATTAGAGCGGATTGCAAAAGGTAAGCCTAAACATATCCCTACAACAAGAAAACTTAGTGTAAGGGCTGTTGAAGAAGAAGCGAGCCTAGGTAATGGTAGTGGCTACTATTACCCTGAGTTTGTTGAAAAGGTAAAAAAAACCAAAGCAAATATAGCTACTGATAACGGCATACATGTACAAACAGATATTCAATCAGTGCGATCCAAGCTCAACGAACAAAAACGTATCAAGCAAAACTATAAAGAAAAATATGAATCAATAAAAGATCAGCTAGCTCTATTTGCAGCAGCACAACATCACCTCAACGATAAATTAGTTCAAGCGCTAGCTCGGATTGATGATCTTAATTATGAAAATATAGATTTACGTAAGCAGCTTGCTAAAGCGAATAGGAATAACATTACAGCATTAAAGTAAATCTTTAGTTGTAATGCTAAAAACCTAAAAAGTTAACAACAATTATAGATAAAATGGCTGAGGGAGCTTCTTAAACATATCTCAAAAACAAAGTTAGATATAAAAAATGATATGGCTAGTTTCTACCTCATGATGCACCTTGCGTAACGCAAGTTGCGTCATAATAATATCCCCCTAGAAAGCGTACTCGATAAAACTTCAATTCCTTTAACATCATAAGTTAGATTAAGAATTCAAATCATACATCCAGTTATTACGATTCGGAGTGTGGTTGTCTATGAACGTTCGGAAAAATATGGTTGCTTTCTGTGTTTCTGTAAGCAAGTTTGATTTACTATGTAACTGCTCATACTAATAAATCCACTCACAACAATTGCTTTATATGATCGAGAAATGAGAAGGCTTAAACGTAATACCAATACAAGACAGATAACAACTGTTTAGGCACGACTGATAGACATTCTAATTAGGTTTAACGTCATATGAGTATAATCGGCTAAGAAATGGTTGATCTACTACAGATGATATAGCACATTTAGACAAAGTAGCCGTTTGTACTATTGATATAAATTCGTTCAGGGAGTAGCTGTTAGCTAGTGCAATATCTAACTCAGAACGCGGTATATGATATCCTGTCAATTTATAAACAGCACTCTGGCATGTATCGACAATACACACTTTAGATAACTCTGGAAGAACGATCCTATTTAGACCGTTAAATTGGGAAATCCTACATATTTTCTTCGGGAGAAAAAGAATTTTAATACCTGTAGTGCTAATAATATACTCAACCCAAGGCATTAAATAATTCGATACAGCGTCACTGACGCGAATACATAACAGTGTATCGCCTTCAAATTTTGATAGCAGATCAACGCAATCATAGATGCCTAAATCTGGCTGTGAGCCTGAATTAATTTGTTTTTTTAGTTCATCGCTATGATACTTGCCAATCTTGTTAAGAAATGCCTCAACAGCTTTTTCATTAGAGGCAGCATGTCGCCAGATCGTATCAATAATCCCGTTGATATGCTCCCCATTAACATTTAAACATACACATGAACGACTACTGTCACTAGATAACCTCCCTTCAAATTCAGAAGAACTGATACCATTCCAGGGACTAAGTTCACAGCACAGAACTTGCTCAGTTGTTGAGTTGAGCCAATTACAAAAATGACTCGTGATATCAGGTGTCCAAAATAACATTAAGATTCTCGGTAATTGTAATGTTGTTTTACTGAACATAGATTGAGTCATTAATTAAACATACTAACTTTTATCTACGACAGTCTCATATTGCACTAGTTTAGTTACTCCCTCCACCATTTCTATCTATTGAAATACATCAACTATCTGTTGTCTAAAACTCCCTACAATATCAAAGTAGTGTTCATGCGACTCTGCTAAATAGCTTAATGGTTCCATGATCTGGAATTCATCACTATTTTCATTTAAAGAATTAAACTCTCCTAAATCGGTTCTTAGGTTAGACATCATGTCTTTTGAACCATTTTCTTTTTTTTCTAAAGAAGAAAAGAATACACCGCTCATATCGTCACAAAAAAGTAGATTCTGTTCTGGGATCTCTTTATCAACCCTATGTGCGTATTTAACCAAATTCGGTTCAGCAAATGTGTATAGCCATGCTTCTTGATTATCCCCCCTATTTACTCTAAGGATCCGGCCCAATACCTGCCTAAAGTGGAGTTCGGTTTTAACTCGACTTAGATGACAGCATACTTGAAGGCGAGGTATGTCAGTACCTTCACTCACCATACCAACACTTACGATCCATTCTGCTTCGCTATGTCGGAAGTGGTTTATCTTACCGGCTGGATCGTCATGTTTATAGGTAACCAAAACAGTGTTTTTTTTGTATTTTCTGGATAATATTGAGAACAGCTTTAATGCATGCTCAACAGATGATGCTATAACTAATCCGGCTGCATTTTTTTTATTTTTCCGGATTTTTTCTAGTTTGTTTATGCCACATTGAAGCAAGTACTCCATACATTTTTCATCATTAATAATCGCCTGATATGACCCAGAAGAGTCTTTTAAAAAATCATTAATACAAGAAAAATTCTTTGATTCAGACTCTGCGCTTCTTATGGTGATTTTTGCGTTATCGATTAAAACAATTTTAGGTGAACGACAAACACCATCGCTCACAGCTTGGCTTAATCCGTAAACATAGTTACATTCGATTTGATTATTGGGATCTGTGTAATTAGATAAGCATATTGGAGCTTTGTCAGAACGCCATGGCGTCCCCGTCAGAGCGAGAGTATATGTTGCTTGGGATTGAATATTTTCAATTATTTTTTCTCCCCAAGAATTCGCATCATTAAGGCTCGAACCAGCACAGTGATGAATTTCATCAAAAATCACCAGTACGCGATTGTTTTTTATCAACTCCCAAAACTGGCGATCAAAGAACTGTAAATTTTGATAGGTATAGGATGCTCCTAAAGCACCAATGATGCCATCAAAACGACAGTTTAAACGTGAAGTAAAGGTTTGCTCCAACCCTTGTGAGATGGAAGTAGAAGGAGAGAAACACAACACAAAATCAATTTTCTTTACCTTGAAAAGACGAAAAGCAACTTCTGCTGCCATAACAGATTTTCCAGCCCCAGGGGTAGCTAGACAAAGGAAGTGCGGTTGACCTTCATTATAACGCTCTAACGTCAGTTTCACGCACTCTTCTTGCCATTGTCGTAGAGACATCATGATAACGTAAGGGCCATCTTAATTGCTCGTATCTCACCAACAAGCTTGGAACTCTGCGTTTTGGTTTTCCGTTGGATATCAAGCAAGCTATCCGCTAAATGAGGATAATCCAAACACAGATTTTTATAGGTTTCAAACTCATGAATACACGCCAGAAAATCACTTTCGCATTGCTCAAGTCGCTTCTGAAGTGTAATTTTAGGAAAAAAACGATTTTCCTTTTGGTGCTTGAGTTCAATTGGTTCAGACTCAAGTTCACTGCCTTTAATCGCTGTATTCCATTTCGTTTTAGAAAACTGGGATGTTTTTTGGTACTTAGGCTTTGTTAATGATTTTTCAGTTACTTTCTCCAGTAGCTTCAGTCTTTCTAAGCGTAAGATATGCCGGTAAACGAAACGCCTTACTTTATGTTTATCTTGTCCTAAATTGGTGAACTTCATAAATGTATCTCTGAGTTCTAACACTGAGAAATTATCTAGTTGGTTTTCAATCAGGATCTGATAAAGGGAATGGTCTAAGTCTACTGATTTGTTGGGCATGTTTGATGGTTACCGGAGTTCAATTACTCTATCTGAAAATACGGATTATAGTCCGTGGATTTATATACCGCAACTAAGGATAGTTTTAGTCTTTATCTGGACCATAAATGAAAGACTTAGCAGCAAGCTTTGGGAAAAGATTACGAGAAGTCCGAAAGCTAAAGGGACTCTCTCAAGATAAACTAGCGCTAGTAGCAGAGATAGATAGAAGTTATGTTGGTCGTATTGAGCGTGGTGAAGTCAATATTACACTTGAGAAAGTCTACGAATTAGCGGAGGCACTAAAGTGTAATGTCACCGAGTTGTTGCCAGATATTTGAAGGTTATAAATATTAGATGTAGCTGTGTTGGTAAAAAATCAAGCTTCTTTATTTTATGGAATCACTAAAAAACATGTTTTTACAGGCTATGTTAAAGTTCTACACTTCAATATTGTAGCAATAATTACAACAACTGAAATCAAGCACTCAGAAAAACCTAGAACAATTCATCTTCATTATAGGTAAAACAATAATCTATCACTTCGTGGCTTTCTGAGGTGTAATTTACACCTTTGATAACCTCAACAGTAATCTTTTTACCATCAATCTTTAAGGTATCAACTCGTTCGTTACTCGAACTTTCGTCAATATTAATTTGATGTTCTGGAGGCTTATTGCCCTCCGTTTTTATTGAAGGTGATGTGGACTCAAAAACCATTCTAGTCACCGTTGGAGAAAAATAGCGTGAATCCTCATCAATTTCAAAAAGTTTAACTTTTACATCAGAGTATGGTTCTTTATCAATAATTGCGACCTTAGATGCCTGCTGAAAGAGTACAATATTTTTAGAAGGTGTTGCCGTTTGAGAAGAAGAAAAGATTATTCCATCCCATTTAACGCCTAAATACTCAGCAACAAGCTGCGTCGTAAGGTACTCCAGTTCAGCTTCATGAGGCTGAACTGGGCGTGATATTTGATTGCTAAGAGTCTCTAAAAAAATAGCTTGCTGCTCAGCTCTATAATAATCTGAATCGAACAGGCTTCCATTTGCTCTAATATCTCGCAACGCAGAAATATCAATAAGTTTTAACGGTCGTATAATTTCAAATTTACCAACAACTACATAACTACCAACGAAGGGCCTAACTTCAGATATGGCTGTAGATTGTTCTATAGCCCCATAAAAACATGAAATCCCTCTAGGGTTCATTCGCCCTGCAGAAGCTAAATATGAAGGAGGAGGAGCTAGTTCTGTATCTGGAGAAGACAGTGTTTTTTGAAGAGAAAAATCATCCCTATGAACTCTTGCTCGATATAAGTATTCGATCGTTGTTTTTGGTCCAGCTGCGACAATAGCTGGTGAGCCGACATGTGTTTTTAGGTCACCTACATTATTAAAAACCTCATCTAGAACCTGTGTAGCAGTTTGATTAAAAAATCTAGCTTCTGATTTTATTGATGTCTCTAAATTTCGCCACATTGCTTCCCACTCAGGGTCAACATTACGAGAGTCAATATAATGTGCAGACTCATCATGTGCGCACTCATCGAAATCATCATATGTGGACTTTTCTGGTAAAAGTTCGAGTACATCTTCAGCTATTTGTTGGTTAACTTGCAGTATCTCACAGATGACATCTAATAGTGGGTCACCATCTCTATACCATTCGTAGTCAATTTCCTTGTCCCGTAAAGCAGCTTCTTGCCATGATTCTGGACTATTTGGCGTCCGCTTAAAATGTTTAATTAGAACGTTTTCGACTTGAGATGATATATCTCTGATTCTCGTACAAGGAAAACTTTCGTTACAGTAATCACAAGTTTGAACGTTAAGGCTATTTATCTGCTGACTTAAGAACTCTTCACCAATACATACAGTACAAACTAGGTTATCTTCCATTGATACCATCTCAAATCTAATAGGGTTAATTTGTTACATACTACAACGCATGCATAGTGATTGTCTGTAAGTTAAGGTTTGTAATTCATTGTTGCCCAATTACAGTAATTCATCTTATTTAAGATGAAAAACGCACTCCCCTCCCATCTAGAAAGTTAGTACTTGATACGTTTAGTATATATAAGGTATATACTACACCAATCGTTATAAACAATTGGTGTAGGTGAGTTTCTTGATGAGTAATGTATTTATTGAAAAAGTACAGGTTGAAGGTGGCTTTTTAGATGGCATGAGCTTAGAGCTAAAAAAGGGGCTAAACACTGTCATAGGCGCTAGAGGTACAGGGAAATCAACTTTCATAGAACTCATTCGATATTGCTTAGGTATACAAGGTCATACATCCGAATCCCACTCAAAATCACTTGCTCATGCTAAATCTGTTTTAAAAGATGGGCAAGTTTCCGTGACTCTATCCGATGGTGTTCAGACATATCATTATTCGCGCACTGCTGACGGTGACACTATTCCTCCAACACATAAAGATTTACAACTACCCCTTATATTTTCTCAAACCGAGGTTGAAAATATAGGGTTGGTATCCAATGGTAGACTAAAACTAATCGATGATTTCATCGGTGATATTGAGATTTTTGAGTTACGAGAGCTATCAGCTATTTCCCAGATTGAATCTTTCTCATCTGAAATGATGAAGCTTTCATCCACAATCAGTGATACCGAAGACAAACTTTTAATACTACCAAAACTTAAAAGTAGTCTAATAGAACTATTGGATGAAGAAAAAAAGCTTGCAGCCGTATCTTTTCAAGCGCACTCAAAGAGTCAAGCGCTAAACATGCTATCAGACAACTATCTTAAAGTTACTGGCGATATAGAACAGTTAAAGCAATATATAGAGGCACAAGAAGAGGCTAAGAATAGTCTTACGGAAATATCCCCCCATTTTATAGATCTATCAACCAAAAGTGATGGCATTACTAAAATGTACTCTGTGGAAAAAGAAGCTTATGACTTGATAGTTTTGGCAAACTCAAAATTGGACGATGTTTTAGTCATAGCTAAAAAAGAGTTAAACACACTACACAGCCTTCAATCAGATATAACAAAAAGTGGACAAGCTCTTAGAGCTGAAGTTGACTCACTTCAAAAAGGGGCTGGTGAATTATCTCGCAAAACTCAACATTTAAAAGAAGAAATAAGCAAACTTGAGAGCATCAAAAAAAATAATGGTGACAAAAGAAACAGAATATCTAAGTTGAAAATAGAACGAGACAATGCACTAAATAATCTGGAGCAAGCAAGAAATGAAAAATCTCAACTCAGAGAAACTGTCTGTCGTGATTTAACTGATAGCTTATCTCCACGCATTAAAGTTCACCTCGAAGAATATAGTCAACTAGACGAGTATCAGCAGGTTATTATCAATGCACTTAAAGGAAGCGGTATAAAATATAACGACCTAGCACCTCTCATTGCTGAATCTATACCTCCCCGACTATTACTGCAAATAACCGAAAATGATGACATAGATATGTTTCTTTCTTTATTGAACGTAACTAAAGACAGGGCATCTAGAGTACTCAACGCTTTAAAATCAAGCATAAACTCTATAGCTACTGTTAAATTAGAAGATGAAATTACTTTTGAGTTACTCGATGGTTCTGAAACTAAAGATCTGTCAGAACTTTCTACTGGTCAAAGATGCACTGTCATTCTCCCAATTATATTAGAACATAGGGACTCTTCATTAATCGTAGATCAACCAGAAGACCATATAGATAACGCATTTATCGTTGAAACATTAATCGCCTCCATCAAGCGCCGTAAAGGTCAGGGACAAACAATTGTTACGACACACAATGCAAATGTCCCTGTTCTTGGTGAGGCAGAAGAAGTAATACACTTAAATTCTGATGGCACTAGAGGCTATGTGATGGCTAGCGGTCCTTTAATGGAAGCAAATATTGTAGACGCTATTTCATCCGTAATGGAAGGTGGAAGAGAGGCATTTAATTGTAGAGCTAACTTTTATGACTAATCCAGCATACCAAAATGCCAAAAGTGATCTCACATCGACAGATACCATTAAGCGCTTCCAAAGTGCTACTTATTTTGCACAAAATATTCATACCGATATGAAGAAAGATTTAGAGACTTGCAGAAGGACTGAAAAAGTTCGTTACATCAAAATGGCTTTAGATAAAGCTCTTTATCTACTATCAAATAGTACCCCAACGCCACTGCCTTCACATGATGCAGAGCTAGGTGGCGACCTAGAAAATGCTGAACAACTAAAAAGACATTTAAAAAACCAAGCCATTGACGAATTTTCAGGGGTAATTCTTCATGAATTAGCTCCAAAATTAGGGTTGGTAGATGCGAGTCTCAAAGAAGAATTTAACAATTATGATAGTAGTAAAGCTAAAGGATTCGTAGAGCGACTTACCCAGATATTCCGAGCTATAGAATGCCTCAGAAAATCTACACGCGAACCAGAAAGCGTAGAAACAGACCTCTCTCAACTAATAAAGAACATCGTTCACGATGAAGTCATCGAAAAAGAAAAAATAAATATAAGCTTCCAAGGCATACAACCATGCATTATTAACTCCGACCCAGCTCTGATTACTTTAGCCTTTTCCAATGCTGTTAGAAATAGCTATGAATCTCTCACATCACTAACCAGTAGCGAACCTAAAAGCTTAATAATTTCATGGGGTGTGAGTGATAAAGATTCATGGATTAGCGTTATAGATAACGGGATAGGATTTATAGGTAATCCAGAGGTAGCTTTCAAACTAGGAAAAACAAGCAAACAAGGGCACACAGGCTTTGGTATGGGAATAATGAGGCAAGCTATGGATAACATAGGTGGTTATGCTGAGCTTTCTAATATCGAAACAGGTGGTGCAAAACTATTATTGAGATGGGGGAATTTTTAGTGTCAAACCGAGTATTTAATGTTTTAGTAGTTGAAGATGATACTGAGCTATCAGACCTCATTGAAAGTACTTTCAACTCCAAGTTTCTACAAGTAAACGTAATAAAAGCCTTTTCTAGAAATGCTGCATTTGAGATTCTAGATAGCGAAGCATTTTTTGACTACGTAACATTAGACCTATCTATTCCAGATATAGATGGTAGTTTCGATACGGATGCATCTAATGGATTGGCCGTTTTAGGAAAAATAATCGAAGTGTCTTCAGGTACGCCGGTACTAGTTTTAACAGGCACAAGTACTGTAGATATGATTCAAGATTTCTTAAATCACTCAAATTTGACCGATATTTGGGGAAGCGGAAATACAAGAGGTACTATTGAGCATCTTACAAAGTCACGTATAGGTGAGTTAGCTGATAAAATAGCTCAAATCAATCAAGAGTTTTCATCTTCTTTTAATGTTGAATTAGTCACCAATACTTTAGAGTTACCAATTAAACACGACCGATTATTACGTGTTTTTATTAACAGTCGAAATGCTAGCTTGGGGATTATACGTCAAATAGGAGGAGGACTATCTGCCGCAAAAGTTTACTCTGTGCTCGTTCAAGATGTCTCTGGACGTACATTGCACGCCGCTATTTGCAAATGTGGCCCAAAAGAAGATATCAATTCAGATGCTAAAAATTACCATAACTATATCAATAGATTAAAACCTGATGCCACACCAAGAATCTTAGGGCACTTAGAATATGCAGCGGGAGACAGTAGCGGTGTTTTCTATGGGCTGGCTGAAAATTACGAAACATCGTTTTTCGAGGCGAGTCTCAATCAAGAATTTGGGGGTGGCCTAATGCAAGCTATCAAGCAAATGTTAGCCCCCTGGCATCAAAATATGAGACAGGATCAAAAACTAATTCGTGAAATTCGCTCTCAGTTAGTTTCAGATACAATTGCAGAAAGGCTTATTAAAGAGTTTGGTTTAACTGAAGCACTAAACTTTGAAACTATGCCTGTAATTTGTAAAACCTCCTGTACACATGGTGATTTCCATGGAGAAAATATTTTATTGGATATATCTTCCCAGAAAGCCACTCTCATCGACTATGGTGATGTATGTGAAGGCGTCAGTATCATCGACCCGTTAACCTTAGAATGCAGTTTTTTATTCCACCCAAAAACAAGTGATGCACTCTCCGTTTGGCCTACAGAGACAAACCGAGAAAACTGGGAAAACCTTGAAGCTTTTGTTGATGGGTGTCCTTTTAAGGAGAGTATAATTTTCTGCAGAACTTGGACTACAGAGTTAGGTGTTGGTAACAGAGAGTTAGCTGCTTGTTTGTACGCATACGCATTGCGACAATTAAAGTATGAGGGTACCAACAAAGAGCATGCTATCTCTTTGATCAACACTGCTTATCGATTGTATCAACAAAGCTAACGATATCTCATAGATAATGAAGATACCGTCTCTGGAAAATAATATAGTCAAAGTTCAAGTTTTAGGAAAAACAGCGAAAGAATGCTGCTTTTCTGGAAAAAACTTACAAACCTTATTACACAAGCCTTTCCAGATTTATTACAGAACTTACCTGTGACAGTAATTTGTAACTATACGACGAGATAATCCGCCCGTTTCCATCACAAAACCGGCCATAATAAACATAGGTATTGCAAGATAGGTAAACGAATCTAATGCTGAAAATGAAAGTTGAGCGATAAATGAAACAGGGATATCACTTAAAAATAGAGCAAAAGCCGTCGTCATACCAATACTAATGGCAATAGGCATACCAACAAAAAGTAAGACCACAAAAGCCAACATCGCGATTCCGAAAGTAGCCATTAGTCACACCCCACTGATATATTTGATTCATCTAATTTATTTGTTAATCGTAAATAAGCACGCTGAATTAAGCGCAGTGATATTAAATAAAATGAAAAAGGAACAACGGCGTATACCCAACCAGAACTCCACCCAAGAGCTGGCGTTGTTTGCTCAACATCAAGAGTTTCAATCGTAATTTCAATACCGTAATAACCGATATAAATCATAAAGATAGCAAAAGACAAATCAATGATAGTATCTAAAATTCGCTTATTTGCTCCTTTGATATAATTATCAATCACCTCAACACGAACATGTGCACCTCGAATAACCGCTAAACTTGCTGAAATATAAACAAGTGCAATAAAAACATATCGAGATAATTCTTCTGTCCACGACAACGAAAAGTTAAATACAAAACGAAATAATATTTGCAAAAAACAGAGAATAATAAGAGAAGAGAACAGTAATATACTGACGTACTCTTCAATATTATTCATAAAATAATTAATTTTATTTTTCATAATACAAACCTAAAACAGTCAGAGCTCCTATAGAGAAAAGGAGCTCTATTTCCATGTTTATTGAAGAGAATCTACAGTTGCTGTTAGCTCACGATATAACTCAGGGTTAATATCATCAGCAAATTGCTGAACAACAGGCGCTACAATTTCACGCATTTTTGCTTTTTCTTCTGGAGAGATTTCAGTGTAAACCAAGCCAGCATCAATCATATTTTGTAATGACTGCTTATCTTGTTCACGCACTGAAGTTCGCATATGGTCGATAGCAACTTTAGCTGCATCATTTAATGCCGTTTGTTCTTCTTCAGATAAGCCATTGTAGAATCGCTTACCAACAACAAACACAACCCAACTATACACATGACCAGTATTTGATACGTATTTTTGTACTTCATACAAACGCTGTGAATAGATATTGGTATATGGATTTTCTTGACCATCTACCACGCCTTGTTGAAGTGATGAAAACAGCTCAGAAAAAGCCATTGGAGTCGGGTTTGCACCTAAAGCACGGAATGAATCTAGGTGCGCTTTATTCTGCATGGTTCTTAATTTTAGCCCATCGAAATCTTTTGCTGTAGCAATAGGACGAGTGTTATTCGTTACATGTCTAAAACCAAAGTTCCCATACCCTAAACCAACATAGCCTGCTCTTTCTAATTTAGATGCTAACTTCTGTCCCCATTCACCATCAACAACTTGGTTAGCAATATCTTCTGTAGGAAAAATAAAAGGCAAAGATAAAATATTAAAATCCTTGACGATATTTGCTAGTACCGCTGGAGATGGAAGGTTCATTTGTACAATATTTTGTTTAATCGCTTCGAGAGCTTCTTGGTCATTGCCTAACTGATTATTAGCAAAAACCTTCACATCGATACTATTATTCGTTGCTTGTTCAACGTGTTCTTCAAATTTCTTCATTGCAGCGTATTCGAAATGTGATTCAGGAACCCCAATCCCGATTCTCATTGTTTTAGCAGCATTCGCATAGGATGAAACAGCAATCATCGACACAGCACATAGCGTAAAAAGTTTGTTCAGTTTCATAATTTATTCCTTTGTAGGGAGAGTAAATTGTTTTATTTTTGTGTGCCTAACCAAGCTTTTTTATAGGCATGACTACGGCTTTTTAGCTCTTCTAGCGACATACCTTTTTGATACAATCCAGACCCAAGACCAAATCCATCAGCCCCAACATCTAAATACTCTTGCATACTTTCTTTGTTTGCAGCCACACCACCAACAGGAAGGCAAACCGTTCCTTCTGGCAGTACAGACTTCATTGCTTTTATTCCTTTTGCTCCAATCACTTCAGCAGGAAAAAACTTCAATGCAGAAGCACCGCAAGATAATGCAGTAAACGCTTCTGTTGTTGTTTGAACTCCCGGCATAACAATACAATCCCGCTTAGATGCAATACTAATTACATCTGGATTCATATTCGGTGTGACAATTAATTTTGCTCCAGTCTCTAATACATCAATCAATTTTTGTTGATCGGTTACTGTACCAGCTCCTACGATAGCTTTATCACCATATTCATCCACAAGTAACTTAATACTCATTAATGCGTCAGGGCTATTGAGAGGAACTTCAATAAACCGATACCCCTCTTCAATCAGTATCTTGGCTGCTGGTAAAATTTCACTTGGCAAAATACCGCGTAAAATAGCGACAAGAGGTAATGATTGAAAAAATGGATTTGCTTTTAAGTTAGTCATTACTCTTATTTTCTCCTTTAAATGATTGATATAAATGATTCATACCAGCCAAAAAGCACTCATCTCCACTAACTTGTTGAGCGTCAAAACCAAGATGGTTCAACGCTTGAACATAACGTTCAGTCAGTAAAGAATTACCAACAACAAAACACGATTCTGTTATCGACAATTGACTTAATTCATGGCCAATTAATAAACCAGATAAATAGGATTCAATATTGTGTTCATCAATTTGATCGAATAATCGCCTTGTCCGAACGCTGAATAAAATTTGATTTAGCGGATGTTGGCGTCCTAAACAAACGCCATCTAAAAAGACATGTTGAGAGTTATGTTGAATAGGTAAGTCTTTACCTAGAATGGAATGGTGCTTTAAAAGAGAGAACAACTCTCCTGTCATTACGGTAGAAAAACGCTCTAAAAGACCATCTTTCCAGTAAACATGTTTACTATGAGTTCCAGGTAAAATAGAAAAGAATGTAGACTTTTTAATAATATCTGACAAACCAATCAGCTGTACCTCTTCACCTCTCATTACATCAGGCATTCCTACCGAATTATGAGAACAACTCACACCAGCAATAATATTAGCTTGCCCATTAAAGACAGTAACCGTATTTCCTACAAACTCTGAAGTGCTTGCTGGCGTTTCTATGTACTGGGCTTCTTTCCAACCTTGTTTTGAGCCAACCATTCCAGCCATCAAAATCGGAAGAGTTGGACAAGCAGTTAGCCAATGACCAATTAATCCTTCAAGAGTGCTAGGAAAGTCCCCTTTCTTAACACTCAATAATCCTTTTGATTCTTCTACACGCGAAAGACATTCCCCTTGCTCATTCATTAAAAATGCACGGAAATTGGTTGTCCCCCAATCTATCGCTATCCAATTATTTTCCACCAGACCTCCAAGTCAGACAAACAATAACAACTTGTATGACAAGAATACTAGAGGTAAAAAAACAGTGATACCGTGATCACTGTCTAAAATTGATTAATTAATATACTTAATGTATTTATTTGCAACATTGGTAGCCTTATTTATCGCATTAACAACAATCATCTTCATTTCATTACGAGCTGATTCTGGTTCTCTCATACGAACAGCATCCATAACTCTAAAGTGCTCATCCAATGCAGGCTTACTTAAAGTCAAATCGTTATCGCAAGTTTGCTTAAACGAGACTGTCATGGCTGTAGTCAAAGCATCTCCCATTGCGATTAAAAATGGGTTATGTGTTGCTAAAAGTAATGAGTGGTGAAAGCGAACATCACCTTTTGTCATCATTTCCTGATCTTTTAACTCCACACCTTTTACCATTAAATCATAGGCTTCCTCTATAAGAGCAAGATCTTTTCCTGTTGCATTTATCGCCGCAAGAGAAGCTATATTTGGTTCAAAAACTAATCTTGTTGCCATTAAATGGCCAATAATCTCATCATTTACCTGAAATTCGGCAACCCAATTAAGTACGGCATTATCCAACCAATTCCATTCTTCTGGAGAGTTAACCACACTACCACTTTTCGGTATTATAGTAATGATCCCTTTACTTGATAAATTCTGTAATGCTGCTCTTACAGAGGTTCTTGATACATCTAGTTCCTTTGCAAGGTAGTTTTCTCCCATTAGAGAGTCCCCACAAACTAAGTCATTAGTAAAGATTAATTTCACTACATATTGCTGTACTATTTCTGTTTTAGAAAGGCTCATTCTTATCATACAAGTTAAAAGACATTAAGAACATAATATGCGTAATATTGGTGATTGTATAGCCAGATAACAAAAAACCGCCTTTATTCAAAATAATAAAGGCGGTTTTATTTATATTCGACTTTCGATAATTAAAAACGATAACCCACAGTTAACGATAATTGATCTTGGTCTTGATTATCAATATTGAAGAAGTCATAACGAAGATCGGTATACAATCCCATATTTAAATTAGCACGTACACCCATACCTCCCATTAATGAAATTTCTTTAAATGAATCACTAATACCATCATATGATAGCTTCTCATTTACTCGAGCTAGGCCTACTGCACCATATGGTTTTACTGACCACTCTTCAAATTTAAACGTGTAACCAATATCAGAATCTATTTTTAATGTACTTCCATCTAAATCAACACCGTACTTACTGCCGTTATTATTTTGATATGATGCATTAATGCCAAAAATTTGGTTAATATCATAACCATACTCAAGTTTAATACCATCCCCCCAATCAGCTCCTCGGTTATCAAAAACCAATTCTGTATTCGAGTAACCACCACCAATTCGGTGGCCACTAAATTCATTGTCTTCAAAAATAGAAGCTGACACTGAAGGAGTTAAAGCTAAAGTAAATAGACTTGCTAGTAAAATTTTTGGAGTATTGTTCATAATAAATCTCGCTTATTGGGTTATCGAATCCATTCAATAAAAATTAATTAATCATTTCGTATTGGAGTGAATAAGATAGAAATTAGCTTTCTTCATTATCTTGATTATTCTGCTCTTCTAGATCCGCCAGTTGCTGCTCTAACTCGCGAATTTTAATTTCAGCTTCAAGCTCAGCTAGGCGTTTTTCTGCATCACCACGATTATCTTGTGAATGACCATCAGCTAAAACTTGAACATCTTTACTATTTCGAGAATCTTCTAAGTCTTTCATTGAACCAGCAACACCACCAGTAACACCACCAACGGCTGCACCTTTTACTGCTAATCTCGCATCACCAGTTACGGCACCTAAAGTAGCACCAACCAAGGCTCCGCCAACCGCGCCTCGGTTTCTTGCTGCGTTTTCATTATCAGCATCCATCGCTGGTGAAGCACATCCTGTGACAACAAATGTAGAGGCAATCAATACTGCTTTTACTTTATTGTTTAGGAAGAACATAAATAGACTCTCTCTGTTTTGTGGGAACAAATGAATAATAAGAGAGATAGAGGAAGGAGAGAATTGAACGTTAGTTATAGCGCTGATAACCACGGTTTATCACACTATCCAAAAGCTAAAAAGCGGTTATAAAAAAACCGCCAATCAGATGGGCGGTTTTTTATTAGCTCATAATAATATGATGGTATTAATAAGCGCTTGTCTCATACCCTTTTTTACGGCTACGAGCTTCAGCAATAGCACCATGTACCATTTTACCAAAGGCTTTATCCTTTGCGCGTTGTTCAGCTAGGCTTGCACCATTAATAGCTTGCTCACGCATTAACTTTTGGTAGCTCACCAAACGGCGCTCATCTAGCTCACCAGAATCAACCGCTTTTAGTACAGCACAACCCGGCTCTTTGGTGTGTGAACAATCACTAAAACGACACGTTAACGCAAGGTCAGTAATCTCACTGAATGTTGCATTAACACCTTGCTCGCAATCTGCTAGTTGCAATTCACGCATTCCAGGAGTATCCATTAACAAACCGCCTTGAGGCATTAGCTTAAGAGCTCGGTGTGTTGTTGTATGTCTACCTTTGCTGTCATCTTCACGGATTTCGCCCGTCTCTTGAGCTTCAAATCCAAGTAAACCATTCACTAATGTCGATTTACCAACACCAGATGAACCTAAGAAAGCGATAGTTTGACCATTTTTACAATAACTATGTAACGCTGTTAGCTCTTTAGCATCTAGCGCATTCACACTGTATACGCTCATCATACGATTCAGTTTTTGCACTTGATCTTGTTTATCATCAGCATCGTCACATAAATCAGCTTTAGTCAGAACAACTACTGGCTCTACTTCCGCTTCTTTTGCAATAGCAAGATAACGCTCAATACGGCTCAAATTGAAATCGTTATTCAAAGAACATACGATCATGACACTATCAACATTCGCAGCAATCAGCTGTGATGCGACTTTAGAACCCGGTGCTTTACGATCAAACAATGACTGTCTATCTAGTACACGCTGAATTCGTAGATCTTCATCAAATAGTACCCAATCACCCACACAAACACGCTCATCACCAGATGGTGGTAATAAACTCACTTGGCCTTGCTCACTCAAAACAATCACATTGCTTCGATGCTGTTCAATAATTCGACCAACCTGAAAATCTGTTAAATCTTCAAAAGTCAGTTGTTGTTGAAAATAAGGTCGCCAGCCTAGTTGCGATAGTGTGAGAATTTGCTCACTCATTTGTTGCTCCATACATATGGTAGATTGTTTACCATTGATAGGGATACATAAAAATCAATGGTAAGCAATCTAATGCAAGTCCTTAATAAAACAAGGTGTTTAAACTGCTCTATTTTGCTCCGAGATTTTACCACCGTATACAGAAAAAATAGCAATGAAAGTTTTTCGATGAACCTCTCTTTTTCATCGTTTTAAGATCTTGGTAGCAATTATTTACAACAAGATGATAAACAAATGAAGTTTTACTTTTTTTCTCATCAATTAGCCCCACTATTTTTCCGTTTTTACAGAAAAAATATGATTAGTTCAGAGTATGATAACCTTCCTATTTATTTGAAAATTGAACAAAAGCGGCAATGAATAACGAAAACGACAAATAATGATTTTATTTCCTTAAAAGCCAAACAGTCACAAATAAATACCTTATACTTACTTATTCACAAATACGGTGGCCAAAAGAATTAATGCGCTTTAGATCCCACTCTCTTTTTCGCTCCGATCAGCTTAGCTAAAGGATTATGCATATGGTGATTCGTATTTTATGGTTTTTTTATTTGGGAATCTTGGTAGGTTGCAGCTCTCATGTTCCCAAAAAAGACAGGGATAACGTAAGAAACGAAATAAATACCACCTCTTCTGAGATCATCACTAAAATCAGCAAAGACTACCCTGATGTAGCAGACCAACTTCAATCAGCAAAAGGTTATGGTACAGTCAGTTTATCTGGCATCATGGTTCCTGCAATTGGAGGAGCGACAGGAAGAGGCGCTATCTATAACAATGAAGATTCTTCAATTACTTATATTGATGTTAACCGATATGATCTTGGTATAGGTTTAGCTCTTGGTAATTATCAAGCTCTCGCAATTTTTGATACTGAAGAAGCAATAGCAGAGTACAAGCGAGGCGTTCACACTCTTTCTCTTGAAGCGGCCTTAAACCTTGATGATGAAGGAACTACAACTTCAGCCGCACTTCTTGATGCAGAAAACGATGTTCCAGTTTATGTACTATCAAATTCAGGTTTCGGTGCAACAGGAACATTACGATACTTATCGACCTCCGTTAACCACGATTTAAACGATACTGGATTAGGTGACTTTACCATTCCAAATAAAACCGAACCTACAGAAGCAGATAGCTATTCACTAGAACCAACAAAAGCGCCGAAAAAATGGGAGAGATCACTTCCTTTCTATGCACAAGCCGTCATTGATAAAGGTTACTCATTACCCAAACCTTATGGCATAAGCATCATCTATACAGATACTTTTCAATACATGGATATCAGTGATTTAGATGTGGGGATTAATGGGTCTAAACAGTATCCTATTGATTTTATTTCTTTTGATAACAACAGTAATAACACGAGATCGCCTCAGTTAAAGCTAGATGCGTGGTTATTTCCTTTTATGAATGTCTTTGGAGCAGTAGGGAAAATTAAAGGGACAGCTGATATAGGAATACAATTCAGCGGCGATGATTTAATTAAACAATTAGGTAGAGATTGCAGCGGAATATTAAAGCCTCCATCATGTAGGCTACAAGGAAAAAATCCTAATGTTAGTGTTACCGCGCATTTAGAAGGTACAAACTATACCTTAGGAACCATATTGGCTTCTGGGTGGAACAGTTATTTTATTACTCTACCTATTTCAGTAACTTACGCTGATATGAAAAAAAATGACGCAGAAGGGTTAATCGTCAATATCTCACCTAGAGTAGGAAAGATATTCCCGATCACAGGCCCTCAATCTATCGCCGTATATGCCGGAGGTACCTATTTAGATAGTACATTGACACTAACCGGAACGTATAATTACGAAGGAGTTGGCATTGACTATAAAGTAAAACAAAGTAATACGGATAAATGGGCTAGCTTAGTTGGGGCTAATTACGTATTTAATCAAAATTGGTCATTAGCCATGGAATACGGATGGAAGTCAGATAGAAAAAGACAATTTATCACACTTCTAAATCGACGCTTTTAGATCACAACGTGTATAACGATAAATAAATCGCTTTATTACGATCCGCTAGCGATTCTTTTTCAAAAAGTTAGCTATGGATGCTTTAGGTGTTTTACCTATCTTCATCATTAATTCAAAGCTTGGATTTACTATTCCGTGCTCTCTTTCTAGCGTCTCTAATAATACCAGCCATAATGATGCCGTAACTTCAGCATCAGCTAATGCTCGGTGAAATACACCATCATTTTCAATTTGATGATAAGCGACCAAATCACCTAATTTATGCGATGATGCTTCTTGAGTTAATCGTCTAGAAACTAATAGTGAACAAGCAAAATCCCCATCATATTCACGCTGGATTAACGCTAACTCACCATCTAAAAAGCGCTTATCAAACGAAGCATTATGAGCAACCAGATTGCAACCTTGAATAAAGTTGGCAAACTCATTCATTACTTCATCACAACTGGCTGCATCTGCAAGCATACGATTAGAAATACCCGTGTAGTTCTCGATAAATGAACTGACTCGAAATCCGGGGTTCATTAGACCTTGGAAGCGATCAACCACCACACCATTTTCTAATTTTACTGCACCAATCTCTATCGCACGATCCCCCTGATTGGGAGATAGACCTGTGGTTTCGAAATCGAGTACAACAACAGTATTTGCTGGCGTTGCTTTTTTAGAACAAATGGATGACATGTGAGTTTCCTAAATAAACAAATAAAAAAACGCGAGTTGGTAATCAAACTCGCGTTTTTAAATAGATTAAATAATCTTAACGTAAAGCTAAATGATTAAGCAATATTAACCTGTAGCATTTTAACTTGATGGTCTAGGTACTCTTCATAAGTGCCTTGGAAATTAATTATGTTTTTATCTTTGATATCGATAATATGAGTCGCTAGTGACGATACAAATTCACGGTCATGGCTAACAAAGATTAACGTACCCGGATACACTTTTAGTGCATCATTTAACGCTTCAATCGCCTCCATATCCATGTGGTTTGTTGGTTCATCCATAACAAGTACGTTGATATCTTGCATCATTAGCTTGCCAAATAATAAACGGTTTTTCTCACCACCAGAACAGTTGCGCGCTTTCTTATTTGCATCATCCGCCGTAAATAATAAACGACCTAAAATACCACGGACCATAAGATCATCATGCTTCACAGTACGCCACTGAGAGATCCAATCAAAGATGCTTAAATCATTATCAAAATCAGCAGTACTATCTTGAGGGCAATAACCAACAGAAGCGTTTTCAGACCATTTAACAATACCTTCGTTTTGCTTTAAGTCTTGAACTAAGCAGCGTAAAAAGGTTGTTTTACCTACACCATTTTCACCAATTACCGCTAAACGTGTACCAGCTTCAAGCAGTAAATTACCACCTTTAAACAATACTTCGCCATCAAATCCATGACCTAGATTTTCAAGCTCTAATGCTTGGCGGTGTAATTTTTTACCTTCACCAAAATTAATAGATGGGCTCATACGGCTAGACGATTTCACTTCATCTAGTGTGATTTTTTCCATCTTCTTAGCACGAGAACTGGCTTGTTTTGCTTTAGATGCATTTGCACCAAAACGGTTTACGAAATCTTGTAGCTCACTGATCTCAGCTTCTTTTTTCGCATTTCCAGCTAGCAGTTGCTCACGGATCAAGCTTGATGCTTCTAAGAAATATTCATAGTTACCAGGGTAAATACGCAATTCACCGTAATCAATGTCAGCCATGTGCGTACATACAGAGTTCAAGAAGTGTCTGTCGTGCGAGATGATGATCATGGTACATTTACGTTTGTTTAGCTCTTCTGCTAACCAGTTAATCGTATGAATATCTAAGTTGTTGGTTGGTTCATCAAGTAACAAAATATCTGGGTTTGCAAACAATGCCTGTGCCAATAACACACGCAGTTTCCAGCCAGGTGCCACTTGTTGCATTAAACCAAAATGAAGTGATTCTTCAATACCTGCTTGAATGAGAATATCACCTGCACGGCTCTCTGCACTGTAGCCGTCCATTTCAGCAAATTCACTTTCAAGCTCAGCTACTTTCATACCATCTTCTTCACTCATTTCAGGTAGTGAATAGATTCGATCACGCTCTTGTTTGATTTCCCATAATTTTTTATCACCCATGATCACAACATCAATTACGTTAAATTGTTCAAACGCAAACTGATCTTGACTCAATACGCCTAATTTTTGTCCCGGCGTCATTGATACATTGCCAGAACTCGGCGTTAAGGCACCACTAAGAATCTTCATGAACGTTGATTTTCCGCAACCATTTGCTCCGATCAAACCATAACGGTTACCGTTGCCAAATTTTGCTGAAATGTTTTCAAATAAAGGCTCTGCGCCAAATTGCATGGTGATATTGTTTGATTGTATCAACGAAATAATTCCTAGGGTTTACTGACAAGTCATGATCAGGCGCTAAAAAGCCAAAAGATGAAGGACGAAAGTATGATGAATGAGAAAATCTAGGCGCGGATTATACAGAGATCTCGATCACATTGTCGAGAAGTATGACGTTTTAATACACAATAAAAAAGCCCCAGAAAAATCCAGAGCTTTAAGAATGACAAAGAGAACTTAAATTACGTATTAATCAAGCTTAATTAAAATTTATAACCAACAGTAAAAGAGAATTGATCGGCAAAAATATTATCACCACTGTCTTTTAGATTCATAAAATCCAATCTTAAATCAGTATAAAAATGTTGGTTAAATGTCGCTCGAGTACCAACACCTATGAATATGGTTGAATCATCCCATTTTCCAACATCTTGGCCTAATACGCTAAATTCTTCTTTAAACTTAGCAAAGCCTAACACCCCATAAGGCTTAATTGATGCATTTTCCATATGGAATGTGTAGCCAATATCAGTATCAAACTTAAACGTTGAGGTATCTATGTCAAAAAGTGATTCACTTCCACTGCCTTTATTCAAAGAAACGTTGATACCAAAAATATCATTAATGTCGTAACCATAAGCTAAAGTGAAGCCACTTGTAGAGTGCTTGCTATCAAAAGCCACATCATCAATGCTCGTTGAGTTAAAACCTAAACCGATTCGATGCCCTTCTAAAGCATTAGCATAAAGGGTTGTTGAAGATAAAAGCGCTGCTGCTAGAAGTGTTTTTTGTACTAATTTCATAATTACTCTCATTTTTTAAATTAATGATTTCATCCTTGAATTCGTGTTCTTAATCATTGAGTGCATAATATGGAATCAATGTAATTTAGGCTAAGCAGCTCTCATTATGTTATTCATAAGCAGTACTTATGATAAAAGCCCTAAACGAGTAATTTAGGACTTTTATATTAGGTAATATATATTTTAATGAATATGAGTTTAGTGGTTCTTCTTATCGCCACACTCCCCATTCACCTGTCGTTCCTGGCTCTTCACCTTTTGTCCACCACTGTGCCACCCATGCTTTTCCGTTATGATCCACGGTATCACCTGCATTGTACGTTGCGGTTTTATCCCATGGATTTGACGGTTCTACTGGCGGCTCAACAGGTGGGGTGATATCGGCTTTAATTAAAGAAAGCTGATAACTCACATTCGCTGTAGGTGCAAAGACTTTGTTTGCATAAATATTATTTGAATCATACATATAATGATTCATTTCTTGATGCCAAATACCAATGAACCACTCTTTGTTCTTAAGTTGATTAAACTGCCCTGCCAACTCGGCTGACCATGTTGATGTATTATTTGCTGTAATCGCTAAGCTAATATCCGTAGTTTCAGCTCCTGTAGAATCAAACGTTCTGAAACGAACCGTATCTCCAGATTCAACAGGTCCAAATCCTTGATTAATGTAATAGCCTAAGTCTGAATATTGTGGGGGCTCTACAGGATCGGTTGGTTTTGGTGGAGTTGTACCTGAGCCGTTAAAAGAAATGTCACTGCAGTTGTAAAATCCTTCACCTGCTGCATCTTCACGCTGCCAACGCGTATAGAGAACCGCTGAATCACTCCTATCTACCGGAAGTGTTATTTTAATTCGGTATTTTTTATCTTCTCCAACAGGAACATTTCCTGCGGTATCAACTAAAGTTAGGTCTGCCCAAGTTAATGGAGCCGTTGGATCATAATTTTCATTAGAAAGATAAAACTGCCAATAAGAAGGATTATGTGGAGCCGTCGCATTAAATATGAGTTCTATCTGATTATTTTCATCCAGAGTTATCGATGTTTTCTGCCAGTGTGATGAGCCTAAGTTTAATCCAGACTTAGCAGCATCACCTGCAGAACATAAGTGACCATCACGCACAATCGCTTGAACGTGTGCCATATCTTGATAATTAGGTACGTTAGCGGCAACTTCATTTCGCTGAACAAAAGGAAAAGCGCCTGATTCATCATAGGCAGCCTGACACGCTTGATTGGGAATGGTGTTATCCCAGAAGCCACCATCTAAATAACAGGTATTTTGTCTTGCACTTGGGTACTCTACCCAACCGTGTGCTTGTGCTCCCATTGAAGATAATGCGCCAACAAAAGCAATAGTGAGCGAAGTTAATTTATTAGTCATTTTCTTTCCTTGTTTATGAACGGAAAAGTACCAGTAGCACAGTACTTACCCCAACAAAGCTAGCAAAAAAAGAAGATTTCACTCAATATATCGGTTCATTATTAAATGCGATTTATCATTTTGTTATCTGCTTTCCAGTCGCTCATGAACAAAATGAAAAAAGCAATTTGGCTTTCGACTCACTTCATGAAATTTACAATGTAAACTCACGTAAACCATCATAATAAAGAGCGGTATACCAAAATGATAACCGCTCATAAAATCAAACTAGACCCAGTTATCTGCGGTGATCTTATTTTCAAATAGTCGAGAGAATAAAATACCACGGATATAACTATTAAAAAGTTCGAAATTAAAGTCTTTTGCGTCAATATGAATAAGCTCAGATTCAATGACTTCTTGTACATCATTTTGGCTCATCATACTCATAATAAACGCTGGGATAGAGAAACACTGACTTACTGTTTTTCCACATTGAAAAGTTAAATTATCAAAATTAATCTCAATAACTTGATGAGCATCAAGCGGAACAGGAGACACATTCAATAATGCAGAACTCATCAAATTAACAATATAATCAGCTCGAGATTCTTTAATCTCTGAGGATTCACGAGCTTTCTCAATAAAGTCTTTATTTTCAGATACAAGCAATGATAATAGCCCTTGAGCCTCTGCAGAGTCTTTGCTGTATTTTAAGATATAGTCGTAAATGACTTGATCTATCATCACTTCTTGCTCATCTTCGCCATAAGCAATTGGCGCTGTTTTATTAAACGTTTCTTTTGGAAATTGAATGTATGCACTCATGGGCTACTTCTCCGGTTCATTTAATGCAATTGGATTGACTATATCCCCAGAAATAAAAAAATGAATACAGTCATTTTCTTAAAGTGAACACTCGGTCTCATTTTTTAAAGAGAAAAACCGCATAAAAACCACGGCTTTATCATTTTAATAAATTTTATTTAAATCAAAATGATAAGCATAAAAAAGGCGACTTATTCGTCGCCTTATATTAACTTTTTTATCAATTAAATTCGCTTACATCAATATCAAGTAATTTACCGATACCTTCACCATAAGCTGGGTCAGCTTTATAACAATGTCTTAAATGACGAAGTTGAATTTCTTTTGGTACGCCATTTAAGTTACGAGCAGTATTATCAAACAATATAGCTTGTTGCTCTGCGGTCATTAAGCGGAATAGATCACCCGGTTGTGAGAAGTAATCATCATCTTCACGGTGATCCCAATGCGCAGCTGCACCATCAAGATTCAATGCTGGTTCTGCAAAATCAGGTTGCTCAGCCCATTGACCTTCATTATTTGGCTCATAACCTAGTGTGCTACCAAAGTTACCATCAACACGCATTGCACCATCACGGTGATAGCTATGAACAGGACAACGAGGTGCGTTCACTGGAATGTGTTGGTGGTTTACACCTAAACGGTAGCGTTGTGCATCACCGTACGCAAATAAGCGACCTTGCAGCATCTTATCTGGAGAGAAGCTAATACCAGGAACGACGTTTGCTGGGTTAAATGCCGATTGCTCTACTTCAGCAAAAAAGTTTTGCGGATTACGGTTTAACTCAAACTCACCCACTTCAATCAAAGGATAATCTTTATGTGGCCATACTTTTGTTAAATCAAACGGGTTGTAAGACACTTTTTCCGCATCGGCTTCAGGCATGATCTGCACTTTTAGTGTCCATTTAGGGAAATCTTGGTTATCAATGCTTTCAAGTAAATCACGTTGATGACTTTCACGATCTTGACCAATCACTTGTGCTGCTTCAGCATCTGACAAGTTTTTAATACCTTGCTGTGATTTAAAGTGGAACTTAACCCAAAAACGCTCATTATCGCTATTAATAAAGCTAAATGTGTGGCTACCAAAACCATGCATATGACGGTATGTTGCAGGAATACCACGGTCACTCATTACAATAGTCACTTGGTGAAGTGCTTCAGGTAATGATGTCCAGAAATCCCAGTTATTTTTTGCACTTCGCATATTTGTGCGAGGATCACGTTTCACTGCGTGGTTTAAATCAGGGAATTTTAGTGGATCACGTAGGAAGAATACTGGCGTATTGTTACCAACCAAGTCCCAGTTACCTTCTTCTGTATAGAATTTTAACGCAAAACCACGGATATCACGTTCTGCATCTGCCGCACCACGTTCACCTGCTACCGTTGTAAAACGTGCGAATAATTCGGTTTGTTTACCAATTTCAGAAAACAGTTTTGCTTTCGTATATTTCGTAATGTCATGAGTAACCGTAAATGTACCATAAGCACCAGAACCTTTAGCGTGCATACGACGCTCAGGAATCACTTCACGATCAAAATGCGCCAGTTTTTCTAAAAACCACACATCTTGCAATAATTGAGGACCGCGTTTACCCGCAGTTTGAACATTTTGGTTATGTGCAACAGGACAACCTGCTGCCGTTGTTAACTTCTTACTCATGATTAGTTCCTTGTTTATGTAAAGTGCACGATAAAACTGTTTATAAAAGTAGGCTTAAATACAAAAATGACAATTTTCAGTATCTAGCCCAAATGTACCGTCACGACTTGATAAATGATTTAACCCAGCAGAAACACCCATTTTATAACCCTCCATTAATATAGGAGACTTCATAGAAAGGCGTTTAACAGAAAAATCTTCAGGTGGAGCAATAACACGAACCGTTGTTCCCTCAGGAGGATTACGAATGAACTCTAATGATAAATTGTAGTTATCAGCACGAACAAGCATGGCTTTTGCAATTTGTGGGTAACGTGACAATAATTTCGTAATTAACCAAGATGACTTAGGTGCCTTCATTTCATAGCTTAATGGATGAGATAAAATGACCGTAATATCTCTTGCGCCACGACGATAAGCTTCTCTCACTGGAATTGAATCAGCTACACCACCATCGGTATAGCACCCTCCAGAAAAACAAGGCGTTGATTTATAAGCAATGGGTAAGGCTGTTGTCGCTTCAATAACATCATTTAGATTATTTTCTTTGACTTGATAATAATCAGCATTACCACTATCAATATTCGTTACCGCTGCATACATAGGTATTGAAGAAAATAGTTGTTCTAGATCTAAAGGATGTCTTGCATTTGATTCATCGATTAACCATTTAACATCAACTAAATCCCCACCTTTTGCAAATCTAGGAATATTAAAAAAACGTTTATGGGTAGCCAATTTAGTAATGACATGAAAACTGCGTTGTGGTGCATTAGAAAGATACCCTAATAAATTAGATGCTCCAGCAGAAACACCAATTGCAAAATCATAAGGCATAAATTCATTTTTCATGAAAATATCCAATACGCCACTAGCAAAAATGCCGCGCATTGCACCACCTTCAACAACTAATGCACTTTTTGTCATCTCTAAATCCCCAAATAAACTACGGGGATAGAATAAACCTAGAAATAGATTAAAGATAATAGCTTGTACTTATGGTTATGATTTACAAAACCTATCAAATAGCTATTTATTTTATAAACATAAAAAATAAAGATAATAATCTTAAAAATCATAAAGATAAAAACAATACGCATCAGTACAAAAATTACACTAACGTAATAGAATGGTTATTTACAAGTCACATTATTACATATTAGTAATAATGAATTACAATTTACCTAATTGTTTACCGTCAAAGAAAGGAGAAAAATGCCTCCCATCGTTTGAGCGCTCAAATAACGAAAACAACTAACTAAATTTTGATAAAGGTTCAAAGCTTGAACAACGCATTACGAAAAATACTGAACGTATTTACAGGAAAAAAAATGACAATTACAAAACTACACCCAGCAATCGACAATGGCTTTACAGCGACAGATGAAAACTTCCAAGGCGGTACATTACACTGTCAATGTAAAGAGAATAAAGTAGCGGTTAAGCTAACGGCTCAAACTGCTCACAACCATGCTTGTGGTTGTTCTAAATGTTGGAAACCAGAAGGTGCGATCTTCTCTCAAGTTGCTGTAATTCCACGTGGCAATGTTGAAGTTATCGCAAATGCTGAAAAATTAGTTGTTATTGATGAAACAGCAACAATTAAACGTTATGCATGTAAAGAGTGTGGTACTCACATGTACGGTCGTATTGATAACGAAGGTCATCCGTTCTTCGGTTTAGACTTTGTTCACACAGAGCTATCAGCTGATAAAGGTTGGTCTGCACCACAATTTGCTGCATTTGTATCATCTATTATTGAAACAGGTACAGATCCTAAAGATATGGATGCGATCCGTGCTCGTTTTGTTGAATTAGGTCTACCAACTTACGATTGCCTATCTCCAGCATTAATGGATGCAATTGCAACTCACATTGCAGCACAAAATAAGTAATTAAATAAATAGTTACTAAATAAAAATCCGGATCACCCACTGAATGATCCGGATTTTATTACTCGTATCTTTGTTTATTTAGATTCAAATAATGCAAGATATGTCCCGTAACCTTCTTTCTCTAAATCTGCTTTTGCAACAAAACGCATCGCAGCAGAGTTCATACAGTAACGTAAACCTGTAGGCTTAGGACCATCGTTGAAGACATGTCCTAAATGTGAATCTGCAAATTTGCTTCGAATCTCAGTACGTTTAGTAAATAACTGAAAATCGTCCTCTTCGACAATGTACGCTTTATTAATTGGTTTCGTAAAACTTGGCCAACCAGTCCCGGATTTATACTTATCAGTTGATGAAAATAAAGGCTCACCACTTACGATATCAACATAAATGCCTTCCGCTTTATTATCCCAATACGCATTATCAAATGGACGTTCTGTTCCCTCTTCTTGCGTTACATAATATTGCAGTTCTGTCAGAGACTTCTTGATCTGACTTTCAGAAGGCTTACTGTAAGGCTTCACATTAACTGCCATTTCATATTCAGTAATGTACTGACGTAATGTTTTCGGGTTTTCCTCTCTATCTTCACCAAATACAGAATCTAAATACTTATCACGACCAGAACCATGACGATAATATTTATAACGAATAGGATTACGCTTGTAATAATCTTGATGGTACGCTTCTGCTGGCCAAAATGTCTTATACTCAATTAACTCAGTAGCTAACGGTTTTGGAAAAACCCCTGCCGCATCAATATCTTTTATAAAATTCTGAGCGATCACTTTCTGATCTTCATTATGATAAAAAATAGCAGGACGATACTGAGGACCGCGATCAACAAACGATCCTTTATTATCTGTTGGGTCTATGTGCCTGAAAAGATGATCAAGGATCTGTTCATAAGAAACCACTTTTGGATCAAACGTCACTTGAATCACTTCTATGTGACCCGATGTTCCTGATGACACTTGTTTATAGGTCGGATTTTCAAGGGTTCCCCCAGAATAACCAGAAACCACATCCACCACCCCATCTAACTTTTCTAGATCAGATTCCGTGCACCAAAAGCATCCCCCAGCAAGAGTGGCAACCTCATTGTCCCCTTTCATTGGCTGAGTCATGTCTTCAGCGGTAGAAAAGAAACTTGTTATAACAGCAAAAAATGAAGCAAACAGTAGAGCAACTGTTGTGATTTTTAATCGTGATTTCATAGCAACCTCGTTACCTTTCTTATTAATATATAGATAAGAGTGATATGAATCGAGAAAGTTGCAAAATGTTATAAAATATTGATTATTTGTTATGCCTTTTAATTATTAAGATATAACGCATGAATATGGTAAAGCTGTCGGCGCTTTTATTGATTCAGTTCATCTTTCTGGGCGCTTTCTTTGGTTAGAGTGATTTTAAGTTTCCTTTAAGAAAGAAGAAAAATCATGACTCAAGTGAATCAAGAACGTTTAGTAAATCACTTTCTAGATATTATCCAGATTGATAGTGAATCAAAAAATGAAAAAGCCATTGCAGAAGCGTTAACAGAGCAATTAGGCGAGCTTGGCTTTACCGTATCAAAATTACCAGTACCAGAGCACGTATCAAATGGTTTCAACATCTATGCTCGATTGGACGGTTCATTAGAGGGAAGCATTGTATTTAGCTCTCACATGGATACAGTAACGCCGGGTAACGGCATTGAACCAATTATTGAAGATGGTGTGATCCGCTCTAAAGGTAACACTATTCTTGGTGGTGATGACAAATCAGGTATCGCTGCTGTAATGGAAGCGGTTCGAGTAATTAAAGAAAACAACCAAGAGCACAAAACACTGGAACTTGCTTTTACCGTTTATGAAGAAGGCGGTTTGCACGGTTCTAAGAATTTCGATATGAGCTACATTCAATCTAACTACGCTATCGTATTAGATTCAGGTGGCCCTATCGGTACCATCATTACCTCAGCACCAGGTCAGCAAAACCTTAAAGTAACCATTACAGGACGTCCAGCGCACGCTGGTTTAGCACCAGAGGAAGGCATTAATGCTCTAACGGTTGCTGCTGATGCAATTACTAATATGACATTATCACGCATTGATGAAGAAACAACTGCAAACATCGGTATCGTACGTGGTGGTCAAGCAACGAACATTGTAATGCCAGAGTTGTACATTGAAGGTGAAGCTCGTTCTCTAGATGATGAAAAATTAGCGAAGCAAGTTGAGCATATGGAATCAACATTTAAAGCAGCAGCTGATAAACACGGTGCTGAAATTGAAATTATCTCAACTCGTGCATATAACGCTTACAAAATTGCAGATGAAAACCCACATGTTGCAAGCATTAAAGAAGCGTTTGAAAGCATTAATATCGAACCATTTACTAAACCGACCGGTGGTGGCTCAGATGCAAACGTATTTAATGAAAAAGGCTTAACAACCGTTAATCTTTCTACTGGCATGTCAAAAGTACATACAACAGAAGAGTTCATTAAAGTATCAGATATGGTTGATATTACTCGTTTCGTTGCAGCGTATCTAACTCGTTAATCTTAACGTTTATCGTAAATATAATAAAACAGCCACTCTATAATAGTGGCTGTTTTTTTTGGATAAAAATTCAACTTTAATGCTGTTTTTTTAATCCAGTTATCAGAATTAAAACCACAATTAGTATATGGTTAATTTAAGCAGTCGTTATCATTGATTTTTCAATAAGGTGGGGCAGCATGAACATATCAAATCATACAATTATCTACGTCATTGCGTTTATTCTTATCTCTATTGTCGGTTTTCGGATCTACACGATTAAACATCAATTAATCCAAATCAATGAGCAAGCACCAACTCGCTCAGAGACCATACATCTTTACGATTTTTTATTACTTAGACTACCTTAAATAAGACATTAATTAATCGTAACCTTAGAAATCGTGTACCAGTTATTTTCTTGGGGCATGTCTATCGCAAGCTTAATTTGTGCACCCCCAAGATCATTTACTAAAGCGACTTGTAAATCATATATGCCTGTTGACGCAGGAGCCTTAATATTATCTTGAATATTAATCACAGGTGCCCTGTCCGTTCTTGTTTCTGCTGGCAACCAATCAAGAACATTTCTTGAGGTCTCTTGTTTTGCTTCCACATTTCCTGAAGCATCAACAAAGCGGTAAGCAAGTCGATATGGATAGTAAGATGGCGCTACACCACTGTTTTTCCATTCAGACGTAATTGACATCGAACTTGATGCTAAAACCTCTTTAGAATGCGTTAGAGAGATTAATTCAAAACGATAGCCGAGCTTTTTAAGTACCTCTTGAACCGCTGGTTGAAATTCATCAGGAATCGGTTTTGATTTTGCGTTAATCAATGAGGCGTGATGATCAAGCGCATAATTAAACACTTCAGTGACATCGTCAATTGTGTATGAATGATGTGTTTTCCATACCGTCATATCATCACAAGTTTCAAACTGAACTGGAGCTTGTTTCCAGATGCTTTTAATATTCGGCGAACCATGTTGTTCAGCGTTTGCTAATGCCTCAGGGTAGCCTTCATCCATATGACTCCAGCTATTAGAAAAATAACCGTACTTATCACCCAAACAATCTGCACGCCACCCAGCTGGTTTTGTACTGCTTGTTGCTTGAGCTAAAAAGGTTTCATTTTCATGAGCAGAACCAATTAACATGACTCTAGGTACTTGAGTAAAAGCAGATTCGAACATATCAGCGTATTCAGAAAAACGAGAAAAATTAGAAAATAATCCTTTCTCACCACTAGCGTATAACCCTAACGTACCATCACCAGGATAAGCATCTTCTAAATTCCATTCACCCCAAGAGCCAACCATGCCGATATCAATACTGGTAATTAAATCAGGGTCATCAAATACTTCTCCTAACTTAGTTATTAGCTTATTGGCCGCATTTAAAAACTCAGGACTAGTATAATCTGGAACAAACACACCAGTCGGAGAATCTGTTCCAGAAATAGTGTTCATTAACCATGTTGGTAATTCGCTTTCTGCTGCTCCGTAGCCCGTATTTTCCATTGCTACAATACGTAGAGCTAATTTTTTATTGGCTTTCTGCGCCTTAGTTACCACTTCTTCTATTTCAGAGAAATCGAATGAATCAGAATCCGTAGGCTGCAAAACCGACCAATCCCATCGATAATAAACAGTGCTTGTTTCAGGATATGAAGGAACAGGCTTCCATTGGTTATCTTTAATTGAAATAGAATGAAAATCAGTAAACCCCATATCCGGATTCACTAAAACTTGGCAGCTGATTTTAGGAAAGGTTGTTTTCATTCCACCATTTTCAGTCACCCTACTCCCCATGCTCGTATCACAATAACTTGAAGTATCTGATGAATCTTCAGAATCAGAGCCACAAGCAGTTAAAAACAAAGAGAAAAAGAGCGGTGAATATTTGAAAACAGACATGAAAAAACCAAACTAATTAAGACGCGGGCAGTGTACGGAATAAACAAAGTTTTCTGTTAGAGGAATGTCAGGGAAATTAAATTTCTTATATATGAAATAGATAGCTATAAAAAATAACAAAAAATTGAATAAGAGCAGAAGCATGATCATGATAAGTCATGCAGATCTTATCCTCTTCACAGAAACATGATCAAGGTGTAACGAGGTAGGGATCAAAGAAAGCAGAAGAATTACGGAAAGATGATCAAGAGTGTTTGATTTAAAAAACAGTGATCACCAATAAAAATTGGTAATCACTTAATTTACATTACTTTTCAGCCGCGATAACTGAGATCTCAACCAATAAAGCGTCACGAGCCATACTTGCTTCAACACATGCACGTGCTGGTGCATAGCCTTCAGGAACCCATGCATCCCATACCGCATTCATTTCAGCAAAATCTTTCATATCTTTAATGTAGATCGTAGCTGACAGCATATGCTCACGAGAACTTCCAGCTTGCTCTAACAGAAGATCCACCTTATCTAGCATAGTTTGTGTCTGTTCTGTGATGTCTTTTGTTGCATCAGCACATACTTGACCACACAAATAAATCGTTCCATTGTGTTTTACGATGCGGCTCATGCGTTGTTTTGTTTCTTGGCGTTCAATCATAGGAAGTCATCTCAATAATAGAAAATAAATAGGCGTATAGAGTAATAAAAATTATTCATAATTACGAGTATCGAACGCTCTAACACCTTATTTTTCAATGGAAGAATGATCATGGAGCCATAGGATACGGGCAATGTAAAAATGATTTATTGCAGATAAAAAAACGGCGAGCTCTGAGGCTCGCCAATACAATTATTTAAACAATAAAAGTAAGATGTGTAACAATATGAGCCAATCTTTCGATTGGTAAAGGACAAAGGTTGTCTATTCGTTAGTAATAATAGCCTCCACCCTTTTCTTTATGTCATCATATTGTCAATAAACAGCCATAGCTATGTCAATATATTGACTACCCTGCCATTTCATCTAATGCATGAAGAACATCTTGATCATAGTTCTGAGAATAAACCAATTTACAGATCTTTCTACGTACAGCTAAACCAGAGATCAAGTTTTCAATGGACAGATGCTTGCCATGATCTTGACTATTGTAAAATTCAATCGTTTTACTCAATGTTTCGTAAGGTAAGATCTCACCTGCAACTTTCAAATAATCTAGTTTATCTAATAGTTCTTTGCACTCATCAGAAATAGAGGATGAACTATGCCCTGTCATAGCAGATAAAGCAGTAATACTACGCTCTAGCGCTTGTTCTGACGTGTATTTGGTTAATGTGATAGTTAATTCATCAGCATTAATTTCAGCTGAATGTTTACGTAACTTAACCCTACGGCCTAAACGACCACTCTTACTTGGATCATTGCGTTTAATAGGCTCAAATTCACCATCAATGATCGTGGAAAGCTGATCAAGGTCTTGCTTTGGCATGATCTCGTTACGTAAAGGGTTTGGCATTGTTGGTGCCATATTACGCTTTCCAGCATTCGTTGTTCTTGCGCGAGAGTATCGAATCACCTCTTCAGGATCACAACGAATATCAATTTGATAATCAGGCAACTTTTCTGAACTATCTAACATCGAAATCGTTAAGTGATAACCCCATAAATTAACAATAAACAGCTCTTCAGTAACTTTATCTTTCGCTAATTTCTTTAGTTCTCGAATAAGATCTAATGAAAAACGCCTCCAATCGACGTTACGAGCGAGTTTTTGGTTAATTTCACTTAGGAGTAGGTTATCAGTCATTCGACGTGCTAAACGGCTTCTGAAGAAGCTATAGAGCTGAAATACCAATGTATGCTGCTTTAAAATCTCAGGTGGAAACAAAAAGAAGTAATCTTTGGTTAATAATTCATCATAAAACGATGGCTCCCAAACTAAAATATACAAATTTGGTTTGATCTTGATCTCACCATCTTTGCCTTCTTTCGGTGCTTCATCAGATGCAGTGATCGTTCTAGCTAAAAAGCGAAAACGATCACTCTTAAAGCCTTTTGGCATATTTTCACTTAACCAACGGCCTGTTAATTCATGTAATTGAAAGTCTGTAAATTCAATACGATCAATACTTTCACGAATAGAATCTCGTGCAGGTCCAGAGTCTTTTTTACCACGAAGTGTAAGAATATCAGTAATATAAATAGGGGTTTTATTTCCCATTGTTTTTGTCTGAATATGATAATCGTCTTGATGATGATCATGGTATTGAACAGTTAAAGTAAATAAAGCAAAAAGTGTCATAAGATCATCAACTGTCATGATGTTTTTGGAAGATCTTGTTTCAATAATTGCTTTTGTTCCTGAAATAGCAACCATGGCTTTTTGATAATTTTTTCTTGTTCGTGGTGGAGCTAAAGCTTGATCTATGATCCCTGCCCAGTTAGTTGGAGATACTACAAATTGATCTGCTTCATCACGCATGCTAGGAGGTACACTTAAACCGTGTTCTGTTAGGAATTGTCGGTTTACTTGTGTTTGAGCTAATGCTTTTGAGCGCTTTTGTTTTTCTTGTTCGTGACTTTGTTCTGATTTAAGACTTGTTATGCCAAGTGCAGAAATGAGCTGAGAAGGATTAATAAATTTATGAAGCATGGTTTTTCCAGCTAGGCCATGTTCAAAACGAACTGGAAATTGTTCAAATAATCCTATATTTACAGCAGTTCGCAGACGTTGCTGTATTGCTGCACGAGTCAAATGACCATCAGTTGTTTCAATTATTTCAGTTGTAGAAACTAAACCATCTGGAGATGAAAATCCTTTTAAAGAAATAAGATTCATTAATTCTAAAATGCTTTTAGTGACACCTTTAAAGTGTTGATACTGTGAAATCCAGTCAACTAAGTTTGTTGGGATTTCAAATAAGTGTCCACCTTTGTGATCTCTTGGAAGAGGAATGTAGATCTTTTCTTTATCTGTAGGTTTTATATGATTCATTTTCAACTGACATTAATTGTATTTTAATCATTCTTTCGTATAGGTTAATGGAAATGGATCTTTAAAGAAAGAAAAAAATTATTATTCTTTTAAACTGATCTTTATGATTAATTCTGATCTATATGATTATATTGATCTATGATCTGGTTGGTTTTTTACTTTTAAGTTGCTGAAAATAAACGGTTAAAAAAATAAACTTATGAAAGCATGATCAAGAATATCTAGAAAGCATGATCATTATGGTTCTGGATCAATGATCATTAAATCTCAAAAGCATGATCATAGTCCACTTGAATCGATGATCATGAGTTTCATTGAAGAATGATCATGGTCTAAACACAAGTTATCCACAGAATTTCTATTTTATCCCTTTTTGAGAGGTGTATTTTATTGATGGATGACATTTAAGAACCAAAGATTAGTCTAAAATACGTTTTTAATTCATTTATAGCTATAAAATTAAGATGATCTTATGTCTAATGTGTTTTAATCGTATTTCAGAAGAATGATCAAGTATCATTCTTCTGAGATCAAGCTGACTGAATTATTTGATATTTTCATTGATCTTCTCTGAAGCCTTGTCAGATATACATCCTCTGTAATTTAGGAGGAAAGTTTCATGCTTCCGAAGTAGATTAGTTCTTGATCATGCTTCTTAGTCCAGAACTTACATTCTATCGATTTACACCTGTTTATTACTGAAATATTAGCCTTGATCATGCTTCTATTTTATATAAATAGCTTAGTGAATAGACTCAATATATCTCTTATATTACATTTAAATTTTTTCATAAAATTAATTGAAAATACATCAGCCGTAATTTAGTCTATCTTTTTCACGCTTCCGTGAAAATTTACACTGTAAATTAATAATGGTGACACTGTAACACTTTAAATTTAACTTATTTTGGTCGTGATTATCTTGATTATTTTTAGTGTTTTTTAACTGTAAATGTCAGCTTTGATATTTAAAATTTCTTTTTTAATGAATATCACATAATTAAATTCATGTTCAGCTATTTGTTGAATTATTGCTTTTATGCTGTACAATTGTTTTCATCGTTAATACTGATGGCGAATATAATGAATAGAGAACAAACCATTGCCAATTTAGCTGCATTGGCAGAGCAAACTCAGCAAGTTCAATCTGATCGTATTGAGTTAGTACTTGAAGAAAGAAATAATGAACACTTCCCTCCAATGTCGAAAGCAATGATGGAAACTCGTTCTGGTTTAACAAGACGTAAGTTAGATGAAGCGATTACTCGTTTAGAATCTGAAGGTCATCAATTTACAAAAAATAATGCGAATCATTACTCAATTTCTTTGACTGAAGCGCATATGTTAATGGATGCGGCAGGCGTTCCAACATTTCATGAACAGAAGAAAAATGCTAACAATAAACCTTGGGTGGTTAATGTTCAGAACCAAAAAGGTGGTACTGGTAAATCAATGACAGCTGTACATTTGGCTGCATGTTTAGCGTTAAACCTGGAAAAAAGATACCGTATCTGTCTAATCGATTTAGATCCACAAGGCTCACTTCGTCTATTTTTAAACCCTCAGATTAGCGTGTCAGAACAAGATACTATTTATTCTGCTGTTGATATTATGCTAGATAATGTACCTGAAGGTGAGGTTATTGATGGCGAGTTCATGGCCAAAAATGTGCTTTTAAACACGCAATATCCAAATTTAAAAACGATTTCAGCTTTCCCTGAAGATGCAATGTTTAATGCTGAAGCATGGCAAGATTTATCAACAAATGGCTCTCTAGATATCGTTAAATTATTGAAAGAAAAAGTGATTGATCCAATTGCCGATCAATTTGATGTCATTATGATTGATACCGGTCCACACGTAGATCCATTAGTTTGGAATGCAATGTACGCATCGAATTCGTTATTAATTCCATGTGCTGCAAAACGTTTAGACTGGGCTTCAACGGTTAACTTTTTCCAACATTTACCAACGGTTTATGAAATGTTCCCAGAAGACTGGCACGGTTTAGAGTTTGTTCGCTTAATGCCAACCATGTTTGAAGATGACAATAAAAAACAAGTTTCTGTGTTAACGGAAATGAATTATTTATTGGCTGATCAAGTTATGATGGCGACCATCCCAAGAAGCCGAGCATTTGAAATTTGTGCAGATACATACAGTACCGTATTTGACTTAACTGCCGCTGATTTTGAAGGTGGTAAGAAGACACTTGCTGTAGCTCAAGATGCTGTTAAGAAAAGCGCACTAGAGTTTGAACGCGTATTACACAGTCACTGGAATTCATTAAATAAAGGGGAGTACTAATTCATGGCGATTAAAACTTCTGACTTAAACGCAAAATTATTTGGTAAAACTAATAAGCGTCGTGCAACAACGCCTGTCGAAGCACAAAAAGCAGCTAAATCACAAGCTCAAGTTATTGAATTAGCTGTTGCTGGTGAAGATTTAGTGACGTTTGAGTTACGTAAAATTCCAGCTAAAGATGTGAGTTCGTCAACGGTAGTATTTGCTGAAAATGCTCGTGAACAGTCTTTTTTAACTGAGCATGCATTATCAGACATCTTATCTACATTACGTGATCGTGGTCAGCAATATCCTGCTGTTGGTCGTGTGGTTGAAGGCGGTAAGATTGAAGTTCTTGATGGTAGCCGTCGTCGTATGTCATGTATTTTGGCTGAACAAGATTTCTTAATCTATGTTGCTGAAGGTATTAATACAAAACATGCAAAATTCCTATCTGACGTTGCTAATGCTCATAAACCACTTTCATTATATGAGCGTGGTAAAGAAATGCAGGCAATGCTTTCTCGTGGTGATGTTGCCGATCAAAAAGAATTAGCAAAAGTATGCCAGTGCAGTGAAGCTTTAGTCAGTGGAGCTCTAAAAGCAGCGACTTTACCATTGGAATTACTACAAGCTTACCCAAGCGTAAGTGAAATAGGTCGTCCAACTGTAGTTAAGCTTCATAAGCTCTATAACGCACTCTCAGAAGAAGAGCAGAAAACCTTATTAAAGCAATGTGCTGGTGAGCAAGGAGCTGCCTGGACGCGTTCTACGGCTCTTGGTGTTAGTCGAATGACTAAAGAAGTAACAGAGCTGATTGAAGTATGGATTGAAGATCTATTACCGAAAAAAGAACCAGCAAAATCGTTAACTACTGAATTAGTAAAAGGACGTGCTTCTTATAAACGTAAAGGCTCTGGCTTAACGTTAAGTTTGAAAAAAGTTGATGATGCTTTGATGGAAGATATTCTTGAGTACATTAGTCAAAAAGTATCGTAACTAGTATTTATTAAATAATAAAAAAGAGCCTGATTTAATCATTAAATCAGGCTCTTTTTTTATCTAAGAAAGCATTAAACCAATGGTGCTAAATCAGCTGGTCGGTAATTTACTGATTTAAGAACTTTACCCTGTTTAATTACTTTATTTTCTAGTTCTACATTTTTTGCACATTTCGCGATAATAAAACCGCCTTTTTCTGTCGACATCAGTTCAATGCCTTGCTCTGCATAGAATGCTTTTGTTGCTTGGTATTCATCTTCTGTTTTACATACTTTACTCATGTTGCTTGAATGAACTTCATCCCAGCACGGAATAAATTCAATATTCAGATTTTTAGCAACGTTTAGAAGTAAATCTACAAGATACGAAATACTTAAATTATCTTCTAAATTCTTTGTGCCAAGATGAACTGCTCTTCCCATTAATACATAAACCGTATCAACAATAGCATCAGCTTGTTCAATCTTGTTGTCTGCTTCTGCTAATTCTGTTAGTTCTTCAATAGCTAGAGATGTATGTAGTAGGTCATTTTTTTCATCTAGTGATTCAGGTGAATCAACAGCTAAGTCAAAGGTACTTCTGAATTGTTCGATATCTTGATAAAGCTTTTGGTAAACCGCTGGAGTTAATTGACTTAAATGCATGTTTATTTCCTAAATGATGAAGTCATAAATGAGTTAGTTATTATACCTTTTCAAATAAACTCTCGTCATACTTTCTTTTCTTAATTGAAGGAAACTTTGTATCTCATGCTACAATTCAATGGTTTTTATCTCTCGTATTAATGGATTTTCCCATGCTTCAAGTTTTATCTTTTTTGAAAACAGTTTCTGCTTATGCAGCGAGTGGTTTTATTCGATACCCAATTCTTTTAGAAGGTTCTATCGGTTGGAGCGAAGAAGTCATTAAAGAGTATATTGCTCATTCTGGATATCTGGATTCTGATATTGAGGTTTACGGTAACCTTTCTATTGGTGAATTACCTAGCTTAGAAATGAAAGCAGCTCTAAAAAAATTAGGGCAAGAAACACATTGTTTGGTGATCGATATTTCTCATGAGTTTAACGCGAATGCAATAAATTCAGTTTGTGGAACACTTGTTGGCGGGGGATTAGTTTTTTTTGTTCGTTCTGAAGACTCATCTTTGCATCGTAATATTGAATGTTGGTTAACACACTTTAAAAAGCAGATGCTCGTTATTTCAGAAAATGCTCCTGTACCGTCACTACCGCAGGTTCCGACAGAAAAAAAGTTAATGTCGTCTTTTACTCAGACAGGTAAATTAGATGAACTGTATCGTTCTATCGATCAAAAGCATGCCGTGTTAAGTATAAAAAAAGTGCTTACTGGTCATGCTAAGCGACCATTAATTATCACCGCTGATCGTGGACGTGGGAAATCTTCAGCAATAGGTATCGCTATTGCTGAACTTGTTCGTGATAAAAAATTGATTATTGGTATTACGGCACCATTACGAGTGAATATCAACGAAGTTTTTGATCATGCTGTAAGTGTGGCAAAGAAACTTGGAATGTCATTTAAACAAGAAAAAAACACTCTAACTATAAATGGTTCAACGGTTTCGTATTTTGCCCCAGATGAATTAATACGTGATTCTTATTCATTAGATTTGCTATGTATCGATGAAGCGGCAGCTATTCCTGCTCCGATGTTATTGGCATTAACTGAGCGTTATTCTCGTCTGGTTTTTTCTACCACAATTAATGGTTACGAAGGTACTGGTAGAGGGTTTGAAATTAAGTTCAAAAAGCAACTTGCTCTGCTACGCCCAAACTTTCATTCTGTGGAAATGATACAACCTATTCGTTGGTCTGAATTCGATCCATTAGAAAATTGGTTATCTTCTGTTTTTTTATTAGATCATAAAGTATCGAGTGATAAGCCGCAGGATGTTAGCCGAGAGGATGTCGAGTTTGTGCGCTTGAATGTAAGTGATTTATTAACGTATCCTGAATTAGCACAATCCATTTTTTCTTTATTAGTGTCTGCTCACTATCAAACATCACCTAATGATTGGTTGGCTCTATTATCTGATCCTAGTCTCTTTTGTTGGGCTGGCATAGATAAATCGTCTAGAAGCGTACTTACATGCGCATTAGTTTCTTCGGAAGGTGAACTCGACAATCAGCTTATTGCTGATATTCAACTTGGAAAGAGAAGACCTAAAGGACATTTAGTTCCTGTTTCGTTAACACAAACGTTATGTATTAACGAACCGGCTCAACAATCTTGTATTCGTATTATGAGGATTGCGGTTGAGCAGCATTATCAACGTATGCATCTTGGTTCTAAATTAATTGAGTGTATTAAAGCATTCTATTGTGATTTAGGTGTTGATTACCTAAGCACAAGCTTTGGCTCGACTCCTGGATTGAATGAATTTTGGTTGAGCTTAGATTTTAGTTTTATACGATTAGGTATTTCTAAAGATAAAGCGAGTGGAAGCCACTCGTTACTTGCGGTATTGCCTTTATCTAAAAATGCGGTCGAATGGCAACCTGTTGGTAAAGATTATTTTTCTATGGCTTTACCTGAACAACTACTAAGTGTTTTTAATGAACTTGATGTTTCTGAAGTATTAAGTTTATTAAAAGGGATTGATACGAAACAGCCGTTATCCGATTTAATGATTAAAAGAATTGAAATGTATTCTAATGGTGGGTTAGGCGTTGAGATGATTCAGTATGAACTCAGACACTTTGTATTGTCATCTATATCATCTCTGCTACCTCTAAATATAACGCATCAAGTGTTAGTGGTGTCTAAAATCATTCAATTACAAGATTGGAAAACTACCATTTCTCTTTCAAAGGTTTCAGGAAGAAGAGAAGCCGAAGCTGAAATGCGCTCAGCAATTAGAATCTTATTATGTAATTTACACTGTAAATCCTAGTCAAATCATTATAGCTATCAATTTACAGTGTAAATTAAGATTTTCATATTCATTGAATTTACACTGTAAATCCCACATAAAGAGTTATCCTAAATTTGATTCAGCCTTCTAATATTCAATGATTTGTTGTAGTTCCTAACGTATAAATACTATATTCTTAATGTAATAGGATTGTTATCTGAATAACAACAATTAGGGATATATAAATGAGTAAGAAAGGATTCAACAAGCTTGATAAACATGAGCTGGATTTTGTTGATGACAAAACGGCGGCTCTACTTTTAAATACACCAACTAATGCAAAAATTCTTTTATGGGTGATTGTCGTTTTCTTTTGTATTGCTATTGGTTGGGCCTCTTGGGCTGAAATTGATAAAGTTACTGTAGGTCAAGGAAAAGTCATTCCCTCTTCGCAATTACAAGTTGTACAAAACTTAGAAGGGGGTTTAGTCAAAGAGATGTTGGTTAAAGAAGGTGACCAAGTTGAAAAAGGACAGCAACTTCTTTTAATTGACGATACTCGCTTTCGCTCTGATTTTAGAGAACGTAAAAAACAACTGATCAATTTAACTGCAAGCGCTCAACAATTGGCGGCTTCGATGGATAGTATTCTTATTCAGGATATAAATAATCGTAAGCGCTGGAAAGAATCTGTCATCATTTATACTGATAAATTAAAATTTGATGAAGAGTTTGCGAAAGAAAATCCAATTGTTACTCGTCGCCAGCTTGCAGAATATAAAGCTGATATGAATAACCTGAAAAACAGAATCTTTGTTTTTGACCAACAGGTAAGTCAAAAGCAACAAGACCTTGTAGAAATAAAAGCGCGGGTTCGAAATTTAAAGGCAAGCTATAACCTTGCAAGAAAAGAGTTAGATATAACAAAACCTCTAGCAGATGAAGGTGTTGTTCCTCGCATCGAACTATTAAAATTACAGCGTCAAGTTAACGATACTAAGCGTGAACTTACATCCACTGAATTAAAAATTCCTGTCTTAACTTCTGCAATTCAAGAGACTGTTTTAAACAGAATCGACGCAGCTCTAAAGTTTCGTTCTGAACAGCAAGAAAAATTAAATACTACTCAAGATAAATTATCAGCCTTAACTGAATCACAGGTCGGATTGAAAGATAGAGTAAATCGTACAGTCGTGTTATCGCCAGTTACTGGAACCATAAAAAAAATATACATAAATACAGTCGGTGGTGTTATTCAACCAGGAATGGACTTAATTGAAATTGTACCCACCGAGGATACGCTATTAATTGAAGCTAAGATTGCACCACAAGATATCGCCTTTCTACGTCCAGGGCTTTCTGCCATTGTTAAATTTAGTGCCTATGACTTTACTCGTTATGGTGGTTTGAAAGGTACGCTAGAGCATATCAGTGCCGATACTATTCAAGATGAAGAAGGAAACAGTTTTTATCTTGTAAGAGTTAGGACTTCCCAAGAAGATTTAGAAGAAAAAACACAATTTAATATTATTCCAGGTATGACAACCACGGTTGATATTATTACAGGAAAACGTTCTATTTTAGATTACTTAGTGAAACCTATCGTTCAAGCAAAAGGATCAGCACTAAGAGAATAAAAGTAAAAGGAGCACATCTCACAATGAGAAGTCGATGGTTGTTAGGAATACCATTTGCCATATTCTCTATCGCTTCTATTGCTTTAACACAACAAGAAAATATTTGGATCAAAGCAGTACAAGATGAATATGGCGAAAGAGCCGGAAAAAGAGTGTTAGCTTGGCGAGATATGCTAGCCAAAGCTGATTTGAATAATGAGAGAGAACAACTAAATAATGTGAATCAGTTTTTTAATCAACTCTATTTTGTTGATGATATAAAACTGTGGGGGAAAAAAGACTACTGGGCAACCCCTTTAGAGTTTCTTGGAGCAAATGCTGGTGATTGTGAAGACTTTACCATTGCTAAATATTTTTCTCTGATTGAGTTAGGCGTATCAGATAAAAAATTAAGGCTTATTTACCTTAAAGCAATAGAGTTAAATCAGTTTCACATGGTACTGGCCTATTATCCAACACCAGCATCAGTCCCTTTAATTTTAGATAATATAGATAAAGAAATAAAACCAGCAACAGAACGAACAGATCTTTTACCTATATACAGTTTTAACGGTCAACATCTATGGCTGATGAAAGGAAAAGGTAATGGTCAGCAAGCTGGAAAGTCATCTCGTTTAAGTCTATGGAATGATTTACGAAAACGGAACGATGGCTTGAGATTAAATCACCCAATTTTGAATTATGATGAGTAGTGAGAAATGACATTATATAAACAACTAGTAGCATGGATGACAGCTGTCTTTTTAATATTGATGATTTCTGTTTTTGCCATTGAATTTCGAAATACGCAAGCCTTCTTAGAGAATCAACAGCGCTCAGAAGTGAATAACACCATTAATACGGTTGGTTTAGCATTAGCTCCTTATTTGGAAGATGAAGATAAAGTAGCCGCTGAATCTGTTATTAATGCTTTATTTGATGGAAGTTATTACTCTGCGGTACGTTTAACATTGTTCACAACGAATGAGGAAATTGTTCGAGTTTACCCTGTTAAAATCGATACTGTTCCAGAGTGGTTTACTCAATTACACCTTTTTAGAACTATTTCTGAGAATCGTATTATAACAAGTGGTTGGTTGCAGTTAGCAGAAGTCGAAATTGTTACGCATCCTGGTTATGCTTATCAGCAACTCTGGAATGCTTTGATACAGTTAGCGATAACTTTCTTTGTTGTTATTTGTCTTGGTACAGTAACTATTGCCCTTGTTGTTAAGCGTGCGCTATCTCCTCTTCAACAAATTATTATTAAGATGAAAGAAGTCGCTAATAATAATTTTGAAAACAATTTACCAAAACCAAAGACAAAAGATCTTGAAGCTGTGATTGACGGGATCAATTCGATGTCAGCACAGATAGCGCAAAGCTTTCAGTCACAAGCCAAAGAGGCTGAAAAATTGCGTGATAAAGTGTATTTAGATCCTATCTCTGGTCTAGGAAATAGAACCTTTTTTATGGGGCAGTTAACAAATTGGTTAGCTGAGTCTTCTAAAGGTGGTGTTGCTTTATTTAAAGTAAATTTTATTAATAAAGTATATGAGCAAGATGGCTACGAGGCTGGTGATGCTTTAGTTCGTGAATTGTCTGATTTATTAAAAGCAACGCTTCCTGCATCCAATGTAATTCTGACTCGTATTAACTCTTCTGAATTTGGTTTTATTTTTCCAAACATTGAAGAAGATGAGTTAAAACTAGCCGCTGAAAATATTGTGATTTATACCCAAGACATTAAAGGTGATCCAACAGCAACAGCACCTATTGATGCTGAGCTTGGCGTTGTATTTAATGAAACAAGGAAAACGACAACTGAAATATTATCGCTTGCCGATAACGCATTAACGTTAGCTCATTCAAATCCACAATTACCTTTTGGTTTTATTGCTGATGAAAGCGAGCATGAATTGATGGGTAAGCAACAATGGAAGGCATTTGTTGATGAAGCGATTAATGAACACTTATTTCAATTTACGTTACAACTTGCCACAACTCCTAGCGGAACTGTTTTCCATCAAGAGGTTTTTTCTGCGATAGAAAAAGATGACCAACGTTACTCTGCTAATCAGTATTTATTTGCATTAGAACAACTGAATGAAACGACTTACTTTGATCAATTTGTAATTAGAACCATGATAGAAAGAGTTTCATCTGGGGAAATAATACAACCTGTTGCGATTAACTTATCAAATCGAAGTGTGGATAATCCAAGTTTCGTTCGTTGGCTAACTGCAACACTGAAAAAGCATAAATCTATTGCGTCATTATTTCATTTTGAAATTCAAGAGAGTGCATTTATTGAAAGTGAAGACCACACGGCATTATTGTGTAATGTGATCCGTTCTTCTGGTGCTGAATTTGGCGTTGATAATTTTGGACGTAATTTTGAATCTTTAGAGTACATTAAATTATTCCGTCCTAATTATGTAAAACTCGACTACCTATTTACCCATCAGTTAGATGATGAAAAACAGCGCTATATTTTAGCTTCTATATCAAGAACGGCACAAAACCTTGGTATTACAACAATCGCATCGCGCGTTGAAAACAAAGAACAATTGGATTTATTAGCAGAACATAATGTTGATGTATTCCAAGGTTTCTTTATTAATGAAAAAGTGGAAGGCATTTAATATGAAGGATTCATTATTACATTCACTTTGCTATGTAAGTCGTTATTACGGACAAATAAATTCACCAGAAGCTTTGATTAATGGATTGCCATTACAAGATGGTAAGTTAACGCCATTTTTATTCTCTCGTGCAGCAGAAAGAGCAGGTTTAGTAGCAAAAGAAAACCAAGGCGAGTTACTTTCTATTCCTCAACTTATTTTACCTGTTGTTTTATTGCTAAAAGGGGGAGAGTCGTGTGTTTTAATCGGGTTTGATGCTGAGCGAAAAGAAGCTGAAATTATTACATTAAGCTCGGATATGTTACCTATATCTATTTCCGTTGAAGACTTAGAAGCTCAATATATTGGTAGGTATATCTTATTAAAAAAACAGTTCAGATATGATGATCGCTCACCTGAGATTTTAAAAAAGCGTGAAGGTCATTGGTTTTGGAGCACTTTGTTTGAATCGAAGCATATTTATCGAGATGTATTTATTGCTTCTATTTTGATTAATATATTTGCAATCGCTACACCAATGTTTACCCGTCTGGTGTACGATAAAGTTGTACCTAATTTAGCGTTCGAATCTCTATGGGTATTAGCTTCTGGTATTTTTGTTGTCTTTGTATTTGATTTTATTTTGAAATACTTAAGAGGCTATTTTATTGATGTAGCAGGTAAAAAATCTGATGTATTGATTTCTTCAAAGTTATTTCAAAAAGTATTAGGAATTCGAATGGAGGCCAAGCCAGCTTCTGTTGGAGCCTTTGCAAGGCATTTACAAGAGTTTGAGTCTATTCGTGATTTCTTTACCTCAGCAACGATAGCATCACTTATTGATTTACCTTTTGCACTTTTATTCTTATTTATTATTTATCTTGTTGCTGGTCCAATTGTATTAGTACCAGTTGTTGGTATTACATTACTGTTGATTCATGCCGCCATAATCCAAGGACCATTAAAGAAAACAATTGAGGAAGGCTCTCGCTTATCATCACAAAAATACGCTAACTTGATTGAAAGTTTAGTGGGTTTAGAAACGTTGAAGATATTCAATGCACAAAGTCAGTATCAATACCGCTGGGAAGAAGCTGTTACACATATCTCTAATTGGAGTATTAAAAGTCGAAGAATCACTGATTCGATTCAAAATATGGCAGGTTTTGTTCAACAGGCCGTAAATATAGGGATGATTATTGTTGGTGTTTATCTTATCTCTAATGGCGATCTAACGATGGGAGGGTTAATTGCATCAACAATGTTAAGTGGCAAAGCTATCGGTCCTTTGGTTCAAATTTCTTTACTATCAAGTCGTTATAATCAAGCTAAATCATCAATGACGATTATCGAAGAATTAATGGCAATGCCTGATGAGCAAGAGGAAGATAAGCGATATATTCACCGTCCAATACTGCAAGGTAAAATAGAGCTTGATAAGGTGAGCTTTAATTACCCTGGAGCTGAAGTGTCCGCTGTTCGTGATATTAGTCTTACGATTAATCCTGGAGAGAAGGTCGCTATTATTGGTCGAATTGGCTCAGGGAAAACAACATTAGAACGTCTCATTATGGGCCTGTATAAGCCTACATCGGGTTCTGTTCGTATTGATGATACCGATATATCACAATTACACCATGTTGATGTTAGACGCAATATAGGCTGCGTTCCTCAGGATATAACTCTATTTTATGGTTCCATACGTGAGAATATCTCTCTTGGACGTGAGTTATCTGACGATGCTGAGATAATGGATGCGGCTAATCGCGCTGGCGTCACCGCTTTTACACAGCAGGATCCTGCTGGATTAGAGCGTCAAGTCGGTGAGGGTGGATTGTTATTATCTGGTGGACAACGTCAATCTGTTGCTATTGCCCGTGCATTAATTGGTCGACCACCTGTTTTGTTGTTAGATGAACCAACAAGTTGTATGGATAATCGTACTGAGATGTTATTTAAAAATCAGCTTTCTCATTTAAAGTCCGCTGAAACGTTAATCCTTATCACGCATAAAACATCAATGTTGGATGTAGTCGATCGAATTATTGTAATGGAGAAGGGTCATATCATTGCTGATGGGCCAAAAGAACAAGTATTAAATGAATTGAAAACCGGAAAGGTAAGAGCGGTAAGTTAAGCTCCTTCTATTTTGTAATAAAAAGCCCCTCAATGAATTTCACTGAGGGGCTTTTTTTGGTTAGATAATGCTATCTCTTTTTACGGGATGTAAAAATATTCCATTCATTGACAACATCACCCTTAAATCCAACGACTGTCGCTACTACACGACGGTTTAGGGCATGGCTAACGGCTGAGTCGCCTTTAGCTGTTAATAATGTGTCACCAAAGCCTATGGTTTCAATACGTTGAGGATCAACGCCATATTCGATTAAAGCGACACGTACAGCAGCAGCTCGTAATTCTGATAAGCGAATATTATATTCAGCATTACCTTGTTGGCTTGCAAATCCTTGTAGTTGAATCGATGTTTCAGGGTACTCTTCTAAAAATTCCGCCATGGTGCGTATTTCGGTTTTGAATATTGGAGATATTTCTGATGAGTCATTTGCAAACAAGATCTTCAGATCTTTTTTATCTGAATGTTCGACATATTCAGCACAACCATCATTGTCAATTTGAGCGCCTCTAGGGGTCCCAGGACAAATGTCTCTTGCGTTAATTACGCCGTCATTGTCATCATCTCTTAAATCTGCGATTTGATCTGATGTAGGTGTTTCAATGTAATCTTTATCACCTGAAACACAGCCAGTTAAGAAAAGGCTAGCAATAATTAGAGGGTAAATTGATTGCTTCATAATTATTTCTCCTCTTCTTTTTCATTTTTATTGTCCCACTCTTGTGGAGTATCGATTAGCAATGATGGTAATAATGTTCCAGTTGCGTGTAATACTCTGTATTTTGCAAATTGTTCTGCATAGTGAGCATCAAGATATGATTTTCTTGCTTCAAAAAGTTCATTTTCAGTATTGAGTAAATCAAGTAGTGTACGTTTACCTATACGATATTGTTTTTCATAAGCAATAACGGTATCTGTTGCTGCATCAACGTGATCGGCTAAAAATTCTTTTTGCTGTAAGGTTAAATCTAGCGCACTCCAAGATAAGCGAAGGCCTTGTTCTACATTTCTATAAGCACTATCTCGCAAATCTTTCGCCATATTTAATTGATATGCGCTTTTTTCAGATAGAGAGCTATCCGTGCCGCCATTGTATAGGTTATAGCGCATGCGAACCATTGCAGAAAACTCGTCACTATTGCCTTCAATGCCTCCCGCGTCATCACGCCATGTTTGAGCTGCTTCTAAAGAAAATGTTGGGTAGTTATTACTTTTTGATTGCGCATATTGAAATTTAGCTGCTTGAATATCTGATTGAGCAGTTAAAATTACTGGATGATGTTTAAATGCTCTATCAATACCTTCTTGTAAACTTAAAGGTAAGGTATTCGCATCTGCTCTTGGATATATAAGAGCTTGAGGAGGTGATCCTACAATTTGTGTAAATACCGTATGAGTATCAAAAAGGTTATTTTGAGCAGCAAGTAAATTACCATGAGCTCTAGCGATACGAGCTTCAACTTGAGATACATCAGCCGTAGAGCCAATTCCTGATGCAGCACGTTTTTTTATGTCTTTATAGATTTTCTTATGAATAGCTAGATTGCTTTCAGATAACGCGAGAATTTCAGTTGCTTTAACCGCATCTAAATAAACTTGTGACACATCAAGAGCTTTGTTTTCAGCTAAAGATAATAGTTGTAATCTTGCAGATTCAGCTTCAGCTTCCGTTCGATCCATATCATTGATCGTGTTTGAGCCGTCCCAGATTAATTGGGTTAGAGATAGCGTTGCATCTTTTCGGGTTAAGCTTGTGTCGTTTCCGCTTGCTGGGTTGATTTGTTCATATCCAATACCAGCATCAAGATCTATAGAAGGTAAATAATTACCATCAACACTATTACTATCCTCAACAAAGCTCATATAAGAGTTATAAGCTTTCTTTACCTCAGGATTCGTCGTTAAGGTTTGAGATATTGCTTGCTCTAAAGTTTGAGCTTGTGAAGATACGCTCAAAACAAGCAAACTGCTGCATGTTGCGAGTTTTATCCATTTCAAAGTGTTTCTCCTAATAATCGTATCTTTAAACCATAAATGAAGAAGATATTAACAATTTTATCAATGAGTTAATAATAACATAATGTCATTACTCTGTACTTATTATGTGTACTATTTGTTAGAAATGCTACGTTATGTTGACTTGAAAAGCAAAAAATAACTTGTTGAAATATAATTAGTAACATTTTGGCACAAATAAAATAAAATAAAGTTGAAGGTTTCGGTAAAAGCGGAATAAAAAAGCAAACTTTATCAGGCTCATAATTGAGACTGTTAGCTTGTTTTTCTTAAAAAAGATAAAAATAATTTACCTCTGTTAAATAATGTTACGTTTATTTTGGAATAAATATCACATTTGTGAGCTCAGGCGTAAAATTAAGAAATCATGAAAAAAAGACCGATAACATACGTTACTTATCTGGTTTTAGTTGCGGTCGGTTTGTGGAAGAGATGTTAAATTTGTGATAAATTTATTTTGTGAATGGCTATTGTATTGAGTTGTGATAGTTGGTGTGAATAAATGGATTTGGGAATCTCTTCATGGACTTAAATATCTCAGCAAGCAAAGAACAACTTATTGTCATTGATAAAAATGGTAATTTAAAATTAATCAATGCAGGCGATAAAGTATTACCCGGAGAAATTTTACTTGAAAGTGATAATGGAAATATATCTTTAGATGTTAATGATATTCCGGAAGATGATAAAAATATTGAAGAGATTCTAAATGCAATTCTTGATGGTGAGGATCCTTCTTTAATAACTGAAGCCCCCGCAGCAGGTGAAGATTCTGGTTCTAGTTTAACTACATCGATTGAAATTGAAAGAACAGGCGAAAGTATAATTGCCGAAACAGATTTTGATACTTCTTCTTTAGAGGCTATTGGTTTATCTAAAACTCAAAGTTTAACATTGTTAGAACAATATAAAGCATATCGAGATACAGGTAGCTTTGATAATGGAATAACTAAAGATACTAAAAATAGCGCTATCAGTAATATTGTTGATGGTGATGAAAAAATAAATGCAGTTTCAGAAAATATAACGATAGGTAATAAAGTCAATATTACTGGTTTGGCCGTTGATCCAGATGGCGATAATGTGACTTATGCATTATCACAAGCAGACATTGATGCTGGGTTATTTGAAATCGACGCAATCACAGGCGTGGTGACGCTGATTGGTAATCTTGATCATGAAGTCGCTGATTCTCATTCCATTACCATCATTGCGGCGTCTACTGATGGCTCAACAAGCCAAGAAAGTTTTGATATTACAGTAACGGATGCAGATGGTTCGACACCGGGCGGTGGCGACACCGATAACGATGTGGGTCCTGTTACAGATTCAAATGCAGCAGAAAATACCCTGTCAGAGAATGCTGAGATTGGCACGGTTGTAAACATTACAGGTCTTGCGACAGATCCAGATGGCGATGAGGTGACTTATGCATTATCACAAGCAGACATTGATGCTGGGTTATTTGACATCGATGCAACCACAGGCGTGGTGACGCTGATTGGAAATTTAGATCATGAAGTAGCCGATTCTCATTCCATTACCATCATTGCGACGTCTACTGATGGCTCAACAAGCCAAGAAAGTTTTGATATTACAGTGACGGATGCAGGTGGTTCGACACCGGGCGGTGGCGACACGGATAACGATGTGGGTCCTGTTACAGATTCAAATGCAGCAGAAAATACCCTGTCAGAGAATGCTGAGATTGGCACGGTTGTAAACATTACAGGTCTTGCGACAGATCCTGATGGAGATGAGGTTAGTTATAAACTCTCTGATGCAGATATTGCGAAAGGTCTGTTTGCTATCGATGCAACCACAGGCGTGGTGACGCTGATTGGTAATCTTGATCATGAAGTCGCTGATTCTCATTCTATCACCATCATTGCCACGTCTACCGATGGCTCAATAAGCCAAGAAAGTTTTGATATTACAGTAACCGATGCAGATGGAATGACGCCGGGCGGCGGCGACACGGATAACGATGTAGGTCCAGTAACGGATTCGAATACTGTTGAAAATACTTTGTCAGAGAATGCTGAAATTGGGTCGGTTGTAAATATTACGGGCCTCGCCGTTGATCCTGATGGAGATGAGGTTAGCTATAAACTCTCAGATGCAGATATTGCGAAAGGTTTGTTTGCTATCGATGCCACTACAGGCGTGGTGACGCTGATTGGTAATTTAGATCATGAAGTAGCCGATTCTCACTCTATTACCATCATTGCGACGTCTACTGATGGCTCAACAAGCCAAGAAAGTTTTGATATTACGGTGACGGATGCAGATGGTTCGACACCGGGCGGTGGCGACACGGATAACGATGTGGGTCCTGTTACAGATTCAAATGCAGCGGATAATACTCTGTCAGAGAATGCTGAGATTGGGTCGGTTGTAAATATTACGGGCCTTGCGACAGATCCAGATGGTGACGAGGTTAGCTATAAACTCTCAGATGCAGATATTGTGAAAGGTCTGTTTGCTATCGATGCCACTACAGGCGTGGTGACGCTGATTGGTAATTTAGATCACGAAGTCGCCGATTCTCACTCTATCACCATTATTGCAACGTCTACTGATGGCTCAACAAGCCAAGAAAGTTTTGATATTACAGTGACCGATGCTGATGGTTCGAGACCGGGCGGTGGCGATACCGATAATGATTTAGGTCCTGTTACTGACAGTAATGCAGCGGATAATACGATTTCAGAGAATGCTGAAGTGGGCTCGGTCGTAAATATCACTGGCCTAGCCGTTGATCCTGATGGAGATGAGGTTAGCTATAAACTCTCAGATGCAGATATTGCAAAAGGTCTGTTTGCTATCGATGCAATCACAGGTGTGGTGACGCTGATTGGTAATCTTGATCATGAAGTCGCTGATTCTCATTCTATCACTATCATTGCGACGTCTACTGATGGCTCAACAAGCCAAGAAAGTTTTGATATTACGGTAACGGATGCAGATGGTTCGACACCGGGTGGCGGTGACACCGATAACGATGTGGGCCCGGTAACGGACTCGAATGCAGCGGATAATACCTTATCAGAGAATGCTGAGATTGGGTCGGTTGTAAATATTACAGGTCTCGCCGTTGATCCTGATGGAGATGAGGTTAGCTATAAACTCTCAGATGCAGATATTGCGAAAGGTTTGTTTGCTATCGATGCCACTACAGGTGTGGTGACGCTGATTGGTAATTTAGATCATGAAGTAGCCGATTCTCATTCTATCACCATCATTGCGACGTCTACTGATGGCTCAACAAGCCAAGAAAGTTTTGATATTACAGTAACGGATGCAGACGGTTCGACACCGGGCGGTGGCGACACCGATAACGATGTGGGTCCTGTTACAGATTCAAATGCAGCAGAAAATACCCTGCCAGAGAATGCTGAGATTGGCACGGTTGTAAATATCACGGGCCTCGCCGTTGATCCAGATGGTGATGAGGTGACTTATGCATTATCACAAACAGACATTGATGCTGGGTTATTTGAAATCGACGCAATCACAGGCGTGGTGACGCTGATTGGTAATCTTGATCACGACACTGCGGATTCTCATTCTATCACCATCATTGCGACGTCAACGGATGGCTCAACAAGCCAAGCATCATTTGATATTACGGTAACGGATGCAGACGGTTCGACACCGGGCGGTGGCGACACCGATAACGATGTGGGTCCTGTTACAGATTCAAATGCAGCGGATAATACCCTGTCAGAGAATGCTGAGATTGGGTCGGTTGTAAATATTACAGGTCTCGCCGTTGATCCTGATGGAGATGAGGTTAGCTATAAACTCTCAGATGCAGATATTGCGAAAGGTCTGTTTGCTATCGATGCAACCACAGGCGTGGTGACGTTAATTGGTAATCTTGATCATGAAGTAGCCGATTCTCATTCAATTACCATTATTGCGACGTCTACCGATGGCTCAACAAGTGAAGCTAGTTTTGATATTACGGTAACGGATGCAGATGGTTCGACACCGGGCGGTGGCGACACCGATAACGATGTGGGTCCTGTTACAGATTCAAATGCAGCAGAAAATACCCTGTCAGAGAATGCTGAGATTGGTACGGTTGTAAATATCACTGGCTTTGCGACAGATCCAGATGGTGATGAGGTGACTTATGCATTATCACAAACAGACATTGATGCTGGGTTATTTGAAATCGACGCAATCACAGGCGTGGTGACGCTGATTGGTAATCTTGATCACGACACTGCGGATTCTCATTCCATTACCATTATTGCGACGTCTACTGACGGCTCAACAAGTGAAGCTAGTTTTGATATTACGGTAACGGATGCAGATGGTTCGACACCGGGCGGTGGCGACACCGATAACGATGTGGGTCCTGTTAGAGATTCAAATGCAGCAGAAAATACCCTGTCAGAGAATGCTGAGATTGGCACGGTTGTAAATATTACAGGTCTTGCGATAGATCCAGATGGCGATAATGTGACTTATGCATTATCACAAGCAGACATTGATGCTGGGTTATTTGAAATCGACGCAATCACAGGTGTGGTGACACTGATTGGTAATCTTGATCATGAAGTCGCTGATTCTCACTCTATTACCATCATTGCGACATCGACCGATGGCTCAACAAGTCTAGAAAGTTTTGATATTACGGTGATGGATGCAGACGGTTCGACACCGGGTGGCGGCGACACGGATAACGATGTAAGTCCTGTTACTGACAGTAATGCAGCGGATAATACGATTTCAGAAAATGCTGAGATTGGCACGGTTGTAAATATCACTGGCTTTGCGACAGATCCAGATGGTGATGAGGTGACTTATGCATTATCACAAACAGACATTGATGCTGGGTTATTTGAAATCGACGCAATCACAGGCGTGGTGACGCTGATTGGTAATCTTGATCACGACACTGCGGATTCTCATTCTATCACCATCATTGCGACGTCAACGGATGGCTCAACAAGTGAAGCTAGTTTTGATATTACGGTAACCGATGCAGACGGTTCGACACCGGGCGGTGGCGACACCGATAACGATGTGGGTCCTGTTAGAGATTCAAATGCAGCAGAAAATACCCTGTCAGAGAATGCTGAGATTGGCACGGTTGTAAATATTACAGGTCTTGCGATAGATCCAGATGGCGATAATGTGACTTATGCATTATCACAAGCAGACATTGATGCTGGGTTATTTGAAATCGACGCAATCACAGGTGTGGTGACACTGATTGGTAATCTTGATCATGAAGTCGCTGATTCTCACTCTATTACCATCATTGCGACATCGACCGATGGCTCAACAAGTCTAGAAAGTTTTGATATTACGGTGATGGATGCAGACGGTTCGACACCGGGTGGCGGTGATACCGATAACGATGTGAGTCCTGTTACTGACAGTAATGCAGCGGATAATACGATTTCTGAAAATGCAGAAGTAGGCACGGTTGTAAATATTACAGGTCTTGCGACAGATCCCGATGGGGATGATGTTAGTTATAAACTCTCAGATGCAGATATTGCAAAAGGTCTGTTTGCTATCGATGCCACTACAGGCGTGGTGACGCTGATTGGTAATCTTGATCACGACACTGCGGATTCTCACTCTATCACCATAATTGCGACGTCTACTGATGGCTCAACAAGCCAAGAAAGTTTTGATATTACAGTAACCGATGCAGATGGTTCGACATCGGGCGGTGGCGACACGGATAACGATGTGGGTCCAGTAACGGATTCGAATACTGCTGAAAATACCTTGTCAGAGAATGCTGAAATTGGGTCGGTTGTAAATATTACGGGTCTCGCCGTTGATCCTGATGGCGATGAGGTTAGTTATAAACTCTCTGATGCAGATATTGCAAAAGGTTTGTTTGCTATCGATGCCACTACAGGTGTGGTGACGCTGATTGGTAATCTTGATCATGAAGTAGCAGATTCTCATTCCATTACCATCATTGCGACATCGACTGATGGCTCAACAAGCCAAGAAAGTTTTGATATTACAATAACGGATGCAGATGGTTCGACACCGGGCGGTGGCGACACGGATAACGATGTCGGTCCTGTTACAGATTCAAATGCAGCAGAAAATACCTTGTCAGAGAATGCAGAAGTGGGCTCGGTTGTAAATATTACGGGTCTCGCCGTTGATCCTGATGGAGACGAGGTTAGTTATAAACTCTCTGATGCAGATATTGCAAAAGGTTTGTTTGCTATCGATGCAACCACAGGTGTGGTGACGCTGATTGGTAATCTTGATCACGACACTGCGGATTCTCATTCTATCACCATCATTGCGACATCGACTGATGGCTCAACAAGCCAAGAAAGTTTTGATATTACGGTAACAAATGCGGATGGTTCGACACCGGGCGGTGGCGATACCGATAACGATGTGGGGCCGGTAACAGATTCAAATACTGCTGAAAATACCTTGTCAGAGAATGCTGAGATTGGGTCGGTTGTAAATATTACGGGCCTAGCCGTTGATCCTGATGGAGATGAGGTTAGCTATAAACTCTCTGATGCAGATATTGCGAAAGGTTTGTTTGCTATCGATGCCACTACAGGCGTGGTGACGCTGATTGGTAATTTAGATCATGAAGTAGCCGATTCTCACTCTATTACCATCATTGCGACGTCTACTGATGGCTCAACAAGCCAAGAAAGTTTTGATATTACGGTGACGGATGCAGATGGTTCGACACCGGGCGGTGGCGACACGGATAACGATGTAGGTCCGGTAACGGATTCGAATACTGCTGAAAATACCTTATCAGAGAATGCTGAAATTGGGTCGGTTGTAAACATTACAGGTCTTGCGACAGATCCAGATGGCGATGATGTAACTTATGCATTATCACAAGCAGACATTGATACTGGGTTATTTGAAATCGACGCAATCACAGGTGTGGTGACGCTGATTGGTAATTTAGATCATGAAGTAGCCGATTCTCATTCCATCACCATCATTGCGACATCGACCGATGGCTCAACAAGCCAAGAAAGTTTTGATATTACAGTAACGGATGCAGACGGTTCGACACCGGGCGGTGGCGACACCGATAACGATGTGGGTCCAGTAACGGATTCGAATACTGTTGAAAATACTTTGTCAGAGAATGCTGAAATTGGGTCGGTTGTAAATATCACGGGCCTCGCCGTTGATCCTGATGGAGATGAGGTTAGTTATAAACTCTCTGATGCAGATATTGCGAAAGGTCTGTTTGCTATCGATGCAACCACAGGCGTGGTGACGCTGATTGGTAATCTTGATCATGAAGTCGCTGATTCTCATTCTATCACCATCATTGCCACTTCTACCGATGGCTCAACAAGCCAAGCATCATTTGATATTACGGTAACCGATGCAGATGGTTCGACACCGGGTGGCGGTGACACCGATAACGATGTAGGTCCGGTAACTGATTCGAATACTGCTGAAAATACCTTATCAGAGAATGCTGAAATTGGGTCGGTTGTAAATATTACGGGCCTTGCGACAGATCCAGATGGTGACGAGGTTAGTTATAAGCTCTCAGATGCAGATATTGTGAAAGGTCTGTTTGCTATCGATGCCACTACAGGCGTGGTGACGCTGATTGGTAATTTAGATCACGAAGTCGCCGATTCTCACTCTATCACCATTATTGCAACGTCTACTGATGGCTCAACAAGCCAAGAAAGTTTTGATATTACAGTGACCGATGCTGATGGTTCGAGACCGGGCGGTGGCGATACCGATAACGATGTAGGTCCTGTTACAGATTCAAATGCAGCTGAAAATACTTTGTCAGAGAATGCTGAAATTGGGGCGGTTGTAAACATTACGGGCCTAGCGACAGATCCAGATGGCGATGATGTAACTTATGCATTATCACAAGCAGACATTGATGCAGGGTTATTTGAAATCGATGCCACTACAGGTGTAGTGACGTTAATTGGTAATTTAGATCACGAAGTAGCCGATTCTCACTCTATCACCATCATTGCGACATCGACTGATGGCTCAACAAGCCAAGAAAGTTTTGATATTACAGTAACCGATGCAGATGGTTCGACACCGGGCGGTGGCGACACGGATAACGATGTGGGTCCTGTTACTGACAGTAATGCAGCGGATAATACGATTTCAGAGAATGCTGAAATTGGGTCGGTTGTAAATATCACTGGCCTTGCGACAGATCCAGATGGTGATGAGGTTAGTTATAAGCTCTCTGATGCAGATATTGCAAAAGGTTTGTTTGCTATCGATGCAACCACAGGTGTGGTGACGTTAATTGGTAATTTAGATCATGAAGTAGCAGATTCTCATTCTATCACCATCATTGCGACATCGACCGATGGCTCAACGAGCCAAGAAAGTTTTGATATTACAGTAACGGATGCAGATGGTTCGACACCGGGCGGTGGCGACACGGATAACGATGTAGGTCCGGTAACGGATTCGAATACTGCTGAAAATACCTTATCAGAGAATGCTGAAATTGGGTCGGTTGTAAACATTACAGGTCTTGCGACAGATCCAGATGGCGATGATGTAACTTATGCATTATCACAAGCAGACATTGATACTGGGTTATTTGAAATCGACGCAATCACAGGTGTGGTGACGCTGATTGGTAATTTAGATCATGAAGTAGCAGATTCTCATTCTATCACCATCATTGCGACATCGACCGATGGCTCAACAAGCCAAGAAAGTTTTGATATTACAGTAACGGATGCAGATGGTTCGACACCGGGTGGCGGTGATACCGATAACGATGTGAGTCCTGTTACTGACAGTAATGCAGTGGATAATACGATTTCTGAAAATGCAGAAGTAGGCACGGTTGTAAATATTACAGGTCTTGCGACAGATCCAGATGGCGATGATGTAACTTATGCATTATCACAAGCAGACATTGATACTGGGTTATTTGAAATCGACGCAATCACAGGTGTGGTGACGCTGATTGGTAATTTAGATCATGAAGTAGCAGATTCTCATTCTATCACCATCATTGCGACATCGACCGATGGCTCAACAAGCCAAGAAAGTTTTGATATTACAGTAACGGATGCAGATGGTTCGACACCGGGTGGCGGTGATACCGATAACGATGTGAGTCCTGTTACTGACAGTAATGCAGTGGATAATACGATTTCTGAAAATGCAGAAGTAGGCACGGTTGTAAATATTACAGGTCTTGCGACAGATCCCGATGGGGATGATGTTAGTTATAAACTCTCAGATGCAGATATTGCGAAAGGTTTGTTTGCTATCGATGCAACCACAGGTGTGGTGACGTTAATTGGTAATTTAGATCATGAAGTAGCAGATTCTCATTCTATCACCATCATTGCGACATCGACCGATGGCTCAACGAGCCAAGAAAGTTTTGATATTACAGTAACGGATGCAGATGGTTCGACACCGGGCGGTGGCGACACGGATAACGATGTAGGTCCAGTAACGGATTCGAATACTGCTGAAAATACCTTATCAGAGAATGCTGAAATTGGGTCGGTTGTAAACATTACAGGTCTTGCGACAGATCCAGATGGCGATGATGTAACTTATGCATTATCACAAGCAGACATTGATACTGGGTTATTTGAAATCGACGCAATCACAGGTGTGGTGACGCTGATTGGTAATTTAGATCATGAAGTAGCAGATTCTCATTCTATCACCATCATTGCGACATCGACCGATGGCTCAACAAGCCAAGAAAGTTTTGATATTACAGTAACGGATGCAGATGGTTCGACACCGGGTGGCGGTGATACCGATAACGATGTGAGTCCTGTTACTGACAGTAATGCAGTGGATAATACGATTTCTGAAAATGCAGAAGTAGGCACGGTTGTAAATATTACAGGTCTTGCGACAGATCCCGATGGGGATGATGTTAGTTATAAACTCTCAGATGCAGATATTGCGAAAGGTTTGTTTGCTATCGATGCCACTACAGGCGTGGTGACGCTGATTGGTAATTTAGATCACGAAGTCGCCGATTCTCACTCTATCACCATTATTGCAACGTCTACTGATGGCTCAACAAGCCAAGAAAGTTTTGATATTACAGTGACCGATGCTGATGGTTCGAGACCGGGCGGTGGCGATACCGATAATGATTTAGGTCCTGTTACTGACAGTAATGCAGCGGATAATACGATTTCAGAGAATGCTGAAGTGGGCTCGGTCGTAAATATCACTGGCCTTGCGACAGATCCAGATGGTGATGAGGTGACTTATGCATTATCACAAGCAGACATTGATGCAGGGTTATTTGACATCGATGCAACCACAGGTGTGGTGACGTTAATTGGTAATTTAGATCACGAAGTGGCTGATTCTCATTCCATTACCATCATTGCGACATCGACCGATGGCTCAACAAGCCAAGAAAGTTTTGATATTACGGTGACGGATGCTGATGGTTCGACACCGGGCGGTGGCGATACCGATAACGATGTAGGTCCGGTAACGGACTCGAATGCAGCGGATAATACCTTATCAGAGAATGCTGAAATTGGGTCGGTTGTAAATATTACGGGCCTAGCCGTTGATCCTGATGGAGATGAGGTTAGCTATAAACTCTCAGATGCAGATATTGCAAAAGGTCTGTTTGCTATCGATGCAACCACAGGTGTGGTGACGTTAATTGGTAATCTTGATCATGAAGTAGCAGATTCTCATTCCATTACCATCATTGCGACGTCTACTTATGGCTCAACAAGCCAAGAAAGTTTTGATATTACAGTAACAGATATAGATGAAATTCCACCGAATCCACCGACGATTACTTTAGATATCGACAGCGGTAAGTTGGGTAATGATTTCCTAACTAACGATGGCTCATTCACAGTAACCTCAAGCGAAGTTGGTAATACAGTTGAATATCAAGCGGCGGATGGCAGTTGGTCAACAACACCTCCTGCTGTGGTTGAAGGCGACAACTCAATTACGGTCCGAGAGACAGATGCGGCAGGTAATGTGTCTGGTTCGAGTACATTAGATTTTGTGCTTGATACGCAAGCACCGAATGCTCCGACCATCACATTGGATGTTGATTCGGGTATTAGTGATGGTGATTTATTAACGAATGACGGTTCATTTACGGTCACGCCAAGTGAAGATGGTAATACGGTTGAGTACTTCGTGAATGGTGCATGGACGACTGATGCTCCTGTTGTGGCTGAAGGTGATAACTCAATTACAGTTCGAGAAACTGATGCTGCGGGTAATGTGTCTGGTTCAAATACCCTAGATTTTGTTTTGGATACGCAAGCGCCAAATGCTCCAACCATCACTTTAGATACAGACAGTGGCAAACTAGGTAATGATTTCTTAACTAACGATGGCTCATTTACGGTCACGCCAAGTGAAGACGGCAATACTGTTGAATACTTCGTTAATGGTGAGTGGACGACTGATGCGCCAACCGCTACCGAAGGTGCTAACTCAATTACAGTTCGTGAAACTGATGCTGCAGGCAATGTCTCTGGATCGAGTACATTAGATTTTGTTTTAGATACGCAAGCGCCGAATGCTCCGACGATCACACTAGATACTGACTCGGGTATTAGTAATGGTGATCTACTTACGAACGATGGTTCATTCACCGTAACCCCAAGTGAAGTTGGTAATACAGTTGAATATCAGGCTGCAGATGGTAGTTGGTCAACAACACCTCCTGCAGTGGTTGAAGGCGACAACTCAATTACGGTGCGAGAGATAGATGCAGCAGGTAATGTGTCTGGCTCAAATACCCTAGATTTTGTGCTTGATACGCAAGCACCGAACGCTCCGACGATCACATTGGATGCTGATTCAGGCATTAGTGATGGTGATTTATTAACGAATGACGGTTCATTCACCGTCACGCCAAGCGAAGTTGGTAATACGGTTGAATATCAGGCAGCAGATGGCAGTTGGTCAACAACACCTCCTGCTGTGGTTGAAGGCGACAACTCCATTACGGTGCGAGAGACAGATGCGGCAGGTAATGTGTCTGGCTCGAGTACACTTGATTTTGTGCTTGATACGCAAGCCCCGAATGCACCAGCAATTACTCTTGATACGGACAGTGGTAAGTTGGGTGATGACTTCCTAACTAACGATGGTTCATTCACAGTAACCCCAAGCGAAGATGGTAATACGGTTGAGTATTTCGTGAATGGTGAGTGGACGACTGATGCGCCAATCGCTACCGAAGGTGCTAACTCAATTACGGTTCGAGAGACTGATGCTGCAGGCAATGTCTCTGGCTCGAGTACACTAGATTTTGTTTTGGATACGCAAGCACCGAATGCTCCGACGATCACATTGGATGTTGATTCAGGTATTAGTCATGGTGATCTACTTACGAATGACGGTTCATTTACGGTCACGCCAAGTGAAGATGGTAATACGGTTGAGTACTTCGTGAATGGTGCGTGGACGACTGATGCTCCTGCTGTGGTTGAAGGCGACAACTCAATTACGGTCCGAGAAACTGATGCGGCGGGTAATGTGTCTGGTTCAAATACACTTGATTTTGTTTTAGATACGCAAGCGCCAAATGCTCCAAGCATCACATTGGATGTTGATTCAGGTATTAGTAATGGTGATCTACTTACGAATGACGGTTCATTTACGGTCACGCCAAGTGAAGATGGTAATACGGTTGAGTACTTCGTGAATGGTGCGTGGACGACTGATGCTCCTGCTGTGGTTGAAGGCGACAACTCCATTACGGTGCGAGAGACAGATGCGGCAGGTAATGTGTCTGGTTCAAATACACTTGATTTTGTGCTTGATACGCAAGCGCCGAACGCTCCGACGATCACATTGGATGTTGATTCGGGTATTAGTGATGGTGATTTATTAACGAATGACGGTTCATTCACCGTCACGCCAAGCGAAGATGGCAATGCGGTTGAGTATTTCGTTAATGGTGAGTGGACAACTGATGCTCCTGCAGTGGTTGAAGGTGATAACTCAATTACGGTTCGTGAGACTGATGCTGCAGGCAATGTCTCTGGCTCGAGTACACTAGATTTTGTTTTGGATACGCAAGCACCGAACGCTCCAACCATCACTTTAGATACAGACAGTGGCAAACTAGGTAATGATTTCCTAACTAACGATGGCTCATTCACAGTAACCCCAAGCGAAGTTGGTAATACAGTTGAATATCAGGCTGCAGATGGCAGTTGGTCAACAACACCTCCTGCTGTGGTTGAAGGTAATAACTCAATTACAGTTCGTGAAACTGATGCGGCAGGCAATGTTTCTGACTCAAATACACTTGATTTTGTTTTGGATACGCAAGCGCCAAATGCTCCGACGATCACATTGGATGTTGATTCGGGTATTAGTGATGGTGATTTATTAACGAATGACGGTTCATTTACGGTCACGCCAAGTGAAGATGGTAATACGGTTGAGTACTTCGTGAATGGTGCGTGGACGACTGATGCGCCAACCGCTACCGAAGGTGCTAATTCAATTACGGTTCGTGAGACCGATGCTGCGGGTAATGTCTCTGGCTCAAATACACTTGATTTTGTTTTAGATACTTCTGCAAATGCAGGTACTGTGATTGTAGATAATATCACTGAAGATGATGTAATTAATGCTAGCGAAAGTGGCGAGACCATCATGGTTTCAGGTACAGCAATAGGTGGTGATATAAGTAAAGATGATGTTGTCACCATGATTATCAATGGGCAATCTTATGAAACTACGGTTAATCAAGATGGTAGTTGGAGTGTGGCTGTTGAAGGTAGTGATTTAGCGGCAGATACCGAATTTGAAGTATCTGTCAGCTCAAGTGATGATGCGGGCAATATAGTCGAGAGTAAAGTTACATCGCTTCACACTGTTGATACTCAGACTGGTACTGACGGCGCTGCACCAACCGTAGTGATCACAGAAGATAGTAGTCCTAATGATGGTTTAATTAGTGCTTCTGAGTTGGTGGGTGATATTAATGTGAGCATTGGTTTGCCGACAGGAGCTTTAGAAGGTGAGATCATTACCGTAAGTGATGGTACCACAACAAAAGAGAGCACTTTAACAGGTGCTCATTTAATCGCTGGTACTATAACAACAACGTTCCCAAGTCCTGGTGAAGGTAATGAGATTAAAGTTACTGCAACGCTAACGGATCAATATGGAAATGAATCAGAGACTGGCGAAGACGTTGCGGTAATTGATACCTTAGTAGAAGCTGGCGCTGTTACGGTTGCTAATATCACAGAAGATGATGTTATTAATGCTAGCGAAAGTGGTGAGACCATAATAGTTACGGGTACCGCAATTGGTGGTGACATCAGTAAAGATGATGTTGTTACTATGATTATCAATGGTCAATCTTACGAAACGGTAGTTAATCAGGATGGTACTTGGAGTGTTGAGGTTGCGGGTAGTGACTTGGCTGAGGATACCGAGTTTGAAGTTGTTGTGAAATCAAGTGACGATGCAGGTAATACCGTAGAAAGTAAGGTGACATCAACACATACTGTTGATACTGACGTTCTGACGGAAACCGATGGCGATGGAAATACTGGTATCACTTCAGATATCACTGATGCTACAAATAGTGGCTCTAATGATGACACAATAACTAATGATGCAACGCCTGATATCACGGGCGTAACAGAAGCAGGTGCTAAGGTAACCATTACCTATAGGGACGCATCAGACACGTTACGCACAGCTACGAGTACAGCAAGTGCTAACGGTGTTTATACCATCGCAATTTTGCACGCTTTGGCGGAAGGTTCTAACCTTATTGATATTGTTGCCGTTGATTCAGCAGGAAATACCGTATCAACTACACAAGATGTAACGGTTGATACTAAAGTGCTGACGGAAACGGTTGGGGATGGTGATTTAGGTATTATTTCTGATATTACAGATAATACTAATACAGGTTCAAACTCTGATACCGTAACGAATAATACAACGCCAGATATCACCGGTGTAACTGAAGCTGGTGCTAAGGTTACTATTACTTATACCGATAAAGATGGTGTTATTCATACCACCGATGAAGTAACAGCAAATCAGAATGGTGAATACACCATATCTCTTCCTTATCAGTTAAATGAAGGAGCAAATGCATTAACCGTAACAGCAATAGATATTGCAGGTAATAAGACTGAAGTAATACAAGATGTCACTATCAATGCAGATCCTATTGCTAATGATTTTGACATTCAGCTGGTTGATGATATTAGCACTCAATTTAGTTTCGACGCATATGTCAGTGATCTTGAAGATGACGAAAACGATACAGATAACAAGTTTGTAGACATTACGATAACGGATTCGCCAGAGTTTGGTACGCTTTATGTTGTTGATGGAGATACTAAAACTGAAATTACATCTTCGACAATATTAACGGAGTCAGATCAAATTGAATATGTTCTGGATGGATCGATCAATGATGATTTAAGTTTTAATGCTCAAGAAGACTTTGCTCCAAATTACTCAAACGGAAGTGTTAACTCATTTACATTAGCAAGTGGTGTTATTATTTCTGGTGGACAATTTACCGGAGATAGTCCTGATAATACCAGCACGCTAACCCCTGAAACGCTTTATTATGATAACGTTGCTCAAGAAACAGGTTTAGGTGTTGGTAACAGTGAAATCGATGTAAAAACAAAAGATTATGTTGAAATTGATTTCAGCAATGTTGGGTCACCAAATACAACAGAGGTAGTAATAACTGAAGTTAATATAGACTTTGGTAGTGTTTGGGGAAATTATTCAGAAAACAGCAGTGCTGATGCCAAAGTTCAAGTATTACTTTTCAAAGATGGGGTTTTAGTTGGTGAAAGTCCTTATACCTTTGATGATGAAAATAACGGTATTTATGATGGTAGTGGCGAGTTTACTGCCAATATTCAACTTGATAGCGGTTTTGACCAAATTAGAGTTTATACCATTCATGGTGAAGGTTCGACATCATCAAATTCTAATTTGACTCTACAAGGTGTTGAAGTTGTTGATGCCATGGTAAGTGAAGATATTCACTATCAAGCGATAGACAGTGATGATGCGATTGATACTGGTGTTATTACTATTTCTACCGATAGTACTGATAAAGCCACGAATAATGCTCCAATTGTTGATAACTCAGTATTTAGTGAAACGTATGAAGATGTAGCTATTCCACTAAATTTAAGTGAGTTACTGATAAGTGATTTGGATGGTGATGATGTTACTCTAACTAATATTACCGTTGATCCAGCATTTGGTTCTTTAGAACTTATTTTCAATGGCGATGAAGTCATTGGGGCTATATTTACTCCAGTTGAAAATAAACATTTCGATAGTAACTCACCTGTTGAATTTACGATTACGGTGAGCGATGGGCATAAAACCTCAACAGGAACTGCAGAAATGGTTGTTAATGCTCAAGCAGATAAACCAACGGTTTCTTTAGTTTTAGGCGAGCCAGTTATTACTAATTCAGCACCTAGTTTTGATACTAGTGATGTTGAAGCGATTAAAGAATATTTTGAAAATGGCGGCACTATTCCTGGGGTTGGCAATGTAACTTACAACGCTGCGATGGTTGTTGCTGATGATGGAAATAACTTAATCATAGGTACTCCATTAGGTGATAACTTAATTGGTGATTCTATTCACGGAACAGGCAATGATGTTTTTGTTGGTGGCGGGTTAAATGACTCTATTTATGGTGGTACAGGTCCTCTTGATTCTGGTATTGATGCCGTTATTTATAGCGGAAGCATCGATGAATATTTAATTACGAACCAAGGTGGATCACATGGTGGAGGCGTTGATCACTGGGTAGTTACAGATACATTGGGGCGTGATACGGGCTACGATCATACAGCACCAGAAGATAATGGAGATCAGTTATATCAAATTGAACGACTTGTGTTTTCTGATGCGATCGTTGAGCTAAATCCTGACGGTAGTTATACGATCATACAAAATGTTGAGATCCCATTAGATCTATCGGCAAGTGTTACAGACCTTGATGGCAGTGAGTCGCTGGAATCGTTAGTGTTGTCTGGACTAAGTGAAAATGCAGTAATTTTAGATGAGAATAAGCAGCCGATTGGTACTTATGATGAGGCTACGGGTAGTTGGATTCTTCCTGTTGGTACGGGAAATCAGACTGTTGATTTCAGTAACCTGAGTATTCAAGTTCCTAAGTCTGAATCTGACTTTACATTAAAGGCGACAGCAACAGCGATTGAAGCATCAAATTCTGATACTTCTTCTGGGGAGGCTGAAGCAACCTTACCGCAAGATATTTTAGTTGATCAGGGTGGTTCATTACCGACAACATTAATTACTCTTGCTCTTGATTCATCAGGAAGCATGGGAGATGTGGAAGTCGATGATAAAGAAAGAATGCAATTAGTCTTAGAATCATCTATTAAGCTATTAGAAGATATTCAAAATCAACCAAATTCAGGAACAGTGCAAGTTCAACTGATTGATTTTGATAATCGTTATTATGATGATGAAAATGACACAGCCACCTCTTTAGGGTGGTATTCTGTTGCTGATGCAATTACTCATCTACAAGGTGCTATCGAGATTGAGATGATTTCTGACCCTTACCATATAGGGGGAGGAACAGATTATAGTGAAGCTATCTATGCGATACTTGATGGGTATTCGAATGATAAGATTCCGAATGACGTTGATTTATCAAATACAAATGATGTGATTTACTTTATTAGTGATGGCCACAATAACGAAGTAATACCTGTAGATCTTTTAGTTCAATGGAATGAGTTCATTGAAGATAAAGAAGTCAAAGCGGTAGGCGTTATAAATGATGGTACAAATAATCCATATTTAGGTGGGTTAACTGATATTAGTGATAATGTTATTTATATCGAAGATAAAGAGTTATATACGGTACTCCCTCAGCTTAAACCTACTATTGGGCAGCAAGGAGCACTTACTGGTTCTTTAACTGGAATTGCTAACTCAGAGCTTGTTATTGAGGCATCTAAAATCAATGTATTAAAAGTTATAGATCAAGATGGAAATGCATCCTCAGAAAATGTGGACATTAATCTTTATGAAGAGAAGCTTCAGCTTGTAACTGATTACGGTAATTTATTGATTAGTAAAGATGGAAGTTACTTATTCCAACCTATCGATAACCCGACTCTCATTGATAGTGGTAAATCGGTTACATATGAACTTGCCTATACTGTCATTGATGGCGAAGGTGTTGAGTATTTACAGCAAGCAACGCTTAATGTTAGTCCTTCTGATGAAACGAATATACAGATCAATCATTCATTAAGTGGTTCAACCGGTAATGATGTGGTTATTGGTCGCGATGAAGATGACGTTATCTTTGCTCATCAAGGTAACGATATTCTAATAGGTGGTCTTGGAGATGATATCTTAGTTGGGGGTATTGGTGATGACATCTTTAAATGGGTTGATCAAGGTGCTGATTCAGGAATTGATACCATTAAAGATTTCACTAAAGGTGAAGACTTAATTGATATTACTGAAATATTAAATGATGATATTCATCAAAATGATCTTAATGATTTACTTGAACATATAACCATCTCTGAAGATGGTGATGATTTAACGCTCTCGATTACAGATGATGAAGGTAAAGATCATACGATTGTTGTTGAGGGAGGTGTTGGTTCATTTGGGTTGGACAATGCTAATTTCTCAAATCAAGCGGAGATCCTTACTAAACTACTTGATGAGCAGCTTTTTAAATTAGATGACACTATCTAACTTATTGTTAATACAAAATTTAGGGTCTAATTAGGCCCTTTTTTTAGGTTCATCGCAGATTAGCGGGAATTGAAAACAAAAACGGCAGTTAGTGGTAAAGTTACATCGCCAAACACAACTTTTCACAAACTGCCGTTTTCATGCCAAATAATACTTTTTTATCATCCTTCTGGAAAGGTTTTCAGATCGTAAAGTCTCATAAAACTGATTCATTAATCTCTATAACCTTAAAACCTGACTCCCCAGCATTCTGCTCTTGCGGGCGACTCTCTGAATTTACTCACGATACTCAGTGGCGAACTATTAAAGACGCTATGATATTAGGAACTCCAGTTGAACTTTTGATTCAGACTAGGCGCATTACATGTTTGCTATGCGGTACAAAAACGGAAGCAATATCTTGGCTTAAACCATACTCACGCCTGACTAATCGATTGATAGAATATATTGAACAACTGCTGCCTTTGCTGCCGATTAAACATATTTCAGAACTGACTGGAGTACATTGGCACACGATAAAGAATATTGATAAACAACGACTTAAACGAGTTATCCCTGACATACCATGGGATAAATTACGCCAACTAGTGATGGATGAGTTTGCCATATTTAAAGGACATCGATATGCAACAGTGATTGCCGATGCGCAGACACATCAAGTGCTTTGGATTGGTTTAGGTAGAAGCCGAACTGATATCAGGCCTTTCTTTGAAGAGCTTGGTAAGCATGCCGAAAATATCGAAGCAGTGGCTATGGATATGAATACAGCTTTCGATCTCGAAGTGAAAGCTCATTGCCCTAATGCACGTATTGTATACGATCTTTTTCATGTGGTAGCCAAATATGGACGAGAGGTAATGGATAGGGTTAGGGTAGATCAAGCGAATCAACTCAAAGAAGACAAAAAAGCTCGTCGTTGGATTAAGCGTTCACGCTGGATCCTTTTGAAAAATAGAGACAATCTAGACGTAAATCAACAGAGTTATTTAGATGAAATACTTTCGGTAAACCACGATTTAATGGTGACTCATTTGCTAGGAGAGCAATTAAAAGAGCTCTGGTATTGTGACTCAGAAACGCAGGCAATAGAACTATGGGATGTATGGTGGCAACAGGTAAATGAGAGTGGGATCAAACCACTAATCAGTTTTGCACGAAAGTTAAAACCATACCTTCACGGAATTGTTAGTTCGTCTTTATATCGATTAAATACATGTACACTGGAAGGAATAAATAACAAAATTAAGTTAATCAAAAGAATGGGGTATGGCTACAGAGATACGGACTATTTCTTTATGAAGATAAAAGCGGCTTTCCCCGGAAAGCCGCGATGAACCTTTTTTTATATCACCTCTTGTTTAGCTCGTTTCAAAAGAGCACAATTTAGTCAGCGTGGAATTAAAGAAGTCGAGATTTACATGGAATTAGAAGATATTCGTCGTGATTATAGCCTTGGTGGTTTACGAAGAGCTGATTTACCTCAAGAGCCTGTAGAGTTGTTTGAATTATGGTTAAAACAAGCAGTGGAAGCCAAATTGACCGACCCTACAGCGATGACAGTAGCTACGGTGGATGAGAATGGGCAGCCATTTCAGCGCATAGTGCTGTTAAAGCATTTTGATAAAACAGGTTTTGTTTTTTATACCAATTTGAGCTCTCGTAAAGCGCAACAGTTAGAACATCACAGTAAAATATCACTGCATTTCCCATGGCACCCACTTGAGCGTCAGGTTCATATTACAGGCACTGCTGAGAAATTAACGGCTCTTGAGAACATGAAATATTTCACATCAAGACCAAAAGAAAGTCAGATAGCCGCATGGGCAAGTAAACAGAGTAGTCGTTTAACGGCAAGAGCCGCTCTTGAAGGTAAGTACCTCGAGTTAAAACAAAAGTTTGCAAAAGGAGAGATCCCTGTTCCTAAGTTTTGGGGCGGATTTAGAATTAAGCTCGATTCTATAGAGTTTTGGCAGGGAGGAGATCATCGACTTCATGACCGGTTCTTATACAGTAAAGATCAAAATGATTGGCAGATCGATCGTTTAGCGCCATGATCTTGTCGTTATTCATTTTGTATTAAAGCTTAAAAAAGCGATGATCTTATGACCATCGCTTTTTTAATAAACTAAAATTCTTTTAGCCATTCACTATTAAGCTTGTCGCTATCACCTAAATAGTCTAGTAACCACTGAATCGCAATAGACTGATTATTATTATTCCAAGCTAAACAGCATGGGCTAGGAGCAATATGGTGTTCAATTTTCTTACTGATTACTTGTCCGGTTTCTAATAATCGTTTAGCTCTGTGATTAGGAATAACCCCAACTCCTAAGCCATCAATAAAACACTGTTCAGCACTGTGCCAGTTGGGAACGATTAATCGACGTTGATTATCTAATAGCCATGTTGAACGCTTAGGTAAGATTTGAGAGGTATCCTCAAGGCAAATCGCAGGGTATTTAACTAATTCTTCATTAGGGATGTCATGTTCAAAATTAGCCAGAGGATGGTTGATGCTGACGATAAAATCCCATGCTAACTCTCCCATAGGGCGATAAGAAAAGTCACCACCAATAGGAATTGTTGCTGTTGCACCAATACCAATATCTGCTCTACCCGTCATTAATGCATCCCACACCCCATTAAACACTTCCATCGTTAGTTGGAGTTCAATATCAGGAAAAGTAGCGTAAAAATCACGTACGAGTTGATTTACACTGTTTTCTCGAACCACATTGTCCAATGCAACCGAAACACTTTGTTGCCAACCATTAGCAACTCGCTGAGTATTAAAGCGAATTTCTTCCATATCTTTTAATAACTTTCTGGCTTGGTCTACAAAATAAGTACCAGCGGCTGTGAGCTCTACTCGCCGATGAAGTCGAGTAAATAAAACAACAGTTAAGCGATCTTCTACTGATTTAATCGTATAGCTAATCGCACTGGGTACTTTGTGTAATTCATCTGCTGCTTGGCTAAAGCTGCCCAGTCGAGCTACGGACTCAATAGTGATTAATTCATGATATGAAAACATAAAATACCTGATGGTTATTTATTCACATCAAATAATTTGATGCAAAGTGCAAATTATATCGTTTCACAAGAGTAGCAACTAGCACATAGAATGCAACGAATTTTAAGAATGTTCAGCTTTGGAGAAGAACATGGAAAATAAACAACAATCGATTCCTTATATTTGGCTTGCTGGCTTAAGTATGCTTGGTTTCTTAGCAACAGATATGTATTTACCTGCATTCGATATCATCCGCGGTGATTTAGGTACAACAGAAAATATGATTGGTTTAACCCTAAGTATTTTCTTGTTAGGTATGGCGATTGGTCAACTTTTTTACGGTCGATTAACTCAAAAATTAGGTACGAAAAAATCATTAATCATTGGTCTAAGTATTTTTGCTATCAGCAGTTTAGCTGCTTCATTTTCAACCAGTGTAGAAATGTTATTAGTTGCTCGTTTTTTCCAAGCGTTAGGTGCGTGTAGTGCAAACGTTATTTGGCAAGCAATGGTAATTCAACGTTATGATGCAAAAACATCACAACGTGTTTTCGCTACCATCATGCCACTTGTTGCACTTTCTCCTGCGTTAGCGCCATTATTGGGTGCTGCGATTGAAAAGTTCTACGGTTGGTCAATGATTTTTGTAACACTAACTGTGATTGGTGTTGGTCTAGCATTGCGAACTTTTGTAGATAAAGAACCAAAACAAGAAAAATCGACTTCAACAAAAAGCATCACATTTCGTGATGTTATCAAGTCAAAAAAATTCACAGGTAATATGCTAATTTACGCAGCAAGTTCAGCAATTTTCTTTGCGTGGCTAACCGGTTCACCGTTCGTAATGACGCAAATGGGTTATTCAGGTGCTGATATCGGTTTAAGTTATGTTCCACAAACTATTGCGTTCATCGTTGGTGGATACGGTTGTCGTTGGGCATTAGAGCGTTTTGATGCACAAAAAGTACTGCCGTGGATTTTAAAACTGTCTATTGCAAGTGTGGGTACGGTGTTCTTAGTATCGTGGAGAATGGATGTATCTTCTATTATCCCAATGCTAATTCCATTCTGTTTCTTAGCAGCAGCAAATGGTGCAATTTACCCAATCGTAGTAAATAACGCATTAGTTGATTTTAAAGAAGGCAGTGCAGTAGCTTCTGGTCTACTTAACTTTTTACAAATGTTGTTCTGTGTAGCAGCAAGTGCGATGGTTTCAAGTATTAGTTATCTAGGTGCAATCTCTATGGGTAGCATTATGTTATTGCAACTTGTGTTCTTATTTATTGGTGCTGTTATGGTATTCAAAGTAAATAAAGAAGAAAGAGCAACACTTGTTACTCAATAACCAATCAATATATTGGTGAAGAAAAATAGCATTGAGCATTATTGCCAATGCTATTTTTTTATCTGAAGAAAAGAGATTATTTCTTTTTGATCATGATGGGTTCTACATCGATTTCATAACCAGAATAAGAAATTTTACTAGGGCTATATTCTCTCTTTGTAACTAAGTGATGCGTGTTAAATTGAACATCTACTCTAGGGAAAATCTTATTGGTTACAAAGACTGTATTTTCTTTTAAACCATTATTAAATGTGATTTGCTCTCGTTGAAGCTTTGAACCTAAAACTTGCAAGTCTTGCTCTGATTTTTCTTTTGAACGCAGGATCTTTTCAGCTAATTCATTGGGTTGTTGCTCCATATGAATATTTGAAATTTTAATCAGTTGAGTTTTAACTTCATTTATTTGCTTTTGAAGTAAATGAAGGTTCTCTTTTTGAGTTTCAAAATCATGAAAAGCCTGAACTTTGGTATATGCGCCACCTTCTATACCAAGGTTAGCGGTTTTAATTGCCCCATTTGCAACTAAGTTACCACCGCTAATGGTTCCATTTCTTTCGGCTTTATCAATCACAAAAATCGAACCTAACGACTCAATTAAGCAATGATTAGCATGGAGCGTAATATGAACATCCTGATGCGCCATTAAATGGGCATTTTGAGCTAGTTTTGATGTAATAGTACCTTCTGAACTCACTATGCAGGTCAATGGCTCTCCATCTTGAACAGGACGACCGATAATACCGTGCATGACGGTGATATCGTGTTTTGCCGTTACTTCTGCATTTTCGATAAAACCACCAACAGTAATGCTCCCTGTAGCGGTAACTTTCATTCCTGATTCAATATCTTGTTGAATGAAAATACTGCCTTCAAAAGAGACATGACCGGATGTAGCGTTAACGGTTTTTAATGTCAGTAAGTTATCAATACCGACACCAGATTTATTGATTAATGGACTACCATCAATATCTGCAATCAGTAAGTTTGGATCGGTAGGAGCAAGAGAAGAGCCAGGGTAAAGTTGGAAAGGAATGTCCGTTCCTGGTGTAGCAGTAATGATTTTTCCAGTAATGGTTTTGCCATTTATGCCTTGTGTTGCAGGGATCCGCCTCATTAGTGGCGTATTTTGTTTAACGCTAATGACATTACCTAGATCGCGCATATCTACATGGCCATCATCGGTTTCTTGTGGCTGAAGTACACGTTCATGAATGTTGGGTACTAAGGCTTCAAACTGTGTATCTTGTCCTTCCACGGCTTCTCGACCAACAGCAATAACATCTGAGTAGGTTTCTCCCGGAGCAAGATCTTTTCCTTTGAGCAAGAGAACTTTTAAAGCCTCCTTTTTTACGCCTTTAGTGATGCCATTTTCTGTTAATGCTTGAATGATTTCAGGGCCACGAACAGGGTGACCGCCATAAGCTCCAGTCACTGTCATTGATGCCTTCATTTCATCATCTTGCATATGAACGACGAGTTGAGCATCTAAGCATTGAGCAATCATGACATTATTAAGTGCGGTAATTTCGCCATTGTTAATTGCAGCAGTGATTTCATCAATATTACTTTGATATTGGTAATAATGACCCACTCCCATTGCACTCAACGCATTATCTATGTCTGAGTAAGCAATAGGAGAGGTAAGTGATGTATCTTCTGGGATCACAAAATGTACAGCAGATTTTTTTTCTGAAAACGCTAAAAACTTTTCAATCATCCTTTTTCCCAAGTAATGAATTTTCATTAGTATAGGATGATATTATCATTTATAGCGTATGGGGTTCACATGGTGTTGATGAAATGTAAACACGCTCACACTTTATAAATTATCCGTTCAATTTTCCGACTAATTCAAGCACTTCAAAAAAAGGTTGAGACTCAAACTTCCCAAATCCTTGCATTTTATTTGCTCTAATTTTGCTGGTTAGTGGGGTTGGAATACCACATAAAAAACGAGCAAAAACGGCATTGGCTAATGGCTCTTTGCTGCTGTTTTGAAGCTCTTGGCACCATACTTTTACATTTTCATCATCAGCAATAAAGTGAGACGAACTGCGAGGCAAAACGGCAGCTTCAGATCGACAAGCAGAGCAGTGACCACATTTTTCTGGCGCATTAAAATCAGCAAAGTAATGAGCAAGGGCATGGCTTAAGCAGCTTTTGGTTTCAAAAAAATCCAACATGGCATGAATTCGATTTATTTCACTCTGTTCTTTATTTTTGAATAGTTGATGCTGCTCTTGAGAGAGAACATGCGTACTTTCAACTTTGTTTAAAACCTGATAAACCTCAGTCATTTGCTTACTTTCAAGCTCTATCCAACCTTGTTCATTAAAATAGTCTAATGCAGCGATCACACGTTTTCGCTCACCTCGGAATCCCATCCATAAGGCATCAAAATCGACTGTGTGCCAGGTTTTTGCTTTTGGTGAACACTGAAAAATAGTTGATACGAATTGCTGACGTTCCGTTTGAAACTTAGCAATAATATCGTTTATAGGAATAAGTGTTTTAAAACGATAATCGGCATAGTAGCTGTATTTAGCTTGAATGATTTTTTTCAATTCTAAATAAACGAGTAATGTTTTTAAGGGTAATTGACGAACATTGCTGTCTTTAGATAAACGCAGTAGTTGTGTCTCCCACGTTTCATTTGCTTGGTAAATATCATCTAGCACATATTGGATTGCTTCTCTGTCTGGTGTATCGCCATACACAAAGTTCTCTAATACATTTAAACCAGAGGTGTTTGCTAACACTGTACAGAAAGAAGGTAAACCATCACGCCCTGCACGACCAATTTCTTGTGAATAGTTTTCAATAGATTTAGGTAAATCAAAATGAATAACCTGTCGAATATCCGATTTATCGACTCCCATACCAAATGCTATGGTGGCTACGATACAATTTATTTCACCGTGCATAAATTGATGTTGAATCGTTTCACGGACGTCATTTTTTAAACCTGCGTGGTAAGCCTTAGCTTGAATACCATTACTTTGTAGCCACTGAGCAACGTTTTCAGCGGTTTGCTGTAGTGTGACATATACAATACTTGGTTGGTCTGGTCGTTGTTTTAATGTTGCAAATAGCGCTGAGCGTTTTTGCTCTTCTTCAACCGGAATGATTGAGATATCTAGATTTGAACGGTAGAAGCCTGTAATCACAATATCATCTTGAGCAATATTGAATTTTTTACTCATATCTTCAATAACCGCAGGTGTTGCTGTAGCCGTTAGAAGTAATACCTGAGGAATATTCAGAGCTTCGCGATCCTGTGGTAGTTTTAGGTAATCGGGTCTGAAATTATGACCCCATTCCGAAATACAGTGTGCTTCATCCACCACTAATAATGAAATATTAATTTGAGCGATAAATTGACGAAAGCGTTCATTCTTCAAGCGTTCGACTGAAATCATTAATATTTTAATTTCACCGTTTCTTACGCCTTGTAAAATGGCTTGAGTTTCTTCTCTCGTTTGCGTTGAATCGATGGATGCAGCAGCAATACCTTTACTTTTTAAAAAAGCAATTTGGTCTTTCATTAAAGCCAAAAGTGGAGAAATGACTAAGGTAAGATTTGGTAAAATAAGCGCAGGCAGTTGGTAACAAAGAGATTTACCCGAACCTGTCGGAAAAATAGCAGCAGATGAGTGACCATTTAACACTTTCTCAATCACTTGCTGTTGACCGCCTCTTAGAGAATCAAAGCCAAATGTTTCTTTTAACGTTTGTTGATACATTAGTAATCTACCTTCTTTCTCATGCTCTTTGTTTGACCGCGCTGCGATTTTTTATCCATACGCTTATGCTGTGAGCTTCGTGTTGGTTTGGTCTCTTTACGTGCTTTTTGAGTTTCAGTAGCAGATTGAATGAGTTGCTTTAAACGATCAAGGGCATCTTCTCGATTTTTCTCCTGTGTCCGAAATTGTTGTGCCTTAATGATGATAATACCTTCCTTGGTGATACGGTGATCACGCATTTTCAGTAGACGCTCTTTATAGAAAGCAGGAAGCGCTGAACGGCTAATATCAAAGCGAAGATGAATGGCACTAGAGACTTTATTTACATTCTGACCACCAGCACCTTGTGCTCGAATTGCAGTAAGTTCAATTTCCCAATCGGCTAATTGGACTTGGTTTGAGATGGTTAGCATGTAATAAACCTATGATCGTTGTTCTAATAGAGGGTATACTACCAGTTAGCGTCAATGCGCACCATTTTCAATACAAAGGTAATTTCATGAGTGTAAAAGAAGAACTGCAAAAAATTCATAACCGTTTAGATCGTTGTAAGCACCGTTTAGCGGCTGCGCAAAAGCGTGATGATCAACCTGTCGTTAAGCAATTCTTGCATGAAATTCAAACGCTTGAAAAGAAACTAACAAAGCTTAAAGGTAAGCAACAGTTTGAAACAGGTAACAAAGGTACTGAAGTACGTAACCTTCCTTTCAAGCGTGCAATCACTAAAGCTGAACAAGCTGATATGGGTAAACTTAAAAAATCAGTTCGTGGTTTAGTTGTTGTTCACCCAATGACAGCACTAGGTAAAGAACTTGGCATTAAAGAAATGACAGGTTATGCACCACAAGCATTCTAATTATAGAGTGTATTCAGTTTAGAAGGCATCGGGTGTCAGTTCACTCGATGCCTTTTTCTTTTTTTCGCTATTTCTGATCACAGATTGTGATTGGTATTACTCGTAAGTTGATATGACAAATACTAAATCAAACGTTACTAAGAAATCATTGCACCCACGTAATAAACACACTGGAAACTATGATTTTCCCGCTCTGATTAAGGCGTGTGCAGAATTAAAACCGTTTGTTGAGACCAATCAATACGGTAATGAATCGATTAATTTTTCAGACCCTCAAGCGGTTAAAGCGTTAAATAAAGCGTTATTAGCGCATTTCTACAATGTACCGTTTTGGGATATTCCTCAGGGTTACCTGTGTCCACCTATTCCGGGGCGTGCTGATTACATTCACAATATTGCTGATTTACTTGCGATTACAAATGAAGGGACAATCCCAACAGGTAAGAAAGTAAAAGGCTTAGATGTGGGTGTGGGAGCAAACTGTGTTTATCCAATTATTGGTAATCGTGAATATCAGTGGAGTTTTGTTGGCTCAGACATTGATCCTCAATCGATTAAAATGGCCTCGTTCATTGCTAATAACAACCCAAGTCTAAAAGGTATTGAGTGTCGTCTGCAAAAGAATGAAGAGAACATTTTTAAAGGCATTATTAAGCCAACTGAGTTTTTTGACTTTACTATGTGTAATCCTCCTTTCCATGCATCAGAAGCAGAAGCGACAGCAGGAACTGAGCGTAAGCAAAAAAATCTAGCGGCAAATAAAGCGAAAAAAGGCCACACTTTCCAAGAGATGCAGAATGCAAAAGCATTGAACTTTGGTGGTCAAAAAGCGGAATTGTGGTGTGAAGGCGGTGAATTAGCCTTTATCCTTAAAATGGCTCAGCAAAGTCGTGAGTTTTCATTACAAGTACAATGGTTTACTACATTGATTTCTAAGAAAGAAAACGTAGCAGAGCTGTATAAAGAATTAGAAAAGATCGGCGTTAAAACGATTAAAACCATTGAAATGGCTCAAGGGCAAAAAATCAGTCGTTTTGTGGCTTGGACTTACCAAGCGAATGTAAATTTGTAAGCTTTTAGGTTTGATTGTTACTTGTTGATAATAAAGAATTTATTAATTGTTTTATTATCAATAAATGTCAACGTAAATTACAGACACATTCAGTAACATACTCGTTTTATTTAGATTAATAATTTTAACCATTTAACTGTCAGAATATAGGTAATTCAACAGTTAAATGGTTATATTATGAAATCCAAAACGCTTCTTGCTTCAATCATTAGTGCAGCTTTACTCGTTGGCTGTAGTGATGAATCAACTGCTCAACGAGCTCCGCAAGCCCCACTTGTTGGAACTTACACCGTTGAACCTATTTCGTACCAACAAGGAAAAACCTACATTGGTCGAATCGAAGCCATGGAAGATGCTTCAATCTCAGCTCAAGTTTCAGGATACATTCAGTCTCGCCAGTTTAAAGAAGGCCAAATGGTTGAGAAGGGTGATGTGCTTTTCCAAATTGATCCTTCCTCTTTCGAAGCCCAAGTTGCCAACGCAAAAGCCGGAATTACTCAAGCTAATGCAGCGCTTAAAAAAGCTCAGCTAGATTTTAATCGTGGCAAAAATTTATTACCAAAAGGCAATATTAGCCAAGCTGAATTTGATGGTCTAACCGCACAATTATTGAGTGCGGAAGCGCAAGTTGAGGCTGCTCAAGCGCAATTGAAGTTGGCACAAGTTAACTTGTCTTACACCACCATTACAGCGCCATTCACAGGTCGAATCAGTGACAGTAAAGCCAGTATTGGTGATTTAGTATCTCCTGCATCTGGTGTGTTAACCACTTTAGTTAGCTTAGATCCTATTCATACTCGTTTTACCATCAGTGAACGTGAGCGTTTGATGATGGGAATTGATGCGATAGAAGGAGATGGAAAAGGGGCGTCAAGCCAAGTGGAGGTGGTATTGAACCTTGAAAATGGTAAAGAGTATAAACATCTTGGCAAAGTCGATTTCATTGGTAACCGTATCGACAAAACAACCGGCACATTAACACTGCGTGCTTTGGTTGATAACCCTGAGCATACGCTACTTCCAGGTCAACATATCAATGTAAATTTGAGAGAGAAGCAGCCAACAGAAGTCTTAGTCGCTCCAAGACGTGCAGTGCAAAGTGATTTAGAAGGCGATTTTGTCATGGTATTAACCGAAGGTAATATTGCAGAGCGTCGTAATGTCACTCTAGGCAAACAGTTACCTGAAGGCGTGATCATCAGTTCGGGAATTAATGCCAATGAACAAGTATTAGTAAAAGGATTACAACGTGTAAGAAACGGAGTTCAGGTTCGTTTAGAGAACACGGAGTCTTAATATGTTAAGTCGATTTTTTATACAGCGTCCTAAATTTGCTCTGGTTATTTCTATTATCCTCACTCTTGCCGGAGCCATTGCATTAGCAGTATTACCTGTTGCTGAATACCCAAAAATCAGTCCGCCATCGGTTAGTGTAAGTGCTTACTACACGGGGGCAAGTGCTGAGGTAGTTGAACAGGCGATTGCTGATCCCATAGAAACCTCCGTCAATGGCGTAGAGAACATGATTTACATGTCTTCAAAAAGTGCCAACGACGGTTCATATTCATTAAATGTCACCTTTGATGTGGGCACCGATCCTGACATGGCACAGGTTAACGTTCAGAACCGTGTGGCGCAGATTGAATCTAAATTGCCACAAGAAGTGCGTATGGTAGGGGTGACTGTTAAGAAGCGTTCTCCAGATCTTTTGATGGTATTGAACTTCTACTCGCCTGATGGGAAATATGACGATCAATTCTTAATTAACTACGTAAACCTAAATATCAAAGATCAACTTGCTCGTGTTACTGGCATTAGTGAAGTTGGAGTGCTTGGTGGTGGCGAATACGCGATGCGTGTTTGGCTTGATCCAGACAAAATGACCAACTTAGGGTTAACCACACCCGATGTTCATGCCGCGTTAGCCGAACAAAACGTACAAGTTGCAGCGGGTAAAATTGGTGCAGCACCTTATGCGAGTGCGCAAGATGTGCAGTTTAACCTAGTAACGAAAGGACGGTTAGAGTCGGTTGAAGAGTTTGAAAATGTCGTTCTTCGAGCAAATAACGATGGATCTTCTGTTTATTTAAAAGACATTGCTCGTGTTGAGTTAGGTAAGAAATTCTATGACGGTAATGGTCAATTTAGAGGAAAAGACGCCTCTATCGTAACGCTTTCTTTGCAATCGGATGCGAACGCATTGGAGAGTGGAAAAGCGGTAATGGAGATGCTTGAAAAGCTCAGTGCGACTTTCCCTGAAGGTCTGGCGTATGAAACCAGTTATGACACCACGTTGTTTGTTGCAGAATCCATTAAAGGGGTAGTAAAAACGTTAATTGAAGCGATTCTGCTGGTTATTGCTGTAACGTATTTGTTCCTAGGTAGTGCTCGTGCGACGTTAATTCCAGTTGTAGCCATTCCAGTATCCTTAATTGGTACCTTTGCTGTCATGCTTATGACAGGGTTTACCATTAATACCGTGACGTTATTTGGTCTTATTCTTGCCATTGGTATCGTGGTGGATGATGCTATTTTGGTTATCGAAAACGTCGATACTATTATGAAGCGTGATCCTTCATTAAGCCCAAGAAAAGCCACGTTAATTGCGATGAAAGAAGTAACAGGCCCAATCATTACTTCTACTCTGGTATTGCTTGCGGTATTTATTCCTGTTGCCATGCTTCCGGGGATCACTGGCATCATGTATCGTCAATTCGCATTAACCATCTGTATTGCGGTAATTATTTCATCCATTAATGCACTGACACTGTCGCCTGCATTGTGTTCTCTGGTTCTAAAACAGGGAGGGGATAATACGGCTCGTTGGTTTAAAGCCTTTAACCGTGGTTTAGATAAAGTAACCGATAAATATGGTGAGATTGCTGGTTTCTTTGTACGAAAAACCATGATCCTGATGACATTTTTTGTGATTGCTTTAGGCGCAGTAACTTTCTTTGCAAAGACCACGTCAACGGCGTTCGTACCACAAGAAGATAAAGGCATTTTACTGGTTAACGTTCAACTACCTGACTCAGCGTCACTTTCTCGTACTGAAGAAGTGTCTGCCAAAGTGCTTGAGATCATTGAGCAAGAGCAAGGTGTTGATGGTGTTACCGTAGCCAATGGTTATGCGTTCTTAACCGGTGCTGCAGCATCAAATGGTGCGTCATTGTTTGTAAAATTAAAGCCTTGGGGTGAGCGTAATGATATGGATGGAGATAACTCTTCATTTGCAATTACCAACCGCATTAACGGGCGTGCTGCCATGGAGTTACCAGAAGCGGTTATTTTTGCAATGGGTGCGCCAGCGGTTCCGGGAATGGGGGCGGCGTCTGGTTTTGAATTTGTTCTTGAAGATACCTTAGGTCGTAGTCGTACTGATTTGGCTAATGTTATGAATCAAGTGATTCAAACGGCAAATCAGCAACCTGAAATTCAATATACCTTCAGTACGTTCCGTGCCAATGTTCCACACTACTATGTGGATATCGACCGTGAAAAAGCAAAACAATTAGGTGTTTCATTAGGCTCTATTTTCCAAACACTGCAAGGCAACTTAGGTTCAATGTACGTGAATGACTTTACTATGTTTGGTAAGAACTTCCGAGTCACTATGCAAGCTGATGGACAGTATCGTAGTAGCATGGATGATTTGGATAAATTCCACGTTCGTGCAAGCTCTGGTCAAATGGTACCATTAAGTACATTAGTTACTTATGACACGGTATTTGAACCTGATGTAGCGTGGCGTTACAACATGTATCGTTCAGCGGTGATCCAAGGACAGCCTGCGGCTGGGTATTCAAGTGGTGATGCCATTGCAGCGATGGAACGTGTTGCAGCTGAAGAGCTTCCACATGGTTACCAATATGAATGGACAGGTATGGCGTATCAAGAAGTGAAAGCGGGTAACCAAGCGATTTATGCGTTTGCGCTAGCGCTGATCTTTATCTATCTATTCATGGTGGCACAATACGAGAGTTGGAGTATTCCTCTTGCGATTATTCTTGTGGTGCCAGTGGCAACCTTTGGATCCTTCCTTGCGCTTAATTTAACGGGGATGCCGTTGAATTTATACGCACAAATTGGTTTGGTTCTTTTAATCGCATTGGCCGCCAAAAATGCCATTTTGATTGTTGAATTTGCGAAAAATGAGCGTGAAGAGAAAGAGGTAGGCTTAGATGATGCGTCAGTGAATGGTGGTCGTTTAAGATTCCGTGCGGTAAACATGACATCATGGTCGTTTATCTTGGGTATCTTACCGCTTGTGTTTGCATCGGGTGCTGGCTACATCAGCCAAAACTCATTGGGTGTGTCACTGATTGGTGGCCTACTGTGTGTGTTATTAGTGGGTACGCTACTTATCCCAGGCTTCTATGCAATGGTACAACGTCGTCGTGAAAAGCTGCACGGCGGAAGTACCAAACTTATTCCTCTAGACGATGAGTAATTTGGCAAGAAACTAATGCAGTAAGCGATTAAATATAAATTTAAAGGGGCCTATGTGGCTCCTTTTTTATATTTTTATTTTAGAGTGATTCATATCGGTGATAGTCATTATTGATGTTATACTTATTACGTGAATTGCGACCATGTATGACGGAATGATATGAAAAAATACGAATTAGTAGTACAAGATATTATTAGTAAGATTTGTCAGCATAGTATTAATCATAAATTACCACCTGAAAGAGATTTATCTGAAATATATGGACTTTCTCGATTTACGATAAGAAAGGCATTAGCTAAATTAGAAGCGATTGGCATTGTAAAAGCTAAGTTAGGCTCAGGGTATTTTGTTAATACATCAGTAATGGGTACGCCATTAATTTATAATTCCATTACTGAAAACAGTTTTGATGAAATGTCATATAAGAAAATAAAGCTTAATAAAAAATTACCCGACCAACAGGATAAGCAAATATTTTCAATTAGTGATGATGATTATATATGGAATATAAGAAGATTAAGGCTGATTCATAATAAAGTTATTCAAATTGAAGATGCTAAAATTCCAGTCAGATTATTTCCTGATATGAATGAGAAAATTATTGAAAGCTCACTTCAAAAGCATGCGTTATCCATTGGCTTAAAAATTGACAGTTATTTAACTAGCTACCAAGCAATCAGCGTTTCAAAAGAAGACTCTGAACTTCTTGATTGTAAAAAAAATACTGCAGCAATGAATATTACGAATCGTGGCTTTTTAAAAAGCGGAGAACTATTTATTGTGAGTAATATTATTGATATTAACTATCAATGTACTTACCACACTCCATTTAACAGTGAAAGTATCGATTATCGAGATAAAAAATAGCCGCTTAGTTATAAGCGGCTATCGTTTTTAAGGGGTATGAATGGCCCCATCAGGGAGCCTACTTTGAGTCCATTCATGGGGACGATACATTACAGGGAATTCAGCCGCAGCTTCTCTATTGATTTCGACGCCAATTCCATTAGTTTCTGATGCGTAAAGATAACCATTAACTGGCTCTGCAGCATTAGGGAAAACACGCTTGGTATTTTCGTTATATTCAACATGCTCTTGAATCGCCGCATTATGTAAATGTACGTTTAAGTGCGTATTTACAGCAGCACCAATTGGAGTCATATCTGGTGGGCAATGCCAAGCCAGACGAACCCCAAAGGTTTGGCATAAGTGAGCAAGTTTTAGAGCTGGAGTGATCCCACCAATTTGCGAAACATGACAACGGATAAAATCAATTCGTCGATTAATGATTAATGCTTTCCACTCTTCAGGGTTATTAAATAGCTCTCCTAATCCCAATGAAACCGAGGATTGGCTTCTGATATTATCTAACCATTCAGTTTGATTGGGCGGCAAAATATCTTCAATGAAATATGGCTTAAACTGCTCTACCTCTTTTGCAAATTGAATGGCTTGATTAGGGAATAAGCGCTCATGAACATCATGCAAAATGTGGAATGTATTACCGTATTTTTCTCTCAAAAGTCGGAACATGGTTAAAGTATTATCCATGTACTGATCTTGATCGTAGTATGAGCCTTCTGTTGGGTTTTGCGCTGTGTTTAACTGGCTTGGAACACCACCATAAAAGCCTAATTGACAACGTATATGCTTGTAACCTTTATTTAGAAATGAGTCGACCAAGTCATAAATACCTTCCATTGTATCGCTAGTTGCGTGGGTGTATACAGGGATTGCATCTCTTGATTTTCCACCAAATAATTGATGCAAAGGCATGCCTGCTAATTTTGCTTTAATATCCCACAGCGCCATGTCTACACCAGAAATGGCATTATTAATAACAGGTCCATTACGCCAATAGGCGTTAACCATCATCATTTGCCAAATATCTTCAATATTATTCGCATCTTTACCGAGAATAAGTGGTTTGAGATATTCGTCAACCATAGTTTTTACCGCTAATGGTCGCTGCTGAAAAGTCGCACAACCAAAACCAGTTACTCCATGATCAGTTTCAACGACAACAGTAATTAAGTTATGTCGGTCTGGCTTTGTAATTATACAATCGATATTGGTGATGATGGTTTTTTTCACAATTAAACAACCTAAATTAATAATAACTTCTATTATATAACCGTGTTAAAAGTAACATTTCAAGCCCTAATTTTGGGGTGAAAATAATTGGTCTGAAAAGGTTTTTTAATTGATTAATAAAACAGACCAATCTTTAAAAAAGACCTAAAAAATAATTTTACTGAGTTTAAATGTGAGATAACTCTCTTTTTCTAGAGTTGGATTAATATGGGTTGTCGTTATGATATCTCCAACTTAGTCATTTCCAAAACAGGTATGTTATGCAAAGCATTGACACAAATAACGAAATCCCAAAAGGTATAGACTCGACATCTAAAGAACTGAGTTTTGATGAGAAATTACAGCTATTAATTAAGGCTCTTGGTAGTAAAGAAAATATAAATAGTATTACTCATTGTATGACTCGGTTGCGATTCAAATTAGTAGATGAATCTCTTGTTAATCAAGATGAAATAAAAAAAATTACAGGTGTAAAAGGGGTTGTTTTACAACAAGGGCAAACTCAAGTCATTATCGGGGTTGAGGTTGAAAAATGGTATAACGCGATCTCAAATTCATCCACTAACATAACGGAATCATCAGAACCAGATAGCCTTGAAAAAGGTAAGTTATTTCAAGGTGTCATGCGAATTGTTGCGGGCATCTTCGGCCCAGTAGTTCCTGCGATTGCTGGTGCTGGTATGTTGATGGGGCTGCTTTCTGGTCTTATTGCAACCAATGTGATTTCTGAGTCCTCAGATACGGTGTATTTTTTCCGTTCTATCTCTGTTGCTGTATTTTTCTTTTTACCTATGTTGGTTTCATTCTCAGCGGCGAAGGTGTTTAAAGTTAATGAATATATTGCACTGGCTGTTTCATCAGCAATGCTTGCGCCTAAATTAATTGAGAAAGCAGCGCTGCTAAAAGATGTTGGTGCAGTGCCTGAGTTAACGGTACTTGGTGTTGTTCCTATTGAGCTATTAAATTACGGCGGTGCCATTGTCCCTGCAATATTGGCTATTTGGGTGCTGTCGAAAGTAACGCCCTTGGTTGATAAGTTGGTTCCTTCATCAGCAAAGCCTGTATTTACGCCACTTTTAGCCTTTACAGTAACCTCGACTATTACGCTATCGTTTGTAGGCCCGGCAGGTATTTGGTTGAGTAATGGCGCGGGATGGGTAGTGGGTTCGTTACTTGAGATATCTCCAACGTTAACAGGTTTTGTCTTTGGTCTAACTCGCCCAATTACTATTGTATTTGGTATTCACCACAGTATGACGCCAATCAGTTTAAATAACTTTGCGCTATACGGAAAAGATTTATTAATGCCTATTATGTGTTTAGGTAATTTAGCGATTGCTGGTGCAACCATGGCAGTGTGGCATAAACAGCGCAAATATGTATCTAAAGAAGAGTCATCAATCACATTAGGTTCGGGGGTTACTGCAATTCTAGGTATTACAGAACCAGCGTTATTTGGTGTTCTGACTAAGTATACGAAAGCGTTAATGACAGCAAGTTTAGCTGCTGGCGTATTTGGTGCTATATCAGTTACCATTGATACTCATTTAAACAGCTACATATTATCGTCTGTATTCAGTTTACCTGCGTATCTATCAGGCGGAACACAAAACTTTATTCAAGCGATTTTTGGCGTGTGTGGTGTGTTTGTTCTCTCTTATATTCTAACGTTATTATTCGTTAAACTTGATGATAAATAACCTCTTTTAGTTAGTCATATAAGTGAGCCGTTAATTGCTAGCAAATAATGGCTTACTTTCATTTTTTAAGTCGTAACATTAAAGGAAATATATATGAGTCACATCGCTATTATTGGTGAATGTATGATTGAATTAAATGGCGACCCCTTTGGACAAATGCAGCAGAGTTACGGTGGGGATACCTTAAATGCTGCGATATATTTGAATCGAAGCCTATCAAGATCATCGAAAAAAACTCATGCAGTTCAAACCAGTTATGTTACTTCTTTAGGAACTGATGCTATTAGTCAAGAGATAATGAAACGCTGGCAAGAGGAAGGAATATCAACAGATTTTACTCTTCAAGACTCTCATCGTTTTCCGGGGCTTTATTTGATACAAGTGGATGAGCAAGGTGAGCGAACATTTTTGTATTGGCGTAATGACTCCGCTGCACGTTATATGATTCAGCACCCTGATTTTGGAAAAATTCGTAAGAACCTTGAGAGAGTTGATGCCATTTTTATTAGTGGTATAAGTTTGGCTATTTTGCCTGATGAAGATCGATGCACGTTATTAGCCTTGTTAAATGACTTACATCAACAAGGGATTACGATTATTTTTGATAGTAATTATCGACCAAAATTATGGGATTCAGAAATAAAAACAAAAGAGGCCTATCAGCAAGCGTATCAAACGACAGATGTCGCATTGGTGACATATGAAGATGAACAGCTTTTATGGGCAGACCAAGATCCAACACAAACCATTCTAAGGCTTCATCAATTAGGAGTGAAAACCGTTGTTGTAAAATTGGGTGCTAAAGGTTGCCTGATGAGCGAAAGCCCAGATCATCAGCCAACATTAATCGCAACGAAACAAGTCGAAACGGTTGTAGATACCACTTCTGCAGGTGATTCATTTAATGGTGGATTCTTATCTTGTTACCTTGCTGGCGACTCAGTGGTTGAAGCGTGTCGTCGAGGTAATGCATTAGCTGGCCTTGTTATTCAACATCATGGGGCAATTATCCCTAAACACATTACAGACACACTTTAATACCAGAGTAGGAATATAAAATGTCGACAATTAATGAACAACTTCAATCGCTAAAAGTCATTCCAGTTATCGCATTGGATAATGCTCAAGATATCATTCCATTAGGTAAGGTGTTATCTGATAATGGACTGCCTGCGGCTGAAATTACTTTTCGCTCAGATGCAGCAGTAGAAGCCATTCGTCTTTTAAAGCAATCACAGCCTCATATGTTGATTGGGGCGGGTACGATTTTAAATGGTGAACAAGCACTTGCCGCAAAAGAGGCAGGAGCAAGCTTCGTTGTGTCTCCTGGTTTCAATCCAAATACAGTTAAAGCATGCCAAGAAATTGGAATTGATATTGTTCCTGGTGTAAATAACCCAAGTACAGTAGAAACGGCATTAGAAATGGGGTTAACTACGCTGAAGTTTTTCCCAGCAGAAGCGTCTGGTGGCCTTAATATGGTTAAATCTTTAGTCGGTCCTTATGGTGATATTCGATTAATGCCAACAGGTGGAATTACTGCATCAAACATTAAAGACTATTTAGCAGTACCTCAGGTTTTAGCTTGTGGTGGCACATGGATGGTAGATAAAAAACTAATCGAAAATAAAGATTGGGATACCATTGCGCGATTAACAAGAGAAGTTGTTGAACAAGTAAAAAGCTAATTTAATTTTTAGTTCACCACTGTTAGAAGGGGCCTATGTGGCTCCTTTTTTATGCGTACCATAATCGAATAGCCTGAATAATTTTCGTATTCGCACTAAAATTAAGGTTTAATATCACAATGTATTTGGATTGGTTTCATTTTAAATCTAATCGACGGATGTTTTAGGTAAAGGTATGTCTCTGGTTAATCAACTCTCTCTATTTATCGATGTGGTGCAGCAAGGCTCTTTCACTAAAGCGGCTGCATTGCATGATATGGATAATTCTGCGCTTTCAAAACAGATCAAAAAATTAGAAGCAGAGCTAGGTGTTCAGTTACTTAACCGCTCGACTCGTACTTTCTCATTAACACCAGCAGGCGAAGAGATTTTAGAGCAAGCGCATCAGTTAGTTGGCTCATTAGATAATGTGAAATCCATTGCAGATTCATATCAAGCAGTACCAAAAGGGCGAATTAGAATTACGGCTCCATTGCATATTGGGCAAGGGTATTTACAACCTGTTATCAGTCAGTTTATGGCCACTTATCCAGATGTTGAGGTGGTTCTGATGATGGATGATAAGCGCTCCGATATTATTTCAGAGCATTTTGATGTCGCTTTTCGATTAGGCCGATTGGATGATTCAAGTTTGATAGCGAAAAAAGTGGCAGACATTCGAGGGGTGATCCTTGCTTCACATTCATTTATCGAACGCTTTGGAGAGCCAAGTACACCAGAAGAATTGGTAAATTTACCCTCTGTTATTTACAGCAATGGCACATTAACGGTAGATACCGTTCGATTAGGTGAAAGCCCAGATTCATCTCAATTTAAAAGCTATAAAATGAAAGGTAATTATAAGGTAAATGATGTTCGAACCTTATTGTCAGCCGTTCAAGACGGTTTAGGTTATGCTGTGGTTGCCTCATCAAACCTTGAGTGTTCTATCGAAAGCATGGGATTAACAACGTTACTTACGGATTACCCATTATGTAATCAAGGCTTAGCAATATACGCACTTTATCCGCATCGAAAACAGACTGCATTGGTTAGAGAGTTCATTAGTGCCGTGCAAAAGCACATTGGTTATCCTCCTCTTTGGGAGCAACATATCCCAAATTTTGCCTCTTTATATCCAGTAAAAAAGGGGCAGTAGCCTCTCATTTTACGGTGGAGTTGTTCGGTGTAACGTCCTGAACAGTATATACTTCTGGGTGTTTATTGAATTTAAATTATCTCTGAGTACCAATTAATGCAAAAACATAACGTAAAATTTATTGCTGCTGATATGGATGGAACACTGCTTAATGAACACAGCCAATTAGATCCAAGTTTTTTCGATCTTTATCAGCAATTAGAAGATAAAAACATCATTTTTGCCGCTGCCTCTGGGCGTCAATACTACAGCTTGTTAGAAACGTTTGAGCCAGTAAAAGATCGTATGATGTTTATTGCTGAAAATGGCACGCTAGTGATGTATCAAGGTGAAGAACTTTATAGCTGTTCAATGGATACACCATCGGTAATCAATATCATCAAAACTGCTCGTGCGATTGAAGGTACACACATTGTGCTTTGTGGAAAGCGTTCTGCATACATTGAAACACAAGATCCAAAAGCATTGGCAGAATTTTCAAAATACTACCAGCGTTGTGAATATGTCGAAGATTTACTTGCGGTAGATGACGAGTTTATTAAAGTGGCTATTTGTCATTTTGATGGAACAGAAGAGTTCGTTTTCTCATCTTTTGATGCCAACTTTGGTGAGAGTCATCAAGTGGTGGTGAGTGCTAAGATCTGGCTTGATGTAATGAATGCAGTTGCTTCTAAAGGAGCGGCGATCAAACACCTACAAAACACACTGGGCTTTAGTTTTGAAGAGACAATGAGCTTTGGTGATTACTTAAATGATTTAGAAATGCTGCAAGAGAGTTATTACTCTTATGCGATGGAAAATGCGCATCAAAAAGTAAAAGAGACAGCACGCTTTATGGCTCCAAGTAATAAAGATGCTGGGGTCTTTACTGTGATTAAAGAGCAAGTGTTGTAAGTTTTTCCTTATTTACGATTTGATACAAAAGCCCTAACAACACGTTAGGGCTTTTTGTTTTATAAGCGGTAAAACTGCTATGCTGGTGTTAATTCGCCATCATTTTGTTGATGAGAAATAGAGTCATCATAGAACTTATTTTTTACGATTTTTGTACCAGCCGTGCCATTTAGCGCATCTAAAGCTAAGTGCAAATCCGCAATGATACCGATAGAGATATCGACATTTTCAACGTAGTTGATCATCGAATCAATTTTGGGCTGCATAGAGCCTTTATCAAAAGAGTAGCCTTTTAATTCTTCGGTAGTCGCAATGTCTAGTTTGATTTGGTTTGGCTTGCCGTAATGGAAAAATACCCCATCACCATCGGTCAAAATTAAGAAGTAGTCAGCTGAAATCTGCTGAGAAAGCAGTGATGCCGTTGAGTCTTTATCAATAACACAATCGATATTTGAAGTGATGCCGTGGTTGTTAGTACAAACAGGAATACCGCCTCCACCGCAGCATATAACAATATTATCGTGCTGCAAAGCCAATGAAATTAATTCACTCTCACGGATATTTTTAGGAGCAGGAGAAGCAACGACGCGTCTAAAGTAGTCACCATCTTGGCGAATAGACCAGCCAAACTCTTCAGCAAGATCGTACGCTTCTTTTTCAGAATACACTTGGCCAATGAATTTGCTAGGGTCATTAAAAGCGGGGTCGGTTCTGTCAACATCGACATGGGTAAGAATTGTCGTTACGTTACAATCAACACGGTTACGTAATTCTTGCGCAAGCATGGTTGCTATCATCCCTTGAGATTCGGCAACTAAACAACTAAGAGGATAAGAAGGAACAGCATCAAAGGCATCATTTTGTTGACTTAATAAACCAACTTGTGGGCCATTTCCATGAACAATAGCAATACGGTATTCTTTGCTTAATTTCGCAATAGATTCTGCCGCTACCTTTACGTTTTCAAGTTGATTTTCATAAGAAAGAACCTGACCACGACGCAATAGTGCATTGCCACCTAGGGCAATAACAATTGTTGGTTTCATTGTTGTACGACTCATTTTTAATTTTCTCAATGCCACATTAGTGCTGTTATCGCTAAATAGAGATTTATTTTTATCTCTATTTGGCCAGCGTCCATTTATCACAAATCTATTGTGTTCAGCATTCCCTTACTTAGTCAGAAAAGGTTCTACGAATACAGAGACTGGACATTGAGCGGGGATTCTATACTGGAAATATCAGCAACGCACCGTATTTATCTCGTAAATGAGAAATATATGTAACCAGTTGTTTCTTAGGTTGATGAGTTGTATGTGATGGCTTACTGGTATATTGAACTGCAGTGAGTGAATATGTAGATAAATGTTCTTTTTCTTTGTTGTTTTTACCGTAAATGAATTTTTGCTGATATTGGGCTTTTAATAGTGAAGAGTAAAAGTAGAGTACTATCTTTATGATATTATTTTCGCGTTTCTAATTTGTTTTTGCATTAAAGAGAAGGTGCTATGAAGATAGTTAAAGTAGACAGCAGCAATCAGCATGTTTATATGAACTTAGCTCAAGCTTATGAGGCTGAGTTTTCAAAAATTATGCAGAAAAAGCCAGGTGATAATGGTGTATTCCCTTTAGATACCGAGCTTGGCGGAAAAGTAAGTGGCTACTTACTTTATGTTGATGGTGTACCTGCAGGGCACACAGCAATTGCAAATGAAGCGAATAAGCATTTTGAAGTGTGCGATTTTTATGTCGTACCATTCTTTAGAAAGAACCAAGTAGGTAAATCTTTTATCTCAACGTTATTTAAACAATTAGGTGGCTCGTGGGAGATGAAGCAAGTTGAAGGGGCTGATCACGCGGTTAAATTTTGGCGCGATGTCGTGGGTACTTACACTACTGAGAATAATATTAAACAAGGCTACCAAGAAGACACATTAGATGACCCGCAATGGGGCATAGTGACAAGACAGCGTTTTAGTCACGAGTAAGGTGTAGCCGAACTTAAGTAAGTGCCATAAGTTGAATATGGAGAATGTTAACTTATGGCGTTAATCTTGTGTTTGTTGTTCAAAATTAATATTTAGTGGTTTTACGAATTTAGCTTCGTCTTGATAGCGATTTCGAGTGTCCCACAAATCAACAGCATGCTGGATATTAAGCCAAAACTCAGGCGTGTTACCCAGTGCTGCAGCCAGTTTTATCGCAATAGGTGCCGTTAAGATCCCACCGTTAATTAGGTTGCTTACCGTATTTCTGTGAACACCCATAGCTTCAGCCAATGTTTTAGATGTAATTTTTAGTGGTTCAAGAAACTCGACTTTCAGCATCTCCCCAACGCTTATTGGGCGACGTTTAGTTTTACGCATATTGCTTACCTTAGTATTTATGAGGATCTAAATAGGTATCTTTAGCGACACCATTATCCCATCGAAAAATTAATCGATATTGTTTATTTACTCTGATAGAGCACCATTCGTTTAAGTTACCAGTTAAGTGCTCGAAACGATTTCCCGGAGGTACACGTAAATCAGATTCAGAGTGGGCGGCATCTAAGATTTCTAACTTTCTATATAGAGCATTTTCAATACTTTTAGGAATTAAACGATGTCGTTTGTCCTGTTCATAAAATTGTTCTAACCATTGTTCTTTAAATTTTAATGACATTTTCATTGCACAATACTATTGTGCACCTAATAAGTGAAAGAGTATCGCACAATTATGATGTGCACAAGTTTTGATGTAGATTTAAACAATGAATGAGTGCTCATTGTCTTTGATGGTATTAGATTAGTGGTTTATTTTAAGAAATGTGTGAAAAGGCATTGGATTGCGAGTGAGCTAAATAAATCATGTAAATATGTTTTTTGAAAGTAGAGTGCTTGCGCGAGGGAGTAGAGAATATAAGGAGTGATGCTGAAAATAAGTGATTGGTTTAGGAAATGAACAAAACGTGTTTCAAGTTGGCCTGATGAATGTCCGGAAATAATTTAGCCACTAAATCTCTACTCGATTATCCCTTAATAGTGATAAAATCTTCGTACCAGAATAACCGAGAAATCCTATGTTTATCCATCATGTTAACGACATCGACTGGCTGGTGATTACAGCTTTTGAAGAACTGAAAACTATGTTTATCGAAGAAGCCGGTGCGATTCCATCTTGCTTCTCTATCGCCAGCGAATTGAGCCTGATTGATCAAGCCAAGCGTACTTATGGGTATCTGCCTGTACTCAGTGGCGTAATTACTGATACTGGTACATTTCAAAGTCAGGATAACGAAGAAGATTTGCTCCCACAGCTTGCTTGCTTAGTTGAGGGGCGTGGTCGAGTATTTATCTATCATGGCGGCTTTGTGGCTTTTGTGGATGACGAGCAAACTTTTATTACTCGAATGGACTGAAAATGATTCAGCTCAGATACCGAGCAACTAAAAAATAAACAACCCGCCAATCTGCGGGTTGTTTACTATTGAGCTTTCTTACGTTGTTGTATTTTGGGGAGGGATGGTTACAAAATCAACATTTACTAGAAATCACTCCGTTATCGATTCAGTGGAGCATTTCGTTCAAGCAATAGTTTTCTGTTCATAATGATGAGGCCAATAACTAATAAAAGCTCTTGCAGATTATTCTAACAATGTGTATCGTAATTCGACGATTAACGATTGCTAAGGAAGTAAAAATGAAAACGATCAAAATATACGACCCTTCTATGTGTTGTTCTAGCGGTGTTTGCGGTACGGATCTAAACCAAAACCTCGTGACCTTTTCGGCTGACTTTAGCTACCTTAGAGATAATAAAGCTGAGATCCAACGCTTCAATTTAGCACAAGAGCCAATGGCATTTGTAGAAAGTGAAGCTGTAGCAGCCTTTCTTGAAGTTGTAGGTGAAGAGGGGTTGCCAATTACTCTTATTGGCGGTCACGTAGCGTTAACGCATCGCTATCCAACCCGTGAAGAGCTTGTTAAGTGGGCTGATATATCAATTCAAGAGCCTAAAGCTACTAAAACCACAAGCTGCTGCGCATCTACTGGATGCTGCTAAGGATAAATTATGATGAATTATCTTGAGAATGTTCCACCTTACTTGTTTTTTACAGGTAAAGGAGGTGTTGGTAAAACATCTCACGCATGTGCTTCGGCACTTGCGTTAGCTGAATCAGGGAAAAAAGTACTGATTGTAAGTACAGATCCAGCATCAAACGTCGGTCAAGTATTTGATACTGAAATAGGTGAATATATTACAGCAATCAATCACGTCGAGAATTTATTTGGTATGGAGATTGACCCGCAAGCTGCTGCCCAAAATTACCGTGAACGTATTGTTGGACCTATTCGAGGTAAGCTTCCAGATCTAATCGTAAAAAACATCGAAGAACAACTGTCTGGAGCGTGTACCACGGAAGTTGCCGCGTTTGATGAGTTCACAAGTCTATTAACTGACGAGTCTCTGCAAAGTGATTTTGATCATATTGTGTTTGATACGGCACCAACAGGTCATACGATTCGGCTGTTGCAATTACCAGGAGCATGGAATGAATTCCTAGAACATGGTCAGGGCGATGCTTCCTGTTTAGGTCCTTTAGCGGGTCTTGAAAAGCAACGAGTGAAATATGCCAATGCGATTGCAGTATTATCTGATGAGAGCAAAACACGCTTAATTCTTGTTGCTCGAGCACAATCAGCAACTATCAAAGAAGCGGCTAAAACGCATATTGAACTTTCGGATTTGGGCCTAAAAGGACAACATCTGGTATTAAATGGGTTATTCCCTGTAGCAGAAAGCAGTGATGATGAACTAGCATTGGCAATTATTGAGCGTGAACAAAAGATAATTGAGGATCTGCCATGGTCATTAGCAAAACTGCCCCTAACTCAAATACCACTTTTATCGAGCAATGTCGTTGGTTTAGATAGCTTACGGGCACTACTTGAAGCACAACCTATAGTGACGCGCTCAGTCAATTCAACCGCCATCAATGTCGATAAGTATGATTCTTTATCGGTGATGATTGATGAACTTGCGAAGCAGAAGCATGGTTTAATCATGCTCATGGGTAAAGGTGGAGTAGGTAAAACTACGATGGCGGCGGCAATTGCAAGTAAATTAGCAGAACAAGGTCTTGATGTTCACTTAACCACTTCAGATCCAGCAGCTCATTTACAATTCACATTGAACAGTGAAGACACAAAATTTACAGTGAGCAAAATTGATCCTGCAGCAGAGACTACCCGTTATCGAGAAGCTATTCTAAAAGAGAAAGGAGCGTCATTAGATGAAGATGGTCGTAAATTGCTTGAAGAAGATCTACGTTCGCCGTGTACTGAAGAGATAGCTGTATTTCAAGCATTTTCTGAAGTCATTAAGCAAGCAGATAAAAAATTCGTAATTATGGATACTGCGCCAACTGGTCATACTTTGTTATTGCTTGATGCAACGGGTGCATATCATAAAGAGATGACACGTCAGAATCAAAATGTAGCAACCCCTTTAGTAATGCTGCAAAACTCAGATGTGACCAAAGTGATCATCACGACGCTAGCGGAGCCTACGCCGGTACAAGAGGCATACGATCTTCAACAAGATCTTCAACGGGCGAACATTAATCCTTGGGGTTGGATCATCAATAATTCATTGGTACAAAGTGATATTAATGCACCTCTTTTAAAAGAACGAGCAGCAAGTCAGCAACCATTGATTGATAAAGTGATTAATGAATATAGTTCTCGAACTGCTGTGGTTGCGTTACAGAAAAAAGAACCTGTAGGCGTTTTAGCTCTGAATGCACTTTCTGACAGTTAAACTGAATTTAAAGTAATCTTGTAAATACATGGTTGATTTGTTCAACCATGTATTATCTTCCTTCTCTAGAGCGGATTGTTTACTATCTAGCTCTATATCATATCGAATCTATCACGCAGTGACCGATTTATCCCCCGTTATTCTTTTCACTAATATCGCTCGAACATTGTCGTATATAAGATTAAAAGCAAAGGCGTAGATGGTGATAAATATAGTTACGCCGATATCCATCACAAACGCTTCCCAGATGCCTACGTTTAATAAGTAAGCCATTACTGGCACAGTGACAAACAGCAAGCCTAACTCAAATAAGATAACGTGGAAAATACGTAATGACAGCGTGCGTTGTGTTTTTTCACCAGTGAAGAATTGATCAAAAATCCAGTTATAAATGAAATTCCAAATCATGGCGATAGTTGCAACGACTATCATGGTTCCTGATAGTGCCGTAACATCATGATCAGTAAAAATGGCTAATCCAATAATAGATAAGCTGACGGCTAATACTTCAAATAAAATGGCATGAAAAATGCGCTCATTAGTTTTCATCTTCATTGGTGTATTCTCAAAAAATGGGGCTGTTCTAAAATAAAGAAGCGCGATTATAAAGAGTGAGTAAAAGAGATAAAGTTAACAGCTATCACAAATCGTGATAGCTTAAGAGTGGATCTACTTACTTGAGCTAAATGTTATGTACAGTTTTGAGCAATTAAAAATTTTTGTCACCGTATGTGAGTGCGGTTCTTTCTCGGCTGCGGCTCGTCAATTAAAACGTGCTCAATCAGGCGTGAGTCAGGCCATTGCTAATTTAGAGATCTCGATTAACCAAGAGCTGTTTAATCGTGAGAAAAATACGCCAGTACTGACAGAGAAGGGTAAGGCTTTATTACCAATTGCTCAATCTATTTTGCACCAGCAGAAATACTTTGATCAAAAGGTTGAGTCGTTAGAAAAAGAGCATGAATATGAGTTGGTTATTGCGATTGATGAGAGCTTAATTAATGATGATTTATTGCAAATTTTAGCGACATTGGCGGATAAGTTTCCCGTTACCGATGTTGAAATTATAACGACCTCAACCTTTGATGTTGAAGATCTGGTTAGAAAGGGAAAAGCACAAGTAGGTATCGTCTATGCTGATGGCGAGCTTAAAGTTGATATGGATTTTTTCACCTTAGGACAAATACGTTTTCTTACTGTGGCTGCGCCAGATCATGAATTAGCGGCTTTACCAATGGTGAATGATGCGGCATTGAAAGGACATCGACAGTTAGTGCATCGAAGCTCGAAGGGAAAAGAACTGTGGTTCAGTTACGGGATCAGTTCAAAACTATGGTATGCCAACACGCATCAAGCCTTAATCGAGTTAGCGTGCCGTGGGGTGGGTTGGACTATCGTTCCAGAACATACAGTGACAAGTTTCATTGAGCAGAAAAAGTTAGTTGCGCTGCCGATTGCTCATGAGTTTCATGGTTGGTTAACGCCTATGGGTTGCTTGGTCTCTCGGCGTCACGCATTTGGCCCCGTATTAGAGGATCTATTGTCATCACTGCAAGAGTTAAGTAAGGCGGTTCATTAAAGGCTATTTAGTCTCACTCTTTTTAACGGATTAATATTTTGCCTTTCTAATTGTTCTATTTTGAATTTTATTTTTAAAAAAGACTCTTCACTATCAATTTTTTCTAGTAATGCCAATATATTATCCAAATCTGAGAGGCGAGGCTTCTCTAATGGTATTTTCTTTATCAGGGTCTTCTTGCTTACAATCTTGCCACTTTTTCGGCGAATCATTGTACGTTTATATGTGGAATTATTATTTTTCATTATTTATTACTTAAGTGAATTAATAGGAAGGTCTATTTAGAGGATTGTGAAGATTTTGCATTTGAATTTCTGCACTCTATAGATAAACGAATGATTTTTTCATAGTTTTGAATGGCATTTTTGATGAGCTTATTGGCTTCAGCTATTGTTGCCATACATTTTACTTTATCTCCGCCTTCTAATAATTTACTTAATGCTACCCCTGAGGCGGTATTACTTATATCAGTAACATTTCTAATATTGTCGGCAGCATCTTGAATAGCTATTGATGTAGCTTGGTCAATGTAATTATTGTATTCATTTCCCATTGCGTCATTTTCTATTCAAGATGCATATAAATTAAGAGCGTGAGAATAAGCTACTTAACCCTTTTTTCTTTTTTTGTTCTGGTGTGTCCGTATTTTCTTCATTGTTATTCTTTATTGATTTTGCTTGCGGAGTTGCGAGCAGTCGGGCACAAGTACTGCTAACAGAGGCCGCTGTTGTTACTTGAGATTGTTGCTGGTTTGCAACTAAGTTATGCATTGATAAGCCAATAGTTTCAGATAACGTTGTTTCAGTTATTGATGTTGGTTGATCTGAAAATTCTTGAAGTGTTGTATAGTCAGAGTTAGACATATATCTACCTTTATTTTATTGGATTTAGGCTTGTTATTATAATTTGGTAATTAGATTATGATTATTAAAAAATGATTAACTTTTAGTAATTATCACTTATTGTTATTTTTTATAATAGTTCGAACTTTAACTTTTTGTAATAACAAATTATTTAAAGCATCATTATTTACAATTATACCTGTTATTAATTTGTTCTAATGTAAAAAATATCTAATTAGGACTAATTATTATGAAAAACAAATTAACTTTAACATTAATGGAGTTGCAGGGTATACCCGCTGAAAAAGGGAATAATTTAACATTGGCTATTTTAACTCATTCAGATATTGATAGCTTTGATGCATTATTTAGAAATCTTAAGAATCGTTATTTTCCTAACGCGGAGATATATTTTTCAGTTTCTTCTGATGAAATTGATTTAAGAGGTTCGGATAGGAATACCTCTATAAAAAATGAATATCATAAAATAAAAGAATGCATAGACAATATGACAAAAGGCGTTGAGATTCTTGTTTGTGATAGAAATTTAGGTTTTGCTCAAGATTTTCCTGTATTTGATAATGCAGATGGATTAGACCTAACTAAAAAGGATAAATCACCTAGCTGGATTCTTATATCTGATGAGTCTTCTCTTGGGGATTTATACGATGAATGCCCTGAAAGTATTACCTTTAAAGTTGGTGGTGATAGTAATAATGTTCGAACTATTACTTATTGTAAAAAAGAAGAAAAGCCAATTCTTACCTCAATAGTTACAGCAGCACATTTGATTTATTCAAATGAAAGTGCTTACCGTGAACAACTACATGATCTTCCTCCAAGTAAAGAATATGCAGAATCAGAACTTAAGCATTTAGTTAATAGTTTACAATCTTAATTAAATTGAAATTGATTTTATATTTAAAGTTAATTTTTATTATTTATATATTGAAACCTGTTTAGATGTTTTATCTTATTTGTTGATTGTTTTTTCCTATTAAGAAATTTAATAACCATTAGAATGGGTATTAATTATTACGAATAGAGGTGTGATTATATTGAGTGAAGATAAATACGAAAAAGGTATATATTTTAGTTTGAATCACTTTTTAATGATTTTTTTTGTTTTTATTTTATGTGCATTTTTTTTGAAAGATTATTATTTATTTAAATGGGATGTGTTAGGGAGCAGAGATTTTACTGAAACCATAAATAAAGGAATGGAAAATAAAAAGGCGTTAAGTAGAGGTCTTAGAAATAATAATCCTTTAAATATTAGAAACTCTTTTTCTAATAAATGGCTTGGAGAGGTGAAAATCAGCCAAAAAAAAGACAGTGATTTTGAAGAATTTATTAATATTCGTTATGGATTTAGGGCAGCTTATAAAGTTTTAATGACCTATAGAACAGAATATAACATAAAAACAATTGACGGCATTATTAGAAGGTTTTCACCAACTAATGAAAATAATACAGAAGGAATAATTACTAAGTTATCTAATATGACAGGGATAGAAAAACATAAAGTAATTAGTGGTTATGATTATATTAATCTTATTCATAAAATGACAATTATTGAATCTGGATATAAATTTCCTATTTCATTAATTGAGAAAAGTATATTAATTAAATAATGTGGTTATATATAAAAATAGTTTTCATGACTTAATACATAGATGATTTTATTTATTAAGTTTAAATAAATCAGAGGTAAAAGTAATGTCAGATCAAACAGTATTAAAAGTAAATTCACAAATTACCGATTCAATCACACAAGTTAATACCAAAGTGCTTGGTGAAACTCCAGCAATGGCGATGGGCAACTTATTGATGTCCACATCACATGCGTTAAGTAACGCTGCACATAATGCGACGGCAGCTCAACAGCAAGGCCAGATGTCAATGCAAGCAGCGACTGTTTTAGGGCTGAACTCATTAATGAGTGTGGGCTCTTCAGTTATTGGTCGTTCTAGTGAAGAAGTTATTAAGAAAGGCTAATTAATTTTAATTACACATAAACCAGGAAAGAAACCATGGCAGAAACAAATACAGCAACATCCGCAGTTAATGCTCAGATTACAGATGCAGTAACACAAGTTAATACAAAAGTGGTTGGTGAAACACCAGCGATGGCGATGGGAAATCTATTGATGTCTACATCGCATGCATTAAGTAATACCGCTCACAATGCAACAGCTGCTCAGCAACAAGGACAAATCACGATGCAAGCAGCAACCGTACAAGGGGTTAATTCATTAATGAGCGTTAGTTCGGCTGTTATTGGTCGTTCTAGCGAAGAAGTCATTGAAAAAGGCTAATGGTCTTAATAACACAAAAGAGGAAATAAACTATGTCAGATACAGCAACATCAGCAGTTAATGCGCAAATTACAGACTCAGTAACACAAGTTAATACCAAAGTTGTGGGAGAAACCCCTGCGATGGCGATGGGTAACTTATTGATGTCTACATCTCATGCATTAAGTAATACAGCACACAATGCGACAGCAGCCCAACAACAAGGTCAGATCACAATGCAAGCAGCAACGGTTCAAGGTGTTAATTCGCTGATGAGTGTAGGCTCTGCTGTCATTGGCCGAGTGGGTGAAGAGATCATCGAGAAAGGTTAATCACCTTAATTAAACCATAAATAAAGAGGATACAAATTATGCCAGATACAAATACAGGCACAGGTTCAGACGCAAATGCTGCAACATCAGCAGTTAATTCACAAATCACTGATTCGGTAACACAAGTTAATACACAAGTTGTAGGAGAAACCCCTGCAATGGCGATGGGTAACTTGCAAATGTCGACATCTCATGCGCTAAGCAATACAGCGCATAACGCTACGTCTGCTCAGCAACAAGGTCAGATCACAATGCAAGCAGCAACGGTTCAAGGTGTTAATTCACTGATGAGTGTAGGCTCTGCTGTCATTGGTCGCGTGGGCGAAGAAATCATCGAAAAAGGTTAATCACCTTACTTAAATCATAAATAAAAAAGGATATAAATTATGCCAGATACAAATACAGGCGCAGATACAAACGCAAATGCAGCAACATCAGCGGTAAACGCACAAATTACAGATGCGGTGACACAAGTTAATACCAAAGTTGTGGGAGAAACTCCTGCAATGGCGATGGGTAACTTATTAATGTCAACATCACATGCGTTAAGCAATACAGCGCATAACGCTACGTCTGCTCAACAACAAGGTCAGATTATGATGCAAGCAGCAACGGTTCAAGGTGTTAATTCTCTCATGAGTGTTGGATCAGCTGTGATCGGTCGAGTGGGCGAAGAGATCATCGAAAAAGGTTAATAATTTAATTAAATATAAGAGGATATAAATTATGTCAGATACAGCAACATCAGCAGTTAATGCTCAGATTACAGATTCAGTAACACAAGTGAATACTAAAGTTGTGGGAGAAACCCCTGCAATGGCAATGGGTAACTTATTATTGTCAACATCGCATGCTCTAAGTAATACAGCACATAATGCGACGACAGCGCAGCAACAAGGTCAGATCACAATTCAGGCGGCATCAATTCAAGGAATTAATTCATTAATGAGTGTTGGTTCTGCTGTTATTGGTCGTTCGAGTGAAGAAGTGATTGAGAAAGGTTAATCATCTGATATTTGATAATAACGATTATTAAAAATTGAGTTGATTGCTAAACACCATTTAGCTTCAAAATAAAATATAGCCATTATATGAAAATATAATGGCTATATTATCTTAAAAATTAAAAGGATATAAGCGATGTATCTTAGATGGTTAGATTTGGTTATTTTATGTTGGGTTCTTATTTTAACAATTCATCATATATCAACGTTTAATGGGATAAATTAAGTTTAAATGAGGAGTATGGATATAAGAGAATTAATTATATACGATATTAAGAAAAGGTTATGGTTTTTATTAAATAGTGAAGTGTTGACTCCTGATAAAAAAAGTAACATGGATATAAGTCTTTCAGAAATTGAAAATGTTGATAACTTAGATATAGATACTCTTTTTTTATTAAGAAATAAATTAATAGAACTTACTCAAGGTTTTTCTACTGAACAGATATCATCTGAATATAATATGGCATTGATTGAGTCTAAAAAAATGCTGACTTTATTTTTGACACTCTTCTGGTTTTTACTTTTTTCTTTTCTGTTAGTGTCCGTTTGTTTCTATTATTTTGAATACATGCCAATAGAAAATAGTTTTATAAAGTTTATTTATCAACATTATAATGATGATGTTATTTTAAAGTCATTCATTAATTTATATTCAATTGCGTTGATGTCTGTGATCTTAAGGGTAGTTTTTCTACTTAGTGGTGACATTTTTGACCTGAATACAGCAATGCGTAAGAAAAATAGATTTATTATCTATTTTATAATATGGCCACCCATTGTTGTTGGTCTTTCAAAAATAACTAGCTCTCAACATTTATTAAATGTAAATGCTCCCGATTATTTTGTCTGTATCATATTTGGTTGGGGGGTAGAAACTTTTATAAAAATGACAGAAAGGATTATTTTTGTTTTTGAAATTAAAATATCTAAAAAGATTTCTAATCTTATTAAAGATGTTTCACAGAAATAATTTATACACAATATAAGATATATCAATATGAGTTATTCTAAAAGCCAAATGAAAAAAGAGTATGATGCGGAGTATCGAGCTAAAAGAAAGCGCCGTAAGTTTGAGTTAATTGAACTTCATCATTCAATTGTTGAAGCTGAAAACAAAAAAAGACCTAAGACTCCATTTAAATTTGAATTTCGTTCTCGTCGTCTGTTTCGCAGTGGTCGCTGGGAGGTATTACCTCCAGAATATGCTCGGATATTAAAGTCTTTTGAAGAATTTATTGATAATCCTAATCGTTTCCCTGCACTAAATGCTTGGGGAGGAGAAGGTATGAATAATATTCAATCTAGAAGATTGGTAGCTAATGTACTTGCCTGCATCATTGTAAATACGGATTTGATCGGCGGTAGGGTCGGGTTACCGACGGAAGCAGGCTTAAAAACAGTTAGTTATGATTTCTTACAAGAAGATTATGCTTTACGATTTGGTCGCTATATTTCGCCGAAATCGTTCGCAAAGGCTGTGTCATACTTAAAACGTGCCGGTTATTTATATAGTGAACGCATCAATGTATGCGTTGATATGAAAGAGGGTACGATTCGAAGTGCTCCTGCTTATAAACAATTTACTGAGCGTTTTTTCTCAGATCTAAAAGTTGTTCGTTACAATAATATTTGTTCTTTAATTGTAGCCTCTCGAAAACGCCAGGAGAAAAAAGGGTTATGTTTTTCTTGGATTACATTTAGAGCCATTTCATCAGGAATTCAAGAAGTCTTTAATGTTCAAAAATTAAATCAATTTGCAGAGACTGTGAAAATTGTTTTTGAGGCATACTATCCCCCATCTTCACCAGGTCCTTAGTGGCGTTCCTTATACTTTCACAATAGTGAAGTTCTTTACTGTCTATATATTCTATTTTTATTTTTCTACCCTAGTTCTCTTTATTCATTATAAATAACAAATTCCATAGAAAACAATGACTTTTATATTGTGTTTTTATTAACATAAAAGTAGTGCAAGAAAGTAGTCAAAAAGGTTAACCTTATATTAAGGGGGTATAAAATACAGCACTAAGAGTACTAATGTATTAAAGACTTTGTATATACATAAAATAAAAGAATGAATAATTAAGGACCTTTATGAAATAAATAGCTACATATGATTATTTTAGCTAGATATTACATCGTTTTGTACATTCGCATTAAAGAAGGAATAATTATCATAGATGTCTTATTAATATATTTTTAAGGTATCTTCCTATGGAAAAAAAAACGAAAGGCTCATTTCCTTATAACGTGTTAAACCACCCATCTATAACATCTACTCCGTTAGTTTTTGCTAGTCCAGGTTTGACATCGATTCAATATGCAATTGCACAATTATCATTAGATCATCATGAATCTGTTATGGATTTCGCTTTTGAATATCTTCAACATGCGAATTTATCTCAAGCCAAAGAGTTTCGTACTCGTGGTTATAATCGTTTCTTGCCTCAGTTTGATTTTTCTTTACGAGATGAACTTGAACAACATGTTCAGCGATTAGAAAGTGACATTGAGCTACATGGTATCAATATAAATTCGGATCAACTTCGTGATGTTCAAATCATTGCTGGCAAGTTGAGAAGTCAAATTGAATGTATCTCTCAAGTACAGGATCAAGAATCTACTCAAGAAAGGGTAGAAAAGTGGATTGAGGCCCATGTACCCAAAAAAATAGTTGGTGAAGCAAGACCATTAGAGCGAGCTTTAGGTGTTACTCGTCATGCTCAACCAGAAGAACATTATGGGAGTCGAAAAGTCGCTCAGTCATTGGTACGCCGTTTAGAAGGGGCTTTAAAAGCGATGAGCTTAGTTGCTCAAAGTTTAAGTGAGCTTGTGATTAACAGTAACTCTGAGCAATATGATATCCACATTGAGAGAGAGTTAATTAGGGAGATGGCGCATGATTATCATAGGATCGCACCAGTATCTCCTTCACCTGAAATGTGCTCACAGTTACATGAGAAAGTGAATACTTTTATTACAGATGAAAAACTGGATGAAAAAGCGGAAGTGGATTCTGAAGGTATGTATGAACAGGCTAAGGAAGCCTACTCTGCTCAGCTTTCTGAGGAGGAGCTCAGGACTGAAATTAATGCTATTACGGATCAATCACCAAAAGATGAACGTCGTCGTCTTTGGCTGCAAATTCGTGATGAAAGAGTGGCTTCCGCTCTTGAACAGAGACTCAGCTTTCAGAATAAGGCTTGTGATGACATTCAAAATGAAATCACTAAGCTGGATAAGAAATTAAATGGAGCTTCTCTTTCTTTAATTAAAAATATTCATCTTCAACCGTCTTCTTCATTACCTTTTAAAGGGGAAGCGTGTACCTATCTAGCAGTGACCGAAGGTTTACTTAGTAATGCATTAGCAATAATAAAAACAGATAAGTTAAAGACAGCAAACAGACTAAGTGAAGAGCTTAAAAATCTTAAACAGTACTTACCCAAAGAAAAAAATCAGACTTACTCAATGATGTCGATAGCAGCAATAGAAAAAAACGTTCAAGAGATCAAGTCAGGAGTTGTTAAAGCAACAAAGGCAGTTTTTGTTTCTGAGCCCGTAAAGGCCTTAAGGCAACAACTAACTAAGTTAGAGAAAAGCGTTAAAGACACCAACGATAAGGTTTTGTTGGTTGCCAATAAAGCTAAAGGAAAAGGACACGTTAGTTATCGAGTACTAGATGAAAAGTGCAAAGATAAAAAGACCAGTCAACTGATTAGCGATTCAATTGTTCGTAGTGTTTTGTGGCAATTACAACAATCTATGGCTGATTTACAACAAGCTGCTCAACCCTTGTTATCCAGTTCTAAGATGCTTGCTCAGATAAAGGCCCCTTTACCTGAGAACTTTGATCATGAGTTTAAATCGACTTCTTCTCCATCTCCTCTGATGGATATTCTTCTTCATAAGCGACACCTTGAATCACCTGAAATGAAAATGTGGACGAAGCAAAGTACGCTCAATGAAATTCTTGTCAAACATGTTGAACAGGTGAAAGCAGCAGTTAAAGCTCTTGAAACTAATGAACGATCTGATAGCCCTATCGACATACTTGCTGCGTTTAAGCTCTCTTTTTATAAGAAAGCGACAGATCTTAGTAATGAACTAATGTCGGCTTTAGATTTGAGTTTAGCAGAACAAGAGGAAATTAATAATCGTTGCCATGATTTATTGATGGAGGGAGATAAACCACTACTTGAGAGAATGGCTAAAACCCAGTTTGAAGTTATTGAACTATTGAATCAAGCTGTTGATCTTACGACCTCTTCGCCTTGTCATTTTTCTCAGGTTAAGGATTTTACAGAAAGAGCGATATTAAAATCATTACTAATGAAAGTGCGGTTGGCTGAACGTTCAGCACAAGAGACTGGACGTGATTTAGATGACACCTCAAGAGGAGCTCGTATTGCAAAACATTGGGCAATGATATTGGCGGAAAAAATCGAAGTGAGTCAAGCATTACCGTCTCCAGGTGAAGTATTGGTATTAATCAATCGATATGGTCTTAATGAAGAAACACATTCATCGGGTGACCCTAAAGGTGCATTAATGGCAACACGTTTATCGGCTGAGCTTGCAAGAGCACAAGCGGGCACTTTACTGCCAGTGATGACGCCGGAACGCTATGCTGAATATGAAAAAGATTTGGTTGAGTTTATGGTGGCATGGGGGCTGCGACGCTTTACTCGTGGGATGACAGAGCATGTGTTTGAATTAGCCCTAAGCATTCCAACGACGTTTATGTTTAATATTTTTAGTCCACTTTATCGCCTGCCTCTTGCCTCGTTAAGAATTCCCTACAAAGTGTATAAAACCAAATCATTAATCATGCCTGGAAGTGATAAGCCTTATAAAGCTATTGATATGATGGTTAAGAAACGTATGAAGCAGTTAGGTTTTAATATGGTCACTTCGCCTATGCCAACGGTGATGAAAACAGCGCTAGGAGGAGTTCTGGCTGGAGCTGGCTATGTGTATAACAAGCATGTAAGTGGTAAAGAACAGACTCTGGATGGCATATATGAGCAGGTGGTTAATGGGAAGCAAAGTCAGCAGTTGAGAATGGACGGCCTGGGTGCACTGGCGTTGCGCTCTGTGACCGCCTTAAGTAATTCAGGTTTTGAGGTATTATCCGATCATGTTCAGCGACAGGTGTTGACTCTATCGACACCGGTGGAGTATCAACAAGCGGATCTACTTGATAGGCTGCTGGATGATGAAGTGATGCCCGACATTGAGTGGGCCGTCGATGCTGTTGAGCAAAATGGAGAGAAAGGAACCCCTGTAGAGTATATTGATGCACAAGAGGTTTCCTCGAACTCATTAGATGAACCTTGGTCATTGGAAATGGAAGATGAAACATCGACGTCTCGTCGGGTTAGGCGCTCACTGGACGACGATGATACCCCTCGCGCTGCTGAACTTTATCGTCCCCAGCGTTTACTCCCGTACATTCAACAAAGAAATATCCCTATGCCTCGTCAGGGGTTAGAGGATTACCTTTATAATGGCAGCGTGAGAGAGCAAACGGAGAAGCAAGAAATAAACGATGCGTATCAGTTAAAAGGTTTGACGTCAGCGCAGCGCAGACAGGTGACGGATGTCGATGATTCTATATGCGAACCCTTCAACTCGACAGAGAGTGACCAACATAGAATGGACGCTTTTAAGTGGTTGTTGACTGAAAAGTGGGCAGGAAAAGGAGCAGATTTACCTCGTGGTCAGAATCATTGGGATTGGCGGAAAGTGAGACCTACACCTAGACGAGTGGAAGGCCAGATAATTAGGCCAACTCGTGTGGGGGGAGGGTTTATGGCCCATGATGGAAACCGTCTTCACAACGTTACTCACGCTAGGCCGCGAATCGTTCTTTTTGGTCTGGAATGGGCATATCAGGAGTATGACAAGCCTAGCACTGGGGAGCGTATTTATAAAATTGGCTTGCCGGACGGTTCTAAATTCGTACAAGTGGTGCCACAAAATGGCACCTTTAAGCTCGTCGTGGCTGATGATATTTGGGAATACAACCGTCAGAAAGCTCTTAAAGACCTCAATCTTGATGGGTATCCAGAGTCATTAAAAACGTTGATTAAGAGCGAAATGCGACACATCGAACGTGGAGCTAATCCGAGAGATTTTCGGGAGTATCAGTTAAGGCTGTATCGAATGTTGTCTCTGCTTTCCCAAGTCAATGCAGGCGCACCTCAATGGGATCTCTCCGTTTATGAAGGAGCTGGGGTGCCGGATGATATGCGAAATACAGTAAGAACAGCGGTTAAGCTTAAACAGGTTTTCGTGAATCTAGCGGGATCACATCCAAACATTCGTGAACAGTTGCGTTCAATTGAAGAACTCCCCAATTCTAACCTCACGCCAATACGGACTGAGTTGCACAAACTCGACATAAATCTGGATGATGAAATGGCACGTGTCACGTTGGATGCTGAGGGAGAACAAGAGTGTCAACGTTTAATGATGAACCCGAGGATAAGAGACGAAGTCCACCAATATTATCGTGCTTTTATTGATAAGGCCAAAAGCGACGTCTTTGCGCAGCTTGTACCGTATTTGGTGAACTCGGAAGAGAAGCTGAATGCTCTGAACTTAAGCCGCGAACAAAGAACACAGATAAGTGAGGAGATCTCGGAGTTCAACGCGAGCGTGGCCCGCTCACCTGAAGAAGCTTTCTCTATGTATAATCGTGCGACAAGAGAATGGAAGGGACAGCTGGAGCGCGTAGCGTTAGGGATTCATGGAAATCCTGTCGAACAAGTGGTTGCTGCATACAAAAGGAGAAAATTAGTACTATTTGTTGACTATCATTATTCGGGTATCGGTGGTGATCACTTTGAAGTTGGTTATCAATACTATTCGGATTTAGAAACGCACTTCTACCTCGATGATTTACCTACTCGCTCCCTAGTTTTTGATGAGCAGCTTGCCGATTTAAAAGCGCTATGGCCATCAGAAGTACTGAGAGACAGAGAAGACGTCAATCGAGTGCTCACAAAGCTGGCTGCCTACAACAACAAGCTGCAGAGCTCTGCTGCACCGCGTCGTGTGAAATTGGGAATGAATGTAGTGTGTTCATCATTGAGGTTTCATGCCAAGGTTATGGAGCATGCCCCTCATCTGCTGAGTGAGTCAGAGTATGAGCAAGTGATGGAAAACTTAAGAGTCTCTCTTGAACGCTGGAGACATGATCGCGACGTCAACGAAGATGACGTGAAAGCGATTGAACCATCGTTACAAGAGGTGGTGTTTCGACTATCCGGTGGGCTTTCATTAAATCGAACGTTTGAACTGCCTCGAAGCGGGATGAGCCATCGTACGTTGGCGACTTATTTCTCTTTACAGACCGGTTTTTCACAACCAAGCATTGCAAAATGGCTTGAGCGTTCGATTGTGTTAAAGACGCCAGATGGACAGGTTCAATTTCAACCATTACACGCTTATTTGCGTGCAGGGCACCCGTTGCAAGTTCTGCACTACAAAGGGTTACTTAACAACCCCGATGAGGAGCCTATATCCGATGATGTCATACGCAGGCTTGACGCATCTTTAGCTGATTATCGCTTCAATCTTGAGCGCAATTCAGGGAGATTGAGTGAGTACGACAAGGCGCTTTCTGGCTTTAATCAGCGCTTAAACGTGGCCTTGCCAGGTTATGTGAGTGTGTCCTTACCAAGAAATGGTCAGTCGCAAGAATTTGTTTTGATGCCGACTGCTTTGTTCTTATCTGGGGCGATTGACAATGCAAATGCGTATTGGCCACCCTCATTAGATACCGCCCAGATACGTTCGCTCGATGAGACGTATGATGAGGCGCTGGATCAAATGAAAATGCATCTTTTTGATGCCCATAAGCATGAAACAAAAGTACTAAAAGAAGAATATGGTGAAGAACTATTCCGTCAGGGGCTCCCCATCGACGGAACGCAGAGTTTGGTCTGTTTTCATGCGCTTTTATCGGGACGGTTACCCAACCACCTTGTTGAGCGAGTGCGCAAACCAGACAGTTTGAGCGCATTGCAATGGGAGGCCATCGTCTCTGGTCAGGCGTATCAGGACATTCTCAAAGCGGCAGATGAACTGGAAGCACTAGAAACACGGACCCGAGACCTACTTGCGAAAGGTGAGCAGGCACTAGAAACATTGCAAACGCCGGTGCAATTTATTGAAGGACTGTTTGCGCGTTATCACATCAACGCGAATGATACTTTTACCGTGACAGCCAGAAAAGTGGTGCCTGATTACATCAAACATAATAAAGAAGAACTGGCTGAGTTTAAGCGCAGATACCCAGATAAGAGCTTTGAGGTGAACTATCTCGATTATGTACGCGGAGTGGATGAAACCCATTTGGAAACAGATCGATGGGCAGGTCATACGTTGGATTTCGAGGTGCCGCAACCACTTCGCCGACTTGTTCTGGAGAACCGCAATATAGAGAGTGTTTATCAAACCTATCTCAATACGCAGTTTAATGATGAGGCAAGTCAAGGAGTTAATCTGATCTATCGGTTGATTGATAAGTCGCAGTTTTCGGATGTCGAGGCACTGAAAGACTACCTAAGTAACGCGATGGATTCGTTCTATTTAAATGAATATGAAGCGGTAGGGCTGCAGTGGTTAACGAGGGTGCAACAAATTTATGCGGTGGCTGATATTGCTTTACCCATTAATCCATTGGCGAACTTGGCGCTAGACCTTATTTTTGAGTATGGTTTTTCTAAATGGAAACAGGCGCTTGCGACAGAGGAGTTTGGAGACGCGTTTAATCAAGAGGCCAATATTAACTTAGTGTATTCGTTGGTCATTGGAGGGATGCGATTGAGTCCAAAAGCCCAAAAAGTCATTCATCGTTTGCGGGCGTCTTCAAGTATCGATACCAGCAGTATTAGCTCTGCGGGCAGCCAAGCGCTGCAATCGTTGAAAGGACAGGCTTCGGCCCTGTATCGACGTGTCTTCCCTGTGGACGAAGTCTTTCCGGAGCGAGTCGCTAAAATTAGACACAACAATTTAGACGATACTGATGTTGGAGGTGCAATAGATGATGTGGATACTGGCATGGTCTTTGACGATGTGGACGGTGGCGCCTTAGTTGATGATGTCACTTCTGATACCAGCGCTTTTACAACCACAGAGCGCCCTTTCCAGTTGATGGGCAAAGCTATGTTGGGTCGTAAAACGCGGCAAGGAAAGTTCAGTGTGTCCTGGAATAACGGGGAGACATGGCAAGCGGGCAATAAAGTCTCTCTATTTGCCTGGACGCTACAAAATGCCGGCGGCCGGGTAAGGTTAGCTCAGCGTTTAGATGATGTGAGCCATCGCAGGGTAGACGTACAAGATGTCTCACCTCACCAAATAGCCGGCGGCGGTTCAACTGACAATGCGGGGCCTTCCATAAGAGCGCTGGAAGGCGAAGGTCGACCGATGAATGGGGGAAATCCCCCTCTTCGACGTCCTTTGCTAGGAGAAGAGGTCTGGAAGGGCTCGTCACAAGTCTTACCGGGTAGTGACCAAGACTTTGTTTTGTATCTTGATGCTGGCGGACAGCCGGAAGCGTTTTTTGACACGCTCACCGAAGTAGCACCTCGTCTTTCGGCCAAACGTTTTTCTTATTTTGGCAAAACACTGGAAGGCAAAGTGGAATCGGGGGGCTTCTGGGTGAAGAGCAACGAAGTGGGCGCTCAATGGATACAAGGCAGTTGGTTACAACAAGCCACGTGGCGCTTTAAGTACCGTCAGGGCAAGGTGAGTGATGTTCAAGAACTGGATGAGAACATAAATAGAGCGAGTCGAAAAGACGCAATGTACAGCAGTATCTGTTACACCGCGGCCTTCAACGATGCTCAGCAGGCAGGCACGCTCTCGCCTCAAGCGGTGAGGTGGCTGCATAGAGACGTAGCGAAACCTGACGCAGCGAAAGAGATAATGAATTCGGCGCATTATAAGCAAGCGTTTGGCTTTAATAGTAAGACAGCTAAGCAGGCCTTAAACATGAGTGAGTTAACCCAATCGGGCTTTATTCATATCAATGAGTTTGTCGGAGAGGAAAGGCACTTTAGGCACGTCATTTATGTTCATGTTTCCACTGAAGGGACTTTTTTCTATCAAGTGAACAGTAGCCAGTTGCAAGTTAAGCTTGGGACTTGGAAGCCGTTAGGAAAACATGCATCAGTAAATCACTCCAAGCATCGAATGGATAGCGACACTGTGGCAGCATTTAATGATTACCTGACAACAGAGAATAAGGGCTATGTGTTTACTTCGATGGATGAGGTTCAGCGTCAATATATAGCGACGCAGACTCATATAGCGACGCAGACTCGCATTGGTGAGTTAGGGCAAGGGTTTGAAGTCACAGTGGGCGGAAGACGGGCGGAGTATATGGATATCTCCTCACCTGACGGAAAAGTGATTGGTCGCACGCCCTTGTCTAAAGAGTGGGGTGATACCGGAGAGGGTCCCGCGTTACTGAGCCAATATACTGACCAATTTAAAGGTAAGGCTGGCCAGCAAGCCATTTCTGTCATGGCAGATGAACAAGGCTTGTTCTACCACAAGGGAATGGAGGCTGTCAGCCCTAAGTGGATTAAGCACACGCCAGAGGAATTTGTTGAGTACATCAAAGAATACGGCGGTGTGGACTTAAGGGAGGGCTCGGGGCCTATTCATCTTTTGGCGTGTTATGCCAAAAGCAGTGGTGCTGCTCAGGCGTTAGCGGATACCACCGGGCGACCAGTTGTGGCGTATTCTAACCGTGAGGTGAGTTGGAGACCGGCCTCAACGATCGAATCGCCTTCGCTAGAGGTGTTGACACCAGCAGGACAGTTACGACGTTGGTTAACTAGGCAAAACTTTAAGCGCGCTTCTGCTCGGGTGTTCTCGCCGAGAAATTCAGAGGTCTTCGATGTGGCGAGCGGTGAGGGGGAATTGTCTTTAAGAAAGAATGACATCGCAGAGAGGCTGACAGAGCGTTCTCATAACGCTCAAGAGTTGGAGGTTATTGAGCATAGTCGCGGGCTAGTCGAGGACATAGTTCAAAAGTATCAGGCTAACCCACTAGAAAAATGTGAGCAATCAGCCAAAGAGCTCCACAGCTTTCTCAAAATGCAAGATGGCTATACCGAAGTGCGTTTTGGTAATATCGCGTTTTGGGAAGGGGCGTCTGGTATGGATGCAGATATGTTTACCAACCATTGGGTTGTCTTGGCCAATTATAATGGCGTGGAAGTGGTATTTGACCCCACCGCACACAAGTTTTCGACAAAATATGGCATTAACGAGCCGATACTCGAGACCCGTCATAACTGGACTTCGAGGTATCAGCAGGCATTAAATGAGAAGCGGGGCGTATTAGCCAAAATGGTAGAAGTTAGCCATGTTTCCGGTGCGCCATTCTCTTCGAGTGAACAGTTCTCAGGCTTTCGATATATTCAGAGTGCGAGAGTGCTTTCGAGTTCTCATTGGTATAGTCAATCTGATTATAATCTATATGCAAAATCGTTAAAGGGTAGTGTTAGACAAGCTTTTGTAACGAATGAGCCAAGTACCTCTTTTGTGCTAGGTACTGCGAATGGCCATATGGGGCCAGAGAAACCTAAGTTAGCCAAGTATGTCAATGATGCTGATGACGTCCGTTTTAAAGGAGACTATGAATCTTATCTGAGTGGACTGACCGATGATATAGTAGCGAGTGAGCGTCAGAAGCTTCCAAGTTTGTTAGACAAGCTGGCACGAAAACAAAAAAGCATGAGGGAGTACCGAGAATCTTCAGGCGCTCCGTCCATTGTTTTTCAACAATCTGAAAGACTTGCGCAGATAAATTTAACGCAATTGGAAGTTGAGTTTCCTCATTTAAAGCCAGTGAAGGAAGATGTTGGTGTTCATTTTATTTTGATAAAAGGAAATGGTGCATCGCCTGCTAAAAGATTGGTAATTTCTGCTCATGGGGATTTTGATCCTGGTATGTCTGGTGGTGTTATGGTTCCACAAGGGAAAAAAATAGTCTTTTTAGGAAAGCATGGAGATACGCTTTCAGAGGTGCCACCAGAAGGGAGTACACTAGGGTGGGATAAGCTTCTTAATGGACATTATAAACCCTATTCCACGGTTATTAGAGGTCAAGGTATTGATGACCATGGTAGAAACATCTCTACAGCTGACGCAACAGGGTTAGATGAAGTAAGGTCTCCGGAAAGAGTGAGAAAATATCGTATCAAGTATTTCGAGAAAACGTCCATGGGTGAATATGAAGCAGCGGTATGGCATAACCGGAAGTCTTCATCTGGTGCGCCACCAGCTGATGTTTTGACTGTCAGACAAGAAGCAGGCTGGCAGGACTTTAGTACAGTTCTCGAAAAAATGAAGCCAGGAGGGGATCTTGCACAATATGATGAAGTCGTGTTTTGTGCGTGTCGAGAGCCAAGAGGGGGAGGGGGGCGTGGGCCAGCATCTGATGTTGAGTTTGAGTTGTAAATAGTGAATTAACGCTTTATGCCAACGCAGATACCGCTAGTGAAAGCGGTATCTGCTTTCTATACGTAAATAATTAATAGAGAATATTGTTTATTAGATAAAGATAATGTAAGTATATTGTCTTTATCTAATGATTTAATTATACATAGTGTAGAAGATTTAATTATATCATTAGATATGAATTTCAGAGAATAATGAGAGTTGATTATTGTGTTTTGATAATTACTTAGTGAATAAGGTTGTTTAAACTATGAATAAAATAAATGGAAGTATTTGTTTTAATTTATAAGTATATGTTATTATTTTATAGAGTTGGTTTAAAGTGTTTTAGATTATGAGTTATATAATAAGAATTGATATTAAGGCGTTTTTGTAGCGGTAGATAAAATAAGTGCACAAGTTTTTGCGACGGTGAATGAGGTTGTTATTTGGGATTGTTGTTGGTTAGCGATGGCATTATGCATTGCTAGGCCCATTGTTTCACTAAATGTACTTTCGGATAGAGTTGTTTTCTGTAGTGAGTAAATATTTTCGTTTGAATCAGATTTTTTTTCCATTATCTTCTCATTAAATATAAATTATTATAAATTGGCTATTCAGTGATTTTATCATAAATATATGAATAGCCAATGTTATTAATGTTACTCAATATTTTCTTTTACTTTAGTCCCAATTTCTGAAAAGTTATTTATTGCTTGTGTTACAACTTCTCCTGCTTTATCTATACCATCTAGGTATTTTGAATCACCTGTTTCTATAAATTGGCTTAGTGCAACACCAATGGCGGTAGTTCCAATTGAAGATAAGTTTCTTAAGTTGTCTGTTGCATCAGAAAGAGCCATAGCAGATGAATGAGCAATGGATTGTGTTGCATTATTCTTAGCACTTTCAATCGGGCTTGCTGGTTTATTCATAATATAGTCCTATTATTTATCTAGAATAGCTTCTGTGGCTTTAGATATTGATGCTGAAGATATGGCATTGATAGCATTGATCCCTTGTGTTGTAGAAGCTTGCATTAACATTTGCCCCTGCTGTTGAGATATTGCTGCATTTTGATTCCCATTACTAATGGCTGTATTTATTGCCATTATAAAATTATTCATAGCCATTGAGGGAATTCCTCCGATACTTTCTGTATTTATTTGAGTAACTGAATCTGTTGTTTTTTCATTAACGATATTGGCCATAATTTTTCCTCTTATTAAACGTAAGTTAATGATTTAAATTATAATAAATTGTAAATAATATTGTTTCTTATCTCACTAACATTGACTCCTTCATATTTGCGATATACTTTTCCAAAATGACTTAAGTCATAAAAACCAACTTGAATAGCAATGTTTGTTAATGTCATTCTAGGGTTATTCATTATTATCTCTTTAGCTTTATTTAATCTTAAAATGAAAAGAACTTTTTTAAATTTCGTATTTAATTTTTTCCGGAATAAATACGATAGATGAGAAGGACTAACATAAGAAGCTTTTGCTACATCTTCTAATGTAATATCGTCAGAATAATTTTTATTAATATAAGAAATTGCTAAATATAGTGAAGAGTGATAGGTTTTCAGCTTTTCTATATCTTCTTCAGATCTAAGTATGCTTTTTATTAATGAATCATCATTTTCAGGTTGGTTTTTATTAGATTGTATTTCGTTACTATAGTCTGGGTGAGGTATACATATATTAAAAAACTCGTCAGATAGTAAAATATTTATCATTCCTCTTCTTACTGTGTCATCTGTAAAAGGGAGGATGAATTTTATATTGTCATCTGATTTTAATTTTTGTACAAAATCTCTAAGTTTTATAATATTTTCTTTACTGCAAGAATTTATTTTATTAATTATGAAAATAGATTTCTTGTTGCTTTTTATTAACATCTCCGCTTGTTTGATATATTTATCAATAGGTGTGCCCCCATTAATTATTATGATGTCTCCATATTTGCCAAATGAATCAAAATGAAATTTTTCTATGTCAGAGTTTATAGATTCATCATTTAGTGAATATATGCTTATTAACTTTTTCCCTGAAACATAAGCCATATGAATGTGTTTTTTAAAAATAATTTGATAATAATTATTTTCTATATTATCAATAAAAGTATAAGGCATAAAAAAACCAATGATTAAAATTTAATATAAAGTTTTACATTAATATTTAATTTTTCATTGTCAAATATGGCTAATATTTAGTAAGTATTGAGCAAGTGGTATTTTATTTTTTTAATGAAATGCCTATTGATGGAATTAACTGAATGATTACTCTAATATAGTATTTTATTTTCCATTTAAGTAATGTATGAAAGTTGAGGTATGTATTTGCATTTAAGATGTTTATTTCTTTTGTAATATTTATTGTCAAGAGTTAACTTTGTTTTTTTGTTTATATTTGCTATAACTTTTGCTTATATTTAAAATAACTAAATAAACATTTGTAAGATTAATAATAGTGGGTTTTATTGAGTTGTAGATTAATTGCTCTATGTTAACTATCTAAGACGTAGGGAATTATTAATACCAATCCAAATATTCTAATCATTATCTGGATTGGTATATAGTTAATGAATTAAGCAACCTGACTCGTTTTTACTTGTGTGTTGGCTGTATTTTCGCAAAACTCGTGGTGGAGCGCTTTAATTGCATTTTGATAGTCTTTATCGCTGACAACAAACTGTACGTTTACATTGCGCATAGAGGAGTGCAAAGCAACAGGCGTTACGTCACTGTTCATTAATGATAATACCCCTTTTGCGAGTGCTTTATTGGTGTCAATCTGTGAACCAATGACAGCGATTAATGCCACCATACGACCTTTGATTGAGGCGTTTGGATAACGTTTTTCGGTCTTGTATAACACTTTATTTAAGCTCTCAGTATTGCCACCGAGGTAATAGGTAATCGAGTTGGCGTTCATTTCTTTACCGACTAAGTTAACGTGCGCATCGGAGATGATTTCCATGAGCTCATAACTAACGTTATCAACTTGACCAACCATGGTTTGATCAAAAAGATGTAAAGCAAATACTTTCTCTTTACCTGCAATGATTTCAACTTTGTCTGTTTCTGGCTGATAATCCGATGAGATCAATGTGCCTTTGTGTTCAGGTTCAAAGGTATTTTTAATTTGGATTTCAATGTTACTTTCTCGAAGACCTGCAGCCGCATTAGGGTGGATTGCTTCCATACCTAAGTTAGCCAGTTGATCGGCCACATCATAATTAGTTCGTCCAATTGGAAATACTTTGTCTGTACCAACAACACGAGGATCAGCTGAGCTTAGGTGATATTCTTTATGGATAATGGCTAGATCGGCTTGAGTCAGTGAGGCTATACGGCTAAAGGTCATTTCACTGTAACCTCGATCATATGTCCCCATCAATCCTTCTTGGCAGTAGGCATAACCTGTGACAATGGGCAGTTCTTTGGTTACATCAATATCTTTAAATACGTTGATGATGGTGTCATCTAATGAACGAGGAGGTTGATTATCCCAACCGGATAGATCAACAAACTTGGCATTAATTCCCATGGTTTTTAGCTTCAGCGCGGTATTGAAGGCGCTATGTGCCTCACCAATAGATGAGAGAAACTCACGAACTTGGGGTAAGTAACGACGTAATGAGAATTGACCATATTGGCAAGTTTCTAAAATATTAGCGATACAGTTTTTTGCTTGCTTGATTCGAGAGCAAATGAATTTGTCTGCTCTGATGCGGTTCATTGGGTCAATGAAGATATGTTCGTTAGTTAAGAGCATGTGCTTTTCAACGTATTCTAATGCTTCTTCCCATTTATCATCACGTTTGGCTATAAGTTGGTAAACACCCGGCTTACTGGTTTTTTTACATTCTAAAAGTGAATCGGTAATACCACCATAAGCTGAAACAACAAAAACACGATTATATGGGTCTTTAGGGCGAAGAAAGATATTATCTAAAACGGCATCAAATGCTGTCATTGAGGTACCGCCGATTTTTTCTACGGTATAAGTCATGAGTAAGTCCTTTTTGACTTTTGTATCAACCTGAACGATGGATTATTCAGGTTGATAGGGGAAGGTTGTGGTTAACTAATAGTGTGAGTTAATCGAGAACAGGATAAACACCGTTTTCATCATGAACTTCGGCACCCGTAATTGGCGGGTTGAAAACGCACGCCATCACCATTTCTTTATCTTTATACGCTCGTAAATAATGCTCGTCGTGTTTATCAAGAATGTATAATGTTCCTGATTTTATGGGGTAAGTCTCCCCTCCAACCACTTCAATCTCCCCCTCACCACTCATGCAATAGACGGACTCTAAATGGTTTTTGTAATGGATGTGTGTTTCAGTATCTTGATAGATTGTCGTGATATGAAAAGAGAAGCCCATGTTGTCATTTTTCAATAACATTCTTACGCTTTCCCATGTTTCAGATGCTACACGTCGTTCGCTGTCGCGACATTCATCTAATGTTCTTACTATCATCGTATCTTCCTTGATTAAGATGCTTTTTTAAAATGTTTTGCTGCAATACTATCAACTGCGTCTTCAAAGATAGCCAATCCTTGGTCTAACTCTGATTCAGTAATGGTTAATGGACAGAAGAATTTAACCACTTCGTCATCAGGACCTGCGGTTTCAATTACCATACCGTTTTCAAAGCAGGTTTTTGCGATATCACTTGAGATGATACCGTCTTTACATTCAATGCCAATCATCATGCCACGGCCTTTCTGTTGAACAAATAACTTAGGGTGACGTTTAATGGTGCGAAGGATTACGTCGCTGACTTTGTTAGACGATTGTTTGATGTGGTTTTCAAAGTTATCGTTCGCCCAATAAATTTCAAGTGCTTTTGCTGCAGTAATAAAGGCATGGTTGTTACCACGGAAAGTACCGTTATGCTCACCGGGTTTCCACTCATCTAATTCAGGTTTAAGTAAAACAACTGCCATTGGTAAGCCGTAGCCACCAATTGATTTTGATAGAGTTACCATATCTGGTCTAATACCTGATGACTCAAAACTAAAGAAAGTACCAGTACGCCCACAACCTGCTTGAATATCATCAACAATCATTAGAATGTCGTTGGCTTTACAGATCTTACTTAGACGTTGTAGCCATTCGTTTGAAGCGACGTTTAAACCGCCTTCACCTTGTACGGTTTCTAAAAGTACCGCAGCTGGTTTATCTAAACCGCTTGAATTGTCAGATAGCATGGTCTCAAACAGGTTAAGTCCATCGATATCAGCATAACCTTCAAAAGGAATGCGTGTAATATTGTTTAAGCTAAAACCGGCACCTTGGCGATGGTGTTGATTCCCCGTTGCCGCCAGTGCTCCGGCTGTACAACCATGAAAGCCATTAGTGAACGCGACAATATTGGTTCGGTTAGTGACTTTTCGTGCCAGTTTTAAAGCGGCCTCAACAGCATTGGTGCCCGTAGGTCCCGTGAACTGTACCTTGTACTCTAGGTTTCTTGGTTCGAGAATATAACGATTTAGGGCATTTAAAAATGTGGCTTTTGCACTAGAGTGCATGTCTAAGCCATGAGTGATACCGTCGTTTTCGATGTATTCAAGTAAAGCTTGCTTTAAGACTGGGTTGTTGTGACCGTAGTTAAGTGATCCGGCTCCGGCAAGGAAGTCTAGGTAACGCTCTCCATTTTCAGTTTCTAGCCAGCTGCCTTTTGCTTTTTGAAAAACAACTGGGAAATTGTTTGAGTATGAGCGTACTTGTGATTCTTGCTTCTTGAAAATATTCATGATGAGTCCGTTTATGATTCCTATTTTTGTGAAGATTTTAGAGGGATACGATACAAATACTCTGTATCGTGCTTTCCTTTAAAGTGTGATTCTTTATCTAGAAACGTAGTAACTTGCCCTTGATTTCCATATTGGGCATCAATTTTTTTAAATAGTGACCAAGAGGCGTTATTTGCCTTGGTTATTGTGGTTTCTATAAATTCGATATGCAGAAGTTTTTTTCGCTCTAAAAGTGTGGTTAGCATTGAAAACGCTAACCCTTTACCTCGGTAACGTGGGGAGACGGCGACTTGCCATATGAACAGCGTATTCGGTTCATCAGGTTTTTGGTACCCAGAGATAAAGCCAGCGAGATCGCCATCTTTCTCTGCCAAAACGCAGGTTTTACTGAAATGAGTAGCTTGAAGAAAGTTGCAGTATGAAGAGTTTATATCAAGAGGAGGACACTCGGTGATCAATGCGTAAACATCGTCACCGTCTGTCCTCGAAGGTTCTCGAAAAATCCATTTTTTTGTTGTGTCAGAATCCATATCTGGACACAAGATTCTGGGCGCTGCGATAGCCATATGTAAATACATATCCTTTGTACTCTAATTAAATTCCTTTTTATTATGGGCATTTTTAGCAGTTGAAAAGCAAATTAATGGCACAAAAAAGACGATTAAGTCCAATTAAATGCGATCTAAATCACATTTAAGTTCGATTGCTAAAATAATAAATAGAGAAAAATAGATTAGTTCTCTTAGTATCTGTGAGGGCTTTGATTTGGATATGAAGGTGGCGTAGATACAAAAATAGCCCATGATGATTTGGGCTATTTATTAGTTTAAAAGAGTAATATTTATACGGCAGCGACCATTTTTTGCAGTAGCCGAATCATCTCTTTTTGCTCATTTAACTCAAGAGAGCTAAGTATTTCTTTATTTACTTTAATAGGGATCGGCAAAAGGGTTTCTTTTAATGCTCGACCCTCATCAGTTAAGTAAATTCGAAAGGAACGACGGCTATTGGGATCAGCTTGTCGTTCAACAAGACCAAGTTTTTCTAACTTATCTAATGTTCGAGTGGTTGTGGAGTTTTCCACTTTTGACTTTTCGGCAATATCACGCTGAGTCACACCTTCTTCTTCCCATAGACACATCATGGTTGGCCACAGTGCAACAGTTAAACCGTGCTGTTTTAATTCCGTTTCGAAATGTTTTGATGCTTGATTAGCAACAACATTTATCATCCAACCAAAGCTACTTTGACGATCAAATTCTTCCATTGTGTTCAAACCCCTGCGCTTACAACTATTGCAATGGTAACTAATCCTGTTGCAATTAGCACTAATAATGCACGCTTATTTGATACAAATACTAGATTTGATGGCATTTGATGTTCTGTAAGTTTCTTTTGCACGCCAGTGATCATTGCCCAAACAAGTGGCTTTGAGCGTAATTTATAAAAGAGAATGGTGACTAAATGCAATACGACTAATACAGGTAATAAGCGTGCACATATTCCATGCAGAGTAACAAAAACATCAAAGACATTGTCATTTAAAACAATATCGGCATAAGGGATGTGATCGAATAATCCTGCTAATGCAATTCCAGTAATGCATTGAATAAATAAGGTGGAAATTAACCCAATAACCATCCAAGATCCCGCTGGATTATGACCTGCTTTTGATGGTTCTTTTCCTAATAAGTAAGAAATTGTACGTTTTGGAGAAGAAATAAATTGCTTAAAACGGCTCGTGTCACTTCCGATAAAGCCCCAAACAATACGCCATAAAATAAGAGTAAAAAGCGCCAAACCTAAATAGATATGTGGCCCTTCTCCATTAAAACCACTTGCGGCTAATCCGATAAAAAGCAGTGCTTGAAGCCAATGATATATGCGTGTTGGTAAATCCCAAATTTTCATTTCTTGTTCCTAATTAATGGATGTTTTAACTAACTGAAAGATAATTTACACCACAACAGTTGCATGTGCAACTGTTGTGGTGTAAATTAAATGCAACTCGAAGCGAGACAGACATCTATTAAGAGAGAACGTAATGAAAAAATTAGTAATTAGTTTATGTGTTTTATTACCAAATATTGCATTTGCTCAAGCGAGTGTTGACCTAATTAACGCAAGACAACAGGCTTTTGTACATATAGAAAATCAATCAGAGCAAGTAGAAGAGATGATGGATGAAAATGTACTAAATTGGAGCGAAATTGAATCGATCAGTCAGCAATTGGTTCAACATAGTCAATTATTAAATACGGCTTTTACTGAAGGGAGCCAAGAAGGCAGTAAAGCAAAAAAAGCGGTGTGGGATAAACCGGAAAAGTTTAATCAACTGATGAAAGAGATGGATAGTGGTTTTGCTTTGCTATATCAAGCAAGCCAACAACAAGATAAAGAGGCGGCAGAAGCTGGTTTAGAGCAGGCGCAGGATACCTGTAATGGATGCCATCGTAGTTATCGTTCACGATTTTAAGTTTTAAGTAATATTACATTACGTTGTATTACTCAGATTAAATAGTGATAAATACTCAATCTTTATGGTTTATCTAATATAAAAGTTGGATTTAATATATAAAATAAGTCTAATAACCCTGTTGCGACTGCGTGTTCTTTGGAGCTAATATTGAATACGTAAAGGTGATGGGGTTCCACCTACTTAACCGCCAATGTTGGCTGATGACTCCTACAGAATAGAGAACAGGTGTATCTGTTGAACGAACGTTTTGTATCAATCCAAATAAGTATCTTTATAGTTACTTATCTAGATTGAGATTGTTGTTCGCTCTTGGTCTGTAGGTCATATACCCTCCTACACCTGTTTTCCTTACCAACGGGAAAACATTATGCAATATGCATCTGAAATTCAAACCATGTGCCCTATTCAAAGAGGCGACCTTCACCCATCAGCACCAATTCCTGTTGAAGGACGAATGATTAACCCAAAAGAAGTGATAGCGATTTCTGGATTAAGTCATGGCGTAGGTGCTTGTGCTCCTCAGCAAGGAGCGGCCAAATTAACTTTAAATGTGAAAGAAGGCATTATTGAAGAAGCACTGATCGAAACGATTGGCTGCTCTGGAATGACGCACTCTGCGGCAATGGCAGCAGAGATCCTTACAGGAAAAACCATTTTAGAAGCAATGAATACGGATTTGGTATGCGATGCAATTAATGTTGCGATGCGTGAAATATTTCTTCAATTTGCTTATGGTCGAACTCAATCTGCTTTCTCTGAAGGTGGTTTAGAGGTTGGAGCTGCATTAGAAGATTTAGGTAAAACCAAACGAAGCCAAGTTGGTACGAGTTATTCAACTAATGCAAAAGGTGTGCGTTATATGGAATTAGCCGAAGGATACGTAACTCGTTTAGGTCTTGATGAAGATAGTGAAGTGATTGGTTATGAGTATTTGAATCTTGGAAAAATGATGGCAGATATTGGAAAAGGTATTTCTGCTGATGAAGCGTTAAAAGGTGCTAAGGGGACTTATGGACGCTTTTCTGAAGCAGTAAAAACTGTCGATCCACGTCAAGAATAATTGAGGTCATCATTATGAATACAAATATCCAAACATTACTTAAAGAAATGAACTTCTCAACACTTGATCAAGCATATGATTATTGCGTTGAAGCTGGGATCGATCCTAAAAAATTGGTATTAGATACTCAGCCGATTGCTTTTGATAATGCGTGTGATGCTTATACTTTAGGCTCTGCTTTAGCACTATTTCGAAAAGCAAACAGTGCGGTAACCGCTGCAACTATGATTGGTGAAGGGCTACAAGCATTTTGTAAAAAAGGGAGTGTTGCTGAGCAGCGTCAAGTTGGGCTTGGCCATGGTGCATTAGCAGCTCGTTTATTATCGGAAGAAACTCAGTGCTTTGCATTTTTAGCTGGTCATGAGTCTTTTGCTGCTGCTGAAGGAGCGATTAAAATTGCATTAAATGCAAATAAATCACGTCATACACCATTAAGAGTGGTATTAAATGGCTTAGGTAAAGATGCCGCTTATCTTATCTCGCGTATTAATGGTTTTACTTATGTAAGAACAGAATTTAATTACCAAACCGGTGAATTGGTTGAAGTAGGTAGAAAGCGTTTTTCGCAAACAGAGCGTGGGGATATTTTATGTTATGGTGCGGATGATGTTCGTGAAGGCACCGCTATTATGCATGCTGCAAATGTTGATGTGAGTATTACGGGGAATTCAACGAACCCTACACGTTTTCAGCACCCTGTTGCTGGCATTTATAAACAAGAACGTTTATCTCAAGGAAAACCGTACTTCTCTGTGGCCTCTGGTGGTGGCACAGGACGAACTTTACACCCTGATAATGTGGCTGCTGGTCCTGCATCTTACGGTATGACAGATACCATGGGAAGAATGCATGCAGATGCACAATTTGCTGGAAGTTCATCTGTACCTGCACATGTTGCGATGATGGGTTTTATTGGAATGGGGAATAATCCAATGGTTGGAGCATCGGTAGCTCTGGCGGTAGATATTGATCAACGTTTAAATCGTTAATCTATTTTGAAGAAAATAAGTAGTTATTGAAGTGATAAAAAAGGGGTGAAGCGACAATAGCTTCACCCCTTTTTTGATTTTAGACTAATATTAGTTAGTCATTGCTAACTTAGCGCCAAAGCCCATTAATAAAGAGCTTAGGCCGTATTTTAAGAGGTTTGAAAATGCTTTGCTCTCGGCAATAACCGTTCTGAATTTTGCAGCGAAAACGGCAACGCAAGTAAACCATAGCAAAGCGATAATAGCGGTTGTGATACCAAGCATTCCGAGCATTAAAGGTGATGATGTCTCTGGAGTTAAAAATTGAGGAATAAAAGCAACAAAGGTCAAACACACTTTTGGGTTGAGGGCATTGGTTAGAATACCTTGACGAAACACTTTTATATCAGATGTACGATTAGTGGTTTCTACTTGGCCAAAACCGCCTTTTGCTGTGAACATTTTAAATCCGATATAACACAGGTAAGCGGCACCTATGTATTTAATTACCATAAACGCAGTTGCTGAAGAGAGCAGTAGTGCACTTAAGCCAACAACAGCTAAAAAGGTATGAAAAAGAACACCTGTGGCAATACCCACAGCGGCATAAACCCCTGTTTTGGCACCACCGCCTAAGGCTCTTGAAAGAACGTAAAAGAAATCGGCGCCGGGCATCGCACAAAAGGCGAACATCCCTGCGATAAAAAGAAGATAAGTTTCAATGCTCATAAATAATTCCATGTACTGCTGCATTTGGTATTAAGGGCTATGATTAAGCCCATTTTCATATGTGAATCATGGGTAATTTACTGCTTATTTTGAACGAAAGAAATCATTATTCTGAGACTTCTAATAAATAGTCTTCAACTTGTTCTGATAGCCAATCAATAATCACACCACGGGGCATGGTAGTCTTTGTCATTTCAGCGAAAGATTGCCAGTTCATCGCTCGATTATGTTTAAGAACCTTTAAGGTGCCATCGCGTAAATGCTCATTAATTAATAGCGCGGGAACGGACGACCAACCTGTTTTATCCAAGACTGCATCACGTAGGTGCTCATAAAATGTAAGAGCAATGTACTTACTGGATGTTGGCTCAAACACCATTAATTCATCATCATCAATGTAGTTCAGAATGATTTCAGTGTGGCTTTCTAGATCTGTTGGGCTTACTTTTCTTAGCTGACTTAATGGATGCTCTTTATGTGCGACCGACATCATGCGAATTTGGCCTAACTCGTTTTGTTGAACATGCAGAAGTTGGCTATTGATAGGTAAAATGCCATACGCTACATCAACCACATTTTGTTCTACCATTTCTTCAAGTTCTGGTGATGGGGCAACGTAAATAGAGATACTGGTGTTTGGGAATTTACGACTCATGCGAGTTAAAATATCACGCCAAATGGGCTCAGGTAGTGAGTCATCTCTAACCACGCGAATGGTTGAGGCTATACCTTCGTTATATTGTAAGCACTTACTAACAATATCATTGCTAATGATCATCATACGTTGGCAATCATTCACAATCGACTCGCCAATTTCTGTTGGAGTAATGCGGTTACCTGTGCGAATTAATAAAGTCACTCCAAGCTCATCTTCAAGAGTACTTAATGCAGCACTGACGGTGGTTCGACTTTTTTGAAGTTTACGAGCTGCTTCTGCAATAGAACCCAATTCAACCGTATATAAGAGCATTTCAATTTGACTGGTTTTCATGATCTTTTTCTCGTTAATTTATGCCGTTTAATGTTAAGCGACGAATTAGTTGACGCTGACTGATTATCCTATCACCAATTTTCTCTATATGATGATCTGTATACATAAAAAAGACGAAAAATAAGTCGATGGAGGAAAATATGTCGTATTCAATTAAAAAAGAAAGGCAATTATTACTGGTTTCAACGTTTTCAGCTTTACTGTTTGCAATGTTAGGTATTGTATTAGGTACGCTGATTCATTCATTAGTTATTATTTTTGATGGTGTTTACTCATTAGTGAGTTTAGGTTTAACCCTAGTTTCGCTAGTGACAGTGCTGTACATTCGAAAAGAAGACGTTTCGAAGAATATCAAGCGTGTTAAGGTAATTGAGTCTTCAGTAATCTTGCTTAAAGGGATCGCAATTACCTTAATGTGTGTACTTTCATTTATTGCTGCTGTTCAAGCAATTATGGAAGGTGGTCGAGAAGTGAATACCGGTATCGCATTAGCGTTTGGTGTTTTTAGCATGATAGGTTGTTATACAAGTTATTGGGTAATGAAAACACAAGGTCGTGAAACGAACTCGGCTCTTGTTGATGCAGAAGCAAAACAATGGTTAATGGATACCGTAATTAGTGCTGCTGTATTTGTTGGCTTTATGGTTGCAAAAGTATTATTACTTACTTCATATGCACATTATGCACAACTTGCTGATCCAATCATGGTTGTAATGGCATCTATCTATTTTATTATTGTGCCAGTTAAAATGATCATTAGTTCATCAAAGCAATTACACCAATTAAATCGAGATGGTGTTTTAGCAAAGTATTCACACGCCTAAGTTCGTTCATCTTTAGGCGTGTCCATCACCACTAAGGTGCCAATTGAGTTGACCTGAGAGATCTCTCCAAGTACGTTTGAATGAAACTGCTTATATGAGGATAGACTCTCAGTCTCAACCCGCAATAGATACTCATTCGATCCCGTAATATTGTGGCATTCTGTTACTTCATTTGATTCCATTATCTGCGCTTCGAAATCTTTTTGTGATTTTTTACTGTGATCCGATAATCCGATCGTCACATAAGCAACAAATCCTATTCCACACTTATTCGGATTTAATACCGCACGATAGCCTTGAATCGTCCCATTTCGCTCTAATTCTTGTACACGACGTAATGTTGCTGAAGGGGATAACCCAATGCGCTCAGATAACTCAACGTTGGTTAATCGTCCATTTAATTTCAGCTCTTGCAATATTCTTTCGTCAAACCTATCCATAGTGACAATACCTTGCGAATTATTTTCATTTTAAACAAATATAGACAGAAAATTTACTTAGTCTCGCATTAAGATACAAGCAGAATTTAATTTTAAGATGGTTATGATGGATTACACTTACTTATTTGCGTTAATTACCTTTGCTTTTGTGGGCGCGTTTACTCCTGGCCCAAATAACATTATGTTGATGACATCTGGGGCTAATGTTGGATTTGTTCGTACTATTCCACATATGCTTGGAGTGATATTTGGCTTTGCTTTTATGCTGATATTGGTCGGGTTTGGGCTAATTCAAATTTTTCAAACTTATCCTCAGTTGGAATTTATTTTGCAGATGGTTAGTGCGATTTATTTGAGTTATTTAGCATATAAAATTGCGAGAAGTGAGCCGATAAACAGTGACAATCGCGATTATAAACCCATGTCTTTTTTAGCGGCGGCAAGTTTTCAGTGGGTAAATCCAAAAGGGTGGTCGATGGCTTTATCTGTGATGAGCATCTATGCAACCAGTTCTGATATGTTCAGTGTATTGTTAATTGCGTTCGTGTTTATCTGTATTAATGTTCCGACTGTGAGTTTTTGGACCGTTGCAGGTAAAGAGTTACAAAAGAGATTAAAAACACCGAAGCATTTAAAGTTTTTTAACTACAGTATGGCAGGTTTACTTGTCGGCTCCATGGTGATGGGATTTTAATTGGTTTTCTTTGTTAATCGGGTGTTGCTGTCTTTGATGTGTTATCTTTATGTATATCACTTCTAAATACACGATTAACAAGGGTATCCCTATGTATCGACACTTCTTTTTGCTTCTCATCACTCTTTTTACTTCACTGTCATTACAAGCAGAGGAAGTGACTTATTCAGAACAAGAGTATTTAGATCGTCCATTAATGGAGCGCTATATTTTAGATGAGCTGAAGGCTTTGCGTATCGAACAACAAGATCTAGAGCGACGTTTAACCATTCAAATTACCGACCGTGAGTTAGCGGTTGCAGATAAATCATTAAATTATTCTAATACAACGGTTACTTATTTTTTCTATGTTATTGCGGCTGTGGCTTCTTTGATTGCACTTATTGGTTGGCAATCATTAAGAGAAATGAAACAAAACACCAAAGAAATGGCAGACAAGCAACTCAATAAAATAGCGCAAGATTATGAGAAGAAGTTTGTGGCGTTAGAGCGCGATTTAAAACGTAAAACGCGAATTATTACTGAGAATAACCGTGAAATCGAGATCATCAATGAAGTGCATAATTTGTGGCTTCGTGCTCAAAGTGTACAAACGCCTGAGCAAAAAATGGATATTTATGATGAGATTTTAAAAGTAAGACCGGGTGATTTAGAAGCGTTAACGTATAAAGCGGATGCGGCAATGGAGATGCGTGAATTTCATTGGGCACTGAATTTATGTAATCGTGTTTTAGAAGTGGATGATCAAAATGCACACGCACTATTCCAACGTGCTTGTGCGTATGCGCAATTAGGGGCAGAAGTGCAAGCCATTGATGACTTGCAGCGTTCTATTGAGGCGAGTACGTCTATGCGTGAGCTTGTATTGGAAGAGCCTGATTTTGACCCTCTAAGAGGCTTAGAGCGCTTTGAAACACTATTAGAAGAGTAATACCTATTAATCACCAAGGTGTTCAGAGATGAAGTCCATAAAGCATCGCACCTTGGCTGACATATGTTTGCGGCTTGGATAAACCATAAATATATCAATGGTTAATTTTGGATAGTCCGCAAACAACTCAACTAACTTGCCTGTTTCTAATTCATCGGTTAAATGAAAATGAGGGATACGAGTTATCCCTTGTCCTGCCAAACACAATGATAACTCCATAAACGAATTGTTGGTAATCACTTGACTGTTTAATTGAATCGCCAGTGGTTGGCTATTTTTATCGGTAAAATCCCAAACGGCTCCTTGTTTAACATACGCATAGCCTATGGTTTTATGTGAAGGCAGTTCATTAGGATGCAGTGGTGCTCCGTGTTTTTTTAGATAATCAGGTGAGGCGATAGTGATCGCTCTTGAACGTAAAAATCGACGACTGATCAAACTGGAATCTTCAAGTTGATGCGATGCACGGATCGCCATATCAAACCCTTCTGCAACAATATCAATCTTTCTATCATTTAAATCTAACTCCAGTGTGATATCTGGATATAAATCAGTAAATTTCCCTAGTATTGGACGTAAGCGTGAAAGAGCAAAGCCAACAGGACAGCTGACTTTTAATCGACCTTTAGGTTTTTCTTGTTGTCCTGTAATCGAATTTTCAGCCATTTGAGCATCTTCAATTAGCTGTTGGCATTGCTGAAAATAAAGCTCACCTTCAGGGGTTAAACGTAACGTTCGAGTCGTGCGATGAAGTAGGCGGACACCTAAACGCTCTTCTAATTTTCCAATCTCTTTACTGATGTAAGAGGTTGAGTGCCCACTATTAAGAGCGGCCTGAGTAAAGCTACCACTGGTCACTACTTCTGAGAAAATGACCATGCCATCAAACAATGCTGAATTAAATGCCATATTACGTATCTTTTATTTTATTAAGAGTCATATGGAAATAATCATTGCACATTTAGGCTATTAATCAATATTTGTGAATGAATTATAGTTATCCCATCGCAAACAAGAACAATAGATTTGAAAAGAGCAGAGCATTAACTACTCTTTTTACTTAAATAGAATATGAAGGTACCCCGATGAAAATTTTAGCATTAGCAGCAAGCAGCAGTTCAACATCAATTAATAAACAACTAGCAACGTATGCAGCAGGTTTGGTTGCCGGTGCTGAAGTTGAAGTGCTAGATATTAATGATTATGAAATGCCTATCTTTAGTGAAGATAAAGAAAAAGAATTAGGTCAACCAGAGCAAGCTAAGCGTTTCTTCCAAAAAATTGGTGAAGCGGATGCGGTTGTTATTTCTTATGCTGAACATAATGGCTCTTATGCTACAGCGTTTAAGAATGTGTTTGACTGGACTTCTCGTATTGATATGAAAGTGTATCAAGGTAAACCTGTTGTGATGTTAGCTACATCTCCAGGTCCTGGTGGTGCAGCAACAGTATTAGCTGCTGCTACTGGTTCAGCTCCTTACTTCGCAGCTGATGTTAAAGGTTCATTATCTGTCCCAAGTTTTTACGATAACTTTGATATGGAAAAAGGTGAACTGCGTAATGAAGCATTGATTGCTGAGTTAAAAACAATCATGTCAGCATTATAAGTTTTCATAAAAATAGAGGCGTATCCATTTGATGGATGCGCCTTTTTTTATACAAGAAAACCGCAGATTGAAAACAAAAAAACTGATTTATCAATTCAAATAGATACTTTTAATCTCACAAAATTCCAACAAATGAACAAGCTTTCATCATTCGTCACTGTTATTTGTATTTGTTATAGATGAGAATAGCTTAGTATCAATTATTATATGGTCATGATTTATATAGGACGTTTTTTATGATTAAAAAGTATTTTGCCGCATTGTTATTAATGATGAGTATGATGGCTTCTGCCTATGCTCAATCTATTGATAGCATGGTTACGGTTCAACAAGAGTTAAAAGAAAGATTAGTTCAGCTATCAACGGCTGATCCAGCCGATAAATTGTTTTTTGAAGATGTATTGCGTCGTAAAAATGACAAGATTCGAGCTGATATTGAATTACAGCTACAAGATAACCCAAGCATAAAAGGATTGGATGGTGTTGTTCGTTCAGAGATGACGCTTATGGGCAAGCTATTGCAGTTAAGTCATCAAGATCTGGTTGAGTTAACTAAAGCGGTTCGTAAAGCAAAAGGTGAAGAGAAAGACGATCTAGAATTTGCTGCGCAAAAACGTCTTGGCATTATGGATGTATATTATGAAGAAGCATTCAAAACATTGTCATGGGGTGAAACGCTAAATATTGATTTCACTAAAGAAAAGACAGCGATTTTAAAAGAGCTGACAAATCGTGCAGATTTGTTATCTAACATCATCCATTATCTTGAATCACAAAAGTCAGATATTGCTAAACGTATGCAATATGCATCTGTTGAGAAGAAAGACCTTCTTACGCAAAATGCGACTAACTTGACTGAACGTATTTCATTAATGATTGCGAGTTTAGAAGTAACTACCGCATTAATGGAACAAAATAACATTGATATTACAGAGTATAAGCAGCTTATCTTCTCTGTGACGGGTGATATTAACAGTGATGTATTGGATATCAGCGTAGCATATGGTCTGACTGAAGAGTGGGTTACTCGCTTTAAAGATTGGGCGGTAGAAAATGCACCATCTATCATTGTTAAGTTAATCATTTTTGCTGTTATTCTTTGGATTACGAATTTCCTTTCTCGTCTTGCTAAGAGTGCAATTAAGAGAAGTGTTTCTCATTCAAAAATGAAATTCAGCAAGTTAATGCAAGAGTTCTTTGTGTCTATGGGCTCAAAGTTCGTCATGATGATTGGTATCTTAATTGCTCTATCTCAAATCGGTATTAATTTAGGCCCACTATTAACTGGTTTTGGTGTTGCTGGTGTTGTTATTGGTTTTGCATTAAAAGACACGTTATCTAACTTTGCATCAGGCATGATGATCCTGATTTATCGTCCGTTTGATGTGGGTGATTTGGTTGATATCGGTGGTATTGTCGGTAAAGTTAATCGCATGAACCTGGTATCAACAACGATTAAAACCGTTGATAACCAAAACTTAATTTTCCCTAATAATAAGATTTGGGGTGACGTAATTAAGAACGTAACTATTGAAACTGAACGTCGTGTAGACATGGTGTTTGGTATTGGTTATCAAGACGATATTGAAAAAGCAAAAGCTATCTTTACTGATATTTTAGAAAGCCACCCAGCAGTATTAAAAACGCCAGAGCCTATGGTTAAATTGCATACTTTAAATGAATCATCTGTGGACTTTATTGTGCGCCCTTGGGTTAAGACTGATGATTACTGGGATGTGTACTGGGAAGTAACTGAAACCGTTAAAAAACGTTTGGATGCGGAAGGTGTGAGCATTCCATTCCCACAACGTGACCTGCATATTTATAAACACGAAGCATAAAATGCAGAAATAAAAAAAGAGTGGCCAAATGGTCACTCTTTTTTTATGGATTCTAATCTAGATTATCTTCTGATTTGGTTTCTATCTGAGTCGGTTTTTTAAACTTTTTAATGATTAATGAAATGGCAAAACAGACCGCCCCAACAATAAGAGCTGAACGTAGAATAGTAAAACCATCATGTTCTAGCTGTTGAATATGAGGACCGACAGAAGCAAATAAACGCAAGCTGAAAAAGGCGAGTAAAATAAATGGGACGATTTTTTTCATGCGTGGCTCCGGCTAAAATATTCATTAACTATTGATAAAAACATCATATCGGAAACAAAACAGAATTTAATGGCCTTTGTGAGTAATGTAAGATTACTGTTTTGACAAAAAAAGACCACGAACAAATTGTCGTGGTCTAAACTTAATGATGACGATTAGATTGCTTGTTCTTTACGTGAGAACTTAAACTTAGCATCTTCAGATGGTTTGTTAGGAAGCGTTAGTTTAATCACTGGGATAGCGATTCCCGTCGTATTATAATAATCCTCTTGGTAACTTTTAGCTTCTTTTAAGCCAACAGACTTTGAACCTTCAAGGTAGAAAAACGCTTGGATTGGAAGTTCATCACCGATATCGTCCTGCCATAATGAAGCACGAACTTCATTTTGAATGTGCATAGATTCATCAGAGATCAGTTTCATTGCAGCTAAGCCTTGTGCAAAGTTGTATGAGGTACTGCTAGAGCCGTCTCTTACATCAAATGAACATTGGTGCTCAGACTTAGAACCTGATGTAGATTGGTAATGTTTTTTCCATTCATATGCTGTATGTATACCTTGTGATTCACATGAACCACTCTCACTTGGGTAATTTTCATGAGCGCCACAACCTGCAAGTTCACGTCCATCTGTTGAGCCATCAACAGGGAAGAAACAGTTATATTCTAAATCAATTTTATCACTTGGTGAGCCAAAGATTTGATATACGATGTAGCCACTGTCAAAGCGGTAAGCCAATTCAGAGTATTTGGAGTCATGACGCAGATAAGAGAATGATACGCCATCTGATTTTTTTTCAGCCTTTGTTGGGTTCCATACATGGTTTTTCGTTGGTTCTGAACCATGAAGCATAATGCCGGTACAAAGGAATGATGGACTGCCATCTCCGCCACAACTTGAATCAGATTGGTTGTAATCTTTTGTTAGTGCCTGAACTAAGCCATCACCTTGCTCTTGACTAATAATACTTCCTGCGAAAGCAATATTACTTGCCAGTAGTGTCGTTACAAAAAGTAATTTTTTTGTATGTTTCATAACATGTTTCCTTATTTTTAATTAGTTAATTTCATGTTGATGTTTCTAGCCAATCAACGAAGAAGATACTAACAACTAATTTATTATTGGATTGTCATTCACATGCGCATTTTATATTTTTTAAGAAAATTAAAGATTGATTTTTGTTTATTATTAAATTAAGCCAAGCCTTATTTTTTTACTTTGATTAATAAGAGTAATGGAATAAGGAATATGACACTCATACCAATCCATTGGTACATATGCGTAAATACGACGATCTGACTTTGTTCATAAATCATATTCTCATAGCGTAGAATTGACTCAGGATCAGTAATCGATAAATCGTTTAATTGAAGCCACTTTTGTAAATCAGGATTGTAAGGAGAAAAACCTTCTGTTAATCCGTGCCATTGTTGTTGCGAATCTCGATATTGCAGTGTTGTGACAATTGAGATGCCTGACGCACTACCTAAGATCCTGAAAAGGTTATAAATACTCGCACCTGCAATGGAATGCTGTGTCGGTAAGGTCAAATAGGCAACAACGGATAATGTGGAAAAGGCTAACCCAAGACCTAATCCTTGTATCATGCCAGGAAATACGATCCAAAACGTATCTATATTGAGTGAGTACTTAGTCATTAAGTAATTTCCGAGTCCAAGGCAGAGTAAACCAAAAAGTATTTTCAAACGAGGATCAAACTGCGGATTAAATTTAATGACTAAAACAAGTACGAATGCTGAAACAAGTCCTCTTGGTGTCATAAGTAGCCCTGTATCTAATACCGGATAGTTAAGAACTTCTTCTAATAAAATAGATAATTGAACTCCTAATCCTGAAGTACACATTGATATTAACCCTCCGATAATGGATGAGGCTAATAAATTCCTATCTTTTAAAACCCATAGCGGAGCAATAGAACCTTTGGTTTTTAAACTTCTGTATATCCACATTATTCCGCCAATAATAGTAAAGGCGAGTAAAATTTGAATTAATCTTGAATCGAACCAATCTTTCTCATTGCCTCTATCAAGAATAAATTGCAGTGAGCTGATGAATATTGCCATATAGCTAACAAGCCACCAGTCAAACTTGGATTTAGAGCGATTGTTAAGGTGAATGTGTTTATAAATAAGGTAAATACTAATTAAGCCAACAGGAAGGTTGATGTAAAAAATCCATCGCCAGTTGATGTTATCAGTAATAATCCCTCCGATAATAGGTCCGAATATTGGGCCAAGAAGAATACCAATAGAAAAAATGGCCATCCCACGCCCTCTTTGTCCAGCTGGATAAAGTTGAGCAATGGTCGATTGGGCTAAAGGCAACATTGAAGCCCCAAACATTCCTTGAAAAATTCGGTAAATAACTAGCTCAGCTAAGGTTTGTGCGGTACCACAAAGCATACTTGCGATAGTAAAACCTATGATAGCAACTAACATTACTTTGCGTTCACCAAACCGAGCGACCCAAAAGCTTGTTATTGGAATAAAGATGGCTTCGGCCATGCTATAACTGGTTAATATCCAAGGGATCTTGTCAACCGTTGTACCAAGAGAGCCCATGATGTGAGGTAAGGAAACATTCGCAACAGTGATGTCAATTTGTACCATCAAGACAGCAAGCATGACGGCAATCGTTGCACCATTTTTGCTCATGTTCTTGAGTCATCTAATAAATTGATAGTGACTTCTGCACTTGCACCAATGCGAAGCTGAGGGGCATCTTTGGGGATATCCAAAATTAATTTCACAGGATAACGTTGTTTTATTTTTACCCAGTTCCCGGTTGCGTTTTCTGGTGGCATGAGAGAAAACGAAGTACCACTGGCAGGAGAAAGTTCGCTTACTTTGGCTTGCCAAGTGATATTTGGGTACATATCAATAACGACTTCTGCTGTTTGTCCCATTCTAATGTTGGTTAATGAGGTTTCTTTAAAGTTAGCTCTAATCCAGTAAGTGTTTTTAACCACTAAAGGAAACAGCATTTGACTGTTTTTAACAACTGAACCTACAAAAACATTTATTTCGCCAAGTAAACCGTCGGTTGGAGCTGTGATATCGGTGTAACTTAGGTCTAGTTCAGCTTGAGCAAGCTCTGCAGAGGCTTGTTGAACTATCGCGGCATCAACACCATTGTCGTTCCCTCTGTTTGCTATTGCGGCTTCTACGTTGGCTCTTGCTTCTTCTAGTTTTGCCTGTGCAATGGCTAATTTGTTTTTGATTATGTCTAGCTCTTGTTGTGAGCTTAATTTGCGACTAACTAAGGCTTGAGTTCTTTTGAATTCAATTTGTGTTTCTTTAAGGTTAGAAGTTACACCATTTAAGTTGGCAATAGCTTGTGTAACTTTGCTGTCAGCGACTTGATGTTGTTGCACTGCGAGTTGATATGCTGACTCTGCTCTTTTTACTGCTAGAAGATACGGTTGAGGATCTATCTTAAGCAGTAGATCGCCTTTATTTACCTTTTGGTAGTCATTCACCTCAACTGAGATAATTCGTCCTTTTATTTGGGGCGCAATGGATACTATTTTGGCGCGGACGTAAGCATTCTCGGTGCTAGGGTGATTATTAGAATATTGCCAGGCAAAGTAGATTAAATATCCAATTAAACTTGAGACAAAAAATAAAGTGAAAGTAATACTGAAATGTCTGCTTTTTTTCATGAGTTTTTATAAGACGCTATAGAATATAAACAATACTACCTAGTGCTTTTTGAATGACAATGCAGCGAAATTTAAAACTGCTTTATTTAAGGCAAAACCTTAAATTAACTTAAGTTGATAGTGAAAATTGTAGTTAATATTTTTAAAGATACTCAATGATATAGAGCTATACTGACATTGTTGTTATTAACGTCTAAGGTATGTTAGCTTATAAAATTATCAGTTAATATAACTAACTTACAGCCATAATAGAGGAGCAAAGTAATGGCTTATGTAGAACCAATAAAAAACAAAGAGCATTTAAAGTATGCGGCAAAATATTTACAGAAGAATCATGATCCTGCATTTTCATTAATTTGGAATATTGGACTTGAGACAGGGTTACGGATCAGCGATATATTAAGATTAAAATATTCTGATATTGATTTTAGAAGTGGTCATTGTGAAATTATTGAAAGTAAAGGTACATTAGCACGTAAAGCAAGAGCGAAACATCGGGTACTTAAACAAGTTAAAGAGGAACTTATCCTTCATTATCAACATAACGTTAAAAAATTGACGGCAACGTACATAACTCCATTTTATCAAATTGAAAAACTGCTTCCTAAAGAGTGGATATTAATGGTGAATGAAAGGGTGTCTGCAGCTAAAAAAGCAACACCACCAGTAACTCGTTCTTTCTTATTTAGTAAAAAAATGGTTTTTATGCTCAAACAAAGAAAGGAGAAATTTAGACACATTAATAGCGATTCTGTTTTTAGTCGTAAAACACTACTGAGTAATAGAGCCAAAGGTGTGGATGGTTTATTAACTCGTCAGGCTTGTTGGACTGTGTTTTCTAAGCTTACTCAGGTATTAGAGAAAATAGGGAGTACAGCTAAAGTAGGGTGTCATACATTAAGGAAGAGTTTTGCGAGGCATTTGTATTTCGCTACGGGTAAGGATATTAGTCTTGTCATGACCACCATAGGGCATAAATCAGAAAGTGTCAGCTTAAGGTATATAGGTGTATCAGACGATGACATTAAATTGGCCCAAAAGACACTTATTACTTATTTATCGAGCTAAGTTTTATTTCTGTGACTCAATGCCAAAATAATGGCGTTTTTTATTGGGTTGGTAAATGTATTTATTGTTATTGATTGGTTTTGATTGTTGTAAATGGTGTATTTTTTCATCTATTTAACCAAATAGGTAGACGGTAAACTAGCGTCAGACCCACTTTAAAATCAATAGCTTACAAATATCAATTTACGTTTTGTTACAACATGCGTTCATTTTAATCCATTTTCATATCACCTTCAAACATCGTTACCAAAACAAGTCTTATTATTTAACTTACATTCTACCTACTTTGTAAAATAGAATTAAATATTAATTTAAATAAGAAGAAACTCTAAAAAGAAATATCTTTTTTTGGAGGGGAGATATTCATATAAATAAAAATGAAATCTCTTATATATAAAAAATATTAATATTAAAAATGTTGACTAGGTAACCCGTGGCTAATGAAAATGAATCCTGTAGAGAGAAGAACGATTAAACGCTTAGAGCGTTGTTATGAGAGATATGAAAGTATTTCTTTAGATCTAATATTATCCAGCTATTTTGAATATCGTATAAAAAACAGTGACGATAAATTCGTAAGTAAGAAAAGCTTTGATATTAAAGAACCTAAAGAAAAAAAATCGTCAATAAGTGAGGAAAGAATGAAGAGTATATTGAAATCACTAGAGATGGCAAATAAGTGTCGATTTCAATCATCTGCTCAATCTGAGTCTTATATAAATACATAAATAGAATATAAATTAAAATGAAGTTTGTCTTTGTTTTAAATTTGGCTAGTTATAAAGGTAAAGTAAAGTGATAAAACATAAAATTTATAACGATAATTACATAATAAAAATAAAAGCCTTACTATTGGCAATAATGTTAATTATCTCTAATGGAACTGTAGCTTCTGAATCAAAAGAAGAACAATCTCATGTGTATTTAGGTGGGCAGGTTGGCGTTAGTCACTTTTTAGGTGCGTGTTCATCAAATGCTATCGAGTGTAAAAATTATGTCACTGGTGGTGGCCTTTATGGTGGTTATCAGTTTAATTCTTGGTTTGCCTTAGAAGGTAGCTGGCATGATTACGGAAGCCCTAAGACTTTTTACGGGGTTGGTGATGGTTATTATTCAAATGCTACGGGTGTTGATTTATCTGTGAAGTTATCACTACCAGTAACCGATAATCTTGATCTTTATGCAAAAGGTGGTGCTGCTTATAACTATTTATCGGTTTCAGGCAACGATAATGTACATCTTGGCATGTTCGAATCCGATTCTAGTCTAGACGGTATTTGGGAAATTGGTGCGGAATATGCGCTTGCTCCAAACTGGAGCTTACGATTTGGAACCTCAGTTATTGACGGTATAGGTAATGCTAAAACGGGTAAAAGTGACCTCTACTTCACCTCTCTTGGTTTGACTTATAAATTTAAAGCAAAACCAGAGCCTAAGCCTGAAACGATTGTAAAACTGGTCCCTGAAGCAACCTATTATCCAGAGCAAGTTACGCTTCATTTTGAATTTGGGGAAAGCCGTTTTGTTGTTGAAAGTAAGCAATGGCACTCATGGAATGAACTGGCGTTAAGCGTTAAGCAGGGACAAGGGAAAGTAAGCATCACAGGTTACACCGACGCAAAAGGAACGGATTCAGCAAATGATATCGAATCTTTACGAAGAGCAACTTACGCTGCAGATATGCTGATTAAAGCTGGTGTGGATGAAGAAAGAATTCTCATTAATTCTAAAGGTTCAGCAGACCCGCTTGTAAATGAAGATCTTATGAGAAATGAATCGGCTCTGAATCGTCGAGTGGTTATTCAGTTTAACCGTAGGGTTGGGTCTTAATATGAATAAATCTATTGTTGTATTAACTACTTTGGTCTCTTTAGTTAGTTGTAAGAATGGAGATACGGATCTTATGCCTAGCCGGCCTACGGATCCGACATCAAACCATGCCCCTCAAGTTCTTGATGAACAGATTATTGGTAATATTGCAGATAAACAGTTGGAGTTGACTGGGACATATTACGATGAAGAAGGAGACGAGCCTGATGTTGAACAGTTTACTTTTCGCTGGCTAAAAGATGGTGTCGATATTCCTGGTGCTGATGATTATATCTTGCCTGTTTCAGATGCAAGTTCGTTATTAGGCGTAACAGTATCTGGATGTGTTACTCCATCAGCAAAAACAGGTGAATTAATTGGTGATGAATATTGTACAGATTTAAGTATTGGGCTTTCATCGGATATTTCTGCAGAAGTGTCGATAGATTCGTCAGTTTTTCCTCTACCTGGAAATACCATAAGTGCTTCTTATACCTATGATGATAACGGTGCAGGAATCCCTGAAGGTAAGAGTATATTTGGTTTTGTTACTCATACTTTGGGCGATGATCATATGCCAGAATTTACTCAATGTGACTCCGGAGCTGGTAAGGATTGTATGTATGATATTAACCGCCGTTATATTGATAAAACCATTCGAGCTTGTGTTCTCCCAATTGGAGAGGGCACTCAAGTTGGTCCACTGAATTGTGATTCAACAAAAGGAATTGGCACTAAAATTACCGGCTCATTGGAATATGGCGCGACGTTAACCGCGAACATATATGGGCTAACTGGCGATACAAAATGGAAAGCCAATTTAAGCGCACAAGATGGTTGGACAAACGATAAAGCTGAAGACAGAGTTGAGATTGCTGAAGGAGAAGGTGGTGTAGGTACTAATTTATCTTACACCATAGGCACTAGAGATAAGGCTGTGGAATTAGTTCCGGGCTTAATGGATATGGGAAGTAGTAGAGATCAACAGGTGAGTCTTGATAACCAACTTGATGATTGGGATTGGCTTGTTGCTGAAGCAAATGGAGACCCTTTACCTAAAGATGCTACGTATTTTATTGGTAAAGACATCAGTTTTTGTATTGATAGTACCGAACTTGGGTATGAATATTGTGTTAATGCCTCAGAAGCGACACCTCTTTCGGCAAAAGGGGATGCTGAGATATGTACGGATGATACGGAGTGCGTCACAGGTGGTGCATATTATCCTGAAACACCAGATAAGCCATTATTTTACTCTCGAGGTATAGAGCCGATACGTGAAATCTTGATCCCTGGTTCGGCAGAAGGACGTTATTTAGATTCTTTGAGTGGTACAAGAGATGACGCTTATTACCATAGACCATTAACAATAACAGAAGCAAAAAATGCACAAAAACTGAAATTTAGTGAAGGTGAGTTTCCTGCTTCCGTTGATACAGGTCCTTCGGAATCTTATGGCTATTATTGGGCACTTTATAGTAAAGACATTAAAGCAGATTCATGTCGATTGTTATCGGATAACGGAAAAAAATGGTATTTACCTGTTTCGGGAGTTGATGTTGAAGGCCATGGTTCTAACCATGACGATTTAGAACAAAATATGTTGGAGTTATCATCGTCGGCTTATAGTTTGACAGCTTTGAATCGTTCTTTAATTGGTTTATCAAAAAGTACTGTAAGTCTAATAACTCCACCAAATGTTTTTTCATTTCATTCAACAACTACTGGTTGGGTGTCATTTGTTAATGGAAATATAGCGACTAATGCTGGCTTTACAAGTTCACAATTAGATCCTTTAGTTTTTGCTAACGTTGATGTTCTTTTTAATGAAGATCGTAACGCTGGCTTTAATGATCCGGATTTTACAGGTAAGACCTTTATTAATTCGGTGTGTGTAAGTAAATAGGCATTTAATAATAGATGCTTCTTATTAAACTATAAATAATTAACCACAATAATAGTGGTTGGAGAATATAAATTATGTATTTTAAATTAAATCAGTTGGCAGTGATTTCATTGATTAGTGTAGGTGTAGTTGGAACTGCATCGGCTAATGTATATATTGAACATCAGGGTCAAGAAATTTATCCAAATACGGTATTAACAGTTAAATCAGATTTACAAGAAGATCAAATAAAAAACCCTGAATATATTTGGAAAGATGAAAAGAATGTAATTGTTGGTTCTGGTTCTCAATTAAAGGTGACTCCTGACATTTTAGGTAATAGTCAGGTTTTATCTGCATGTGTTTCTTATATTAATAAATTAGAAGATACTTCAGCAATCGAGTGTTCTGATAATTTATCTTTAAATAATGTAAGTACATATAATCTACAGACTAAAGATAAGGATCCTAGAATTGGTAATACTACAATATCAAGTATTCTTGTTGGTAAATTTATTGCACCAACCGAAACTGTAACGTTAGATTTTGATGTGTTTGATCCAGATAGTACGACTCCTGATGAACCTCTAACAATGGATGACTTTACTGATACCGAATATAAGTGGTTTATTAATGGGACATTAGTTCACTCAACAACAAATAAAAATGAGATAAATTATACAATTCCTGAAAAATATAATGATGGTACTGGTGATGTTGATGTAGTTGCAGGTATGAATCTAGTTGTGGCAGTTTCAGTAACCGTTACAGATGATTTTGGTAGTGGTTCGGTTGATGACGCTAAACCATTTGTAATTCAAGAAAACTATCCAGGAGGTAATATTGCGGATAAGTATTATCGACCAATGTTAGAATCTGAAACAACATTTGATGAGCAGCCTGAAAATATAGTATTCACTAATGGCGATGGTGTTGAAGTTCCAGAAAGTGCTAGTGCTTATGGGTTCGCTGCTTTGAAAATAGATCAAGCTATAAAGGAATGTAACAATCGAGGTTTAGAGTTAGTTAAAGATGCTACTGAGTTTTCTAATTATATGAATGCTCATTCAGTTGCTGGTGGTGAAACAGAGCATTGGCCTAATAACATTCGTATGTTTTGGAGTTCGGTGCTTGATACGGAAGAACCTGGAATTTACTTTGGTAACTATATGACTGTTGGCTATGATGATGATAAAGCTGATTTTGAAGTTTTCAGTCAATCTCCTAACTCGCTTGCTTTAGTTGTATGTGAAGATAAATAAATTAATAACAATATATAAAGCCTCTTTATAGAGGCTTTTTTTATCTGGAATAAAATATTAATGAAATTTAATGTATTAAATTTAATATTTGCAATTGTTTTAATAACTAATTGCGATATCGCTTTTTCTCAAAAGTTAGCTGTAATACAAATAGAAGATTTATATTTGACATCGCCACCAATAGAAAATAAAAAGACTAGTATAAGTTATTTGGTTGAACCAAGTGATAATATAGTAATTCAGTATTATACTTGTATTTTAAATGATGAGTTTTCTACCTGTAAAAGTGATGATTTATTATCATCAGGTGAAACGGAAGATTATTCAATTTCTGTTAGTATTCCCAAGGATCTTGCTGGTAAGTATTTAAGTTATTGTATATCAGCAATCAGTAAGTCTGGAGCATATTTACCATCAGAAAATGAATGCAGAAGTGAATTAATTACTAATGGAGATATTGATAATAAAAATGCGTTATTCAGTTATTTAAATCAAACTAAAAACTTCAGTTTATACAATGCACCAATCACGGATGCAAAAGATGATGTTTCCTTTGTAACAAGTAATTCTGCGGCGTTATCTCTTAGCTCTGAGGGCGATGCTTCATTAATTGGTTATGGCTCTGAAGTGACTAATGCCCCTAACTTACCTAAAGCGAAAGAAGTGTATTCTATGCTTGATGGCTTTGCGATAAAAAGTGAGTCAGATGATGCCATTATTTGGGGGCAGTTTGATACGACGCCATCTTATATCAATCAGGTCGAAGAAATTTTTCCAGCGCCTTATGCTATGGCTGCCATTTTAAAAGATGGTGGAATAAATACGGCTGGGGATATGGTTCGTGGTGGCTCAATATCAAGTGAAGCACAAAAACGTATTGATAAGTTGTTAAGCAAAGATGGTTTACCAAAGGCAATTTATCATACTGCTCAAGCATTTTTAGCTGTGTTTGATATGCCAAGTGGTAAACAAAAGCTTGTTGCGTGGGGACAATCCATATATGGCGGCACATTACCTGATGAAATGAAATCCGCTTTATCAATTAAAGATATTGTCACGTCTCAAGACAGTTTTACTGTACTCGATAATGATGGAAATGCTTATTCATGGGGACATAGTCCATTTGAGCAGCACCAAAATATCCAAACGGTGTACGCGACTCGTTATGCCTTTGCTGGGATCACCACATCAGGGAAGGTAAAAGCATGGGGTGATTCATATTATGGTGGATTACTAAGTTCTGCGGCTATTGACTTTACTAATACAAACCCTATTACCCGTTTATGTGCATCTGATGCATCGTTTGTTGCTATTTCTGATGGCAATAAAGGTGTTGCTGCATGGGGAAATGATTACGGTGCTGGTTATATCCCATCAAATATTCAAACAGAGTTAGATGCAACAACGATTACCGATGATTTTCATTGTGCATCAACAGAAAAAGCCATTGCTTTATACGACAGCTCACATCTTTTTGTGTGGGGAGATAAGAAATATGGCGGAGCACTGCCAAGCAATATTCCTACCTTCTCAATAGCTAATGTCATTGGCAATAATCACGCTTTTTTGATGAAGGCGATGGATGATGTGTATGCGTGGGGAGGGCTAAACCAAGGTGGTTGTATTCCTGATGGACATCAGTGTCTTTCTTCTGATGACTCTAGTTTGAATTTACGTAGTGCCATTAATGATCTTTCTGATATTTCTCAAATTGGTAGTTTTAATACGTTTTCTGAGTTCGAGGAGGAAGTTGTAGGGGGGTTTTATGTTAGGGGAAGCGGTGCTGTCGTGATGTGGGGCAATTCTGTTCCTGATGGTGTGTTCAATGAGTAATAAAAATAATAACAAAGGAATAATAATGAAAAAGTCTATTATCGCACTTCTATTGGCTAATGTATTAAGTCCAGTAGTGATGGCTGCACAACCAATGTTAATCCCTCAAAGTGAAGCGAATAACAGTTGGTTTAATCAAACAAATAATTATCGCTTTAATAATAGTGAACCATTACCAGGTACTGCTGGGATTAACCTCGCTGCAGGTGCTTTTATCATACAAGATAAGGGTGAATATCAAAATGTGATGGCATTTGGTAATCCGCAGTTTGGGGGGGAAATAGAAGCAGGAAGTACATTAGATGAATTATTAGCATTTATTAAACCAAGCCAAATGTATGCATCTGGTAATGCTTTTCTGGCTTTAGATCCTGTATTCCACCAAGGCGTTGCTTGGGGAAATGGTGTTACTCGTGGTGAAGAGAAATCGATTGAGAATATCCAGTCTGTTTATCCGGGAACAGAATCATTCATGATAGTAAAAACCGATGGTTCACTTATTGAATATACTCCGTCGACAGGAACAGAGAACACGATTGATGCAATTACGTCTTCTGACTCTATACGCTCAATTTATCACTCTGGAGGTACTATCGGTGAACCTATTGCTTGGGTTGCGCTTTTAGAATCAGGAAAGATTAAGGCGTGGGGTGACGGTACCGCTGGGGGAACAATATCTAAAGAGGCTAAAAAGGCTTTAAAAAATGAAGTTGTACAGTCTATTTATGCTACGAAAGATGCGTTTCTAGTTAAAACACAGAGTAATAAATACGTTGCATGGGGGGGAGATAATTCAGAGTCAGGCACTATTCCTAGTGATATTTCTTCTATTTTAAATAGTTCTGGAAGTTCGAGTATACAAGCAACAGAAAAAGCCTTTGCGGTTATCTCTAATTCAACTATTTATGCGTGGGGAGATGATGCTTGTGGAGGAAAGATAAATTCATCAACTTCTAGTTTCTTACTAAATATGAAAAGTCCCCAGTTAAGTGCGACTCGATGCAGCTTTATTGCCACGGATATATCAACCGGAAAACTGGCGCAATGGGGCAACCAGCATACTCAAAAAACGTATGGCGAAAATACCCGTTTAGTGACGAGAACATCCAATGAAGGTGCTTTGGTACTTGATAGTGATGGGAATTATATTGATGCGTTACAAAGTGCAGAACTGTCACCTGATGCTTTAAATGCATTTGTTGCTCCTGCTAGTGAAACCATTGCCAGTGGTAATGCATTTGCTGCTGTAAACCACCAAGGCTTGGGGGCAGGAAGTAATATTTTAAACAGTTGGGCTAATGGCGCTAATGTTGATGATATTACATTGACTTGCGATGGCATGCCTATTGATTTGTACTCCACGCAAGCCCCTGATAACAGCGTATCTTATTTTCTTGCATATCACCCTAGTTGTGGTGATGAAGTGACAACATGGAAGACAGGGGAAGAGAGTTTACCTTCAGTATCATCGTTACGAATAACCCCTGATGTGCCAGTTATAGGCGAGAAATTAAAAGGTGATTATCTTTATGTTGCAGCTGATTCTGGTGCAGAAGAAAAAAACAGTTTGCGCACCTGGACTGTGGTGGAAACTCACGAAGAATTATATCGAGATAAAGGAACAGAGCATTTCTCTTCTACTTTCAATTTGAAAAACGATGCCTCTCTTGTTGGCCAGCACATTGAGTTCTGTGTTGTCCCTAAAAGTACAGGGCAAATTGAAGGAAATCAAAGTTGTATAACGTCATTAGCTATCACTGAAGATGATGATAAATATACACCTACTTGCTCAAACGATGGTGGAATGGTGACGTTATCAAGTGGCGCTAAAGTTTCTTGTCCAGTCAATGTTGAGCAATTAGACCAGGTTGGTTCTTATCATAATTATGATGGGTACAACAATGAAAATGGCTATAAATATCCTAAATATCATCCAAACACAGCAAAGCAATTTTGTGAAGGTTTACGTATTGGAGGCAGTTCATCATGGAAATTGCCAACAATCTGGGATCTGAAAACGTTGCAGAATGAATACGGTGATATGGGGAGATATCAATGGCCAACCAATACATATTACTGGTCATCGACCGTATCAGGGTCTGGTTCTGATCCCGATGCTCATTTCTGGCTTGATTTGAGTAATGGTAATAGCGATGACGGTTATGACACGTATACCGATTACGTAACGTGTATTGACCGCAGTGATGTGCATTAATTACAACTTAAAATATATGGAATATATTATGAAATTTATAAAATTGATCAGTTGGTTTGTTTTACCTCTTAGTTTGTCTGTGTTGGCAAATGATGTTTCTGATGATAGTACTGCGGTAAGCCGTAGTGGTAGTAGTGTTATTACACAACAGCAAGGTAGTTCATTAGTCGATGCATTAAAGAAGGATTACAATGATACTTCGCAAGATTGTAATGGTTCTCCTGCGTTTTTGTGTTCGGGGATTACTTTCCGTGGTAATAAGCCTGGTAATTATCACGTTTGGAATCCAAGCCCAAATGCAATAAAAAGTGGTGGGGTATCGTTTTCTTATTTACGCAAAGATTCAAAATATACTAGATTGGCTTATGGTTATGATAGTGGTTATATTATTTATCAAATATTTGGTGCTCCACAAGGTAAAAGAGATTTAGATTATCTATGTTTCTTCCCTATCGATGCAGATTCAAATCATCGTAATTATAATGGTTGTGGAGAGAATATTGATTATAAGGGTTCTAGTCGTTCTTGTGACCAACAAAATATTTATACGGCATCAGAGTGGAAATCACATTATTATGATACGCATGGCGATAAGCACCATCATCAATGTTCGTTTAACTTAAGAGAGACTGCACCATCTGATACATCTAGAAACTTTTCTGAAGGTATTAAATCAATGGCTAAGATTTCTAGTGAATCATTTGGTACTCAAAATGAGCTAAGATTAGCTGTATGGCCACAAAATATAGGTAGAGAATTACCTATACAAGCTTTTTTCTATACAGCTGATTCTGGCTATAATGGACGAAATGAAGCCCAAAGTTATCAAAAAGATTTTTATCAAACAACAGGCATTGCTATTCCTGTAATTAAAATGAAGCTACCTGATCACTCAAATCAAGATGCTCAATTTTTATTTTCTATAAGTGATCAAGCAATTTAATTTTTCATTTTAAAGTTATTGATTGTAAAGATAAAACCGTCATTGTTATGGCGGTTTTTTGTACTTGTATGTGGATGGAATATAAATATTTATATAACAGAACATTTTTACAGTTTTTTTAAAAAAATTAAAAAAGCCTTTACAAAGATCAGTAATCAAGTACTATTGTCCTCGCTCTGTTGCTCAGAGTTGTTAGTGAACATCAAGTAAAAGTAAGCCTCAGAATTTCTTCGTAAGTGTTGTTATCCTCAGTGTCTCCCTTAGCTTTATCGCCACATTTAATAATTCAAGCTCAAGCACATCGCATAATGCGATTTTTATGAATTTTTACTAAGAAGGGACATAATATGTCTAAAACAACTGGTATCGTTAAATGGTTTAACGAAGAAAAAGGTTTCGGTTTCATCACTCAAGATAACGGCGGCGCTGACGTATTCGTACATTTCCGTGCTATCGCTTCAGAAGGTTTCAAAACTCTTGCTGAAGGCCAAAAAGTTTCTTTTGAAGTTGAGCAAGGCCAAAAAGGCCCTCAAGCTGCTAACGTTGTAGCGCTTTAATTTCAAATAAGTTGCGCAGGTGGTGTTTACGCCATTTGCGCTACTTTATAATGCACAATTAATACTTAAATTAGCTCTACTTGTAAGATTGCAACATTTCAAACATCTGCTCCTGTTTCGTACTTGCCATAAATCTCTCAGTAACATCTACTTCATTAGTTTTAATCCATCATTTTTCTACAACAAATTCAAATTACATTATTTTATTTTCATTTTACGAACTCTTTAATTTATAAAATGAAAATTGAAAAAAACTATCAAAATATAAAGGTATTTAATGAACGTAAATTTCACAATTTTTAAAAACAATGTGTCGTGGGACGCAGTAGTTCATCAATTAAACAGCGATGTATTACTACGTAATCTTTTAATGAAAGGACAACTTGATTCGCTTGATGTTGATTTCTCATACAGTGAAGAGACAGGTGAAGGCAGTATTACCAATAGCCATAATCAAACTATTGGTAATTTTATGGTTTCGTTTTAAACCAGTTATCACGAAAATTAAGGATAATTTTTGATTTATTGGCTTCACCAAGCAAGTATCGGCCAATTTTTCTTTTTAGAATATACTGCTAATTGTTCACAAGGGTTTACCAAGTACGTATGATCTGCGTACAAGCATAATGGTAAATCGTTGATTGAATCAGTATAAAAATGAAGACTAGAATAGGTTTTATCTCCTCCATTTAACCATTCTGTTAGTCGAGATACTTTGCCTTCTCTGTAACTTGGAACACCAAGTATATGTCTTGTATAACAGCCATTTTTTTCTTTTAAATCAATTCCAATTGCATGCTCTATACCTATGTTCTTGGCTATGATTTTTACAAGAAAACTGACAGAAGCTGAAATAACAATCATATCTACATTATCTGCTTTTAGCTGGTTAATGAGTATTTTCGCTTCTGGGAATAAAAGAGGAAGTATGTGTTGTTTAACGCACTCTTCAACGAGTACTTCTACTTGATCTGTTGGTATGTTTTTTAGTGGGAACATGGCAAAGGTAAGATAATCTTCCATGTCCATTAAACCTCGTGAATACAGCGTCATTAAGCGTTTGTCTTCTTCTAAAAAATCAGGTGTTGTGACAATGCCTTTATCAACTAAAAATTCATTCCAAATCATGGCGCAATCACCATTAATCAAGGTCTCATCAAGATCAAATATATAAAGTGGGTGTGTCATGTTTAGGCTCTCACTGGCTGAATTTCGTTAAGATTAAAAAGTAACTCTAGTTTACTTCCCGCTGCTAATAGTCTTTCTGATGAACGATTAAGTAAATCAACGGTTAAGTCGCAATCATTAACATCCACTTGATAGCGAATGACATTACCAAGCAGTTGATGATTTTTGATAATCCCTTGTTTTGGTGAAGAAATATGTTCAGCATAGTGCCTGCCTTCTTCTTTTACATAAATCGATTCAGGGCGTATAGCGACTTTCCATTCGGTTTCAATATCAAATAATTGTTTGGCTTTTGGTGCATCAACCAAATTGTAATGTCCCATGAAGCTTGCCACAAATTCATTTGCAGGTTGAGTATAAATCTCTTCGGGTGATCCTTGCTGAACAATCTCACCTTGATTCATTAAGAAGATGCGATCTGACATGATCATGGCTTCTTCTTGATCATGAGTAACAAAGATCGTAGTTAAGTTTAGTTCTTTTTGAATATCGCGGATCTGCTGTCGGAGACGCTTTCTTATTTTGGCATCAAGTGCAGATAAAGGCTCATCAAGTAGTAAGATCCTCGGTTTTACAACCAGGGCCCTAGCGAGTGCTACTCGTTGACGTTGCCCACCTGAAAGTTGATGAGGGTAGCGATCTTCTTTACCCTTTAAATCAACTAATTCAATAACTTTACAGACTTCTTTTTCAATCGTATTTACGTCTATCTTTTTCATTTTTAAACCAAAAGCGATGTTTTCTTTTACGGTCATATTTGGAAAAAGCGCATAAGATTGAAATACCATGCCAATACCACGCTGCTGTGGTGTTTGTTCTGTTATGTTTTCGCCATTAACCCAAATTTCACCATTATTGATAGGATCTAATCCTGTTAGGCTACGAAGTAGGGTTGATTTACCGCATCCGCTTGGACCTAGTAAAGTAATAAACTCGCCTTTTTCTATATTAAAATTTACGTTTTCAAAAACCGTATTGTCACCAAAACGTTTTGTTAATTGGTTTACGTTTACATAGCTCATGATTTAATACCTCGGTTAAAGCGACTTGCTAACCAAGTCAGTAAAAAGATAAACAAGAAATAGGTCATCACTAATGCAGACGTGAAGTGTCCGCTGGTTTGACGCATATTGTAGAGATAGATTTGTAAGGTTTCATAGCGTGTGCCAACCAAGATATTAGCGAAGACAAATTCACCTAGTAAAAAAGAGAAAGAGAGAAAAAGTGAGGCCATTAGTCCTTTACGTAAATTCGGAAGAATGATCAAGAGAAATGCTCTTGTTGTACTGGCCCCTAATAAATGAGCTGCATCCATAAGATCTTGTAAATTAATGGATTCAAAGCTATTTGCGATAGCACGGTACATAAATGGAAGTGCAATGGTAAAGTAGGTTCCAATTAATATCCAAGGCGTTCCCACTAAAGGGATACTGCTATCTGCATAGATTTGCAATAATCCAACAGAGGAGACCACAGGTGGTACTGCAAAAGGCAATAAGATCAGAATATTCATTACTTTGTCGAGTTTTGGAAAGTAATAAAACACAACAAAAATAGCAGGGACAATTAAGACAACACTTAGCGTTAATGCAGAAATGTCAATAAATAATGAGCGTCCAAAAGCGGCTAAAAATCGCTCATCTGTTAAGAGTTGACCATACCATTGTAGAGAAAATCCATCGGGTAAAATGGTGGCTCCCCAACGAGATGAAATCGAATAAATAAAAGTAGCGATGATGGGGATCATCATTAATCCGACAATAGAGTAAACCACCGATTTATGAAATGCGGTATTAGCGTTTTGCATGATAACTCCTAGCGATAAGCCACTGATTAACTATGGTAATAAAAGCCAGAATGGCCATTAATATAACGGAAATAGCGGCCGCTAAATTTGGTTCTAGGAATAAATCACCAGAAACAAGACTAGCGATACGTACAGTAATTACGTTGTAGTTACCATTGGTTAAGGCATATACACTCGCATAAGCCCCTATGGCGTTGGCGATAAGAATAATGAATGTACCTAGTAGCGCAGGGAAGAGTACTGGCAGCGCTATTTTGGTCCAGTACTGCCATGTTTTAGCGCCAAGTAATGCTGATGCCGCTTGCCAATCATCACTTAATGCATCAAAAGCGGGATAAAGTAATAACACGGCAAGTGGGATCTGAAAGTAGATGTATAGAGAAAGCAATCCCCATTTCCCATAGAGATTAAAGTCATCTATTAATCCGTATTGTTTAAGTAATAGGGTAAATGCCCCATTGACACCAAGAATGATAATGAAAGCAAACGCTAATGGTACACCTGAAAAGTTACTGCTCATGTTAGTGAAAGCAATAATGCCATCACGTAGCTTACTATCAATGCGACGAAGTGACGAAACCAAGAGTGTCGCAATCATTAAGCTTATTAAACTGGACCATATCGATAACCATAGACTGTTACTAAACCCTTGTAGCATAAAGCTAGAATCGAATATTTCTTGGTAGTTTTCAAATGAGTATTCATCTTCATAAATGAAACTATTGATGAATACCCAAATCATAGGCGCTAATTGAAAGAGATAAAAAAACAGCGCTAATGGAGCAAGCCAAATTGCTGGTTTCATTTTCTTTATCCAAGCAACAATCGATTTATTTGATGCGTTGCTTGGGTGAGTGACTGCAGAACTACTCATAATACTAATAATTCCTGAGGATAGGTTTTGTTGTGTTTAAGGCTTAATAATTGACATAACACACCGCAAATATCCGTTTGCTTAATCTGGATGTTATCGGATGCTTGGTGAGCAAAGCGCTCTCCAATAACAAATAAGGGGACGTCACGCTCTTCTGGTAGATTTCCACCATGTGATAGATCGTTATTCATACCATGATCGCTGGTAATAAGGACTTGATAGCCGTCGTTTACCCAGTCATCAATGTAGTTAGATAAAATAATGTCAGCAGTGCGGGCACTATTTCGATATTGACGAGAATCCAGACCAAATTTATGTCCAACATCATCAATATTCATTGGGTGGATTAATAAAAAATCCGGTTGGTGCGTACGACGCAGGTGCTCAGCATCAAGAAATAATGCTTCATCAGGGTAGTGATCCCAATGATAGAAACAACCATGCTGAATGTTGAGTTGCTTGTTGTTGGTAAAGCGATCACGTGTCGCATGATAAGGAGCGATATTATAGAGTTCACTAACCCAATGATAAGCAGCGCCTGCCGTTGTTTTACCTTGGCTTGTCGCTAAACTGAATATGGAATCTTGGTTAGATAATCGCACAATATCATTGTTTACAATGCCACTATTTACAGGAGATATACCCGTTAATAAACACTCATATAATGGGCGAGACATTGAAGGTAATTCGGATTGAATTTTATATAGTGTTGCTCTTTGGTGCTCAATTAACCCTGTTAAGTAGCCCATACAATCATGAGCTACTTGATAATTAAGGCCATCGAGAACAACAAGAATAGTCTTACTGCTCATGGGATTCACTTACTGCTGGTTAATTAATACGTTTTCTTGCCATTGGCGAGGTAATTTACGAGCGGATCTTTCCCACGCTTTAAAATCACTTACAGGCTGAACATTGGTGTATTGATCGTTAGGAATTAACTTATCTTGGATTGATTGTGGCAACACAACATCACTACGAATAGGGCGGGCGTAGCCTTCTGCCAAGTTAATCTGTCCTTGATCACTGAAGATGTATTCACGTGCTAATTTTGCTGAATTTGGATTTTTAGCAAATTTATTTATGATAGTAGTATATCCAGAAATAACAGAGCCATCCTGAGGAATATTAACACTAAAGCGATCTCGCCCTAATTTGTCACGATAATTTAAAGCATTAAAGTCCCACAGTAGCGCAACTTCGACTTCCCCTTTTTCTAGATTAGCTAAACCCGGGTCGGTATAAGATAAGCGACCTTGTTTGGCTAACTCTGCAAAGAATTTAATCGCAGGTTTTAGATTGCTTTCATCCCCACCTTTTGCAAAAGCGGCAGCTAATACGGCGTTATTTGCTTGTGCTGCCACACCAACATCACCAACGCTGACTTTGTAGTTTCCTTGTAATAAATCATCCCAAGATGTTGGTGGATTTTTCACTAACTTATTATTTGAGATGAAAGAGATCGTGCCTGTATAAGCAAGTGCCCAGTGACCGTCTTTATCTTTCGCCCAATCAGGGATTGAATCCCAAGTGGTTGGTTTATAGGCTTGTGTAACGCCTTTTTTTACTGCAACTCGTGCAAAAGCAAAGCCAATATCACCGATATCGGCAGTGGCGTTGTTCTTTTCTGCTGCAAATTTCGCAATTTCTTGAGCTGAACTCATGTCCGTATCTTGATGCTTTAGGCCATACAATTTATTTAAATCGTTCCATGTATCTTTCCAGTTTGCCCAGCTTCCCGGCATACCAACACTGTATACTTGGCCTTCTTTTTGGGCTGCATTGACAAGGGATTGAATGTCGGCTTCTTTTGCCATTAATGGCGTTGATAAAGTAGTAACGAGTAATGTCGCACTGGTTAGCAATGTTTTCATTTGTCTCTATCCTTTTGGACTACATCAATAATTTGATTGTCATCCTAGAGAGACTTTATGACGATTTTGAGGCGATTTTCTGACAGTTTTAGTGAATTTTCATGTCATTAATGTTTCACTGTGGTGTGAAAAAGTACTTGAGTCCTGATTTTTATGGTGATAGCTTTAAATCATGATTATGAATACTCAAGTTACATTCATCTCAATTTGTTGGTGGCGTTCTATTTTATAGAGCGGCGCTGAATCATATCTATATGTAAATATTCAAAGCCGTCGGAAGACTGCTTATGAATACTCGCAATATTTGTCTCCGATGGTTTAATTATCTAGAGGCAATATCATGAAAAATAAAAACATTACGTATAAATCAAACCAAAAAGAAAAAATCTTAACTGGTGATAGAGCGACAGGTCAGCTGCATTTAGGGCACTTTGTAGGCTCTTTGCAACAACGAGTTCAATTGCAAAATCAGTATGAGCAAACGATCTTAGTCGCTGATTTACAAGGCTTAACAGATAATGGTCATAATCCTCATAAGGTATCATCTAATATACTGAATGTGGTGGCTGATTATCTTGCTGTTGGTATCGATCCTTTAAAAACGACGATTTGTTTGCAATCAGCGATACCTGCGTTATCTGAACTTACAATGTATTATTCAAACTTAGTTTCGGTTGCTCGTTTACAAAGAAATCCAACGGTTAAAAATGAGATTGCAAATAAATCATTTGGTTCTTCTATTCCAACGGGTTTTCTTACTTATCCAATTAGCCAAGCAGCAGATATTACGGCATTTAGAGCAACATTAGTTCCTGTCGGTGATGATCAATTACCGATGATAGAGCAAACGAATGAAATAGTGAGAAAGTTGAATCATATTGCTCAAGAGGAAATTCTTGTTGAATGCCGTCCGTTATTAAGTAAGATGCCGCGTTTGCCTAGTGTTGACGGTAAGTCTAAAATGTCAAAATCCATGGGTAACTGTATTCTTTTAAATTCTAGTGAAAAAGATATTTCTAAAGCGGTAAAAGCAATGTATACCGACCCAACTCATTTACGTGTGGAAGATCCGGGTCAAGTAGAAGGCAATGTGGTATTTACTTATTTGGATGCCTTTCATCCTGATATTGCTTATGTCAATGAACTTAAAAATAAATACCAAAATGGTGGTTTAGGTGATGGCATGACTAAAAAAATCTTAGAAGAGTGCTTGCAAGAGATATTAAAACCGATTCGAGAACGTAGAGAAATGTATATTTCAGATAAAGCGCAACTTATTGATATTCTGAAACAAGGCAGTGAGAAATCTCAAGAAGAGTCGAATCAAGTTTTACATAATGTGAAAAAAGCCTTCGGCTTAACGTTGTTTTAATATTTCGGGCTTATGAAGATAGAGCAGGGGTAAATATTAGTCCTGCTCTTTTATTTTTCGTTGTAGCCAACGAGTAAATGCTTGATATTTAGGGCGGTGTTCATGGCCTTTTGGGCAAATCAAATTGTAACTAAGATTAGAGGATATTGATTCAAAAGGAGTTATTAATTCGCCACTTTCTAAGTATGTACTTATGAGATTGGTACGAGCAATGCCAATACCCATTCCATTTCTTACTGCAGATATCGCCATTTCTGAATGGTTAAAGACATAGTTTTTCGTTTGTGTTGGAGTTGGTTTATTTGTCATAGATAGCCAGTATATCCATTCAAAATCTGTGCGTATAGAATCTAATGATTCAGTACAATGAATTAGACAAGCATTATTTATATTAAAAGGATGCTGGGTGAATTTTTGGGCGTAATGAGGCGTACAAATAGGTGTGAGGTATTCATCAAAAAGTTTTTCGCAATGAAGATCTGGGTGCTGTCCATTACTGTAATAAATGGCGAGATCAACAGGTTCATGTTTGAAATCTAATGGGCTTGCTTTTACTCGAATCTTTAGATTTAGGTTAGGGTATAGTGCTTGAAATTCAGGCAGTCTAGGCATTAACCATGATTGCGCAAAAGTAGGAGCAACGCCTATGTAAAGCTCTCCACTGAGCTCATTAAATTGAATGTCTTCGATTTCAGAAAAAATAGTTTCAAGAGAAGAGTCTAATACATCCCATAAACGTTTTCCTTCTTCAGTGAGCTCTAACTTTCGAGTTAATCGAATGAATAAGGTAAATCCTAATTGGAGTTCCAGTTGTTTAATGCGCTGGCTTATTGCTCCTTGAGTTAAAAAAAGTTCTTCTCCTGCAATCGTAAAACTTAAGCTTTTTGCTGCAATATTGAATGTATATAAATTTGCTAGTAACGATTGTTTATTATTCATGGAGTTCTTCTTTTATATCTATACATTAGTTTTACTAATTCATAAGTATTTTTATATGGTTTGTTAGTTAAGTCAACTTTACGTTTAATTAACTAGTCTAATTTATATTGAGGGAATCAGAATGAAAAAATCTTTAAAAATTGCTGTGATCGGTGGTGGTTCAAGCTATACGCCAGAGTTAATTGAAGGGCTATTAAAGCGAAAGCATGAATTACCATTAAGTGAGTTATGGCTGGTTGATATTGAAGACGGAAAAGATAAGGTAGAAATTATTGCGGGTTTGGCTCGTCGTATGATTAAACGTGAAAATTTGGATATAAAGGTAAAAGTAACGCTAAACCGTCGTGAAGCATTAGAAGGGTCTGACTTTATCTGTTCTCAATTTAGAGCGGGTTGTTTAGAAGGCCGAATTCGAGATGAACGTATTTCATTAAAATATGGAATGATAGGACAGGAAACAAATGGCCTTGGTGGTTTTGCAAATGCGTGTCGAACTATCCCAATCACGCTTGATATTTGTAAAGATATTGAAGAATTATGTCCTGATGCATGGTTACTTAATTTTACTAATCCATCGGGTATGGTGACTGAAGCTGTTTTAAAACACACTAAAGTAAAAACTGTCGGTTTATGTAATGTTCCTGTAATTATGCAAAAGGGTGTTGCAGAAATACTAAGTGCTAAAGAAGAAGATGTAATTATGCAAGTTGCGGGGTTAAACCATTTTATTTGGGCTCGTCAGATTTTACATGAAGGTCAAGATAAACTTGCGTATATCGTTAATGAGATTATTGCGGGTAATGATAAATTAGTTCCTAAGAATATTCCCCCTTTTGCATGGTCGAAAGAGCTACTATCTAAAATGGGTATGATCCCGTGTGCTTACCTACGTTATTACTATATGAGTGATGACATTATGCAACAAGAAATAAAGGAAGCTGATGGAGAAGGAACTCGTGGCGAAGTCGTTAAAGAGATGGAAGATCGTTTGTTTGATATTTATCGTAATCCAGATCTGAATGAGAAACCAAAAGAGTTAGAAAAGCGTGGTGGTCAGTATTACTCAGAAGCCGCTTGTGAGTTAATGAGTTCTATCTATAACGATAAACGAACTATTATGCATGTAAATACACGTAATAATGGAACAATTGCAGGTTTACCTGATGACTGTACGGTTGAGGTGAGCTCTATGATTACTAAAAATGGTCCTTTGCCATTAAATGTTTCCCCATTCCCGACGGATACACTTCGTCTTATTCAATTGATGAAAGAATTTGAAACGTTAACAGTTGAAGCTGCAATCACTGGAGATTTAAATTTTGCTAAACGAGCACTGATTTTGAACCCATTAGTAAACACTGGCACTATTTTAGACAAAGCATTAGAAGAAACGGTGAGAGAAAATTTAGATTACATGCCACAGTTTCGTCATTTAGTAGAGTGATTTCAATCAGTTGTTTCTTTTCTTAGTTAAAAAGCAATGGAATACAGTTTAGTGATGAGAGTCGATAAACTGTTAAATAGATCATGAAATATAAGTAAAAACACGCGGTACGTTTAAATATTCGTGATCTTGATCCTCGCAATGTGAGCAACTCTTCGATAGATTCAAAGGGTAAGGAAATTCATGAAGTTGCTCATTGACGAGTAAATGAATGTTAGAAGGAAGTCTCTTATGAAAAGAACAAGAAAAGCCCAATTGCAACGTGCGCGAATTCAATACTGGAAAGACACTGCAAAAGATGTGGCTAAAAAGTGGTAAAAAATAAAACTCCTGATAATCAGGAGTTTTTTGGTTTTAGGGCTTTAAGAAAGTAATACTTGTTTGATTCTCTCTATTAACGTTTGATACCGTTTTGGTAAGTCTCTGTTTCGTTTGTGAACTAAAAACAGACGCTCCATAACCAATTGGGTTGGCTCGTGAATATACAGCTCTTGTTTATCGGGGAAGGCGTCGATGGCACTTTGTGGCAATACAGTAAAGCCAATACCTTGAGCAACAGGCAATAAAATTTGGCTTAATTGATTGATGTAACTGGCCACTGGAAACTCATTTGCATTACCACTTTCTAATTCGTGATCCTTACAGTTATCAAAATACAGTGATAAATAGTGCTCTGCATCCGGATGTTTTATTAACCCGCATTGCATTAAGGTTTCAAGAGTGATCGGGGTGTTTTGATAATGTTTTGGTAATACTAGACAAAGAGGCTCTTCAGTTAGTTCTTCACTACTAAATAAGCTTGGTGTTGGGTTATGAGTAACAATACCAATATCAATGGATCCTCGTTGAATATCGTCCAAAATCTTATGATTTGGTGCAGCCTCTAGAGAGGTCGTCAGATTTGGATGTGCTTTTTGTAAGTTGATGCATTCAGGATAAAGAGATAGCGCTAATGCACCTGAGCAAGATAATTTACATAGCCCTTTATATGGGTCATCAAAACTTAATGCTTCAATGAGTTGGGCTTCATTTTGCTTTTGTCTATTGGCATATTCATAAACAAGACGGCCTTGTTCAGTAAGTTCGACACTTTTCCCCTCACGTTTTAATAAGTCATACCCACAAGCTTGTTCTAATTTTTTTATGTGTTGACTGACACCCGGTTGTGTCATAAAAAGCTTTTCTGCCGTTTGAGTAAAATGCCCGACATTAACTAAAGTGCAAAAGGTATTAAGCCATAAAGGGTTAAGCATAAATCACCATGTCATTACCGTATTGTTGATTATCAATATAACAAAATATTATGATGATAAATATAACTGATAAATTTATGTTTTTATCCGAGTAATGTATTTAGATAAATATGATATTAAAAAGTTTAATGAGGAAGTAAAGTGGATTGTCCTAGTTGTGAAGAACATATTGGTTGGGATTGGGTTGAAGATGAAGAGATTGAACCGAATGAAGTGTTTGAATGCCCTGAGTGTGAAGAGTCACTGCGTTATTTTATTGATGAAGGCACTTATTTAGGTCCTCAGCATAAAACAGTTGAAGTGATGAGCTAACTCACCACTTTTATTATATTGCTGTCAGTTTACGATAGTTTAAATGTTGCCACTTTTTCACTTAATTCAATAGCTTGTTCTTTAAGATCATGTGATTGAGTTAAACTGTCTTCAGAATCTATTACTAACTGATCAGTAACGTCTTTGATTGATGTTACGTTCTGAGTTATCTCACCAGTAACGTGAGTTTGTTCTTCTGCAGCTGTTGCAATTTGAGTTGCCATATCACTGATCAGTGTTACTGAAGCACTGATTTCTTCAAGTGCTAATGCTGCGCGATCTGCATCTTCAACTGAATTACCAGCTAACGAAGAACTGCTTTGCATTAAGTTTACTGCTCGGCTAGTGGTTTGCTGTAGGATATCAATAGTCGATTTTATCTCTTCTGTTGAAGTATGTGTACGTTGTGATAGTACACGAACTTCATCAGCCACGACTGCAAATCCACGTCCTTGCTCTCCGGCACGAGCAGCTTCGATTGCCGCATTTAGTGCCAACAGGTTAGTTTGTTCTGCAATGCCTTGTATGGTAGCTAAAACGGTATTTATTTCTTGTGAATGTTGCTGTAATTCACTAATTACATTACTTGCTTCAGCAACTTCATTGGCAAGATTATTAATTGATGCTTTGGTTTCTACAACTAATGAATGGCCTTTTTCTGTGCTTGTTGATGAGTTTTGAGCGGCTTCAGCTGTTTGTTCTGCATGTGAGGCTATTTCACGAGTTGCAGAGGCCATTTCGGTTACAGCGGTTGCAACCATTGTGATTTCTTGTTGCTGTAGATTAAGTTCTTTTACTGAGTTGTTTGCACGGTTAGTGCTTTGCTCTGAACCATCAGTAAGCTGTTGTGATTGATGGCGTATATGTTGAATAAGCTGCTGTAAACTCTCTACAAATGTATTGAAGTTATTTGCTAATTGTCCAACTTCATCGCTGTTTTCAACATGAATACGTTGCGTTAAATCACCACTACCATTAGCGATTTGAGCTAAGGCTTGAGAGACATTATTTAATGGGCGGAACAGTACCGTACAAAGCAAATTGAAAAGTACGGCACAAATAAGAACAACAAAAACCGTTACTAATATTTGACCTGAAATTGCATCAAATAATGGCGCAACTAATGAGTCATAATTAATAACACTAACGGTAATTAAGCTTGTTCCATCAATTCTTTTAGCATAAATAATGAATTCGTCATTATTGATTTCAACGGTTATATCTCTATTGGTATTGGCTGCTTGCTCAATTGTTGCGAAGGTTAAACCGACTTCTGATACCGATTTATTTAGAAGGCTGGTATCAGGATGGGTAAAAATATTCCCTTTATCATTAGCGATAAACATGAAACCGTCACCAGGGAAAATGACTTTTTCCATGCTGTTTAAAATATCGGTAATTTCTACATCAGCACCTAATACCACTTGTTGCCCATGTAAATTTAACGCTTTTCCTAAAGAAACAACATTTGCCCCAGTTGCAGCAGCAACGGTTGGGTTGTCCATAAAGACTTTGGAAGGAGCGGCAACAGCGTTTGTGTACCATCCCCATTTTCTTGGGTCATTATTACCTGGAGGTAATATGACATCGTTAGCGTTTACTTGAGAACCGTCTGGGTAGGCGAGAAAAATATTATCAAATTTACCAGAGTCACGAATTTGTTTTAGATGGACAACGATAGCGTCGTTTTTGGCTTCCGCAGGCAATGAGGTTAAGGAGCGTTCTTTAGAGGTAATCCAGTCTGTTACGTATTGATTATATGAAGCGGTGGTGCTTTCTAATCGTTGTTCAACTTCCGTATCTAAGCGATCTAATGAGGCTTTGAAAGAAAGAGCTTCAACCAATACTCCCCCGAGTATAATTGCAGCACTTGCGGAGATCGCAAGCTTGTTTTTAAGCGATAAATTTTTAAACATAATAGTCCATCATCTTTTTTTATTAGTGAATAGTTTGTGCTTTGTCTTAATAATTTTAAGCTTCAAAATAAATGATGACATAAAAATTCTATTGAAGATAATAATGGTTTAAAAATAATTATCTGTTTTTTCTATTGATGTTTTTGTTAATAAAAATCGATTGAAAATGATAAAGTGTCTTTATGTTATCTGAGACCTTGTAATTAGGAACAAAAAAAGTGAATTCATCATATAAATATACTGTAGCGGGTTGTTCAGCTATTTTGTTGTGGAGCTTAATTGTTGGGCTTATTCGTAATGTAAGTGAACAACTTGGCCCGATAGGTGGGGCTGCTATGATTTATAGCGTGGGTTCGTTGTTTTTAATTTTTACTGTAGGTTTACCTAAATTAAAATTGTTTTCACCTCGTTATTTGCTCATTGGTGGTGGCTTATTTGTTTGCTATGAAATGTGTTTATCTTTAGCGTTAGGTATGGCAAACAGTCGTAACCAAGCGGTTGAGATGAGTATTATCAATTATTTATGGCCATCGTTAACGGTGTTGTTTGCTGTGCTTGCGAGTAAAAAACCAGTAAGCAAAGTCATTTATCCTGCTATTTTACTGTCTTTTTTTGGTGTCGCGTGGACACTAAGTGGCGATCAGGGCTTATCTATATCTCAATTAATGAACAACGCGGCAAGTAATCCGGTTAGTTATTCTTTGGCATTTACTGGCGCATTTCTTTGGGCAATTTATTGCAATATTACGAAAAAATTAGCAAATGGTAAGAATGCAATTACGTGGTTTTTTATTGCAACCGCACTTTCATTATGGTGCAAATACGCGATAAGTGATGAAGGCTCGATTGTGATGACCAGTGAGGCCGCAATCGATCTATTGCTGGCTGGTATTGTAATGGGAAGTGGTTATGCCTTATGGAATATCGGTATTATTGGTGGCAACATGGTATTACTTGCGACTTTCTCATATTTTACTCCTATATTTTCAACTTTCTTTTCTGCTTGGATTTTAGACATTGAGTTAACAATTCAATTTTGGCAAGGGGTTATAATGGTGACAATCGCATCATTGATCTGTTGGTGGTTTACAAGAGAAAAAAGCTAACTTTAGCTGAGTAATACACTATACATATAAGTAATACTGACCCGAATTTACCTTGGGTTATCCCTTTTAAGTAACAAGGAATGTTTATGAAACTTGATCATAATTTCTCTAACCAAGCGATTGATGCATTTATTAAAATTAGTGCTTTGTCTGTGCTTGTTTTATGGTGTTTTTCTATTTTAAAACCATTTCTATTATTGATGGTATGGGGCGGAATTATTGCAACGGCCTTGTATCCGATTGTTGCCTTCTTTAGTAAAAAGACAGCATTAAGCGAAAGTAAAGTGAGTATCATTTTAACGGTTATTGGAGTGCTGTTATTACTGATCCCGCTTATTGCACTTTCTACCGGTATTTATACCAGTGGTACCGAGCTCTTTTTAGGTTATCAAGATGGCAGTATCGCTATACCTAAGCCAAAAGAACGTATGCAAGATTGGCCTATTATTGGTCATGAAGCTTATTCATTTATGTCTTTAGCATCATCGAACCTAGAAAGCTTACTTTTTAAATACAGCGCAGAAGTGAAAGTGGTAGCAGCAAAAGCGGCGTCACTCGTTGGTTCACTTGGTGGTGGTTTTATTCAGTTTATTGTCTCTACAATTATAGCTGGCGTGTTTATGGCCAATGCGACTAAATGTGAACGTGCCTTTATTTTGATTACTAATCGACTAACCGGTAAACATGGTGAAGAGTTAATTAAGCTCTCTAAAGTAACCATAAGAAGTGTTGTTCAAGGGGTTATTGGGGTTGCAGTAATACAAGCTACAATGGCAGGCTTAGGAATGGCAGCGGTTGGTATTTCTGTGTCAGTTCTTGGGTTATGGGTATTTCTTGTTCTTGTTTTTGCCATTATCCAGCTTCCGCCGATTTTGATTCTTCTGCCTATCATTTTTTATGTTTTTAGTGTTGATACTACGACTACTGGCGTATTGTTTGCTATTTGGTGCGTTTTGGTAAGCAGTAGTGACGCAATTTTGAAACCTATATTGTTAAGTCGTGGCTCTCATATTCCTATTATTGTGATTTTGTTAGGGGCATTAGGGGGAATGGCAATGTCTGGGATTGTGGGGTTATTTGTTGGTGCCGTTGTACTGAGTCTTACCTATCAGATGTTTACTGTATGGTTAAAGAATGAAGCCGAAGAAACTCAAAATGCAAAAGACAATCGATAGAGTTAGTTAAAGATATTAATGGGATTGTATTTAATTAAACTTGAATGATTTTTATCATATAGAGAACGATTACTTCTTGATATAGTCATAGTTAATAGATGGATTTTGAAGGAGTAGCTAATGGCCCATATTGTTGTATTACATGGTTTGTATATGCATGGTCTTGTGATGAAACCATTAGCTTCTCGCTTAAGACGTAAAGGTCATACTATTCAAGTGATCAGCTATAATTCTGTGCGAATTAATGAAGCATTACTTTTTAAACGGATCCGTAATTGTTTACCTGAAACTGAAAAAAATGTCATCGTAGGCCATAGCCTAGGCGGTATCCTCGCAGTCCATTTTGTCAATTCACATAATGATAAACATACTCCTATCGATTCTATCGTTACTATTGGTTCCCCACTTCAAGGTTCTTCGATTGCGAAAGAAATACAAAGTAGAAAATTTGGGTTTATTTTAGGAAATTCAAAAGAACAAGGCCTTGTCGATGTAAACCAATTAACCGTAGATTGCCCGATAGGATCGATTGCTGGAACTATGTCTATTGGTATTCGTTCTTCGATTATTCGCGATAAAGTGCCTTCTGACGGTACAGTTACAGTAGAAGAAACGCTATTGCCTGAACTTAAAGATCATCTGTGTCTAAATTATTCACATACCAGTTTAATATATGCGAAACAAACTGTTGAGCAAATTGATCACTTTATTCATCATCATGAATTTAAGAGAGTGGTCGAAGAAAGAGAAAGCGTGGAGTGTTAGCAGATAATCCATTATCTGCAATTTGAAAGGGTTAATCGATATCTTGATCTTCAAGTTGTCGCTCTTTACGTAAACGAGCTTCTTCCATTACGGCATTGATTTCAGCCATTAAGCCATCGACATCGGCATCTTTGCCATCATCAATAAACACGCCTGTTAGCTTTGTGTTTGGTGTTAATTCACCACTTTCATACAATGCCCACATTTCTTTTGCGTATTCAGAACCAAGTAGTTCAGGGGCGTATTGACCATAATAGGTGGTCATGTTGTTTACATCACGCTCAAGCATCCATTTGGCATTATTGTTTGCTGAGGCATCAACGGCTTGTGGTAGGTCGATGATGACAGGACCAAGGTGATCGACTAATACATTAAACTCAGACAAGTCACCATGCACAATACCTGCACACAGCATACGAGTGACGTATTGGATCATTAAGTCATGATCACGTATCGCTTGCTCTTTGGTTAAGGTCACGTCATTTAAGCGAGGTGCTACAGATCCTTCGTCATCAGTGACCAGCTCCATTAATAATACGCCATCAAAACAACCATAGGGAGTAGGGACTCGAACACCTGCTTCTGATAGTTTGTATAATGCATCGATTTCAGCACTTTGCCATACTTTTTCTTGCTCATCACGGCCAAATTTAGAGCCTTTTTCCATCGCACGAGCTCTGCGGCTGTTTTTTACTTTTCGACCTTCACGGTAGGCGACAGCTTGTTTAAAACTGCGCTGTTCAATCTCTTTGTATACTTTTGCACATTGAATATTATCGCCGCTACGAACAATGTAGACCGAGGCTTCTTTGCCGCTCATTAATTGGGTTAGAACTTCATCTATCAAACCATCTTCAACTAATGGCAGTAATCTATTTGGTATTTTCATTGCACCTCAAGGAGTTTAATAAACGTCGAATATACAGACGTCATTGTAGACCAAGTAATCATTTAACGCGCATTATGCCTGTATTCGGGCTGCTCACAAGTTAAGTTTTCTTGAAACACTTATTTTTGTCTTACTTCTGCCAAAATAAAATTATATGTTAAGTCATTGAGTTAATCATTGTTAGGTGAGATCTAACACAAGTTTTAGCCTTATTTTTTCTGTTATGGTTTTTGCTCTCTCTTGGATCGCTATGCTTATTTTTATAAAAGTAAACATTTGTGGCGATATTAAATAGACATAAGGCTGTAAGAAGATGGATATTTTATTATTAAGTAACGGTAAAATTGCGGGCAATAACCATGTAATGGAGTTCGCAAGTGACGCGATTATTGAACAGATTCAACGTACAAAAGCGAAGAATTTAGTTCTTATTCCTTATGCTGTTATTCGCTCAAGTCATGATGATCGTGTTGCCTTGGTACAACAAACATTTGATCATCTTGGATTAGATTGCAAAGTAACAGGATTGCATCGTTCAGAAGACCCTGTAAAGACCATTCAAGAAGCGGATGGAATTTTGGTTAGCGGTGGCAATACTTGGGTATTAAATAAAACACTGCATGATTTAGGTTTGATTGGTCCTATTCGTAAAGCTGTACTTGATAATGGCGTTCCATATATCGGCTGGAGTGCAGGCACAAATATTGGTTGCCCAACGATTCGTACAACGAACGATATGCCTATCATTACTGGCGCTATTCTGCCTTCATTAAATTTAGTACCATTCCAAATTAACCCTCATTATTTAGAAGCATCCGTTGAAGGGCATTTTGGTGAAACTCGTGATGAGCGTATTCAAGAGTTTTTGGAAGTGAACAAGCATGAGCCTGTCGTTGGTATTCCTGAAGGTACATGGCTGCACATTCTTGATGGTAAGTTGAGCTATCACACAGCCAATGAAAAGTCATTAAAACTATTCAGTCATGGAAAAGAGCCTGTGTATTACGGCGCTGGAGATGATATTCAATTCTTAATGGCTCACAGCTGTTAAGTTGCTCTAAGAATACATTAAGGCCAAGTCTATTCATGACTTGGCCTTTTGTTTTAATCTCAATCGAGAATGTTAATAACCGCATCGGCGGCTTCTAGTGCACCTTCTAAATAACCACCATTTTCCTCTGCTGATTCTGTTCCTGCAAAGTGCCAATGTAATTGACGTAACTCTCTTGCAGCAGTTGGTAGACCATAAGAAGGGTGACTTCTTAGAGTTTGGTAATCTGCTTGCGTTGCCGTATTAGCTTCTTGGCTCCAATCTAATAATTTAACATCAGTAGGGAAAGCGGCTTGCTCTCCAAAAATCCGACTTAATTGCTCTATTGCCGCTTGTTTAATACGAGCTTCGCCTGCTTTTATGCGTGTTGACGCATCGACTCCTACAAAACCGAATAAAGCACCTGAGCCCTCAAATGTACTGGCATCATGAATTTCAATTAACGGACCAATATGACTGCTTGCTGAGCCTGATAATCCATTTTTTCGCCAGAAAGGCGTGTCATATTCTGCAAAGAATTTTGCTTGACCTGCCATCCATGTCGGCGTTGAAGCAAAGTGTTTTTTTACATCTGTAGGTAAGCTAGGATTAAACGTAACACGCTCAGATAAAAGACGTAAAGGCATAGCAAAAATGACATGCTTTGTTTCGATAATTTGCTTTTTGTTATTTTGATCAACAGTGATATCTGAATAACCATTTTGTTTGTAATTAACGTGAGTGACCGTGCTATCTAATCGAATGCGGTTAGCAGGAAGTAAATTAAATAGCGTCTCAACAAGGGATTGCATTCCACCAGCAATTCTCATTGATACTGGAGATTGTTCAAATCCTGATTCGTATATGATAGGTGCACTGTTAAGTTGATTTTCTAGTAAATAGGCTCCTTGAGAATATTGTGGGAAAATAGGTAATTCTAAATCATCAATAAGTTGTGTGATGCGTGGATGCATTTGTGGCCAAAACCAAGATGGCCCCATATCCATGTTATCTAATGATAAAATTCGGCCACCAATACGCTTACGTGATTCAATTACTTGATATTTTTTACCCATTTTTTCAAGTTGATAAGCTAGGTATAAGCCGCTTAAACCCGAACCAATAATTAGATAGTCTGTTTTCATATTAATTCTCACTTATCTTGAATCTGATGTAAGTGGTGTCCTGTTTTTATCCAAACTTTACAAGTGTCTTTCTCAATACTAGCTCGTAAGGAGTGTCCAATAGGTAAACGTAGCCAATCAAATTTTCGATATTCAGTATTATTATGATTAAATTTCCCTTCAAGAACTAAGAGTTCAATTCCTCCTAGGTTTTCCAGTTCGATAGTTTGATTTGTTTGCCATTTTTCAAGACGAACACTTTCATGTTTAAAAGAATGTAGCGCTTGATATTGCACGTGATGACGCGAAGGATCAGGAAGAAAATCTTGAGTATGAGTATCAATATGTACGGAAGTTGTGTCACCTTCTTGGTATTGCCCTAGCTTAACTAAAATCATGCACCCCGCCTCTACGACTGGAGCGTGAGAAGAGCCAATAGGGTTACGCATATAAGTACCAATAGGGTAGTCACCGTGCTCATCAGCAAAAGTGCCATCTAAAACAAAAAACTCTTCACCACCTGTATGGATATGAGAAGAAAAATAGCTATTAGGTTCATAGTGAACTAGGGTCGTAGCTGTTGCTATTTCGCCACCATCACGTTCAAGCATTTTGCGAGACACTTCTTTTATTGGAGAAGGCACCCATGTGGATTGAGAGAAAATTGCATGCGCGTGTTTTGATAAATCAGTGTGTAATTTCATAATAAACCTACATGAGTGTGTGATGATAAAGTTTATTGTGTAATTTTTATCTCGTACTCACAAATCAGAACTTCTATACTTCCACTAAAGTTTTTCTTTATTGGTGTTTGTTTTTAGGGAGGTGTTTTATGAAGTTGCATCATTTAAATGGTTTGCGAGCCTTTGAAGCTTCAGCACGACATTTGAGTTTTTCTTTAGCGGCGAAAGAGCTAAACGTTACTCCCGCGGCGATTGGACAGCAAGTAAAATTGTTGGAAGAATGGTTAGGTATTTCTTTGTTCGAAAGGCGAACATCAGGAGTATCTCGTTTAGTCTTAACTAAAGAAGCGCTGTTAGGTTTACCTGAAATTACGCGCGGATTTGAGCATTTAACACAAGGTTTAGATTTATTAAAACCAACGGAAAACAGTCCTATTTTAACTGTAGCTGTAAGCCCTGCATTTGCGGCTAAATGGCTATTGATGAGAATAGATGATTTCCAAACCTCTTACCCTGAGTGGGATTTAAGACTAGATACAAATATTCGTACAGTGGATTATCTTACCGAAAGCATCGATGTTGGGATTCGTTATGGAAAAGGTCAGTGGGAAGGATTAGAAGCATCGCTATTAATGACAGAGTCTGTTTTTCCAGTATGTTCTCCTGAGTTACTTAATAAAGGTATTGAAAGTATAGAGTCACTTGCTCAATTTCCTTTATTGCATGATATCTCTCTACCTAAAGAAAGTGGTTTTCCTTCTTGGAATGCGTGGTTTGAACAGAATGGTATTTTTGATGTAAATACAGAAAAAGGACTAAAAATAAATAACTCTGCTTCTGTTATTCAAGCTGCAATCAATGGACAAGGTATCGCTTTGGGGAGAAGTGTATTAGTAAAAGATGATTTAGATTGCGGACGATTAGTACAGTTGTTCCCTGATCTTGAATCGACCACAGAGTTAGCCTATTACGTTGTGTGGAAACAAAAAGGGACTGTGAGTGATAAAATCAGTGTATTTAAAGAATGGCTACATCAACAAACAGAATGAGTTGATAGTTAAATTGTATGCACATGGGTTATTTTATTTAATTTTTGTATGCATCTGTTTGGTTTTATTATTAATTGCTTTTTTTATGGCCGTTTAACTGCTTTGTGTATGATCTATCTCCCACCATATTATTAACGCATTGAGAGAGAGGGGAAAGATAAGTAATAATGTTGTTATTACCTTATTTCTTCTTTTGTTATCAATCTATTGGTAGCGGTTAATTATGTGAAAAGTATTATGCCTATAAGAAAACCGATAACCTTCATTTTAATTCCAATCACGGTTGGTTTGTCTTCTTCTTGGGTATTGGCTGATACTGCTGTTACGCCATTAAAAACTTATGCTCAATCACCAGTGCAATCAAACAGTTTAGCGACAGAGCTTCGTTCTGCTTTTGCAATGAAAGACGATTCTGTAGAGTTGTTTGCTACTGGTACCATTTCTAGTGTTTGGGCTCATTCAGAAAGCTTCAGTATGGATTATTATCAAAATCAAATAGTCACTGGAGCACAATGGCAAATCACCCCTAAATTTAAAGCGGAGTTAAAATATCAATATAACTACGCGGGTAACAATAGGCTGGATTCTTTTGTTTATGGTTTCCATGACTTTTTTGGCATTGGTCAAAATGGAAGAGATAAAGTTGAAGATGATCAATTTTCTATCTCAGTGCCTAAGTATGGTGTGGATATTCAAGATTTTGAGAATGAAACGTTATCAAGTGCACTTCATAGTTATTTTGAATATCAATTATTTACTAATGAACATAATGCAGTAAGTTTAGGTGCTAGTTTATATTTTAATAAAGTGAATAGTGGTCATTTTAAAAGAGAGGCTTTTGAGCAAGGATTACAGGCAAACTACAGCTTTAGCTATGAAAAACACGCTATTTTTTCTACACTTGGAGTCACTTTTCATGACGGTGGTGTGATAAGTGAATTGCCATACAAAGACAATACGGTTTCTTTTGCTATTGGTTATGGTTACGCCATTACGCCATCGCATCATATTGTTACTTCTTATCATAACTATGAAGGAACTGTTGATGATAGTGACGATTTTTCAGAGTCCTCTCATGAATATGTTTTAGGCTATCGTTATTTATTGGAGAAGGCTGCGTTTGAGTTTTCTGTTATCGAAAATGCGATAAATATGGATAACTCAACTGATATCGCATTTACTTTTGGTGTGCGCTACACATTATAATAAACAAAAAAATTCCAGAGAACTTAAGGGGAAACTTCTCTGGAAAAACGTGATATTAACTAAAACAATAGTAGATACATTGTACCAACATCAGTAATAATTGAGCATCACATTAACGATGTTGGTATTACTATATATAGGATACTGTTTTTTCATTTTCCAAAAAATTTATTAAATTAGATTAAATGATGACAAAATAAATATACCTAGAGTGCAAGTAAACAGTGAGGCTACGGTTGTTTGAGCGATAATGTTTGCTGCTAATATTGCATTTCTCCCCATTGCTCTAGCCATTACATAACTTGCCGCAGCTGTTGGTGCTGCACTCATAAAGAAAATAAGTCCTAGCTCTAATCCTCTAAACCCTACGAGGATCCCTCCTGACGTAATGAATAATGGACTTAAGATAAGTTTATAGCTTGTTGCAAACCACGTAGCAGCGCTCTCTTCTTTCATTGAATGTAAATTAAGTGAGCCTCCCGCACATAGTAAAGCTAAAGGAAGTGTCATATTGGCAAAGTATTGTCCGGCTTGTGAAAGCATATCAGGTACAGGAATGGAAAGAAGAGAACAAATAACACCTAATACAATGGAAATAATTAATGGGTTTTTAGTGAGTGTTTTTATTATTATCCCAATTGCTTGTTTTTTATTGTTATCATTCTTAGGTGTAAGAGCTATAACAGCCTGAATATTATATAAAATAGTTGTTGAAGCAACATAGATAGCAGCCAATGCAACACCAGTATTTCCATAAGCATTAGCCACATAAGCTAAAGCGATGATCGCCGTGTTAGTGCGAAATCCACCCTGAATAATAACGCCGTGATTTTGCTTGTCTTTAAAAGCAAATCGAGTGGAGTAAATAGTGAAAAGAAAGAAAACAAAGTTAGCAATAAGCCCATAGATGATTAAATGACTACTTGAGGAAAAATCATGTTTGGCGTTTACAATACTTAAAAAAAGCATGGCTGGTAAGGTCACTTGAAAGACCAACTTAGATGCAACTTCAATAAAATTATCATTAATAAGATGGATACGTTTAAGTAGGACACCTAATAGCAACATGACACAAATAGGGCCAGTTATTGAAGCTGAAAATAATAACTGTGTAATGAGGTTATCCATAATGACTTCTTTGTGAGTTTGAATACAGAAGTTCAGTTTACACAAAGATGGCATGATGAGTGATGTATCAGTCGATTTTTTTGATTAGGATTCAACAAAAAAACCTCTATAAAAAAGAGGCTTTTTGTTTAGTTTGAATAATTATTCATACCATTATTAACTTTCTGTTATGGGGATAACTCATTGGTTTAATTTATAAAGAAGCAAGAGTAATTTTAGTGAAATTAGAACTACTTGTTAATTGTTCCCCAAAAACTTTGCGTTTTACTTTTAGTTTGTACTTCAATATGATCTAAAGCATGGAAATCTAAAACATTATCAATTTGTTTTTTTATATAGTTCAAATTTTTTGATTTAATTAAAACTTGTTTTTTATTTTTATCTCTAATTGATATTGAGTATATGAACGTTTCTGATGAATATTGAATTTTAAAACTGCGATAAAGCATATTATACCTTATATTTAATCGATTTTTTATTTAAGACTTTAAAGAGTTGATTAGCTTTATTCTTTTCATTTCGATCACAAAGTCCTTATTATTTTTTGAAGTTATTATTCGATTTAATCTTCTAATTATAGCTCTATCTTTATAACTAAGAAAATAAACCTCTATCATTATGATTTTAATAGCTTCTGAAATATTCATATTTTTATCATCAATTAACACTTTAAATATTTTCATATCTTTTGATGTTAGTAATTTCATATTTGTTGCTTATTTGTTTTGAATGTGACTAGGATGCTACTCCTGATGATATATAAATCAATAGCATTATTTTTTTTCTTTTTTTGTAATGCAGTGTTTTTTTTTATTGATTACGATTAAGATTATGTTGTCAGATAATTAAATATTAGGTGTGATTGTGAGTTTTTTTAGCGTAAAGAATAAATTGTTAATATTGTCTTTAACAAGTATTGTGGGGGTATCATTATTAATAGGGTTGATGACTGCTGGTCAGTTTATTGATGTTCCTGATGATATTAGGATTGTAACAGATACGGTATTGATATCATTATTAATAATAAGTGGGTTAATGTCTATTGTTCTTTTTTTTAGTATATCACCAGCCTTATCAGCTCTTGAACAACATCTAGAGCAGCTAATTAATTTTGATTTGAATGAAGGTCCTATTTGCGATTGGATAGATAAAGGGCGGTTTGTGAAACACGAATTTGGAAGTATTGCTGAGAAGTTGAAATTATTCAGAATATCAATACATCAACTGATTGAAAATATTACGAATACAAATAATTTAATCCATAAAAAGACAGAGCAATTTACGAATTTAGCGATTACATTGAATGATACATCAGTGGATCAAGAGTCTCAATTAACACTTATAGTGACAGCGAGTGATGAGATGAACTCATCGATATCCAGTGTAACTGAAAGTTCAGAGTCTCTTGTTGGACAGTCGCAGGAAGCTCTTGAATTAACAGAAGAAGCTAAAGTATTAGTTGAAGAATCGATGAAATCTGTTCAAGAGGCCAATTCCATAATTGAAACTTGTGGAACTGCGATTAGGAAATTGAAATCAGAAAATGAACGCATAAATTCAGTTATTAGTATGATAAGCAGTATTGCAGATCAAACCAATTTATTAGCTTTGAATGCAGCAATAGAGGCGGCAAGAGCTGGTGAGTCTGGACGAGGTTTTGCTGTAGTTGCTGATGAAGTTCGAGTTTTAGCACAAAAAACGCAGCAGTCTACTAGTGAGATTAATACTATCGTTGATACAATCAATATGGAAACAGAGCATGTTTTTAATATGATGGAATCTCAAATATTAGTTGCTATTAATGATTGCGTAGATAAATCAATGAAAGTTGTTGAATCAATAGATTATGTGAATGATCAGGTTGGGAAAATGAGAGACTCAAATATTTTAGTCTCAACAGCAACGGAAGAACAAGCAACTGTTATTAATGATGTTAATGTAAATATTAATGAAATATACTTAATGAATAAATCGTCAAGCGATATCATTAGCCAAGTTAATGATGATACTATTGCTATAAAAGAAATGACGATAGAATTAGAGTCTGATTTGTTTAAATTTAAAATTTAGTTATTTTTAATTTTTTATACTTAGTTAGGGGTGAGTTATTTTTAGTTTTTATTTGGAAAATAAATTAAATGAAAGTAATTTAACTAAGGTTGAAATAGTTAAAAGGTTAAATAAATTTGATCTGGCTTTCTTTAGTTTAGATACGATAACATTAAGTCGATGGTCGAAAAACAAAACAAAACCATCAAACTATAGACAGTTTTTAATGTATTTGTTTTTTAAAGATAATATATCTAATTGTATGAGATTTAATAGAAGTTTAAATAGTTCTTCTGTTGAAGTAGATAAGATTGTTGATGTTTATTTTAAATACAGGAAGAATCCTAGCTATGATAAACCATTAATTAATGAAGATAGTATTATTTATTATTATAATATTTATAATGAATTAGAAATAAGGGAAGTGTTTTCTTATTTATATAACAACTTTGGTTTTTATATTGATATTTATGATTTTATTGATCGACATGGTTTAAAATATAACAGTTATTTATTTAAAGAATATGATGTTAAAAATGAAAGAATTACTTCTCATATTCAAGCATCATTTCTTAATGTTAAAAACTCTTATTGTTTTAAATCATTCTTATTAGATAAAAATGTTAATGTTAATTTAGAAAAAGATGAAGAGTTAATTATTGTTGATATTCCTTTTTTTAGAGAAAAGAAAACATTTGAAGAGTTATTATTCATTTTTATTGAAAAGTTGATTGAGTTAGATTATGTGAATCATTCAATTTATTTTTTTTGTGTGAGTGATTATTTTGTTAACATATTAGAGTTGCTCGGTGGGAAGCATATAGGCACCATTCAAGATTCGGCTAATAATATATTTATATATAAAAATAATACACTAAGGTTGTTGTCAAATAAGTATATTGTTGAATTGTATAGGAAATTGTCAAGTAAGAATGAATGTTTGGATTAATGTGCAGTAACGTTTTTCTGACTAGAAAAAAGCCTCTTTGAAGAGGCTTTTTATTTTAGAAAGTGGGTGATTTGTATGGTTACTAACTTTTAGCAATACCTTCAAGTTGTAGTACTGGAGCTGCATCGATATCTTCTGCATTCATCATCGCGGATACACGCTGTACCGATGATAAAAGAAGGCTCTGTTCCCATGCTTCTAGATTATGAAATTTATTTACAAAGCTGTCTTGTAAAGGAAGAGGAGCGTTATCCAGTAACTCTTTTCCTTTATCCGTTAAATGAGCATGAACTTTACGACGGTCAGATTCGCTACGAATTCGTTGAACATAGCCATTAAGTTCTAAACGATCAATGATGGTCGTTGTTGTCGCTTGGCTTACATTAGTGTGTTTTGATAACTCTTTGATTGTCACATTATCCATTTCTTGAATCGCGCGCATGAGTATCAGTTGAGGGCCTGTTAACCCATACTCTTTGCTTAACTTTTTCGAGTGTAAATCAATAGCTCGAATTATTTGGCGTATAGCGACCAGAACTTCTTCATGTTTTTCCAAGTGACAGACCTTCTGTATGAGTGCGAGATTAAATGGTTATTTTCGCATTGTACTTATGTTCGCACTATTCTCAATCTTTTCTATGTAATTACCTGGCTTATGAGTGATTCCAATAACTATTTGCAGCGATGCTGTGTTGTTTGAACTGATTCTCTACTTTGCAATTGATTAAAATCACGCCTTTATGTAACTTAATTGTTAATTCAAATTAAATTGTACTTGTTCACAGGGGTAGTGAGGCAAGTGTTGTTACTAAAAGGATAGATATGGAACCGTCTTGTACACAAAATGGCATGAAGCCAAAATTAAAAATAAGTGACCTTTCTCGGTCGTTAGGCCCAGGCATTATGATGGCCGCTGCGGCTGTTGGTGGTTCTCACTTGGTTGCATCAACTAAGGCTGGAGCAATCTATGGATGGGAAATGTTGCTGCTAATTCTTGCGGTTAATTTGCTGAAATACCCATTCTTCAGAGCTGGAGTTCAATATACCCTTGGTACTGGAGACAGTATCATTCAAGGTTATCATAAATTAGGACGAGGTTATTTATGGGTGTTTTTAGTATTAAGTGCAATTTCAGCTGTCGTTAATACCGCTGCTTTATTGTTATTTAGTGCAAGTTTATTAGGCTATTTTTTACCTTTTGATCTCTCTTTAAATGTGTTGTCTGGTATTGTTCTCATTATTTGTATAACAATATTATTTGCAGGACATTTTAAAGCCTTAGATAAATTGTCTAAATTAATTATGGCCACATTAACGATTGCGACAACGATAGCCTTAGGTGTTGCGTTTTCTAATGGATCTGTTGCTCCTACTGATTATCAAGGTCCTTCGGTTTGGTCAATTGCGTCTATTGGATTTTTAGTTATTACGATGGGGTGGATGCCTGCACCTATCGAAATTTCAAGTATCACATCTATGTGGTTAAAGCGTCAGTGTCAAACTCAAAAGGTAACACCACAATCTGCCTTGTTTGATTTTAATGTTGGTTATATTGGAACCGCGATTCTTGCTGTTGTTTTTTTATCTTTAGGGGCTTTGGTGTTATATGGTTCGGGAATTGAATTTAAAGCATCAGGCATTGGTTTTTCCCATCAGTTAGTGGGAATTTATGCTGCAACAATAGGTGAATGGTCACGTTATTTGATAGCAGTTATCGCTTTTTTCTGTATTTTTGGAAGTACCATTACAGTGATTGATGGCTATTCAAGAGCGGTATCGGAAGCTCAATTATTACTACAGCGTAAACCATTAAATCAGCCAAAACACTATAATTCTTGGGTCATGATTGTTTCTGTATTGGCGATTACCATTGTTACTTTGTTTATTTCTTCTTTAATGAGTATGTTAGATTTTGCAATGATCATGGCGTTTATCACAACACCGATTTTTGCTGCTCTGAATTATATTTTAGTAACAAAAACGGAATTGCCAGATGAACTAAAAATGGGAACAAAATTAAAAGCGTTATCCATTGTTGGTTTGATCTATTTATTTGGATTTTTAGCTATTTTTGTTTGGTGGAAATGGCTGATGTAATACCGTTTTAGTTGATTTAAAGCCTCTTCAAATAGAGGCTTTTTTATTTGTATGTCATAACACGTATTTTGAAATTAAGGTTCACTTGCCCATTCCCCTTTATCTAATTCTGCTTTCACTGATTTCGCTGCATCTCGTGAGGCGTGCCCAATAGCAGTGGTAACATCACGTGTAGTATGTCCGATGGTTTTTCCTGCATCTTTTAACTCAGCGCAACCGCTTGTTATAAATAATGAACTCAAAAATAAACATAATAGAGTTTGCTTTAACATGATTTTCCTTGATATCTACGTTAGATGAATCAATACAGACTGAAATAATGGATAAGTTTTATATCAGATAAATATTAAAGAAAGAATTATTGTGATAGTGAATGTTTTTATTCTGGGATGAGTACTAAATTTTGATTTAAAAATACGCAATCAAATCGTCATGTCCTTTCAATATTTCTGTCATAAAGCCCCTTTAGGCTACTTCTGATTGTAAAAATACACTTATAAAAATAACAGTTTGAAAAGGGAAGTATGATGAATAAATTTGTAGAAAAAGAATCTGATTTTAGCAATATGGTGAATGCTCGTTTATCTCGTCGAGGTTTCTTGATGGGAACAGCTGCGGCAGGTGCTGGCGCTTTTTTGGCGTTAAACCCAGTAGCAAAAGCAATTGCAGGTAATATGAATAGTGCACTATTAAACTTTGAAGCCATTCCTACCTCTACAAGTGACTCTATTGTGCTTCCTAAAGGTTACAGTTGGAATACATTGATGTCTTGGGGAGATCCTATTTTTGCTAATGCTCCGCAATTTAATCCAAATGGAAAGCAGGATTCAAAAGCGCAAGCACTGCAATTTGGTGATAATACTGACGGTATGAGTGTATTTCCATTATCAAGCGATCGGGCGATTCTCGCGGTGAATAATGAATACACTAATTATGAATTTTTGTTTGCTCACCAAGGTAAAAACATGACCGCGGATGATGTAGCTAAAGCACAAGCAGCTGTGGGTGTAACTATTGTTGAAATCGTCAGAAAGAACGATCAATGGACGATGGATTCAGCTGGTAAAGCAAATCGTCGTATAACCGCAAATACTGAAATGGAAGTGACAGGTCCTGCTGCAGGTCATGATTTACTAAAAACCAAAGCCGATCCTACTGGTAAAAAGGTGTTAGGTACCTTTAATAATTGTGCAAATGGCGAAACGCCTTGGGGTACTTATTTAACATGTGAAGAGAATTTTAATGATTTCTTTGGTTCAGAACAAAATACAACATTAACGCCTGATGATAAGCGTTACGGTATTAAAGTAAAGCAGAGTGAATATCAGTGGCATAATTTTGATGATCGTTTTGATGTTGCGAAAAACCCAAATGAACCGAATCGCTTTGGTTGGGTGGTTGAAATTGATCCAAATGATCCAACTTCAACGCCATTAAAACGAACGGCACTAGGTCGATTTAAACATGAGAATGCTGCATTGATCGTAAATAATGATGGTCACGTTGTGGTGTATCTTGGTGATGACGAACGTGGTGAACACCTTTATAAGTTCGTATCAAAAGGAAAATACCAAGAAGGGAATAACAGAGCAAATCGTAATCTTCTTGAAGAAGGCACCTTATATGTTGCTAAATTTGCAATGAAAGACGATAAGTTAGAAGGTGAGGGTCAGTGGCTAGAGCTGGCTTATGGTAAAAATGGATTAACCAAAGAGAATGGGTTTAATAGCCAAGCTGAAGTGATGATTTTTGCTCGTCGTGCGGCAACGCAAGTAGGGGCTACGACAATGGATAGACCTGAATGGGTTGCGGTTCATCCTGATAAAAAGCATGTGTTTTGTACTCTAACCAATAATAAATATCGAGGTGTAAAAGAAGGCCAAGACGTTGATGGAGTAAACCCTCGAGCTGAAAATCATTATGGTCAAATTGTGCGCTGGGAACCAACGAATGGCAATCATGTTAGCAATACGTTCCAGTGGGATTTATACGTAATTGCGGGTAATCCAACGGTTCATAAAGATAGCTTGTACGCTGGCAGTGATAACATCAATAAAGATAATATGTTTAATAGCCCTGATGGTATTGGGTTTGATAAAGCTGGACGTTTATGGATTCAAACTGATGGTAATTACTCAAACAAAGGAGACTTTGCGGGACAAGGTAATAATCAGATGTTGTGCGGTGATCCTAATACTGGAGAAGTGCGTCGCTTCTTAACTGGTCCAATTGGTTGTGAAATTACGGGATTAACTTTCTCTGAAGATCAGAAGACGATGTTTGTTGGTGTTCAACACCCATCTGGACATTTCCCACAAGGTGGAAACAGTAAGCCTCGGTCAACGATTGTGATGATCACCAAAGATAACGGCGGCGTGATCGGCAGTTAGAATCTTTATATTAGAAATATAAAAAAGTGGCCTTATTGTGAGGCCACTTTAGTTGTAAATCTTTGGATTTGCAGTTATTAACTTTCTACTTTTCTTCTTCTACAGTCCAGTAGATAACAACTTCTTTCTTACCCCATTGTCTTGCTTTTTCAACATCTTCACCCATGTAAATGTCGATCTTCTTTTTCCAGCGCTTGTTCATTTTATCAAGAACGCGATATGTACCATCAAGCCCTTCGATTCTCACTTCTTGATTATGAGTCAGACCCATTTCGATAAGATCTCTTGATACAGCAATGGATTTCATTCCTGGTTTAAGCGTATCTCCCCAAGCTGCAAGGTTCGGGGTGTCATCTGTTTCACCAACACTTGATGTGTATGCGCTTGCTGTTACTTTCAGAGATTGTTCGCCTCCACCGCAGCCAAAAAGTGAAGTCATAGCGAGTGCTGCAAGAAGATAAAAGCGAATTTTCATAATTTTTTCCTTTAAATAGAAGTTTGTTTTTATGTGTATCCGTACATAATACCTTTTTTATTTATGCATACCTTGCTAAATATTGAGACAATCTATGAGTTATTTGGTTTGTAACTATGCAAATTATATTTGAAATACAGGTGAGTACTAAACAGCATTTTTAAAATCATCTGGTTGAGTAATTTATCATTATCAATCACACTAAAAAATTACCCACATTTTGGAATTATGGATGATCAATATATTAAGCTTATTTACCTTAGCAGCTTTGTGGGGCGGCTCATTTTTATTTGTTAGGATTGCAGCTAATCCGTTAGGTCCTGCGGTTTTAATTGAAGTACGTGTCGCTTTTGCCGCATTGACTCTGCTTGTTGTTTCATTTTTCCTTAAAAAATCGCTACGTTTTATGTCTAATATTAAACATTTCCTTATTTTAGGTTTGTTTAATTCGGCTTTGCCTTTCTTGTTATTTGCTTATTCTGCACAAGTTTTAAATGTATCTACTTTAGCTATTCTTAACTCTACAGCCCCGATCTGGGGAGCGATTATTGGTGCTGTATGGACTCGAACTGGATTAAGTAAGCAGGTTATTTTTGGATTGATTCTCGGAATGATAGGCGTGAGTGTTTTAGTTGGATGGGAAGCGATTAATATTGGTGATGAGGCGGTTATTCCTATTATTGCAGCGTTAACTGGGGCATTTAGTTATGGTGTTGCAACCAATTACGCCAAGAATGCACCAAGCGTTGAGCCGTTTAATAACGCACACGGCAGTATGTGGGCGTCTGTATTACTTGTATTACCCCTTGTTCCTTTTATGCCTGCTAGAGAAGAAGTTACTTCAGACATTATTGCGGCTGTTTTTGCACTTGGTGCCGTGTGTACGGGATTGGCTTATTTATTGTATTTCCGACTTATTAAGGAGCTGGGTGCTTCTTCTGCTTTAACCGTAACCTTTATAATTCCTGTCTTTGGGATCTTATGGGGATATTTGTTCTTAGGAGAAACTGTAGGAATAAACGCCATTATAGGTACAATTTTAGTGGTTATTGGCACCATGTTTGTTACTGGGTTCGCTGCTAAGTTTATGTCTAAAAAATGTGTACAATAGAACGTTCGCGGCTGCGCATATCAATATGAATCGGTTTAAGTGAGAACAGTATGATTATCGAAAATGTGCTTCCTAAAGACTATGCAGAAATGCTGTCTGTTTGGGAAAATTCAGTCCGAGCAACTCATGACTTTATTAGTGATGAAGATATTGAGTTTTTTAAACCTATTATCATGGAGCATGCGTTTCCTTCAGTAACTTTGCGTTGTATAAAGAATAATAATGATGCGATTCTTGGTTTTATCGGTGTACTAAATCAAAAAATTGAAATGCTATTTATTCTAAATGAAACAAGAGGAGAAGGAATTGGAACAGTCTTGTTAACCTATGCAGTGAATGAGCTGAATGCCGAGAGTGTGGATGTTAATGAACAAAATCCACAAGCTGTTGGCTTTTATCAACATATGGGGTTTAAAGTTGAATCTCGCTCTGAACTTGATGATATGGGAAAACCATTTCCAATCTTACACATGAAGTTATAACACTCGGTTTTTTAATCGTGTCTTGTTAGAAGTAACGCCTAAAGCTAATAACTTTAGGCGTTTACGTTTTTATCTCTTAAGCTTTAGACCAAGCTCTAATCTCAGAAATTTCCTTTGCATCAATACTTAATGATTCTAAAAATTCTTGATGAGCATCAGGTTCCATTTTTTCGAACTGTTTGTGCCAATTTTGCATGTCTTGTCCATCTGGATGCTATTATCAACCCTGCACTTATAGACGGGTCAAACGCTAGACTAGAAATAGTAATAATTATTGTCAAACCTAGCACTGCTATTTTGTGTTTATAAAAATTAGTGGTTGTGTTGCTTAAGTAGGTAATCTTAGATTTTAATAATGGAAATTGTATTGGTCCCCTCGTAAATATAGACTGGCCATCTGTTTGATTTAGAGGATATTGATCACTGTGTTAATTACGCCGCCTTAAACGCTCCATCCCCCCCTATAGCTCTCATTGCTAACTAATAAGCCTGGTACTCGTCTGAGTAGTTAGCTTAACTCTTTGCGCTTGTTAATTCTTTGCCGTATTTTCGGCTACTTTTCCGCGCTCAACATTTATCAAAGAAGCACTTATTTACACCCCAGATCTATTTCTGGTGCGTATTGCCGTGCATAAATTGAGAATTCAATGTTTAAAAATTTCAAAATTGACTGGATGTCTAATATCCGTGGTGATCTCCTTGCGGGTATCGTTGTTGCTCTTGCTTTAATCCCTGAAGCAATCGCTTTTTCTATTATCGCAGGTGTTGATCCAAAAGTTGGCTTGTATGCCTCGTTCAGTATTTCTGTTGTTATTGCGTTTGCTGGAGGTCGCTCTGGGATGATCTCCGCAGCAACAGGAGCAATGGCTTTATTAATGGTTACTCTAGTAAAAGAACACGGATTGGAGTATTTGCTTGCTGCTACAGTGTTGACTGGAGTATTTCAAATATTAGCAGGTTACTTAAAGTTAGGTAGCTTGATGCGTTTTGTATCACGATCTGTGGTTACTGGGTTTGTAAATGCGTTAGCTATATTAATCTTTATGGCACAATTACCCGAATTAACTGATGTGACATGGCATGTATATGCAATGACTGTTGCTGGTTTAGCGATTATCTATTTGTTCCCATACCTACCTGTTATCGGTAAATTAATTCCTTCCCCTTTAGTCTGTATTATCGCATTAACTATTATTAGTATTTGGTTTGGAATCGATGTTCGTACTGTAGGTGATATGGGGCATCTGCCTGATACATTGCCCATTTTCCTTTGGCCTGATGTTCCTTTAAACCTAAATACTTTATTGATTGTATTGCCATACTCACTTGGCCTAGCTGTGGTGGGATTACTAGAGTCGATGATGACAGCGACGATTGTTGATGATTTAACAGATACAAGCAGCGATAAGAACGGAGAGTGCAAAGGCCAAGGTATTGCTAATATCTTTACGGGGTTTCTTGGTGGTATGGCAGGTTGTGCGATGATCGGACAATCAATGATTAATATAAAATCTGGTGGACGTGGACGATTGTCTACGCTGTCAGCAGGTGTGTTTTTATTGATTATGGTGGTTTTTCTTGGACCTTGGTTAAAGCAAATTCCGATGGCTGCTTTGGTATCTGTGATGATCATGGTTGCGATTGGCACTTTCTCATGGCGCTCAATTACTGATTTGAAAAAGCACCCATTATCGACAAACATTGTTATGTTAGTCACAGTGATTATTGTGGTAATGACGCATAACTTAGCCATTGGGGTTTTAGTCGGTGTGTTGCTTGCTTCATTATTCTTTGCTAATAAAATCAGTAGGATGATGGTAATAAAAAATAATTCGGAAGAGACTAAATCGCGTGAATATATCGTAATAGGACAAGTGTTTTTTGTTTCATCGGATAAATTTATTGCTTCCTTTGATTTTAAAGAAGTGATCGAATGTGTGACGATTGATTTATCGGCGGCTCATTTTTGGGATATCACCTCGGTATCAGCCTTGGATAAAGTGGTGGTCAAGTTCCGCAGAGAAGGGACGCAAGTAGAGCTTATTGGAATGAACCAAGCAACCAAGACTATTGTTGATAAATTTGGTGTGCATGATAAACCTGAAGAAGTTGAAAAACTATTGGCCGGACATTAAGGATTGAAGAATGAAAAATATAATAGCTTGTATTGACGGTTCCCCGACAACCCTCGCAACATGTGAAGCGAGTGCATGGGTTGCATCTAAGATTAATGCTCCGCTTATCTTATTACATGCTCTTGATAAAACGATGAGACCGGTTGTGAGCGAATTCTCCGGTCAAATAGGATTAGGCAGCCAAGAAGAATTACTTAATGAGCTTGCCGAATTGGATGAAGCCCGCAGTAAAGTGGCACTCAAGCATGGAAAAAAATTGCTAGAAGAGGCTGCTGAATGGGTAATGAGAGAAGGCATTGATAATGTTGAGCAATTACAACGTCATGGAAGCTTAGTTGAAAGTCTGATTGATTTAGAAAACCAACTCAGAGTATTGGTTATTGGTAAACTAGGAGAAGATCAGAGCAGTAATAAGACGATAGGTTCTCAAATTGAGAGTATCATTCGTTCTATTAAATCTCATACATTAGTAGTTACTTCCCCATTTTCTATTCCAACGTCTTATCTGATTGCTTTTGATGGCAGTCCAACGAGTGAAAAACTGATTGAAAAAGCGATTAATACGCCTTTGCTTTCTGGATTAGAGTGTCATTTAGTGATGGTGGATGACTTTGCGGCAAAGAGTGCGGCTTTTGAGAAAGCGGCGATTAAATTAAAAAATGCAGGACTTAATGTGCATGAAGACATACTGTCAGGTTCTGTTGATGATGCGTTATTGAAGTACCAGAAAGATCATCAAATTGGCATGATGGTGATGGGGGCTTATGGTCATTCAACGTTAAGACAGTTTTTTTTAGGAAGTCATACAACCAAGGTATTAATAAAAAGTGAAGTACCTTTATTGTTAATACGTTAATTATTGATATATAAATAAAACGCCCAAAGTTAATTGCTTTAGGCGTTTTTTATAGGTATTACAGATTTTCACTGTAGACTGGGTAATCAATATAACCTTTCTCATTACCGCCAAATAAAGTACTACCGTCTAGTGCTGCTAGCTCATAATTGTTTTTTAGGCGTGATACTAAGTCTGGATTGGATATGAATGGACGGCCAAAAGCTACAAGGTCAGCATAGCCTTTGTTGAGGATTTCATTGGCGCGTTCTTGTGTGTAACTACCAGCGACTATGATCGTATTGGTGAACAGTTTTCTTAGTTCAATACGAAAGTTTTCAGGAATAATCGGTGCATCGTCCCAATCGGCTTCAGATAAATGCAAGTAAGCAATATTACGCGATTGCAACTCTCTTGATGCATCAAGAATTGTGGGTACGATATCTGGGCAATCCATGTCTTTAAATGTGATAAATGGAGCAAGGCGAACTCCAACTTTATCGGAATCAATTTCTTTACTTACCGCATCAACAACTTCAAGTAGAAAGCGAATACGATTCTCTCGAGTATCTCCATATTTATCTGTGCGATGATTTGAATTGGTACGAAGAAATTGATCAATCAAATATCCATTTCCTCCGTGAATTTCAACACCATCGAAACCCGCTTCGATTGCTCGTTTAGCTGAATAGGCGAAATCTTGAATAACACGGTTAATATCATCTTGGTTCATTGCTCGTGGTTGAATACAATCAACCATATTGCCATTGCCTTCTTTATCAGAGATCCATACTTTGGTTTCTACAGGAGCAAGAGCAGATGGTGCAATAGGTAGTTCTCCTTTTTGGAAAGTAGGATGAGATACACGACCTACATGCCATAATTGACAGAATATCGCAGCCCCTTCTTTATGAGTTGCGTTAGTGACAGATTGCCATCCTTTAACATGCTCATCAGTATAAACACCTGGAGTAAATGAATAACCTTGAGAGTCATCTGAAATTTGAGTAGCTTCGGAAATAATGAGACCGGCAGTTGCACGTTGTTTGTAATAAGTTGCCATCATGTCATTTGGAATATTACCGGGTTGGCTTGTGCGAGCACGAGTCATTGGAGCCATTACTATTCGATTTTGTAATGTGATATTTTTTAAATGTGTTTTTTCAAATAATGTTTTCATTTTTTTGCCTTTTAATCGTATTAGTTAATTAATGCACCACCATCAACATCGATGATAGAACCTGTTATATATGGATTGGTAACTGCCAGTACATATGCCATTGCAACATCAGAAGCATTGCCAATATTGCCTACTGGGAGATTTTGTTTTGCGGTTTCATACATAGATTCACGAGATGCTGTATCCATATTTTTATAGGCAGTTGTTGCAGTTAGACCTGGACTTACGGCATTCACTCGAATTGGAGCTAGCTCTTTTGCTAGGACTTTAGTTACGGCTTCTAATGCAGCGTTAATTGCTGATTTTGTATAGGTATTTGCGATTACTTTACGTGATAACATACCGGTTGTTAGTGTGATGGAACCCTTTGGTTTCAAATATCTTGCCGCGTGTTTTGCTGCATGGATTGATCCCCAGAATTTAATATCAAAAGCAGTTTTTGCTTCTTCGATTGCAACATCAATTACTTTTCCTGATGGAGCAAATGAGCCTGCCGTAATAATAAGGTGATCAATTGGACCAATGGATTCAAAATAGTGATGGACTGCATTTTCATCACTAATATCTAATCCTGTAGAGCGACTTGCGATATGAACCGTTGTGTTTTCATTAATGAATTTTTGAGCTACGGCTTCACCAATACCTGATGTGCCACCAATGACAACGAAAATGGTTTTTTCTTGATTCATAATAGATTCCTTTTAAATATCGTTATGGTTTAAAGCTGAGAGAATGAGTAATTAAGCGCAATAAAAATAGATAAAAAACAGCAAAAAAATCATGGTCGTTTTTTCTATTTTTCGTAAAAATTGGTAATTAAAAATATCGATATCCTCGATAGGAAAACAAAAGGTGATATCATTAATTGTTGCTTTATTTGATGGTTTCTTTTCTGTTATAAAATTTAAAGGCATCGTTAAATTCCTTTGATAAAAGGCTCGGATAATGAACCTTTATTGAGGGATTAATTAGCGAATGTTGGTGTCGATGTTTTTATTGATTTTTCATTACGATTAGCCTTTGCGATAAACAGCAAGCCGATAATAGGAACAATGATGGCAGCAAAAGGGATCATGCTTGCTCCAAGTTGACTATCAAGCACCATTCCACCAAGGAATCCTCCAAATGCATTTGCTAAGTTAAAAGCTGAAATATTTGCTGTCGCAGCGAGTTCTTGTCCTTCGCCGCCGTGATTCATTACACGAAGTTGCATTGCTGGTACGTTAGCGAAGGAGGCAACACCAAAGATAAATGCAGCCACAACGAAAAGAAGTTTATTATCGATTGTCAGGCCAACAGCGATTAAAGATACGACCATTGCAATAGCCCAAAACATAGAGGCCTTATTTAAGTTTTTGTCTGAAGAACGACCACCTAAGGTATTACCAATAATAAGACCAAATCCAACAATAACGAGAATCCATGTAACTGCTGATTCACCATAGCCAGTAATGTGCATTGCAATTGGTGCAAGGTAGCCATAAAGAGTCATAAAACCCGACCACGATAATGCAGTAATAGCTAAGCTGATAAGTAACATTGGATTTTTGAATGCCATAAGCTGAGTTTTTATGTCTTTAGCTTCACCATGACCAGTTGATTTTATTGATGTGAAAATTGAGAGCATGGCAATAGCACCAAATGTAGCTACTACACAAAAGGTAACGTGCCATCCGAACTCTAGACCAATCCAAGTACCAGCAGGAACACCGAGAACGTTGGCAAGGGTTAAGCCTGCAAACATTTGACCTACCGCTCTACCAGCCATTTTTTCTGATACTAAATTGGTTGCAACAACAGCGCCGATACCATAAAAGGGGCCTTGAACTAATCCTGCTATGACACGACTCAGTAGCAATAGGTGGTAATTTGGTGCTAATGCAGACAAGATGTTTCCGATGATAAAGAGTGTCATCAATCCCGTTAACACGACCTTTTTATTAAATCGAGCTAAATAGATGGTTAGGATGGGACCACCAATAACAATAGCTAATGCATAAGCACTAATTAAGTAGCCTGCTTGACCTTCTGTAATGGAAAGAGAGGTTGCAATTTGAGGTAGGATGCCTGCAATAACAAATTCAGCAGTACCAATTGCGAATGCGGCTAATGTGAGTATCCAAACTTGAAATGGCATTTTTTCTTGATTCATGTCTATGACCTTTAATTTCTTTCTTTTTTGTTATGACCTAATGGCAACTAGTATATTCATTCGCTTTATTTTGATAATTGAGTAATATATAAAATCATTATTCGAAAAATCTGAATAATACGCATTCGAAAAATTAAAGGGGCGATAGATGGATAAGTTTTCTGATATGACGATGTTTGTGAGTATCGTAAAGCATCAAGGTTTAGCGGCAGCAGGGCGAGAGCTTGGTTTATCACCTGCAACGATGACAGCCAGACTTCAAGCTCTTGAAGAAAGATATCGAGTGAAATTACTAAATCGCAGTACACGACATGTATCTCTAACCGATGCTGGGGAGCTTTATTACAAAGCCAGTCTTGAAATTTTAGATAATGTAAACGAAACCGAGAATTTGATTTTAAACGGAGTTAAAGAGGTTAAAGGTGCGTTAAGAGTGGCAGCGCCTAAAGACATTGGTAAGCAATATATTCTTCCTATCTTGTCTGAATTTTGTGAAAAATACCCAGAGGTAGTGCCATATTTATACTTGAATGATGATGTTTCAAATATTGCCGAATCAGGCATAGATATTGTCGTTCGATATGGTGAACTGGCCGATAGCAGTTTGATATCTCGACGATTATCATCTAGCCATCGAGTGTTGTGTGCATCACCTGACTATTTAGCTAAACATGGAACGCCGTTAACTCCACAAGATTTGGTTAATCATCATTGTCTTGCGATGGTTCGTAGCCATGAGGAATTAAAAACATGGCATTTCCAAGGCTCTGATAAAAAGAATGTAATTACTGTTTTACCTAAACGATTTTCAGATGATGGAGAAGTTGTACGTTATTGGGCTCTTGAAGGGGCAGGGATAGCATTAAAGTCAATTTTAGACGTGCAGGATGATATTAACAATCGACGTCTTGTTACTGTTCTTAATGGATATATGGCTAATTTTAATACATCGACATCTGTATCAAGTGCTGATCTTAATGTGGTATACATGAGTAAAAAATATCAGCCAAAACGTATCCGGTTATTCTTAGATTTTCTTTTGGAGAGATTTGAGACTATGAAAAACGGTGGTGAGTGAGATTAGAAAGCTCCCCTGATTGATTTATGTCGATTCAGGGGAGGTCTTTATATAGATATTTACATCATTACTAGGCTTGCTGTACCTAAGAAAGCAAAGAAGCCAACTACATCAGTTACTGTGGTTAGGATAACTGAACCAGCCAGTGCAGGATCAAGTTTAAACTTATCTAGCGTGATAGGAATAAGTACCCCAAATAGTGCTGCGGTAACGATATTGACAATGATAGCCAGTGAAATCGTGGCACCCAAAGCAAAAGATTGGAACCACGCACCAGCAATACCACCGATGATTAACGACCATAGCAATCCGTTGATGGAGCCAATGCCTAATTCATTTTTTAACAAGGCAAAACGGTTACCAGCGGTAACTTGGTTTAGTGCCATTGCACGAACCATGAGCGTTAAGGTTTGGCTGCCAGCAATCCCTCCCATAGAGGCTACAATCGGCATAAGTACCGCTAGAGCAACGACTTGGGTAATGACATCTTCAAATAAACCGATAGTAATCGATGCTAAAATAGCAGTAAGCAAGTTAATGCCTAACCATACACCGCGCTTTTTCGAACTCTTGATGATAGGTGAGAATAGATCATCACCTTCGTCCATACCGGTACCGGCCATTAAACGGGTTTCATAGATTTCACGTTGCGTATTAATCGCAAATTGCCAATCTAATTGTCCAATTAACGTGTTTTCATCATCAACAATAGCAACACTTGGCACCGCTGAGTGTTCGATTGCTTCAATACTTTCACTTAATGGTTGGTGAACATTAAGAACTAAGCAATCTTCTAATTTTAGTGTGTTAATTTTAACTGAATCATCAGCGGTTAAAATATCTGTATATTGCACAATACCGTGAAACTTATGGGCACGATTAATTAAGTGCATGTATTGATGCGATTCAAACAGATTGGTTTTTAATAGCTTTTTAGCTCGACCTACACTGACATTAAAAGGCAGTGTTGCTATTTTTCTGTCAGCCCAGTGACCAACTTCTTCATCGTCATATTGTTTTGCATCGTCGTATAAGTCCAACTCATCACGGCTGATAAGTTGTAATGCAAGGCTGAAAATATCGTCAGGCAGAGATTCTGCCCACTCGATTAACGATAAGTTATCCAGTTTTGCTAAGGTGAAGTTTAATTCGGCTTCTGACAATTCCTCAAGGATTGCTACACGAGCATCAGCGCGCATTTCCGTTAATACTTCAATGTGCATTTCTAGTGGCAAGTGACGCCATAATTGCACACGGTCATCAACTGGGAAAGCTTCTAAAATACGAGCCACAGAACCTGTATCTAAGCCGTTTTCTACAAATTCACTCAATAAGCTTATTTGTTGCTGTTGGTCGTCGGCATTGAATAAGGTTTCAATTTGGAATGATAAATCTTGATGTTCGTTCAATGTCGTACTCCGTGGATGGAAGTAAGATTAAAAAGATAATAATTATAGTAACGAGGAAAAGGCAATTAAACCACTTAATACAGTGATTTATTATAGAAATAGATAAAATAAAAGGGCTTGTGTAAGCCCTTATCGTAAATCGAAAAATCGCTTTTTAAACGCTAGAGGTAACCATTTTCGGTTTTATGTTGGTAATTTGCTCAATAAGCTCTGCTTTTTCGCTTTTTTCTTGCCACACTAAGTACAGCTCTTGCTCCATAATTGGCGCGCCTTCCACAACATACAGTTCTTTATTATCAACGCTTTGGTTAATAACTGGGGCAGGCAAGTAACCAATACTTGAATGTGACATTAAATAATCAAGCGCCATTTTTGATGAATGGGTATGCAAAATGGGTGTTTTTTGCAGTTCAGCAATTTTACTATGCTGAATCGCAAATCGAGCTCCCCAATCTAAATACACTAATGGCATAGATTGAATGGCTTCCATTGTACTGTTTGGAGTACTAGAGACGAGTTGCAGTTGATAATCACGAATTTTAAATACACGAATACCATCAATTTTGGGTGGTTCACTGGTAATAAAAAGGTCCACACTCTTTTCTAATAGTGCTTTTGCCAGTTCTTGACGAGGTATGGATTCTAGGCGTAATGCCAAACCAGAGATTGTGTCATAGATCCCATTTATCCAATCTGATATTCCATCAAATTCCCAGATTAGTGCACTGGCACCAATGGTTATTTGCGAATTATAATCTTCAGTCAGTGCAACGTCTTGTTTTGCTCTTCCCCATGTTTGTAAAATCGCTTCGGCATAAGGAAGTAAGCGCTCACCAGCAGCAGTTAGCTGTACATTATGGCGTTGGCGCGTAAATAATGGGTTTCCAAGCTGTGATTCAAGCTGTCGAACACGGAAACTCACGGCTGATTGTGTGAGAAATAAATGCTCTGCAGCACGCCCAAAGTGGCGCGTTTTTGTGACTTCTAAGAAGGTTTTAAGCAGATCAGTATCCAAAGTTATCATCTCTTTGATGGTGGTAACCGCCACAATAAAATATTTTGATTGAAATCGCTAATATTTTTCGTTGTACAATGTGACTGCACTGAATTACATATACGTTTTTTGTGGTCACGAAGAAGCATCAATGCGAACTCTTACTAAATTTTACGATGACAAAAACTTCAAACGAGGTTTTAGTCGCAGTGGTTTCACAATCCGCGAAGCGTTGATTTTAGAAACCTATGGTCGAACAATGCAGTCTCTATTAAACGGTACGTTGGCTCCTGAATCAGAAGCAGAAATACGATTTGTTGAGCAAATACAGCATCTACCTGCTGAGACTTCAGAATTTGCGCAATGTTGGTTGAAGTATCAAAATAAAATTAACTTTAAGCCAAGATTTCATACATTATGTGGAACACAGCGTTCATCAGACAATTCAGATGATGACGATAGTGGCTCTGCTGATGATGATACAGAATAATACCGATTGTATTGGTAGCCGTAATTTTAAAAGCCCGTTTATTTAATATAGACGGGCTTTTTGTTTGTTATGAATAAAAATTTTTATAAATAGGGTTGTAGCTCTTTTGCCATAAACTCCGCTATCCAAGGTTGAGCTTCAGGCTTTGGGTGTAATCCATCTTTCATCATCCATTCTGGCTTTACGATTACTTGTTCTAAGAAAAAAGGTAATAGGGGGATGGCGTGTTTTTCACTTAATTTAGGGTAAAGTGATCCAAATGCTTGGCTGTATCGTTTTCCATAGTTAGGTGGTACTTGAATTTGCATCAATAATGGTTGTGCATTATTTGCCTTAATTTGAGCGAATATCTCTTCTAAATTGGCATTGATTTTTTGTGGTGGAAATCCACGGAGTCCATCATTGGCTCCTAACTCAATAAGTACATAATTAGGTTTATGTTGTTTTAATAGATTAGGTAATCGATCTAATCCATTGCCTGTTGTATCACCTGAAATACTGCCATTTATAACCGTGGTTGGCTTACCTAAAGCATTAAGTTGCTCTGGTAATAATGAAGGCCAACTTTGTTCTATTGGCATGTTATATCCCGCACTTAAGCTGTCACCAAGAATCAGTAAGGTTTGGCTATAAGCGGTTTTTACAGCAAGAAATTGGCTGCTAATAAGTATCAGAGTAAGAGTCAGTAATTTACGCATGAGTAACCTTAACAATAGTGGATAACAATAGAATAGCAGAAAGCGTAAATCTGCCTATATAAATTGGTTAAAGAAGTGTAAATGAAATTGCTGATTAATAAGAACTTATGTATACAATACGTATAACAGCATAAAAATAATATCAAAAGGAAAGGATAATGACGATTGCCATAAAAGTGAGTTCAGTTGGAAAGTCTGTGATTTCTAACGAGGCAGAATTAACCATTTTAAAAGACGTTTCTTTTGAGGTGCAATCTGGTCAAAGTGTTGCGATTGTTGGCACGTCAGGTGCAGGTAAATCAACATTAATGACTTTGCTTGCAGGGTTGGACACCCCCTCTACTGGTGATATTGAATTATTAGGGAAAAGCCTATCTCAAATGGATGATGAGGCCCGAGCTCAGATCCGTAGTGAATCTATTGGTTTTGTATTTCAAAGTTTCTTACTTATCCCATCATTGACAGCGCTTGAGAATGTCACTTTGCCGGCTATTTTACGTGGGGAAGGTGAAGACATTAAAAAAGCAAAACAGTTACTCGATTCTGTTGGACTTTCAGGGCGAGAAACGCATCTGCCATCTCAACTTTCAGGTGGAGAGCAACAACGTGTGGCATTAGCTCGCGCCTTTATGACTCAACCCAAAATCCTGTTTGCTGATGAACCCACAGGAAATTTAGATCAACATACCGCTGAACACATTATTGAGCTTTTGTTTGAAATGAACCAAAAACATGGGACAACCTTGGTTCTTATCACCCATGATCCTAAATTGGCTGAGAAATGTGGGCGTACACTAACGATAGATGCTGGGCAGATCCGCGAAGAGGTAAAGTAAAATGAGTGAGAAATCATTAACATCAATCTCTTCAGAATATCCCCCTTTTTCTGGAAATCGAATGATATTGAGGTGGAGTTGGCGTGAGATTTGGCAGGGACAATTATGGCCTGTCATGGCGGCGCTAACCTTGATTGTTGCGTGTGTGGTTGCATTATCTGCTTTAGCCATCCGGGTTGAAAAAGTCATGACAGATCAAGGTCGCTCTATGATGGCGGCGGATTTGGTTTTCCGTTCAGCAAATCCTACCCCTGAATCTATTTTACAGCGTGCTGCTGAGCAAAACCTAGTTACTTCCTCTCAAGTTCGTTTCCAAACCATGGCATTCAGTGACACTGGAATGCAATTGGTGAGCGTGAAGTCTGTTGAGAGCAATTATCCACTTCGTGGTGAGCTATTATTGCATGGTGAAAACAATGAATTACATACACAAGTTAATCAAGGAGAGGTGTGGGTTGCGGATCGCCTTTTATCTCTTCTGGAATTACATATTGGTGATGTGATTGCCATTGGTGATGCAGAGTTGCCGATATCTGGAGTGATTGAATCAGAACCTGAGTTGGCGTTTAACCCATTTCGTACTATGCCAAGTGTGTTTATTCATCAATCTGATTTAGATAAAACAGGTGCCATTCAACTGGGCAGCCGAGTGCAATATCGAACGTTATTTAAAGGGGATGATAATGGGGTCTCATTGCTTCAAAGTGAGTATGAATTGCAAGCAGGGGAAAGTTGGATAAGTGAAGAAACACAGGGTCGAACTGCCGATTTAATGCAAAAAGCAAAGCAATATTTGTCACTGACGATTTTGATGGTGATCTTAATGGCTTCGGTCACTTTAGTATTAACTTGTCAGCATTATGCAACCAGTCGTGCGAATACCGTTGCTATGTTAAAAAGCATGGGGGCAAGTAAAGTGTGGCTGAAGCGCTGGTTATTCAGTCAAGTGGGTTTGATGTTTGTTACGGGTGTGATCGCAGGGTCTTTAATCGGATTAGGACTAGAGTTGTTATTACGTATTCCCTTAACGGATATTCTACCCGAAGACTTACCGAGTTATGGTTGGCAACCTTTCTTATTTGGCTCTATTGTTGCTTTATTCATTGGTTTACCAGCTCTTGGTATTCCATTAATTCGTCTTTTGGATACGCCGGCGATTGCCGTTTTGCAATCTCAAATAAACACTTCTTCAAAAAAAGGATGGTGGCTTATTGCTGTGCCCATCATGGCTTTTTTATTCATGTATGGAAATAACAGCCTAGTTTGGATGGTATCGGTTGGTTTAGTCATACTGTTTGTTTTACTTGCTGGCATTAGTTACGGTTTAGTGCACCTGTTTGGGCGGGTTAAATGGGGGGCTGCAATGACATTGGCATTGAGTCGGATTAAACGCTCCCCAAAAAACAGCATGATGCAATTGGCTGCACTGTCTGGCTCTTTAATGTTAGTGGCCGTGATTTGGCTAGTGAGAACCGATTTATTAGGAGATTGGCAACAAACTTTACCGCCGGATGCACCTAATGTGTTTGCGATGAATATTGCTCCGTATGAGCAACAAGAGTACTTACAAGTATTGGATAATGAAAAATTGGATCGCTCAGAAGGTTACCCTATTGTTCGTGGACGCTTAACAGAAATTAATGGTGAAAGTACCAAAGAGAAAATGAAAGGTGAAGGACAAGGCTCAGATGCGCTACGTCGTGAAATTAATTTTACTTGGCGTAATACATTGCCTGTTCATAATCAGGTCACTGTAGGTGCATGGACAAGCGAAAATGGAGTGTCTGTTGAGCAAGATGTCGCGAATGACTTAGATATTACTATTGGTGATACATTGAGTTTTTCGGTGAATAGTCAGCCCTTTACTGCGGTAGTTAATTCGATTCGTGTTGTTGATTGGCAAAGTATGAAACCGAACTTTTATTTTATTTTCACCCCCGATGTGATTGCAGATTTACCAGCGACGTGGTTAGTTAGTTTTAAAGTGAATGACGATGAAAATACGTTATTGAATCAATTGGCTCGTGATTACCCAACGGTTAGCTTATTAGACTTTAGAACCATGGGAGGGAAGATCCAAGCCATGCTAGCTCAAATTACGTGGTCATTAACTGTATTAGCCGGATTAGGCGTCGTGAGTGGTATTTTATTGATATTCACGTTACTTCGTTTGAGTTTGTATCAGCGTCAACGTGAGATCACTCTTTATCGAACTCTAGGCGCCAGTCGTCAACGTATTAGTAATACACTATGGAGTGAATATGGTGTGATGGCATTAGCTGCGGGGTTTGTTGCCGTTATGGGAGCTGAAGCGATTGTATTCAGCTTAGTGAAATGGGGATTTAAATTAGAACCGACACTTCATATCAGTATGTGGTTTGTACTGCCATTAATTGCAATGAGCATTGTCTTTATGAGTTTGGTGAGTGTGATAAAGCAGTTACTAAAACCGTTAAAGTAGATCTTTTAAGTTATTATTTTAGTTTTTATGCAGGTTTTAATTATATTAAAACCTGCTTTTTATTTATGTTTATATTTTGCTTTTTTGAATGAAGTTTTACATTAGTGAAAATGCAATATACACGATGTTAATCAGTGGGTTAATTACTGTTTATTTATAGGTTATAACAATGTTTTTAATCGAAATATAAAAACAAACATAAGTCTTGATATAATTAAAAACTAGGCGTAATCTCTAAATGAAATTGATTAAAACTACTATATATTTATAACTTATTTTTGTCGTAATTAAATTGAGTTACAAATGTTAATGTGGTTTTTCATATAATAATAGTTAAGGTTTTATTTATGAAAAAAAGACATTTGTTATTTACACTAATATTAGCTTGTTCATCAACTCTTGCATTGGCTAATGATCAAACCGCTAATTATCAGGATGAATTTTCTAAACCTGTTGATGGAATAAATAGCGTAGAATCGGTATTAAATGCTAGCGCCGTCATTGATGATACACCGATCCTATTAACTGGGTACTTAATTGAACCTTTAGGAAAGGAAGTCTATGTATTTAAAGATAATACAGGCTCTTTAAATGTAAAGATTGATGGTGATAAGATGTCTGGTTTACAAGTGAAACCAAACGATAAAGTGACGATCAAAGGCGAAATAAATAAAGAAGATAATTATATTATTTATGTAGATAGCGTGATTATTGATTAATATAAATTAATTATTTTTAAATATTATTCTCTTGTTGAAAGTGTTTTTAAATTTACAGTCATGTAAAAAAGGAGCTTTAAATAAGCTCCTTTTTTAATTAACTATTATACATCTTATCGAAATTCTTCTGATTCCAACCTGCCATCATTTGATCGCCGATTTTTAATACCGGCACAGAGCGAGCACCAATGGCTTCTAGCTCTTTACGACCACGCTGCATTTTTGCGTTAGTTAAACGATATTTAATGCCTTTAGAATCAAGGTATCGTTGCGCTTCTTTGCAGTGAGGACATTTATCTGCAACATATAAAACAACTCGTTTCATCGATTTCTCTCAATTATTTCTTAATGGCTGCTAGCCTATCTCATACGAACAAGTAAGGGAATAGCTTACGACGTTCTTCTAAAGTTAACGCCTCAACACGTGCAATGTTTGTATCTGGAATAGCTTCAGGATTTGGGTAGTGTTTTAGCACTTTTTCCATGCTTTCTTCACGGATAAGGTGAAGTACAGGATATGGAGAGCGATTAGTTAGGTTCTCATCATCTTCAGGCTCTGCACCACCAAAACAGTAATCAGGGTGGAACGTCGCAATTTGATAAATACCTTCCCATTCTTGCTGTTTGATGAGTGCGTCAACCCAATCTAAGAAGAAGTTATAATCCATAAAATCTTGCAGCATATTAGGAATCGCAACTAGCGTTGTTTCTAACTCTTCAGCTGTTTTCGAATCTAAATTCATTAACTCTTGAAGAATATCTTCAAGCAATGCTTCTTCTGTCGTTGCTTCAGATACAAAAATTTTGATTTGTTTATTACGGTTGGGTTTTGCTGCGAAAGGGCAAAGATTGAGGCCGATGACCACATCTTCTAACCACTGTTGTACTTCTTGTTCTATTTTTTGAATATTCATGCTGACTGGGTTCATTTTATTATGATATTTGTTAGCAAGAGTATCAGATCTTCTGCTTCTTTCTATAATGATATTTTAGAGTGCCCACTACACAAATTGGAAATAAGGCGTACCAATTGAAGATTGATTAAATAACCCTTCTTCAAAATCGGTTGCGGAAATGGGTTTTGAATAGAGATAGCCTTGAATTAGGTCTATGCCTTCTTTAACAACAAATGCTTCTTGATTTTGATTCTCAACCCCTTCTACAACTACTTTTAGTTGCAGTTTCTTAGCTATGTTGATCATCGCGCACACAATATTTTGATCGTCTGCGTTTTTCTCAATATTTGCGATGAAGCTTTTATCGATTTTCAATGAACTGAATGGGTATTTTTTCAGGTATTGGAATGAAGCATAGCCAGTACCAAAATCATCTAACGCAATAGATATTCCCATATTATTTAGCTGACTTAATGTCGCGATGGCTAGTGGTTCATCTGAAATTAAGCCACTTTCTGTTACTTCCAGTTCAAGATTGCGAGCTGGCAATTGGTATAGATTAAGTAATTGTTTTATATGAGTAACAAAATGAGGATCTTTTAATTGGACAGCCGAAATATTCACAGCCATAACAAAATTTGGTGAGTGTAGAATCCACTCTGAAGCTTGTTGAATTGCGTTACGAAGTGCAAAGTTCCCTAGTTCGTAAATAAGTCCATTTCGTTCTGCAAGTTGTATTAATACATCATTCGCAATGGCGGCTAAGTGTGGGTGATTCCAACGTAATAATGCCTCACAACCAATCCATTTTTTATTTACTGGGCATACTTTTGGTTGATAATTTAAGAACAAATCATGATTACGAACGGCTTCAAGTAGGTAGCGTTCAATCTTATGTTCGGATAATGTTGATTGAGTTGGTAGTGAAACATCAGCAATAGTAAAGGTTTTGCCTAAGCTTTGACATTTTACAACCGTATCATAAGCAAATTGAAGTAGGTCTGAACGAGAAATACCTTCTTTCGAATGTACGGCTCCAACGTAGCTTTGTAAATGGAGAGATTGCTCATTTGCAGTGTAGTTTGCTTGGCCTATTTCGGATAAATGCTGGCAAAGTTGTGGTAGTTTTTCTTTGTCAGTTTGAACAATTAATAGGATATCAGAAGAGCCTAAACGACCAGTTACTGAAGTATCAGTAATTTTGGTTAATTTAGAACGATATTCTATCAATAGAGAATCAAAAGCTTGATAGCCATATTCTTGCTGGATTTTTCGACTATTCGCAAAATGGACATGAAGTAGAACAAATTTGGTTTCGTTTTTGATCAGACTATCTACATGTCGGTGAATGGCGATAGGGTTTAAGAAACCAGTATTAACATCATGATTTTTATGATATTCCACTTTTTGTTCAGCAGCTCGTCGGCAGTCTATTTCATTAGATAATTTGATGTTAATTTCATTTAGATGTTGAGTTGTTTTCGCTACTTCCGCTTGCAGTTCTTTATGACGATAAAGAAGGTCAGCATGTTGATACAAGGTATTAAGTTGAGCTTCAATCGAATGCTGATAGGTTTTCATCAACTTTTGATAAGCTGGAGAAAAGTGATTTTCTTTTTTATCTAAGATGCATAGGGTGCCAAAAGGCGTATTGTCTGGCCAATATAAAGGTAACCCGCAATATGCAATCATGTTTTGCTTTAGATCGGGGTTATTGTTCCATTCAGGGTCAACTAGCGCATTGAAGACAGTAAGTTCCTGTCTTTCTTTGATGACTGTTTCGCAATATAACCCTTGGTTGAGTTTTTCTGTCGCCCCTTTAATGTAAGGGTTTTCTGTGGATGAACTGGATGAAAAAACTTTAATGTCATTATCATAAATACGCATAATTAATGCCGCTGGTACATTAATTACATTCGATAAAATATCGAGCATATTTTGCCAGTCGTTTTGCATTTGCTCTGGAATGTCGATGGCAGACGTCAATGTTTTTTGCATATCAGGTATCCGTATTCCCAATAGTTGATTGCTGTTAGTTAGATAGTAGCAGTTTATTCTATTCATTAATTGTCTTAATTTTGATAACTGCTAGACGAGTCTATTTATAAATTAATTAGTTAGCATGTTTAAGAGCATAAATGACAACAAAGGATACCCATAAAAATTTAATGGTTAAAGGTGGTTTATATATAAATTTCAAATAGAAACTGAGTTTTATTGACCACGAGCAAATATCATTACTTTGATTGTCATTAGAAGAATATAAATATCAGATTTAATCCATCCTGAAATTGAAGTTAATGATAGAGCGTAGCTATGGTCAAATCCTACTTTTGAACGAACATCTTCAATACACGTATCATAACCTTGGTTAATTTGAGCTAATCCTGTAATACCTGGTAAAACGCCATAAGTTCTTTCACTAAAGTAAGGGATTTCACGCTCTAACTTATTATAAAAGGTTGGGCGTTCAGGTCTTGGGCCAACAAGAGACATATCCCCATTTATCACATTAAAAAACTGTGGTAATTCATCTAGGCGTGTTTTACGTAATATGCGACCAACAGTGGTAACTCTACTGTCGCCTTTTGTTGCAAGAGTAGCTCCAGTAACCACTTCGGCATCTTGCACCATACTTCTAAACTTTATCATTTCAAAAACATCAATTTTATCTGGCATAGCCTTTCCAACTCGAAGCTGGCGGTAAAATACGGGACCTTTTGAATCTAACTTAATGGCTAAAGCAATAAATGGGAAAAGTGGTAATGTAAGCATTAAGCCAATGATGGATAAACAGACATCGAAAGCACGTTTGGCTTTAATGGTCGATTGGTTCATTGTGTAATATGAATCTATCATAATAAAGTCCTCTTTTATTTTTGAACTCGGGTCCATGGAACCGTTGGTTTTTTAAAGATGTAATTTAGACCACCAAGTAAATTTGCCATGTGACCAGAAACTAAATAAGCAAGAATTTGGCAATATTTATTTGAAAATAATGTAGGGAAAAACAGACTAATAATACCTATGCAATACCCAAGGGCTTGCCCAATAAATGCGATTAAAAACAAAGAGTTGGATAAAAGGCAGGCTGAGCCAATATAAGCAATGAGCATGAAATATGGCATCATTGCTCTTAACCCTTTGCCAGAGAAAAAGGTAAATGCCGTGCCTTTGTATTTAGGGTTAAATAAGGTAATCAGACGGAACAGCTGCTGTACATTCCCTGCTGAAATTCTTAATCTTCGAGAAAAATCTTCTTCTTGTACAACATGTTCTAGCTCTAGCGCTAGAATGCTTGGGTCATATACTGCTTGATAACCTTGCTTTACTATCATCATGGGTAAAATAAAGTCGTCATTAATGGTATCTGATTCTAAGTGAATAAACAGTTCTGAACGAAATAGATAAAAAGCACCATGGGAGCCTAGGCTTGAACCCAATGTTGCTTCTTGTTGTTTAATACTGGTTTGATATTCCCAATATTTCTTTTCACCTTCAGAGGAAGGAGCTAATAAATGATAAGTGGGATTTACAACACCGACATTTTTATTTTCGAAATGTTTAGCTGCAATAAGTAATGCGTCATACGAAAGTAAAGCGGAAACATCACTTAGTGCAATGATGTCACTTGATTGGTATTGAGGGATAAGTTGATTAAGCAGCGCCACTTTTCCTTGATTATGTTCAAAATCTAAAATCTCAAAATGGGTATCTGCACATAACGCTTCTTGTATGGTGTTATAAGCGATCGTAACAGTATCATCAGTGCATCCATCACATGCGATGATAATTTTTAATTTTGAAGATGGATAATCTAAGCAGGATAAATTACGAATCTTTTCTGCAATCCATTGTGCTTCGTTATAAGCTGGGATGATCATGGTTATTAAAGGCAATGTACGATCTTTTTTTGATTCAGCAAAATTTCTACAGGTTGGTTCTATTCCCTTTACTGGATGACGAGAAGCAAACCAACGTAGCAGCATTGGGTAAAGTGTATGATGGTATATTACGATACCAATACTTAACGATGTAATGATGATAAGAAAAAGATTCATAGGTTTGCTCCTTCAAAATATAACTCTTCATAGGCACTAGCCATTGATTGGGCGTGGTTATTTTTTAAAATGAAATCTCGTGAAGAGAATTTTTTGGTTTTGTGTGTCATAGATTCAATGGCTTGAGCTAACGTTATAGCCGTATTGTTATTGACCAATATGCTGGATTTCGGGCACAGAGTTTCGCTTACACCGCCAACATCGTTTGCGATACAAGGGATGCCGCAAGCTTGAGCTTCTAGTGTGGATAATGGAAATCCTTCGTTATTGGAAGGAAGACAAAATAAATCTAACGTGTGATAGAAAGTTGGCATATGGTCGATATGCCCAAGAAAGTGCACTCTACTTTCTAAATGATATTGCTTAACCAGTTGCATTAAGTGTTCTTTTTGAGAGCCAGAGCCTGCAAGCAGTAAATGATATTTTGAATTTAGAAATCGAAACGCTTCAATTAAGTTTAACTGTCCTTTCACAGGTTCTAATCGACCTGCATTACCAATAACAATGGCGTTGTCAGGCAGTGTTATATTCAGTTTACTTCTTGCTTTTTGTTTGTCGCCAATGCTGAATTTATATGGATTAATGCCATTTTTTATTGTGTAAATAGGGTAGCTATTAAAAATATTATTAAGCGCTTTTTTTACAAAGCTAGCATCTGCAACTAATTTTGGATGAGATAAAGATAAGGCCAATCGTTGTAATCGACGGTGCTTGCTTACATTTAGATGCCAGGCATCATGCTCGGTATGCACATGGTTTATTTTTTTATTTAATTTAGCCGCAATGCCCGAATAAATTAAAGGACCAATGTGATGAGAATGTACAACATCAGCATTGTATTCTTTAAATAAATTAAGTAATTGATTAATCGTTTTAAAGGAAAACCCTGTCGATTTATTTAGACAAATGATTTGCTCTTGATATCGTTGCAGTCTTGGCCAGTTTTCAATCGTTTCTTCATAAGTACCATCTAAACTCACAATAACAATGCGATGTTCTTGGCTTGTAAACTCCAACATATCTAATACCATACTTTCTAACCCGCCAGGTGAAAGGTGTTGGACAACGTGAATAATGGTTTTCATATCGCACTCCTATTTGTGATTCTAATGTACAAATTGCAGAGATTGTGCCAATTAAAATTTCTTTATTATTCAATATGTTGATTGTTGTTATTTTCTTTTTCTCAAATTGAGAATGAATTTAGTAATTTGAAGTTTCACATTAATAAGAGAGTCATTTTTAATTTGCTTTAGATATGTTTGCTAGTAAGTTGTCCGCTACCGTTGGGTTTTCTTCAGTTAGATGAAAACATTTCATGGGCTGTGGCGGTATGCGACTAAGAACAGGTGCAGGGTTTAGAGCTTTAATTTCATCTTTTCTTCGGATACTGGTGTCACATAATTCAGCAATCACGGCCATACCTACACCTAATCCGATACCTCCTACAATACCTGCAATGGCATATAGAATGGTGGGTAAGTTTGAAGGTCCACTTGGTGTATAAGGCCGATCAATAATTTTTACTCGTTTTTCTTGCTCAAAAACCCCGAGTGAACGAGTGAGCTTAGCCATTTCAAAACGTTCTACTAAGTCATTGTAAAGCTGGCGCTTAAGCGTTAAGTCTCGCTGTAATTGATAAAGTACTTTTTCGTTTTGTCCAAATGAAGATGCTTGTAGTTCAATATCCTTGATCATGCTTTCGAGAACTCGAGTTTCTTCTGTTAATGCATCAACTTTACTGGTTGCTTGTTGTAACTCTTCTAGTTGGGATAGAAGAATTGGTGGCGCTTTTGCTAAATCTTCAACGCTATTACTACTTGCGATGTCCCATAATTGTTCACTACTTAAGCCCGGTTGAGTTTGTGAAAGTAAGCGAGAACGTTCCTCTTCGAGACGGTTTAAGTTACGTAATTTACCTTGAACTTTGCTGTGTTGAGGGGTGTATTTGGCTTGCAATAAGGTTAACTCTCCGCGAATTCGGATGATTTGTTCTTCTATTTTCCCTATTACTGGATTGGTTTTTGAAAGTTGAAGATCGATTGAGCCTAAACGCTTTTTGGCACCAGCGAGCTCAGCTTGTCGTTCGTATAAACGTTGTTTTAGTTTGGTTAGCCTATCTAAGCTTGTGAGTTGCATTTCAGGTAATACGGTATTTTCTTGGCTTTTAAATTCGGCCAGTTTTTCTTCCGCGATATCTAATTCTTGTCGACGAAATTCAATATTATCCGCAAGAAATTGACTTGAATCCTTCATAGATGAACGTTCAGGTGCTAAAAGTTGCTCAGTAAAATGACGACTAACTGCCTCTAACGTATCTTTCATACCATCAGGATTATTTGCTCGATAATCAATACGAATTAAATCTTTACCGGCCATGCTGACAGATAAGTTGGCGGATAGTTGATTGATCTCATTATCAATAGCTTGAGGGGACATTGATTCATGAATATAACCTCGTTCTTCTGCTACTAAGCCTAATATATGCCGACTATGTAGAAGAGTTTGCAAAGCACTTAATCGCTCTTTTAACATGGTAGATACGGCTAAATCTTCCAAGAATGGGTTCATTTTTGCTGTTTCTTGGATCAACATGCTGGTGTGAGAGTCATAATGCTTTGGTGCTAACTTCGCAATAGTTAATCCAATAAAAGGCATTAATATTATAGGTAAGACAATCAAATAACGGCGACGCCATGCTGATTCTAAAATAATAAAAATACGTTGGCTTAAAGTGATCATAATGCCTCCAACCACACATCAAGCTGTTGTGCTTTTGCTTGCCATGTATGCTTTTTAGTTAATGCGGCTTGCTGAGTGTTTTTGTTATTTACTGATGAATTGAGCCAATTAGAATAAATATTGTTTAAATGAGTCGTAAAATCTTGAGTTGAATTTACAGTGTGAATTTCAGCAATATAAGGCGCTAACGCTGGAAATGAAGTGCTAATAATAGGCGTCCCTGTTGCTAAATATTCTAATAGTTTTAAAGGATTACAGGCTCTAATTTGTTCATTATCAACAAATGGGAGTAGGTTTGCTTGCCAATGCTGACTATATCTTGGCAAGTGGTAGTGCATTTTGGGGCCAAGTAAGTGCAAATTAGGATGATTTTTAAATGGGTTATACGTTAATTCATTTTTTCCGATAAAAACGAAATGCCAAAGTGGGTTGTCTGCAATAACTTGATTTAGCAAGTCGTAATCAAGCCAGTCGGATAGGCTGCCATAAAAACCAGCAATAGGGCGCCCATCATTAGGCAGATCTTTTGCTCTTGGTACTGGTTGATTAAATAATGTGAAATCAACACCATGGGTTAATAATTGGGTTTTTCCTTTAGGAAATTTTACTAGTAACTTTTTACTGGCGGCTAGGATAAGATCTGCTTTATCAATGAGTTTTTGTTCATGCTGTATTACTGTGCTGTGGTCAACACCAGCTAATGCACCAAAATCATCACCACAATAATAAACCACGCTTTTTTCACCTAGTTCACCACACACATCAGCAACCGTAGGTAATGATGTCCATAAGATAGGTTGGTTTAGTTTTTCTTTTTGCAAAATAGGCTTAAGTTGATTGATGATAAGCTTTTTTGCAACCCAACGAGCAAATGTTCCCTTTGGCGCAGGGATGGTTTTGATATTTACCGTTGTAAACGGAGCCTCATTTTCATTATGGGCTTGAACAGCTCTTTTTTGTGTCAGCTTTCTCCACACTCGTTTTATATCATGAATTGAGAAGCGAGGCTGGCGTAAACCAATAGAGTTAACCCACACTACTTTTCGAGTAAGCGATAGTTGTTTTATTAAGTGTTGGGTACTTGAGGGAAGTCCTCCCCAATCTTCTCCAAATACAATCAAATCAGGCTTCATAGCGAATTTCCTCTTTGATTGTATTTAAGGAATTAACATCTAATTTTTTGATTACTTTTGCCGGATTTCCGGCGGCAAGTACAAAAGATGGAAGGCTTTTGGTCACGACACTACCAGATGCAACAATAGTTCCTTCACCAACCGTAACGTTGCCGATAATACTCACTCGAGAGCCAAGCCATACGTCTTGCTCTAAGATAATATCGCCCACTTGACTATCTAGTTCGGGTTTCCCTAAAGCTCGCTCTGTTGGATCAATGGGATGCCCTGGATACCCACATAAAAAACCTTGTCCTGCAATTCGCACATTGTCACCAATAATGACTTTGTTGCCTACAGCAATAGTAGTTTGCCAACAAATATCGACATTGTTTCCCACTTCTAAGGTTGGATTATCTGAATTCGTTCGCCCACTAAAGGTCGTTTGCCCTGAAATGCGGCAGTCATTACCAATACGCATTGTTAAAGGACCACTAAAGAAAGGTAAGCCACCGTAAAGCAGTGTGCGTTTCCCATAACTTTCTAAACGACCTTTGAAAGCTGGAACATAGAAGATGAGGTGAGTAAATGCTTGCCATTGAGTACATAGAGTCTTGTGCAACCCATAAAGCACCTTGTTAAGCAGGCGAGGAGTTGGCAACTCAAAATGTCGGATGGATTTCGCTATACGAAATAGTGTCAGAGCTAGCGGACTCTCTCCTTCTTTTAGCCACTGTTTAAAACGATAAATTGATAATGTGTTCATATTGGCATTCCTTTTTTGATTCCTCTTTATGTAGATCAATCATGGAATGTGCCAATATTTTTTTACTTATATTTCAATTGGATATGTTATTTTGATTAGGGTTATTCTAAATTTCTCATTTTGAGAATCGATTTGAAAGTGAGGATTTACTCTTTTAATTGGTTTAATGCAACCTGAGCTGTTTTACCTACCGCGACGACAAGTGCCGCTAAAATATAGATTGGCCAATTGAAACCTTGAGTCAAAAATGTTCCCGATACTATGGTTCCCATTAACCCTGCAAATACAGCTTGAGCACTGGTATAGATTGCGGGATCAATTCGGTCTTTAACTGCTTTAACCGATTGTAAAGTGTGGTTGGCATTTTTAATTAGTACGACAATAAGAGCAATAAAGATACTTAGACCTAGAAAGCCTGTTTCAGCAAGAACCCCAAACCATGTACTATGAACGGCATGATTTAATCCGTCCCAGTGAGGGCTATAATAGAAATAATTGGAATAAAAATTATCTAAACCTACACCTGTTAATGGGTTGGCTAATGCCATCTTAAAAGCAGCTTCCCATGCGTATAAACGTCCCATTGCTGATGCGTCAACGCCTGCTTCTGCCGAGCCTCCTGAAGCTCTATCTGAGATACCAGCAATGGCGAATAATATACCGCCAGCAAGGATAGCGATAGATAACAATAAAGCTTTTGACTTGATACGTTGTAAGCCATAAATACCAAAAACGGCCATTATGCCTAATAATCCGCCTCGACTTTGTGTTGCTATAATTGCCCAAAATAGAATAGGAATAGCGATAAAACCAATGAGACGTTGATGCCAAGGTAATTGATGGGTTACTAGTAGACCTACAGCAAAAGATGTAGGGAACATAAGTACTAGTGCTAAATCATTAGGATCTCCCAACATAGAACCGAGTTCTCGCCCTATGGTTACACGGGTCTCTTCTACTAATCCAATACCTCCTAGTTTATTTTGAATGGCTACGATCCCGACGAGTACGCCTGCAATGGTGATTGCTCTTAAAGTGAAGGTTAGTTGCTGTGGTGTTCTGACTAATACGGCAATAGCGAAAGTCATTAAAATAATTTTCCAATAGATGTTTTTAAAGTATTCAATAGCAATTGGACGGTTACCAGCCAATACAATACCCACGATAATCAAAAATAAAAAACAAGTAAGTAAGGTAAATTCTTTACACCAGAATAATTTAATTTGACGAGTAATCCCAACTTGCCAAGCTAGAGCTGCAAGTGATCCTAGAGACAACAATAGTGGGATTTTTAAAGAGTAAAGTTGAGGAAAAACCTCGTGAATTCGGAAGAAGGAAAAAATGACGAAAAATAATACCATTAAAAATGGACGATTTAATGTATATAAAACGGCAAGAGGAATTATACCTAGTACAACAATTAATGCTGGATGAGGAAATAAGTGCCACAAGGCTCCTGCTAGCAATGAGCATACAACAGCTGTAAACCATTGTAATGATTGAGATTGAAGTGGCACATTATTATCTATCATAGTGTTTTTCCTGTTTGTTCTTTTTTAGGAAAAGTGATGAGACTTAATTGAAAAGCAAAGACAACCAAAGTGGCCGTAGAAGCAACGGCGATAACAAGGTGTAACAGGGTTGAATATCCAGACAAGCTGAGTGCAATTGAAATGGTTGTGATTAAAAATATAACCGCTAATTTTCCCATTGAGTAGGGAAGGTTATGGTAACGTTGAGATAGAATAAACGTTACCATAACTCGTAGTAGTTGCGCGATAATCAATGAAACAAGAACGCCTGATACACCGTATATTGGCGTTAACATAATAATTAGTGCAACTCCTATGATTGTAGCTACGCCATTAATCCAAAGTAATGCGTTTGTTTTTTTCTTAGCAAGTACACCAATATTAATTAACTCATTTAATTCTTTAATTGCTGAAACGATGATCAAGGCAACTGCAATATGTTTTGCTGATTGATAGTCTGCTGGCATCAGCCAATCGATTAATACAGGAGCTAAGTAGCTGACTAGGATCGTTAATGAGCACAGTAGTACAAGACTACTTTCTGTTATCTGCGCCGTTAGTTTATTTCCTTTTGCATGTAAGTAATCAAACCGTTTAGGCATCCACCACATGCAAAATGGCTGCATTAGTAGTGTGAGAGCAAGAGAGAACTTAAGTGCTACGGCATATAAAGCAATGTCATTGAAACTGGTATTTTCCGCAAGCACCCAACGTTCAAAACCATTTAAACCAAAAGCAATCAATCCACTTAGCATTAATGGAAAGCAATATGGAAGGCATAGTTGTGCAATGTCTTTGCTAAATACATAACTTGTATTTTCCACTTTCAGGTTTTCATTCATTTGTATGTAAACCAAAGCAATTATTTGTATTACTGCACTGATAAAACCAGCAAGTAAAATAGCAGTTACGCCATAACCTTGTTGTAAAACAATAACGGTTAAGATGGCCTGAAGTAAGGCTCGACCTGTTGTTAAATAGAAGAATAATTGCGCTTTATCCTGCATTCTTAAAGAGGCTAAAACAACGGCAATCATTCCTTCAAACGCTAAAGGCATGAGTAATAATTCAAGCTCGATTGTACTGGCATACTCAGGTTTAAATTCATTAAAGAAAGGACTCATTATCCAAATAATAGGAAGAGATACTGCCCCAACAATCATGGTTAATGTGAATATCTGTGCAGTTATTTTTCTTTTTTTATGAGGATCTTGCTCTGCGCCTGCAAAACGATAAAGAGCTTCATGCAGTGAAAATCCAAGAACTACACTTAAAATCATTGCAAAAGTGGCTAATAGCTCTAAACGTCCTAATTCATATTGTGGAATATGATTGGCAATATATGGCAGCATGAACAAAGATACGCCTTTCATTAGCACGATACTTATGCCATATAGAGCCATATTTTTGAGTGCCGGAGATAAAGGAAATAGACTCATTGTTTCACCTCATTTAATGATAGAGCTGAAAGAGATCGCTTTTCTATTGCTAATTTAATATTTAAATAGCATTGTTCTGCGCGGTAACCTTGTGATAAATGGGCCCCTGCTTTTCCTATTGTTTTTATTAACTGAATATTAGATGTCGCTTTATTGATTTGTTGCTGTAATGAACTGATATCATTAGGCTTATATTTTAAGCAATTCTTATTATGCGTTAATACTAGATCCCAAAATGCACCATCAGAAGGGATAATCACACACATACCTGCAGTGAGAGCCTCAAGGATAGATAAACCAAATGGTTCTTGGTGGCTTGTTGATATGAAAATATTGGATTGTGAACGAAGGCGATCAAGTTGAGTTGGTTGATGATGCCATTCAATGCTTGTTATTTCTTGCGGTGCTTCTGTTGTTGGAAGCGCATTATTTTCAGGTAATAAGTAGCAAATTCGTGTAGGTACTCGACTAGATTCTGGAGTCGAATTAATGACTTCTAGTAATAAATCTAACCCTTTCCATTTTAACAATGACGCAGCCCAAAAAAGTGAAGGGGAGTGATACTGACAAGGAGAAGGTAGGTTCTTTTCACTAATACCATTCACAAATGCTTCAAAATGGTGAGTTCGTAATAGATGCTCAGTATTCTCCTCTTGAATATGTTCAGCTTTTTTTCTCCATACTTGTTTTATTGCTGCGATTAAAGAAGGGTAAGTGCTTTTTAAGTAGAAGATGTGTTGAGCTCTACATAAACAGAGACCAATAGAGCGAGATAAGCCAACAGGTCCATGGATAAGTTGAGTGATTTGATAACCAAATAACCATTTCATTAGATAAAGAGGCATGTCGATCCCCGGGCCTGAAGCTCCAACTGCCATGTTTATTTTTCCATAGAAAATGCGGGTGTAAATTAACCAAAAGCAAAAATAGAGTTGTCTTAACCAATAGCCTTTACCATGCTCTGATATTGGAAGCCATTTAGGGTGTGACATGTTAATCATTTCAACATTACGTAATAACCAAGAGCTTGGGTTTGCGGTAAGGATTGTAATGTGGTGCTTTTTTCTGTTAATTAAATCCAGCATTTCACGAGTGGCAACTTTTGAACCACCTGCGTAAGTGATTGGGTCGAAAACTAAAATATGATTGATATTATTCATGATGAGCCTCCTTGCTTAGATCGTCATTTGAGCGAAAGTGGGAGACAATGTGATTACGTACAAATAATTTCGACATATACGTTAGGTTATTGAAAACAGGTTTAATTGCCGCCCATAGAGGTTGAGTATGCGATTGAGTGTTAATGAGTTGTTCTTCATAGATATTTTCAAATTGTTGTGCGTATTGAGATAAGGTGAAATAACGATAAACGGTTTCTTTTCCTTTTTTGCCTAAGCGAGAAGCTAAGTGTGGGTTTTGGATAAACACCATAATGGCTTTCGCAAAAGATTCGCTGTCATTGGGTTGTGTAAGAAAGCCGGTTTCGTAGTGTGTGATCACCTCTGGAATACCACCAACCATAGGTGCAATAACAGGAAGTTGAGCTAGTGATGCCTCAATGAGTGCCAAACCAAAGGCTTCGTCTCTTGCGCCGCTGATGTAAGCGTTAATATCACTTTTTAATAGCCCTACGACGTTGCATTGCTCTCCTAAAAAATGGACGTTATTGGTTAGTTTTAATCGGTGGACCTGTGCTTCAAGGTTTGCTCTTTCTTCACCTTCACCAATAATAACTAAATGGATATTCAGCATTACAGCATCAACCAGAACCAAGCTATCAATAAGTAGGTCGATTCCTTTTCGATGAATTAATGACCCCGATGTTGCTAGTACATAAGCACTTTTATCAATACCTAGTTGGGTTCTTAAATCGATTTTATGTTGAGTGTTTAATTTTGTTGTATTTATTCCATTTGGTACTGTTGTTAGCTGTTCTTTTTTGTATCCATCCATTAGTACGTTTTGGCTAATGGCATCACTTACCGTGACTAACTTAGGGCTTAAATGAATACCTAAGCTCAGTCTGTCTCTTAGTGGATATTGGGTATGTAGGTGAGTGATTAATGGGGTTTGTGTATGACGAGCAGCAAGGTTCATCCATTGGCAAGGTGCAGCACTATTACAATGGATCAAGTCAACATTGTGCGATTCAATAATTTGTTTACCTTGTTGATAAAAGTGATACCAATTTGAGAGGGAGAATCGTGGAGCACTCCAACCAAGTAATAAGGTAAAAGGCGTGACATAGGCTACTTCAACTTGTTTATTTACTTCATCAGCAAGGCATTGTTGGTTACACCATAAAATGCAACGGTATTTTTGATGATTAATACTTTTAATTAGATTAATAAGACAAACTTCGCTGCCTCGGATCCAATTATCACCGTAATGTACAAACAGTAAGGTTGTTTTGGTTGTTTTAGACATCGGCTGACCTTCCTTGCAGTATCTTCTTGATATAAGAGATAGAGCAAATGGAGTGCCATCTTAAATTTTTTATTATCTTATTGAATTTTAATGATTAATTATTGCTTGGTTTTATTTTTCTCAAATTGAGAATGGGTTTTTATCAATATGAGAAACAAAATTAAATTTGATAAGCAGACAATAACGAGGGGATTACGGCCTGAGAAGAGAAAGTATTTTGAATAGTTTGTTGTGCATTTTTTTGAATGGTTTGGACTTGGATTAACGGTAAGTTTACCCATTTTTTTATTGCTGTAGGTAGAGCATCAGGGTTAACGATCCATCCATTTTCATTATTACAGATGAGTGTCGACATATTTCCTACGGGGGTTGAGATAACGGGAATACCTCGTCCCATGGCTTCTAATGCAACCATAGGTAAACCTTCATAGCGAGAGCAAATAACAAGTAATCCAATGTGTGGCCATATGGCATCCATTGAGTTTTGATGTCCGTGAAAATGAAGATTGGAAGGTGAGTTGTTTTGTAAGTCTTTTTCCATTGGACCTGAGCCATAAAAATGAAACTGTACTTTAGATAGTTGATTGGCTAATTCAAGGAAACGATCAGGGGCTTTTTCATGACTTAGGCGTCCAACAAATGCTATTTGGGTACCTTCTGATTGGGTTAAGTTCTGTGTATTTACAAAATTATTTAATACGGTTGTTTTACTTGGGATCCTTTTTTTAATTAATTCACTCACTGCAAAATTGTAATGACTGAACGGCGCACTCCAGCGATCAACAAAATCATATATGGCTAGTTTTCCTTGTGAAATTTCACCTGCATGATAAGTATTGATAAAGCGGATTTTTTGATGGGAGCTGCATTGAGATATACGCAATAATCTGGAATATAACGCTGCTTTGTAGCCATGCGAATGAATGACTTTTGGGTTATGGTGGCGTGTATAGGTTAATAGAGATGAAAATGAGCCCTCTAAAAAACGATAGGAAATGTTCGCTTCATTAAGTAGGGCGACTAAAGGATGAGTGGTAGGATAACGGCAGAGAAAAATCACACGTACCGAGCGTTGAAAGGTTTTTAGCCCTTTCGCAAGTTGTAGTACGTGTGATTCGATACCTCCAAAGTCACGGCTATCAAGTAGCAACCATATTTCATCATTCGGATTCTTCATAGGCTTCCCATGCCTGCTTTTTACGATAGAGTGTCGATGGGCTTAATTCCAATAGAACAGCGGCATTAAGGACATTTCCATCGCAATGATCGATGGCATTTTGAATGACTTCACGTTCGATATCTGCCATTGGGCGAATTACACTGGTATTAATTGCATCTGTCGCACTGGCTTCTAAAGCTTGTTCTTCTGGTGGTGATATTTGCTGTTGTTCTGTCTGATTATGTTGAACTTCAGCGACTTCTGTATTTCTTGAGAATTGAGAAGGTGCAGTAAAAGATGGCTTAGAAGCAACCTGTGCCGTTTTATTGGTTACTGGTTGATTTAGTGGCGGTGGAAGGTGTTCTATCGCCACATGGGTATCATTATGCAATACCACTACATTTCGAATAATATTTTGTAGCTGACGTACATTACCTGGCCATGAGTAATTACAGAGTCTTAATTCAACATTACGCTTTAATGCTTTGAATTTTTTATGATCTTCTTTTGCGTATTTTTTTAGGAAGAAAGTTGCGATATCAATAATATCAGTTCCACGTTCACGCAGTGGTGGCATATGAATAGGCACAACATGGACTCGGTAGTATAAATCCTCTCTAAAACGACCTTCGTTAACTTCAGTTAATGGGTCTCGGTTGGTTGCACAAATAATACGTATATCGGTGCTGAGCTCTTTGCTTCCACCTAATGGAGTAAATCGACCTGTCTGCAAGAAACGCAATAATTTCTTCTGCATTTCAAGTTCCATTTCGCACAATTCATCCAAAAAGAGTGTGCCACCATTCGCTAACATGGCGGCGCCTTTACGGTCGGTGGTTGCACCAGTAAAAGCCCCTTTTATATGACCAAAAATCTCACTTTCCATTAAGTCTCTAGGTATGGCACCGCAATTGATGGCAACAAAAGGCTTATTGCTGCGTTTACTTTGATAATGAATTGCCTCGGCGCATACTTCTTTACCTGTACCACTTTCACCATAAATGAAGACACTGGCTGTGGTTGGCGCTACCGAATCAATAATTTTATAGACGGCTTGCATAGGCAAACTTGAGCCAATAAAGCCTTGGTACTGTTTTCGGTTGAATGTATTTTGTAAATCTTCAACTAACCCTTCTAACTTGTTGCGCTTTAGGTGGTTCGCAATGGATGTTTTTAATCGTTCTGCTTGGATTGGTTTTTCGATAAAATCATCTGCACCATTTTGTAGAAGATTCACCGCAATATTGATTGTGCCGTGAGCGGTTGCAATGATAACGGCGGTAGGTAATTGTTTTTCTTTCATCCATGCAAGTACATCCTGCCCTGACATATCTGGCAGTTTTAAATCGAGAATCACCAAATGTGGTGGATTCTTTTCCATAAATGCCTTCGCTTGCTCCCCTGTAGTAACGTGAAAGAATTCATAGGGTTCATCTTTCACATATTGTTTGTAGAGGATAGCCAGAGAAGTGGAGTCTTCGACTAATAATACTTTTTGTAGCATAAGTAACATCCTGTTTTACCTAGCGAATTTTATTTTATTCTTTTATTTTGAGAAACCTTGCTTATTTCTTTGTTCAAGTGCATTTAATGAAAGTGTAGCTAAATCAGGTAAGTGTGCTGCTTTTTCTAACGCATCATCAAATTGTTGATTAATACAATGAATTTCAATCTCTCTTGCAAGTGTAGATAAGGCTACATTTCCAAGCGTTAATGCACTGCTTCCTAATGTATGCGCTTCAAACTCTAATGCATATAAATCTTTATTTTTTGCTGCACTTGAGATGGTTTCTACTCGCTCTTTTGATTCAATAATATAAAAACGGATGAGTTCAGGCATGACACTCGCATCTGTGTCAGTGATGATTTGCTGAATTATCTGTTCATCTACTAATAATAGCTCATTATCCATATTTTTATGTTCTTCGGTTGATTCATTAAATTCACATAGGTCACATTCTTGGCAAAATGAAGTGTCTTGTTTGCCTTCTTTTAACAAATACTTAGCAAGGCACTCTAATAAATTACTCCGACTAAATGGTTTGGAAAGATAATCGGTCATTCCCGCTTCTATAAATCGCTCTTTATCACCCGAAAGGGCATGTGCAGTAAGTGCAATGATAGGCATGTTCTGGTGTGTATCAGATAGAGAGCGAATTTTTTTCGTTGCCGTCATTCCATCCATTTCAGGCATGGATATATCCATGAAAATAAGGTCATATTGGGTATTAATTGCTTTTGTTATTGCTTCTTTACCATTCTGAGCGATGTCAATTGAGTAACCGGCATAATTTAGCGTGTTTTTAATGACAATTTGATTCGCATGGTTATCTTCAACTACAAGAATATTAGCATCAGAGAATACACAGGATTTTTGCTGTTCAACATTTCTTTGCTGCTCTATTTTTTCATTTGATAATAGACGGTTAATCTCTTTTGTTGTGGCTTTATCTAATTGAATATTGAAAGAGAATTCACTGCCCAAACCATATTGGCTGTTCACTGTAATGGTACCATCCATCATGTGAACTAAGCGTTGACAGATAGCCAACCCTAAGCCTGAACCTTCATGAGTTCGAGAAAAGCTGCTATCCGCCATGGTAAATTCATCAAATAAATATTCTAGTTGTTCTGGCTGTATTCCAATACCTGAATCTTGGACTGAGCAGTGTAATTGGATTCGTCCTTCATGCTCTTTGGCATTAACTAATATTTGAATCTGCCCGTTATCAGTGAACTTTAAGCTGTTACCAACTAAATTTAATAATATTTGACGTAATCTGTGAGCATCGCCCTGAACATAGACCGGAACATTATCAGCAATAACCAATGACAATTCTAATTGTTTATTTTGGGCTTGTGGATGAAAAGTTTTGAGCACACTATTTAAACTCTCATGCATATTGAAGGTATGATTTTCAAGGTAGAAAGTATTGGCCTCCATTCGAGAAAAATCGAGGATATCATTAATGATTGAGAGCAGTAATTCACTTGAATCTGTAGCTGTATTCACGAGTTCTTTCTGATTTGGTTTTAGGCTTGTGTCTTTTAAAATTGCGAGTAAACCTAGAACGGCATTCATAGGAGTGCGTATTTCATGGCTCATAGAAGCTAAAAAGCGACTTTTGTTTTTATTGGCTGCTTCTGCCTCATTTCTGGCTTGTTGTAGATCTTGATAGTTTTGCTCAAGCTTTAAAGACATGGTATTAAATGCTTGTGCTACATCACCTAAATCTCCAGTAGATGATATATCAACTTGTGCTCCGGGGCCTTTATTGGCAACGGTATTGACCGCTTTTTTCAGTTTATGAAGATTGCGAGTTAAGGCATTCCCAAGTAAAAATGAAAGCCCAATAACAAAGATAAGCTCAATAGAGGCAATGGCAAATATCCATGATTTTGCCTGGGAAAGGAAAGTGTTTTCACCATGAGTACCAAATCCGATTTCCACTTTCCCTAATGTTTTATCATCGGCGATTATAGGTAAAATGACATCATAAGTCCCATCCGATGCATTATGAAGGATTGAAGAGTCGGGGTTAGCGACTTCATGCAGTTTTGGTCCACCTTCAACAATTAAGCTTCCATCTTCATGAAAAATACGAATATAACAAATTTTTTCTAACGCGATAAAATCATTCATTAAGGAAACGACTTTGTCGTATTGATTATTGATTATGGGATCTTTTATTGCATTGGAGAACATATGTACAGATGCATTAGCTCTTGCTACTAGCCTTTGTTCATTTGAGTCTGAAATGAATTTCACAGAGCTAAACACTAAGATCAATAACATGATGCATTGAATAATAGAAATGCCAATGATCGTTTTAAGTCGAAATGTCATAGTTAGCTCCTTGCAAGATTTGCTCTTTTATTGGTTCTCAATTAACAGCAATAATGCATCGTCATTGGGTGGTGTTCCTGCCAAAGTATCAAAGGTTTTTATTACTTGATTGATAGCTTGCTCCAGTGGTAAATGCAGCGTACTTATTAGCTGCTCTTTTATGGCTTTTTCTAAGGTTTCGCGCTCTGAAGTGGTATCTCCTGATTCAAACAGTCCATCAGTGAATAAGGCCAAACGTTCTCCATGTTTGATCGATATAGTGGTTTCTTGATAATGAGTATTGGGTAATAACCCTGGAAGTGTTCCTTCTGTATTAATGACATTAATTCTTTCTGGAGTGATATGAAGAGGCTTAGGATGCCCCGCACTACTTATTTTTATCGTATCATCACCAATAAAACTTAAGCAACATGCAGTTAACATAGTTTGTGATAGAAGTTGGTCTTTAAATGCATTATTTGAAAGTTGTGATAAAAGTTGCGACGGTTGTGTGAGGTCTGCATGTTGCATTAAGCCACGTACATAGCCAGCGTAGGCATAAGAGAAAAAAGTTGCACTTTCATCGTGTCCCATGACATCAGCTAGAAGTAATAACGTATTATCGTTATTCACTCTAGATAAAGTAAAATCGCCACCTCCTTGACCTGCAGTTCTCTGTTGTGTGGCTAATTTCCATTTTTTTGAATGTGTCTCAATTCGTGGTAATAAAGTGTGAGTGATCTTCTGGTTAAGTTGTTCTGATAATGCATGATATACCTGATGGAAACGACCTAAAACACGAGTAATGGAATGTAATAATTGTGTTTTTTGTACGGGTTTTTGTAGAAAATCATCAATACCTAATTCAGCGGCATAATTAACGGTATTTGTATCTTGTATATGAGAAAGAAAAATAAATGGAATTGAAAAGTTATTCTCTTTTTCTAGTTGTGATCTTAGCTCTAACCCACTCATTTCAGGCATTTGAATGTCTGAAATAATTAAATCAACACTATTATGTTGTAGGAATTGCAGCGCTTCTCTGCCATTTGGTTTTGCTGTAATTGAAAAGTCAGAATTAAGATAGGCTTGAAGTATTTTTGATTGAATGACATCGTCTTCTACAATCAAAATGTGAGGTTGTTTCTGGGAAGGAATACGATCCCATAATAGGCTTAATGTATTGTTCTTTGTGGTGGTTTGATAGCGAATGTCATCAGTCTGATTTTGAATGATATCAATGCCTCGTCCTCCACATTTTAATGAAAATTCACTGAGATTGGCTTCTTGATGTTGCTCTGTAGGATCCCATGGTATGCCATCATCAATAATGTCTATTTGCCATTGGCTACTGCTTTTACGTAGAACTAAGCTAATGGTTTTACTCGGTTGGATAGGGTGAAGAACCAAATTGGTGCTCCATTCAGAGAAACATAATAAGCATTGATTCGATACGGTTGCGTTTATCTCAAGATTTTTAAGGATCTTAGATAAAGATTGACGCAGCACTCTCACCGATTCTAGTGATGTGGGTTTTGTATCTGAAAAAAGCAAAATAGAATTCATAATCATACCATGGTTGATAAAAATCGGTTTTTTTGGACGATTGTTATAAGTTTAGTTGATATTTTTTTGGGTAAAAAAGATAAGCGTTCGATTTCTCTACAAATTTCATTTTTTAAACTTGGTTGGTATTTATCATTAAAAACATGACCAATAATATTTGCGTTGTGGTTCTCTAATTTCTCTAAAGCGTCTTTAAATTCGGTTTGAAGTGTTTGACCAGACAAAATAACCATAAGGGTACTTTCACAGCAACCTGCAATGGTTTGAGCCGGAATGTTGTTGGTATTGAGCTGTGAAACCGATGAAGCATCAATAATGACTTTATCGAACTCTTTTAACCAAGTATCAATTCGCTTTTTCAAGTTTTTGGGTTGACGTAATTCGACGATTTCCGCTTTATTTGTTGGTACTGCAAGACCTGAAAGTACGACACTATTATGTTGAGAAAAAGTAAGGTAATGAGAGGGCTCTTTTGTAATGTCGTTATTATCAGGTGTAAATGATAACGGTATCAAACTTGGGTTTTGAAGGTTAAGATCGACCAATAAGGTTCGGTAACCAGCCAGTAAGTGTCGCTCTGTTAAAGCTTGAGCTAATGAGCTTACCCCTTCACCTGAATTGGTTGATGTAATGCACAGTGAACGGCTATCTTGTTGCTCTAATTGCAAAAAGATTTGTTCAATTTCCATGTGGCACGATGGGATCCTCATTATAATGCTCCTATTAATGCTATGGTTGCGACAATTTGGAAAACATCTTTCATTACCACACGGACTTGCTCCATTGTGCTTTCGTCTTTATTTGGAATATATACGGTATCGCCAGCTCTTAGTACGGGAATGCTTCTAAAATCAGCAGTACGACTGAACTCAACAAGATCAAAGGTTCTTGCTTGTCCTTCATTTAAAGAGTGGTTTACGACACTAATTTTCTCTAGATAAGCCACATCACTAGGGCCTCCGGCTTCTGCTAATAGATCAAGTAAGGTCATTGAGTCATTAAAACGATAACGTCCGGGTTTATTGATTGCTCCTAATACACGTATGGTGGTTTCTTTACTTTCATCTACCCAAATACGGTTCTTTTCTGGGATATAAATGGTGTCGCCTGTTTTTACTTTTGGTAGTAGGGATTCATCACCGGTTTCAAAATACAAAGCTAGGTTTAGTTTACTTACTCGTGCGTAACTTTTATCTCTGTGAGTAATACGAATATTATGGATATCAGCGTCCATGGTTGGTCCATCAGCCGCAGATAAGATATCCAAAAAGTGCATGTCATTGGTAAAGCGGTAGCGTCCCGCAGCGTTTACCTGACCAAAGACATAAATTGAGCTATCAGAGCTTTGACGTACCCATTGTGATTTATTGTCTGATGGATCTTGAGGTAAGTCATGTACTCGAATAGTGGCACCTGCACGAATTGTCGGTAGGGCTGAGTCTGGTTTACCTTTTGATATAAATGAATCTAAGTTAAAGGTATAAACATTATTCTTACCGCTTGCGTCTGGAGTTACAATTTCAATTCGAGTGGTATCACCACGTAATGTTGGTCCACCCACATGAGCTAATAAATCAAGAAATGACATTTCATCTGACCACTCAATGCGACCTGGATGTTGTACCTCACCTAAAACTCTAACTGCGCGGCTAGGCGCAATTTTTAACCATGATTTTTCATTCATATCGGTTTTTTCAGGAACGAAAATGGCATCACCGGCTGCAATCGCTGGAGGGCGTTGGTAGTTAGTTCCTTCGGTATAACCAGATAAATCAAAATTAATCACTGCACCGTTAGCTTTAATTACTCGGATCTGACGAGATTCAGCAAAACGAGTTGGACCACCTGCATTGGCTAGGATATCCATAAACGTTGCGCCTTTTTTTCCTTCAAAAGCACCGGGTTTTGCGACTTCACCCATGACGTACACCATATTAGAGCCTGATTTAATTTCTTCTTCTTGTTTAGGAACGAAAATGGTTGAGCCAACTTCTAGTGGTGGTAGTAGGCTAGAATCCCCAGTATCTAAATAACGCTTAAGATTAAACAAAGCAGGTTGGTTTTTAGAAATTACTCGGATTTGTTCAACACCGGCATAGCGAGTAACCCCTCCCGCTCTCATTAGAACATCAACAAGGTTACTGCCATCTTTGTAAGAGAACGTCCCCGGAGAATTTACCTCACCAAATACTTTAATGGCTTTTTTTCCATCAGCAGCATCACCTGCTTGTGATAATTTTGCGGGGTCAAATTCTTGTTCAATATTACCAACCATAGGAGAGGCTGGGATAAATAGGGTATCTAATGATTGCAGAGTGGGTAGAAGAGCTTGATCACCTGAATCTAAGAACGCCTTATAGTTAAAGGTCGTTACTTTGTTTGAACGACGCAGTTGTAGACGGTTAAGTTGGGCACCAGAACGTAAACCACCTGCTGCGTAAAGTGCCAGTTGTACTGAGTCGCCATCAGACAGTGTATATTCACCAGGTTGCTTCACATACCCTTGAATATTTACAATCAACTGACGCTTGCTGATAAACACTTGTAGGTTAGTTAAGTCTTGTAAAATGGTCTTTAAGTTTAATGTTACGGTTGAAACCATTTGTGCTTCGGTTTTGCCTACCACTGAGATTGGTCCAATTTCAGGTAAGATTAAACGTCCTTGTTTATCGACCTGAAAACCTTTATTTAATGAGTCCTCACCGGGCAGCATGATTGAAATGATATCACCCACACGAACTACATCCTTCTTCTCTTTCGCTTGAGAAACAGAAAGGGGAGACAGCATTACTATGATAAGTAGAACTTGAATAATACGCATGTTCTTAGCCCTCATTGTGTGATGGGTTTTCAAGCATTAGTGGTTGATCGAGTTGTAATAGCTCGATAGTTACTCGGCGATTGGTTAGGCGTACATGAGGCTCAGTACCGCTTAGGTAAGGATCATTTGAGCCTACTGAATCAACATGGATTCTTTGTTGTGAAAGACCAAAAATGCTTAAGTAACGTTTTACTTGTTTGGCTCGCTCAAGAGCTAGGTTCTGATTCGCATCCTCTTCACCTAACGCATCAGCATGACCTGTAATAAGCAATTTAAAGTCTTTATGTTGATTTAGTAATTGTGAGGCTTCTGATAAGTTAACAATGTATTTAGGATTTAATTCAGCAGAATTAAAAGCAAATTGATTGTCTCTATTTAGAAGATCATGGATTTTTTGAGCTAATTCAATATCTGAATTCCCATTGTTTGAATCTGTTGGTGGCTGGCAGGTTTCTTGGCGTTTCACATAATCTAACTGACGTTCTAATCGTTTTAGCAAGTTACGTTGAATAACCAAGTCATTTGCCGCATCCAGCTGTAAGCCTCCTTCTAATTCTCGTGCAATACGAGCTTCATTTTGTTTCGCTTGATGCACGGTCGCAGGAAAACACCATTCTGCTTTTTCTAGAATCAGAATATCTAGGTGGCGAGCTGCTAATTCCCAATCAAATCTAAGTCCATGCTCAGGTCCAAGAGGTTGATCTGGCATGACAGGGCTAAAAGCCGCTTGCGGGTAATTTTCAGCTTCTCCACCTTTTCCAGGTTCAGCAAAAGATGTACAACCAGACACAGAAAGTAATCCAAAAACTAATCCTAATATTTTTTTCATTTTATAACTCTCCATGTGTCATACAGTTAAAATGGTGTTTTGCACTAATTAATGCGTTGTTTTATTAACAGGAATTGCGTTTTCAATACGCAGAAGTTTTAGTAACTCTAGTGGCTGGCCATGTGCATTTTTAATTTGCATAGTACGATCTTTCTCTATAAGTCGTTTATATAGATAAACAATCGCGCCAATACCTGATGAATCTAAAAAGGCTACGTGTGATAAATCGATTTGAACTTGATGATGTTCTTGTTCAATCACGCTATCGATGGATGGTTGAATATCTCTACAACCGATGGCGTCCATATCACCTTGAACTGATAGCACCAAAATATCTGCATTTGATTCGAATTGATGTAGTTCCATAATAAGCTCCTAGGGAATAATCCTCGTTGTTTTGATAAGGTTACTAGAGCAGTATACGTGCCAAAAATTAAATTCTTATTTATCAGTGCTTTAAATTTAATGATTCTCTTTTTTTGGTGTTGTGATGATATATTCTCAATTTGCAATGCAGTTTGCAGAATGAGAATCGACTTAAGATCAGATAGGTAAAGAGAGTAAAAAAGAGGTGGTTTTTGATACGCCTATTTTTGAATGAATAAGATGGATTTACTGTGTGTTTTTATTTATTAAAATGAAATTAATTGAGTGCAATCTGATAATCAGAATAAAAAAACAGAGGTAGGGTAAATTAAAACCCTTTAAAAACAATACTTTATTTTTGGCATATCTTTTGAATAGTTATAAAAAGTAACATCATAACTATAAGGAAGAAGCTATGTATCAATTTTTTAAGATAACAATGCTAATACTTTTATTAGTCAGCTCAAAAGTGTTTGCTGTTGCTTTTGATTCGTGTCCAAGTAAGGCATATTTATTTCAAGGTAAACCTGTATCTGTCTATGGTATTAATTTAGTTACCGGGACCAATAGTCTTTTGCAAGATGATACGGGATTATCTTCTAATATAAATGGGGTGGGTTTTAATGAAACTGACCGATATATTTATGGCTTTGATACCACAAATTATAACGTGGTTCGGTTAGGACAAAATTTTCAAGCAACGACGTTAAATGTAAATGGATTACCTTCGGATAAAACATTTTATGTCGGTGATGTATATGACCATCATTACTATGTATATCGTAGTGGAACGGGTTTATATAAGATCGATTTATCTCCTTTAGATTCGAATGTGAACTCCACTCTAACGGCGCAGTTAATTACTTCAACTGCCTCTGTGTCATTAACGGATTTTGCTTTTCACCCAAGTAACAGTCGTCTATATGGTGTAGATAATGGTAGTGGTGGATTATATGAATTCGATATCAATACAGGCGCTGCGACTTATATTGGTGATACTGGTGAGTTAGGTACTTTTGGTGCTATGTATTTTGATGTTGATGGTTATTTATATTTATCTCGTAACCAAGATGGTCAAATTTATCGAGTAAATTTATCTACTCAAACGATTATTGATTCAGGCGTTGTTCCTGCTGTCAAATTTGCCGATGGTCCTTATTCTAACCAAAATGATGGTGCTCGCTGTGCTAATGCTCCTCTTATTGATACCGATGAACCTGCTACGATTGATTTCGGTGATGCTCCAGATTCAAATTATGGAACCACATTAGCTTCTAATGGTGCACGTCATGAAATGGATGGGGTTACGTGGTTAGGTGCTTCAGTAGATGGTGATTATTATGCAGCGCAGTCTCCAGATTCTGATGATTCAATTACCAGTGATGACGAAGATGGAGTGGGTTTTGTTACCGCTTTAGAGCCGGGACTTGATTCTGTTATTACGGTGAGTGCATCAACAACTGGTTATTTATCAGCGTGGTTCGACTGGAATGACGATGGTGACTTCTCTGATGATGGCGAACAAGTTATTGCAGATAAAGCACTGGAAGCTGGTAGTAATAATTTAGTTATTAGTGTGCCATTTGGCGCTACGGTTGGTGAAACTTGGTCAAGATTCCGTTTTAGTCAACAAACTGGATTAGCTTATTATGGTGGTTCAACTTCAGGTGAAGTAGAGGATCATGTTGCTACAATCGTTGATGCAAATACATCACAACGTCATTTCCCATCAGCGGATGGTTACGTAACAATTGCTTATGAGGATAATTGGCCAGAAACTGCTGATTACGATATGAATGATATGGTTTTAAGATATCGAATCACTGAAACATTAAAAGATGGTGATGTTGCTAAAGTAAGTATTAGTGGCCAGTTAGTTGCTGTTGGTGCAAGTTATCACAGTGGCTTTGCAGTACGATTAGCCGGCATTGATGCCACTAACATCGATTCAGATAAGACTCGCTTATATTACAACTCGACACTGCAAGATGGTGATGCTCAAGAGCCTGGAATGACGGAAGCAAGCTTTATCTTAATTAATGATGCGATCGAAGTTTCTAGTTATAGTTGCTACTTCTTTAGAACCCAAGATGACTGTCGAGAAGATGTAGGTGTTGAGTTTGAGTTGCACTTTAGTCTTGTCACACCTGTTACAACCAGTACTATGCCAGCTATGCCTTATGACCCGTTCTTATATGCGACTCCTGGCTATTACCATGGTCCAAGCTTTGCTCAAGCGCCAGGACGAAGCTATGAGGTTCACTTAGCAGACCAAGCACCGACTGAGAAATTTGATACTAATTTTTATCAGTTAGCAGAAGATACCAGTGATCCTAATACGTCTCGTTATTTTAAAACTAGCAATAATATGCCATGGGCTCTGCTTATTTATGATGAGTGGAAATGGCCAAGAGAGCGTGTTGATTTAGTTGTGGCATATCCTCAATTCGCAGATTACACAACATCAGGTGGTGAAACTCATACAGATTGGTATGACATCACTAATGCTATTGCGAACAAATACTATTAAGAAAAGGACGTTATTATGAAAAATATTATGTTGGATAAGATAGCTATTGTATCAATAACAGCACTGTTCTTAATGGCATGTAGTGATAGCGGAGGTTCATCATCTGGTGGGAGTGTTGGTGGAAGTTCTCCAGCCGCAGATGAACAACCTGAACCAATAAAAACACAAGACCTAGTTGCTCCTGAAGGGTTTTCATTTAATCCAATAGACGATCAACGGTTAATTGTCGATTTGAGTGGTAGTTTACCATCTCGTGCACATTTATCTGTTTATTCGAGTTTTAGTGAGAAAGAGGATGGTAGGTATCTTGTTGATTATGGAAGTAAAATTATAGATGTACCATTAACTAATGGAGCTGTTGATATTGAGTTCGCAATTGCTGATAGCTTGAATGAAAGCGTTGTTGAAATTTGGTTATATGATGGCAGTGATCCACAGCAGAAAAAATTTGTTGTAGATGGTACTCAATGGGAATGGTATTAATTTAAAATAATAGATGCGAGCAACTTAGAAGCCACGTAGTACTACGTGGCTTTTTTTATGTTAATTGTTTTAGTTTTTTGTCTACGACAAATAACGGGATGTTCAAGGCCGAAGGAGGGTTAGATACGTGCGATGGTAATTCATTATCAATATCGATATGAGCATGTAACTGTTTTAATATCGTATCACGACGTAGATTTAGCTCTAATGAAAGCGGCATTTCATTAATTAAATCTATTGTTTTATTTAAATTATTAGGAAGGTCTTGGCTCAATTTAATAATTTTTTCTAAAAAGCTAATACACAATTCAGAAGAATAGGGATGGCGTTGCAATTCGTTCAAAAGTTGTTCAAATGTTGGTTGTTCAACTTCAGGGCCTGAAAGTTTTTCTATTGTAACGGATAATTGTGTTATAGATTGAATTAACTCCGCATCATTCTTTAATACGTTAAGACAATCTCGGCAATAATTATCTAAATTTGTTTTTGTTTTTAATACTGCATTGACCTTAGCTATAAGCCAAAGCTCACCAAAAAAAGAAAGTAAGTACACTAGTTCGATCAATACAATCGTATTGAGTTGGTGCAGATTATCATAAAAAGAAGAGGTTGCTTTTAAGATCAGTCTTTTTGCTTTTGATATATGCCCTTCTTCAATTAAACGCTTACTGATTGAATAATTGTATAAAATATTTAACTGTACTTTCTGTTTGTCTGTTAAACGATATTCGCAACGACGAACGAAATTTTTTTGTTCCAAAATCAGCTGTTTTTTGTCTACTTCTGATGTCGTTTGTTGGATGTAGCTATCAAAGTAACTTAAACATTCAGAGAGGTACGAACACCAGCTAGGAGAGGCAATTGGTAAATGATTTGCTAGTAGATGACTTGCCTTCAGAAATTCACACTTGTCATTACATATTAAAGACAGCTTTAGCACTAATAATGAACGATGTGGATCTCTTGCTGTTAGGGTCAGTGCATCTAATGCTGTGTTTAATGACTCCTCATAATGTTGAGCATTCATTTGTAATAAACTTAAAAAATCAAAAGCTTGAACGAATAGTGGGTATTTTTCACACAGTTGCACTGTTGTCTGTATTAGATTATCAGAAGTAGCAGATTTAATGTCATTTTGAACTTTTAGACGAGCAAGAACGTAATTTTTTCTGCTATTAAATGAGGGAGTTTGAGTCAGTTTTAATAATAGTTCCTTATCGTGCTTAAATAAAAAATCGATAAGAAACATGTCAAGTTCAACAATGTTTTTATGAGATGCGATTGATATCGTTTTAGATATCAATTCTTCATATTTATGCTGTTCTAAAAGTGTGTAGAGTTTTTTAAATAACTTGTACTCTGAAAAAGCATTTTGTACTTTATTTTTGAGTGTCGCTTTACTTATTGGCTTACATAAATAATCCCCTCGACCTTTTGAGAGAGTGCCAAGGACTGTTTGTGTTGTGTTGTCGCCTGATACAGTTATGACTCTTGCGTAAGGAGATATAAACCCTTTTTCTTTTAGTAAATCATGTAATTCAGAGCCATTAATGGCTTGTTCAAGATGGAAGTCGATGAAAAGTAATGCGTATCTTTTTTTTGCACAGCACTTTATAGCGTCTTGGTATGAATACGCTTTATCTATCTGTGTAAAACCAAGCTGTTTAATCAACTGAAATAAATACATGGACGATATTTGACAATCATCGACAATGAGAATATCAAAGTTTGACTGCTTAAAATTATTTGATGTTGGATTAAAAACCGAAGTCATGCATCGTCCTTATTTTATCGTCATGATTTTTTCTAATAAAATTTCTTTTTTAAATGGTTTTGCAATAAAGTCATCCATTCCTGATTCATAGCATTTTGATATATCTTGATCCAGAATGCTGGCAGTTAACGCTATGATTGGTATTTTTTTGCGCTTTTGATTTTTTTCTACTTTTCGGATCTCTTTAGTTGCTGTAAATCCATCTTTTACTGGCATCATACAATCCATCAAAATGATATTGTATGCTTCACTATCGGTGAACTTTTCTACCGCTTCTTGTCCATTGTTCGCAATATCAAAAGTGTATCCTGAATTACCAAGAAATAATGATGCAACTTTTTGGTTTACCAAATTATCTTCAACAATGAGTATATGTTCCTTGTTTACACTAATTTGTTCATTTTGTGCTTTTAAGTGTAATGGTGGTGAATGCATTACATCATTAATAGATATTTGATTTTCTTGATGAATACTTAATGAATTCTCCAAGGTTTTGATAAAACGATGTCCTAAAATAGGGAACGTGACTAATCCATCAATGATGGAATCAAGGGTAGTAATACGACTTTTATGTTTTTGAACGAGGATTAAAGGCGTGTTCAAATTTTTGTTATGAATGCTGATTAGTTTTTCTCGGCAATTATCTTCTAAACAGCTAGTTACACAATATAAGATAATGGCTTTGCTACTATCAAAAATAGTGATTTTATCTGTTTCTTTTTTAACTATGATATTGTTGATACGGTAACGATGTAGTTCTTCCGTTAATGGGCGTGATAAACCAGAATTGTCATCAACTAATATTATTGTTAATTTCTCCAGTTTTTCTGGGATTGGGAGTTTCTTATTAACAATATTGGTTTTTATACGGAAGGAAAAACGGCTTCCTTTTTCTTGCTCTGATTCAATATCAAGAGCCCCTCCCATTAATTCAATTAATTGATTGGTTATTGTTAATCCTAACCCTGTGCCTCCAAAGCGACGAGTAATGGAACTATCGCCTTGTATAAATGGGTTAAGTATATTTTCTTTTGCACTAGTATTTATACCTATGCCTGAATCTTTGACTGCAATAGTTAAATACCCTTCGTTATCAACACGGTGTGAAAAACTTACAGATATAGATATGAAGCCTTTATGTGTAAACTTCATTGCATTCGATGTTAAGTTCATCAACACCTGTTTAATCCTATGCTCATCAAGAGTTAAGAAGTTTGGAACGTCAGGTGATATGTGAATATGTAGGTCTAGATTTTTTTCTGTTGCCTTAGCAATGTCGATTGAAAGCGTATCAAAGATCACTTCACGTACATTACTTGGTTGAGAATAAATGGCAAAATTTCCAGCTTCTATCTTTGATAAATCAAGAATATCGTTAATCAAAACAAGCAAGGTTTGTGATGAGGTTTCTATTGTATTGAGATAATCAAGTTGAATAGGGGTTAGTTTAGTCTCTGCGAGAACGCCAGACATACCGATAATACCATTGAGTGGCGTTCTTATCTCGTGTGACATATTAGCTAAAAAAGTTGTTTTCGCTTTATTGGCATTTTCAGCCTCTTCTTTTTCGTTGATTAGTTTTTTCTCATTTTGGTGTCGTTTGGCAATGAGAGTATTCATTTCGTTAGAAAAAACAGTGAGTTCATCTTTTCCATTTTCGGATAGTTTTATACTGTAATCATGGTTTTTCTCAATATTATTCATTGATAAAGACACCATTTTTAAGTATGAACGAATTCGTGATGATAACGATAAACCAATACCTATAATGAGTATAAATAAGGAAATGAGTAAGATGCTGTAGCCTGCAATAGTAAGTTGGTAGCTTTTTATTTTATTTGTAACTTGTTGTTCTAGCTCAGAGAATACTGTATTCCTATTTACTTCGATCTGGGAAAGGTAATTATTGGTATTAGCCTGAGATGATTGTTTTGCATCAAACGCTGCTTTTAATGTTTGAAAATCTGAGTTTAACTCTTCTATTTGAATTAAATCAGTAATATATAGGTCTTGTTGGTAATAAAAACGGTCTATTTGTTTTTCAAATTGTTGAGATGGAAAACGAGAATATAGTTGAGTGTACCAATTTTCATTTAGAGCCCAATAGTGTATTAGTTCTAGTTGATTTAGCAAAGTTAGCTTTTGGCTGATGGACTCAAATCTAGAGGTGGAAATAGTATTTATTAAAAGTCTATACACATTATTGAGGCTGTTGATCTGTGATTCATTTTTTTGAACTATTGTATCTAATGTATTGTTTTCTCGTTCTACTGTACTATCTAATTTGCTTATTTCTTTATGTAACTTAGCTGATTCGATATTTATAGTCTTTAATAGCATGCGATTTATCAAAATGTCAGAGTCCAAACTTTCTGATGATGTGCTTGCTTCTGAAAGAAAGCTCATTCGTACCATGTGCATGGTGTTTATGTATGAAAATAACAATTGACTTAATTTAAGATTAGCACTGATGTTGTGTAGGTTATTATTACTTTTAACATGATCATATGTTTCCTTACTAAAAAAGAGAGAGATAAGAATTAAAGGGACAAAAGTAATGACCAAAACTCTTGATTTGATAGAAAAATGATCTAGTAGTGACATAAACAATCCTTGTTCATAAAGGCATAAGTGCCAACCTATAAGTAAAGCATAGGATGAAAAAGTAAGAACAAGTAATTATCTTTTGTTTTTAAACATTAATTAATCGTTTATTTGATATTGGACTAAGATTGAATATATCAGAATTCATATTGATAAATATGTTATTTAAATGTTGTTATCTACAGTATATTTTATTGTTTATATTGTAAGTAGTTACGTGTCAATATATTGTCGCCTTATATTTGAGACTATAGTTGAATTACTTGTGACCTTGCCTACAAATCTTTATTTTTTTTTATGAAAATTAATTTACGGTATTGCTGCTTGTTAGTGTTTGTACCATAGTTTATTTACAACTGAAAAAACAGTTGATAACAATAAATATAAAACAGCTAGGTACAAGGATATGTTATGGCTTATGCAAAGTTAGATATGAGAGCCTGTGAAGAGCAGGGTTTAAAAGATTCATATTCTTTATATTTAAAGGAAATAAATCGCTATCAGTTACTTACTGCAGAAGAGGAGTTGGTTTATAGCCGACTGTATAAAAAAGGGGACCTGTCAGCAAGGAATACATTAATTGAGTCAAATCTGAGGCTTGTTGTTAAAGTTGCGAATAAGTATCGAAAAAGAAATCAAACGGATTTGGCAATTTTAGATATTATTGAAGAAGGGAATTTGGGTTTAATCAAAGCCATTGATAAATTTAACCCGGAATTAGGATATCGTTTTTCAACTTATGCTGTTTGGTGGATCAGAGAATCCATTGAAAGTGCATTATTTAATCATTCTAGAACCGTTCGTCTCCCTGTCCATATAACGAAAGAACTAAATACTTATCTTAGAGCTGCTCGTGAATTATCTAAATCATTAAAACGTGAACCATCAATTAGAGACATCTCTACTTATTGTGAAGAGGAACAAATTAAAGTAAGTAAGATTATAAGCTTGATACCTAACCAACTGACTTGTCACTCAGCATGTAGTGATGAATTATCCCCTAATTTTTTTGAACTTTCATCAAATAATAAAGCATTAGAACCTGATAACTCTTTATCTCAAGATAACTTAGAAATGAATTTGTCATCTTGGATTGATTCTTTAAATTATAGAGAGAAGGAGATCATCATCAATCGATATGGTTTGTTTGGATGTAAGGTTAAGACATTAGAAGATTTAGGTAAAGATTTGGATTTATCAAAAGAAAGAGTTCGACAAATACAATCCGAAACACTCGTTAAATTGAATACTATTTTTAAGAAAAACAAATTGGATTTAGAAATAGCACTAGGTTGATTTTGTTTCATATTTAATGTCATGGATTTTGAGGTTGTATTTATATGGATGATGGCGTTATTTTAAAATTATTGTTGTTTGCTAATGTTGTTTCTTTGGTTTTGTTATCTAAAGGAATCTATGATCTTGTTAAGAATAATGAGCTTTCGAAGAGAATATTAGCTTATATACTTTTGTTTATATACTTTGTTGGGTTTGTATATATTGAAAATATGCTTTTAGAAAAAGGGCTAAGAGACTATGTAGATATCTCAATGTTAATTAGTGTTACTTTTTTTACTCAATTAGCATTCATTTTTATATTGATAATAAACAAGATAGTGAAAACGGTATCTAATAATGATGAAACAGAAGTTATAACCAATAAAGTAGAAATTTATAAAACTCTTATTGAAGAAAAAATAAATAATGGTGAATTGTTTAACTTAACAAAGATTAAAATACAAAATTATAGAACATTAATTGAATATTCTTCAGATAAAACATTTAATAGCATTTTATCTTATGCTTCCTTATTGGTTAAGAAACATCGTAATGATAGAAATGTTTCTATCTTTTACGATAACAATGAAATTATAATTATTGGAAATTTAACGAATAAGGACAAAATCTACAGTATTGCTTTAGAGGTATATGAGCAACTTATTCAACCTATTAAAATGAAAGGCAAAAATTTCATACTGCAACCTATTATAGGTAATGTAATCTACTCCAATGATATTGATAACGCAGATGAAATACTTAAACGAGCAGATATCGCTTGTTATAAAGCAAAAAAATTGGGCTTAGTTATTGATTTTTATTCAGAAAATTATGCGCAATCTATTAATGATGAAGTCGATATTTTGAGTAAACTAGTTCATGCTATTCCGAATAAAGAGTTTGAGCTTTATTATCAACCTATTGTGAATAGTATAGATAAAACTCTACATGGTTATGAAGCATTGATTCGTTGGCCACAAAAAGATGGCAGTATGATCCCTCCAGATAAATTCATTTCAATTGCTGAAAAAAACAATTATATCAAAGGCATTACTCAGTGGGTTGTGAGTCAAGTCGCTTCAGATATTATTCGATTAAAAAATGATAATTTAAACTTTCAGGTTCATATCAATATCTCTACATTGGATCTATATGATGATGATTTGTATAACCAGTTATTTGATATGGTAGCAAATAAGCATCTTGAACCATCGAGTATGATTTTAGAAGTTACGGAAAGTGCCTTAATGTCTGATGTAGATGCGGCCTATTTGATGTTATCTAAATTATCAGAGTTGGGTTTTTACATCAGTATTGATGATTTTGGTACAGGGTACTCTTCTTTATCTCTGTTAAGAATATTGGCATTTAATCAAATTAAAATTGACCAATCATTTATTAGGAATATGGCTGTTGGTAATAGTGATTATGCAATAGTGGCATCGACGATTTATCTTGCACATAGTTTAGGCTGTAATGTGGTCGCTGAAGGGGTAGAAGATGAACATTTGTTTGCTGAATTGCAAGAATTAGGTTGTGATTATGTCCAAGGTTATTACATTAGTAAGCCTCAGGATATTGATAGTATTATAAATTGGTCATTAAAGTTAATTGAAAGAGAAAAAATGTCAGCTATCGCTTAGTATGACTGCTCAGTACAAGTCATGTACGACTCTTCTCCCATATCGTTAATCGGTATGGGAGAATTGATGCTAATCATTTAAATAATCTATCATTTGCTGTCTTATTTTCGCTAGTTCAGCTATTACTGAATCTATAGAGTGTTGAGACGGTGTTTCATGGTTTTTGGCATTGGCTTCAATTGCTTTAATTAAAGGTAAAATATCTTCTTCACATAAATTGCTTAATGCCCCATAAAGGGTATGAAAAGTGCGAAATAATTCAGGTAACTTATTGTTTTTATATTCTTCATTTATTGTATCTGAAAGTGTTGAGTGCTCCTCTAGATAGAGTTCGAACAATTGGCGGAGGATCTCTTTATCCCCATCAAACATTTCTTCTAATATGCTAATATTAATCACTATTACTCACCCATTGATGTTATATATTTTAACTATAGAAGATAAATAATAAAAAACATATCATTTATAAACAATAGGTTAAGATTTCTTTTTATGAATCACATTCTTTCTATAAAAATTATGATATCAATAAAGCAGAGGTTCTTAATATGGAAGTAGGTGATGTATGTTAACTGAACCAAAAATTTTAATTGCAGAAGATGAACCTGTGAGCCGTCTTGTATTGCAGCGGTTATTAAAGGCATTCACATGTGTTTCAGTTACAAATGGACAGGAAGCTCTGGACGTTATCCATCAAGAACATATAGATTTGGTGTTATTGGACATTCATATGCCTATTATGGATGGCTTTGAGGTAATTGAAAGGCTTAAAAATAATGAAACAACGAAAGATATCCCAATCATTGTTATTACGGTTAATCAATCTATAGAAGATGAAATTCGAGCTTTAGATCTTGGTGCTGTTGATTTTGTAACTAAACCATTTCACGCTGTTATTTTGCAAAAACGTATTCGTAATCAGTTAGCGCTTAAGCTCAAATCGGATTTATTAGAGAAACATGCATCTTTAGATGGATTAACTAATTTGCTCAATCGTCGTATGTTTGATTTTGATTTAGAAAATCGATGGGCTGAAAGCCAACGCTTAAAGGGTAATCTGGGATTAATTATATTTGATATTGATCATTTTAAACTTTTTAATGATAACTATGGGCATTCAGCTGGGGATGAGGTGCTTATTAGAGTCGCGAAAGCTTTAATGAGAACCTTACAAAGGAAAACGGACAGAGTTTACCGGTACGGTGGTGAAGAGTTTACTTTAATCCAATTTGATACCGATCTTGAACAGTTAAGACAGACTGCGGAGTTATTACGTCAATGTATTTATGATTTAAACATTACGCATGAATTTTCATCGTATGGTAGAGTAAGTATCAGTGTTGGCGCTGCTTTGATTAATGCGGAATCTATTAAATCAGAACAATTTTTATTAGAAACCGCCGATCAGCAGTTATATAAAGCAAAAAAACAGGGACGCAACTGCATATCGTTAATAAGTAATTGATAAATGGATATAATTCATTCAATTCTGCGTAAATTACATCAGTTTGGCTTTTTTTTAATCAAACAAACATTTTTTTTCAAAAAACACTTGCGCCCGATCTCATTTTCTCTATAATGCGCGACATCACTTGATGAGGCAGTTGCTTCAGATGGTCCCGCGGAGGGATGGCTGAGTGGTCGAAAGCACCGGTCTTGAAAACCGGCAAGGGTTAATAGCCCTTCTAGGGTTCAAATCCCTATCCCTCCGCCACTATTACACTGTTGAGCTTGTAGCTTGATAGTAAAAAGATAAAGTGTGCCGACTTAGCTCAGTAGGTAGAGCAACTGACTTGTAATCAGTAGGTCACCAGTTCGACTCCGGTAGTCGGCACCATCTTTTCTCTTTATGAGATACAATCTGTTCCCTTTTAGTTCAGTCGGTAGAACGGCGGACTGTTAATCCGTATGTCGCTGGTTCAAGTCCAGCAAAGGGAGCCACTTTTAAGAACGCCGCTTGATAGTTATATCAAGCGGCGTTTTTGCATTTAAGCAATTTATTATATTAGTATAAAGAACAAATAAAAAAACCTCTTACTGCTCGCATATGTAAGAGTTTTTTTTTGTATCTAATCAATAGTACTAAAGTGACTAATTTTTACTGGCTTCAATTAATTTGTTTGTTTCTAATTTTTCTTTTAACCATAAGCCCGATGTTTTCATCGCATAAGCAAATATAACACCCAAAATTAGTGATGGAATAACAAGTTGCCAATTACCATTGGAAGCAAAAGTAGCGCAAGAACCAATAAACGTACCTGGAATAAAGCTTAGCCATGACTTTTTAGCTTGAGCACACATAAAGAAAGCAACAATGGCTGTAATGATATAACCAATGATCTCTAAGCTCATCATAGATGATAATTTTATGATCACCATAGCCCAGAAAACACCACTTAAATTCGTCGCAATACTTAATCCAATACCTTTGATGCCATCAATAGGGGAGGCGAAGTAGGTTGTACATCCTAAAAAACCTGCCCAACTCAATAAACCTAAGCTTATGGCTACCCAGCCCCAAACTCCTGAAAGAATACCTGTAGTAATTGCGATCGCAATCAATGTGCTCATAACTTTGCCTGTGTTGTCTGTTTGCTAATTAGTAATAATAGTGATTTCTTGAAATTATTTTAGTGATGTAAATCTCTTAAAATGGTTATTCTTACATCTGTTTTCTTTTAAATTGAGATAGCAATCGATTACGGCGGGTTTTAAATTAATTTATGAATATATTGAGTTATTTTGGAATAAAGTTTCATATAGTTGTAAAACTTTATTTCAAAGTGAATTAAGTCTATTAACACCAATTATATGCAGCGTTTGTCGTAAAAATTTGTATTGATAATTACTAACTTAATAGTAAATGTGCTTTGCTTCACATAATGATAGTTATATTTTTAATATTTAAATGGAATTGCATTCCGTTATAAGTTGACGTGAATCGCATTAAAATAATTTATACCGCAAAATATAAAAATAAGTGTGATTTAGAGCAAAATTGCGAATTTACTTAATTTGTAAAGTCAAAAAAGTTTCGTATTGTAATTCCAGATTAGAAATTAAATTACTCATAATGGAATTGTATATCATGTTTAAGAAAACGCTTTTATCAACCCTAATACTAGCTGGCCTTGCAGGTTGTTCATCAACATCATCTGAGCAGTCTGCTGTTAATCAACTAGCTGAAAACCTAGATATTAACTACACAGTTATTACAAACCAAGGTGCTGATGACGGTCTTGCATGTAAAGAGCTTCAAGCTGAATGGGCATCATGTAACAAAGTAAACATGACGCTAACTAACACTGGTGAAGCTGTTGATTCAAAAGATTGGACAATTTATTTCCACAGCATCCGTTTAATTTTAGATGTAGAAAATGACCAATTTAAAATTACTCGCGTAACGGGTGATTTACATAAACTTGAACCAACTGAAAAATTTGACGGCTTCGCGGCTGGTGAAGAAGTGGTTATTCCACTGATCGCTGAATACTGGCAGTTATTTGAAACGGACTTTATGCCAGGTGCGTTTGTAACGGCTCCAGGTGCTGAAGCTCGTAATATCATTTCTTTAGATACAGAAGATACTGGCGAATACGTAGATGAAATCATCGGTGTTCAATTAAAACGTACTCTTGCTGATAATAACGTTGTTGCAACGGCAAACACTCGTTTTGAGAAAAACGCAGATGTAGTTGAAGAAAACGTGGCTTCTCACATTATTCCAACACCATTAAAAACAACACTAACGAACAAAACGGTAGATTTAGCTAAAGGTATCTCAATTACTGCAAACGGTATTGATGCTGACCAACTTGCTGCGTTAAACCAACGTGCAGAGCTGCTTGGTCTTGAAACATCGGGTGAATACCCAGTGTCAGTTTCTGTTGATAAGAAACAATTTAAGGATGGCGTATCTGGTGCATACAAATTAGATGTGACTGAAGGTAAAACTACAGTTGTAGCATTTGACCAAGCGGGTGCATTCTACGGCGTACAATCTTTACTTGCTCTAGTAAGTTTAGATAACTCAGAAATCCCAACGTTAAACGTAGAAGATGCTCCACGTTTTGAATACCGTGGTGTAATGGTTGATGTCGCTCGTAACTTCCATTCAAAAGAAGCAATTCTAGCGACTGTTGATCAAATGGCAGCATACAAGCTAAACAAACTACACCTTCACTTAACTGATGATGAAGGTTGGCGTTTAGAGATCCCTGGTCTTCCTGAGCTAACAGATATTGGTGGTAATCGTTGTTTTGATGAGACAGAAACTTCTTGTCTACTACCTCAACTAGGTTCTGGTGCTGATTCAGATAACTTTGGTTCTGGTTACTTCACAACAGAAGATTACCTAGAAATCTTAACTTACGCTAAGAACCGTAACATTGAAGTGATTCCAGAAATCGATATGCCAGCTCACTCACGTGCAGCAGTTATGTCAATGGAAGCACGTTATGCTCGTCTTGCTGCTGAAGGTAAGATGGAAGAAGCGAACCAATACCGTCTGATGGATCCAAAGGATGAATCAAACGTAACTACGGTTCAGTTCTACAACAAACAAAGCTTCATTAACCCATGTTTAGATTCATCTGCAACGTTCGTAGATAAAGTAATCACAGAAGTTGCAGCAATGCACAAAGCGGCGGGTGTTCCTCTATCAACATGGCACTTCGGTGGTGATGAAGCGAAAAACATCAAACTTCACGCTGGTTTCCAAGATATCAACGATGAAGAGAAAATCGCATGGAAAGGGGATTTAGATTTATCTAAGCAAGACTTCCCATTTGAAAAATCGCCACAGTGTCAGTCTCTGATTGCAAACGGTGAAGTTGCTGATTTCGAACATTTACCAAGTCACTTCGCAGAGCAAGTATCTAAGATCGTTGCTAAGCAAGGCATTCCACACTTCCAAGCATGGCAAGATGGTTTAAAACACTCTGAAGATGCAAATGCATTTGCAACGGAATCAGTACGTGCAAACTTCTGGGATACATTGTACTGGGGCGGCGGTGCTTCAGCTTACGAATGGGCTGAAAAAGGTTACGATGTAGTTATCTCTAACCCAGATTACGTTTACATGGACTTCCCATACGAAGTCGATGCAAAAGAGCGTGGTTACTACTGGGCAACTCGTGCAACAGATACTCGTAAGATGTTCGGTTTTGCACCAGAAAACTTACCTCAAAATGCGGAAACATCAGTTGACCGTGACGGTAATGGCTTTGAAAGTGCGGGCACAGTATCACCTAAGAAACCTTTCTATGGTCTATCTGCTCAACTTTGGTCTGAAACCGTACGTACTGATGAGCAATATGAATACATGGTGTTCCCACGTGTTATCGCCGCGGCTGAGCGTGCATGGCATGAAGCATCTTGGGAAAATGAATACAAAGCGGGTGTTAAGTACTCTCTACAAACAAACCTAGTAGATAAGAAAGCACAATTAGCTGATTGGACTAAGTTTGCAAACACAATGGGTCAACGTGAGTTAGCTAAACTTGAAAGAGCGGGTATTGATTACCGTCTACCTATCCCAGGTGCAGAAGTTGTGAACGGTGAGCTAAGCATGAACATTTCATTCCCAGGTGTAACGCTACAATACTCTGTAGATGGCGGTAAAACATGGGCTGAATACGACAATGCAAACAAACCAAAAGTAACTGGTGACGTTCAAATTCGTTCAGCATCATTTACTGGTGAGCGTGTTAGCCGTGTAACTAGCGTTAAGTAATTTACGTTAGAAACATAAATTCAGTCATTAAATAATCAAACGGCACTTCTATTATAGAAGTGCCGTTTTTTTATTGGCTTATATAAACAGATTAACTCTCTGGCATCCATGTTTGTTCTGAAACGACTTTTTGGTTTTTAAAAGTTAATTGTTCCACTTTGTCACCATGATTGTTCCAGTGGGTGACTGAGCCATCTTTGATTTTTCCATCGTCGTAATTGGCTTGAGTGGCTTTTTTACCATTAGCGTAGTAGCTGGTGTATAGGCCATCTTTTTGGCCATCATCGTAATTAACGGTTAGATTTTTTTCGCCATTGTCATACCAACGTGTTGCTTGGCCATCTAACTGATTATTTTTATACGTGAATTCTGTTTTTTTCTGACCATTCACGTACCAAGTTTGCATTAAACCATCAAGCTTGCCGTCTTTATAATTAAGTTTCGAAGCCATTTGTCCATTTGGATACCAATTACTTTCTGTACCAATCTCAACGCCATCTTTGAATTGAGCTTTTGTTGAGATTTGTCCATTATCGTATTTTTGAACAAATTTCCCTGTAGTAAGGTGTCTCTTGGTTTACTTGATAGGCAATGCCATTACGCATTTGTAAGTAATCAACAGAATCACTTTGTGTTGTTGTACCTGCATAACTAACACCAGATACAGCACTTAGAGCAAATAGAACAGGAATATATTTTTTCATTGTGACACCTCATTTATTAGCAAACAGTGTTTAGCGCTGTTGTTTTAATTTCATCTTTTATTACTTTCGTTACTGAACTAGAAAGTAAGTAAGATTTAATATTCCACTAATTTTTATTAATGTCAGTACCAAATTTGGTAGTCATACTTTGCATTTATGAGGTGTGATTTTAGGGAACTTTTCGTGCTTCTTGATGTAGCTTCTAATGGTTTTGTTTTACAAATTCGAGAAAAGTTCTATCAGCTTTAGACAAATAACCATTCTTTCTCCATGCAATGGATATATCTAAATAGATAGGCTCACTAAATGGAATAGAAACAATATCAGGCTCATTTTCGGTAGCTAATTCTAGTAATGCACTAATGGCAAAGTCACGCTTTACAATTTTCATAATCACTGCTAATAGGTTGGTTTCAAAAGAAAAGTTTGCAGTTAGTCCCTCTTGTTTACAGATGGCATCCAGTTTTTCTCGATGAAAGTAGCCTTGCTTGAACATGACTAATTCTTGAGAGAAAAACTCTGAAAAAGTGAGTGATTTTTTATCAGCAAATTCATGTTCATTACTTACAACTGCAACCATTTGGGAGCGAAGTAAGTGGTCAGAATCCAGTTCATTCGGTAGGTTTTTTATTTGTGTAATCCCAAGATCAATTTCACCATCAAGCAGCATTTTTTGTATTGATTGAGCACCAGCATCAACAATGGTGAGTTTTAATTTTGGATAACGACTTTTAAATGCCATTAAAACATCTGGGAAATAATAGGTCCCCATAATACTTGGAACACCTAATCTAACTTCCCCTTTCTCTAAACCTCGTAATTCTTTCATCGCCAGTGTGGCGTCGTCCAATTGTTGTAGGATTTGCTTTGCATGAGTTAGTAATACTTCGCCTTCATGAGTCAGTATCATTTTTCTCTCATCTCTACGAAATAGTTCTAGTTCTAGTTGGTTCTCTAGTTTTTTTATTGCAACACTTAAGGCAGGTTGAGCTATGTGTAGAGCGCGAGCGGCGTGTGTCATGTTTTTGTGCTCAGCAATAGAAACAAAATAAGTAAGAAGTCGAGTATCCATGTGATAACTAAATGCTATTGAAATGATAATTATAATATATTTTCACTATTCAAATGGAGTTGCTACAGTTTTAGTACAGTTTTCTAATGGCGATCACTAAGATGATTGAGTTTAAAAGTAAGGCCTATTATCAAGTAAGTGCAGCTCTTGCATTTGGGTCTTTTATTGTATTTTGTAATTTATATTTGTTTCAGCCAATGCTACCTGTTCTTGCTGAGCACTTTTCTGTATCTGCCACGAAAATCAATTGGTTGCTAGCTGCTGGAACATTTACGTTAGCCTTTATGCTTTTGCCTTGGGCTATTGTCTCTGATTTTATTGGTCGTCGTAATGTGATGTTATTAAGTCTATTTTTATTACCAGCAATAGGCTTATTGTCGCTATTTACAGATAGCTTAACCGTATTAATTGTGAGTCGAGCCATAATGGGGATGGCTCTAGCTGGGTTTACAGCTGTAGCGGTTGCTTATATGGCTGAAGCATTTACAGCAAAAGCGTTCAGTTATGCGATCGGTGCTTATATTAGTGCAAACTCATTAGGTGGTATTTCAGGGCGGTTGTTTGGAGGGATTATTACGGATCATTTTGATTGGCAAACTGCCGTGATATTCATGGCTAGTGTCAGTTTTATTGGTGCGATGCTTGTTGCATTTGTATTACCAAAAGAGAGTAAAATCCATGAAGATAAAATGGAATTATCTTCTTATTATCGAGTGATAGTGCAACACTTAAGAAACCGACGTCTCTTTCTTGCTATGGTTATTGGCGGGGTGAATTTTGCTTTATTTGTAAACCTTTATTCTGTTACTGGCTTTCGACTAATTGCTGAGCCTTACTCTTTACCTTTAAGCGTTACTTCTATGATTTTTCTTTGTTATTTATCCGGAACGGTAAGCTCTAGGTTAGTGGGTTTATGGAGTCAACGTTTTAGTTCTGTATTTGGTATGTTCGTAGGGACATTCATTAGCTTAATTGGAATGCTTATTACGACAAGCGATTCACTAATTATAATAGTGATTGGTTTAAATGTATTAAGCTTTGGAGCGTTTTTTACTCATTCATTAGCTTATGGTTGGGTGAGTCAGCAAGCAGAAACTGCTAAATCTACGGCGACAGCTTTGTATTTGGTGCATTATTATGTCAGTGGTAGTTTAGGTGGTTTTTATTTGATGTTTTGTTGGCAGCATGGAGGGTGGAATACAGTAATGCTTGGAGCGAGTTTCCTATATATGATTATTTTTGCTTTATGTTGGCGTTTAAATCACTACGCCCAAGCTAAAGTGGCTTGGGCGTAGAAAAGGTCAATATAGCCTAGTAATAAAAACCTGAGTTAAAGGTTTTCAAATACTTTAAATCCATTCTTTCCTGAACGTTTAATGTCATACATTGCAGCATCAGCGTTGTGCATTAAGTCATTAATAGAACGACCATGTTCAGGGAAGAAAGCGATACCAATACTTGTGCTTAGTTGGTATGGAATATCTTCAAGCATCAATGGTGCATTACTGCTTTCTAAAAACTCCTCAACAAGAGCAAATATTGCTTCTTCATCAATAATCGTATGAATAAGCACGGCAAATTCATCACCACCTAATCGAGCAACATAGCTATTTTCTGCGAAAGTACTGTATAGATTTCGAGCTACTGCTTTTAATGCTAAATCACCTGCACTGTGGCCAAAGTTGTCATTGAGATCTTTAAATCCATCTAAATCAATGTAGATCAGAGCTAATTTAGTTTCATTTTTTCGTGCTTTTTGCATTTTCCAATGAAACAGTTTTTTAAAGTATCCACGGTTGATTAGGCCTGTCAGGCTATCGTGGTGAGCCAGTTTTTTTATTTCGTTATGGTCAATTTTTTTCTTCAGTTGTAATTGAGTAATAACCAACGATACAACAAAAGAAAGTAGAATAAAGCATCCAATTAGAGTCACTTCACCGCTTGAGATTCGCTCAATTGACCACTTAGGGTAATTAGGAACAAAAGTGATCAATCGCCAACATGAGTCCGTTTTCACAATTTTAACTGATTTCACTGAATCTAAATTTTTAGGGTAAGCGAAGACGGAATCGAACGTTAAAATACCTGAACCAATTTCATATTGACCTTTAGATTCTTTCTCGATACAAGAATAAGTTATTGGATAAATTTCTGGGTATGTTTTACTTTTGTCATCACTAAACATGAAAGCAAATTCGAGATCGGGTCTCTTATCATAAAATAAAAAGTAATTATTACTGTTTATTAGCATGTGATGGTTTCTTTTATCCAAAGAAAATAGTTTTAGACCATCTAATAAATGCGCTGCAAGGTAATTTAATATAACGATACCTCTTTTATTTCCCTGATCATCATATACAGGCGTAGCTAGACGAATCATAGGTTTATAAGGTTCTTCGATTTCACCATGCTCAATATTTAAATCTAAAATAGAAACGTAAATATCCCCATCATTTAAAGATAAGCTGTCTTGAAAATAATAACGGTTAAATTTATTTTGTAATTCATTACCAGCAACAACACTTGGAATACCATTATTATAGTTAATACGAATGAGCTCATTGCCTTCAAGATCAAGGTATCTTAATTGATCATAAAGTCCTTTACGTAAGCTCAGAGCAAGCGTGTTCATTTCAGCTAGTTTAATGAGTTTACGTTCGTGTTTTTGATACGCTTTGTTAATTTCAATAAAATCAGAAAGCAGCAGTAAGTCTTGCCCAATGCTGTTTAGAGTCATGGCAATGTATTTTTTTTGTGCTGAAATTAGAGCACTTTGTTCTGATTTTATTTTACTTATTTCTATCTGGTTCTGTGAGAACTTATAGAAATAAAACACTGAAAATAATAAGATATTTAACATTGTAAATAAAACGATAAAGCGTGGCCAAAAAAATAATTTATTGGACTTACCAAATGTAATCACTCTAATCACTTAACCTAAATTTAACAAAAAAGTCATTTATTGCATGACTGTAATAATTGAGGTGGACTTTATAATATATGAGGTTTGCTATCAATATAATTAAAGATCATAAATAGAGTTGCATTGACTTGTATCGTGTTACTGCCATTGATAATGAAAGAGAATATTATGGTTCTTATTATTAATATTCTTTTTCATTATTCGCTTAACGATATATTTACATAACATTTAACCTATTCAGGTGTTGGATAATTAATGCTTGTGTATTCAGGTTCATCAATACCCATATCTTGGTTTAATACTCGTGTAAGCACAAAGTAATAGTTAGCGAGCGCATTTGCAAAACGAGGAAGTGTTTCTGGGATGGTTTTATTGGTTAATTTATCAATAAGGACTAAGGCACGAACCACTTTTTTACTTAAGCTACGGCATTGATGAAGTTGAATCACTGGGCCAGTTCCACGAGGAAGAACAAAGCGCTTACCTTTGTCATGAACTTGTTCTTTAAAGTAAAACATTTCAGACACGAGCTCTTGAACGTCTAGCTCAAAGATGCCACATTTCCCACGAATCGAGCCATTAAGGTGAAATATTTTTGGTTGTAGACGTTCTAGCGATTCACGGACTTCTTGATTAGTTACTTGTGATAGAGCTAAGCCAGTATAGGCACACAATTCATCCGTTAATATTTCAAAGTCACATAATGGGCTGTCTTCAAAAATGAATGGGTATGAAAGTTCACCAATATTTCCAGATGCTTTAAGTGCCATAAATATTTACTTTGTTGATTAAAGAGGTGATGAATTTTATCACGTTGTAGGGGGTATCTCTAATTAATCCCATGTTTTCAGGGTTATAGATAGAATATATCAACATAGCATCGTACAATGAAGATTACTTCGGAATACGGTGAGAATCCGTAACGGGCGCGCCACTGTGAGAGCTTGCAAGAGTTTGAGTCAGATACGAAGTTGGTTCATATTATGTACGCGATTTACAGGAGTTGCCATGCGTTGGCTTGCGTTAAACCCATTTATTATTGTTTTTTCTCTTTTGCTTTCTTGGTCAACGATGGCCGAAACTACCTATCCATTACATGTTGTTGATGGGTTAGGTAATACCGTTATTTTAGAGAAAGCACCTACAAAAATATCGTCAAAAACGTTATTCACCGATGCCGTATTATTGGAGTTGGTTGATAAAGAACAATTATCCAGTTTGACAGATCTTGCTAATAATCCTAACTATTCAGCGATTAAAGATATATTGCCAAAATCAATACCTTTGTTAGCACTTAATGTGGAAATGATCATAGCGAATCGTCCTGACATTGTTTTTGCTGCTAATTGGAGTGATGCATCAAAGTTAGCGATTATTGAGAGTGCTGGTATCCCGGTTTATCGCATTCAAACGCCTAATACCTTAAAAGAGGTTGAAACAGAGATTTTGCGAGTCGGTGATATTGTTAATCGTCGACTTGCTGCTGAGCGAGTCATCGAAGATATGCAACAGCGTTTACAGCAAGAGGTTATCTTACCTAAAAAGCGATTAACTGCTTTGGATTATAATCCGTGGGGAACATCGAGCGGTCAAGATTCTACTTGGGATGAAGTCTTAAAACAGGCAAATCTGAATAATGCCATTGAAGGGCTAGTGAGTGATAAATACGGACAAGTTCCTGTATCTAAAGAAATGGTCATTGCATTAAATCCTGATATTTTATTTATACCTGCGTGGGTGTATGGAGATGAAAAAGGTGCTGATAAATTTAAGCAAGACGTCTTATCTGACCCTTCTCTGCAATCAGTAAAAGCGATTAAAAACGGACGCGTTTATCAAATGCCCCACGTTTTAAGAAGCGTTTACAGTCAATATATTGTTGATGCGATTTTGTTTGTTAATCATTCTGCTTATAAGAAACGCTAATGTCTTTTTATCGTTTAACCTCATTCCAAGCGGTTGCTGCTATTTGCATATTTTTAGGATTATTCTTGGCTTATTTAAGTCTTGGTGCGGTTCACATTCCAATCATTGATATTTTAGCTATGTTTAAGAGTTATATATTTGGTGGGAGTGAGTTAGCAACTAAAGAGTATCCGCTTGCCTCTGCAATTGTGATGCACATTCGTTTGCCAAGGGCGTGTGCGGCAATTATGGCTGGTGGTGCATTGGCTTTAGCTGGAGCCTGTACTCAAGGATTATTTAAAAACCCATTAGCGAGCCCTGATGTATTAGGAGTAAGTTCGGGAAGCAGTTTTGGTGCTGTTATCGCTATTGTGACGGGTTTTTCTTTTATGAACCCGATGTGGTTACCTATTTTTACAACGGTTGGTGCTCTTGTTGCTTCTGCGTTTATTTATGTTCTTGCATCTCGTCACTCTTCTTCACAAATTTTATTTTTAATATTAACTGGCTTGGCGCTATCGAGTTTATTGGGCGGTGCTCGTATGGGACTGCTATTAATGGCGCAACAGTATGAAGTCAGTCAATTTGTTTTCTGGGCAATGGGGGGGCTGGATGGTCGTATGTGGCAGCATTTATTATGGCCAACACCTGTGATTATTATTGTGTCTACCTTGTTACTCAAAGAGAGTCGTTCTCTCAATTTACTCGCTTTAGGTGAGGAGAGTGCTCATGGTATGGGGCTAAATGTAAAACAGACACGATTTAAATTATTGATGTTTGCTACGTTATTAACGGCGATGTCGATTGCTATTGCTGGACCTATTGGTTTTATCGGCTTAATGGTTCCTCATTTAGTGCGTCTATTAGTAGGACCAAGTCATGAGAAATTATTGCCGTTTTCAGCCATATTTGGTGTGATATTTCTATTGGTTTGTGACTTATTAGGACGTTGGATCATTGCGCCTAATGAATTGAAAGCGGGGATCATTACTTCATTTATTGGTGGTTGCTACTTTATTGGTTTGATCATTCGATTTCAAAGAAAGGGACGTTTAGCATGAAACCATTATTAAATGTCTCACAATTAAACTATCAGGTTGGGACTAAAGCATTATTAAAGTCGATTTCATTTACCGTCAATTCTGGTGAATTGGTTGGTATTATTGGCCCGAATGGCGCGGGTAAAAGTACATTAATGAAGTGCATCAGTGGATTCCAGCCTTATGCCGAAGGAAGTATTGAGATCCAAGGTCAATCTCTTGCTGTTTTATCTCATATTGAGCGTGCGTTATGTATGAGTTATTTGCCTCAATACAGTGAAGCCGCTTTTTCTTTTAATGTGATGGAAACCATTGGTTTTGGTTTTCATGCGAGACAGCAACACTCAATTATATCTCCAGCTGAGATAGAGAAACAAAGCCAAGCTGCATTAGAAAAAGTGGGAATAGAGCATTTACATAAGCGTAATGTTACTGATTTATCTGGTGGTGAAAAACAGCTCGTTCATTTTGCCCGAACTTTAGTTCAAGATACGCCTTTAATGTTGTTTGATGAGCCAACAGCGAGTTTAGATATTGGCCATGAATCTCAATTAATGAATGTCTTATACCAAGAATGTCAAAAAGGAAAATCAGCATTGGTTGCTATTCATAACTTAAATACCGCTGCTGAGTTTTGTGATCGTTTGATTTTGATTAATCAAGGTGAAATTATGGCTGAAGGAAAGCCAAATGATGTGTTGAGTGAAGAGAATATTCGCACCTTATATCAAGATTTGGTGATGGTCTCTCATCATGCCGTGACAGGAAATACGATCGTATCGCCATATAAAAAATAGTGATGATCATTTTTATTTGTCTACTTCGGTATAAAGCACTTCGTCTTTTAGTGCTTTTTCATCCAGTAACTCAAACTCATGCCCTTGTTTGATTAGCTTATTTTCTTTTTTCAAAACTTGTAAAATTTGGCGATAGCATCGGTCAGTTATACCTAGCTGCTTGGCTTTTAAGGTCACAGGAATTTTAAATAGCGGACTATTTGAGTGCTGTTTTAATTCAAGGATCTGTTCGATGACATTAATCCTTGCTGATAATGTGATGTTATTCATTAACTTAGTGATATTTTTGTTATATCTTGTTGAAATGAATTCGAGCAGAAGAATCGTTAGCTCTGGTTTTTCTCTTAATAATTCAAGAAGTTTAAGTTTAGGAATTTTATAGAGATAACCAGCTTTATTCGCTTTAACATTCAACGTTGAATAAGGCTTTCGTTGGAAGAATTCCATCTCACCTAGAGGACCTGAATAATTCGTATCTACTCCAAGAATAAATTCTTTACCATGTTCATTTATATGGAAAATGGTTAAATCGGCGTCTTGGCAAAATAGAAGCGAATTAATTGGTGTCGATTGCTGTAAAAGTAACTCATTCTTAACATAAGAGATCTTAGGTAAATTAAGCTCTGAGATTAATTGTTGAAACAGATCCATGCTCTATCTCTGTGTATTAAAGATAGCTCTATGGTAATGGTTTCATAAAAAAATGCGATAATAATAAAGAGCGAGTTGCAGAATATTCTGCTTTGTCTCAGTTCGTGATTCTTTCTGCAAACTCAGCTCTAAATGTTTTACTTTACTTGATTGCCATCAACCCAGATTTGACGAATATTATTTCTGGTTGTGTGAGTGATGATTTTTTCTAGTATGTCTTGAGGTGAATCGAGTTCAGGACAAATCAATAGGTTAGAATCTTCATCATCAATAACTAGAGCGTCGAAGCAGTAACCCTTTTTAAACTGTCCAACTGGTAGCTTTAGTAATTGACCGCCACCTGTTGTTGCCATCCAGTAAGCTTCTAGTAATGAGACTCGGCTGTTTTCTTGCCCCCTTATCTCTGCCGGTAGACTCGCATTTGTTCCACATTCTCGTGCTCTTGAGTGAAGGACTGCATCTGAGCAAGCCATAAATAGCGAGGGAAAAGGGCCACCTGCAATGTCAGAGCCTAATCCGAGCTGAATCTCTTGATCTAAGTATTCACGTAATGGCAATGCTGCATTTGCAAAATAGATATTGGACCTTGGACAGTGAGCGATTCCCGAGCCTTTTTGTTTGATAGTGCTAATGTCTGAATCGGTTAAGAAGATAGAGTGAGCTAAGATGGTTCGTTCACCAAGTAGTCCTGCTTCGTTGTAAATTTCGATATCTGTTTTATTGTATTTTTCTTGGCTGAAATCTCTTGCCCAATCGCTTTCTGAAGCATGAGTTTGAACCGCACATTGATATTTTTTCGCTAAATCACCTAACCCTTTTAATGCGTCTAACGAACAGGTAGGGATAAACCTAGGCGTGATGATTGGTTCGACTAAGTTATTGTTATTAGCTAGTTGAGAAAACGATATTATGAATTTTTCTGCTTCTTGAATAGAGTGATCTGCACTCTCTTCCACGTAGTAGCTAGGACACATCTCCTTATCATCCATTGAGATTTTACCAACTAATGCACGTTGGCCATATTTAATGCAAGTTTCTGCCAAATAAAGAGAAGATGAAGTATCTATAGTCGCAAAATAGGTTGCTGTTGTAGTGCCGTTAGCTAAATAGGTTTTTACTAGGTGAGGGTAGTACTGTTCTGCAAATGACAGATCGCTAAACTTATGCTCTAAAGGGAACGTATAATGGTCAAGCCATTCATTGAGAGGAAGATCTAACCCTTTCCCAGCTTGAGGCCATTGTGGTGCATGGATATGAAGATCAACCATGCCAGGTAATAAAAATTGTTGTTCGGTTAACTCTTGTAGAGAATCTTTTTCTTTTAAGAAGTTAAGCGTTTTTGAATAATTAGGATCGGAAGGATGGAGAACGTCACATATCTTACCTTGCTGATCGATAGTAATCAGCCCATTAGAGATAAATTCAAATTCCCCTTTAATCGGGCAATGATAAACTTTACCAACGACGCCTTTTTTTATATTCATTAGTTATTTCTACACTTTGAAAAAAGGCCAATGATTAATTGGCCTTTAAGATATGTTTTATTCAGTTGGTAATTTTAATGCTACATCCAGTGCAACATTAATCATTTCATGAAGTTCAGTGCGACGTTCATCCGCCGTCAAATGTTCATGGTTTTTAATATGGTCAGTCACGGTACATAGGGCAACGGCATTACAATGGTTTTCTGCTGCTGCACTATAAAGTGCATTAACTTCCATCTCTACTCCAAGAATGCCATAACGTGCCATCATGTCGTATTGCTCTTCATCTGGACGATAAAATAGATCAGAAGAAAAAACGTTACCTACAAGGTAATTAATGTCAGTCGTTTTTAACGTATTAACACACTCGCTAAGCATATTGTAATTTGCAGTTGCAGCAAAATCGTTATCTTTAAAACGAATGCGATTCATTTTTGAATCGGTTGATGCACCAATAGCTACAATAAGATCTTTAAGTTTCACATCATCATGAATAGCGCCACAGCTTCCTATGCGGATGAAGTTTTTTACCTTATAAGTTGTCATTAGTTCATGAAAGTAAATGGATGCAGATGGTGCGCCCATTCCGTGACCCATGACTGAGATTTTTCGACCTTTAAATTCGCCAGTAAAACCTAACATGCCTCGAACATCAGTAACTTGAACAACATTTTCTAAATAAGTTTCTGCTATTAATTTTGCGCGAAGTGGATCACCTGGCATCAAGATAGTATCTGCAAATGCATCCAGTGGTGCATTAATATGTGGAGTCGACATGATTAATCCTTATTAGTACATGTTAAGAAAATGAAAGAAGCGCACCAGCAATGGTACCTGACATTAAGTTTGCAAGAATTGCGGCCATTAAAACACGAGGTCCAATTTCCGAAAGAATATGGCGTTTATTTGGACATATAGCACCAAGGCCACCAATAACCATCGCTAAAGAACCAATGTTGGCAAAACCACAAAGGCTGAATACAACAATAGCTTGAGTCTTTGGAGACAAGGTTTCCGCTATTTCAATAAAGTTGATATAGGCAACAAACTCATTAACCGCAATTTTTTGGCCAATTAGTGATGCTGCGGTAACGGCTTCGCTCCAAGGAACCCCCATTAAAAAAGCCAGAGGAGATAATATATAACCGATAATCAGTTCTAGGCTTAAACCTTCAATCGAGATTAAATCACCAATACCGCCAACTAAGCTATTTACTAATGCGATCAAAGCAACAAAGGAGATAAGTAAGGCTGTCACGGTGGCGACTTGATTCATCCCCATGATAGAACCATCAGTTATCGCATCTAAGAGTGATTTAGGTGTGGTTTCGTCATCGATTTCGATTTCATTAGTGATTTTTTCTTGTTCTGTTTGTGGGCAAAGTAATTTGGCAAACAGAAGTCCAGCAGGAGCCGTCATAAAGCAAGCGGTTAAAATATATTTTGGGTCTATTCCTAAATTGATGTAGCCAATCATTGTACCGCCAGCAACGCTCGCTAATCCGCCTGTCATTACCGCAAACAGTTCAGAGCGAGTCATTTTTTTGATTAACGGACGTACCATTGAAGGAGCTTCGATAGGGCCAACAAAAATGTTAGCTGTAGCAGACATTGATTCCGCCTTACTCGTACCGAATAATTTAGATAACGCACCACCGATTAAATTAATTACAAACTGCATTATTTTGAGGTAATAAAGCACGGAGATAAGTGCAGAAATAAAGATAACGACACAAAGAACGTTAATCACAAAAATAAAGCCGACTTTATAGTTAGCGAGATCGCCAAATACGAAGGTTAGTCCCTCATTTGAGAAGTTAATAATATGATTAACCGCATCACTCATCATTTGTAGTATTCCTTGACCTAAAGGAACATACATTACAAAAGCCCCGAATGATATTTGAGTAATAAGCGCAATGACGATCGTTCTTACATTGATGGCTTTTTTATTCTCGGATAGTAAAAATCCAATGAACAATAGCACCAAGATTCCAACACAGCTCATGAATAATGACATGAAATACTCCAAAGGATTTAAAAGGTAATAAAGACAATACGGCGGCTAAAAAAGCAAAAAGCGGAAATTTTTCCGCTCTTATCTATTTGTGTGGGAATAGTATGATAGTAGTCACAAATTAAAGAGGTTGATTTGTATTTCTGTTATGCAAATCAAACTATGAAAATAGGGCTTAATCGAGTTATTTAGGCCTGTAGAAGAAGAGCTTCATGGAAGTATAGAGCGGCCATTATTACTCACAAGGAGGAGCCATATGAATTAAAGCCAATCCTCCTAGTGAAGTTTCTCGATATTTCTTATTCATGTCTTTTCCTGTTTGGTACATGGTCTCAATGACTTTATCTAGTGAGATTAAGCATTTGCTTGTGCGCTTTAACGCCATACGTGAAGCATTTATGGCTTTCATTGCTCCCATCGCGTTTCGTTCGATACAAGGAACCTGAACCAGTCCCCCAATAGGGTCACAAGTCATGCCTAAGGAATGTTCCATTGCAATTTCAGCGGCCATGCAAATTTGTTCATTACTGCCACCAAGAAGCGATGTTAGCCCCGCTGCCGCCATGGAGGACGACACGCCAACTTCACCTTGGCAACCAACTTCGGCTCCAGAGATAGAGGCGTTGGTTTTGTATAAAATCCCGATAGCACCCGATACGGCTAAAAAGTCTTTAAGTTGCTTAGTGTCTAAGGGTTTAATAAACTTGTGGTAGTACATCAAAACACTTGGGATCACACCTGCTGCTCCGTTTGTAGGGGAGGTTACAACCTGACCGCCCGCTGCATTTTCTTCGCTAACGGCAAAAGCAAACAGATTCACCCAATCTAATACTTCCATAGGATCATTATGCGTGGATGTATTCACTTCTAATTTTTTGAGTAATGCAGGTGCTCTACGGGTGACATTTAAGCCACCTTCAAGAATGCCTTCAGTTTGAAAGCCTCTTTCCATGCAAAGGGACATGACTTTCCAGATTTGGTCTGCTTTAGAGTTAATTGCTTCTATTGATTGGAATGAGACTTCGTTACGTAAGACTAATCCACTTAGGCTGAGTCCATACTTTTCTGCTTTTTCTAGCATTTCATCCGCTGAGCCAAAAGGGAACTCTACCTTGATTTCTGGTGCTTGATTTTCATTTTTAAGTTCGCTTTCGGTTGCGATGAAACCGCCGCCAACAGAGTAATACGTTTCGATTGCGATTTGTTTGTTATCAGTAGTAAAAGCAGAAATAGTCATACCATTTTCATGCAAGGGTAAATTTGTTTTATGAAACCGCATGTCTGTTTGATAATCGAAGGAGATGGTTGATAGGCCAGAGAGTTGGAGGGTATGTTCTTCTATTGCTTTACGCATAGCGCGATTGGCACTGGTTATTTTTATCGTATCGGGTTTGTTTCCAAGTAAACCCAGAAGCGTTGCACGATCAGTATGGTGCCCTATACCGGTTAATGAAAGAGATCCATAAAGATCAACTTGAATGCGTGTTATTTGAGGTAAGTAAGGCTCAATCAGTTGAGTAAAATGATAACCCGCAATCATTGGCCCATTAGTATGAGAACTTGATGGACCAACCCCAATTTTGAAAATATCAAAGATAGAAAGCATAACAACACCTTAAAACCGTATTTATTGTTTTAAGTTTAGTTGTTTTCTCTATTTATGCTTATATCACTTAATAGCTAGGCCTTTATTATTTAAGTAGCCTTTAATGTGAGGGCGAGATTCTTGAGATAGTTTTCCTGTAATTTGCTCTGACCATGAACTTTGTTTTTGATTCGTCGAGCGCGTTGCATAGTAGCTTTGCATTATTTCGTCATATTCATCAATTTTACTTTTATCCAGTGGCTGATAACTATTTTCATGAACAATAACATCAGGACTTAAACGTGGCTTTTTTTGAGGCGCTTGATTTGGGTAACCTAGGCACATACCAAACAAAACAGCTGTGTTTTTTGGCAGTTCTAATAAATCATCGACACCTTGTGCGTTTGTACGTAACCCACCGATATACACACCTCCTAATCCCATAGATTCTGCAGCTAAAAGACAATTTTGCGCCATAATACCTGCATCAACAGCACCAATAAGAGTAAGTTCGGTAAATTCGGCTTTGATCTCCGGGTTCATTTCATAATGACGTTGAAAATCAATACAGAAAACAAGAAACTCCGCCGCACCTTCAACATAAGGCTGGCCTCCTGATAGCTCAACTAATGCTTTTCGTTTTTCCTTATCGGTAATTCGAATAATAGAATTGACTTGGAGCAAGCTAGAAGAAGAGGCTGCAATACCCGCACTGATGATGGTATCTAATTGCTCTTTAGAGATAGGTTCATTAGTAAAAGAGCGAATAGAGCGATGCTCTAAAATGGTATCGATAACTGGGTTCATAAGGCCGTCCATTATTAAACGTCTGTAAAATAGGCTGCAGATCATCAAAGGATGATCTGCTTCTATTACAAACATAAGGGCTTATTAATAGAAAACAAGTTAACCTGTAGTTTGAGCAATTTTATAATTCGCTTTTCATTAACCAGTCTTATTGAAGAGAATTAAAAATTACTGTGATCACATACCCAAGAACGTACCGACTGCTAACCCCAAGAAAATAACAGCGGTAATTCTATGGATTAGAGTTAATGGCAACTTATCTGCTGAAAGTTTTCCTATTAATACAACAGGAACGTTTGCCAATAGCATGCCAATGGTCGTGCCTAAAATAACCCAATGTAAGGCATCGGCATTTTGTGCTCCTAAAATAGAAGTGGCGATTTGCGTTTTGTCTCCAATTTCAGCAATAAAAAAGGCGATGAAACTGGCAACAAAAGGGCCTCTATTTGATATAGCTTCATCATCATCTAGCTTATCAGGAATTAATACCCAACCAGCCATTGCTACAAAACTGATGATTAAAACCCACTTTAATGTTTCAGGGGTTAAGAAATCGGCAACGACAACACCTAAATAGGCAGCTAAAGCATGGTTTACAATAGTTGCAAAAAAGATCGCAGCAATAATAGGGATTGGTTTTCGGTATCTACTGGCAAGCAGTAAAGAAAGGAGTTGGGTTTTGTCACCGATCTCCGCTAGGGCGACGGTGGTTATTGATATAGCTAATACACTCACGACATTACTCATTTGGGTGGGATTATAATTATAAAAACCATAGAAAAACCTCACGCCCACCCAATGGTTCGTGATGTTAATCTAAGGTCTTGCCAAACAAGCTGCTCTGGCTTGTCTCATATACCATGATGATTTTGCATCAATTATGTTGATATATGAGCTTTCTGTTTTATGTATTTTTATGAAAAACGAGAAAGCAGGCTACTCCCCAAAGAGTAAGGTGAAGAATGGTAAAGGATGTTATTTGTCATTTCAACTGCAAAGTGTTTTATAATGTGTATTCTCGGTTAATTCTTATTTGTGGACACTAATGGATCTTATTCAACTTTCTCGTATTAGTTTTAAGCACTTGACGGCTTTGCATATTATGCTTTCGACTCACAGTGTTACTAAAAGTGCTGAAACGCTATGCATGAGTCCATCCAGTGTCAGTAAAACATTAACTCAATTAAGAATTGTGCTAGATGATGAATTGTTTTATCGAGATGGAACACAGCTGATCCCAACACCTTATGCAGTAAAAATAGGGCCAACGGTTCATTTGATTTTGAATAATATGAATGGCCTACTTAACCAATCTACGTTTGACCCGGCATTATTTTCTGGTCGTTTTTCTCTTTCTATGCGAGAAAGTACTCTTGAAGTTTTTGCTCCTGTTATTAGCGATATTTTGTCAAATCAAGCGACAAATGCTCAAATAAATGTCCATTCAAAGGAGCAATTGGGATTTGATGCATTACTTAATGGGCAAGTTGACCTGATTATTTTACCTCATGATAAGAGTCAGCCTCCGACAAATGAAAAGCAGCTAGTATGGGAAAGCGTTATCGAAGATGAGATGGTTTGTTTAATGCGAGAGGATCATCCTTTAGCAAAAAATGAATTAACTATTGAAGATTATCTTTCTTATAAACATATAGGCATTTTTGATAAAGAACTTAATAAGCCCTATTTTGAGCAGCTACTAACACAACAGCATCAGTCTAGAACGATGGCGATGTTCGTTGCCGATTTTGGTAGCGCAGCAGCTATGTGTCAGCAATCTGATTTTTTATTTACGAGCTCAAAAAAGTGGTTTGAAGTGACTAAACAAGCGCAAGGATTAGTTCAAAAAACATTGCCATTTGGTTATGGGCAAGTTGCATATAGCGTGGTTTATAATAAGTTGAGTTTGAATGATCAAGCATTGAGTTGGTTGTTGAATCGCATAAAAGAGCAAGTAAGCAATACAAAACCTTGAATGATGTTACTATCTAAATCATACCATTGATGAATTGATTTTATAGGTAGTTAAATGGATGTATTACAAGGAAAGATCACTGCAGAGCACTCTTTAGAACGAATTTATCCAAAACAGTTAGAGCAGGATCCTCAAAAGCACCAAGATGTATTGGATATCCATATCGAGCGTTATCAATTCGCTTCAGATCAATTACAAGGGATGTATATATTAGATATCGCCTGTGGTTGTGGTTATGGAACCGCTATGATGGCAGAAGCTCACCCAGATAAATTGTTTGTAGGTGTTGATGTTGATCCATTAGCAATAGAGTACGCAAAAGAGCATTATCAAGCGGATAACCTGTATTTTGAGTGCGGCGATGGTATGGATTTTCAGTTAGCAATATATGATGGCTTATATCAGCGATTTGATACCATTATTAGTTTAGAGACCATTGAACACGTCCCTGAACCTCAAAAAATGGTAACGCATTTACTCACACAACTAAGTGATAATGGCATCATGATTGCTTCTGTACCAACGACGCCAACAGTCGATGGTAATCCTCATCATCTACACGACTTTACCGTTGATTCTTTTTATCAGTTATTCGCAGCATCTAATTACCAAGCTTATGAAACGTTTGAGCAAATTCAATATTGGGAATTCAAAGGACTTTTTTCAAAAAAAGAGTCAAAAGAAAACCGCTCGCAAGGCGTTGGTCGTAATATCGTTAAGCATTATATTCAAAAACCAAGTGCGTTGTTTTATCGAATGCATTCGATTATTACTAAAGGCTTAAATAATCGTTATTTAACCGCAGTATTTTCAAAATAACTTTTAAAAAAATAGCCAACATAAGGGGGATAGTGTTGGCTATTTGTATTAGGAATTTGTTTTTATTTTAGTATCTAACACATTATTATTTCTTAAGTGTAGATAGATGGAGTTATCACTTTACGACCTAATCTCTGTACTAGGTCGGCTTCAAACTCTTCCATTTGTGCTTTACTGCATTTGTCCCACGTTAATGCCTCACCAATAACACCGTGATGTTGAAAGGCGTTTAATCGGATCTGAACGTGTTCAGGTAACGTTTTTAGATAGTCACTCACCGCATCCACTTCAGTGAGTAAATCGGTTTTATTGGGAATGTACAGCAAACGTACTTCATGAAGCTTATTGTGCTGAGTGAGTAAGCTTATTGTGTTTAATACACGATGGTTCTCTCTACCGACGAGCCATAAATGCGTTTCATTTTGCCATGCTTTTAAGTCAATCATTGCACCATCTAAATAAGGTAGGATTTTGTTCCAACCTTGTTCAGACAAGCTACCGTTACTATCAATAAAACAGGTTAAATGACGTAATGAATCAGTGACTTTAATTGCTTTAAAATACTCAATAATAAAGGGAAGTTGCAGTGTCGCTTCTCCTCCTGAAACCGTTACACCACTTAAAAAAGGTGCATGTTTTTTGGTTAACTCAAGTAATTCTTGAACCGAATATAGGGTGATTTTAGGATTCGATTTACTTGGGCAAACATCAATGCATTTGTCACATTGAGTACACAGAGATTCATTCCAGATGACTTTTTGGTTTGGTGAGTCATCAAACGTTAATGCGTTAGTTGGGCAATGAGCAACGCAATCACCACAGTGATCACAATGGTTTATGGTATGAGGGTTATGACAAGTAATGCAGTCATAGTTACAGCCTTGTAAGAAGATCACAAGGCGATTACCCGGCCCATCAACACAAGAAAAGGTCAGCACTTTACTGACCATTCCTGTTTTTTCATAGTTGAAGCTATCGCCATTTAAAAGGGCAGTGTTAACCATAAATGCGGTTACTTAGCGTAGGTTGGTGTCGTTTCTAACGCAGCAACACGCGGAGTACGATTTAATACTTCTGTATTTTTCGCTGCTTCTGCACCCAAGAAAGTGGTGTTAGTTCGTGAGCCTTCAGCATCGTATTTTGCGATATCAGACAGTTTCACCATGTAACCTGTGATTCGAACTAAATCATTTGAAGCAACGTTCGCAGTAAACTCACGGTAACCTAATTGTAATGCACCTTTGGCTAAATTAAACATGGCTTCAGGGTTTGATTTTACCGTTTCATCAATCGTTAAAATATCACTAATACCCGATGTATAGTATTGGTGGTGACCAACGGTTGCTTGTACATAGCTAACTGGATCCGGTTCTGTGCCATAAGGAATACGAACCCCAGGTGTTACATCGATATCTAAGCTGATGCCGCCTTGAGCATGAAGTAGTGCTTTACCGTGATAACCGTATTTAACATCGGTCGCATCAACGATTTCTGATAATTGCTTAGAAATCGCATGACCTAATTGGTTTGCGATTTCATCATGACCATATTTGGCTTCGATACCTTCTTTTTCCATCAAAATATCAACAGCTTCAGCCATGCCATAAATACCGAACATAGGGGCAAAGCGATCTTCATTGATAAGACCTTCTTTAGTTAAGAAACCTTCAAAGAAGTTTGATTTTTCATGTAAGAAAGCGCTACGAGTTTCGATTAAGTTAAACATGATGTTGCAGTAATGAGGCAGAATATGGTTAACGAAATCAGATTTGTTTTCTGCTTTCTTAGCGGCTTCTTTTAAGTTCATACGAACTAAGGTATTTGAGCCACCAGCAAGAGGCAGTGAGTTATAACAACTTACAATGCCAAAGCCTGTATTATTATACGCTTGTGCATGCACAGGGTAGTTAGCAATGTGAGGCTTGCTGCATTCACAAATGTTAGATGCCGCTTGGCGCAGTAGGTCATCAGGCGTAATGTCTGCGTCATACATAAAGGTCAAGTTTGGAGCTATTTGTTTTAGCTCAGCATCGACACGTAAGATGGTACGACAAATGATATTGTCCGTTGGGCCAATGTTTACGTGCATGAATGCATCAGGAAGCGTGCGATCTAACATGATCCAAAAACGTTTTATTTTTTGGTAAATTTCTTCATCGCTAAGGGCGCCAACATAAGGCAGAAGTACAGTATCAAGTTGACCAAGATAAACAGGAATAGAAGTAACAGAAGGGACATGATGATAAATGATGGTGAGTAAATTTAATGCATCATCAAAATTTTCTGCTGGGCTTAACTCTAAATATTCTGAACCTTGAGTTAAAAACTTAGCGTAATCAGGTAATACATAGCGAGGTTTAAAAGGGGCATGGCCTTCAAACATGTCACAAAGAACGCCGTCATCCATTGCTTTGCGAGTTTCTGTATTAATTTCCATATAAGGCAAACTTGCTTCAGCTTCTAATGCTAAGTAGTTTGATTTTTGTTTTGGTGACAAATTGGCATCGGTAATGATGCTATAGAAACGTTCTTGACTCATGATAAAACCCTTTTTATTAGTATGGTTATATTCTAATGAAATTATTACTGTTTCAGTTAGTGAAATTAATTCAAATAGTCTTTTCTTTTTTGGAAATCGAAGGTGCGAAGTTCAATACCTAATATGAACTCCTAAAGAGGTATTTTATAAATAGAAAGAGGTAAATTAAGCTTTATCTGATATAATATTCAACCTTAAAACTATACTAATTTACTCTGCATATTTTCCATTTTTATCTGACTTTTAAAAACAATCCCATGTCTAAATTCTTCACCCTTATATTATTATTTATTTCATTTATATCGAAAGCGGAAATGCTTGAATTTTGGAGTGCATTTGGCGATAACGTTGATCAGGAGTTAGCTGCTGAATTTGAAGTAAGAACAGGGAACCAATTGATGATTCGTAAATTCTCAATTGATGAAATGAAAGCAGAACTCTTATTAGCTTCAAGATCTAAAAATTACATGCCAGATGTGGCGTGGGTACCTTCTGATTTTCTTGGGTTGCATAAATTTATAGGTATTTCACCGATTCCAAAAGTGTGGATAAATCAAGATCAGTTAGAGCCTGCTGCGCGCCAAAGTGCGATGGTAGGTGATAGTTATATGGGCTTACCTCTGTTTCTTGGTAATCATTTAATGCTTTTTTACGATAAGAGTAAGACTCCTAACCCTGTTACTCAGTGGGAGCAATTACAAGCGTTATCTGAAAAAGAACCAGAGAAAACACACATTGCATTTAGCTCGCGTGATATGTATTTCTTTTCGGCTTTTTTTAGTTTATTTCATCCAGAGATACCGCTTGATCAGATTCATTTTAAAGATCATGAATGCATGAATACATTAGTTTTCTTTCATGAATTAGTAAGGCTTAATCACTTAGGGTCTCAATGTAATAGTTTATGTAGTCGACAGTTATTTATAGATGGTAAAGCGTCATACCTTATTGATGGGGACTGGGCGGTAAGTGATTTACGTGAAAAGTTCGGTAGTAACCTCGGCATTGCCTCATTACCAAGCTATCGTGGTATACCAATGAAATCTCTATCTGCAGGTAAAGTACTAATGATCACGAAAACAGCATTACAGAACCCAGCTAAAAGAGTGATGATTAAACAGTTATTGACTATGGTTCAAGACAAAGCATTTTTGACCAAATTAATTAATGAGCATCAATATATTTCGGCTTCAACGGAAGTAAATCAAATATCGATACAACCTGAGCAAGAAGTGATGTATGCAGTGTATCAACAATATTTACAATCGCAGCCGATGCCAACAAGTGTGCGAGTCTCGTTTATTTGGGAAGCACTAGCAAGAGGCGTATCTCGTTATTCTGATGGTATGCCCAAAGAAGAAACCATGCTTTATATTAATCAATTAATTGATCGTTTTTCTAAAAAGGTAGAAGGATCATGATTTCTCGCCCATATGTGAGTTTACGTAAAGCATTCACTTACGTTTTGATTATTTGCTCGCTTGTGCCATTGATATTTATTAGTCAATTTTTAACTAATAGCATAGGTGAAACGCTATTTAATCAAAAAGAACAGCAAATTCAAAATGCCGTATCTACCATTGCGCAAGAGATAGTGGTGGAGTTCGATCGTATTCAGCAAAGCCTCAATTGGCTGTCACGTGACCGATTTAACATTCAAGCGTTAGATAATATTCTTTATTCTAGTGTAGTTAGACATAATTTAACTCGGTTTAGTGAACTGTCACGCTTGATTAATAGCGTGTACGTTCTCAACGATAAATGGGAACCATTATATAATTTAAACGGTCGTCCATATCATTTTGAAAATAGTCAGTTGCTTAAGCAGATTAATATCGATCATACGATATATGAGAAAGGGCTAACTAAGACACTGTTTTACTCAGAACCAAATCTAATAAAGGAGTCCTCATCTTCTAAAGGAATCGCTTTAATTACTCCAATGTTAGCTTATAACTTAGAGGGATCTGGTCGTTATCGAGCCTCTGGTTATGTTGTCGTGCTTATTTCATTTGAGACCATTGAGCAGCATTTCCAACATTTCCTGTTTAAAGATGAGAATTTTAAATTAAATCAACATGTTGGTCATGAAGAACATGAAATTGAGCAATCAAAAACAAAAGATGGTGCACTTGAGCGTATCTTTATATTAAATAATCCTTCATTTTCATCATCGCTGACATTAGATATAACGTACCAATTTTCTGATGTGTCACGCTTGAAGGACATGAAATCGTCTTTATTAGCTCTATTTACCGTTATTGGTTGGACACTTATTACCGTCATTTTTGTAGCGATGGGGATCACTCGTTGGATTTCAAAAGAGTTTCTTGAGATGGAAGATACCATTGTTAGTTACGCATCTAATAAACCGAATAAACGAGAGAAACGTTTTCAGTTTAGCGAATTTGAACGAATGGCAATCGTATTAAAAACAATGAGTTTAACGATTCGTAATCAACTACTGGAACTTAAGAAGAAAAACGAAGAGTTAAATGAATCTAAGAACTTAATTGAATTAAGTAATGAAAAATTATCATCATTTAATCAAGAATTGGAAGTTCAAGTAAAAAAACAAACGGCTTTAATTAGCGATGCTTTGTTTCGTGAAGAGGTAAACAAGAACAACTTAGCCGCAGTGATTGAGTTTGGCTCGGAATATAAAGCATTAGATTTTCATGATGTACCCGCAAAGGTTGAACAACAACTGAGTAAATTGTTTCCAGAGACGGTTTGGAAACTCAGCTTTGATCCTTTAGGTGATAATGCAGGCATTGAAATAGTTGCTAGCAATTATAAAGTGCTGGCGAGTTTGCATTTTGTTTCTACAGAAGCATTAGAAAAGCAGGTACTGGTATTTGAGCTATTTATAAAGCAATTATCGTCTTGGTTAGAGCTTGCTGATATTGCAAGAACGGATGTATTACTCGCATGCGGAAACAGAAAAGCGTTTGATGAAGACTTAACGCATTATCAGCAACGTTATAGAGATTCTAAAGCAGTTTGGAATTTTGGTTTGTTCATTTTAGACGTCAATGGATTAAAGTCGATTAATGATCAATATGGGCATAGTATTGGTGATGAATTGATTAAAGCGAGTTGTCACAATATTGCTCAGTTATTATCAAGCGACATTAAGTTTTATCGTATTGGTGGTGATGAGTTTGTTTTGCTTGTAGAGAATGTAACGCAAAGTGAGTGCTTGCAGTTGTCTGATAAATTGAGAGTGAATCAAAAAGGACTTTCATTTTTAGATAAAGAGGGGAACTCTTATGCAGCCCATTATTCTATTGGTTGGGCATGTTCAGATAAAACAGAGTTATTCAAAATGTTTACCATTGCAGATGAACATATGTATCGAGAGAAAAAAGCTTATTATCAGCAGTAATATTTCATAGACCAACGTGATGGCACTTTATCTTAGATGAAGTGCCATTTTTTTGCTTACTAACAAATTGTATTAGCAAAGCCATAATGTCCATTATTAATCAATTTACTTATCTATTTAGCTTATAAGTAATAGTTACTTATTCTGTTGAAAATTGCTATTGAAATGGTTTTTACTACTAAATGGGTATGATTTGATGGATGCTAAATTAGTTTGCGAGCTAATTTCTAGTGATTAATATTGTTAACTTTGCTGCAAAAAGTAATAAAAGTTCCAATTCGAGCGTTCGAATGCGCATTTTGTTCGTTTCTGTCACATTTATGCAATGACCTAAGCGTTATTATTATTTCTATCTTTTAACACGTGAAATAGGTTAACAATGAAAACATTAATAGCTCATCGTGGAATGTCTTCTCTAGCTCCTGAAAATACCCTTTCAGCATTCTCATTATGTAAAGATCATGGTGTTCAATGGTTTGAATGTGATGTCGATATTCTACAAGATGGCACGGTGATCATATCTCATGACGATACATTAGATCGTTGTACAGATAAAAGTGGTCGCCTATGTGATATTAGCAGCGCTGATTTATCTTCTATTGATGCTGGCAGTTGGTTTAGTGATGATTATATTGATGAGCGTTTACCGACGATTCAGCAATTAATTACATTAGCGAACGAAAAAGAGCTGAATCTCAATATTGAAATTAAATCATGTTCAGCTAGCGCTAAGTTAAGTCACTTGTTGATTGATAATTTAATCTCTGCACTTAAAGAATTAAACCCAGAACGAGAATTGATTATCTCAAGTTTTAACCACCTTGTTTTATCTGAATTTAAGCGCAAAAGCCCAGAAACGAAAGTAGCATGTCTTTTTGAAAGCCATACATTGTGGGATGACTGGAATTCGATTATTGAGTGGTGCCAAGCTGACTATATTCACCCCGAAGAAAAAGGACTAACTCGCGATATGGTGCAAAAATTTAAAGCATCAGGCATTAAAGTAAATGTTTGGACGGTGAATGATTTGGCTCGTGCAAATGAACTTTTCAATTGGGGTGTAGATGGTATTTGTACTGATATAGCTCATAAGTTTCCTTCTAAATACAAAGCAAAACAATAATAACAAAACTAATAATTCAATAACGTGAAAGGATTGCTCAAATGAACTTATTTGAAAAGATTGGGTTTACCAGTCGAAATCAGCTATTCGGTTTTTTCTCTGTCGTAATGTCAGGGCAAATTATTTACTCGGCTTTTGAAGCCTTTAAAGGAACATTTTACAATTTATTATTAGAAGTACTAAAAATAGATAATACCCAAATGGGTATCCTATTTACGCTGATAGGCTCAGCAATGTTCTTCTATATTCCAGCTGGTTGGGTCAATAATCGTTTTTCTGTTAAATCCATTTTAATAACCAGTTTGTTGATTCGTTTTTTAAGCATGATGGCGATCATCTTCTTAGAGCCTGGCTTTAGCGTACTTGTCGTTATTGCAGGTATTTGGGGCTTAGTCGACGCAGCATTCTGGCCTGCCGTTGTGAATGGTGTGACGTTAATGTCTGGCGATAGAAACAAAGGGATGGCATTTGGGTTATTAGAATCAGTGCGACGTGCAGCTGAGATGAGTATGAATGCCGTTATCGTAGGTATCATGGCATTGGTTGGAGGCTCTATTCTTGTATTCCAAGGTGCAATTGTTTTCTATACTTTACTTATTCTTCCTATGATCTTCTGTGTATGGAAATTCGTACCAGATAACCACATGGAAATTAAGCAAGGTGAGAGCAAAAACAAAGAAGCGTTAAAAGGCTTAATTCACGTTTTAAAAATGCCAACGGTATGGTTAGCGGCAATTACTTCTCTAACCGTATATTGGATTTATATTACACTGATTTATACGGTTCCTTATCTTCAAGCTGTGTTCGGGTTGTCTACTGCTCAAGCTGCGATCTTCGGTATCATTAATACAGGCGCAATGGGTGTTGTTGCAGGTCTTGTTGCGGGTTCAATTGCTGATTTTGTATTTAAATCTTCCATTAAGATGATGTTCTTTGCATTAGGATTAACTGCGGTATGTTTAGGTGTGACGATTGCTCTGCCTAAATCAGAAGGTATGTTAATGATGAACATGGTTCTATTAATGTGTTTTTCATTTAGCATTTTCTTAGCAAAAGGTATTATTTTAGCGCCAGTGGCAGAAGCGGGCGTACCTAAAGATTACAGTGGTTCAGCAATGAGCGTCGGTTCATTTGCAGCTTATGCTTCTGTATTCTGGGCATATGCATTAAATGGCTGGATTATTGATAGCTATCCTGCAGTTCAGGCATATCAAATGATCTTTGGTATTGGTTTAACTGTTGCTGTTGTTGGTATGGTGTGTTCACTCATTCTTATTTCATTGAAGAAGAAGAACAGTGGTGGAGATAACGAAAAACACATGGTTGAATCAGAAGCGTAATCATGTAATAAGCTTTTATCAGAAATAAAATAGCCCTTAGTATGTTTATTCATGCTAGGGGCTATTTTTAGTTGTATTTATGTAATTAAATTAAGCGCTTAATACAAACTCTTCAATCACTTTTGCTACACCATGTTCGTTATTACTTACGGTAATGTGATTAGCAATCTCTTTTACATCGTCGGTTGCATTGGCCATTGCAACGCCTAAACCTGCGTATTTAATCATGTGCCAGTCATTGCCAGCATCACCCATACAAATTACCTCATCGGCGGTAATGCCTAGATGATCAGCCAGTGCTTCTACACCCACACCTTTGTTGCTATTTGGGTTTAAAAACTCTAAGAAGAAAGGCGCACTTTGCACAATGGTAAATTGTTTATAAAGTGCTTCAGGAAGTTGTTTGATAGCTGCAGAAAGCAGTTCTGGTTCATCAATCATCATTGCTTTAAGTATCTGTTCATCATCAGCAAGTTCTTCAAAATCAATCACTGTGATTGGCATACCTGTGATTTTTGATTCATGCTCTGTGTAGTGGCTTAGTGCTGGTGTAATTAAGCCTTTTTCTTGAGAAAATGCATGAACATTCACACCAAGCTCTTGTGCAAGTTTTGCAATGGCTTTGGCATCTGCACCAGTAATGATTTGGCTACGGATCACTTCTTCATTTTTCACTTTTTGAACTAATGATGCGTTATAGCTGAGCACGTAGTCGTTTTCAGTTGTCATTCCAAGTTCTTCAAGCTGTGGTTTCATGCCATTTAGTGGGCGCCCAGAAGCCAATACGACAACGACACCTTTTTCACGAGCAGCGGTAATTGCAGCTTTGTTTTCTGCAGAGATTTGTTTGTCGGAATTAAGCAGAGTGCCATCCATATCAAGCGCGATCAGTTTATACATCATCATTACCATTTGATTAAGAATTCTATAGGGTAGCTTACCTGATTTTTATGAAAAAAATACTATATACTGTGTCTGATTTTTACTACAGATTAAACTCATGAAATTAAGCTCTCGTTTAGATACCATCAGAAATAAAGTAACCACCCATTATGATCATATTTGGGACTGTTGCTGTGACCATGGCCAGTTAGGTATGGCTTTATTAGCCTCACAACCCAAAAGCGTGATTCATTTTGTGGATGTGGTAGATAGCTTAATGGTAGAGCTAGAAACTCGACTTAATAAATACGCTGCTGATATTCAACCTCAATGGCAGGTTCATTGTATGGATGTGGCGCACCTTCCATTAGTTAATGATTCTAAAAATTTAATTATTATTGCTGGTGTTGGTGGCGATTTACTTATTGAGTTAGTACGGTCTATTTATCAGTATAATAAAGATGCTGATTTAGAGTTTATTCTTTGCCCAGTTTTGCATAATTACAGGGTAAGGCGAGAATTAATTGAAATGGGCTTTGGTTTGATCTCTGAAACGCTTGTAAAAGAAAACCAACGATTTTATGAAGTATTGCATGTGAGTAACCGATCAACACAGCCATTACATTGCATAGGTTCTGAAATGTGGAACTTGAGTGATACTGAGCACCAAGAGTATTTACATAAAACCATCGCACATTATAAAAGAATGGAAGCGAATCCTAAATGCAGTGAAAAAGTGAGTCACCTTTATGCTCATTTACTTAATTAATGGTTTTTTTGATAACTGAATCGGAAAATCGTGATTCAGTACGAAAGATAGTTTAATTTGGCACGGATATTAGTTTGATTGATTTTCAAGAATTTTTGATTGTTTTTCAAACTTTTATTTTATAATTTATGTTTTTTATCATTTTATCTTGTTGATATTTAACGGTTAAAAAATTGGCACACCTTTAGCTATAGGGATAAGGAATTATTCATTTACTATTGTTTAAAAGGAAGAAAGTATGCCAACTCCAGCTTATATGCGCATTGAAGGCGAAAAACAGGGACTAATTACTGCAGGTACATTTACTGAAGATTCAGTAGGTAACATTTACCAAGAAGGTCATGAAGACGAAGTGTTAGTTCAAGGATTTGAACACCAGGTTTTATTACCTCGTGATCCTCAATCAGGTCAGCCTACTGGTCAACGTGTGCATAAGCCTGTACGTATTACAAAAGTATTCGATAAGGCATCACCACTAATGTATAACGCATTAACGTCTGGTGAGAAACTGCCTAAAGTTGAGATTAAGTGGTACCGTACTTCTGCAACAGGTACACAAGAGCACTATTTCACAACAGTTCTACACGATGCGATTATCGTTGATATCACAGCGTCAATGCCTAACTGTCAAGACCCATCACAAGCGCATTTCACACACCTAGAAGATGTATTTATGACATATCGTGCCATTGATTGGACGCACGAAGTCGCAGGTACATCAGGTAACGATGACTGGCGTACAGCAATGAAAGCGTAATCGCTCGCATTTTCGGGAGAGTCAATATCATAAGCACCCCTAGCTGTTTATGATGGCTCTCCCTTTTTGCGTTTTAGCTTATTTAATTAAGTCACCGTGTTTAACGCGATGAAAATAGAATCGTGTATTAGGAAGGATCATTATGCAGGATGCAAACCAAGCTCAATTTGAAATTAACGTTGCAACGATAGACATTCCACTTCAAGTGTATTCATTCTCAGGGCAAGAAACGTTGGGAGAAAACTATCAGTTTGATGTTACTTTTATTTGTGAAGAGCCTGAATTGAATTTAGCTCAATGGCTACAATTGCCAGCTTGCTTGACATTGCATCATGACAATAATCCTGATTTTGCGCCAAGGTATGTGCATGGCATTATTGAATCGATAGAGCAAATCAGCACTTCTTTTCGAAACAGTACCTACCGATTAAGTCTGGTTCCTATTTTTGCACTTCTCAATTATCGAACCAATTATCAAATATTTCAAAATAAAACCGTACCAGACATCATTACCGAGATTTATCAACAAGCGGGGATCTTGAGTAATCATTTTACTATTGAGCTGTTTAATACTCATGAACCAAGAGAGTACTGTGTTCAATATGGTGAATCCGATGCCATGTTTGTTCAGCGCTTATTGTCTGAAGAAGGCTTAGTGTATTATTTTGAACATACAGAGAGTGGGGTTAAACAGATTATTTCGGATGGACCTGAAATATATACCGAATTACCTCCCTTGTGCGTTGTTGCTGATAATGGAATGACGAAAGATGGCAACACCATTACTTCTTTAATGAAAAAGCAGCAAGTAAGCGTCGGTAAAGTATCAGTAAGAGACTTTAATTTTGAAACGCCGACACGACTTCCTGCTGGGATTATGCAGAACGATGATCAAGGTGAATGTGCTTCTGAGTTAGCATTAGAACATTATCAATACCCAATTAATCAAACCTCATCAGAAAAAGCCACAAAACAAGCGTCATTACGATTAGAGCGACAAAGAGCTAGGAGTATTGAACTTTTCGGCGAGAGCGACTGCGCACAATTGACCGCAGGGTATTTCCAACCTATTCAAGAACATCCTAACCCTAAGTGGAACGATACTTGGTTGCTAACTCAAGTGTTTCATAGCGGGCGTCAGCCACAGGTACTTGAAGAATTGGCTGATGGTGGCTCTGAATATAATGCCAGCTTTCGCTGTATGCCATGGATAGTTCCTTTTAAGCTTAACACTCAACCTAAACCACTGATCCATAATGTTGATACCGCTATCGTAACAGGCCCTGAAAGCGAAGAGATATATTGTGATGAGCATGGTCGCGTAAAAGTACAGTTTCATTGGGATAGAAATGGTCAAGGAAATGAAAAGACCAGTTGTTGGTTACGAACATCTCAGGGCTGGGCTGGAAACCAATATGGGCAGTTTATTTTACCTAGGATAGGACACGAGGTGATTGTCAGTTTCATTCATGGTGATCCAGATAAGCCCATTATTACTGGAGCGCTTTATAACGGTGCTAATAAACCACCTTATACCTTACCTGAGCATAAAACACGCAGTACCTTTAAAACCTCAAGTTCATTAGGTGGTGAAAACTTCAATGAACTGCGCTTTGAAGATAAAAAAGACGCAGAGCAAATTTATATTCATGCAGCAAAAGACATGGACAGTCAGATCCAACATGATCACACGATAGAAGTGTTTAATGATGAGCATAAAATAGTACATAACAATCAGTTTAATGAGATAAAAAACAATCGCCATACCACCGTTAATGGAAGCCAGTTTGAAACGATTAAGGGTGATGCTCATCATCAAGTTAATGGCTCTTTACATAAAAAAGTAGGCAAAAAACAGCTAGAGGAGATCGGCTCTGAATTGCATTTAAAATCAGGTCAAAAAATAGTGTTAGAAGCAGGTACTGAAATCACCATTAAAGCCGGTGGTAGTGTTGTAAAAATTGACCCAGCAGGTGTTCATCTTATTGGTTCTGCAATTAACCTGAACTCTGGCGGAAGCGCAGGAAGTGGCAGTGGTTATGCAGGAAAAGCTGCGGTGTTACCAATGGGGAAAGAGGTTGAGCAGGCGGGAGAGGTTTCTAATGCTGTGAATGCGACATCTTATGATATTGAAGCATTAGAAGTTGCTAATTATCAGCAGCAAGCCACTCAAGGAAGTGCAATTGTCGAAGAGTGTCATTGTGATGGAGAAGGAACATGCTCCGTACATTCAAACTAGATGATTATTCAATAACTAAACGTGCTGAATATCAACCAATGATTGGTAATAGATACGCCATTATTGAACCTAGTCTATTCGATGATCTGTTAGTGTATGTTTATCAACAAAATCCAGTTCTTGAATGGGATTATCTATTAGGTCACGAATTAAAGAAATGCAGCCCAATTATTATCAAATTAACGGGTAATGAAAGTCATGATGATTTTTTGAATCGGTTTATTGCACAACCATCAGGGAGTGTATTTTCATCCTCTCTCGGTTTTAAAGCGTTTCAAAATCAAGCTCTTTACGCTTATACAATTATTAAAGAGTCTGGAAATAAAGCGACATTACGATTCTTTGATCCAAGAGTATTACCAAGTGTGCTGTTGGCATTAAAACCTGAGCAGCTTGATAAAATGTTTAACGGTGTTTTAGCAATTCAGTGGCATCACTACAACTCTTGGTTCGTATATCAAAGCTCTGTATCAAGTGAATTGTTAGAAGATGTACATAGCTTTAATGAGAATCCAATTGTTATTGATAATACACAACTTGCTTTAATGGATGAGATTCGAAAATATCAGTTGTTAGAGGATATTGCTCATCAATATCAACCAATTTTACCACCGTCACATCAAGCGATGGATATTCTTTTGGATGCGGATAAATACAATCCAACAATGGCACAAGAATATGAAGGATATTTGCGCATGAGAATTGATGCTGGTTGCTTTGAAAAAGAACCTCAATGGATGAGTATAAAATTAGAGCAAAGTGACACCTCATTAACTGAGCGAATAAAAGGAATTCATCAACAAGTGAAAAGTCAGGAGCTAATATCATGAAGATTACTTTACCTGATGAAAAATACGGAAATGGTAATGATTGTGTGGTAAGCGGAGAGGGTACACCTGTATGTCAGACAGAGATTTTTGATGTTGATGATACCTATATCGTTTTTTCTGATTCAAAAATAACTATTGAAGATTTTGTAAAAGAAACGTACTTGTCAGATAAGTCAGAAGTTATTGAGCATTTTATTAAGTCAAACCCACACTTAAAAAGAAGCTTTCACCAGATAATTGAAGGGATGCCATTGGTTGTATCTCCCTGGAAAGCTCCTCACAAAGATGAAGCATACGCAATAGAACAAACTGATGAGTTGATGACGGAGTTCTTAACACTATCCAGTGATGAGAAAAAGTGGTTTTCTGAGCATCATGAAACGACAACTAATGCATTATTAATAGTTGCCACTTCAAATTTGGATATTAATAGAGGAAATAGTGACAATTCTGAATTTATTGATCTTAACTTAAGCCACATGCTTGCTGGTAGTGGTGCTGTTATTGCTGGAGCACAGGTTCAAGGAGATAAAATTAGCAAGAAGATGACTAATTTTTCCGAGTACTCTAAAGTTATTGCTGAAAAAACAAAAGGTCTTTCTGGCCCATCTTTATACTCAAATTCTGATTATAAAGAATGGCGAGGTAGGGCTCGAACTTTTCAAAAAGAAATGAAGAGTATTATTTCTGAAGTCGGATCTCCAAGTTATATAAGATCAATTCAAACAAAAAATATTAACCGTTATCTTAATGTTGATAAGCGTCAGCTTTATAAAGCAAAAGATTTTGCTAAGTCTGTTTCTGGGATTGATATGACTGCGTTGTATAAGCAGTCAATGTTATTTAGTAAAGATTTAAAAACAGGGGGTTGGTTAATAACAGGACTTGGCCTTTATGGAAATGGAAAAGATATTTATCAAACATGTAATATGAATGGTGCTATTAGTGAAGCTTGTGGTAGAACGATGGCTAAAAATGTTAGTTCTGCTGGTATAAATGTATTAGGAGGAGCTGCGATTGGTTATGGTTTAGCATTGATTCCAGTAACTGGAGGGTTATCAATTATACTTGCTGGGGTAGGTGCTTTTACTTGGGGTATTTATGGTGGAGATCTTTCAGATAATGCAGGAGATTGGGTAGAGGAGAAATTATTTGATTAGTATATTATATAAAACAGCCGCAATATTATTGTTGATATGTCCGCTGGTATTTATTTTGGGTAACGTTTATTTATCTGTTAAGTTAAAATCTAAAAAAATTGAGTTGATAAAATCTATATCAAATGCTGCACCTAAACAATTTAAAGATCGTGCATCATTAGTGATGACTGAGCAAATGCCATGGGTTGCAGGTAGTGCAATTGTTTTTATCTGGTTTTCTTACCCTATTTTACGATTTATTTGGGGAATAAAAAAAGATGAAATAACCCAATGGAAAGTAGATATAAAGAATATTTTTGGGAAGTTTTTCCTTATTTATTTTATTACAATTACATGTGTTAATTTGGGAATGGCTTCAATATTGTTGATTATTGTCGATGAAAGCTTATTTTCTCATAACTAATGTATTTTCTGGTATTTAGTAAGATTATCTTAGATTTAAGATGCTCATCAATATCAACCGCATTTAAGGGATATTTATAGTGGGCTTAAAGGGGGGGCAGCTGGCCGTACTGTAAGCAAGAATAATAGGAGGAGATAAATGTCGGATGCAGTATGGTGGGAATTATTGATTATGGTTCCTGGTTCTATTTTTGCTGGATATGCTATAGCTTGGTCTGTTCCTGGTGTGATTATGAGTGCAACTGTTTCACTAGGAAGTTTTAATCATATTATTTTTATTGATAAGCAATTAGCAAAAGGCCTTGATAAATATTATGACAAAAAAGGGTATATGCGCCCTCAATATCAAATGTCTTGGGAAATTGGCAGTCGATGCTTTGATTATTGGATTAAGTACCCATTCATTCGTAAGCGTGTAACAACTGATTCTATAAAATTTAAGGTTTTTATGTGGGTCAATGCGTTAGGGGTATGGAGTTATATTCTTTTTATTTTTTGTCTATTAATGGCTAAAACTTTCGATATTATTTAACTAAGTATTGTATATCATACTAAACAAGCCAACATTGGCTGCCGCAACAGCTAATTTTTCGACTAGCGAATAATAATCTTCCTAGGAATTAACTCAATCCCTGTTTGATAGCGTTTTGCTGAGGCATTCAACCCCAATGCTAATGCACTGTCTGCGATTAACTCAAATTGTTGTGGTAGAGAGTTTACTTTGATAGGTAAAAAATCAAGCAAACGGTTATCACCAAACGTGCCTAATTTTATTTTGGTCATTAACTCAGGCTTTTCAATGAGTACATCTAAAATCCCTTCAAGCAAAATATAAGAGGTGGTGATAATCGCATCGGGAATGGCGTCATCTTTTATCCATTGTTCAAAAATAGCTTTGCCTGATTCACTATTAAAGTGTTCGCCATATCCCGTGATGCTTGCTAAACCTTTCTCTTTGGCCTTTGCTTCAAACCCTAATTGACGTTCACGAGAAATATTCAGCTCTGGTAACGCACCAATTAAGCCAATTGATTTTACATTCTCATTAACCACTGATTTGGTTAACTCGTAAGCCGCATCAAAATCTTCACTGATCACACAACCAAAATGCTCGTCATCTAATGAACGGTCAATGGCAATAATTGGCGTGCCTTTCTCTTGAATACCTAAATAGTAATCACTGCCATTAGGTAAGCAACTTGCAACGAATAGTGCATCAATACGACGACTAATAAGTGCATGAGCGACATTCATTTCTGTTTCTGGATCATCATCAGAGCATCCAATTAAAATTTGATAACCGGCTTTTCTTGAATTGAACTCTAAAAGTTTAGCAAGTTTGGCGTAACTGGTGTTTTCAAGATCAGGAATGATTAATCCAAACGAACGGCTACTGCCTGCACGCAATGCAGATGCAGCATGATCAGGGCGGTAATTGTGCTCATCAACCACTGCCATGACTTTTAATTGTGTCTTTTCGCTGATGCGATATTTCTGTGCTTTACCATTGATGACATAGCTTGCAGTGGTTTTGGAGACGCCAGCAAGTTTGGCAATTTCATCTAATGTCATGGGTAAGGATCCTTAATTTTGTGGTTCGGATCATAGAAATATAGATCCAATCAGCTTAGGTGTTGAATTATACGCTGAATCGATTCAGTATAAAAGCTGAAAGGATTCAGCAAATTTGAAAAGCGTGATATTTGCGCTATTTTTACTCATAAATGCGAATTTAATGCGTAGAAATAAATTTGTTGAACTTTTTTTTAATGCTTTGCTGAATCGATTCAGTTTGTTATGCAAGGCAATAAATATGATTAATTATCAGTGAACATAGATAGCGAGAGGCTAAGATCCATGCTGACATTAACAAAGAATGACATTACGCTGCTGCAGTCAGCAGCGGATAAGACAACGGCAATTAAAGCGATTGCAAAACAACTAACAGAAAAAGGCTTAGTTGCAGAGAAGTACGTAGACGGAATGCTAAATCGTGAGCAACAGAACTCAACGTTTTTAGGTAATGGTATTGCTATCCCACACGGTACAACAGACACCCGTGATTTAGTTAATAACACCGGCGTTGCTGTGCATCATTTCCCTCAAGGTGTTAACTGGGGTGATGGTAACGTGGTTTATGTGGCTATTGGTATTGCGGCTAAATCAGATGAACACCTAGGTATTTTAAAGCAACTGACTAAAGTCCTTTCTGCAGATTGTGTAGAAGAGAAGCTAAAACAAGCAAAAACAGAAGCAGACATCATTGCATTACTTAACGGTGAAGTGCAGTTTGAAGCCGATTTCGATGCATCACTTATCCAATTATTATTCCCTGCAAGCGATATGATCCAAATGAGTGCGGTTGCAGGTGGTTTACTAAAAAACAGTGGTAATGCAGAAAGCCAATTTGTTGCAGAGTTAGTAACTAAAGAGCCTACGCATCTAGGTAAAGGTTTATGGTTGGTAAGTACTGACAAAGGCGTTAAACGCTCTGGTATGTCTATCGTAACGACAGCAAATGGGTGCGAGTTTAATGGCTTGCTTGTTAAAGGTTTGATTGCAATTGCTTCTTGTAACGCCTCTCATAAATCGTTCTTAACAACGATCACTAAGGTGGTTGCTGAGCAGCAGCAAGAGTCGATTCTATCTGCAACGTCTGAGCAGTTACTTGCGAGGTTCTCTACTTCTACTGAAGAAACAGCAGTAAGTGTTGATGCTGATAATACCGCAACCTTTAAAATTAAAAATGCACACGGTTTACACGCTCGCCCGGGCGCAATGCTTGTTGCTGAAGCGAAAAAATACGAATCAAAAATCACCGTATTAAACGTAAATGGTGACGGAAAAGCGGTGAATGCGAAAAGCTTAATGAAAGTGATTGCGCTTGGCGTTAAACACGGTCATGAACTGCAATTTACTGCAGATGGCTCAGATGCAAAAGAAGCGCTTGCTGGTATTGGTGCTGCTATTGCTTCTGGTTTAGGTGAGGGTTAATTGATGAGCAGTAATCAAAAAAGCAAAGTAGTTACTATCACGCTAAACCCTGCTTTAGATTTAACGGGCAGTTTAGATGCGTTATCGGTTGGCTCTGTGAGTTTAGTAAGTAAAGGCTCACTTCATGCCGCAGGCAAAGGCGTTAATGTGGCAAAAGTGTTGTCTGACTTAGGTGCAGAGGTGACGGTTACTGGGTTTTTAGGCCGTGATAATGAAGAGCTTTTCTGTCAATTATTTGAAGAGATGAAGGCTAAAGATGAATTTATTCGTGTTGATGGTGCAACTCGCATCAATGTGAAGTTAGTTGAATCAGACGGTCGAGTGAGTGACATTAATTTCCCAGGAGTTGAGGTATCACAACAGGCGATTGCTGAGTTTGAAGTTCGCTTATTTGAATTAGCAAAAGATCATGACTTTTTTGTTTTAGCGGGTAGCTTGCCAAAAGGTATTTCTCCAGAGCAGTGCGCAGAGTGGATTGAAAAACTGCATCAAATGGGCAAGAAAGTGTTATTTGATAGTAGTCGTGCCGCACTAGCTGCTGGTTTAGATGCTCACCCTTGGTTAATTAAACCAAATGATGAAGAGCTGTCGGAATTTGTAGGACGTGAATTAAATACACCAGAATCATGTCAACAAGCGGCTGAAGATCTTGCTGAAAAAGGCATTGAAAATATCGTCGTATCGTTAGGTTCAAAAGGCGTGATGTGGCTTGGTCAAAATAATCAAGAGCAAGCTGAATGGATGTATTCTCAACCACCTAAAATGAACGTAGTCAGCACGGTTGGTGCTGGTGATACGTTAGTTGCTGGCCTATGTTGGGGTCACATGCAGCAAGATTGGGATCGTTCACAAATCTTATCTTTTGCTACCGCTCTTTCTGCTTTAGCTGTATCGCAGGTTGGCGTTGGTGTTCCAGATATTAAAAACGTACAAGAATTACAACAACAAGTAACCCTACACAACCCTATTTCTAGCAACGTGTAATAACGCTTAGTGATAGATTAAGGACAAAATATGAAAAATATAGCTATCGTAACAGCATGCCCAAGTGGTGTAGCAAACAGCATTATTGCAGCGGGTTTATTAGAACAAGCTGCAAAAAAATTAAATTGGACTGCGTCGATTGAATGTCAATCAAGCGTGTTACCTGTTGATGTATTAAGCCAAGAAGTGATTGATGGTGCAGATGCTATTATCATCGCTGCAAATACAGAAGTAGATACCGCTCGCTTTGTGGGTAAAAAAGTATATACAGGCACTATTTCGGAATGTACTACAGATACGCAAGCGTGGTTAGAAAACGCAGCGAACAGCGCAAAAGAATTAACCGCTTCTGAAGTGACATCAACAGCGGTTGCTGAAGATACGGGCGCTAAAAAAATTGTAGCGATTACGGCGTGTCCAACGGGTGTTGCACATACCTTCATGGCGGCTGAAGCGCTAGAAGAAGAAGGTAAACGCCAAGGTCACATTATTAAAGTAGAAACTCGTGGTTCTGTGGGTGCGAAAAACCAATTAACGGATCAAGAAATCGCAGAAGCGGATCTGGTGATTATCGCAGCTGATATTGAGGTTCCTCTTGAGCGTTTTAATGGTAAACGTCTATATAAAACAAGCACTGGTTTAGCATTAAAGAAAACAGAACAAGAGATGAATAAAGCCTTCGCTGATGCGACGGTTTTCCAAGCGTCTGGTAATACACAATCTTCTCAAACTGAAGAGAAAAAAGGCATGTACAAACACCTAATGACAGGGGTATCACACATGCTTCCTGTTGTTATCGCGGGTGGTTTGTTGATTGCATTATCTTTTGTATTTGGTATCGAAGCGTTTAAAGAGCCAGGCACTATTGCTGCAACCTTAATGGATATTGGTGGTGGCGCTGCATTTGCGTTAATGATCCCTGTTCTTGCTGGTTTTATCGCGTTCTCGATTGCTGACCGTCCTGGTTTAGCGCCAGGTCTAATCGGTGGTATGTTGGCTAGCTCAACAGGTGCGGGTTTCCTTGGTGGTATTGCTGCTGGTTTCATTGCAGGTTACTCAGCTAAATTCATTGCGGATAAAGTATCTCTTCCTCAATCAATGGAAGCGCTTAAACCAATTCTAATCATTCCATTTGTGGCGAGTTTATTTACTGGTCTGGTGATGATTTATATCGTCGGTGGTCCTGTATCTGGCATCATGTCAGCGTTAACAGAATTCCTAAACAACATGGGCTCAACTAACGCTGTATTACTGGGTGTGATTCTTGGTTGTATGATGTGTTTCGACTTAGGTGGTCCAGTAAACAAAGCTGCATATACATTTGGTGTAGGTCTTCTGGCTTCACAAACGTACGGCCCAATGGCGGCTATCATGGCAGCAGGTATGGTTCCTGCGCTAGGTATGGGTTTAGCGACATTTCTTGCTAAGAACAAGTTTGAAGCGGGTGAGCGTGAAGCAGGCAAAGCATCATTTGTGCTTGGTTTATGCTTTATCTCTGAAGGTGCGATTCCATTTGCAGCGAAAGATCCAATGCGTGTGATTCCAAGCTGTATGGCGGGTGGTGCACTAACGGGTGGTCTATCTATGCTGTTTGGTGCTCAATTGCTTGCTCCACACGGTGGTCTGTTTGTTCTACTTATTCCAAACGCAATCACACCAGTATTTATGTACTTGGTAGCCATTGCTGCGGGTACAGCAGTAACAGGCTTCACTTACGCTTTCTTGAAAAATAAAGCGGATGCGAAAGAAGCTGCAGTGGCTTAATAAATGAAGCTATATTGATATAAAAAGGGCGCTTCCAAGGTGATTGGAAGCGCCCTTTTTTATGCTTTTTAAAAGCTAGAACATAAAGTTCACACCAGCACCAATAGATGAGATGTAATCATCAGAAGCTAATGGCATATATTGGTATTCAACGTTGAAGGTAACGGAAGGGAATAGCTTCATTACTGTGCCTACTGCAACATAAGGTTTAGTTGATACCGCTTCTTGTTTTAATGTTTGATTACCTTCTTTATATTGATATTCAACATTGGTACGGTTTAAACCGAATTTCCCATAGAAAGAACCGTAATAAGACATTGGGAAATACATTTTTGCAGCAATAGTTGCACCCGTAGCCGATGCTTTATCATTATCCATTGCGATATCATTCATTGATGCTGTCATGTAATAGCTTAGATCCATCGCAATCATTGGTGCGAAATGATAGTTATAGCCCACTTGAGTCATTAAAGCGCTACCATGAGAGCCATCAATTTTTAGGTTTGCAAGACTTGGCTGAATATAGATTTGGTGTAAAGTGTCTGTTGCTTGCGCTGATGCAGTTGCCCCTAGCAACAAAAGTGGTAGTAACCTTTTCATTATAAACTCGTCTATTTAACCGAATGTGCGATTTTATTGTGAATGAGACAATGTTGTAAAGAGGAATTAAAGGCGAAATGACATTAACTATTTGGATTTCATTATTTTTGGTTTCATTGTTGGGAGCAATGTCTCCAGGACCAAGTTTAGCGACAGTAGCGAAACATACTTTATCAGGTAAGCGAATTAATGGTATAGCAGCCGCTTGGGCTCATTCAATTGGTATTGGGTTTTATGCTTTTATTACCGTGATTGGCTTAGCGGTAGTGTTACAACAATCACCTATGCTATTTAAAGGGATTAGCTATTTAGGTGCTGCTTATTTGGCTTATTTAGGTCTCGGTGCCTTGCGTTCCACTGGCGGAATTGCAGCAAAGCTTGAATCTGGACAACAAGTTACGATTGTTGAGTCAGCAAAAGAAGGGCTACTTATCTCACTTCTAAACCCTAAAATCGCGTTGTTCTTCTTAGCTTTGTTTAGTCAATTTGTCGCAGTAGGCAATGACCCTTTAGATAAAGCCATTATTGTTATCACACCTATTGTTGTTGATGGGTTGTGGTATACGATTATTAGTTGTTTGCTATCTGCCCCTAGAATTGTGGATAAACTCCGTAGTAAAGCGAAATGGATAGACAGGTTATCTGGTGTCGTATTGATTTTATTAGCGATGCGAGTGGTTTTTTATAGTTAGTTTATCGTTGTATGAAATTAAAGAGGAAGTGCTTTTAAATTAAGAGTTCACTTTTTTCATCTCGCATTTTGGCTTACTATGACCACTCTCAACGTATAGTGAATTATAGATATACGTAACGTTTTTCTGCTATTAATACATAAGGTTTCTCATGACATTTAAAGCTGCAATTTTCGATATGGATGGACTACTTCTCGATACAGAAAGAGTGTGTATGTCCGTGTTTCAACAAGCGTGTGAAGCTGAGAATGTTCCATTTCTTGAAGATGTTTATCTGTCGGGGATTGGTTGTAACGCTAAACGTATTGAAGAGCTTTTCCGTGCAGGTTATGGCCCTGATATCGATTACCCTGCTTTAAATAAAGAGTGGCGTATCCGTTATTTTTCTATAGTTCAGAATCAAGCTATTCCTGTTAAAGAAGGCGTTATTGAGCTGTTAGAGTGGTTAAAAGCCAATAAGATCCCAATGGCTGTTGCTACCTCAACTCAAAACGATATTGCTATTAAGAAATTAGCATTAGCAGGTCTTGACGGTTATTTTGATGTACTTGCTACGGGGTGTGAGGTTGAGAACAGTAAGCCACATCCAGAAATTTATTTTTTAGCAGCGGAACGTTTAGGTATTGCTCCTGAAACGTGCTTAGCATTTGAAGATTCTAATAATGGAACTCGTGCGGCGGTTGCCGCAACTATGATCACTTACCAAATTCCTGATTTAGTACAACCAAGCCAAGATGTTATTGAACTTGGTCATCGTATTTTACCTTCTATGGTTGAAGTTTTAGCTGAACTAAAAGCTCGCTAATATTTTCAAGTCTTATTTAAAGAAACGGCTCATTTAATAGATGAGCCGTTTTTATTTATGATAATAAGGTTTCTATTTTAGGTTGGAGTAAGTTAATCCAAGTTGAATAGGCTTGAGCGTTTACTGTTTATACTTGAGTTATATATTAAATTTTTATTTTCTTTTTCATATTGATAGGCAAGTTGCATTAAATGCATTTATGGATGCCCTTAATCTGATTCGTTAAGCTGATATTATTTGTGACTTAGACATCACACAGGGACGTGTTCTTACTATTAAATAGGTAGAGAATATGCAATTAGCTAACCTTACAGATTTAGATAAAAAGATTTTTAAATATTTAAATAGTCGTGGCATGACAGTTGAAGAAACCATTCAAATAATAATATGCGAAATATACTATTTAACATATAAAGATAAAGAAAAGATTAATCAAGCTATGGCGTTTCTTGGTAATAAAAAAGAAAAAACGATAACAGAAAATGTTTATGCCGGAAAAAGAAAAAAATACCTTTTAGAGTTAGAAAGAAAAAAATCAAAAAGTAACTGTACTGTAAATGACTATTTATTTGCGTTATAGGTGAGATTATGAGTATGACCGAAAAAGAATTTCAAGAAGCAATTATTATGATAACCGCGATGAGAAAAGACATAAAAAAAACAGTTAATGTGATGGATCCAGAAGCAAAGTTACGGATTGAGCAAAAAAAATATGATTTGAAATTAAAAGAGATAGAGAAAGACCATAATTATCTGAGATAATAGACTTCTATGAAAGGTTATCGCTCTTTACTACATATATATAAAATAATTTGAGTAGTAAAGAGTGATTGTTATTGTTTTTTAAATGTGTGTTCGATTTCATCTATCATCCATTCCATAACATTGCCCATACCGCTGTCTCTACGTTTTACTACTCCCCACTCAATTTGTAATGTATCAAGGATATGCTCAGTAGATAGTTTTTGAGTTTGATTTTTATACCAGCCTGATTCTAATATGTGTTCAGGAACTAAGGCCCAGCCAACACTGCGAATAACTAGAGCGGTAATATAATAATAACTGTCGATATACCAGTGATTAGCAGAAATCGGTTTTTCTTGAGAGTGGCCTACGCGATCTCGAATAACCAATTGTCGATATTGATTTAGCTGGATCAACGTCGGCTTTTCAAATTGAGCTAAAGGGTGTTCTGGCGAGACAATTAGTGCCTGATTAAAAAAGCCAAGGGATAAATATTCTAACGAATCTGATAGAACATTAACTCGAAATAAAAATCCAAGGTCTGCTTTTTTCTCATCTACCCATCGTGCAATATCAGCTTGGGAGCCATTAATAATTGTCAGTTTTAATAATGGAAATTTAGCTGAGATTTTTTGAAAGAAGTCTTCAAATACGTCAATAGGTACTGCTTCATCTAATGCGACAGTGAGTGCTATTTCTTCACCGGTTGAGACGGTATCTGCTCGAGCTTGTAGCCGTTCACACTGCTCTAAAATAGCTTGAGCTTCTACAAACATATCTTTGCCATCTTGAGTTAAAACAGGTAAACGAGCACTTCGATCAAACAGTTCAAATCCAAGATCTGTCTCTAAATTGGAAATTGCGGTACTAATTCGTGATTGCGCCTTCCCCATTTGACGTGCTGCAGCAGAAAAAGAACCACATTTTACTGAGGTTACAAAAGCGTTTAATTGATCTAATGTCCAGTTCATTTTTTATTTCCATTCTTAAGTCGAATATGACGGTTTGAAGCATTAGGTTGTGGCTTATCTACAACGGTTCTTTTTTCTGATAATAGATGACGAATCGCTAGTATTGGGTGATGCAGTAGCATTCTTGGGCCTGAAAAGCGCATTACTAAACGCATTTGTTCTTTTGGTTCTGGTTTATAACAATGAATAGGGCAAGTATTGCAGGTGGGTTTGTTCTCGCCATAGGGGCAACGATCTAATCGTACTTCTGCATAGTCCATTAATTGGTGGCATTCTTTACAAAGCGCTTCAGAGTGGTGGTTTTTTTTACAATAAATCTCAATCATTGCAGAGACGGTTTTGAACTCTGTATTGAGTTTTCCAAGTAAAATATCACTACTTTTCATGTTTTGCCTATGCGTAAAATACTATTATTGTTCTTAGTATAAAGGGGAAAGGATACTGGGTGAAGTGTTCACTTTTTCATGTGCTCTTTTTAGCCTAGTATAACCGTATCCCCAAAAGCATATTGCTCCTAAAGTGTATGCGCCAAAAGCCATTTAGTTAGTCCTAAGTGGCTTTTTTTTATGAAAAAACATACCATACTTAATATAACTTGTTTTTATGTGCTGGATTGATTTTATGAATATAAAGAAAGTGTTACCTGTTGCACTTCTAGGGCTGTTGGTTGGGTGTGACACAGAAGATGAAAATAATATAGATTCAATTTTAATCTCTCCAAATGATTACAAAGTTGTAGAGTTCACATTGAAGCCAAATCAAGAAGTGAATATATCAGTACAAGACATAAATCATGTGTTGTCTGAATCTTATATTATTGATCAAGCCTCTTATCAAGACTGGCAAGATGAAACTCAAAACGGTGATTTTGAAAATGCGTCGTTGAATTTTGAGTTTGCATTCCCTCCTCTTTCTGGAAAACACCAATCAGGCTGGTTACCGCTTGGAAGTGGATTAACTGCAGATACCACTTTTTATCTTTTCTTTGAAAATACAAAGTTTGGGGTAGTAGCGCCTCCAGAAGGTGGTGATGAGATGGCGTCTACAATGATGTATACCTTAGAACTTCGTAATTAATATTTTTTGCTAAAAGTATCAAAATGAGTTTAAATTAATTATCATTTGATACTTTGTGTCAGCTTTTGGTTTGTTTTATTCGTAATAATGGTCCTGTACTTACTTAGAACACTCTATAAACAGTGAAGGAAATTATTATGAACAAAGCATTATTAGTGTTACTTACTCTTGCATCATTCTCTAGCCAAGCTTTTGAAGTATCAAGTACTGATGTACATGAAGGTCAATTGATGAATAGCAAGTTTACTTTCTCAGGTATGGGCTGTACTGGTGATAATATCTCTCCACAATTAAGTTGGAAAGATGCACCAGAGGGAACAAAAAGTTTTGCTATAACTGTGTTTGATCCAGATGCACCTACAGGCAGTGGTTGGTGGCATTGGTTGGCTCTAAATATTCCTGCAAATGTACACAGCATTGAGCAAGGCTCGGCAATGAAAAATATCTTACAAACTAAGAATGATTTCGGCACAATGAGCTACGGTGGTGCTTGCCCTCCAGAAGGTGATGGCATGCACAGATACCAATATACAGTGTGGGCATTACCACAAGAGAAGATCGATTTACCAGCCGACATTTCACCTGCTGTTGTTGGTTATACTTTAAATAGCATGGCATTAGACAAAGCGGTATTAACAGCAACGTATGTGCGTTAATTTATAAGAACTAGGAGCATAAAATGAACGAATCATTGCTTAAGATACAAACGTATTCAGGCGTTAATGATCAACATTTACGTAATGTTCATATTTATGCTCCAAGTATTATTTGGGTAAAATCTGGTATAAAAAGAGTAATTCAAGGCACTGAAAATTATGATATTGATGCTCAATCATGGCTACTAACTGCTGCCAATCAAGATCTTAGTTTTATTAATAAGCCAACAAAAGATCATTTTTATTCTGTTCAGATCTGTTTTTTGTTTCCGCCAACGCCTGAAATGATAGAGGCGAGTAAAGAGAATCGACGTAGACATGAACATCTTAACGCTATTAAGGTTTCTTCAACATTAGCGTATGGTTTTTCTTTGCTAATCGAGATGAGTTCTCAGAATTTAAGCTCTAATGTGCAGAAATATCATTTATTGGCTTTTTATCAGCAATTAATAGAAGTAGGGGCATTGCATATTTTATTTTCAAAATCACATGATTCTTTGCAAAATAAACTGAGTGCTTATTTTTCAAAAGATCCCGCAGACAATTATCAGTTAGATGAAGTGTCACATGTTTTCTCTATGAGTCGAGCTACGTTGATCCGTCGATTGAATCAAGATGGAACCAATTTTAGAACGGTATTAGCGAACGTAAGAATGAGTCATGCTCTTTCTTTAATGCAAGAGAAAAAGCAAAGTCAGCTAGATTTGGCATTACAGTGCGGATATCAATCTGAAACACGCTTTAGTCAACGTTTTCATCAGCAGTTTGGTATTACCCCCAAACAATATATGAAAACCGTGTCGTATTAATTAAAGACGTATTGATTAAAAAAGACAAAAAAACAGCGAGCCAAGTGCTCGCTGTTTTATGTTGTTACCTAGCTAAAAGCGTTGTTATCGTTATATCACAAATACTATTTAGCTAATTTCGTCAATACGCTCATTAATAATTTAATGCGTGGTTCGATTGACTCAAGTAGTAAGTACTCGTCAGCGCTGTGGAAGCCAGCACCGATAGGGCCTAGACCATCTAATGTTGGAACACCTAAGATCGCAGTGTTGTTAGCATCAGAGCCACCGCCCACTTCTTTCCAGTTGATATCAATGTTTAGCTCTTGAGCTGATTCTTCAATCATTGCCATTAATGCTTCAGTTAGCTCAGATGGTACCATTGATGGCTTGTACGCTTCACGAACAAGTTCAATTGATACACCATCAACAAATGGCGTCTCAATCATGCCATTTAAAGTTGTATCTACTTGGTCATATTCTGCGTTATCCCAGAAACGAACATCAACGATAGCCGTCGCTAAATCAGGAACGATGTTTACGCCAGCACCACCAGAAACCACGCCTACGTTTAACGTAGTGCCTGATTCAAAGTTAGTCATCGCGTTTGTCGCTAAGATCCAGTTAGCCATTTCAGTGATTGCACTGCGGCCATTCTCTGGTTCGTTACCAGCGTGAGCGGCTTTACCATTGAAGGTCATTTTGTAGCGAGCCATGCCTTTACGAGCTTTAACTAAGCCACCGTCCGCACGAGCTGCTTCTGCAACCAATACGTTTTTCGCTTTTTTCGCTGTTTCTTGGATCCAATCAACTGAATCTAAAGAACCTGTCTCTTCATCTGGGTTCATACACAAGCAGATAGAGAGTTTATCTAATACTGTTTGGTCTAAGTTACGTAGTGCATATACCACGTTTAATAGGCCTGATTTCATATCAGAAACACCTGGGCCATACGCTTTTTCAGCATCTAAAGACATTGGTCGTTCAGCTGCTGTACCTACAGGGAAAACCGTATCCATGTGACCAATCATCATCACATCAATATGTTCAGCTTCAGGTTTGTTGCGAACTTCAAGGCCAACACCTGCTTTGCCACAGTCAATACGCTTAACAGACCAGCCGTTCATTGCTTCGTATTTAGCTGCCATTTGGTTAGCAATAACTTCAATGCCTTCAACAGTGTAAGTACCGCAGTCCACATCAATAAGAGGGCGTAGTTCTTCTAGATAATCGTTTAGAGAAAAGTTCATCTGAAATCCTTATAGAATCATGTTCATAACAAACATTGCACCGAATGCGTTTAATACTGAGATAGCAATCATTACTGGAATGTAGCGACCTTCAGTACCAATAGGACCCATGATACGACCCATGTATTGTACTTGTGAGCCCATTAGGTAAATTGCAGGTGCAAGAATCGCAATGTGAGCACCATTTAGGATGCCTTGGTCAAACAAAGTAATAACCACACCAACTGCGCCGCCCATTGACATCCAAGCACCAATTAATACTGCCGCAGCTTCACCCGGAAGACCAAAGATAGCCATAATAGGAGAGAAGATAGAACCCATTAAATCAAGTGCACCTGTAATTTGCAGTGCTTTGATAATAACAAATGCCATTAATACGTTAGGAACCGTTGAAGTGGTAGCAATAACCCAGCCTTTTTTAGCGCCTTCAACAAAGATGTCTGTAACCATAGGTTTTTTTGCTTTAACGTCGCTCATTATGCTGTCTCCTCAGTCATTTTTTTATCTTGTTTGTCGTCATCTTGTCCTTCTTTACCTTCAGTAATATTTAGGTAAATACGGAATAGGTTTGCACCAACAAATTTGAAAGCAAACATAACAACAACAGCTAGACCAATTGATGATGGAACAGCTAAAGAGCCATCTGGGTTAGTTAGCGTGAATAACACCGCACCAGAGGAGAAGAAGTTTACAATTGCTGCACCAGCCGTGAATTGGAACATTGTGAAAATGTCAGTCTCACGTTTGGTTAGATGTTTCTCGTCTTTTAGTTGACGAGTCATCGCAGCCCCCGCATCGGTACTCTGTAATGATGCTATTAATGCTAAACCAGAGTTACCCGGAATACCCATTAATGGACGTAGAAGAGGAGTAAGAAGCTTACGAGCTGCATCAAGTGCACCGTAATGCTCAAGAACGTTAATCATACCTAATGCAAACATGACGGTAGGAATAAGAGTTAATGCGAAAATGAAACCGTCACGAGCACCGCTACCACCTTTACCACGTAGAGAAGTGGTTGCCGCTTGAACGCCATCCGCTGTTTCAGAAACAGAATACGCCACTTTACCAAATGAGCCGTTTAGCGTTGTAAAGTCAAAAACACCATACCATTCATTTGATTGCATAAAGCCAGAGAAGAACACAACAGCAAAGGCCAGAGCCACATAGCTGCCAATACCGACTTTACGCGCTTTATCAGCCGATTGAGTCATAAATACCTCGTTTAAAATTTAAAGATTAGAAATTGTATTGGATTAACCATTTAGGGGTATTTTGCGTGAATCGATTTTGGGTGGCTTGATAATTATCAAAAAGTATTTCTATAAATAAAAGAATGTATAAATAGTTTTATATTTTGTGATCTATCTGAAAATGTAGATTTTTATGTTAATTCATTAGAGTATTGTACGTTTGACTGGAGGTTATGAAGACTTGTTTTTTTGGGATGGATAATTTAATTTATTTTGTAAGTTATAGTTATGATTAATTGAAGGTAAATGTAAGCAAATTGTTGTTACTTTTATATCTTGTGCATATTTCAAGATGAAAAGGTAAACACCCTTGAATGTATCAAGAGTGCTTATATTCGGTGAAAATTATTGAATTAGTCACTATTTAGAGGTGTTGATACCGCCTCATCTTCATACCAGAACAGGTCTGTGCGGCTAGCGTAACGATCTGCAAATGACATATTAGGGCTTAACTCATATTTCAACGTATTTTTAATACGGTCAAAAGCTTGTTGGGCAACTTCTGGTGATGCAGTTGCGTGAGGATTTATTCTAAGTTCAGCGGTACGATAAGCCGCATTTTCAACGAGATCTCTGTAACTAGAATTAGCACTATTAAATGGGCCAACAGCAAACATAATGTCTTCTGGTGGGATATTTAATGTCGCAATTTCGCTGAGTGATTTATCTCGGAGAAGCGTATCGACAACCTGTCCTCCGTGGTTAAGTTCAATGGCATAAACGTATCCACGTTGGCTGTCTAATGCATAATTCACTGCGACGGCTTCTTCCGTACTTGTCGAAATAACACCTCGAATTGCTTTTGTATGATGGGCTAATTGAACATAAGAAACGGGTTCAATTTTACGTGTAAATCCAGAATGAAATAGCTCATCTGGAAGTCGGGTATCTCCTCTAAAAACTAATGAGCCATTTACTTCGGATTGATAGCCTCTTAAAAAAGGAACATTTTGAATTTCTCTTTGAGCCTCAATACCTAAACGATGCAGTTTTTTTGTATCAGTAAGATAAGCATAAGGATCAACTTGTTGTTCTAATTCATAGAAATCTTTTAGTGCTTCAATATCTCGACCTCCAGTCATATCTGCATAACCTGAACCGCCTAAGCCTGGATGCTCAGGAAGATCTTCAGGTAATAGAATTTCAGAAGCTTGACTGTGATTTGTTGAACCGTCTGAATTTACTTCAGTAGAAGAGATTCCATCACCACTGTTATTTCCTCCTCTAAGTCCACCTCGTTCAAGCCATTGGGGTTCACTGGTTTCCATGTTGATAGTACGAACGACTCGACTGTCTAAAATTAAGCGACCACTGGCAGGATCGACCTCTCGAAAATACCCAAAACCATCAGCTCTTAATAGTGTATTTCTGCCTGAATCAGTTAATCGAACACCTAATAAGTCTTCACCTGTTTGAGGGTGATTAACGATCTTAGGCATTGATGTGAATTGATCCAATGTTTCAGTTGAAACTCCCTCGTTTAAGAGTATGCGGTTGGGCAATAAATCCACCTCTCTTTCAACCGATATCGCGAGAGATTGGCCATATTTTACCATCACTGGAAGTACGGCTGCAGTACCAAGAATGGCGGCATTCACTGCACTCATTCGAGTACCGGCTAATCGTTCTGATAATGAATCACCAGTAACGGCTTTATTTACGCTCAGGCCAAGTTGTGTACTGCTAAGAGATATTGTCAACGGGATCCCAAGCTCAGGGACTAAAATGTCAACTATGGGAAAAAAGACTACTAAACTATTGGCAATCGAGAGTATGTAATCCCTTTGAGATTCGCTATTGGACTTTATAGAGGTATCGGCATCACTCGCCATTCGAGCTTTTCTTTGCTCTGTCATTCTAGCAAAGACATTGCCATGAATAGGGTGGTGCTTCATCATGAAATAGCGTTTATCCCAATTGCCATTAATTAGTTCAGTAAGAGCGCTTTCGACTCCCGAATATGTGCCACCATCTTGGCGTAAATACAGGCTAAAATGGCTTAATAATGTATTTTTACTTTCAGGATGTTGTAATCGTTTATATAAGGTTTTTCTTAATTGTCGTTCTGTTCTATAGGTAATAAATGGTTGTGCGTTTCCTGGAATATATAATAAACCACCAGTGCTTCCTTTTTGTTCAATGACGAGAATATCCGTAGAGTCATACCCATAAATATCGAATCGATAAACATTTATATTATTAGGACGAATGGGTTTAAGAAGAGAGATGGCGAGTTGATAGTCACCTTGCGTTAACAAGCCTAATTGATATTGCTGGTGAGCAGAAAAAGCAAAGCTGTCTCGCATTAATTGAGTGTAACTTTCACTATTTTCATTCCAAAATTGGGTTAATTCTGCTGTGTAAGTGGTTTGAATATCCAGATCGTAATAAGCGATGTCCCATAAATCCGATGAGAGAAGACGAACCTCATTTCGTTCATCAAAAATATCACCATCAGCCCCTTGAGTGTAAATACCTGTATCTAAGTTAATGGTTCCTGGAAAAGAATCTCTGAATTTATTAAAAGTATTGAGCATAACTGCTTGAGAGAGCGTGTAAGATTTATGGGGCGATTCATGGTGTGCCCAGCCATTATAGCTACGCGAACTACTCATTGCACTTTGGAACTCATTATAAAAAACGGCATCTGGATCGATACCTGTGTGACCATGCTTTATTAACGCTGCTTTAAGTTCTCGTGATGTTACCGAAAGAGGGTCCGGAAGCGTTTTCATTAATTTTGCATAGTCATGAACAAAATGAAGTTTCCATGCTGCATCAAAACGGTGGGAAGGAATTTCGTTATTGTTACTTGTTGGTTCTACATTTGCATTAGCCTGAAAAGAAATATAAAAAAAGGTGAATATCAGGATTAAAACTAATGTTTTAATTATTTTTCTGTTCATAGATTAACCTTGTTTATTTTTAATTATCTCGCCCTAAAATAGATCTTTCTATTTTAAGGCGAGATAAATTTACGTTGATTAAAACCCTTAGAAACAACTAACAGGATTTAGATAACATTGGTAGTAAATGATATCTGTATCGTCAGTATCTCCGTCATTTGCTGAAACATGTGGAGCTAGTGACGCTGTAAAAATAAGGAAAGTAAGAAGTAATTTATTCATAGGTATTATCCTTTTATATAATGAGCAGCATAAGATTTATGTTATAGATATGGTTATTATTTATTTTTAATATATTGTTATTTATAGCCTTTATTTGATTAGTTAGACTCGCCGTTTTCTTCTCCTATAATACAAAACACTTTTGCCTCCCCTAAAGAAGGGGCCAATGTAATAAGACTTGAGCGCGATCCTGTCGCATCAACTAAAGCTAAGTTTGCAACTAGCTTATCGTCTTCATTTTTAGCGATTGAGACTAGTGTTGTTGGGTTATAGAACGAAATTGAATCATGGAAGTAAAAAGGAAGGGAAATGGTTCGATGTTTTCCATTTAGCTCAAAAGCCGCTTGAATTTGAGGGTCGTTAGAATCAGCGAATCCAAAGGTTTCTCTAAGAAAAGAATAAAGTTTTGGACGATCATATTCATTTTTAAAAGCGTCACTAAAAGCGATTAAGTCAGAGATATTTGGAGGTCGAGAGCCGGTGAGCTTTTCATTACAAATTAGATCTAAATGAGCCCAATAAGGATCAGAGCCTGAATCGAGTTTTATTTCTTTCCATCTTTCGGATTCAAATATTCCCTCAGTAGCAAAACTAGAAAATGAAGAAGCGAGTAAGACGGTAGATAGTAGTAATTTTTTCATGAATATCCTTTTAGTTAGTACAAAAGCAATATGCTTGGGAATGATCCCAATAAGAATGTATATCATTTACTTGTGTTTTACTATAGGCAAATCTCGTAATTTTACGTGAGATATTGCCCTTGTGAATGGGTTTTAGGATGTGTTTTATAAAATAACTAAAGGGAATGGAAGTAAATAACCTTTAGTTACAATGTGTTAATTTCCTTTTTTTAGATTTATAGGTTGTTCATATTCGATTCAGAAATGAAGTGATACAGTGAACATTCATTTATAAAAGAGAGTCATATTATGAAACAGCTATTAGCTACTACTGTTGCTTTGTTCGTTGGTTTTTTTGTATTGGTTTCGAGTTTATTTTTTGCGATTGGATTAAGTCTTGTTGGTTTTATTATGTCGAAAACGCACGGTAAAAAAGAAAAACAAACAATGGATAAAGAAGCTAGAATCATTGAAGGTGAATACTCTGATGTGACTAACTATTAATCACTTAGGGGTAATTCGTTGTATTTTAGTGAATCAAGTTCGAGGAAATAGAGAGATAAGGGTGAAATTATCGCTTACCTATGGGATATTTACTGCTAGATGTTAAGTAATAAAGCAGTAAATAGAAGAGGTAAGCGTGGATAGACTGTTACTAGTAATAGATTTTTTATTAACACATAAGATGATTTTTAGTGTGTTGATTATTAGCTTCATCTTCTTAATACGCCACTATGCAGTAAAGCATATTCGTGGGGATATTGCTTTCTTAACTGAAGATCAGCGTAAATGGATTTCTCGAACCAAAAACGGCTCGTTTACTGTAATTGTCATTACGTTATTTATTTTATGGCAATCAGAGATTAATGAATTTGCTTTATCCGTTACTGCTATTGCCGTTGCAATTGTGGTGGCATCTAAAGAAATCATTTTGTGTTTTACGGGGTCGATTCAACGTGCCAGTTCCCGTTCATTTCGAATCGGTGATTGGATTGAAGTGGGCTCTTTGTGTGGAGAAGTTATTGAGCACAACATGATGGCTACGGTTATCCAAGAGATTGATTTGCACCATGGGCAATATGATTACACAGGAAAAACAGCTACGCTTCCAAACAGTATGTTCTTTACATACCCAGTGAAAAACCTGAATTTCATGAAGCGTTATGTTTATCATAACTTTTCTATTTGCGTTAAAGAATTTGTAAATCTATACCCAATGATCCCCGACTTATTACATAAAATTGATACACATTGTGAAGATTTTATTGATGTCGCTAGACGCTATAATAGCGTGATAGAAAAACATGCAGGGGTCGATTTACCAGGTTCTGAGCCTCATATCCATATTACGACCACTTCAATGGGCGATCAAAAAGTACATTACATGATCTTTTGTCCAACAGAAAAAGCCTCTCACTTAGAGCAGCTTATTCGTCAAGATTTCATGGAAATGTATGAGAGCAATTTTCCACAAAAAACAGAGTAACAAAGAGAAAAACCTATAGGTATAAAGCTTTACTTACGTACTTAACTTTTAAAGTATGGGCAATCAATTGCTCCTGTTAAAATTGCTTTAGAAATACTTTGGCAGCGGTTTGTTGTATTGAGTTTCATTTGCGCATTGGTTAAATGGAAAGTGACCGTACGCTTACTGCAGCCTAATATTTTTGAAATATCCCAAGAGCTCTTTCCTTCGCATGCCCACGCTAAACATTCTTTTTCTCTTTTGGTTAAATCGTTGTTTGATTTATTATTTGCTATATTTATTTTTCGATAATTATCAACTAGAGAAGGAACAATTAATGGTATGTTCATACATGCATGTAAAAATAAACTATCTATATAGTTGTCTTTCTCTGAATGTGCAAAACTAAGCATTCCGAAGCCATTATTAGCAGTATGAATAGGGAAACTAAACCCAGTGATAAGACCTGATGATTTCGCTTCTTTAATTACATTTGGAGATTTTTTATTTACAGCATTGTTTTCAAATATATTCCAATTAATTGGTGAATGATTGGAGTTAGAATAATCTACTATAGGATCATATTTTATTAAATTAGCGTCATCATAATATTGCCTCCATTTTTTAGGGTAATTATCTAGAATTGAAATATCAGATTTAACCATGGAATGAGGATAAATGATCGCGAGTAAATAATATTCACAATGTACCATTTTAGTCATATCAGATAAGCATTGATTAATATCATTATTGCTTCTACAAGCTTTAATTTTATTAATTATTCTGTAAGTGTCGTCGGCATTTATGTCTTTCATACCCATCTCTTTATCCTTACCTATTGTTTGTCGCAAGTTTTGCGTGTTATATATCATTAAAACGGTAATAGATTGACATTTGATTCTAATAAATTGGATTTTTGTCACACTATTATATCGCTTGAAATACAATTGTTTAACATAAGTACCTGTAGGATCGTACAGGTTTACGCAAGAAAATGGTTTGTTATAGTCGATTAAACGCAAGGGAGGTTGGTATGACTATAATGATAAAAAAATCGGATTTTTTGGCAATTCCATCGGAGGAGTATAAAGGTATTCTAAGTCTTCGTTATCAAGTGTTTAAGCAAAGACTTGAGTGGGACTTAGTTGTAGAAAATAACCTTGAATCAGATGAGTATGATAACTCAAATGCAGAATATATTTATGCTTGTGATGATACTGAAAATGTAAGTGGATGCTGGCGTTTATTACCTACAACAGGTGATTATATGCTGAAAAGTGTTTTTCCTGAATTGCTTGGTCAACAGAGTGCTCCCAAAGATCCTAATATAGTCGAATTAAGTCGTTTTGCTGTAGGTAAAAATAGCTCCAAGATAAATAACTCTGCTAGTGAAATTACAATGAAACTATTTGAAGCTATATATAAACACGCTGTTAGTCAAGGTATTACAGAATATGTAACAGTAACATCAACAGCAATAGAGCGATTTTTAAAGCGTATTAAAGTTCCTTGTCATCGTATTGGAGACAAAGAAATTCATGTATTAGGTGATACTAAATCGGTTGTATTGTCTATGCCTATTAATGAACAGTTTAAAAAAGCAGTCTTAAATTAATATTGTTAAATCATTAATTTATTTTAAATACTAAGTATATTATAGGGGAAATAATGAATAAATGTATTCCAATGATAATTAATGGAATGATTCAAGATTTTGATAATTATGCATATAAAGAAGTTAAACTAAATAATGATAATAGAGTAAAATTATCTGTCATTACTGAAAGTTCAGTTTCAAAAACATTAAATATCAAAGATAGAATTAATCTTAATTTAAATCAGATTGTGAATTTTTTATATACCGTTGGTCAACGATGGAAAAGTGAAGAATATAATCGGCGACGAACCTATATCCGTGAGTTAAAAACATATCTTGGTTATTCTGATGAAATGGCAAGGTTAGAAGCGAATTGGATTGCAATGTTATTGTGCTCTAAAAGTGCTTTGTATGACATTGTTAATTATGATTTGGGCTCTATACACGTATTAGATGAATGGCTTCCACGTGGTGATTGCTATGTTAAAGCACAACCGAAAGGTGTTTCTGTTCACTTGTTAGCTGGTAATGTTCCATTATCAGGAGTGACATCTATTTTGCGTGCTATTTTAACAAAAAATGAGTGCATTATTAAAACTTCGTCTTCAGATCCTTTTACTGCAAACGCTTTAGTTTCCAGTTTTATTGATGTTAATGCAGACCATCCAATAACCAAATCAATGTCTGTTATGTATTGGCCGCATGATGAAGATATGACTCTATCTCAAAGAATAATGAATCATGCCGACGTGGTTATTGCTTGGGGTGGAGACGAGGCGATTAAATGGGCGGTAAAATATTCACCACCGCATGTTGATATTCTGAAATTTGGACCAAAGAAAAGCTTAAGCATTATTGAAGCTCCTAAAGATATAGAAGCAGCAGCAATGGGGGTTGCTCATGATATTTGTTTCTATGACCAGCAAGCCTGCTTCTCTACTCAAGACGTTTATTATATCGGAGATAATTTACCTTTATTTTTAAATGAACTTGAAAAACAGCTAGATCGATACGCGAAAATTTTACCAAAAGGTTCAAACGGTTTTGATGAAAAAGCGGCGTTTACTCTTACTGAAAAAGAAAGTCTATTTGCTGGATATGAAGTGAGAAAGGGAGATAAGCAAGCTTGGTTAATAGTCGTATCACCTACAAATAGCTTTGGAAATCAACCGCTATCACGAAGTGTGTATGTGCATCAAGTGTCTGATATTAATGGGGTAATTCCTTTTATTAATAAAAATAGAACACAAACTGTTTCTATTTATCCTTGGGAAGCGTCATTAAAATATCGAGATAAATTAGCAAGAAGTGGTGTTGAAAGAATTGTTGAATCAGGCATGAATAATATTTTCAGAGTTGGAGGGGCTCATGATTCATTATCTCCTCTCCAGTACCTAGTTAGGTTTGTATCGCATGAGAGACCATTTAATTATACGACCAAAGATGTTGCGGTTGAAATCGAACAAACACGTTACTTAGAGGAAGATAAGTTTTTAGTTTTTGTCCCATAGTTAAAAGGAAATTATATGAAAGATGAAAGTGCTTTTTTTACGATTGATCACATTATCAAGCTTGATAATGGTCAGTCTATCCGAGTTTGGGAAACACTCCCTAAAAAAAACGTACCAGAGAAAAAACATACAATACTTATTGCTTCGGGTTTTGCTAGAAGAATGGATCATTTTGCAGGTCTTGCTGAGTATTTATCTACTAACGGTTTTCATGTCATTCGCTACGATTCTTTGCATCATGTTGGATTAAGCAGTGGATGTATAAATGAATTTACGATGTCGATTGGAAAAAATAGCCTGCTTACAGTCGTAGATTGGCTTAAAGAGCATGGTGTCGAACGAATAGGGCTGATTGCTGCTAGTTTGTCAGCGAGAATCGCTTATGAGGTAGTAAATAAAATTAAATTATCATTTTTAATTACGGCCGTAGGTGTCGTTAATCTTAGAGATACATTAGAAAAAGCATTGGAGTATGACTATTTGCAATTACCTATTTCAGATCTACCAGAAGATCTTGACTTTGAAGGTCATAATTTAGGAGCTGAGGTCTTTGTTACAGATTGCTTTAAACATAAATGGGACACATTAGACTCGACACTTAGTGGTGTTAAAGGATTAACGATTCCATTTATTGCTTTTACTGCAAACGATGATAGCTGGGTAAAGCAAAGTGAAGTTATAGAGCTCATTGATAGTATTGAATCTAATAATTGTAAGCTCTATTCGCTAATTGGAAGTTCACATGATCTTGGGGAAAATTTGGTTGTATTAAGAAATTTTTATCAATCAGTAACGAAGGCAGCTTTAGCATTAGATGTTGGTTTATTGGATTTAGATATAGATATTATTGAACCTCGATTTGAGGACGTTACAAGTATTACTGTTAAGGAGCGTAGATTAAAAAATGAAATTGAAAATGAATTATTAGAATTAGCTTAATTAAATAAAATCACCAAAAAGGAATAGAGTATGAAGTTTGGAAATATTTGTTTTTCGTATCAACCACCAGGTGAAACTCATAAGCAAGTAATGGATCGCTTTGTTCGACTTGGTATCGCCTCAGAGGAAGTAGGCTTTGATACATATTGGACCTTAGAACATCATTTTACAGAGTTTGGTCTCACGGGAAATTTATTTGTTGCTGCGGCAAATCTGTTAGGAAGAACTAAAACATTAAATGTTGGTACTATGGGGGTTGTTATTCCAACAGCTCATCCTGTTCGACAATTAGAAGACGTTTTATTATTAGATCAAATGTCGAAAGGGCGTTTTAATTTTGGAACCGTTCGAGGGCTATACCATAAAGATTTTCGAGTATTTGGTGTTGATATGGAAGAGTCTCGAGCGATTACTCAAAATTTCTACCAGATGATAATGGAAAGCTTACAAACAGGAACAGTTAGTTCTGATAGTGATTATATCCAGTTCCCTAATGTAGATGTGTATCCTAAAGTATATTCTAAAAATGTTCCAACGTGTATGACTGCTGAGTCCGCAAGTACGACAGAATGGCTAGCAATACAAGGGCTACCAATGGTTCTTAGTTGGATTATTGGTACTAATGAAAAAAAAGCACAGATGGAACTCTATAATGAAATTGCGACAGAATATGGCCATGACATATCTAAAATAGATCATTGTATGACTTATATTTGCTCTGTTGATGATGATGCACAAAAGGCGCAAGATGTTTGTCGGGAGTTTCTGAAAAATTGGTATGATTCATATGTAAATGCGACCAATATCTTTAATGATAGCAATCAAACTCGTGGTTATGATTATCATAAAGGCCAATGGCGTGATTTTGTTTTACAAGGACATACAAACACTAATCGACGTGTTGATTATAGCAATGGTATTAACCCTGTAGGCACTCCTGAGCAGTGTATTGAAATAATTCAACGTGATATTGATGCGACGGGTATTACAAACATTACATGCGGATTTGAAGCTAATGGAACTGAAGATGAAATAATAGCTTCCATGCGACGCTTTATGACACAAGTCGCTCCTTTCTTAAAAGAACCTAAATAAATTACTTATTTGATACTAGAGATAATAAGGAACAAGTTATGAAATTTGGATTATTTTTTCTAAACTTTCAGAAAGATGGAATAACATCTGAAGAAACGTTGGATAATATGGTAAAGACTGTCACGTTAATTGATTCAACTAAATATCATTTTAATACTGCCTTTGTTAATGAGCATCATTTTTCAAAAAATGGTATTGTTGGAGCACCTATTACCGCAGCTGGTTTTTTATTAGGGTTAACAAATAAATTACATATTGGTTCATTAAATCAAGTAATTACCACCCATCACCCTGTACGTGTAGCAGAAGAAGCCAGTTTATTAGATCAAATGTCAGAGGGGCGCTTTATTCTCGGTTTTAGTGACTGCGAAAGTGATTTCGAAATGGAGTTTTTTAAACGTCACATTCCATCAAGGCAACAACAATTTGAAGCATGCTATGAAATAATTAATGACGCATTAACTACAGGTTATTGTCATCCCCAAAATGATTTTTATGATTTTCCAAAGGTTTCAATTAATCCACACTGTTACAGTGATAATGGGCCTAAGCAATATGTATCCGCAACATCAAAAGAAGTCGTCATGTGGGCAGCGAAAAAGGCACTGCCTTTAACATTTAAGTGGGAGGATAATTTAGAAACCAAAGAGCGTTATGCAATTCTATATAATAAAACAGCACAACAATATGGTGTTGATATTTCGGATGTTGATCATCAATTAACTGTAATTGCGAACTTAAATTCTGATAGAAGTACGGCTCAAGAAGAAGTGAGAGAATACTTAAAAGACTATATCACTGAAACTTACCCTCAAATGGACAGGGATGAAAAAATTAACTGTATTATTGAAGAGAATGCAGTAGGGTCTCATGATGACTATTATGAATCGATAAAATTAGCGGTGGAAAAAACAGGGTCTAAAAATATTTTATTATCCTTTGAGTCAATGGCTGATTTTAAGGGGGTAAAAGAAATTATTGATATGTTGAACCAAAAAATTGAAAAGAATCTACCCTAATAAAATTAAGGGCAATTTATATATTAGATTGCCTTTTTTGCATTTCTGTTGATATTAGGTGTTATTGGAGAGGGGATGGTATGACTGTTCATACTGAATATAAAAGAAATCAGATTATTGCCAGTTCAGAAATTGATGATCTTATTTTTATGAGTACACCACAGGAGTGGTCATTTGAAGAGCAAAAAGACATACGAGATAAATTAGTTCGTGAGGCTTTTTATTTTCATTACAATAGAAATGAAGAATATAGAAATTATTGTATCAATCAGCATGTGAGTGATAATTTACACACTATTGATGAAATACCCGTGTTTCCAACATCTGTTTTTAAATATAAGAAATTACATACTGTCACAGCTGATGACATTGAAAATTGGTATACAAGTAGTGGAACTCGTGGAGTAAAAAGCCATATTGCACGTGATCGTCTTAGCATTGAACGCTTACTTGGTTCTGTCAACTTCGGAATGAAATACGTTGGAGATTGGTTTGAGCATCAAATGGAATTGATAAATTTAGGACCAGATAGGTTCAATACAAATAATATTTGGTTCAAATATGTCATGAGCTTGGTCGAGTTACTTTATCCGACTGAATTTACAGTTGATAATGACAAAATAGATTTTGAAAAAACAGTAAAACATCTATTTAGAATTAAGAATAGTAAGAAAGACATTTGCTTAATTGGGCCACCATTTTTTGTGTATCTTCTGTGCCAATATATGAAAGAAAACAATATTGAATTTAAAGGAGGGGATAGAGTACATATTATAACTGGTGGAGGGTGGAAATCTAATCAGAATGACTCTTTAGATCGTGCTGATTTTAATCAATTATTAATGGATACTTTCCAACTCGACAAGATTAATCAAATTAGAGATACCTTTAATCAAGTTGAGCTTAATACTTGTTTTTTTGAAGATGAATTTCAAAGAAAACATGTTCCACCGTGGGTATATGCTCGGGCTCTTGATCCTGAAACATTGAAACCCGTAGCAGATGGTGAGATCGGGTTGTTAAGTTATATGGACGCCTCATCAACTGCTTATCCTGCTTTTATTGTTACTGATGATATCGGTATTGTAAAAGAAATTAGAGAACCAGATCCTTACCCAGGGGTAACCGTTGAGATTGTTCGGCGCTTAAATACACGTGCGCAAAAAGGATGCGCGCTCTCTATGGCGAATGTCATACAAAAGAATATAAAGGATTAAGTTATGATTGTTGATGGCAGAGTTTCAAAGATAGTTTTAGCATCGATAAAAAATAATATATATAAGGTATTTATTACTGTAAATTCACCAATAAAGTTCATCGCTGGACAATTTGTAATGGTCACGATTAATGGGAAAAAATGTCCTTTTTCAATTGCGAATTGCCCGACAAAAAATCACGAAATAGAATTGCATATTGGTAGTTCGAATAAAGACTGCTCATTGGATATTATCGAATATTTTGTCGATGCTCTTGTTGAGGAAGTCGCAATTGAGTTAGATGCTCCCCATGGAAACGCTTGGTTACGGTCTGAAAGTAATAACCCATTGCTATTAATTGCGGGAGGTACAGGTTTATCATATATAAATAGCATTCTAACCAATTGCTTAAATCGGAATATACCTCAAGATATTTATCTTTACTGGGGAGTAAAAAACAGTTCTCTTTTGTATGAAGACGAAGAGTTATTGGAATTATCACTAAATAACAAAAATCTTCATTATATTCCTGTTATCGAAGATAAAAGTGAAGAATGGATAGGAAAAAAAGGTACGGTTCTTGATGCTGTAATGGAAGATTTTACGGATCTAGCCCATTTTGATATTTATGTTTGTGGGCCCTTCATGATGGCTAAAACAGCAAAAGAAAAATTAATTGAAGAGAAAAAAGCAAAGTCAGAACAGATGTTTGCCGATGCTTTTGCATACGTATAAAGAGAATATAAAAAGCCAGATTATTAATCCGGCTTTTTTATTATTTCAATATGTCCAAGGGTAACCAAGTGACTTCAACTCCCGCCTGAGAAAACATATCTTGGCTAACTTGGATTTTTTCACCCCAACGAGATAAGAAGTCTTCAGTCTGTTCAGGGCAATATACTTTTGAAATTCCTGTTTGGATGATTTTTGCTGCACAATTTGGGCACGGGAAGTGAGTAACCCAAATATCACACCCTTCTAAATCGCGTTTAGCAAATAAAATGGCATTTTCTTCAGCATGAAGCGTTTTTAAATATTTAATTTCGCGCTCATCAGTATCTGCGCTGTCAGATACACCATGCGGGTAGCCATTAAATCCAACAGAAACAATACGGTTATGCTTAGTGATTACTGCACCAACTTGAGTTGACGGATCTTTACTCCAAGAACCGACTAATTCAGCCATTTGGAAGAATCGCTTTGCCCATTTAGAAATCATAACGTTGCCTTTTGTGTCTGTATTTACAGAAGTATTTTATCTATTTCATAAGCTTATAACACAGTTTCTATGTGTCAATAAGAGGAAAATAGAAATAGTGTATAATTTATACTCACTCATCCGAAAAAGAGATGGATACTAACTTTTTCAATCTTTAATTGTATCATAGAATCTCGCCATTCTTTGTTGTTACCGAGGTAAAAATGACAACATTTCATGCAGATTCATCCATCACTCGTACTTTTTGGCGTTATGCTATTCCTTCTATTGCTGCAATGGTGGTGAGTGGACTGTATCAAATTATTGATGGGATCTTTGTTGGTCACTATATTGGTTTTGAAGGCCTTGCTGGTATTAATATGGCATGGCCTGCAATTTGTATTTTAGGTGCTATTGGTGTCATGGTTGGAATGGGCACTGGCAGTGTTATGTCCATATACCGTGGCGAAAATAAATTAGAAAAAACAAAAGTGGCCTTAACAACAGGCTTTTGGTTACTTGCGATATTAAGCATCATTGCGATCACTTGCATTGTATTACTCGCAAAAGATATTTTGCTTGCTCAAGGTGCGGAAGGTCAAAACTTTGCCTATGCCATGGATTACATCAATGTACTTATGTTTGGAGGCTTCTTTACTGCATGTGCGACAGCGTTACCTATGCTTGTGCGAAATGATGAGTCGCCAAATGTCGCTACGTTCCTGCTTGTTATTGGCGCATTAATTAATATTGTTTTAGATTACGTGTTTATTGGTGTGATGGGATTAGGACTTTCTGGAGCTGCATTAGCAACGTTACTGGCTCAAGCTTGTGTCACCGTTTTAGGTATTGGTTATTTCTTTACTCAACGCTCAAGTATTCAAATTACATCAAAAGAAGTGCTGTTTTCTTGGAATAAAGCGAAGCAGTCTCTCTCTTTGGGATCATCAGCATTAGTGATGTATTTATATGGTAGCTTTGTTGTTGCAATGCATAACGCGTTAATGATGCATTACGGCTCGGCAACGACAGTGGGAGCCTATGCCATTGTTGGTTACTTATTTATGCTTTACTACCTTCTTGCACAAGGTATTGCAGAAGGGGCTCAACCACCAATCAGTTATTATTTTGGTGCGAGAGAAAATAAAAAAGTGTATCAAATCTTCAAGATTGCATTGAAGTGGGTAGTCATTACAGGCATTGGTTGGGTAACTATTTTAAATATTTCACCAGAGCTAACGACAGCATTATTTACTAATGGTGATAAAGCTTTGATTGCTGAAACTATTGTCGGTATTCGTTATCACTTATTTGCGATGTTCTTGGATGGCATGATTGTATTGATTACGATTTACTTTTTGTCCGTAAATGAAGGCAAAAAAGCCATGGTAATTTCCATTAGTAATATTGTAATTCAATTACCCTTCTTACTTATATTGCCTAAGTGGTTTGGAATTGATGGAGTTTGGTTAGCGATGCCAGTATCAAACATTGCATTGATTATCTGTATTGCACCAATGGTATGGAATCATTTGAAAACTCAGAAGATTATCAAGCCATTACCATTGACCTCTACATCGGTCATGAGTCATTAGAGTATTTAAAATAGGAAATTTTTTATTCCAATATTTACTCTTTTTATTTTATAGAAATCGAATAGACTTTAATGGGTTTATTCGATTTTTGCTTTGTAGGGAGTTAGCATGACCGAATTTGAAAAAATGAAAAGTGGTTTGGTATTTGATGGTGGTGATCCTGAAATAGACGCTATTCGTAATCAAACACAAAAGTACCTTCAACAATTTAATCAAAGTACAGAAACGAAAGAAAAGCTATCTATTTTACCAAATGTATTTAATGCTTTTGGTCAGAGTTTTATTCAAGCCCCTTTCTTTTGTGAGTTTGGAAAGACAATCTCTATAGGAAACGAAACGTTTATTAATATGAACGTGACCATGCTCGATGGTGCAGAAATTACAATTGGTAATAATGTACTAATTGGCCCTAATGCTCAGTTTTATACGGCTTCTCATTCATTGGATTACAAAAGCCGTCGTTGTTGGGAAACTTATTGTAAGCCTATTATCATTGAAGATGATGTATGGGTTGGTGGTAGTGTAGTTATTAATCAAGGCGTTACTATTGGTGCTCGTTCGGTAATTGCTGCAAACTCAGTGGTGAACCATGATGTGCCATCTGATTGTTTGTACGGTGGAACGCCTGCCAAATTAATTAAACGACTTGATCAAAAATAAAAAGAGTTAGTTAAAAATTAGGTGTTTGAGATGGATAAGTATAACGAAATGTAACTATATGTTTATTCATTAACAAGTGCTTAAAATAAGGTCAATATAGTTATTGACCTTATTGTAAATCAAGCATATAAGAGTAGGAAAATAATAACGTATGTACGTTGTTCTTATTACTTAATAATTCGAGGTTTACATTGGATATTGCCATATTACTTTTTCTAATTGTGATTAATGGTGTGTTTGCTATGTCTGAGATTGCTCTCATGACGGCAAAAAAGAGTCGATTACAGAAATTAGCAGCAGAAGGCAGTAAGTCAGCTGCTAAAGCGATTAAATTAGGCGAAGAGCCTACTCAGTTTTTATCTACGGTACAGATAGGTATTACCGGAATTGGTATATTAAACGGTATCTTGGGTGAGGCGGCATTTTCGGGCCCGATCTCAAATTTCCTTATTTCATTTGGTGTTCCAGCAGGATTAGCGTCTACCGTTTCGACTATGTCGACTGTTGTGATCATCACTTATGTGTCAATCGTTGTTGGTGAGCTTGTTCCAAAACGTATCGCTCAGTTTCACGCAGAACGCATTGCAACGCTGATAGCGCCATTGATCAGCATGCTAGCTTCTATCTCTCGACCATTTGTATTCTTATTATCTATCTCAACAGATGCGATTTTACGTTTATTAGGTCGCTCAAATAGCGATGAAGCATCGATTACTGAAGATGATATTCACGCTTTGCTTTCAGAGGGCTCTGAGCAAGGTGTTATTGAAAAACATGAACACAGTATGGTGCGAAACATCTTACAATTAGATGATAGACGAGTTGCATCATTAATGATCCCAAGAAATGAATTGGTTTATTTCGATACAGAGCAATCTTGGGATGAGAACTTGCCGAAATTATTGCGCTCAGAATATTCTATTTACCCTGTAACACGTGGTGGTATGGACAATGTGCTTGGTTTTACTACATCACGCTTTTTACTAAAAGCGGCACATCAAGAGCACCGTACTAAGTGGTTAATGCGTAATTTATTACCTTGTTTAACGATTCTAGAAAATAAATACGGCAGCGAATTGTTGGAGTTACTAAAAACGACGGGTGAAGAGATTGCTCTAGTCGTTGATGAATATGGTGATGCTCAAGGTATTGTCACGCAAAAGAACTTGTTAGAAGCGTTAGCGGGTGAGTTTAAATCTGAAAACCCGAACGATGCATGGGCTGATCAAGTATCAGAAACTGAGTGGGTTTTAGATGGTTCAATTCCGACAACAGTGCTAAAAGACACCTTAAATCTGGCTACTTTGCCTGAAGAGAAAGAAGGGGATTATCAAACGCTGACAGGTATGTTTATGTGGTTAACAAGCAATGTACCAGCTGTTGGAGATACCTTAGAATACCAAGACTGGAGTTTTGAAGTGTTATCTATTGATAATAATAAAGCGAATAAAGTTCGAGTGACTCAAGTTCAGCCAGAATTGGTATAGAAATCATAGAATAATAAATAAAAGGAGATCATATGATCTCCTTTTTTTGTTTTTATTTTTTAAATAACCAACTTGGATTTAATGATTGCCACGAGATTTCTGTTGTTCGGTATAAAGAAATACTAACAAATAGAGCGAGAGTTCCAAGCAAAGCGTATAGACTTAAAAAACCTATGCCAGCATGTTCAAAACTGGTTAATGGGTTGTGTGATAATAAAACGGTCGTTGGTATTTGGTATATATGAGACAGAAATTGAGAAATCCCATCCCAACCTAACACCCAATTGGATAAGAGCTTTAATGCATATCCTCCCAAGAACAATACAATTAATGGTGAATTAGATACTTGGGATACGGCCAGTATTAACCCTGCTATTGGTAACATAACAATGCTGACTAATAGCATTCGAGTTAAAAATTGAAACCAGCTAGTTATCACGTAAAGAAGCGATGAATGTTCATGCAATAAAACGAGAACAGAATCACTGGATAAGCTAATAAACCATAAACATAAATTGGCAATAAGCACTAAAATAGAGAAAATTAGTGGAATAACAATAAGCCCAAAAGTAAGTTTAACTGCATGTGTGTGTTGGCTTGTAACTGGCATACTGCGCCAAAAAGCAGAACTTCCTTCGTTACGTTCTTTGCGTAAGGTTTTAGATAAATATGTTGTGCTTAAAGCAAGAGATAGGATCCCCGCCATAAAACTTAACATGAGTTGCACATCGTTTGAGAATTCAGTAGAAAAAGGCGTAAAATCGCCCTGAGTCTGAACAGAAATAAACAGATTATCTTGCAAGTTGGCATTCATCATTAAACTTAAAAAGAGCAACACACCACATAGCAGAATAAACAGTGGTACACGGGTTACTGTTTTATGTTCAATCAACTCTTTTTGTAGCATATAGAAAGAAGGACGCATTACACTGTCTCCTTTTGTAAAGTGATAAACAGATCAGCGAGCGTTCCCTGAGGGATATTCTGCATCGTGTCGAATTTGACACAATTTCCTTGTTTTAGAATCAGAACATCAGTGAGTAGTTTTTCAATTTCACTGACCTCATGGCTTGCGATGATTAAGCATCTATCACCTTGATTAAACCATTCCATTAAGTTGCTATAAAAGCTATCTCGATATAACAAATCTAAGCCGAGAGTGGGTTCATCCAGAATGAGCACTTTTACATTGGTGGCGATAACAAGAGCTAAATGAACTTGGACTTTCATCCCTTTAGATAAACTACCAATTTTACTACTCAATTTAATGTTGGTTTTTTCTAATACCGACAATGCTTTATTAATATCAAAACAAGGATGAACGCCTGATGTGTATGTTAAGATTTGTTTTATTGTCATCCATTCAGGCAACACATTTACATCTGAGATATACGCTAAATGCTTCATTAGCTCTGCGTGATTTTCGATTGGATCTAAACCATTTATTTCAATATTGCCGCTATAACGATGTGCACCTAAAAGCGCATTGATAAGCGTCGATTTTCCTGCACCATTGTGTCCAAGTAGGCCTAATACTTGACCAGAAGATAAAGTGAAGCTGATATTATCAAGAGCTTGTTGAGCTTGATTCGAGTCAGGGTAGTGTTTAGATACACCACTCACTGTAATAATAGGATTCATTCTATGCCTTAGCTGATTGAATTGATTATGGTTATTGAGTAGCAATACCATGATAAGTTCCATAAATAAAGAAATGCGCCCAAATTAGCAACTTATCAATAAGAAAGAATAGATACTTAGCATTCTTCTCAAATATATGATTAGTAATGCTCAAGAGACTTTTGTTTTCATGTGGCAAATTGTGTGTCACATATAAATAAAAGAGAGTAAGCAGATCACACAATGATCTTTTAATTTTATGATAAGTAAAGATTGCAAAATAAGACGGTTCGAAGAGAGACTGCAAAAAACCTATCAACGATTTGGCTATGTATCATTAGATTCGATTGTAAAAAGTTATTATGAATGCCGTGCTGAATATTCGGATTTTACTCCGTATAAACAACGGGATTTTGTGCCCGTAAGTTATGAGAAAACGAAATTATCGCCACAACGATTAAATCAAGTGCTCTCTTCACTGGAAAAGGCTAATGCAGTGAAAAAAGCACAGTTTATTTAATAGTTAGATAATCTGATTAATAACGCTCTCTATATGGGAGCGTTGTTCTTTAATGTTGAAGTAGACTGTTTTATTAAATATAAAAATACTCTTTTTCTAATTAATGACGTGATCGCGAAAGTATTGTTAATTAGTCATAGTAACCGAAGACGAACTGCTTTAGAGTCAGTAAATACTTTATTGTTTTTGAGGTTTTTATGTTTACCCAACGTCCTATTAAGCAAGCAAAAACGATTGAAAACGTCTATGGAAGTGCGTTTTATCACCTCGAAGCAAAAGATCGCACGATTGATGAATTGAGAAAAAAGCTAGAAGCAAAAACGGATAATCAAGAATGGATTGAGACGGTTTTATCGGATCTTATTGGCCGAGGCTACCTTAAATCAGATAAGGATTTTGCTATTAATTTTGCTGAAATGGCATTCAATTCAGCGAAAGGCAGCCAATTTATTTTATTTAAATTAAAAGAAAAAGGGATTCACGAGTTAGATGCAAATGAAGCGATTGATTATTTGATTAATCGTGATGAAATTTGCGAATTTACTATATTGAACAATCGTTTAAGTCATATGGCGTTAGATTCATATTCAAGCGATAAGCTATATTCAACCTTAATGAAATACGGTTTTAAATCCTCTGATGTGCGAGAAGTCATTAAGTCTCATCCTATTGCATCAACGCTTCCTTCTAAAATGCAAATCAAAGCAGATAAAGCTGATATCGTTAAAGAAATAGAAAAGTTGGCTCGTAAGCTAAAAGGAAAAACCGCAATTAAACGAGAGCTTAAACAAAAGCTGATTGATATTTCAAATTTTGATGAAGAAATTGAAAAATTAGAAAAGGATGGCTCTATAGATTTCTATGAAAACTGTCAACTACGATTAGATAAAAAACGTTTTGATTTGAGCAATTCAAAAGAGAAGAGTAAAGCTTATTCTTATTTGTATTCTTATGGATTCAGTTCTGATGAGATAAAAGAAACCTTACAAGAATGAAAAAGCCCACACCGAAGTGTGGGCTTAGTTTTTAGGGCCAACTTGGGCTCGTTGAGTAGTCACTAAAATAAATGCTTAATGCCCTAAAATCATTTTAACTTATTGAATCAATTAAATAAATCATTTATGTTTCTACCTGCTACTATGTAATTAGCTTGATCTAACAAGCTTAGAATATAATTTTCACGCTTTATTTCTATATGTTTTAATATTGCCGCTTCTTGATAGTTTTTACCAAAATGTTTACTTTCTTCTAAAATCTGAGAACGTTCTTTATGATCGAACTCATATACCTCACAAGAAAGTATTTTAAGTGCTTCACTTTTAATAACACCTTGATCTTGAAGTAGTTTAATGATTTTTTTATCTAAAAATGTAAGTTTACTTGATTTCATATCTAACCTTTCAATAGTAAACATATTCCATATGATTAATCGATAGCTCTAATAATTTGTTTATAAATATAGTACAACCATGTTAAGTATAAAAAGGCAAAATGAAATTAAATAATTTATAGTTGCTGTTTATTGTTTATTGTTTATTGTTTATTGCTTTAGTGAATGATAGGATGGTTTATTATGTTTTTGTCAATTTTGCTCTTGACTTTTATTGGTTATTTTATGGTGGTTTACATTTAGGTAACATTTTTAGCGGGGAGAGATAGAAAATGGAATTTTCAAAATATATAAAAAAAATCAGAGAGAGTAATCAACTTACGCAACAAGAGATGCTCGAACTTTTGGCTCAATCTGATTCGTCATTTGATAAGTTAGATTTAACAACGTTAAGCCGTTGGGAAAGAGGAGTTACTATTCCTAAGCTGGAGAAGCGATTAATAATTGCTAGGTTATTTAGCTACGATGTAGCGACTCTTATCGATCCTTATGTAGAAATACCAAAAGATAAAAGCTTATTGTTAAAAAAAGTGTTGCATAGGCCTGTAAATCCTTATGTGTTCAAAGAAGATAAGTTTAACTTAACTAAATTTGATTCATTAATAAATAATAATGAATTATGTAAATTGTTGAGTATATTTCATCAATCACACCTTGATGTTGAGTTGAGAGCAAGCATTTTTTCTAAAATTGCAGTTAAGATGGATGCTTATTTATCTAATGATGAAGAGTTATTGGGGCATTTATTGTATGGGTATATTCCGGCAGATACTTCAATTGATGCATTAGATTTAAATAAATTAGAAAACTGTCCTTTTATTGATGATATTTCCTGCATTGATGCTGATATTGCTCTATATGTAGTCTCAGGGTATAGTTCACTATCTATTCCTAGAACTATAACAATGTTAACTGTTCTTGATATTTTACGAAAAAGAACAAATATAAAAAAAGTATACATAAATTGTCATGCGCAAGAAGGTTTTGATATGTATGAAAAAAACTTTAAACCAGAGGTTATAGGTAAAGGAAAAGAGCTTTTATTTTACGGTGTTAAGTATTTAAACCGTTATTATCGATACATTCAACTTTCTATGAACCCAGAAACCGTTTTATCAGCAAAAGTCGTATCTAATATGGTCCCTTTTACCGATGAGCATCTTAAGGAGTTATTAGATGAGAGTTGATTCAAGATTCTATATATTTTATAGAAAATGTGATATAGCTTTAGCATAGCTATATCACAATTGATTTATTCAAATTCCCATTTTGTACCATTGAATGTAAAAATTAAGGATTGGTTGCTATATAACCATTCATAGTCACTAGTATTTGGCCCATAGTATATCTTTGAAGAGAAAGTTGCTGTAGAGTCAAAAGTAACCATTCTTCCTTTTTTTACATTCTCATAGGGTAATACAAACTCATCAATAAACTGGCCATCAGCAGTAATAACTTTTACCTTTTTGTATTTGTTTAAGTAATCATCAATGTTTTCATTGAATTGCTCCAAACTTTTTTGGCTGTTTATCCATTTTACAAAATGAAGATTAACAGTAGACATTTGTTCTGAATTTTTTGAATAAACTGATAAATAAATATCATCCTCCACATTATTTAAGAATTTAATATTTACTTTATTATTTTCTTCGTACATCTCTATCTCCATTTCTTGAGGAGACAATAAGCGCATATATACTGGTCCTGTTATACTCTTGTCTCTGTAAATATTGATAGTATAATTATCATCATCATTTAAAATAGGTTGAGATATTAGTGTATCAGGTAGTACATAACGGTTATTTAAAGTGTATTTATATTCATTTACAACATGATTTCCAAAAATGTCATCAATACCATCTGTTGATGCCCAGCCGGAATCGTGGGTAAAACCATAGGTATGATAGTATTCATGAACGAAACCTTGCCAAGATTCTTGTTCGGTATCTGTGCTATTTAGCCATTCCATTAATTCGTGGTTCATCCAAATAGTACCATAGGTTTGATTATATGTATTATGGGCTTCAAGTTTTCCCATTGTGGCTAAGCCCCATAAATTAGATCCAGAGCCATTACCTTCAAAGTCAAAGTCTGTACTATCAATAAAAAGGTCTATATTTTTCCCTGAAACCGCTCGAGAAAAATATGTATCATAACTGTAAATATCTACAGTTTCATTGTAGTTAAAGCATTCGGGGTTATCTGAGCAAATAATGCCTAATTGTTGAGTTACTTCATGCAATGTTGAAGGTGAATTCATCATAAATCGGTCGTATATTTGTAGTAAGTCACTATTATTTCTTTCGCTTTTACTGGCATAAACAAGATCGTAATTTGAATAAATATTGCCAGGTGGTTCAGTGATATCAGCATTATAATCCCATATTGAGTTAGATATCGTTGTCAAGTTAATGACGCTAACATTAGTGAAATCTTCTGATAGCTGGGCCTCAGAATAAGCATCAAGAGGCTCAGAAAGTAGTAGTCTCACTATATCATCGTCCAATTGAACTAATAACTCACTAATTTCATATGGTGTATTGTTGGTCAATTGATTCATAGTGATGCTTATATTATTTAGGTCAACAATATTCGGTATCATTAATGAATTTATATTAGATAACTGAATGTTTTTAGTTGTAATATCAATTGGGGTAACACTATTTAAAGGTAGTTCAATTAGTCTATTTTCTTTAATGTGTGTTTTATCTATATAAGATGGAGAGGGAGAATTAGTATCACAACCTACCATCACGAACAAAGTGATTGTGAATAAGTAATTTAATTTCATAAATATGCTCAATCAAAAAAATATGATTTCAACGCATAATTTAATTTTGCTAAAGAGCATATCGAAGTTAGTTTTAACTATAATGCTAATAAATTTAATTAATCGATGTCAGGAATATTATTATTTTTTACGATATTTTTTTGCTTAATAGGAATAAATTCTTCGTTTATTTTCCTTTCATGTATGAAATTACTGTTAATTATTGCGTCTAATGAAACATAATTAAATCTTATATATGTCTTTTTTAGACGCTTATAAAACTGCGTTGTTAAATATTCGCTCTTTGGCATTGATGCATCACTAAAGAAGTATTCATCCTGCAAATATAGCAGATTTGTTGAGTGAATGGCAATTAGCTTATTTTCAAATAATAATAAAAAACTGCCAATTGAATTTCTATGTGATTTTGTCGATGATTAATGAGCATATAACTTACATATAGGAAGGTAATGAAATGAGTGTAGCACCGATAACTAGCTCGGCTTCACAAGAAAGCCACTTAGTCCCTCTTGATACATTAATGCTTCAAGTTATGTCTGAAAGAGCAGAACAATGTGAAGAAACAGTTCGAATTATTGCAAATGAAATTGATGCTCAAAACCAGCAACTAGATGTATATAACGAGACAAAAGAAAAATTTTTAGGGGCTCAGAAAGGAGATGAGATTGTTTTGACTGAAGAAGAGTATTTAGCATTAGAAACAGCACTCGGTGAAGATAAAATTGGGCCTGATGACGATGATGTATGCGAAGTTACGAGTAGGGATCCTGTTAACGGAACTGTTACAGTAGAAATTAGAGCTAAAGATGATAATTTTGATGAAAATAAAAGTGTGATTAATACCGCATTAGACAATGAAATATCATCATTGAACTCATTATCTCAAATGAAGATGATTGATCTGCAATCTGCAATGGATAAATACAATAACGCATACTCAAGTGCTTCGAATTTTGCTTCTAAATATAACAGCTCATTATCGAATGTAGTATCTAATATGAGGTAAGTCATGATTAATAATGCAATTAGCTCATTAAATACACAAATAGATAATGTAGAAGCTCAGTTAAGAACAAAGTTGAACACAGCAGATGTGTCTGATACTGGTGATATGTTAGAGATTCAGGCTCTTAGTGAAAAATGGGCTTTAATGGTGAACTTAGAAAGCACGGTAACGAAAAAAGCATCAGATACCTTAAGTAAGATTATTGATAGGGTGTAATATGGCACTAGAAGTCTCATCAATTATCACTAAGTTAAGTGAAAGCACATTTACAAATAACTTAGCAGACATTAATAAAACAGTTGATATTGAAAAAATAACTACAGCGGATGTTTTAGATTTTCAAAAAATGATCACGAATTCAACATTAGAGAAGTCTTTACAGGCTTCAGCTCTAATTAAATGCGCTAGCTCGATCGAGCAATTAATGAAAGGTCAATAGAATGAGAAATAACACTTACGTATGTGGGGTCTCCCTGTTAATCATTGCTTCAATGAATTTAAGCGCCGAAGAGATAAAGAAAGACGAGATAAAAGTTAAAAATGAAAAAAGCCCATTTTATTTATCAAGTGGGCTTGGTTTTAGTAATTATCAAAATTTGTGCTCTGTGGGTACTACTGGGAATTGCAGTAATAAATCTGTGTCGGGCCGTATTGGTCTTGGTTATGATATATTGGATAGAATGGCTTTAACTACTGATTATCGCTATTTAGGTCAAGGGAAGTATAACGATGAAAGTGTTGTTACAAATGCATGGACAGTTGGAACACAAGTTAAATTACCTTTAAACGAGAATTTAAAACTCACTGGTTCATTTGGGATTGGAGTCTTTAATCAAGATGTGAATAGTAATAAAGATAGCCACTTAAGTAGTTATTTAGGTACAGGGCTATCTTATAAAATTAGCAATGCTTGGTATATGAATTTTGACTACACGTATTATAACAGAAACGACAGTAATATGTCTGGAGAAGTAACGATACGTCCTGATATTAGTGAGTTTATTTTTGGATTTACATATTACTTTAATAAGTCATATAAAATTAGAAAAATAGAAACAGTTGTTACAAAAGAAAAAGTAATAACAAAGCAAAATCACATTTATGTCGTTGAATCTGATGGGCAGTTTGTTACGGGTTCATATAAATTAGCTAACCCAAGTAAATTTAATTTTGTTTACGATTATTTATCTAAAAACCCTCGTAGCAAAGCTGTGATTTCAGGTTATACCGACTCAACAGGCTCTGATACTTTTAATCAGAAGTTATCAAAGCAAAGAGCAGAAGAAGTAGCGTCGTATATTTCAAAAAGAGGGATAAGCAAAGACCGTTTAATTAGTAAAGGACTTGGTGAAAGCAAGCCTGTAGCATCTAATTCAACGAAAGAAGGCCGAGCAAAAAATCGTCGTGTAGAAGTATTATTTAAGGATGATATCTAATGCGTGATTTTATAAAAAGTTATGCTCTATTTTTTTTTATGGCTATCTTTTTTATTAGCGGCTGTGACAGTAATAGAGCACCTTTATTCGGAAATACCAAAGGGTACACATTTATTAGTCCTGAATTTTCAAATATTCCAGTAGGGGATAGTTTAGTTCTATCTCTTATTAAATATGAAAACGGAGAAGAAATAGATGTTACAAAAGATGCAGATTGGAGCGTATCAAGTGGTGACTCCTTCATTGCCTTAAATAACAATGAAGTGACAGGTATTGAACAAGGGCTTGCAAGAGTGACGGCTTCTTACCTAGGTGAGAAATATGTTGCTATTGTAAATGTTACTGGTGCAATAACCTCTATATGGATAGAAGTAGAGTATCCTGCAGTACCAGTTAATGTAGAGCAAAACTTAAAAGTAATGGGAGCGACAGAGAACAACGTTGCTGTTGATATTACAGCATTAAGTGATATTAGCTCAAATATGGGAACGGTTATCGGCGAGCAAGGTGAATATAAGCCAACTCAAGCAGGTACAGAGACAATTACGGCGAATTATAAGAGCATTAATGATCAAACTGACATTTATGTAATTGATGCTTATCCCCTTAATATTGTTACGAAGCCTCAGGAGCTTAATGTACCTTTAAGTTATCAGTTCTCATTAAGTGCTACTGGCCTGTTTTCTAATGGATTAGAGTACGACTTGACTGATTCTGCTTCATGGCGAAGCACTTCTGGAAGTGTAGAGTATTTGTATGGGCCACACTTTCTGGCAAAGACCATTGGTGATGCAGAGCTAATTGCAGAGTTTGGTCCTGTTAATTCATCATCAACAGCGCATGTGAAAGGATTAGATGAAATTGATGTTAGTATCGAAACCACACCTAGCCAAAAAAGCATGTGGGTGGGTAGAGAGCTTAAGCTAAATACCATTGCAAAGTTTGATAAAGAAAGCGTAGATGTAACCAAGTTTACGCGATATCTATCGAATGATTTAGAAGTATTAAGCCCAGTTCAATCAAATGAATTTGTAGCTATCGCAGAAGGTAACACAGAGGTCCAAGCTAACTATCAAGAGTGGTCAAACTTAATACCTGTAGAGGTATTATCGGGACAGCCAGAAGGCGACTTAACAGTTACTCCTGGCGCTACCAGTATAAATAAAGGTGGCACAGGTTCGTTGCAGGCACAGGTAATGTTTAATAGTAATCTTGTTGATGTTACTGATGAAGTCAAATGGAGTTCAGAAGATAATAGCACTGTGATGGTTTCAAACTTGGGGGTTATTTATGGCGTTAATGTAACTAGCTCTACACAAGTATATGCAAATTATGCGAATTTGACTGAGAGTAGCTCTCAAGTCACTGTTTTAGATGGTGAACCAGATTATGACTATTTTATATCGCATAACGGAGGACCACTTGAGCCATCAACACCTTATAGTATTACTAAAGATGATGGCTATCAGTTGAGGCTGGTTAGGATAGACAAGAATAATCCAGATTCACAAAATATCATGATCACAAATACATGGAGCTCTAATAATCCAGAAATAGCGGTGAGTGATAACGGTCTAGTTACGGGAAGGACATCAGGTGCACAAGGAACCATAACCACTTCATATTACGATGTAGATCAACATAAAATTGAAGAATCCGTAACCGTTCAAGTAAGTGATGCGATTGGTACATTGACTATTGAAAGACAATCAGGAGATGAAACAATTTATCCTATTGATTATTATGAAAATTCTACTGATGACTCATATGTATATGTGCTTAAAAATGATGGCGTTGAAGTTTTAAGAGATGTGATCTGGGAAGTAAGTAGTGGCCCTGCAAGCATAACTCAAAATGCTAGCAGGGCGACAGTTACTCCTGATAAATATGGGATAATAACATTAACAGCTAGTTATCAAGGTCAAGATATTGATTTAGATATTACTTCAAGAAAGCTTACGGAGTTAAATATATATATAGATGATGTTAAAATTAATGATAACGATGAAATTGATTTATATGCAGCAAAAGATATCAAAGTAGATTTAAAAGCTAAGTATACCACTAATGGTGCTAGTTATTCTGAAGAGTATAAAAATATTGAACCATTATTTAATAGTAGTTCCGATATTAAATATACAAATAGTGAGAGCGAGCATAGTAGGATTATATTGCCAAGCTCATCAGATAACCCTCCTTGGGCGCGAGATAGTTATAATGAATTTTTAAATTATAGCTTTGGTGGAATAACTCAAAGTTTTAAAGCCAAATTAGCGAATGGTTACTATAATGGTTTTGATGTTGTTTATATTGCTTACAAAGACACTGAATTTAAAAAAGTTTCAGAAATTACTTATAAATTGATGTATCCTGATGAGTCCTGTGCTATTGATGAATATACAAATAATAATGATATTCTAGTTGACTTAAATGCTTATTTAGCAGGTTTAAATATAGGTTTTAATGAGAATATGTGGCCTAACGATCCTTTAGAATATGGTTGGATTATGGAGGGTACAATAGGTCCTGGTTTAAGTAATAGTGCATATTTAATCGATATTCTGGGTAATAATAGTAATGCAACAAGTAGTGATATAAATGATCACTATAGTATTTGTAAAAAAGGTTTAAATTAAAATGACTAATATAAATTTAACATCGGCGAATAGAAACTCTCGATTCGTAAATAATGGTGATGTAGCCCCTAGAGGGGTGAAAAACACAAGATTAGAAAGGCAATCTAGAGGAGGAGTACATGATGGTATCCATAGTGTAAAACATTCTCCTGAGGGGCTTCAAAGATGTAATAAAAATAAAATCGAGAAGAACCAGAATGATATAAAAAATTTAGATGCTAAAAAAGCGGATAAACAAGAAATCGCTAATTTAAAGAATGAGCAAGGAAAAAAAATTAGTGATTTAGTTAATCAGGTTGAAAAACAAAGTAATAGAATTAGCAAGCAGATTGGTGATTCTAATCAAAGTATTACTCAACTACATACAAAAAATACTGAACTGAAAAGTGCAATAAATCAGCAAGGTAATAAATTAGAAAGTTTAGATACTTTACTCAATAAGCAAAAAGATAAGCTTAATATTAATGAAAGTAAGTTAGATGGATTAACTAAAAAACAAGATGCACAGCAGGATGCACTTAATAGCCAAAATGAAAAGATAGATAATACTTTAAAAAATAATAAGTTAAAAAATCTTATTATGGGAGGTGGAGTTGCATCAGCTGTAGTTTTAGGTGCGAGTGCCTTAGGCGTAGCATTAACCACTAAAGATGGTGTAGACGGCCAGGATGGTGTAGAGGGAGAAGATGGAGCACAGGGTCCAGAAGGTCCGCAGGGTCCAGAAGGTCCGCAGGGTCCAGAAGGTCCGCAGGGTCCAGAAGGTCCGCAGGGTCCAGAAGGTCCGCAGGGTCCAGAAGGTCCGCAGGGTCCAGAAGGTCCGCAGGGTCCAGAAGGTCCAAGTGGGCCAGATGAAAGTGCAATACTTGACGATATGAATGATAGTTTGAATGACATGGCATCAGAAATTTCTCAGGGTGGGTTAACACCAAGTGAAATTGATGATATGCAAGCAGAGCTTGATGATATGCAAACAGAGCTTGATGCATTACCAGATAGTCCGGAAAAAGCGGGAGTACAAGAAGATATTGATGAACTTAATAATTTTTTAGAAGATTTAGAGTCATAATATTAATATGGGGCATTATTAATGCCCCTAAATTTAAACAATATGTAGGATAAGATGAGTTATTATAAAAAAATCATTTTGATTCTACTTTGTTCAATTTGTATAGCATGTGGAAGTGAAACAGAACAAAGTATTATTTTAAATAAAGGAATAACATTTGATGAAGTGAATGAAACTATTTTTCTGCTCGATAATATAAATGTAAAATATGAATTAGAAGATAATGACAGTGTATACACAATTCGAGTTAGTAAGGTAGATTTAGCTCGAAGTAATTACGTTTTTAGCAAATATAAAGAAGAGAAAAAAAAGATACATAAACATGAGAGTGAAAAGTACACAGAGTTATCTAATCTTTTGTCTACAATAAATGGAGTCTATATAACTAAAGTTGTTGAATTAGAAGACGATATATTAGTTAATGTGATAACCACACCATTAGTAGAAAAAGTCAAATTAGAAAAAGAAGTAAAAAAACTACTTGGAGATAAAACAAAAAAAAGCTTTAGAGTTATATTATCGGAGTATAATCCCGTTAAAAGTATTATTAAATACAATTATGAATATATATTGAGTAACAAAAAGAAGGATGAGAAATGAAAGTATTAATATTATTACTGCTTATGTTTAGTACATCTTCTTTTGCTAAACAAGAAAATAAAAAAATAGATTATTCAGGTATCCAAGTATTATTAACTCAATATGGTAAAGATAGAGGTCGAGATGTAAAATTAGACCGTTGTTTAATTGAGAAAGAAATCGATGAACAAGTGATGCTTTTTGATGAAGATTTTCTACAGCAGCTTTTTTATAACGAAGGGATAACAAGCGTAGTAACACAATCAGAAATTAAATTTTCATGTAAAGAAAAGTTGATTCAGAAGCGATTTAAAAATCTACCTAATCTAGACTTTTTAGAAGGAAAAGTAACACCAATTTTACATTCGAGATCATTGTTAAGCCGTGATATAGATGTAACCATGCCAAAAGATGCGTGGGATATGTTTAATAAGAACAGTTCAAAAGATAAAAAAGAACTAATTGAAAGTAATACGGTAAGTAAAAGTTCTGAATTACATCATTTTCAATTTGTTAATCGAACTCCTTCAGATGCTTATGTAGATACATTAATTAACTTTATTTTAGATTCTGGTGGAGAATCAGCATTTTATGATAAAAAAGAAAGAACATTATTTTATTCATTGGGGAGCTTAAATAAAAACATTAATTCAAAGTTATTAGCCATGGATAAAGAGGAAAAACTTTATAAATTGATGCTAACTAAACTTGTTGTAAATGCTGATTCAATTGCAAAGTTTATTTATAATACGAACACAAATTTAGAAAGTAAAATGCTCAAAGATATATGTGCAGAACAATGTGAGAAAGAACAGGTAATCAGTTATCTAGAAAACTTAAGCCCACATAAAGATATAAACAAAATATTTGCTTTAAGAAAGCAAGGGTTAGATGTCTCGATAGCAGAAACTAAAGCTGAATTAATTGAATCACACATATTAAATATTGCGCAAGGTAATGAAAACAATATAAACCGAACCATAGATAGCAGCAATGTAGGTGATGACGAGGCAGTTTATCAATCAGATATTTATACAATAGAAAGTGGTTTTTCATTAGATATGGAAATAAATTACTTTAATAAAAATAGATCAAAAGTGAGCTATTCACTACAAGATGGTGAGCAGAATATCGAGCAACTCAATGATGGTGTCATTGCTGTAAATAGAATAAAGAATACAGGAGATGCAATAGTTAAACATCAAGAAGAAAAGAAGTTGTTTTCTATCATCTCCAATAAAGAGACCGAACAAGAGAAGATATTTCCAATCTTAGGTTATATACCTTGGGTTGGAGGGTTATTTAACTCATATGAGATGATAAATAATGAACAATATATTTACTATTATGTTAACATTTCTCCTATTTAATATTTCATTTATCGCTAAAGCCGAATCAGATTTCATTTTTAATAAAGAAAGTGGGTTGCTGATTATAAGTGATGGTAATGCGGTAGATACCTTAGATTCAATTGATTTTTTTCAAGAAGTCAAAGATGTTGTTTACTTAAATGACTATATAAAAACAATACTTTACAATCATGGTATCGTTGAATTTATTTCTAACACAAGAATAAACTCAGAAAATATATGTATTATAACAAATAAGGAAGTTGTTGATTTTATTGATGATAAATCAAATATAAATTTTAAATTTAATTGTTATGATTTTTTAAATCCAGATATTAAGTATAAAATATTAAATGAAAAAATCATCCTGCTAGAAAAAAATAAACATGTTGAAGAAAGCTTAAAGAAAAACAAGATTAAATATGAGTTAGGTTATATAAAAGGAAAGATTAAAATTAAATATAAAAATGGAAAGACAAGGGTTTTAACATATTGAAAGTTAATAATAGAGTTAACAATGTTCAAAGAAACATTGAAGCACGACAAGATATAGAAAATAAAAATAAAAAAAATCAAGCACATGTTAAAAAAATATCAAGTAATAATAAGGGGGAAAGTGAAAAAAAGAAAAATTATGAGCATAAAGACAATGAAGGATTAATTTCACTTTTAAAAAAAGAGAAAGAAATAACAAGCATACGTAATTTATTTTCTAACTCTAATCATAAAACAGGTATTAACAATACTTTAAATGATGGAAATCAGATAGTTGATAGACATAAGTCAGCGTCTTTAAATAGAATTACGAGAGAGTTAGATAAAGTGGATCTACCTCATAATGTTACCTCACTTATTCATAAGCTATTAGAGGCAAGTGATCTCGCGATAATGAAAACAATAATAAGTAAGGATTACACAAAGTTGAAATTGAGTGAAAAAAATGATGTCGCTAAATTTATAATTAGGATAGATGCAAATGTAATAAATAAAAAGAAAGAACTAGTTAAATACTTATTGGTGACTATGTGATAAAACAGGTATTAATTGTTGGGTTTATTTGTATGATAATAATGTTATTTATTATACCAATAAATTCAACCGTATTAGATGTATTAATCGGAATAAACATATTTTTTGCTATTTTATTGTTATTAAAGGCCTTAACAACATCATCATTGGTTGAGTTTTCGTCTTTCCCTGCCTTACTGTTGATATCAACCTTATTTAGGCTGGCGATAACCGTAAGTAGTACTCGATTGATATTGAGTGAAGCGAATGCTGGTAATATTATTGAAACGTTTGGAGAGTTTGTAACACGAGGCAATATGGTCATTGGGGGAGTTGTCTTCTCTATTGTAACGATTGTTAATTTTGTTGTAATAACTAAAGGTAGTGAACGTATTGGTGAGGTGTCTTCTCGTTTTTTTCTAGATGCATTGCCTGGTAAACAGATCTCAATAGACAGCGATTTAAAGTCGGGATTAATCTCTGAAGCTGAAGCAAAAAATAAACGTTCACTATTAGATAAAGAAGCGCAAATTTTTGGTTCTTTAGATGGAACAATGAAATTCGTAAAAGGTGATGCTGTTGCTGGCTTGATTATTATTTTTGTTAATATATTTGGAGGCTTGGCTGTTGGCAATTTATACCACGATATGGCACTCTCTGAAGCGGTAAGCACATTTACATTATTAACCATTGGAGATGGCTTAGTGGGTCAGATCCCTGCTCTTATTATCTCTATTGGTGCTGCAATTATTGTATCAAGAGTAATGGATGAGACGACAGAATCTTTGGAAGAACAAATATCATTACAATTATTTGGTAATTTAAACATTCTTATAATGTCAGCTGTGTGTTGTGTCGTTTTAGCTTGTATTCCTGGAATGCCATCAGTAATTTTCTTAATTCTTGCTGTTATTCCTTTAATTGTTGGCTGGTTTTTTAGAAATACACCTAAAGTGACAGGATACTCTGATTTAGATTTATTAAAGTCTGATATCGTAATAAAGTTACCCACTAAATATTATAGTCAGGCTGAAAAAAAACAAATAGCGAAAGATATCGAGACAGCTGTTTATGAAAAGTTTGGAATTATTATAACTCAGCCTGTGATTGCTCACACTCAACATAATGAATTTGAACTTATGTTTCAAGGCTACAATGTAGAGTGCCCATTTAGTGCAATGCATTTTTACAATTATTCAAGTGATAATAATGAAGGGGATGATAATACAGTAGCTAATGTATTAGGGCAAAATATAAAGATTAGCTCTGATACAAGCAAAACTAAAAGTATGCAAGTTATATTAGATTGGTATAAAGATAAAATTTTTAAAAACATTAAGAATAACTTTGGCATTCAAGAAACAAAATTTTTACTTGACTTTGTTTCGATTAGTAATTTTGATTTAGTTAATAGTTTACAACAGCAAATAGCAATTCAAAAAATAACATCGGTTCTAAAAAGGCTATTAAATGAAGATATAGCACTACTTAATATTAAAGAAATATTTACAGCATTACATTCATGGTCCTCTAAAGAAGAAGATGAGTTATTACTAGCTGAGTTAGTAAGAATTGAAATTAAAGAGCGCATTTGTAAAAAAATTGCTATCAATAATACAATTAAAGCCATGCAATTATGTAGTGATACATCGAAAGCAATTGATAATGCGATTAAGCATTCAGCTACTGGTGCTTATTTAGAGTTGGATCCTTCTTTTGATTATTGGTTAACGAGCGAGGTTGACCGACTTTCTCAAGAAGTTAATAACTTTGTTATATTAGCAGATACAGATATAAGGAGGTTTGTATGGAGCACAATTAATAAAGACAGAGAGAGTTATAAACAAATACCAGTAATATCTTTCCATGAACTGGTAAAAGAGATAAAAGTAGAAAATATGGGAACAATTAAATTAAAAGATTAAGGTAAGTTATGGTTACTATAGATACAAATAATCTATCCATTGAACAGCTCGTTTCTCAGTTAGCTGTGAATAATGTAGAGCAGTCATATAAATCGTCAGAAGTTTCTAAAGCTCAAATTGATAGCTATAATAAACAAGTGATTGAGTCTAATAATAAGGTACTTCAAGAACAGATGGAGAAAAATGATATTAGAAGAGGCCCTTTTGCTAGAATATTTGGATGGGTTGCAGGCATTGCTGCTGTGGTTGCCGCTCCTTTTTCTGGTGGTGCTTCATTAGGTTTGACCGCTGCGGTTGCTACGTCAAAAGCGACTCAAGAGATCAGATGTTCTAAAAAAGATAAATCTATTGAGATTGAACAGGCTAATATGAAATTGAATAATAATTTAATGCAAAAGCAGATAGAAACGGTATCAAACACTATTGGTCAGTCTGATTCGATGTATGGACATACCTCTTCAATTGTTGAAGGCATTGATCAAAATTTATCTCAAATTATTAAAGGTTAATTATGGAAAATTCAATTACAATTTCATCAAGTAATCAAAGTGTTGGCGAATTAACATCTAGCATTAGTAAGCTGATGATTCAAGCTGATGAAAAAAGAAACTCATCTTCTGAAAAAGAAGTTGAAGCTATGTATAAACAACTTGATGCACAAAAAGAAGCAGCGCATAAACGTATGTCTCAAGCTATATGGTCTTCTGTTGGTGGTTTAGTTATTGGTGGTGCGATGAGTAGCATGACTGGTGGGCTATTAACTAAAGGTGTTAAAAAAATCACAGACAGCTCTGTTATGACAAAAGTCAAAGATTCGTTCATTTCAAATAATAAACATAATGGATTCAAAGAGCAGTTCTCTATCTCTGGAGATAAAATTTCTTTTGAAGGCATGAAGTTTAAACCATATGATATGAAAGATACTCATATCACAAAAGGTCAAGAAAGGATTTATCATAATATGGATAAGGAAAGTAAGCTAGAATGGAGTAAGCTTGCTGATAATGAGAAAATTCAAGTACTGAAAAAGATAGAAGAAAGTCAAAGTAAAAACGCTATCGAAAAAAATGGCTTTTTGAATGAGATTAAACACTCAGAAGACCTAACGACTATGCAAAAGTCCATTATTGACGGCAATCTAAAAAAGGCTGAATCATTAAAAGGCGTTGCAGAAGCTGGAGCTTTCATGGCTGTCTCTCAAAGTTCAACTCAGGTTATTTCTGGTTGTTTTGAACCTTCAATTAATCAATCTGAACGAGAAGCGACTGTTGAGCAACATCATAAAGATAAAGCAACAGACATTAAGCAGTCATTCTCGGATACCAAATCAAGCTATATGTCAGCAATGAAATCAATTAATGACTCATATAATGAATCATTAAAAACAATTGTTCGTTCATAGTATAAAATCATAATACAAAGTAAGGAGGAAATATTGTTTTCAGTAGATGCACAATATGGCGGATTAATTTTTAGTGTTATTTTACTAATGTTTTTTTCGTTTTTGTTTGTTATAGGAACACCTTTTTTATTGGTAAGCATTTGCTTTTCAATATTAAGAACAGCAATAGGTGCGCCGCAAACACCTCCGAACTTTGTTTTATATGGGTTGAGTGCTGCGTTAACAGTGCTAATAATTCAAGATCCAGTATCTGAATCCATAGCTAATTTAAATAGTAGCTCTCAAATTTTGTACTCAACCGAAAATATATTAAGTAAATATGAAGTAATTGACCGTTCTTTTACTCCGTATAAGGAGTTTATTAAAAATAGAACAAATGAGTCGAAAATTATGAATAAGTTTAAATCAGAAGAGTGTATTAATGATGAGAAGAAGTGCAAAATGCATGAAATATTACCATCTTATACGATAAGTGAGTTAACAATTGCATTTCAACTGGCATATAAAATATTTATACCATTTATTATTATCGATTTTTTAGTTTCTGTTATTCTTTTGGCATTAGGCATGATGATGATGCCACCATCGTCTTTTTCTTTACCAATTAAATTATTTTTCTTCTTTTATGCAGACGGTTGGAATTGGGTCTCAAACATTTTGATTGAAGGATACTTATGAAGGAAGTACTCTATGAAATATTAATGCATTTAACTTATTATGTTTTATTAATAGCAATAGGTTCAGTATTAATATCTCTAATATTATCTATATTTCAAGTGCAAGATCAATCATTGGCACTGTTATACAAGATCATTGTCACTGTCTTTTATATAAATAAGAATTATGTTGCTGTCATTCAAGGTTTAATGAGTTTATGGCGTATGACTTAATCTTAGAGAGTATTATTTTTTATATATTGGTGTTCTTAGCAGCTATATTTTTTGTTCCCTTTTTTGATAATAGCAAAGCATTTCTTTATAAAATATCAATAGCGGCTGTTCTAGGCGTCTCATGCTTTATTTCATTTGGAACCTCTGGTGAAGCCGTTTCTCTAAACTTAGAGACACGTATCATTATTATTGGATATTCTCTTTTTCTTGGTTATCTATTTGTTTTACCAGTACATATTCTACTGGGTATTGGTGACCTTTTGGATACAATGAGAGGGGAAGGTTATGTAGACTCTATATCTTCGTTAAGTGATGAAGGTGAATCAACGCTCGCTAAGCTTTTTTTTATGTATTACCTCGCACATATTATGTTTAAAGATGCATTTTTTATACATATAGAATCTATTGTAAATATTTTAATTGAGTTAAAAATTGACCCTATTGAGTACCTATTTGAGGATTTTTTATCGATATATCATTTATATATGAAAGAAGCATTATACTTTATTATTCCTTTAATTCTTGTTGATGTATCGATTGCCTTTATATCCAAGCTTAACAGTAATATAAATATGTTGACTTTTTCTATGCCAATTAAAAGTATTTTAGTTTTATACCTTCTTGTATCAAAAGGAATGTAATGGAAAAAACAGAAGACGCAACACCGAGAAAGAAGAAAAAATCACGTTCAGAAGGGCAGAAAATTAGCGTTAACTTTGGATTGCAAAATATTGTAGCGGCTTGTTTGATTTGTTTTTTATGTTACGTGTTTTTTTTATTTATTGATAGCTTTAAAATAGAGTTCTTAAGTATCACTAATCCTGATTTTTATGATAACTTAATGTTTATTATAAAGTTTATTCTAGTGTTGTTATTTTTAGGATTATTTATCAATATTGTGACTGACGCCTTATTAAATCGAGGGGTGGTGTTAAACTTTAAGATATTTAGAATGCCTAACCCTATAGAAAATATGAAGTACCTTTCATTTAAAAAAATGTTTCCGTGGATGAATGTTTTTTTTATAACTATTTTTTTTAGTATGTATGTTATATGTATATCGACTTTTTTAGTTAAAGGAAATAGTAAAGAATACCTATTTTTTATTATTTTAGGATTTATCATAATATCTTTGATCTCATTATTTTTTGATTATTTCATTCAAAGAGCAATTTTTGAAAAAAATAATAGAATGTCAAAGCATGATATTAAGAAAGAACATGAAGACCAAGAAGGGAAGGCGATAGTGAAAAGCCATATTCAAGGGGTACAAAATTCCTTATTAAGTTATGATGAGATTCAAGAGTTAAAAGAAGCCGATGCTATTATTTTGAATCCTATACATATTGTGGTAGCGATAAAATATGATATTGAAAAGTCACCAGTACCTTATATTTCATTCATAGCAAAAGAGCTTAAAGCTGAATATGCACGAAAAATTATTTTTGATAACCGTTATTTATATCATATAAACATTAAGTTTGCTCAAGGAGTTAAAAGGTTAAAAGCGGGAGAGAATCTTCCAAGCAAGTACTACAGTGACTTTGTTGAGTATTATCACAACAAATGATACTTAGGCACTTTTTTAATATTAATTATTATTATGCTGTGTCTTTTTAAGGTCCCCCCCGTTACTTTTACTTGTACATTCTTTACCTATAGCTAATTACAGGTGAACTACTAACTTAATTCGGTTTTTATTATGATAAAGAAAATATATAAAATTTATATAATTGCTTTTTTAGTTTTGTTAGCAATATCAACAGTTTCCATCTTTTACAGTATGAATAACGTTCAAAAAAATGAAACAATTAAGGCAGATAAAGTTGTTGTGTCAAGCGTATCATCTTTATTTGAGGAAGATCTAAAGAAAGATATCGTAGCATTAAAAAAGCTATCTAGCTTATTTTTTATTGATAAGTTGGCTGCATCAGAAGATGATTTTTTAGAAAGGTTTAACTCAATAATTAGTCAAGAGGAATCAACCAAAGATATTTATTTTTCTGACATGCAGGGATATGTGTTTAGTGCACAAGAAGGCGGATATATCAACACAGGGTATAATGCAAGAAAGTTAAATAAAGAGTGGTTTACACGTATTGTTGATGATAAAAAAGACTTTAATATATCGACAGCAACAACCAATTTATCTGGAGATTTTATCATTTCTCTTTCTGTACCAGTACGAGATAATGGTGAAATAGTAGGCGTACTAGCAAGTGATATTATGCTTTCCGCATTACTGCCTGATTTAGGCGTTGAGTTTGCAATAACAGATAATGACAATAAAGTGTTATTAACAGATAAAATTAATCAGTCGTGGGTTTCTAAAGACTTATTTGAACTAAGACCTTGGTTTGCAGATGCAAATGAAACGCCATTAAAATATCAAAATGCCAATAATGAGTATTATAGTGTTACTCAAAATACGATTTTTAACGGATATAAGCTTTTTTCATTTATTCCTTTGACTGAGATCATTAAAGCAAATAATTTAATTATTATTCTTATTGTTGGTTTGTTGTTATTTATCGGATTTACCATGTTTTTCCTCATCAAGTTCTTGATTGATAAAGAACTAAAGGTGATGCCAGAGGTGGTTTCAATCATTGATAAAATGTCAGGTGGCGACTTTAGTGAGTTTTCTTTAACGAAATCAAATAATGAATTTGATAATATATCTGATTCACTATCTCACCTGCAGTCTACTATATCTAAGATTACAAAATCTGCCGAAACTAGTATGAATGAGCTAGATAGTAATCAAAAAGATATCGAAATAATGATAAAAAATGTTTCTGATAAGGTAGAGATTGAACTGACAGAAGTGGAGCAGATAGCAGCAGCAGCAACCGAATTATCAGCGACAGCTTTAGATGTTGCTAAAAATGCAGATAGTGCTGAATCGTTAACAACGGTTATGGTTGATGTAGTTAATCAGGGGTCAAACACTTTAAATCGTTCGCAAGATATTTCTAATCAAGTCAATACATCAATTAATGAATCTGTTATTATCGTCAATGAGTTAAGGGATTTCTCAAATGATATTAGTTCGATAGTTGATGTGATTAATTCAATATCAGAACAGACTAATTTACTTGCTCTAAATGCCGCTATTGAAGCAGCAAGAGCCGGAGAGCAAGGGAGAGGATTTGCAGTTGTTGCGGATGAAGTTCGTGAGTTAGCAAAGAAAACGCAAGACTCAACAGTTGATATTAAAAATATTATTTGTAAACTTCAAGCTCAATCAAAAAAAGCGGATGATTACATGTTAAGTAATTCTCACTTAATAAATGAATCTCAGGCCGTTGCAAATGAAATAGAAGCTGTTTTTGTTAAGATATCTGATAAAATTGGCAATCTCTCTGAAATAAACTCATTAGTGGCAACAGCATCAGATCAGCAATCTTCAGTTATTAGCGATATCTCTCAACGCATTGTTTCTATTAATGAGATGGTGCAACACAATGTTAATTATGTAAAATTAACACTAGAGTCGAACAGTGATATATCTCAGCAAACTAATAAGCTAAGCAAAGAATTATCTTTTTTTAAATAGTTTTTTTACAGCTACTTTTGTAGCTGTTTTTTTATATTAAAATTCTAGTTTTAATAAACATATCGCTTATTATTCGAACAAAAATATTTTTTGAAAAACAAGTCAATATCTATGTAAAAACACCAAGGTAGGCATTTGGTGTTTTTATTTTTTTTATGTGCTATTTTAATCAAGAGGGGTATATTTTAATTTCTACATTTAAATAGCTATGTGGTGAACGTCAAATGCGGTTATTTTTAATTTGTAGTTTTCTTTTATTAATTTGTGCATGTGATCGAAAAATAGAAAGTCTAATTACATCGCCTTCTATTTTATCTAATAGTAGCTTAAAGCTAGAATCTTCCCTTGTAACTTTTATTGAACCTGAAATTGTAGAGCCTGACTATATTCAAAATAGTGCAGTTCGCTCAATTGTAGATAAATCGATGCTGGATGATTTAGACTATATTGCTTTAAATCATGGGGTCGTAATTAATGTTACACCTTATTTAATTTCTGAGTTATATGTGAAGAACAACTCGACTATAAGGAATATAAGGTTTGGTTCTTTACCTTTTATCTCCGATTTTTTAGCATTAAACAAAATTGATCAACGCTGGGATGATACTGTATTATTTAACTGTCTATTATCGAGTCGAACAGGCCAGTATCAACTAAGCGAAAGAGGTAAACTATGGGATTCAAATAGATTATATGTAGATAGTCAACAGCGTAATTTTGATAAGCTAATTCAGGTTTATGATCAACTAGTGGTGAATGCTCCTAGTTCGTTAAGTGATATTATGCTGATAATGAATCGAGATAGCGATGATAATAACACCGATTTTTCATATTATGATATGACATTTAATGATTATGCTGTAGATATTTACTCAGATGCCCCCATTTTAGAGAAAGATTTTAACTATTATAAGGACCAAGAATTTTATTATAGTCACGATCTCAAGAATGAACCCATTTTCAGTAGTAATACATACTTTTCTTTATGATTATTTGATGGTAAGCATAAGTAAAATGATGACGTTTATTAATAGTAGAATTATTTAAATTTACACCTAAATTAAATACTTTTGTTTTGTTGTAAGTTTGTTGCTATTATTTAGTGTTAATGATGGGTAAGGTTGAGTGGGTAATTAATCATGAATTATAAATCAGAAATAACTTACATAGATCAGTATGAATTTTGTCTTGTGACAGGTGTTGATTACTTATCAGCAAAAGGAGAGCGTTTTCGAATAATAGCTAAAAAAAGTTTGTTATCTATTCAACTTGAGTTTAAAAAGGCAAGTGAAAGTAATATGCTTTCTGTTAAGTTAATTCATAAATTAAAGGGCATCGTTTCTTCTGTTGGCGCTATTTATATCACAAGGATATGTATAAAAATAGAGCAATATAAAGAGGTATTATGCCCTGCAAGTATATATGCACATCTTGATCTTTTACTTCAAAACTTGATTTATTCTTTAGATTAAGGGGGCATTATGAAGATAAAAAATCGCCTTATAGCATTTAATGCTTGTTTTTTTATTATTTTTGTGTCGCTATTCTCACTCTCATTGTTTACGTTAGTAAACGATACTTCCCAAAAACAGTTTGATAAAATAAAAGAAAGTGTAAATAAACATGATAGAGAGTTACTTAGTAACTTTTTAAAAGCGCAAAATGGGAATTTAGAGCGAGAGATTCATTTAATTTCTGAGAGTATGCAGCACATTACAGGTGATGTTTATAATCAATTTATTTTGAATGGAGGTTCATTTAATAATATTGCTGAAGAGCTGCTTAAAGAGATTAGTTATTCTAAAGGCTATATCAAAGAATTATCTATTATTAATGTAGAAAAAAATGAAAGGCATTTTATTGAAAATGGGCGCTATAACGTTTCATCATATTTTTTTGAAGCAAGAAAACTCACTAGCTATAAAGGTATTTTCTTTAAAAAAGTAGTTAAAGGAAAGAGCATAGAAAAGTTTTTTTTGTACTCTTACATGGAGAATAATGGGTTATTAAGGTTTGAGTTAGATCTTGATTACTTAAGTCACTCTTTAGTGATTGATAATATAAACTCATCTGAAAATTATCAATACTTTTTAATGGATAAAAGTGGTTATTTAGTCGCTTATAACTACAATAAAAACATAACGGGACTACTTAATCGTTATGTGAAGTACGGTGGGAAAGAAGAAACAGCTTTATCACATATGCTTTCACATGATTCTGGTTTTATCTCTGTTGATGACGGTAAAAATCAATCCCTTTTTTCGTTTTATAGGAGTAATGATACAGGACTCATTCTAATACTTTTTACACCGCAATCAATCACGATGAGTAACTTTTTAAATATTAAAGAATATATTTTAAAAACAGACAAACACCTGTTTGTTTATATTTTCTGTTTAAGCGTTATCTTGTTGTTTATATTTGTTATTTTGCATACTTTAATCATAAATAATTTAACCTCCCCTCTTAAAAAGTTAGTGAAACAGGCAAAAGCATTAAAGGCGCAAGATTATGAAAAATCAATGCTTGTGATTAAAAGTAATGGTGACGAGATAGAGGCGCTATCCAGTGCCTACAGTGAAGCAAGTTGCTCACTAAGAGATTTAATTGATGGGCTAGAAAATGAGATAGAAGAGAGAACTCGTCAATACGAGCAAGCCGTTAATGTCGCAAATGAAGCAAACAGGCAAAAATCAATACTATTGTCGAATGTTTCTCATGAGATAAGAACGCCACTAAATGCTGTAATTGGTTACGCGACCATGATGAAAAAAAGCAAATTTAACCATGAGCACTTTATAGATTCAATATTAACGTCAGGTGACACTATTCTTCAGTTGGTGAATGATTTTTTAGATTTAGAAAAGGTTAAAGCCAGTAATTACGCTTTGAAACCAACACATGTTCCCATCAATATATTATTGAGTGATATTGAAAGTGTCTTTAAACCATTGACCATGAAAAAAAACATAGGTTTTAAAGTCACTTTACTTGATATTGATAGTAACCGTTTACTTTTCGTTGACGAGCTGCGCTTTAAACAAGCATTGACTAATATTATATCAAATGCGTTTAAATTTACGAAAGTAGGTAAAGTTGAGCTTAGGGTAGTTTTAGATTCCGAAGGTAAAACAATAAGTTTTGATATTATTGATACCGGTGTAGGGATACCAGAAAGTAAATTCTTAACCATTTTTAACAGTTTTGAACAAGTTAATAAAGAAGATGAAAATGAAGGTTTCGGTTTGGGGCTCGCTATTACAAAAAACATAGTGGATTTAATGAAAGGTGAGCTAACCGTGTCTAGTAAATTAGGTAAGGGTACTATTTTTAGACTGGTTTTTTCAAGTGACATGCTTAGAAAAGATCAGAAGAATAATGCTGAGAAGGGAGGAGCTAAAGTTGACTTTAAATATGATTTCAAAGAGACAACAGCACTCATTGTGGATGACGTAGAGTTCAATAGAGAAATATTACAATTTCATTTGGAGTCACTTGGTGTATCTACTGTTATGGCTGACAGTGGGGAAAGTGCTTTGGCTATCTTTTCTAATAGTGATATTGATATTGTCTTTACTGACATATCAATGCCTGTTATGGGGGGCGTAGAGTTAGCCAAGCGGTTAAGAAGTTCAGGGTCTACAGTGCCCATTGTTGCAGTAACAGCACGAGCAACTCTACAAGAAGAGCTCCTAATGCGTTCGCATTTTGAATGCTATATTACAAAACCAATTAGTGAGGGGGATATCTTAACTGCGTTGAATTGTGCATTAAAATGTGGCTCTTGTGGCTGTTAACTTTTGCTATAGGGCTTTAAGTATAAGAATAGTTTTTAAAATTAATTTGTTACAGGTTGTGGGCTTTTTATAAAAAGATAATATTAATGTGCCCTTAGCTTTTTTGATTTATTAATTCAAAATTAGCCTATGTTTTAAAGTGCGAGAGCAAAAATGTTTGGTGAAATCATAAGAAATTTTCGGTTAAACAATGGGTTGTCACAAGCTGCTTTTGTTGAGCTTATTCAAAAAAGCAGTCGAAACTTCATGAACTTGGATGTCGTAACCTTAAGTCGCTGGGAAAGAGGTGTCACGAAACCACACCTTAGCAGAAAAAATGAATTGCTGAGTTTGCTTGGAATAAAGTTTCTTGATGTTTGGGGTAAAGATGATTACCGCAAAAACATAGGCAGTCTAATTAATAAGATTCATGTCGATGGGTATTTTGTTGAGAGAGAGTGCTCAGCGTTTGAGGTTGTTAAAATAAACGCGATGAATTCATTTGTTTTACCTGAGTTTTTACCTTTTCTAGAGCTCATTATTAAGCATGAAAAAAACATCATTTTTTCTCATTTTTTAAATGAAGGTCTTGAGGTAAAAACGATTTTTGAAAAAGTGATTAATCAATATTTTGGTGAGTTGATAATAGTCATGAGTAATGGCAGATTATTAGCTCATATTTTAAGTGTTGATTCATCAATAACAAATGATTTAAAGCAAAAGTATACTCACTTAGATTGTTTTAAAAATGAATTCATTTTAAGTATGAATTTAACGCATGAGGAGACGCTTGTTCCAACTCTCGGGAAGAAATTATACAGTTATTTGTACAGTTCGAATCCCGAAAAAGTATTTTGTATCTATACCACAAGTAAAAGAATGTTTGATATATTAACAGGTTTGGGGTTTGAGTATAAAACGGTAAGCGCAGAGTTAATGAATGAAAAAGTACTGATAATGAATCAAGTATTGCTCAGAAACCAAAGAAACTTAATCGATATTATCTTAGAGTATAAGGCGATATATAATGAATAAGAAAATTTTAATTGTAGATGATGTCGAGCTGTCATTAGAGATATTGATGAATGTGATTTCAGATTTGGATGAAGAGGCATCTATTCATACATCAGTTAATGCGTATGACGCAAAAGATAAGATTAATAAAAATGAGTATGATCTTATTGTTATGGATATCATGATGCCAGATGGCGATGGTTTTGAATTATTAAACATCATGTCAGAGGCAAAGATTAGCTCTAAAATCATTATTTTATCAGGGCTGGATAAGAATATTCTGAGTTCAGCCAGTATGTTAGGTAAGTTGTATGAGTTAAATATTGTGGCTTCGCTTGAAAAACCATTCGTTGCAGAGGATATGTTATTGCTTATTCGAAACGAACTGAACTCTGGAAGTAAAAAAGAGGGGGTAAAGTCTTTAAAAGTACTAAGTGAAGATGATAATTATCCAATATGTTTAATGTATCAACCGCAAATTGACACAAGTACGGGGGGCGTTGTTGGTTTTGAAATTTTATCCCGCTGGTTAGATTCTGATGGTGCTTTGTTGCCTCCTAGCTCATTTTTGCCTTTAATTAATCAATTTAATAAACAAAAGAATTTCACTAAGATTGTGTTGGAGCAGTTTGTAAAAGATTACTTGCAGTTTTTTTCTGGTGTAGATAAATCAATACGGTTCGCCATAAATATAGATCCTAATTTATTGGTAGATGATGATGTATCAAATTATATTATTGGTCTTAAAGAGTTTGGTGTGATGAATCCTATTGTTGTAGAGTTAACCGAAAATAACATAAGTGATGATATTCAAAAAGAGTTTTTAACAAGCGTTTTAAGGTTGAGCTTGCAAGGTGTGGAATTATCTATTGACGATTTTGGGGTTGATTTTTCAAACGTTGATAGGGTTATTAAGTTACCTATAAATGAGATTAAAGTAGATAAAAAAATAACAAAGGGCTTTCAATATAATGCAGATTATATGGATTATATAAAAAAAGTAGTGTCATTAGCGAGCTCTAAAAATGCAAGAGTAATATATGAAGGTGTTGAAACTCTTAAAGTTAAAAATTTACTTGAAGAGCATGAGGGTTATTACCAGCAAGGTTATTTTCATAGTGTTCCAATACTACCTAGTTTGTTACCGACGTATTTAACGAATAACAATGAAAATATGATGTAGATATTTAATGTAGAAGAAATTTGTTTATTATAGGCTTTGGTTGTATTACTAAAGCCTTTTTTTGAAAAATATTTTACATTAAGTAGTCACGCAAAAGTTATTGTGAATGTTCCCCCAGTAATAATTTAATATGTTTTTGATGTTAATATTGAGTTCTTCAAACGTTTTGAACGCTTCACATGATAATCATTCATATTTTACTTTCTTCCACAATATCATCAATGATATTGAGCTCTGGAGAGTACGGTGGTAAATAGCAAACGAGCACATCATTCATCAACTACTTATCAACAAGGCTATTTATATGGGCCCCCTATTTTACCATCTTTAGTCGATTCATTTTTAAAAAAATGGATAGCGATGGCAATGCTTTTTCTTTATAGGCTTTTAAAAAAATATATATTTTTATATGCACATGTTTTTTATGAGTTTAAATGATAATCTGATTATTCGAGTTTTAATTATTTAAAAGGTTCTACTATGAAAAAACTTACAGTTGTATTAGCTGTCATATTTTCTTTAATTGGGTGCGGGTCTGATGATTCATCACCAAGCGGAAGCATTGCGAAGGTTTCAATTTTACAAAATGAGATAAGTGAACATGGGATATTTGTAGCAGATACTGCAACTGTTGCTATTGAGCATAGTGGTGATATTAGCTCTAGATCTGTAAACTGGAAAGTCGATGATGTTCTTGTTGGTACAGGTGATACATATAAAGTTAAAAATAAAGATTGGCGTAAAAAATTAGAAGCGTGTGTGTTGTTTGAAGGAGTGAGAACATGTTCTGAATTGTTGAACGTACTACCTCGACACCCGGTTAGTGCTAGTCAACCTATTCAATATGCTTATTAGTGGAGTTCTATACAGTACAATACACTTTACAAATTTAGAAAAATAAAATTATATATTAATCGCTGTAAAAAGCTCTCATTAGTTATTTGAGAGAGCAATAACTATGAGGTCTTCTTAATTATAAAGCTAATAACTGTGTTGTTAGCTTTTTTGTATTGCTACTTATTGAGCGGATTAAGTTAGTCGTTTTGTTGTCATTAAATAATTGAGCGTTGCATGTGTTATCGAATTGTTATGATTGTTTTATCCTTCTTAATATTGGGGGGGTGCAATGATGAAGAAATACCTACAAATATTATTAAATATACTCTTGAATATGATGTTAAAGAAGGTTATCCATCTATTTCATCATCGCAACATGAAAGTGGTGAAGTGATAAGTCTTTCAACCGTTGAGCCCAAATTAAATGAACATGAATTTAAAGGTTGGCTTTATAAAGATCGAGTTTATTTGCCTGGAGAGTTTTTTGAAGTGAATAACGATGTTGTTCTTCATGCCGTGTGGGAACCAATATTATATGAAATTTCATATTATAGTGAAGCCTATCATGATGTTCCTTACAATAGAGAATATTCTCCTAAAGGAACAACGATGAAGTTATCATTTAATAGACCATTTAAAGAAGGCTATACTTTTCATTATTGGGAAAATAATCAGAATGCTTACTACCCGGGAGAAGACTATTTAGTTTTAGGTGACACCACATTTGTGGCTAAGTGGTTTATCAATAGTTACTCACTTACTTATGAAGAGAATAATGGTAATCTCTCTCCCATAGATGGTGGTGAACATACATACGGTAGCTATGTAACAGTAAGCTCGGAAGTACCAATTAAACAAGGCTATATATTTCAATGTTGGTTTGATAACGAATCTGGAAATAGTTATGAACCTAATACGAAAATACAGGTTATAAAAGACACGATATTGACAGCGCAGTGGATAGAAGAGCACACACTAACTTATGACTCAAATAATGGTAATGACCTTATTGTTGAAAGCATCCACATGGCTCTTATGTGCGTGTTTCTTCTAGTGAACCAATTAGGCATGATTATACATTTCAACATTGGTTAGATGAAGCATCGAATATAATTTATCATCCAGGTTCAACAATTCAGCTTACAAAAGATATTAGTTTAGTTGCTCAATGGAAAGAAACGGAGATATTTTCTGTTACTTACCATTACAAAAATGCTGTAGTAGAAACTCAAACATATCAGAATGTTGATTATTTTCTTCCTTATTCAGATTTTCCATTGATGTATAGCTATCGATATTGGCACACAGATCAACGGGGAGGCAGTGAAGGAGAGCAAATACAAAGAGGTGAACCTATTATATGGGAAGGGGATAATAAAGGCAGCATGGACTTGTATGAAACTGGTTGGGTAAAAGGTGAGAATCATAGATGGGGTAGCGGTATAGCAGATGACCTGTACATTAATCAAATATCGATACCTGGAACCCATGATTCAGCTGCTGATGAAGCTTCTTGGACTTGCGATAGTGGTTTGATACAAACGATAGTTGTGCAATCGGAAAGCATTCCCCAGCAGTTGAATGCGGGAGTACGTTTTTTTGATATTCGTACACGTTTTTATAATGATAGCTTTCCGTTACATCATGGTAGTTGTTTTCTTGATACCCATTTTGATACAGAAATGCAACATATAAAAGATTTCCTCATTCAGAATCCGAGTGAATTTATCATTATAATGATGAAAAAAGAGCATAAGACAGAGGGGAACACAAAAACATATCAACAAGTATTTGATGATTATCTTAAAGAGTTAGATATGGTCGATATGTGGGATCTTACTTATGAATTTAAAACAATAAAGGAATTAAGAGGAAAAATAATCTTAGTGGATAGAACCTACGAAATAAAGGGAGGAATAAGCATAGATAACTGGCGAGATAATATTAAAGGTACGCAATACGTAGGTTGGAATGATGTTGATGTCGAGGTGCAAGATTTTTACAGTTTTGGTTATACAGATAGTTCAGTGAATGGCAAAAAAGATGTGATTATGGATTTAATTAATTATTCATCAAGCGTGCCCGCGTCATTGAGTTCTACTTTAACATTAAATTTCACCAGCGGTTATTTTAATTATTGGACTGGAGTTCCCGGTCTTGGAGATTCGCGAATTAATCCATGGTTGAATGAATATTTGTCAGACAAGTCGGGTAAGCATCTAGGCATAATCATTTCGGATTATAATTCGTCTAACGCACGTCAATCATTAAAAGACAATATAATTAAACAAAATTTTGTTAATTAAAGAATAAGTTTTTTTATTAGAGTTACATCCATACCACTATATTATAGTATTTTTCCTGTATTTCACGTGTAATTCTTTGTGTTTTTATTATGGCATTTTATTTTTATTTTATTTTAAACGGCCCTGTTGTATCTCATGTAAATTAATTAAAATGAAGCCAAGCTTAATATTCAGTATTCCTATGTGGTGCTGTGTTTCTATTTATAAAAGGGTTGTTATGAAACAATATTTATTATCTGCGTTTTTAATTTTTGGCTTAACAGGTTGTAACTCTGAAAATATGTTCTCAGGCGGCTCAGGCGGCTCAGGTTCTGTGGTCGGAGTATCAATTAAACAAACAGAAGCGAGTGCTCATGGTATTTTTGTTGCCGATACAGCAACAGCGGAAGTAGAAGTTTCGGGGGAGGGGACAGTAAATTATGCTTGGAAGGTGGATGGAGAAGTGGTTGTAGAGGGAAAATCTAGCTATATACTCCAAAATAAAGACTGGCGTAAAATGTTAACGGTATGCGCGTCAATTGATGAGGGAGATGAAACTTGCTCTGAAGAGTTGCTTGTATTGCCTCGTTACCCTGTTGCTGCAACTGGCTCTGTGCAGTTTGCATATTAATTGATCAGAAAGGTAATAAAATGATGATGAAAAAAAAACAGATCTCTCTGAGTATACTGTGCGCTTTGTTAAGTCAAGCAAATATAGCGAAAGCAGAAGAACCTTTAAAAAATGAGAAATCAGCATTTGAAAGTGGTTTCTTTATTGGTGCAAAAAGCGGTTATCAACAATCTGTAGATAATAATTCAGATGATGCCCCTTCTTCTTTTGGGTATGGTTTTTTTGGAGGTTATCAAATTAACAAAAACTGGAGTTGGGATCTTGGTTATCAATCTTTAGGCAAGTTAGAAGTAGAGGATGTAGCAGTAGCCAATTCGCTAATAGAGTCAGCATTTAAATACAATTACTTTTTTAATGAAAGTAATTGGAGCGGCTATGGTCGTTTAGGCTTTGCACGCTGGAATGTCACGAAAACCAGTATGGGGATAGAAGACAATGCAGATGGTTTTTCCCCGCTATTAGAAGTGGGTTTTGATTATGCATTAACATCTAATTGGGTTGGGAATATCGGTTACCAATATATTAGTGGTATTGGTGATGATAATACAGGTCAAATGGACAGCCATGCGTTGATGTTTGGTTTGAAATACCAGTTTACAGGTAAGCCAAAGCAAAAAAATACGGCATTGGCAGAGCAGCAGCGTAAAGCGGAAGAAGCCGAGCGACAACGTCAAGCGCGTGAAGCAGAGTTACAGCGCCAGGCAGAAAAAGCACAAGAGCAAAGCAAAGCAAATGAGGCAAAATTAAAGCGTCAAATTGAAGCCGAAAAGAAAAAGCGCCTGCAAGCAGAACAAGCGTTAAAAAAGGCGAATCAATTGAATGAAGACGTTAAAGTTCTCGAATCGAAAAAAATCACCGCAAGATTTAACAGTGGTAGTAGTGTTCTTGCCAAAGAAGACAAGCAAAAATTGCAAAAAGACTTAAGTGAAGTCAATGAGTTAATGGAGCAGTTCCCACAATCTAAAGTCTATGTCGTTGGTCATACAGACAGCAGTGGCAGTGCAAAATATAACTTATGGATATCAGAGAAACGCGCTCAAACGATATCAAAAGAACTGCAAAAGCAAGGTGTCGCAAATGATCGTATCACGGTGAAAGGGATGGGCGAAACGAGCGCGACAGGAGTCAATAACCCCAAAGACCGTCGAGTTGATTTGGTGATAACCTGTGATGATTGTATTAAATAAATGATAAGGAATCCTTTGTTCGTATAGATAGAGAGTCCGTTTTAACGAAGACCAAGTACTAAGTTCATAGTACTTGGTCTTTTTTATGTGTTTTTAATTAATTTCTCCTCATGCTTAGCTAGCCTTATGGGGCCAGCTAAGCGGCAACACCACGATAAGTAGAGGGCAGATGCGCTGCTCGCTATATCGTACGCAGCGAAAAGTAAGCGCTTAATGAACTAGTGATGCTTTACTCTGCATCACTCATTTCAACAAGCCACGGCATAAGATCCGACATATCATCAGCTGGATCACGTTTAGGTAACTCCGTAAATAAATACTGGAAGTAATAATACGGGTTAATGTCATTAGCGCGGCATGTCATTACCAAGCTATACAAGTTAGCACTCGCCTTCGCACCCTCGACAGAAGTCGAGAACATCCAGTTTTTTCTACCTGTGGTAAACGGCCTAATGTCTCTTTCTGTGACATTATTATCGATACTAATATCACCATCCTCAAGATAGGTGAGTAATTTAGGCCATTGTTTTTGAGTGTAGGCGATAGCTTTACCTAATGCCCCTTTTGGTAAGACATTTTGAACATCAAGCCACGCTTTAAATTGGTTCATCGCGGCTTTCCGGGGAAAGCCGCTTTTATCTTCATAAAGAAATAGTCCGTATCTCTGTAGCCATACCCCATTCTTTTGATTAACTTAATTTTGTTATTTATTCCTTCCAGTGTACATGTATTTAATCGATATAAAGACGAACTAACAATTCCGTGAAGGTATGGTTTTAACTTTCGTGCAAAACTGATTAGTGGTTTGATCCCACTCTCATTTACCTGTTGCCACCATACATCCCATAGTTCTATTGCCTGCGTTTCTGAGTCACAATACCAGAGCTCTTTTAATTGCTCTCCTAGCAAATGAGTCACCATTAAATCGTGGTTTACCGAAAGTATTTCATCTAAATAACTCTGTTGATTTACGTCTAGATTGTCTCTATTTTTCAAAAGGATCCAGCGTGAACGCTTAATCCAACGACGAGCTTTTTTGTCTTCTTTGAGTTGATTCGCTTGATCTACCCTAACCCTATCCATTACCTCTCGTCCATATTTGGCTACCACATGAAAAAGATCGTATACAATACGTGCATTAGGGCAATGAGCTTTCACTTCGAGATCGAAAGCTGTATTCATATCCATAGCCACTGCTTCGATATTTTCGGCATGCTTACCAAGCTCTTCAAAGAAAGGCCTGATATCAGTTCGGCTTCTACCTAAACCAATCCAAAGCACTTGATGTGTCTGCGCATCGGCAATCACTGTTGCATATCGATGTCCTTTAAATATGGCAAACTCATCCATCACTAGTTGGCGTAATTTATCCCATGGTATGTCAGGGATAACTCGTTTAAGTCGTTGTTTATCAATATTCTTTATCGTGTGCCAATGTACTCCAGTCAGTTCTGAAATATGTTTAATCGGCAGCAAAGGCAGCAGTTGTTCAATATATTCTATCAATCGATTAGTCAGGCGTGAGTATGGTTTAAGCCAAGATATTGCTTCCGTTTTTGTACCGCATAGCAAACATGTAATGCGCCTAGTCTGAATCAAAAGTTCAACTGGAGTTCCTAATATCATAGCGTCTTTAATAGTTCGCCACTGAGTATCGTGAGTAAATTCAGAGAGTCGCCCGCAAGAGCAGAATGCTGGGGAGTCAGGTTTTAAGGTTATAGAGATTAATGAATCAGTTTTATGAGACTTTACGATCTGAAAACCTTTCCAGAAGGATGATAAAAAAGTATTATTTGGCATGAAAACGGCAGTTTGTGAAAAGTTGTGTTTGGCGATGTAACTTTACCACTAACTGCCGTTTTTGTTTTCAATTCCCGCTAATCTGCGATGAACCTTATTTTTGGCTCAGTTGCTATCGGTGGCTGGGTTGGTGATAAAGTCATTGGTACCAAACGAACCATCACTTTAGGTGCCTTGATATTGACCATTGGTTACGCACTATTAGGTGTGTCGGCATCGGCGGGTAATATTGGTGGTTCTGGTCTAATTTATGTCGCAATGGGCTTTATTACTATGGGTAATGGTCTATTTAAAGCGAACCCATCAAGTCTATTAGCTAAAGTTTATGATCAAGACGATAACCGTTTAGATGGTGCATTCACAATGTACTACATGGCGATTAACCTTGGTTCATTCTTCTCTATGCTGTTAACGCCTTGGATTGCGAACCAGTTTGGCTATGGCATGGCATTTAGTGTGAGTGCGGTTGGTCTGATCATCACTGTTCTTAATTTCGTTATGTGTTCTCGTATGGTAAAAGGTGTTGGCTCAGAACCGGATCTTATCGCAGTAAATAAAACACATTATTTAGGTGTTGTTGCAGCAACCGTTGCTCTTAGTTTCTTATGTTCAGTATTACTGCAAAACTTGTTTTACGCTCACGCAATTTTAGTTGTGGTTGGTATTGCGATTGTTGCACTTTACATGAGAGAAGCGTTTAAAATCTCTGGTTTAGAGCGTGCAAAAATGCTGGTAGCGTTCGTATTAATGCTGCAAGGCGTTGTATTCTTTGTGCTTTATTTCCAAATGCCAACGTCATTAAACTTCTTTGCGATTCATAATATCGAACACAACATTCTGGGTATTTCTGTTGCTCCTGAGCAGTTCCAAGCATTAAATCCATTCTGGATCATGATTGCGAGTCCAATCCTAGCAATGGCTTACACAAACTTAGGTGAGCGTTTTGCTATGCCTTACAAGTTTGCTTTCGGTATGGTGCTGTGTGCATTGTCTTTCTTAGTTCTAAAGTTCGGTGCTAACTTTGCAAACGAAGATGGCATCATGAGCTCTAACTGGTTGGTTATCTGTTACGCTTTCCAATCTCTAGGTGAACTTTTAGTGTCTGGTCTCGGTCTTGCGATGGTAGCTCAACTGGTACCACAACGTATGATGGGTTTTGCAATGGGTATGTGGTTCTTAACATCAGCAACGGCTGCGGTTATCGCAGGTTGGGTTGCAGCATTAACAACTGCACCAGCAGGCTTAACTGACGCGAACCAAACACTGGCTATCTACAGTGATGTATTTGGTAAGATTGGTTATGCAACTGCAGGTGTTGCCGTTATTACGCTATTAATTGCGCCTAAGTTAACTCGTATTATTCGTGGTGAATCTGAAGGTTAAACAGAAGCAGTAAACGCATAATTAAGATTTACATCAGCTTGATATGATTAGGCTGAAATAATAAAAAACCAGTGTTATTCCTTCTTATAATAGAAGAAATAGGCTGGTTTTTTTGATCTCGGCTTATAAATTTGAACAATAGGATAGGTGAGTTCTTCCACTCTGGATTAGGATTAGCATAAATTGAATTGTGAAGGATAAACACATGAAAATAAAAGCAGGTTTATGTGCGCTATTGGCTATGTTCTCTTTTAATAGCTGGAGCTCAGAGCGAAGTGAACAAGCGTGGGAGCAAGTAGAGCAGGGCGCATTATTAATTGATGTGCGAACTCCTGGGGAATTTAGCCAAGGGCATTTAGATGGTGCAACGAACTACCCGTTAAATACAGTAGATAAAGCGTTCGCTAAAATAGATAAAGACACCCCGATAGTGGTGTATTGCCGAAGTGGCGCACGTTCGGGAAAAGCCATGAATTACTTAAAGCAAGTGGGATTCAAAGAGGTGTATAACGGCGGTGGTCTAGTTGAAATGCAATCGACTAAACCAACACCGTAATGAGTGTTTTACTGCTCGGATGCTGAAATAAGCACTCGATTATCACCGCAGCTATAAGCGATCACTTGGCTGATCTCAGATAAGCTGCGGCCTGATTCTTCTTTCCATTGATTAAAGGCTTGGTTTGCTGCGAGATGCACACGTTTTGTGTCTCGACCACCATCAATAATGCCATAATTACGTAAGTAAGATTCCACATCAGAAGATAAGATAAAGGTATCCACTCCCATTTGGCGTAATGCATAAGCGCCAGTATTGCCACCTAAACGTTGACCGTGTTTCTTTAAGTAAGCCCATAATCCGGTAATGTCTTCACTTGGCCAGTTCGCCACCATGTTGCCAAAAGAGTCGTGCTGTAACCCAGCAGAATAAATCATCATCGCATTCGCAGGAATGGTTTTTACCTTGGTCAAATGACGAATAATGCGTGGGTCTTGTGCTTTTTCTTCCCATACTTCGTCAGGTTGCATTAACAGTGGTTGAATGCGAAATTGGAAAAAGACCTCTTCAAAATTCGGCCATTTTTTTCTCACTACATTCCAAGAAATACCACACTGAAAGACCTTCTCTGTAAATGCTGCTAACCAGCGATCATCAGGAATTTTAGCTAATTCACTACGAGGTAATGGCTTGTTTAATAACAACTCAAGCTGCGCAGCTCCACCTTTGCGGAGTGCTGCTCGCTCATAAATAGATTCAAACTTTTCAATGCTCATGATAGAAACCGGACAATAGTGAAATGAGATTAAGATAGTAACAATAATGGTAAGAACTGCACAACAAAGAGGCGTAATGATAGATGTATATTAATGAAATATATATACTTACTAATAACTGAATACTTAAATGATGCAAAAATCTGTATTACATAAAGCATTTAGTAAAGTGAAGTAGGAAGAAGTAATGTTAGCAAAAAAGATGGATGCGCCATTGGATATGCAAAATGGGGCGCGATTTAAAACAAAAAAACACGGTTATGTCACCGTTATTGAATACTACAATACACACACTGTGATTGTGGCTTTTGAGAATACGGGTAATATTCGTGCAATTAGTGCAGCTAAGTTAAGAAGCGGCCAATTGGCAGACCGATCAGTACCACCAGAATCTATCATGGTGGGAGAGAAGGTTGAATCTGTAAAACACGGCATATTAACCATTGTTCAAGTTGAATCTGAAAATATCGTATTACTTACTACAGAAAGTGGTGAAGAAGTACGTATGCTACTGCCTGCGGTTCAAAAAATGAAAACCAAAGCCGAAGAGCCAACAAGCACAAAAGAAGAACCTGAATTACCAACTTCGTTAAGTGCATTAACTAAGAGAAATAAAAAAACCAAGGACGTGAATAATTTATTGAAAAAAATGCTTACTGATTACGGTAAATAATAGATTTATTCAAAATAAAATAATGAGAAAATAAACGCTAAATAATTACGACCTTAATTAAAATATAAATTCCAATCTAGATCACACTCTTCAAATATAATAAAACCCTAAAAAATAAATTAAGAAACATCCCTATCAATAAGACTGTATTAAGTAGATCTGCGTCACAATCTCATTTTGACTTTGTGATTTAGATCTATTTAAATCTCCAATTTACTCTTTAAGATTCATTACATAATAACTCGGGAGCTTATTATTTAGTTCCTGCAACCCTACAGAGAGTATATAAAATGAAAAAGATCTTAGTTGTATGTGGAAACGGTTTAGGCACTTCTTTAATGATGGAAATGGCAGTAAAAGAAGTGGCAAAGAAAATTGGTTTAGAAGCTGATATTGATCATGAAGATTTATCATCAGCAGCATCAAGCAATGCTGATATTTGGGTGGCAGCGACAGACGTAGCGACTCAACTTGAAGAGGCTGGTAAACAAAACATCGTAAGTCTTGCCAATATCTTTGATAAAGCATCAATTGAAGCGCAATTAAAAACATTCATCTAAGCTAAGGTCGCTATTATGGCAAATTTCTTTGAGTTCATGCTCGGCTTATTAAAAGAGCCAGCAATCATGGTTGGTTTAATTGCATTTATTGGTCTTGTTGCCCAAAAATCAGATATATCAACCATTCTAAAAGGCACAATTAAAACCGTAATGGGATTCTTAATTCTTGGTTTTGGTGCAGGCGCATTGGTTGGCGCATTAAATAATTTCTCTGCGGTATTTACAGAAGCTTTTGGTGTAAGTGGTGTTATTCCAAATAACGAAGCGATTGTGGCATTAGCACAAGAAGCGTTTGGTTATGAAATGGCATTAATTATGTTCTTTGCGTTCATCGTAAATATATTATTAGCTCGTTTCACTCCTTTAAAATATATCTTTTTAACGGGTCACCACACCATGTTTATGTCTATGCTTGTCGCGGTAATTTTATCGACAGCAGATATTACAGGCACAACATTAGTGGCGCTAGGTTCAGTTATTGTTGGTTCATTAATGGTTATCATGCCTGCTATTGCCCAAAAATATACTGAAAAAGTAATGGGTACCGATCAGTTGGCAATGGGTCACTTCTCAACCTTGTCTTATGTGATTTCAGGTTATATTGGTAGCAAGTTTGGTGACACATCAAAATCAACAGAAGACATTAATGTACCAAAAAGCTTAATGTTCCTACGTGATACTCCTGTAGCCGTAGCAACTACCATGCTTCTGTTCTTCTTGCTTGCTTCTGTATTTGCAGGCGGTGAGTTTGTAGAAAGTGTCTCTGGCGGTCAAAACTGGGTTGTATTTACTTTCATGCAGTCATTAACGTTTGCTGGTGGTGTATACATCGTACTGCAAGGTGTAAAAATGCTGATTGCTGAAATCGTTCCTGCATTTAAAGGTATTTCAGACACTTTAGTACCAGGTGCAAAACCAGCGCTAGACTGTCCAATGGTATTCCCAGTGGCACCTAACGCAGTATTAATCGGTTTCTTAAGCTCATTCACAGCAGGTCTAGTTGCAATGGGTATTCAAGGTGCATTTGGTTGGACAATTATTGTTGCGGGTGTTGTTCCTCACTTCTTCGTAGGTGGTGCAGCAGGCGTATACGGTAACGCAACGGGTGGTTTACGTGGTGCGGTACTAGGCGCATTTACTCAAGGCCTATGTATCTCATTTTTACCAATGCTACTGCTTCCAGTACTTGGTGGCCTAGGTCTAGAAGCAACAACATTTGCTGATTTTGACTTTGGTGTTGTTGGTCTTGTTCTTGGATGGATTGTGTCATGAGTTTATTAGATTTAATTGGTAACGACGGCATTGTTATTACTACAGAAAAAGAGCTAACACTGGATGCAGCATTAGATTTAACTTGTTCACTACTGATTAAAAATGGAAAAGTAGAAACAAGCTACCTAGAAGCCATTAAACAAAAGCATAAAGAAATCGGTGCTTATTATGTTCTGGCTCCTAAAATCGCAATGCCACACGCAAGACCAGAAGATGGTGTAAACGAAGCTGCACTACAAATCACGGTATTTAAAAATGGTGTTGATTTAGAGTCAGAAGATAATGGTGACGTGTACTTCTCTGTCACTCTTGCGGCGATGGATTCTGATAGCCACATTCATACGATTATGGCACTTTCAGAGTTATTCCAAAATGAAGATGATGTGGATGCAATTATCCAAGCAGAAACGGAATCAGACATTAAAGATATCCTAAAAAAATACTAGATCCCCCCTCTAGTAATCTATTGATGAGTTAGGAATTCAATTTCTAACTCATCAAGTTTCTTTTAAATTGAGTTCCTTGATGCTATAAAAAATTACAAAGATGAAATCTCAATATTATCCACAATAAGACCATATGCTGATTTAGTTACATTTGGACTGCTTTTTAGCTCAGGATAAGAAATTTTAAATCCAATAACATCACCTTCTTGGTATTTAAAATCACATGAGTTCATTGATTGCCATGAAGTAATGTTCGATATATTTTGAGAACAAACTACATGATCACCATTTTTTACGACAGATAATGTTGATAGCGTATCATCAGCCTTAGAAATTTTAATATTTGAACGCATTGCATCAAAATTTAAACGGTAATTTTGATTATTTTCTAAATAAGGTTGATATAAAGAATCTGATAACGAGAAGCTTGTAATAGTTGACATATTTTGGCTTCCTGATACCGGAATAATAATGGCAACATTCGATGAATCATCACCATCGCCACCATGTAAAATATCTGATGATTGACCGTTTTCTGGAATGTATTGATTAGGAAAACTTGAGGTCGGAGATTGATCCGTAATATCTTGAACCGTTACAGTTCCTGGTAGATAGAAGCTTGAAACAAAGTTCGCTGGGTAATTTGGCAATAATGAAGCTTGACCATTTGCGTCTAGATTGTATTCTGTCATTACATGGTCAAACGTCTCTTTCCAAAGAGAGTCAGGGTTTTCTGTACCTGAATCATCATTTTTTATATCAAGTATCGTCTCTCCACTTGATGGAGCAGATACTTTAACAAGAGCGTCATTAACCCCTTCTTTTAACTCTACATTTAGCACACAGCTCGCCGAACACGTAATGAGTGTAGAGTTGTTGATATAACCATTCGGTAAGTAAGACAGCTCTTGATTAAATTCCGCTTTGTTTTCATCTAAGATTTGTGCGTAAACAGGAGAGCCTGCTTTTGTACTAATCACAATTTCATTTGAATTCACGGATACTATAGGATCTGCATAAACTGCTGAGGAAAGTATAGCCGTTGTCGATAATGCTAATACAGATAATTTCATTTTTAACCTTCTTATTGTTTGTTAGATATAATAGTGTGATTGCAATCAATAATAGTCTTAGTTTTTTTATGGTCTTTGTCTAGAGTTAGACCTTTCTTATATAAATTCTTCATTACATTTAAGCAGTTTTTAAATTTGAACTATAAAGTCAATAAATCGCCATTCTTTTTTATTTAATAATGTGATAGGGGATTTAATAGATACGATGGTTGTGAAAACTTTAAATTAATCAATTTAATAATGATTGGTAAAATAATCTAATGCTTAATAAACGATTAATGATATTGATATCTATAATATTATTAATATATTGTACATTTAATTAATGATTGATTTATATAATTTAGTATATTAATAATAAATTGAGTGGCATTGGGTTTGTTGCGGGTTTTTTATTTAACAAATCTGCACTTTTTTCACTATTTTTTTCAGCAATATTGAAGTAATCTCGTTTCACATTTAAGACGCGTTAGACGTCACATCACTTCAAAGGAAAAAGTAATGATATTAGATATTTCGATGTGGATTTGGATCCCGCTTGCGTTGGCTATCATCTTAGCATTTATCAACCAAACCAAAGCCAGTTTTGCCTTACTTGGTATCACCTTAATTGGTGCCATCATAGAGCAACGGCTAAACATGATTGGACTAGCGGGGATAGCGGCAGGTTTGCTTGTTGCCTACAAAACACCAAGCTTAAAGAAAAAATGGCAACTAGGGGCATACCTATTTATCTTCTTATGGTGCATTGCATTATTTCTTCATTTAATCCCCGGTTTTAACAACGCCAAGGTATTGGATGCCGTTGTTACCGGCCCACTAAGCGTTCCATTCACCTTATATTTAAACTTAGATAAACCGCTTATCTTATTTGGATTATTACTCGCTTATCCTGCTCTATTGGGAAGTAAAGCCAACATCAACAAAAAAGCACTTATCTATACCGCGATTCCTCTTTTTAGCTTGTTGCCTTTAGCGTGGGGATTAGGTGCATTAAAACCAGAGTTCACTATTCCTAACTGGTGGTGGTTGTTTGCATTAAATAATCTATTGCTAACTTGCGTAGCCGAAGAAGCCTTCTTCCGAGGTTTTATACAACAATCACTCAGTAAACGATTTGGTTGGATAGCAGGGGTAGCCGTAGCCAGTGTACTATTTGGTGCAGCCCATATTGGCGGTGGTTTACTCTTGGCTGTTTTTGCTACCTTAGCAGGCGTGGGTTATGGATTAGCTTTTCATTACAGCTCACGTTTGTGGGTAGCGGTTGCGTTCCACTTCTTGTTTAACTTCATTCACTTGGTGTTTTTCACATACCCAATAATGAAATAACTTACTCAATTTAAATAACCTTTATAAATGAAACTGAGTGAGCTTTTGCATTTATTTACTGACTTAAACCAATAATTTGCGAAACCCCATTCAGTATATCTTGACCGCCATCACGCTTAGATCTAAAGTCTCACATATAAGAGATAATCATTCATTGAGGTTATATGAAAGTAGAAGCTGTTGGCAAAATTCAAATGGAATCCATTGAAAGAGAAAAAAGCCAAGAAGTATTAAAGAACAGCATTAGCAACATGAAAATGCAAAACGAAGGCGTCTACGACCAACAAGCCATTAACTTTGGTTCATCGCAGATTAGCGGGAATTGAAAACAAAAACGGCAGTTAGTGGTAAAGTTACATCGCCAAACACAACTTTTCACAAACTGCCGTTTTCATGCCAAATAATACTTTTTTATCATCCTTCTGGAAAGGTTTTCAGATCGTAAAGTCTCATAAAACTGATTCATTAATCTCTATAACCTTAAAACCTGACTCCCCAGCATTCTGCTCTTGCGGGCGACTCTCTGAATTTACTCACGATACTCAGTGGCGAACTATTAAAGACGCTATGATATTAGGAACTCCAGTTGAACTTTTGATTCAGACTAGGCGCATTACATGTTTGCTATGCGGTACAAAAACGGAAGCAATATCTTGGCTTAAACCATACTCACGCCTGACTAATCGATTGATAGAATATATTGAACAACTGCTGCCTTTGCTGCCGATTAAACATATTTCAGAACTGACTGGAGTACATTGGCACACGATAAAGAATATTGATAAACAACGACTTAAACGAGTTATCCCTGACATACCATGGGATAAATTACGCCAACTAGTGATGGATGAGTTTGCCATATTTAAAGGACATCGATATGCAACAGTGATTGCCGATGCGCAGACACATCAAGTGCTTTGGATTGGTTTAGGTAGAAGCCGAACTGATATCAGGCCTTTCTTTGAAGAGCTTGGTAAGCATGCCGAAAATATCGAAGCAGTGGCTATGGATATGAATACAGCTTTCGATCTCGAAGTGAAAGCTCATTGCCCTAATGCACGTATTGTATACGATCTTTTTCATGTGGTAGCCAAATATGGACGAGAGGTAATGGATAGGGTTAGGGTAGATCAAGCGAATCAACTCAAAGAAGACAAAAAAGCTCGTCGTTGGATTAAGCGTTCACGCTGGATCCTTTTGAAAAATAGAGACAATCTAGACGTAAATCAACAGAGTTATTTAGATGAAATACTTTCGGTAAACCACGATTTAATGGTGACTCATTTGCTAGGAGAGCAATTAAAAGAGCTCTGGTATTGTGACTCAGAAACGCAGGCAATAGAACTATGGGATGTATGGTGGCAACAGGTAAATGAGAGTGGGATCAAACCACTAATCAGTTTTGCACGAAAGTTAAAACCATACCTTCACGGAATTGTTAGTTCGTCTTTATATCGATTAAATACATGTACACTGGAAGGAATAAATAACAAAATTAAGTTAATCAAAAGAATGGGGTATGGCTACAGAGATACGGACTATTTCTTTATGAAGATAAAAGCGGCTTTCCCCGGAAAGCCGCGATGAACCTTTTTTTTCAATAATTGCAAACGCTCCCTCATTATTGCCGTTTGTGGAACCAAAGTCACCCATGCTTCTGGGTAAGAAAAACATAGCTGGGTAGTTGTCATCGGGGGCTGTTTGGGGGTTGAGCGTATCTTCCCCATGTTGTATAATTGAGTGTTCAGTCCCTCTTAAGCTATTGTTTATAATATCACTTAATCGCTCGCTTCTTTGTGTATAAAATCCTTTCCTTTTTTGTTTTATGTTATTTTTTTTCGTTAAATGCTCAAGGGTTAATTTATTGTTGCTAAAGTCTGTGCGAGTTAAATCTTTAACGCCATAGTCACTAATATGAGGCGCAATAAGAAGTAGGTCGTAATCTGCAATTAACGGTTTTGGTGTTGTGTGACTGTTTGATAATACTTCGAGAGGTTCTAAGCTTTGATCTGGTTTTTTTTCATATAGAGTAAAATCACCTTTGCTACTTTCATGAGCTTCAAAGGTAAGTATATCATTAGTTAAAGTGCGAGATTGTAGTGTAAGTTTATTGTTATACGAGCAACGTTTAGTTATGTAGCCATTATCAGCGAGTTCATTAATTCTTTTTTTAGTTAAAATAAGTGTAGTTTTTGTTGCGTAACCAAACTGAATAGCTTCTTGTACTTGTTGGTTGAACTTTTTAACTTTTTCTTTCCCTTCTGGTTGGTGTATGTGTTTTTGTAGCTTGCTTAGCTCTTGCTTAATGGGAATAAACCCTAGCATTGGGCCAAAGTTTGATGATTTGGCTTTAATCTCTATCCCTTTTGTTGGGTAATTTTCTTCGAGAAGAGTGCTTAGCATTTTATGTATAGGCCTTATTCCAAAAATTACATTATTCTTCTTGGCTATTTGAGCTAATTTAATCACATGATTCATAGGTATTCCGCAATTACTATTGCTTAAAATGGAAATAAATGAATCGTTAGTAATGTCATACCTGTTTGAATTTAAGTTTGTTTTGAGTGGGGCTGTTGTTTTTTTGTTGTATTGGTTTATTTTCATAAATTAAAAGTGGCTTATTTTATTATGCATATATTTTATAGTACGCACTGTCTTTTTTAAATGCATTCGCTTTATTTGTTCCTTCTATAAAAACACCACATATTTCAAGCCACCCAGGCATCATATCTATCGCTTTTTTATCTAGTTCATTAATTACTTTTCTTTATCATTAAATTAAAGCCTGAATTAAGAGTGTTTTTAACGTAGGTTCCTTTTTTATTTTTGTTGTGTTATTAATAATTATTTGGTTGATAACATTGAATATCCTAGGCATTATTTTACTACTTTTTATTAGTAATAAACCATTTTCTGTATTGATCAAGAGGGATTAATTGATGAAGTTATTAAATATCGTGATATTAGCTTCAATATTCACGTCTAATACCATATTTGCTGCTGGTTGGCAGCAATTTTATTATCCGGATGGCTCTTTATGGGAGAACTCAGAATATCAAACGCTTGTTGGGAAAAGCGTGACGGGAAATTTAACTGTAGAAAGTATTTTAACGCTAGAGGATGCATCAGGAAAGGTTCATGTGTGGTTAAATATTCAAGATTCTACACTTAAAGTTGTTTCTGTAAATCTTGGCGAGAATAGAACAGTTCAAACAAAGACTGGAGTACACCCCTATAGCTCGATGTCTGGAGTTGATGCAATTATCCAAAATGGTGGTTGGAATGTAGTTACTGGTGAGTCTTTATTAGAAAACAAGAATAGCTATGGTAACTCCGTTCTTTATGGGCATTCTGCCTTTACAGGGGGGGCGTATGCAGAGCAGGTTTTTTCTCCTTGGATGGTTGATACAGATGCTGATGGTAACTTGCCATTAGATTATACGAGTAATCCTTTTAATCATAAGCTGAGAATTATTACATGGACTGATATCAATCAGCTTGATCTTAGCTGCGATATTACTGACTCTAGTCGTGCTCAAGGATACCTGTTAATACAGACGATGACGGGACAAGCTTATGCTCATGGTGAGCTTTATTGTGAACCATTTAAATCATCATTAAATGGGGTATCAATTATTGATCATAAAGTTAGGCTCCCAACACTTGCTGATCAGTGGGCAATTCCTCGCATTTAATATAGTATTTAGTTTATGTAATAAGGAAAAGGATTAATGAGCATAATAATTATCATATCCGTTTGTTATTATATTTATTCTTATCTTGGAATTATCGAATAATGAGAGTGTTTATTATGATTTTGTTATTCTTTAGTTCTTATGTAAGGAGCTCCAATGTCGAGATTACATACACTGATTTAAAAAATGAAACCGAAAAAGAAATTGCGACTGAAATTAAAAATAGCAGTGTGAATTCGATTTTTTACTCACTATTTAACAATTATTTTTCGTTTAAAGATAACTTAACTGTTCGATATGGTTGTTTTAATGCTGTATTTTATGATCCTGTAGATAATTCAATTAATATTTCATATGATTTTTTTAAGATAACCAAGTTGTATTTTTCAAGACATAGTGAGATATCACCAGATAGAGGGGCTATAGATACATTACTACATAGTTTATTGCATGAAGCAGGGCATGCAATAATTTCAGAATATAATATAAAGGTTTTAGGTAAAGAAGAAGATGCTGTCGATGATTTTGCAACAATGATGCTATTAACTTATGTCGATAACGGTGACGCAATGGCGATAAATGCTGCGAAGATGTTTTATTTCGAGTCTAGTTATAAGCCAGATTATTATCATATTGGTGAGTTTGCAGGTGAGCATAGTTTAGATTTACAGCGTTACTTTTCAGTGTTGTGTTTAGTTTATGGGAGTAACGATATTAAACATAAAGACTTACTTAATGATATTGATGAGCAGAATTTGTCGAAAGTTAAAAATTATTGTAAGGAAAAATACCTTAAAGTAAAATATAACTGGATTGATATTATTAATAATAATTAAAAGTTATGTGGCTTGTTAATTTATATCTTTTTATATGTTGCGGTTGTTTTTAGTAATGTATATAGATATGAAGAATGCTAATACAACAATTAATTAGGTTTGGTTTTATGAAATTAAAAAATAAAATATTGCTTTTTACGTTAGTGCTATTATTACTGATTTCTCTTGCTTTAACATGGAATGGTTATAGAGAGTTTAATCACTTTAATAATGAGACAGTTAAAAACTCTACTGAGAGTCGAGCGACTCTGATATCGATAGCTTTAGATGAGAAGCTAGATAGTTATTTTTCTTCACTATATTCTTTTGGTATTGCTTATCATGATGATGGCTCATTTAATCATACAACGACAGCTAACTATCTTAATAATTTAGCGAAGGTTAATAATACTGATAGTGCATTTATAGGGTTTAAGGATGGCTCTACATTTGAGCAAAATGGACGATTTACTCCCAACTTCAATGCAAAAAAAATGCAAAGAGAGTGGTATAGTAGGGGGTTCTCGGGAGAAAGAGAAATAATTACTGATGTTTATAAGAATAGCAATGATATTAATGTTTTTGCTTTCGTCACTCCTATATACAAAGGTGATGAGATTTTTGCTGTTGTAGGAATAGAGGTTGAACGAGCGGTGATTAATGAGTTTATTGATACGCTTACAGAAAAGAATCAAATATTTGTTTTTAATAATGACGGCTATATTGTTGCAGCTAAAGACCCTTTAAATGTAGGTAAAAATATTAATGATATTGAGCCTATTTATTCTCAATTTGATAGTGGTTATATAAGATTCTTTGATGAAAACTTAGTTGATTATGTTCTTGCTAGCGCTTCACATTTATTTCGTTATGATTGGACTGTTATCATATACGATTATGAAAGTGATGTGTATGAGCCTAGTGATTTAATGTTAAAAGAATCGATTGTTATTTTTTTTACTATACTTTTTCTTTCTTTGTTTACTGTCCTTTATATGGTTAATGTGTTTATTTATAAACCAATAGGTGGAGAACCAGAAAAAATATCTCAAATACTTCTAAATATAGCAAATGGTGATTTAACACAAAAAATGGACTCTTCGAAGAGGGACTGTGGTATTTACAACTCCGTCATTAAGTTGAATAAAAAATTACGAAATATTGTCGTAACGAGCCACTCTATTTCTAACAATGTAAAACGCTCTTCTAATGAATTAACGCAATTTATGTCTGATGCTGAAAGTAATTCACAACGTGAGTTAGAACAAGTTGAAGAGATATCAACAGCAATTTGTGAGTTATCTAGTACTTCGAAAGAGGTCACAACAAATGCTGCGCATGCTGAGGATGAAGCTCAAAAAGCAATAACAAGTGTCAAAACTGGCCAAAAAATGTTAAGAGATTCGATTTCATTGACTGTAAATATAAATGAATCAGTTCAAGAAACGGCTCAAATGATCAGTATGTTGAAGCATGATACTTTAAATATAGGAGAGGTGACTGATGTCATTAATAGTATCTCTGAACAAACTAATTTATTGGCGTTAAATGCGGCAATAGAAGCAGCAAGAGCTGGTGAAGCTGGGAGAGGTTTTGCTGTGGTGGCAGATGAAGTGAGAAGTTTAGCCGCAAAAACTCAGCAATCAACCACGAGTATTCAAGAGATGATTACTAAGTTACAAGCTCAATCCGAAAAAGCGAATAAAAATATGATGGATAATGTTAATCTAATTCAAGAATCGGTAGAGTTAGCTGAAAATGTTAAAGAATCATTTGATGATATTGTCTCTTCTGTACAGTCCATTTCTGATGTAAATACGTTAGTTGCTACTGCTTCACAAGAACAGTTTCATGTAACTGAAGATATATCAAGGAATACAACGCATACTTTCGACCTTGTGGCTAAGAATGTTGCAGCTATTAACCAAACTAGGTTGTCTTCAAACGATCTATTTAAATTACTTGCAGATCAAAAAGTGGAGCTTGACTTTTTTAAAGTGAAGTAATGAATTTCCCTTCGATTGTTGTGCTGTGACGTGATGCAATAGAAGGGACGTTTTCTTTTTTATTATTGTGAATTTTTTTGATTTTTTACCTTTAGGTTAAATAATTATTATTTTATGCTATTTATTCTTTGTTCTTGTAAAATCCATACTCTGTATTAATAAAAATGTTATTTATTGCTTTTTTAAGTATGTGGGTTTTATGATAAGGATTAGTAATTATGAGTGAGCATTTAACACTATCATGTAAGCTTTGTTGTGATAAAAAAACAAATGATCAAAAAGGTGTTAAGCATGAGGTTAAAGATAATTATCCTGTTAATGAACCAATCTGTCGTTTCTTGTCGTTAATGACAAGTAAACCTATCGGTTATATACATAAATATGATGATATTTATGATACTGTTTGGCCAGATTCTGTTGTAAGCTCCAATAGCTTACTTCTCTTGATTCATAATGCAAGAAAAGTCCTTCCAAATGAACTAAAAATTTATAATGTTAGAGGTAAAGGGTACTTTTTGTCTAAGAATTAACATATAAGATAATTAATCGTATCTTTAATATAAAATAATAATCGTTTTAGAAATGATTATTATTTTATTTCTTATTGGAACTATTATTTATATCATTAGTAATGATTTTATTTACATTTTTTTATTACAATTATATTTATAATGGAGTTCTTATGAAAAAAAAGATGAATATTGATTTCGATTTATCTAAACGTAACTTTTTAGCTTATTCTTCATTATCAACATTAGCGGCTGTTAGCTGCGCATTTATTCCAAAGCCTGTATATTCTGCAATTGTTAATAAGTGTAAAATTAATACATCGCATTCAGGGCTTACACTTGTTGACCTTGATAGTATTAATTTCTATACAAGAAAAACGAATGCATTACGTTGCGTTGGCATAGCTCAAACGATCACATTTGATGAAGCTGTTGATGAAGTTCAATTTATTTCAAATGTTATGTTTAACGAGATGGTTAAATCTGTATTTCAAAGAGATTTCCCTAGCATTGCCGAGCAAATTGGCGGTGATATTTTACCTAATGAGAAGGTGTTAGGTATGTCTGATAGTATTACTGATGTTCATTCTCTTGTTATGAAGCATTATGATTATATTTCTGAAATTATGCCTGAGTTTATTGCTCAACTCATTCAAGGGAATTACCAAGCCCCTCAAGTGTTCAATGAGTTATCTAGGGAGGAGAGGAAAAGTTTAAACTCATGGGATATGACCTCGATTAATTTATCAATAAATAGAGAAAAAGAAAGTAGTGCGTTTAAGTTAGTGATGGACGATTTATATTGTTTAGCGACATCGTTTGCTACTAGCTCTCAAGGCGATAAGTTGCATCGATACAAGCTTAACAAGCCTGATGAATGGGGAGAAAAATTACATGAATGGTATTGTGAAGAAGGTAAAATTGAGGCTTGTATTGATGGGATGGATATTTGTAAAGGGGGAGATGAATATCATTATCAAAATGCGAATAGTTTGATTACGACCCTTAGATCTTTGAATCAAACCTGCCTAAATAGAGGGCTGAAAACCTTAACTGAAGCTCAAATTCAGCGTTTTGATGAAACAATATATGGCGCTATTTGTTTAGCTACGTCATTAAGTGTTAAGTGGGGGTATAAAAAGGATGCTTATTCTACGGTAAATAATCTTGATAATATGCATGAAACTTTAAATATGCTTCGCACAAACAGTAACTCTGAAATTCAAGGGTTTTGGGAAAGTTTTTTTAATAAATACAATCAAAATGATTTTATTAACACTTTACAAGAAGTGAATTGGGCTGACTGTAGTGTATATAGTGAGAAAAGCCTTAAAATTTTACAAAGTAAATTTCCTGAATTTATCGACCCTATAAAAGGTGAGCAATTTTCTTATGTTAAGGAAAGAAAGCGTTTTAGAACTGGAACTGAGATTAAAAAATCAGAAGAGCTGCTTTTATTGGAGGAAGATGCACGAAATTCTAAATTATTAATGAGGAGACGTTTTCGCTCTAAGGGAAAAAGCATAATTGGTAATGTTGTAAAATGGAAGCAAAATCGAATGACAAAGAGAATTGTCAAAATGTCTGGTCAGCCTTCTATACTTGCCCCATCTGCAATTGCTAATATATTTCTATTTTTAACTAGCAGTACCCATTATGTGTGGGCCACAACAGCATCAAATGAAGAGCAGATTAACTTTAGTTATAAACTTGGACTAGGGACTACTATGTTTGGTGCTGTTGAAAGTATTGGTTATTATGCTGGTGTTAAAGCTATTTCTAATTATATGAAAAGAATGACGCCTACTGGCTTAAAAAATGCGACGATCAGGTTTTCTGCGTTTTCAGATTTTTGGTTAGGTGTTAAAAATACTAAAAAGTTGATTAATCGGCCTATCGTTAATATTGCTCATTCATTATTTAATACCAGTATTATTGCTAAATTAACGACAAAAGTGACTTTTTTCCTTTCTGTCGTAGGACTTTATTATGCCGTAGATGCTTTAAAAACGGCTACCCTTGATGGAAATACAGCTGATATTATTTTTGAAGCTCTTAACACAACAATAACTGCAATTAGTTTTATTCTTGGTTTTGCTGTATTCCAAGGCATTGCTTTTGCTGGCCCATTAGGTATTGCATTAATGGTTATTGGTGGGGTATTGATAATTGCAAAGCTAATATATGACGTATTAAAACCTAGACCTGAAATATTACCTCCTATCGCAGACTTTACTGAACAATTGCTAGTACCTCGAGGATGTATTTATAAAGACACTGGCTATTACCTATCAGTCGTTGAGGATTCAAGTGGATTTAGTTATGTAAAAAGAATGTCATTAAAGACCCTTGATTTTATTGGGGAGAGTAATGCAGATTTAGAGTTAAGGTATGGTGTTTCTTACCCTAACGCGATTGTTGCGTCAAAAGACAAAGTTGGGCGTATATACTCTTTTGAACGTAGTGTTAATGACAACTATCAATATGCAAGCTTCGGAGAGCTTCAATATATTAATACTAAAGGATTTAAGAGCACAATTGATTGGAGCAAAGCTGATAGCAAAATTATTAGGGTTATATCGGCTGTAGAAAATATGACAATGTATAACGAGGTATATGCTCTGTTCTTGTGTGATATAAAATTGGATAGAAAAATAAAAAGAGCTCTTTATTTAACCCGAGGGCTTGAGTTTGCACCTAGAAGTAATGATCGAATTATTAAAGGGATAGATGAGGAAGATTCGATTCAAGATATTATGGTTGTGGATAATAAACGATATCCGGTATTAATAGCAGTATCTGACAGAAGTCTTTATCAGATAAGTCAATGGTATAAAGCGAGTGTTATCGACTCTGATATTTTTACTCATAGCAACCGAGCTACTATTGAGAAAGTGGAATTACTATCTGGTGGTGGTTTAATCAATTTATTGGTCAGATACTGTGAGGGTAAGATGACTACACCTCAATCTAATAATAAGCTTTGCCGTGGACAGTTATATAGTTTGGCTCCTGATGTCGCCGCAAGTGGCGAGTATAAAAATATTATTAAGGGAGCATCATTTCAAATAGGTAAAGAAGATCAAGTTATTTGTCGCGAGTATTTTTCGCAGAAAAAAAAGCGTTTGGACTTTCTTGTTATCGGTCGGAGTGAATATAAACGCATGGGAGGAATATTAAATGATGAAGGTAATGCTGTCATTGGATTTAACGAAGGGCTTTCTTTACCTAGTTCTGGGGCTATCGCAAAGGCTTTAGTTTTAAAAAATTCATTTATTAGTTTTTAGTTAGTTACAGGGAGGAAATGTCGGTTTTTTAGATTTCCTCCTGTTAATTTTGTTTTTTGTTTTTGTGGGGTGTCATGATATTTTGGCATTTTCTTTTTTTTATCTTTTTTTATGCTAAAGAAATATTGTTTTTTTGTTGTTAGCCTTTCGTTTGTGTTGGATGAATGAAAGGAAAAGGAATGAATAAATTTATATTGCCCATGTCAATCGCTATAGCTAGTTCTGTTAACGCGGAAGTAAACTTAAACCAAAGTACATCGGGTCGTTTGGTAGCTCCCTCTACCGTATCTAATCATTGGAATAATTATCAGATAAGTATTAGGAATGATGGTGTTAACCCCATTGAATTGAATGATGAGACATTTAGTTTTGTCACACCAACTCAATTGTATAGCGCCCCTTGGGGAGTACAAGGGGCCGGCCTAAATTTGGAGGTAGGAAATGCAGAGAATGAAGGCTATCGAAATGTGGTTCGATTTAATTCATACAGTGGATCATCAGTACTGTTAGCTCCTGGAAATAAGATTACAATGACATTTGGGTATGGTGGTATTTTAAATCAGGAAGTGGTTGAGTCGTCTTTTCAATTAAGCGTTGAAGATGAGGTTTCTGATAACAATAAACCGTCGGTAACATTAACAAAGCCAAATACCAACATAACAATAAAGGAAGGAGGTAATTATACGCTTGCAGCAATTGCCTCTGATATAGACAATGACTTAGAAGGTGTAAGGTTTTTTGTAAATAATAGTCAAGTCGCAGATGTTAAGAGATCGCCATTTACAACACCTATAAGTAATATTGATGTAGGAACTTATCCTGTTTACGTACATGCATATGATGAAAAAGGAAATGTTACACAAAGCTTAACCCAAATAATTACGGTTGAAGCGGATAAAGGTACTGCACCTGTGGTTGAGGTCGTTGCTCCTATTGCTGAGCAAGAAATCGCATTGGGTGACTCGGTGGTGATTTCTGCAAACGTTAGTGATATTGATGGTGATTTAGAGGGGGTTGAGTTTTACATCGACGGACAGAAAGTTGAGACATTGACACAGGCGCCTTTTGTTTATCAATTTACACCAATATCAGAAGGGCTGTATAGTTTTAATGTTGTGGCTTTTGATGGCAAAGAAAATCGAACAGAATCTAAAGTTTACGCGCTAAAGGTAGTAGAGCCAATAGTTGAGAGTCATCCTCCTGTGATTTCTTTGTTATCACCAAAGGGTGATATTGAAACTATCGTTGGTGAGGTTATTACTCTTATTGCTAACGCGTCAGATAAAGACAATGATTTAAAAGAAGTTCGTTTTTATAGTGACAATCAATTATTCAAATCCTTATCCTCATCACCTTATACCGCAACTTTTACTGCTATTGAAGGTGAAAGTGTTTTATTTGCTGAGGCCGTTGATAAAGAAGGCAATATTACTCGTTCTAGTTCAATTAAAATAACGGCAAGTAAATTGAATGAATCAGGTGAGGGAGCTGATTGTGATTTGCCATTTTATGCAAATGGAGAGCAGTATAACTCAGGAGACCGTGTGCAAAATAACGGTTCCATTTATGTTTGTAAACAGTTTGGTTGGTGTGGGCAAAATGCTTATGAACCCGGTGTTGCATGGAACGGTAATGAATACTGGAAAGATGCCTGGGACGTTGAAGGAACATGTGAAGCAACTGAAAATATTGCGCCAACTATTTCTTTATTAATGCCTGAGGTGTTTGCTAATACGAGTTTTGAATTTAGTGCATCAGCAAGTGATGATGGTGAAGTAATTCGTGTTGACTATTATTTAAATAGTGCGTTAGTTGGTTCATCAGAAGAGGCTCCATTTATTCTAGCCCATCAAGGGTTGCCTGAAGGAAACTATCAGTTATTTGCTGTCGCGACGGATGATGAGGGTGCTCAAACTCGTACCGTAACTGAAGACTTTTATGTAGATAAAGCGTTTAATGGTAATCGTCTAACATTAACGTTCCCTGAGTTTTCTCATAAAGACTTATTGAACCCTCCATCTGAATTAAGTACTCAAGAGTTAACTGGTGAATTATATTGTCCATCAACAGAAGAGCGAATTAAAATCAGAGGCTCATGGGGAGAAACGGTTTATACTGATGAACTCAATGATTGTCAATATCAGCTGATTTTAGATGAGGTTAGTGGTTATTTACCTCGCTTTTCACCATGGTTAGTTGATTTCACGAAAACTGAAGAGCGTGAGGTTTCAATCGATGCTCTTTACCGTGCACCTATTGAAACAGACGCTTTATTTCCGCTTGGTGATGTAAATGTTGACTTATTTGCTGAAGGCGTTTACCAAGCAAGAGCATTAGCTCAGGGTGATAATATTATTTTTGTTGGTTCATCGGGTATTAAATTGGATCATGATCCCCTAGGTAGTGTTATTTATGCGATTGAGTTAGATCCTCAGACTAAACAACCTATTGGAACTTATATTGTCGCTGAAGGTGAAGAGCCGCACGGTGTCGCTTATCGTAATAATACGCTTTATTATGCGACTGTTGGGGCTTTATATAAGATCTCTAATATTTCAGAAACATTTAAGCACCGTCCAAAAGCTGAGAAAATCTTTACTTACCCAGCAGATGGAACAAAAGTGCCTATTCCGCCAGAGACGCATTGGAAGGCTCGTTGGCAACATCAGAAGCACCCAATTAAGTTTAATACCGTTGATTTGAGTGATAATAAATTATACACGGCTATTGGTAACCCTTGTAATATTTGTGAGACTCCCGATGAGGAGCTTTACGGAACGATTATTGCGATTGATCTTGATACTGGAGATTATGAGATCATGGCCCGTGGTATTCGTAATGCTGTAGGGTTTGATTGGCATCCTAAAACGGGAGAAATATGGTTTAGTGATAATAATCGACAACAGTTTATTAACCCTGGCGAAATTAACCGTATTTCTACTCCAGGTGAGCAACACTTTGGTTTCCCTTATTTCTTTGGGAAAAAAGTGCGCGGATTGCTAGATGAAGAAATGGCTAATTGGAAAAAAAATCTGTTATACACAAATATTATTCCACCAAATTCAATTCTTCCAGAAGTGGATTATAGTATTATAAAACCATCGGATTATTCACCAGCTGCATTTAATGTATTTAGTAGTAATGCGCCGCTAGGGGTTCAATTCTGGGACGCTTATTCTAAAGAAGATGAATTGCAATATTTGGTTTATGCAACGCATGCTAATGGCTCTACTGAATATCCTGGCTTAGAACTACGTATGGTGACGATAGAGAATGGTACAAAAGTTATTCATGAACGTCCGCTTATTACTGGGTGGATGCGTGATCGCTCTAGTGTTCAGACTTACCAATGCTTAACGGATGCTTGTATTGGGCGACCAGTAGAGTTTCTTGAATTAGAAGATGGTTCTATGTTGGTATCGGATGATAAAGCGAGTGTATTATATCGTCTAACTCTAAACCCAAGTGGAGCAAATGTTAAGCAAGTCAGTTTTTCTGTACCAAGTGAGGCTCCAGATCGTAGTATTAGCGATGAGTTAATAAGTGGTGCTCTTATTCATCAGAATGGGCATGAAAGTAAATTTCATATGGCGTGGGGTGCACGAGATATGGATATTGATGGCCTTGAAAACGGTACCTACAACGTTCGTTTAAATGATGTTGGTGACTATATTCCTGAAATTCGTGAATATGAGATTATTATTTCTGATTCTAACCCAAGTGAAAATATTATATTAGCATATAAAGAAAAACCCGTAGATCTAGTTGGTATGGCAACTATTACCGCGCCATCAAAGCCGGTTAATATTAGTGTTGATAATATTGATGTTTTAATTATTAATACTGAAACACAAGAGGAGGTTACACGTACGTTAGTTTGGGGGGAGTCGCTATCAGAAGAACTAAAATACGGTTCGTATGAAATACAATACCCTTATTTTAATAACTATTTACCAAGTCCATCGGCACAAACAGTGATTATTAATGAGTCAAACTTAGAGCATAAATTAACATTTGATTATGAAGCGTTTAATGATGGTGCGGATTTAATTAATAAAAATTGTGCTAGTTGTCACGGTGCGGGTGAAAATGGTGGTGTAAGCGAGTTTTTTGATAATGCAAATAAAGCTTCTGTATGGGGTAATGCTGGCTATGATGCGTTATTAGATAAAATCATGAGTATGAATGTTTCTGGGCATTGTGATAGGACATGTGCTGAAGAAATTGCTGATTATTTATATGATGATGTTTGGAATGATTATTTAAATGCAACAGACTCATTTGGTAATCGACAAGTACGTTTGTTAACTGCTTATGAATATTCTAATAGTATTAAAGATTTATTTAATATTACTATTGATAAAAATAAGTTACCAAAAGATAAATATGAGCGTGAATTTATATTCGCAGGTCAGGCAAATCATGGTGTTATTCTCCCAGAAGATATGAAGCAATACCATAGTATGGCGGTAGATATTGCGGATCGCTTAGATTTAGAGTCAATAGGTTATTCCGAGAATATCAATGCAACTGACTTTGTGAACCAAATTGGTTTGAAGGTCTATCGTAGACCGTTAGATAGTGCTGAAACGTCGCGTTTTGTTTCTTTCTTATCTCAATATGATGCGCGTGATTTAGTTGCTGCTATGTTGCTGTCACCAAATTACTTGTATCGTTCAGAATTAGGTTCGTGGAATTCAGACGAATCAGCATATGAGTTATCTCAGTATGAATTAGCGACTGCTTTGTCATACAGTTTCTTAGGTACAACACCAAGTACATCATTGCTTATTAAAGCTTCGAAAGGTGAATTAGACACAGATACTCAGATTGCTGATCAAGTTGCTTCTATGATGCAAAGTGAAAAAGGCATAAAGCGCTTTACTGATTTCATTGGATATTACATTAATACCAAAGTTGAGGAGCTACCAGAGAAACCTGGGTTAACTCCTGATGTTGTGAATGCGATGGTTCAAGAGCAAGCTGAGTTTATTCGTTACTTTTTAACGGAAGGAGAAGGAACACTTACAGAGTTGTTTAATCCTAACTTTACTTTTGTTAATGAGACCCTTGCTAAACATTATGGTATTGATGGGGTAGTGAGTGATGAGTTTGAAAAAGTAGGCTCAAAAGAAGGTCAGCGTGGTGGCTTATTGCATCATGGTTTAACACAAGTGATTAACTCGGATTATGCTGCGACTTCTTTAGTTAAACGTGGGTTAATGATTCGTCAAAATCTACTATGCCGAACTATTGGAGTGCCGGTTGATGTCGACCCAGATTCTATTGAGTTACCAGATACAGCAATAACCACACGTGAGCGTTGGGATACGATTAACGGAGAGTTTGCTTCTGCCGGTCAATGCTGGGAATGTCATCAGTTTATGAATGATACGGGAGCTTCTTTGGAAAACTATAGTCAAACTGGTGAATGGAGAACAGAAGAAGTGGCATATAACGAACCAGGTACAGTACTATCAATCGATGCTTCAGGTCCATTACGTGACAATACAGGAATGAACGTGATTTTAGAGTTTGAGAATGCACGAGATATTTCTGCTCACTTCCCAACAAATACAACAGTTATGCAATGTTTAGCTGACAGTTACTTCCGTTACGCTATGGGAGTAGAAGCTGATGCAGAATCAACCGCTGGTATTCAAGATATGACCCAAGAGTTAAAGGAAAGTGGATCGATTCATGAAATGCTCAAAACTTTAGCCACTTCTCATATGTTTAAATTTAAAAAGGATGATGAATAATGACATTTTTAAAGAGCCGTAGACGTTTTCTACAAGCTGCTGCTACATCAAGTGTGGTGGCTCCGCTATCATTAGGTGGGTTAACCCGTATGGCGCAAGCATCAACAACGGGAAAGGCAAAGACAAAAGTTGTTTTCTTTGTTATTGGAGATGGTTTTGCTACCGATAGCTTTCAAGGGAAATATAATGAAGGCTTATGGTTTCCTAAAAATATAGGGAACGCAGTAGAGTCTGAAAACTTTTTACTAAATGAGATGAGTCAAGAATTAGCAGCTTATCAAAGTCAATCTTTATATTTACAAGGAATGATGCTTGGTGGAGGGAATGCTGGTCATGGAGGATGGGCAGAGGTATTACGTGATAGAAATAAAAGCCAATCTTCAATTGATGTCATACTTGGGGAGTCAATGGTTGGAACCGATCCATCCCAAAGAAGTCTGTTTGCAGGCCCTCATGCTGTGGATCATACTAATTGGTATGTTTCGTGGAATGGTGGGAATAAACGTACACCTCATGCGAACCCTAGATTGATGTTTGAAAATGTATTTGGTGTGAATTATATCAATGAAAATAAAACGGCAGGCTCAACTGGCTCAAAAGGAACACACTTGTTTGATCCTATTAATGAAGACATTCAGCTGTTAAGAAGTAAAGTGAGTGGGGCTGAAAAGCAGAAACTGGATACCCATTTGGATTCCATGGAAAAGGTCGTCACGGATATGAATAATACAGGAGAAATTACCGCGCAATGTAACCCTATTCCGCCAGCGGATAGTCCAATAATGTCCCCTGATTATCGTAATGTTGTTCAACAAAGTCATCACCAAGTGGTAGCAACGACATTAAGCTGCGGAGTATCGCGAGTGGCGACAATCCAAGTTGGACGTTCAGCAGACCAAATTGTTATTAAAGATGCAAGTTTGAATGCGAACCCACATGATTTAGCACACCGTTATAAAAGTGAACAAGAATGGAAAGACTGCCGTAAGTGGTATGCAAGGCAAGCTAAATTATTTTTAGATGAATTAGCAAGTCATGCGGATCCTGATGTCCCTGGAGATTCTTTACTTGATCATACATTAGTGGTTATTACTTCTGAGATGTCAGATGGTGCACCAGAACATCAATATAATATGCCAATGCTTATGGTTGGTGGAGCATCTGGGTTACTTAATAATGGTACTGGAAATGGGCGTTATTATAACATTTCTCAATATGGTGACCGAAACCATTGGCAAGCAGGTAAACAGGTCGATTTTCAACGTGTTTGGGCAACATTAGCACAAGCGATGGGAACAAATGTTCCTTACAGTGGTGACGTAAGTGTTATCCCTGGTATTTTTAATAATGTGACTTAAGGAGGTTGGGCCAGTCAGTAGTTACTGTCTGGCCTTTTTCAAAGGATGAAAAAGAAATTAATTATTGTATTTTATGCGTGGTTGCTGTTTGGATGTGAAGATATCTCTGCTTTATCCAAAGGAGAAACTAAAAATCAGATGATGGAGAATAAAAAAGTAAGTGCTCTAGAAAATGATAGCGGGAGGAGTCATAGATTAATTACAATTAATGGTACATTTTATACACAAGATAAAAGTTTACCGTTCGTTGAAGTGCCTGCGATAGCATCTATTCAGAGTATGGATAAACAAGGAAAAGTTGAAACTATAGTGAAGCAAAATGTTAAAGCAACATATGAAACAGGATTTGTTGGTCGATATAGTTTGACAATAAATACGAAAGAGTTTGATAAAGAAGCATTTTTATTTGTACATATTGAGGCTAAAAAAGACGGCAAGACGTTATGGGAGAATTATAAAATGAAAGCTAAGCTCCCTTCATTAATAAAGGACTATACTTTAAACTTTATTGTTCAGTGATTAAAAGTAACTATATCTATGATAAAGCTCTAATTAATATTTGATATGTATAAATCATACTAACCAGTACATTGTTATTTAACAAAGTGCTGGTTTTTTTATATAAATAAATTCAGATTGAATTTGCAACTCACTCTCCATGTAGGCATTTTATTTATTTTATAATTTAATCTGATATTTAAAAAGCACAACTATGTGTTTAAGTTTTTTGATTTTAATGGTTTAATTTTCGCAACTAAACTGTGCTATTTGTTTGTCTTTGTAATAATAATAATTATTAGCTTTTGGTGTTGTAGAGATATAGATAAAATCGTAATTTGATCGTGATGGTTTTGTTAAATGCTTCGTTTAATAAAATCAATAAATATTATTATTAATTTGTATATTAGAATGTTAGTAGGCGCTAAATGGAAGGTCGTTTAAAAAGTATGTGTACGACATGCTTAGAAAGAAAAGAAGATAGCAGTATTAGTTGTTTAGCCTCCACTGTATATGTTAATAAGAAGGTGTGTCGTTTTATGTCTCTTATGTTAAGTCAACCAGTAGGACATATACATTCTTATGATGACATATATGCAGCAGTATGGCCTGATTCTATTGTAAGTCAAAGCAGCTTATTGTTATTGATTCACAATGTAAGGCGAGTTTTACCAGAAAATGTAAAAGTCTATAATGTAAGAGGTGTTGGCTACTTTGTGTTAGAGGAATAAATTTATCACCTAAAGGCTTAAATTATATTATTGAGTTCAATATTTATGATAACTTTAGGCGTTTTTATTTATTTGTAAATTAATGTGCTATGTATACTTGTTTTCTTTTGTGCGATAGTTATTTCGAATATAAAAGTATAAGATAGAAAAATGTCAAAGTATACATATAAAGTAAATAAAATATACTCTTCTTCTGGAAAAGTATTGGCCTATGATTTATTAGTTATTTTAAATAATCTTGAAGTTGTAGATTTTTCCTATCTTTCAGATATGGAGTTCAAAACAATTTTAATTGAACAGGTTGAGTATTTGTCCACTTTTCGAGAATGCTTGATCAGCATAAATGTTAATTTAAGGTTGTTAAAGCTTGATTGGTTTAATTCTGAGTATTTACCTATTTTAGAAGCCTTAAAAACGGAAAATGATCTGATGGTTTCACTTAAATTTATAGGTGAGGATACTTTATCTGTAGCTCGTTATGATTTTGAAATATTGAATTTAAAAACAAAAGGTTTCCAGATTTGGATGGGTAATTTTGGCCATAAGGAAACCAACCTTGGCTTTATAAAGAAAGTAAAAGCATTTGATGTTGTAAAGCTTAGTCAGGCTTTTGTTGAAGAAATGTTTCAGTTTAATCAATCACTATTATCAGATGTAATTAAAGCACTAAGAGCCCAAAATATTACACTAATTGTTTCAGGTATAAATAATGAGCTTATGCTAGATTTTGTTTCAAAGCACTATTGTTTTGGTATCGGAAATTATTATTCATAAAATAGTATATTATAGGATTTTTTGTTATGTTTTTTTTATAAGTGCTATGTGACAAGCTTTTAATGATTAGTAGAATCAATACTCTATTGTTTTTTATAAAATTGGTGAAAGATGTTTGATGATTTGACTGAGTTAGATATGGAGATATTGAAGTGCTTGCAAAAGGAAGGTTTAACAGTAAATAATGGAATAAAGGTAATTATGAATAAAATTTATTACCTGAATTACATAGATAGAATTTTAATGCGAAAAGCGATTGATTTTTTAGGTGAAGGTAGAAAAGACTATATAATTTCAAATATTTATAATAATAAACGTTTGAAGTACTATCATCAAGTTAAAAAAAAATAGTTGGATATTATGGTTTTGTTTAATGATTTACTGCGTAAACTGGATAAAGTACGTAGAGATAAAATGAAGTGGATGGAACCTTTTTTATTTTATATTTTTAATAATAAAAAATATAATGATGTATCTTTATTAAATCCTGAGGCTGTTAAAAATATCCTTATCGTAAGGAATAATAAAAGAATTGGGAATATGTATTTTCTTATCCCCTTTGTTAAGGAGATAAGAAAAAAATATCCAGATGCACATATCACACTAATTTTAAAGTATGAATGGCAGAGAGAGGTTTTTCTTGGTATGGGAATTGATGAATTTGTTTTTTCTCATTTCTCTGCTAGAGCGGCATTTAAGTTTATTTCTTCTATTATAAAAACAAGAAGAAAAAAGTTCGATCTTATTTTTCAGCCTTATTCATCAGTTGAAGATACCTTGATCTGTTCTATGCTTAGTGCTAGAAATAAAATAGCTCCTTTTCACAAGCGCCGAAATTTTGTTTTTACTCATACTTTTAAGAAAAGAGATAAATTAAAGCATGCTGCGCTGAGTCGGTTATATTTAATTTCAGAGCTAGGCTTTGAATGTAAAAATGTATCTCATTTTCTTGAGTTAACTGATAAAGAATTAGTCACTGGTCTGTTAGATAGGCAAGATGTATATGCTGGTAATGAATTATGTATTGCTTACTTTAGAGGAGCAAGAGGAACAAAAAGATTATCTGACTTACAATGGCGAGAGATTTTATCTAAAATTGAACATGATTTAGAACAGAAAATTAAATGGATAGAGATATTAAGCCCAGATATAACAAGTCCTTTGAATGATGATTCATTATATTATTATAATTCAAACATGCGTATTTTATCGAGTTTCTTAAAAAATGTTGATATATTTATTAGTTGTGATACAGGACCTTTGCATTTAGCCGATGCGTCTAATTGTCGCTGCCTTGGTTTATATAATAAAACAGATCCTGAAGTATTCGGGGTATTAAATGAACTATCACATAATGTTCAAATAGAAGATATTGATAATCTAGATTTTAGACAGTTTTTATAAATGAGATATAAAAAAAGCTTAGATACAACTAGTATCTAAGCTTTTTTTTATATTTTAATTTTAAGTTTTTCTTTTAATTCATTATGATGTTCATAACATAATTGAACTTTTTTAAGTATAAATGGTTCACTTAATAGCTTTATAAAATTGAATTTTAATATGAAAATATTTCCATAATTATCTTCTTTTATTGCTGTTATTAGTATACCTCCGAGTTTTTCTAAAAGATTGATAAAGTTTTTCCCTCTTAACATGATGTATACATCATGGTTTTTTAATTTTTCCGACATTAGATGAGCAAACATATGTCCAATAAGTAATGAAAATGTTGATTCATCAGGAAAGTAACCAAAATCTATTAAAATTGAGTCTTCGTTAGGTTTTATATTAGTTTCTTTTAAAAATAAATGTGCATTGTGTATCTTTCTTATTAATGTTAAATGACCAATAAATGAGCATTTGTCTTTTATTGCAAGAACTGTGATATTTATATTTGAATTTTCTTTATGTGATAATAGTAAACGATGTAAATTGGAAGGGTTGTAAAAAAACTCAAGTGATGGAATATGCATATTTTTATTTACATAAATTAAATGGAGCGATTCTTCTTTTTTTAATGGCTTACTATAATAAATATCATGATATTTGTTGTTTATTTTCATAAAAGCATCTTTTTTGGCTACCTCTACAGCCTTTTTATTTTTAGGTATATCTATATTTTTTATAAATTTGATAGCCCCTTTTTCTAAATAGTGTGCGATTAATAACTGTTTTTCTAAGGAGGGAGAGGTCTTAGAGTTAATCCAGCGACTAAACGTAACTTCATCAAGTGAGTTTAATTTTTTATATTTTAAATTTAGATCGCAAATCATTTCTTTTTGTTTTTTTTTGTTTTTGTTTATCATTAACAATAAGTATTCGCTAAATTTCATAATTAAAGCCTAGTTTTAAGTTGATAATTAACTTTATATTTTTGTTTTTTATTAAAGTTAGCATTATATAATTACATTTGTTTTTTTTTGCTTATTTTATTACTTTGATTTTATTTGTTTCAATGTGTTATAGGTTTTTATTTTATCTCGCGACATTAAATTAATAATAATTATTTCTTCTGTTTTTTTGTTATTAATCGCTTCATTATTGTGAATCTTGGCATTAGTAAATGAAATTTTTATTTTGATGCTACATCAAATTATTAATTGCTTTTTATAATACTCACCTTATTTAAGCATGTAAGGATATTTAATATGAAAATTCAACCTTCTACGATTAAAGGTTTAAGTTTAATTGGTAGTGTTATCGCGGCAGCAACTGGTTATGGGCATCTATTTAGTTTAGATTTAAGTCATGAGAATTCTATTCAATTTGGTGGTGTTATCGGTCTTGCTGTTCCTTTTGTAATTGGCGCTTATGAAGCAATCAGAGATGAGTTTAAAAATGAAAAAAGAGCAAGTAATTAGTATTTTGTTAACCGCTGCTATTTCTGTTGGAAGTGGAATTGTCTCGGGAAGTGTTATAGTGACAACGTTAAAAAATGATGTTACATGGATTAAAAATAGATTAAATGATCAAGAAGTGAGAATTCGAGATTTAGAGCGAAGAACTTTTCATAATACTTAAATTTATTAAAATTTCATGATTAACATTGAATATGAAGAGTAAAAATAATGAATGAAATTAATCAGTACCCATCCATTTTTTTAAAGATTTTTAAACGCGTTATTGAGCATGAAGGTGAATATCAATGTAATTCACAAGATCCTGGTAATTGGACTGGGGGAAAGGTTAATAAGGGGAAGCTAAATGGTACTAAATATGGGTTATCGGCACATTCTTATCCTAACTGGGATATAAAATCGATAACATTAGAAGAAGCAAAAGTTGAATATTTTAAATGGTATCAAAAATCTAAAATTTATCAATTTAGGGAGCCATTACAATATCAATTATTTGATGCTGCTTTTAATCATGGTCAAAAGTGGGCTAATCGTTTCTTACAGCGTGCTGTTGGGGTTAAAGATGATGGAATTATAGGAATCATAACTATGCGTAGTGTCTTATCTTTTAATGTAGAGTATGTTTTGATGAAGTTTTTAGCTGTAAGGACTCGATTTTTTACAGATTTAAGTTCATATGATGTATTTGGACGTGGTTGGGTTCGAAGGGTTGCGAAGAACTTACATTATGCTGCTGAAGATATTTTAAGTCTTAGAGATTAATAATGTTATTGCTTATGTTCTTAGCATGGTGGGACTGAAATACAATTTAGAGTGCTATTTGTTAAGTGCGATAAAAAGATACTATATATTTTCTTTAATTATAACTATGAAAAGGAGATTTATGACTTTATTTAGTTTTCAACTTTTTAACTTGTATTATAAAGAGTTAATATCTAAAAATTATTATACTGTTCTTGATATAACATCTGATAGTTTTTATAAATTTCGTGAGAATACAAGAGATGTTTTTTCTTTTTTGGAAGCTAAAAGGTTGTATAACGAAGCTGAAAAGTATAACAAAAAGCTAAGTAGGCAATAGCTTGATTTACTAAGCTGCTTTAGAAAAACAATGAAACTTTTATTGATAATTAATTAAATATTTCTCTTTATAAGAAGTTTAGTTAAAAATCATCATATATTCATATAAATTAAGGTATGACTCCTATTTTTTAATAGCAAGTTTACTACCTTTATTTATAGGCAACGAAAGGATGTACAACATGAGTAGTACAATTAGTGATTATAATAAATCACCTTCTAAATTACCAATGTCTTCATTATTAAAGGCATCTATTCCTGAGTCTTTAATGCCAGTTCTTCCGATGAGTCGATCATCTGCTAAGTCATTTAAGAAAGATGAGAATTTGTTAGATACTTTAACTAAGATGGGGTATACCTCGATATTTGATATTACTCGATTATCTCGCTCTCGTTTTATTTTCCGTTACGATGAGCAGTTGCGTGGTAACGCTGGTGAAATATATGATCGTGCTGCAAGTTTTACCAATCAAGTAATTCATAAGTATAGAAAGCAGAAATTACGCAATAATATTAATAAATCTCAAAATGTTAGAAGTCGTAATTTTACAGCTACGAATGATAGTGATACGAGTACAGCTGATTTACCTTGCTATGCGGATTTATTTCCTGAATCATGGTTAGATTTTTGTAGAGAGAACTCTGTTGAGTCTATTGACTCCCCTGTTAGTTACTTAGTCGATCTTTTTCGTTTTATACAAGAAATTGAGGCTGATGGTAGCTCGGATTCGATTACGTTAGCTAAACGTAGACCAGATATCGCTCAGCTTCCACTAAATTATGATAGCACTTATCAAGAGTTGCCTGAACTCGATTTGGTTAATGTTATTTTGATGCTTAGTATTCAAAACTTTTTGCAAGGAGGAGATGTTTATCAAGCTTTAGAAAGCTGTCATTTCCCTTTTTCTTTACCTTATAGTTTTTCAAATGATCAAGTTCATTTAGGTTTATCTGTAAAGGGTTCTACGTTAAGTGAGTTAGTTAAAACAGAAGAATCATTTGAATACCTTCCATGGGATATAAGTAAAGAGCAACGTAATAATGTATTGTTATCTGCGACGAAACTAAGTCAAAGTGAGTGTAATCTTTTAATTGAAGGTGCTGTATTTTCTCAATATCAATTAACAATAGATGATTTGAAAACAAATGGTTTTGAGAGTAGTAGCACAACTGAAATATTACCAAATGCTAATTTAGAGCAGCATGGTTATATTGTAGGCTCTCAAGGTTTGGGGGGACCAACCACTTTAGTGTTGCGAAGTGCGTCGAAAGATATTCTTCCTCAGCACTTTGAAAATATCGTTGTGCCTTGTACGAATGAAGACGGTTCTAACACGATTAATATTACATTAAAATGTGAAAGTGTGCTTACTTACCATCGTGTAAAAGCGCGTATGGTGCCATTTGAAATAAATGATGATAACGAAAACAAGACCGCTTACCATCGGCAGTTGAGGTTAACTCTTGATGATAATCTATCTAATTTAAGTGATGGTCCTTATTTTGGGAAATTGGATATTAATGCACAAGCTCTTGATGAAGAAAGTTCTTTTTCACAACTTCATTTTGCTTTTGCAATCGCTGATGAAAATATCGATTCTAGTGACTTATGGCCGAAAGCTGATCAATACTTTTATGATAATTATGGTGTGCATTTAGAACAGTATAATGACCTAAAAAAGGTAACAACCTTTAGCCAGTCTATAAATGGTTCTGCTATTGAAGTTGAGCAGTTATTAGCTCAAGGTGATTATCAGCCTAAAGTATCCCCAAATGTGGTATTTAAAAATAGCATATTTAATAATGAATCATCAGATCTAGTTTTTCCTGATTCTTATCATTATGGTGCTAAATATATAAACAATGCTGAGTCTTCTCCCTTATCAATTGAAATTGTAAGGAACGGTGATAATGGATGGAGAGAAATTGGTGGAACCTCAGAGGCTAGGTATGAAAGGATTAATCGGTTCTTGCGTTTTGCGCGTTGGGCAGAATTGCCTCATGATAAATTGGACTTATTGCTTAGCTCAATTATGCAAGCAGAGCAGGGGGCTGAAGAATTAGGAATTATTACCGAGCGTACAGTAAGGGGGTATGGTTTATTTTGTTACCTTAATGACAAATATTCTGTATTACCAGAAGCTTTTAGTGCGATGTTTGATGTAATTAACGTTTATAGTATTAGTCCTGAAATTTCATTTTTCGATTATATATTTAATCAACCTCAGCTATTTGATACGCCGTTTATTCAAGATGATGAAGCCTTTGATTATACAGATCCGTTAGACCCTAGTGTTAAGCAAATTTGCTCTGGATTATCTATATCGACAACTACATTTTTATTGTTGGCGCCATTAGTGTCTGAGGCGCTTGAGTTAGATAAAAATACATTAAGACGCTCTGCATCTGTCTTATCTTCTTTGTATCGGTTAGTTAAGTTACCTGCTTTGTTTAATTTATCACCAGAAGAAGGGCTGGATTTATTAAAGATCTTAAGTAAAGTCTTATCATTGAAGCTTAACGTGAACGACAAATGGAATGAAAATGAATATAAAACATTTGTAAAGAACTTCATTATTCATCCTCAGATAATTGATGGAGAGTGGGATACGCTTGATGTTGTTCTTCAGTTAGAACAGTTATCTGATTTTATGAAAAGCTCTGGTTTTACAACATCTGATCTTATGCTTTTATTGAAGGTATCTCCTTCTCCTTTGGTCGCAACTCAGGGAATGGTTAACTTTTTTAATAGCATGAAAAAGCAATTAACTAGTGAGGTACTTCTGAGTGAAGAGAGCTTTATGCGTCCAGATCTTCCTCTGCTTTCCAGTAGTTGGATGAGTTCGTTATCTGATTTAATTACAGCTGATGGTTTGGTTACTCCTTACCCTGAAGTTTGGGGGCAAACTGATGCTCAGTATTTGCAAGAAGAATTAAAGGTAATTGTAGGGTCAATGGGTCTAGGTGAGGAGACTTCTGCTGATACAGTGGCTGTTCTTGAGCAAATTATTACTCAGGCAAAGTCGACTCAAGATAATTTGGTAGCAACGGCTGTCGCTAATGAATATGGAGTTTCTCGCGAATTAGTTAATCCACTTTTAAGTTGGTGTGAAACAAGTGTAATGAAGCTTTGTTCGGAATTGCTAGTTACGGATCCTTCCATAGCTATTTCAGAAACATTATTTACGTTTGCTTATGATTTACTATTACGTACGACAGTTGTTTCTCAATTTAACTTGAGTTTTGATGCGTTATTTATGCGTTTATCGAAGCCGGAGTGGTTAAATTTAGATAAGTCAGATGGGGGAGAGGAGGTATTAACCTCGGATCTTACATTGGCTGAACTTTGGTTATGGAATGATTATAAAAAGTTGTTAGTAAGTAGCTCTTATACTGAAGAGGAAGTGCAAGCTTATTTCGCTAGTGCGAATTTGGATGAGACTTTAGAACCTTTAGGATGTGCAAATTTATTGGCTGATATTTTAGCATGGGAGGGCGAAGAGGTTTTAAATTCGACCAAAATGCTTGCTGATGGGCGTGCTAAGACTTTGTTACAGGTTAATTGGTTAAGAGAAGTTCAAAAGCTGTCGGCAAAAGTTGGAATCTCTGCTTTATCTATCATTTCTGCATCGCAGTTAAATAGCGCCTCCACGAGTAAAGAATTAAAATCTATAGCAGAAAATGTGGTTGCGGCAAGTAAAGATGAAAATGAGCTTCTAGCGGAGCAACTTGCTGAAACTTTGCGTGATGCTTTAGTTGGTTATTATTTAGATCAATTAGTGCCTAATGATCCTGATATGGTTGAATATCGAGATAGGTTAAGAAGTGTAGATGAACTTTATGATTTTTTATTATTAGATACGCAAGTTTCTTATAAAGTAAAGACCGCAGGAGTTGCTAATGTAACGAAGAGTCTACAACAGTATATAAATAGGATAACTCTTAACCTTGAACCAGGATTAAGTACAACACTTGAAGAAACAGTGAATTGGCGTAATTTTGCTAATCGTTATGGCTCTTGGGCTGCGAATCAACAACTTAAAATTTATCCTGAAGTGTATATTGACCCTACATTGAGGTTAGGAAAAACGGATTTATTTTTTCAGTTGGAGTCAGTGTTAAATCAAGGGAAATTGAACGACGATACTGTAAAAGGGGCTGTTTTAGGCTATTTAAATAATTTTGAAGAGGTCAGTAATTTAGAGGTATTGTCAGGTTATGAGACTGGCGTTGAAATTGATAAAGATAAAATCTTTTTTGTCGCTAAAACGAGAACTCAGCCATATGTTTATTATTGGCGTTCGTTGGATATGAGCGAGGGAGATGCTCACAGCTTAGATCTTTATCCTAGTGCTTGGGAAGAATGGAAAAAGATTGATTTGCCGCTTGATGCTGCTGAACCAAGAACTGTGCGTCCTGTGATTTTAAATGACCGTTTATATATCGCTTGGATAGAAACGTCAGAAGAAGAAAAAGAGGATAATACTGCAGCAGAATTTATCACTAAGATGCAGCTTGCTCATTTAAAATTTGATGGCAGTTGGAGTACACCTAATTTATTAAAGCAAGCTAAGCTAGCTGATAAGATAACAGATCTTATTGCGGTAATGGATACGACACGAGCTGAAGATAAATTGATGTTAGTCAGCTATGCAATGAAAACTGGCTATGATGAGAGTAATAACAATCAGTTTTATGATTATGCAACTTATTTTTCTTATGCTTGTGACACTATGCTTGTTGAGTCAACTGATTTTCCTCCTTCTGGTAAAGAAGGGGTAAGTGATATTGATTACTATAGCGATAAACTTGCGTGGTTTTATACTCGTGATCACGGAAATTTATATCCGGACGGAGGGCATTCAGCAACAACGCCTGATGAAGCTTACGCGCGTAGAGAGGTGGCAAGAGAGTTAATACTTTATCCATATGTGAATGTGTCAGACTTTATTATTAGTGACCCAACCCTTATAAATGGCTCTGTTGATGGGTTATCGGGTAAGCTAGGGGCTAATAATTTAACTCAGACGGTAAGTTATGTTGATGATAATATTAATACATTATATATCACTGTTAAATGTGATGATTATCATTATTTTAAAGAACCGACGACTGGATCTGAAAATCTTGATACGATTTTATTGTGTATTTGGGTTTGGGAAAAAGGGTCACCTATTGAGGGAGACACTAATAGTGAAAATCGACTTAATAACGGAAAGTTACGTTATGTAGAATATGAAGCTTATAGTGATAGTACCTCAGAGACAGGTGTTTTACCTGGGACTAAAGCCTATCCCGAAAATGGTTCTTTAACATTAACCACGACCTTAGAGCTTGAGCCTGGTTGGGGTGAGGTAGTTATTCAAAGTGGCTTTAGTCTTGTTCAGGAGAATGAAAATTGGGATTCTAATACTACTCCTTACTTTGATGATCCTGGTGGTCGTTATACATCAACTTATTATGTTGGCAAAAAGATGCGACCTTTATTGCAAAATAAGCGCAATAAAAAAGTTGAGTATTTACAGTTTCCAAAAGAGTATCAAGGAGGTAAGACCCAAGGAACTATTCGCTTAAATACATTGTTTGCTAAGGAGCTTATTGTTAGAGCAAATAAAGGTATTAGTGATGTACTTGATTGGGAAACACAGAATTTAATTGAGCCACCAGTGACAACAAATAGTGAATCAGTACCTATTGATTTTAATGGGGCGAACGGTATTTACTTCTGGGAATTATTTTTCCATATGCCTTATTTAGTCGCTTGGCGCTTAAATATAGAACAGCGCTATGAAGAAGCGGCTGAATGGATAAACTATATTTTTAATCCTAATGAGACGCTAGATTTGTTGGATTTACAGGAGGGGAAACCTCGTTATTGGAATTGTCGTCCATTAAGTCCATTAGAAGATGAAAGTCTTGGGCGTGCTTTAATGCAACCTTCAGATCCTGATGCTATTGCTGAATCAGATCCTGTTCATTATCGTAAGTCTATTTTTCGATTCTATGTAAATAATCTTATCGATGAAGGGGATAAAGCGTACCGTCAACAATCTCCAACTTCAAAGATAGTTGCTCGTTTAAGTTATGATACAGCTGGTGCGTTACTAGATCAGAGACCGGATACGCAGTTGATATCTAATTGGGAGACTTGCTCTTTATTAGATGCAGCAAATAATAACGACAGTGAACGTCGTATGTTGGAGAGAGAGACAACATCACTTAAGTTACTTCCTGTAACTCATGATGCGTCTGTTTCTAATCAGGATAATGGATTATTTTTAGATCCATTTAACTCTAAGTTAACTGAGCTTTGGGATACGCTAGAGCGTAGACTTTACAATTTACGTCATAATTTAACTATTGATGGTAAAGAGATGTCAACTCAGCTCTATGACACTGTTATGGATCCTATGGCGTTACAATCTAAACGTTATCAAAGAGTGGTTGCTTTAAATAATGCTGGAGCTTCTAAATTTGTTGTTCCTAACTATCGTTTTGCTTCTATGCTAAATAAGGCAATGAATGGGGTGGAAACTCTTATTCAATTTGGCAGTACATTGCTAAGTTTATTGGAGCGTAAAGATGGATTGAATTTTGATAGTTTTCAAATGAATCAACATCTGAGTATGTATAGTTTTACTATCAATTTACAACAACAAGCAATTGAGATTAGTGAGGCAGAATTAGAAGCGAGTGAAGCTGGCCGTGAAGTAGCAGAGCAACGCTATCAACATTATAAGAAACTATATGATGAGGATATTTCACGAACAGAGCAAGATGTTATTCAGCTACAATCTAGTGCTGCTAGTAATATTATTACAGCTCAAGCTTTGAGAACTTCTGCAGCAGTGTTGGATATGATGCCTAATATGTTCGGACTAGCCGTTGGTGGTATGCAATGGGGAGCACCGTTAAACGCTTTAGCTGAAGGAGCGATGATCAGTTATCACTCTGATAGTACTAAGGCGGATAGCTTAAGTGTTTCTGAATCTTATCGTCGTAGACGCCAGGAGTGGCAAATTCAATATCAACAAGCTGAATTAGAAATGAATACGATTGATAAGCAGATACTGGTTCAGCAGCGTCAAGTGAAGGCTGCACAAACGCAACTGGAACAAATTAAAACAGAATATGACCAAGCTCAGACTTTATTTGAGTATTTTAGTCGCCGTTTTACGAATGAAAATCTTTATACTTGGATGACGAGTCAGTTATCAAGTCTGTACTTAAAAGCGTATGACTCAGTGATGTCGATATGTTTAACAACGGAAGCTGCTTGGCAATATGAGATAGGCCAATTTGATAGTAATTTTGTTCAACCAGGAGTGTGGAATGATTTGTATCAAGGGCTTTTAGTTGGAGAAAGTATGAAACTAGGATTGGTGCAGATGGACCAAGCCTTTACTTATCAAAACTCTCGTCGTCAGGAGATAACGAAAACCATTTCATTGAAGGAGCATTGTGAGAAAAATGGCCCGGAAAGTTTTGACAGTTTGAAGAATACAGGAAGCATTGAGTTTAGTTTTACAGATAGTCACTTTAATGATTTCCCTGATTTGACGAACTTGAGAATCAAATCGGTTGCGGTATCACTACCTGCATTGATTGGACCTTATCAAGATATTTGTGCAACTTTAACCCAAAAGTCAAGCACAATTGATGGCAGTATCGGAACGGAAAGTAAGCAGGTTGTCTTGTCTCATGGAGTTGAAGATAGCGGCCTGTTTACGCTGAATTATGATGATGAACGCTTTTTACCTTTTGAAGGTACGGGAGTTGTTTCTGAATGGTCATTAATATTTAGCAATACAAACCAAGCGCAGCAAGATATTTACGAAAGCTTAAATGATGTGATCTTTCACGTAAATTATACAGCCAGAACTCGCTAAACCATAAATATAAGTTGGGTGTGACTAGCACCCAGCTAACGTACTATTAATTTATATATTTTTAACTGAGTCATTAGATTTTTAATGAGGGAGAATGCTATGAGCATTAAATATACCTATACATCTGTTAGAGCGATGTCTAATGCTACTTGTGAGATTGGTTCACAGCTAGAGCTTTGGGATCAGCAGTCAGGTGGAGAAACATTTAACGTTATTTTTGATGGTAAAGTGTACCAAAATAAATATTGGGTTGAGCGTTGGCATGTCCCTAATGGAAAAGAAACCGCAACACCTCATAACGCGTGGGAGTATTTGCGCGATGCGGAACCGGAAGAAATTAATATTATCGGAAATGTGTTTCCTGAGGAGGTAGATTTGTCGCCAATCGATTCAAGTAACAGTGGGGTATTAGCGAATGATCGCAAAACAAATAAAACGTACGAAGTGATGAGATTTAATCCTGATGGGAGTGAGGAAAACTTATCTTATACCGCAAGTAGAGTATGCAATGATATGTATAATCGGTATGACTCAGATCCGAATCGTAATGATCCTGATCCTAAACCTGGTGAACCTGCAACTCGTCGACCAAAAGTTTGTGCGTATATTACGGATTGGTGTCAATTTGATGGGCGTTTAGATTTAGAGTTAGATGATATTACAGCAGATAAAAGTGCCGATTTTGGTCGAGGATTTGATTTAGGTAATATTCCATGTACAGCTTACGACAAGTTGATATTTAGTTTTATGGGGGTTGCTGGAGATAGATTATTTTCTGACGATAAAGTTCAGCAAGCAATGGATGGGTGGAATGCACAGGTTGATGATATAAATGATAAAATTCAAGTCGGTCATATTGTACCTGTAGATCCTTATGGTGACTTGGGAAGCAGTCGTAATGTTGGTGGTGGTGAGGCTCATACCGACGTTGATTATGGAACATTTCTTCCTTATTACAATCAGGAGAAAGCATCGGGGTTATTAGGAGGGTTGCGTGATCTTAAAGAGCAAGCACGTCGAGAAGGTCATAAATTAGAATTGGCTTTCAGTATTGGTGGATGGAGTTTATCTAGTTATTTTTCTCATATGGCTGCTCATTCAGCAATACGTAAAGAGTTTATAGATAGTATCATTGACTTTTTCACTCGTTTTCCGATGTTCACTGGTGTGGACATTGATTGGGAATATCCTGGCGGAGGGGGGATGTATGATAATACTGCAACAGACCATCTTGAGCCTGATGAGCAATATCAAGTTTTTGATGAAGAAAAAGATGGTGCTAATTATGCCTTGTTAATTAATGAATTGCGTATCGCGCTAGATAATAGCTTTAAAGGTAGTAATCGTAAGGAGATAAGTGTCGCTTGCAGTGCCGTTAAAGCTAAGATGGAAAGGTCGAATTTAAAAGAGCTATCTGATAATGGCGTCGATAACATTTATTTGATGAGTTATGATCTTTTTGGTACTCCTTGGGCCTCTCACATTGGTCATCATACGAACTTGTATAGCCCTGAGGGTACATCAGCAGATACGGAAGAGGATTTATCATCAGATTTAGCTATTTGTTATTTGATTGAACATGAAGGGATTCCTCCAAGTAAGATTAACCTAGGATATGCCAATTATGGTCGTGCATGTACAGGCGCTGATTTGCATACTCGCTTATACGATAATACTGTTGCAGGAGCAGAAAACTCTGTTGGAACATTTGAAAATGGAGCTCCTGAGTTTTTTGATATTGTAAACAATTATTTGAATTTGAATCAGCAATTAGCTTATGGCAAAAATGGCTTTACCTTAATGACTGATACAACAATGGATGCTGACTTTCTTTATAGTAAAGATAGTGATAAAAAACATTTTATCTCTCTAGATACCCCTCGTACCGTTAAATTGAAAGCGGAATACGCTAAGGATAAAGGGCTTGGTGGTATATTTTCTTGGTCAGGAGATCAGGATAATGGCTTACTAGCAAATGCAGCTCGTGAAGGGGCGGGTTACTTAGCAAATGAAGAAGTGATTGATATGGGGCCGCTATATAACCCAGGGGAGGAGTGTGCTCTAACTCCGGTTACTAACTTACGAGGTCGTATATATGATGTGGAAGTGGGTCAGCTTAAAGTCGATTTTGTGTTTGATTATCATGATGTGGGAAATTTGTCATCTAAAGCGTATTTAAGGTTATATTATGCAGCTAGTCCAAATGGTGAGTGTATTGACAGCATTACTTTGAATTATAACAAATATCATGCTAGATCGGACTTGTTTTTTGATGGATTGCTTCCTGATACCGATTATTTTATTAAGTTGGAAGATAATATCAATAGTTGTATTGATGTCCATCCATTCTCTACCCGTTGATATTTTAGAATACAAATTGATGAATTTTATGCTTAACACTTATTATTCATTTATTTAATACTTTGATGAAAAAATACGGTAAGTGCAGGATTAGATTTTATTTATTAGTCCTGCCTATTTGAAATATTTTAAAGGAAAAAAAGATGGCTAGACCACATATTAATTTAACCGATTTAATACATGATTCAGATCCTGGTACAGATAGTCATGGTCATGGTTCAGAGGCAATTGGTGCGACAGAGAAAACTTATTCACGTAATCAATTTGATCCAAGAACGGATCCACCAGGTATTAGATCACATGATGATGCTCCTAGTAACCCTGAACCTTGGCAAAGCGATAAAGACAGTGACCCTTACCTTACTTATACGTCTGCTCGTAAATTAAAGATGGTACCTAATACTTATGATACAAAAAATTCGGCTCACAGCGTATTTTGTTATGTAGGTGATTGGGCGCAATATGATGACCGTTATGAAGATTTTTGTGAAGTTGTGGGTGGCCGTGGTTTTGATTATACCCGGTTAGGAACACTACCTTATAATAAAATCGTGATGGGATTTCTTGGCCATGTTGGATTTGATGACCTTGGAGACATGCCAGAAAAAGTGAGTGAGGCTGGCCAGCATTTTGGTGTTAGAACGAAAGGCAGTGCTACATTTACTGATCCTGATGGGGATGCTGGCAACTACCGTAATTGTGGATTTCAAGGCTGGATTCCTGCTCCAGGCCCTGAATATGATCAAGATAACTGTCAAGGCCTTTTGGGAGCATTAAGAGTTATTCATAATAATGAGGGTAAGTCGCTGTCATTTAGCTTAGGTGGCTGGAGCATGAGTTATGCTTTTAGTGATATTTGTTCTAGTGCTTCTTTGCGAAATACATTAGTCGAGAGTATTTTAACAATTAAAAATAAATTTCCAATGTTTACTCATATTGATCTGGATTGGGAGTACCCTGGTAGCCGTGGAGCTGGAAATCCATTTAAAGAGGGCGATGGGGTATATTTTGCAACATTTATTGAAGAGTTAACTGCAGCTTGTGCAGAAACAAGCATTGATCTTGGGATTAGCATTGCGGTATCGGCCAATCTTGATACTTTAGCGGCTGCTCAAATTGACGAGACAGCCCAGAGACTAAATAATTGCGGTGTGCGTTTTAATCTCATGTCTTACGATTTATTTACTATTGGGGCGGCAGGAGAGCGTGGTGCGATTGGGCATCATACAAATCTTAAGAAGCCTTCTGGTAATGGTTCATCCGAACATTCAACAGAAGCTGCTGTTGAGTATCTAATTGAGTGTGGAGTGAATAAGGCTAATATTTTTATTGGTTTTGCTGGTTACACTCGTAATGCTCGTAATTCAACCTTAACTAATGTTTCACCGTTAAGCGGAAATTTTGATGCTCAGGGACAGTTAACTGTTGGCACTTTTGAGCATGGTGTTACTGAGCTTCCTGACTTGCTCAGTAATTATTTAGATTTAGAAGGGATGCTGGCCGTTTTAAAAGATACTGATGATATTATTGAGGCTAATAAAGCTCAATTTGCTGCGACTGGTTTTGTACTATGTACTGATACTATTGCCGATGCCGATTTTTTACATAATCCAGAAACTGGCCTGTTTATGTCAATTGAAACGCCGCGAACAGTGAAAGCAAAAGCAGAATATGTAAAAAATAATGGATTAGGAGGTTTATTTATTTGGACTGGGGATCAAGATAATGGCTTATTGGCTAATGCTGCCTGGGAGGGATTAGGTCTTACCCCTAATGAAGCTAACATTAATATGGAACCTTATTATCAATTACGTGGTGTTGATTCGTTAGAGGATTATTATGCTATTGGTGGATTTAACGAGCTCCCATCGGCAGGGAAATATATCCCCCGAGAGGCGCCGTATTTTAAGCCATATAACTTTGTTGATGTGACTCCAATGATGGCAATTTATACAATCTCTATTGAGCATTCTAAAGAAATACTTTGGTCTAAAAATACCAGTGGATCTGGTCTCCCTTTTGAAGGGAGGGTTTTTTATAACCCCCAAACAGATATGATTACCTTTACTTATGATTACGACGGTTTCAGTGCTCATATGGGTTACATACAAGACCCTCTAGGGAATAAAATATTCACAGACAGCTCTGTCGATGTAGCTTATCAAGAGGGAGTGTGGATTCTCGGTGCTCATTTCAAGTCAGGTGGTGGCATTATGGAGCATGAAATGGTGTCATTTAAAATTGCGCTTAATGGGGGAACTAATGAATAGTTCTGCTGTGAGGGAGGCGCCTGCTGCTGGGAAGGCATTTCATAGAGAAGAACCCTATTGGAAAATGCCCTATACCTTTCCCATCCTTGTTGACTAATAATGGAGCTAGACCTTCTCCATCGAGATGGAGAAGGTTGGATATATTTATGCAAAATTTAAGTAATCTGAAACTGGAAACCCCTGCTCTGCCTGCTGGAGGAGGAAATATTGGTGGGCTAAAAGGAGACATCGCCGGTGCTGGTCCGGACGGTGCCGCAACGCTCAGTGTTCCACTGCCAGCCAGCGCAGGACGTGGGTTCGCCCCTTCTTTGCAATTGAGCTATCACAGCCGAGCTGGCAACAGTCCGTTCGGGATGGGTTGGAATATCAATGTGATGTCTATCCGACTTCGCACAAATAAAGGGGTGCCATATTATGATGGTACTGACTCCTTCGTCGGTCCTGATGGAGAGGTATTGGTGCCAGTCATGAGCGGAGGAACCCCCGAAATCCGTCAAGCCAATACTTTATTAGGAGAACCTCTTGGTGACACCTTTACGGTCCATGCTTACCGCTCACGAATCGAAACGGATTTTAGTCGTTTGGAGCATTGGGTGTCCCCTTCAAATGCGGCAACCACTTTTTGGGTGATCTACACCTCTGATGGCCAAGTACACATACTGGGATATCAGGAACAAGCCCGCATTAGTCACCCTGTCGTTCCGAGCCAGAACGCGGTTTGGTTGATTGAATCATCCGTATCCTCTACGGGTGAGCAAATATTCTGGCAGTACCGAGCTGAAGATGACACCTCGTGCAGTCCTAGTGAAATCGCCGCTCACTCAGATTCGGCAGCTCAGCGTTATCCGGTTGCGATTTGGTATGGCAACAAAAAAGCGGGGCGTACTCTACCGGCCATCAGTGCTTCTCCAATTCCTTCTGACTGGTTGTTTGCATTGGTCTTGGACTATGGTGAGCGAGGGTTGGATGTGAATAACGAACCCTCTTGGCTTGCTCCGGGAGAAGGGAATTGGTTGTGCCGACAGGATATGTTTTCTAGTTGGGAACTCGGCTTCGAACTGCGTACGCGTCGCCTTTGCAGGCAAGTATTAATGTATCACGATATGGTAGCCCTGAGCGGAGAGGAAAATGCTGGGGATGGCATGACGTTAGTTACCAGACTGTTTTTGGAGTATAACGAAAACTTGTCGGTCACGACGTTAGCCTCGCTGCGTCAAGTAGCTTATGAGCCAGAGGGCACAATGTGTGCACTTCCTCCTCTGACATTCGATTGGCAAGAATTTACCCCACCAATGGAAGCTACTTGGCAGCCTCGTCACGATATGAGCAACCTGAATGCATTACAACCTTGGCAGATGGTTGACTTGCACGGTGAAGGCATGGCGGGGATTTTGTATCAAGATTCGGGAGCATGGTGGTATCGAGCGCCAGTTCGCCAAACAGGGGATTCTCAGGATGCAGTGACCTGGGAGAGTTCATCTCCTCTGCCGTCCATTCCTTCCTTGCAAAGCGGAGGAATGCTAATGGACCTTGACGGAGATGGATATCTTGAATGGGTCGTGACAAGTCCGCGCATGTCTGGGCATTATAAGCGAACGCCGGAACGAGAATGGCAAACCTTCACACCGTTATCGGTTTTACCAACGGAGTTTGCTCACCCTCAAACTCAATTAGCTGACATCACAGGCTCTGGACTGATGGACATGGTGCTTATTGGCCCTCGAAGTGTGCGTCTATACAGCGGTACAAGCGACGGCTGGCAACAGGCGCAAACGGTGGCCCAATCAGCTGGTATTACACTGCCTGTTGTGAATGGTGATGAACGAACGTTAGTGGCTTTTAGTGATATGGCGGGTAGTGGTCAACAGCATTTAGTGGAAATTTGTGCAGATAGTGTTCGTTATTGGCCAAATTTAGGACACGGTGGCTTTGGCGAACCCATCGAGATGTCTGGGTTCAGCCAGTCTGGAGATAGCTTTAACCCTGCTCAACTTTATCTGGCTGACATCGATGGTTCAGGCACCACTGACCTAATATACGCACAACATGACCACCTCCTGATTTATCTCAATCAGAGTGGTAATCAGTTTGCTACGCCTTTTAGTATATCGCTACCTGAAGGTACTCAATATGATCATACGTGTAGTTTACAACTGGCTGACATTCAAGGTTTGGGGGTTGCTAGTTTAATAATGACAATTCCTCATCTCACGGTACAGCATTGGGTGTGCCATTTATCAGAGGCTAAACCTTGGCTCCTGAAAGGAATGAACAATAATATGGGGGCAAATCATACATTAACTTACCGAAGTTCTGCCCAATATTGGCTGGATGAAAAGGCAAACTGTTTGGCGCAAGTACTTCCCACTCCTGCATGTTATCTGCCATTTCCACTGCATACCCTGCAATGCACAGAGATCACCGATGAAGTCACCGGCAATCGTTTGGTTAGCACCGCTAGCTATCGACATGGAGTCTGGGATGGCCGTGAGAAGGAGTTCCGTGGGTTTGGTTTTGTTGAAGTTTACGATACCGATATTCTGACCGCGCAAGGTAGTGCGGCAGAAATCAGCATGCCGACTATCACTCGGAGTTGGTACGCGACAGGTTTATCTGAAGTAGACAAGGCATTAGTGAAGGAGTTTTGGTCAGGTGACAGTGCTGCTTTTACTGGATATACCCCTCGCTTTACCATTGGTAGCGGCGACAATGAACAGACGCTGACCCCCGACGATAGTACACTTTTTTGGCTAAACCGTGGTGTGAAGGGCATGTTATTACGTAGTGAATTATACGGGGATGACAACAGTAACCAGGTAGACGTACCGTACACAGTGACAGAAGTTCGCCCACAAGTACGTTTAATTGATGCAAGCAGCGACTTTCCGGTTGTTTGGCCTCATGAGGTTGAGCATCGCAACTATTATTACGAACGCGTCATCAGTGACCCTCAGTGCACTCAACAAGTGTTAATGAGCAGTGATGAGTATGGAAGGCCGTTGAATCAAGTTAATATCCACTACCCGCGTCGTACTCAACCCACAGACAGTCCATATAGTGATAGCTTACCTGAGACTCTGTTTGCTGATAGCTTCGATACACAGCAACAAAAGTTACGCCTCACGCAAGCTCAGTACAGCACGCATTTATTACAGGATGTTAGTCAGGGAATTTGGTTCCATGGGCTCCCTAATGCGACACGTGAAGATGCGTTTGAATATCCGGCAACTGAGGTTCCTGAGGATGGACTAACGTTAGAGTTGTTGCAGTCAGGTAGCGACCTTTTGGCTGATAATGCGGCAACCTTCGTAGCTCAACAACAAACTTGGTATTTCGATATTGATGGTAATGAGACAAATCTTTTGCCTGCGTTCCCACCATTGGTCGCATTCAATGAAGGTGCAACCTTAGATAAGGCAATGGTTGACGCGCTTTCTGCTTATGTTGACTTGAACACCCTTGTTCAAGCTGGATACACATCGTCAGCTTACTTGTTCCCTCGCTCTGCCGAGACTGGATTGACGCTTTGGACTGTGCGACAAGGTTATTCGACGTATGATGACTTTGAGCACTTTTTCCTTCCTAGCACTTTCCGAGATACTTTGCTGGCAGGGGGGACAACCGTCACTCGGGATACTAACGACTGTGCTGTAGTAAAAATGCAAGATGCAGCTGGGTTAACGACTACCGCGGACTATGATTGGCGATTTTTGACTCCGGTTTGTACAACGGATGCGAATGATAACCAGAAGGTCGTCACGTTCGATGCTCTAGGGCGTGTCACTTCTGCTCGCTTTAGTGGTACGGAAAATAACCAAACCGTGGGATACAGTGACAAAGCGTTTACGCCTCCCAAAACGGTGGATAGCGCTTTGAGTTTAACCGCTCCCTTGCCTGTGCATATGTCTATTACGTACATCCCAGAAAGTTGGACGTGGAAGGGAGAGGAAAAGCTACCTCCACATGTTGTTACGCTGACTACTGATCGTTATGACACCGACGCTGCTCAGCAGGTTCGACAAACCGCTGTATTCACGGATGGGGTTGGCCGCTCATTACAAACAGTGGTTCGTCAAGTTGATGGAGAGGCTTTTCAGCGACAAGATGACGGTTCGCTTGTCACAGATGAGGCTGGAAATCCATTGCTGGCTAACACGAATTTTCGTTGGGCGGTGTCTGGTAAGACGGAGTATGACAACAAAGGACAAGCTATCCGGACGTTCCAACCTTATTTCCTGAATAGTTGGAAATACCTTCGTGATGATAGTGCTCGACAAGACTTGTATGCCGATACTCATTACTACGATTCATTAGGTCGAGTATGCCAAGTCGAAACGGCAAAAGGAGACTTACGACGGACACTCACTACGCCGTGGTTCGTTGTCAGTGAAGATGAGAATGATACTGCGCAAGGTTAAGAACAGTCCAATTGAGATTGGATGCTAAATCATAATAGGAATTGAAAATATTCCCAGCTCGTCCCAGCGGTCAGGGTTATCCTTGACCGCTTGTTCTCCCTACCTTGTCTTGTCTTAAAAAGTTGTAAAATGTTAACAGGAAGATACTATGAATACATCCTTATTCAGCAATACCCCCTCAGTCACGGTTTTAGATAACCGTGGGCTGTCAGTGCGTGATATCGCATACTACCGCCACCCTGATGAGCCAACTACGACACAGGCACGCATTACGCATCATCAGTACAATACTCGTGGCTCTCTAGAGCAAAGTGCAGACCCTCGTTTGCACCAGAGCGGAAAGGCAAACTTCCACTACTTGACTGACCTTGCAGGTCAGGTTCTACGTACTCAGGGCGTAGATAATGGCACCTCAGTTAGTCTCAGCGATGCCGCAGGACGAGCTTTCATTGCCGTCAATAATATAAGTACAGCTGCCGACGGTTTGGAGGACAATAGCCAAGCGGTGACTCGAACTTGGCAATATGAGAATGTATCATTACCAGGTCGTCCACTGAGTATCACAGAGCAAGTTACAGGAGGGACCGCCCGTATCACAGAGCGATTTGTGTATGCGAGTAATACTGAGGCAGAAAAAGCCCAAAACCTTGCAGGTCAGTGCATTAGTCACTACGACACCGCTGGTTTAGCCCAGACCAATAGCATTGCTCTTACGGGAGAGCCTCTCTCTATCAGTCGCCGTTTATTGAACGATGTTGATAATCCGGATTTCGTAGCAGACTGGCAGGAGGGAGATGCTTCTGTTTGGAATGACCAGCTCAGTAACGAAAGCCATACCACCCTAACCATGGGGGACGCCACTGGTGCGGTACTGACCACGACCGACACAAAAGGCAACGTACAACGTGTAGCGTACGATGTATCGGGTCTGATGTCAGGCAGTTGGTTGACTCTGAAAGGGGGAGTGGAGCAAGTCATTGTAAAATCCTTGACGTATTCGGCGGCAGGACAAAAGCTGCGTGAAGAGCAGGGTAACGGTGTGGTCACGACATACTCATATGAACCAGAAACGCAGCGTTTAATCGGGATAAGAACAGAGCGCCCGACAGGGCATGCTCTTGGTGCGAAGGTGTTACAAGACCTTCGTTATGAGTATGACCCAGTAGGCAATGTGTTGAAAATCAATAACGACGCAGAAGAGACACGCTTCTGGCGTAATCAGAAAGTCGAACCGGAAAATACTTATACTTACGATAGCCTCTATCAATTGGTCAAGGCGACTGGTCGTGAAATGGCCAATGCAGGTCAGCAAAACAGTCACTTACCGTCCGCAATAATCCCCTTCTCTTCAGACAGCTCAGCGTACACAAAATACACTCGCACTTATACTTATGACGAGGTGGGTAACTTGACACAGGTCAAGCACAGTTCGCCGGCAACGGGCAATAACTATACAACCACGATGACCGTAAGCGACAGCAGTAACCGAAGTGTACAGAGTACGCTGACGGAAAACGTTTCGGACGTCGATGGGTTCTTTACCGTGGGCGGTCAACAAAACCAACTGCAATTAGGACAATACCTTATCTGGACGCCGCGCAACGAATTACTGAAGGTAACGCCAGTGGTGCGCGATAGTGACGTAGATGACGTAGAGAGCTATCGCTATGATGCAGGCAGCCAACGCCTTTTAAAAGTCAGCAAACAAAAGGCAGCGAACAGTGTACAGACATTGCGGGCACTTTATTTACCAGGGATAGAGTTACGCAGTGTCGCGCAGGGCAGCACAGAAACGGAAAACTTGCAGGTTATTACCATAGGTGAGGCCAGTCGGGCTCAAGTTCGATTGCTGCATTGGGAAAATGGTAGGCCAGAAGACATTAGTAATGACCAAGTCAGGTACAGTTACGATAATCTAATTGGCAGCAGCGCCCTGGAGGTCGATGGTGATGGTAAGGTTATCAGCATGGAGGAGTATTATCCGTATGGGGGTACCGCTATTTTAACAGCGCGCAATCAGGCGGAAGTGAACTATAAAACGGTCCGCTACTCGGGCAAGGAGCGTGATGCAACCGGCTTGTATTACTATGGTTATCGATACTACCAGCCGTGGGTGGGTAGATGGCTAAGCTCGGATCCGGCAGGAACCATAGATGGGTTAAATCTGTACAGGATGGTAAGGAATAATCCTGTGACATTAAAAGATGATGATGGTAAGCAACCTTCAAAGCCTAACGGTTTCACATGGGTGGGAGATGGTAAAGGTGGACACCACCCCTTTGCTGGAATGAGCCTATTTTCTGAAAATGATAATATAGATGGCAAAGCTAGTTATCTAAAGAAAAAAGGAATAAATACGGTTATTTCGCTGGAGGCGGAAGATTATGAGCGCTCAAAAAAAGCACTCAATAATCATGGCATAACACATATCGTATTTCCTATTGATGACTGGCATACGCCTTCTCAAAAACAGCTAGAAGTTTACAATGAATTGGTTGACAAACATAGTAAATTTGGAGGAGTTGCAACTCACTGTTGGGGAGGAATGGGGCGAACCGGTGTCTTTTTAGCATCGCGTCTTATACATATAGGTAAAGAACAGAATGCGCAGGATGCTTTGTTAGCAACACGGAAGTACTATAATCAGCATTCTGTGGAGATGAAAGCTCAGTACAATACATTGGCCAGGTTTTCCGATAGTAAAGGCTTAAATCCATCTAAGAAAGCCGATACACTGGGAGTTCATTGGGATTCATCTCACGGAGATGATGGGATGAATGCTGATCCAGATCACGGAAGTGAATTCAAGGCTGGTAGTGGTTGGAGTGAGAACTCTGCTATATCTTTCAATGGTATTTCACAGGTTAAACCGGAGTATAGTATTTTTGCTCCTCAAATACCCCTAAATACTACGGGAGATGATGCACAACGCATCCGCAAAGGCACTACAGGATGCTTACCATTCAATATTTTCAAAAAGAAGGGTAAAACTAAAAAGTAGGGAGTTATGTTGACTTCTGCTCGATGGAAAAGGAAAGGTGGTTGCGGTGTAATCTGTTAATGTAGTCTTCAGGTTGAAACAGAGTGAGGATGAAAACGATACCGCATAATGTTGTGTACTTTTCAATTGAGATTGGATGCTAAACCATAATAGGAATTGAAAATATTCCCAGCTCGTCCCAAGCGGTTAGGGTTATCTCTGGCCGCTTGTTCTCCCTACCTTGTCTTGTCTTAAAAAGTTGTAAAATGTTAACAGGAAGATACTATGAATACATCCTTATTCAGTAATACCCCCTCAGTCACGGTTTTAGATAACCGTGGGCTGTCAGTGCGTGATATCGCATACTACCGCCACCCTGATGAGCCAACTACGACACAGGCACGCATTACGCATCATCAGTACAATATTCGTGGCTCTCTAGAGCAAAGTGCAGACCCTCGTTTGCACCAGAGCGGAAAGGCAAACTTCCATTATTTGACCGACCTGACAGGTCAGGTTTTACGTACTCAGGGCGTAGATAATGGCACCTCAGTTAGTCTCAGCGATGCCGCTGGACGAGCTTTTATTGCGGTCAGCAATATAAGCACAGCTGTCGATGGCTTGGAGGACACTAGCCAAGCGGTGACTCGAACTTGGCAATATGAGAATGTATCATTACCAGGTCGTCCACTGAGTATCACAGAGCAAGTTACAGGAGGGACCGCCCGTATCACAGAGCGATTTGTGTATGCTAGTAATACGGAAACTGAAAAAGGTCACAACCTTGCAGGTCAGTGCATGAGTCACTACGACACCGCTGGCTTAATTCAGACCAATAGCATTGCTCTGACGGGAGAGCCTCTCTCTATCAGTCGCCGTTTATTGAACGATGTTGATAATCCGGATGTTGTAGCAGACTGGCAGGGGGGAGATGCTTCTGTTTGGAATGACCGGCTCAGTAACGAAAGCCATACCACCCTAACCATGGGGGACGCCACTGGTGCAGTACTGACCACGATTGATACGAAAGGCAATGTACAACGTGTAGCGTACGATGTATCGGGTCTGATGTCAGGCAGTTGGCTGACCCTGAAAGGGAAAGCAGAACAAACTATTGTAAAATCCTTGGCGTATTCAGCGGCAGGACAAAAGCTGCGTGAAGAGCAGGGTAACGGTGTGGTCACGGCATACTCATATGAGCCAGAAACGCAGCGTTTAATCGGGATAAAAACAGAACGCCCTACAGGACATGCTCTTGGTGCGAAGGTATTACAAGACCTTCGTTATGAGTATGATCCAGTAGGCAATGTGTTGAAAATCAATAACGACGCAGAAGAGACACGCTTCTGGCGTAATCAGAAAGTCGAACCGGAAAATACTTATACTTACGATAGCCTCTATCAATTGGTCAAGGCGACTGGTCGTGAAATGGCCAATGCTGGTCAGCAAAACAGTCACTTACCGTCCGCAATAATCCCCTTCTCTTCAGACAGCTCAGCGTACACAAAATACACTCGCACTTATACTTATGACGAAGTGGGTAACTTGACACAGGTCAGGCACAGTTCGCCGGCAACGGGCAATAACTATACAACCACGATGACCGTAAGCGACAGCAGTAACCGAAGTGTACAGAGTACGCTGACGGAAAACGTTTCGGACGTCGATGGGTTCTTTACCGTGGGCGGTCAACAAAACCAACTGCAATTAGGACAATACCTTATCTGGACGCCGCGCAACGAATTACTGAAGGTAACGCCAGTAATACGCGATGGTGACGTAGATGACGTAGAGAGTTACCGCTATGATGCAGGCAGCCAACGCCTTTTAAAAGTCAGCAAACAAAAGGCAGCGAACAGTGTACAGACATTGCGGGCACTTTATTTACCAGGGGTAGAGTTACGCAGTGTCGCGCAGGGCAGCACAGAAACGGAAAACTTGCAGGTTATTACTATAGGTGAGGCCGGTCGGGCTCTGGTACGAGTGTTACACTGGGAAAATGGTAGGCCAGAAGACATTAGTAATGACCAAGTCAGGTACAGTTACGATAATCTAATTGGCAGCAGCGCCCTGGAGGTTGATGGTGATGGTAAGGTTATTAGTATGGAGGAGTATTATCCGTATGGGGGTACCGCTATTTTAACGGCTCGCAGTCAGGCGGAAGTGAACTATAAAACGGTTCGCTACTCAGGCAAAGAGCGTGATGCAACCGGTTTGTATTACTATGGTTATCGATACTACCAGCCTTGGGTGGGCCGATGGCTCTCCTCAGACCCGGCAGGCACGGTAGATGGGTTAAATCTGTACAGGATGGTGCGAAATAATCCTGTATCCATGAAGGATAAAGATGGGCGTGTTGCGGAATGGCTTGACCTAGCATATCCACACAAGTCATGTGAAATTGTAGATCTTATGTATAAAAATAACCCAAAATTAAAGCAATATCATCAAAACTTTACGGAAGAAACAAAAAAAATACTTGATGAAACTAATGCGAATGAATCCATTCTTAAAGGACAAAAAAACGCTAAAATGAGAGAGAAGAAGTCGAGAGATATGACATTTACTAACGCAAAATTAAAGACCTATGCAGCACATGCTGGTTTTTTGAATCTATCCAGTAGTGAGACCCCGATATTTAGATCGGGATTTGTAAATTTACCTGGAAGCCTGAGAAATAAAAACACATTCCCGGGTGTCCGTTTGATAGAGCCAAAAATCAGAAGAGGGTTTGACGAGTACTCTCCAGAAAAACTAAAAACATCAGAAAAATGGAAGCCTGAAATAAGCCTTGGTTACTATCAAGTAAAAGATCTCGATGCTTTTATTAATGGAGTCAAAGACTTGTATTCATCTTCAGGTTCAAAGCTTCATGATATTGTTGAAGGAAGGATCAGAAATCATATTACGAACAATAATAATATATTACCAAAAATGGCCGGAATTGCAGGGCTTCACGCTGAAGTGCAGGCGCTGAACCATATCGTATCCATGTCTGATGCTGAAGGAACGACAGCCAGTAAACTTAGCTCCAGTTACATATATACTCAACGCTTGGTTGGTGACAGAAATAAGGATTTCCCTGCTTGCCATAACTGCTCAGGAATTATTAATGGACTTGAAAATGTCATGACAGGAAGAGTAAAAGACCACACAAGATTATTAAGAAGAAAATCCATCTGATAGTTATTAATAAAAGCCAAAATCAGTTCCGACTTCGTGGATTAGATTAATATCTGAAGGTGAATTTTAGCAATTTCGCCGTAAACCCTCGCCCGATCTGAGGGCGGGGATATAAGTGAGCTGTACAACATCAACAGGAAAAACCATGAGTACATCATTATTCAGCAATACCCCCTCAGTCACGGTTTTAGATAACCGTGGGCTGTCAGTGCGTGATATCGCATACTACCGCCACCCTGATGAGCCAACTACGATACAGGCACGCATTACGCATCATCAGTACAATACTCGTGGCTCTCTAGAGCAAAGTGCAGACCCTCGTTTGCACCAGAGCGGAAAGGCAAACTTCCATTATTTGACCGACCTGACAGGTCAGGTTTTACGTACTCAGGGCGTAGATAATGGCACCTCAGTTAGTCTCAGCGATGCCGCTGGACGAGCTTTTATTGCGGTCAGCAATATAAGCACAGCTGTCGATGGCTTGGAGGACACTAGCCAAGCGGTGACTCGAACTTGGCAATATGAGAATGTATCATTACCAGGTCGTCCACTGAGTATCACAGAGCAAGTTACAGGAGGGACCGCCCGTATCACAGAGCGATTTGTGTATGCGAGTAATACTGAGGCAGAAAAAGCCCAAAACCTTGCAGGGCAGTGCATTAGTCACTACGACACCGCTGGCTTAGCTCAGACCAATAGCATTGCTCTGACGGGAGAGCCTCTCTCTATCAGTCGCCGTTTATTGAACGATGTTGATAATCCGGATGTTGTAGCAGACTGGCTGGGGGGAGATGCCTCTGTTTGGAATGACCAGCTTAGCAACGAAAGCTATATCAGCCTAACCATGGGGGATGCCACTGGTGCAGTACTGACCACGACAGATACGAAAGGCAATGTACAACGTGTAGCATACGATGTATCGGGTCTGATGTCAGGCAGCTGGCTAACTCTGAAAGGAGGAGTGGAACAAGTCATTGTAAAATCCTTGACGTATTCGGCGGGAGGACAAAAGCTGCGTGAAGAGCAGGGTAACGGTGTGGTCACGACATACTCATATGAGCCAGAAACGCAGCGTTTAATCGGGATAAGAGCAGAGCGTCCGACAGGGCATGCTCTTGGAGCCAAGGTGTTACAGGACCTCCGTTACGAGTATGACCCAGTAGGTAATGTGTTGAAGATCAATAATGACGCAGAAGAGACACGGTTCTGGCGTAATCAGAAAGTGGTGCCAGAAAATGCCTATACTTACGATAGCCTCTACCAGTTAGTCAAGGCGACAGGTCGTGAAATGGCCAATGCTGGTCAGCAAAACAGTCTACCGTCCGCAATAATCCCCTTCTCTTCAGACAGCTCAGCGTACACAAAATACACCCGCACTTATACTTATGACGAGGTGGGCAACTTGACACAGGTCAAGCACAGTTCGCCGGCAACGAGCAATAACTATACAACCACGATGACTGTAAGCGACAGCAGTAACCGAAGTGTACAGAGTACGCTGACGGAAAACGTTTCGGACGTCGATGGGTTCTTTACCGTGGGCGGTCAACAAAACCAACTGCAATTAGGACAATACCTTATCTGGACGCCGCGCAACGAATTACTGAAGGTAACGCCAGTGGTGCGCGATAGTGACGTAGATGACGTAGAGAGCTATCGCTATGATGCAGGCAGCCAACGCCTTTTAAAAGTCAGCAAACAAAAGGCAGCGAACAGTGTACAGACATTGCGGGCACTTTATTTACCAGGGATAGAGTTACGCAGTGTCGCGCAGGGCAGCACAGAAACGGAAAACTTGCAGGTTATTACTATAGGTGAGGCCGGTCGGGCTCAGGTACGAGTGTTGCATTGGGAAAATGGTAGGCCAGAAGACATTAGTAATGACCAAGTCAGGTACAGTTACGATAATCTAATTGGCAGCAGCGCCCTGGAGGTCGATGGTGATGGTAAGGTTATCAGCATGGAGGAGTATTATCCGTATGGGGGTACCGCTATTTTAACAGCGCGCAATCAGGCGGAAGTGAACTATAAAACGGTCCGCTACTCGGGCAAAGAGCGTGATGCAACCGGTTTGTATTACTATGGTTATCGATACTACCAGCCTTGGGTGGGCCGATGGCTCTCCTCAGATCCGGCAGGCACCATTGATGGTCTAAATCTGTACAGGATGGTAAGAAATAACCCGGTGATATTTGCTGATCTTGACGGACTCAGACCAGATTCACGAAATCAACTCCCTGGGAGTCATCTTTATAAGCCAAATTTAAGAACCGGAGAAGACAGAAACCTGCGTGATGCATCGCTCTTAATTCCATCCAGTATGGAAAATGCCGTTGCTAAAGGGAGTCCCATAAAGCTGAAAGAAGCATTAACAGAACATGCGCTTAGCACGACTCCATTATTAACTGATCTTATCAATTTTAGCAAGGTTCCTATGGATGATACAACTAAGAATATACTCACTAATAAAAGTCTGGCCGGAGGCATACTGGCGTTTAACGCAATACGTTTTTCAATGAGTGTAAATAATAATGTCAACGCATTGCGAATTGTTGATAAAGAAACATCAACCCATCAAATTGGAAGTGGTGGAACTTTAGCATATTGGGCTCCACAAGGGGGATATGTAGATATCCCTGCACATCCTAAAAACGGTAAGCCAGAACTCGTGTTTACCCCCGGATTCAGTGGATGTACTTTTGTAGCGGATAAATTAAACGAAAATACTATTCGAGTTAGACACGTACAGGGAGGAAAGGAAGACTTGGAGTATAACAACCTAGCTGCCGATGAACATGGACAGGGTATGATCGACGCCATGGAATATCGCGATTATGGTTACCATTATGATGTCAAGGAACGTTTAATGGAAAATATAAAGGGCTCGGCATTTATGATATATAAAAACGAACGGTGGAATATAAGATACCAGAGCCTTGCTAACGCCCCCGGAATTTCATCATTAAAAGAAGAGTCTGTTGGCTTATTTCAAAAGCGACCGCAACTGAAAGGCGCCATTTGCTATAGCGAAGGGGGAGGTGTTGTTAAGAACAAAGTCATACCATTACATTTTTAATATGGAGATTTTAACTGAACATTTGAAGTCATGCCTTGTTGGTGCTTAGAAAAAATTAAATGCGCTTTGGGAGAACGACAACCTTAGTCTCAGAGCGCACTGAATACAGGTAGCGGGGTTGTTGCAAATAATATGAGTTGATAAATAAGTTCTGCAATTGACTCATTATTATTGCAAAACGACCTCAACATTGAGTAAGCGATTGAGAAAGACGGATTTCTTCCACGCTATCGTTTTACGTTTATTATTGCGTAGCAAGAAATCAAATTGTCCCTTATTCAACATTCGTAAAGATTCAAATCCTTGAATGGTTGACCAAGCTCGCTTTCTCAGTTTGAAGCCACCGGCGGCCATGATCAATTTCTTAATGGGGGCATGAGAGGACTCAATGCTATTATTGAGGTGCTTAACTTGCCGTTGTTCGACATCCGCTCGTAATCATCCTTCCTTCTTCAAATGGGCAATGGCATTAGCGTATGAAGAATGTTTATCTGTATTTAACGTTTTGGGATGTTGTTCTTGGTCATAATATCTCAAGTAATGCTTAAGGAATTGATAAGCCGCTTTTTGTGAGAGAAATAAAAGTCTAAGGTTTGCGTAACTCATTGGAGTTGAACCATACCAACGTAAACACTTCAGTATGCCTGTGTCTTCTTTATTAAAAGCCTCCATTCCTGAACGCTTTATGACAGCATTCCAACGGAGTGACTCCCCCAGGACAGCTCACCGAGGCAGCGTATTTCTTAGGCACCTTAACTAGATTAGGGCATTCCTCTGTATTTGATATTACTCGTGTTTCCAGATCACGTTTTATTCACCGCTATGACCGTAAGTTGCGTGGTAATGTGGGGGTAATTTATGGTCGAGCAGCTAGCTTTACTAATCAAGTTGTTCATCAGTATAGAAAACAGAAACTACGTAAAAATATTAACACACAAAAAAACGCTAGAGATGCTAATGGTAAAGTCACGAAAAATGCTGATACAAGTTCTACTGATTTACCCTGTTACGCGGACCTATTTCCAGAATCATGGTTAGATTTTTGCCGAGAAAGTGCAGTTGAATCTGTGGGTTCTCCTGTTAGCTATTTGGTCGATCTTTATAGATTTACACAAGAAATTGAAGCTGATGGTAGTTGGAACTCCATCACGCTAGCTAAGCGTCGACCGGATATAGCACAACTCCAACTTAATTATGATACTACTTATCAGGAGTTGTAGTGGTACATTGGTGTGTTTACACGATTCCGTAGCCTAAATAAGTATGTTAATAACGGCTCTGATCATTCTTGGAAGTGATTTAGTATATAAAAGTCTTATTTTAGAAATGATACAGATGGAGTCAATATTATGTAAAGCCAGTCGGTTATCTGACTAGCTTTTTATTTAGAGACCTATATAAATCAGTCACAACTGGGCGTCGAATAATCACTTATCTGTTGATACTTTATCTAAACCTTGATGTTTCTTATTAAGCCTATTAACAAGTGGTGTGATGATCACAAAACTTGATAATATAACTAAAGCGTATTTTAGGCTAATCGCTGCTAAAAAGCCGCCTAAGATTCCAGATGCAGACTCTCCAGTGTTTGCTAGTGTAGAGAAAAGACTGAAATTTTTACCAATATTATTATCATTGCTTCTCTTTTGAATAAAAGATACCAGAAAAATATCCACAAATGCTCCAACGAACCCTAGTATAACTAGTGTAAGGATGATAAATTCAATTTTAGTTATAAAAGCCAAAGAAAAGAATAATAAGCCATATAATAACCATGATTTCATTGTATTAACTGCCGTTATTTTAAATTGTAGTTTAGAAAAAGTTAGGCCACCAATAATTGTACCTAATGCTAGAGCTGAAAAAGAATAGCTAACGAGCTTTTCACTATCAGTTAAATTAAGTATATATGCAGGTAAAATAAACCTTAATAACGATGCGACACAGAGTATACATATAGAAGATTTGACAATAATCTGTATTAGGTCTTGATTGAACTTGGTTAAATATCTAAAGTGATTTAATGTTTCATATAAGACGTTTTTAATGCTGAATTTTCTTAATGTGACTTTGGATTTGGTTACGAAATTAAATTGGATAAGTAGTATTAAGAAAAAAGAAATAAAATAAGATAATGCGTCAATAAGTAACACAGCTTCTTTATTATGCTTTGATATTATTACCGCTGTTAATAGCGGTCCTAATAAACTTCCGACTTCTTCCAAAACTTGGTTTATTGAGTTTATTTTTACAAGTTTATCTTGAGATGCTAATAGGGGGATGGATGATTGGAATGCTGGTTGAAAAACAGTTCTTGTTATTGTTAAAAGGCTAAGTATAAGGATAAACAGGGTTACGCTTACCATCTGATAATTAAAGAGTAGATATAGGGAAATAAGTAATATACATCTGACCGCTTCGACAGAAGTCATTAGCATCTTTTTATTGAAGCTGTCAGCTAGCCACCCACCGATAGGACCACATAAAAGATATGGTATGAATCTAATAAGGTAAATAATGCCAACTAGAGTGTAGTTTTCTTCTGATAGTTCTAACGCAAATAGAAAGATGATAACTTCTGTAGAGTAGTTACCTATTTTTGTTAGAAAATTTGAGGCTAAAAGTAGGGTTACACTACGCATTATTTATTCCTAGAATTAACTTGGCTTCATTGAAAACAAAAAAAACAATAGATAGGTATAATTTAAATAAATTTTTAATCATATATTAATTCATCCACGACAATGTTTTTTCCTGGCTTATTAAGTTCACTATAAACAAATTGACTTATATAATTCCTTTCTATCTGAGGCATTAAATAATACATTATATTGCTGTACCACTCCCAACCTTCTTTTGTTAACTTGTATAGATCTTCTGTTTCCTCTATAAGGTTACAATCAATAAGAGAGCGTAATTTAGAGGTGAATTCAGCAGGTAATTGTTTAGAGTTAGTTCGTTTTTTCTCTACTTCACCATGATAGGGTAACCTTAAGAGTAATGGTTTTACCAAATCCATTACGTCCGTGTGTTTTGATATTGAGCAAGGGATATTATTATTGTTGATTGAGTTTATATATGCCTCTCGTCCTGATATATTTGTAATGACATGATTTTTAATTGATGAAACTGCATTTACTCCAAATCCGATTAGATCTTTATCAGAGTAACCGTAAACATGTTCATGATATACAAAGCTGTAATTACTTGAAACGATATTTTTTGTTGCTATTTCTCGAAAGTAGCCATGTCCATTATGCGGCATGAATCCTTTTTTTCTCATGTGCTTGTCAATTATAATTCTCATATTATGTTTATCAATTGCTTTGGTTATGGGGTAATTTTTACGTGAAACTAATTTATGTAGCTTAGCTTGTGTCATTACATTATCTATGGGATAAATGTCGATGTTAGTTGTATTAAGTTCAATTGCAAGGTCGAGGTCTTTTTTTATTTCTTCTATTGTCTGACCATGCATTCCATATAGTATATCAAAAGATACATAATGAAAATTCTCGTTAAGAAGTTCACTTGCTGCTTTTATTTGTTTTAAAGTGGCTGTTAGTGCAAAATTTTGACGCCATTCCTTATTGAATGTTTGTAATCCAAACCTTGGATGAGTAACCCCGATAGCCTTCATTGCTAATATTTTATTTAAAGTTAGGCTTTTAACTTCTATTTCGAATGAAAACTCTTTAAGCTTGGATAGGTCAAAATGCTCTATTATTGCTTGACCAACTCGTTTAATTTGCTCTGGAGAAAGTAGTGAAGGAGTACCTCCACCAAAAAATATGGCTTCAACTGGAACGCTATCAGCTTGAATGAGCTTTGCTTTTAATTTTATTTCTTTGATAATAGCAGAAACATAACGATCTATGTCATTTTCACTTTTATATATTCCTTTAGTAAAAGGGCAAAAAGAACAAATAGTTTCACAGAATGGAAAATGAAAATATAGTGCTCTGCTTGTTATACCTTGATTTACATGTGATAAGACATCTAGTAATTTTAAATCTTTATCTATATTTATCTGACTAGGAAAAAAGAAGTTATAAATAGGGAATTGAGCATTGAATTTTATTTTATTATGTGGTCTTAAATGTATTTCCATTTATCCCCCTTTTTAATCGTGAAATATTTAGACTGGTTATTGGATTAAATATGCTTTTTATTTTGTTTAAGTCTTCTTTTGTTGGATCTTTACCACAAGTGTAAAGATCTATACTTATGTAATTGTTTTCTGGGTATGTGTGATACGAAAGATGCGATTCAGAAAGTAAGAATACTCCTGTTACACCGCCTTCTCCAGTAAACTTCTTATCTAAAAAACCAACGATATTAAATTCTGATTCATTTAGAATGTTATTGAAGTTGTCTTTTAAAATCTTCTCGTTGTTGAGATGTGGACTTTCACACTCTATATCAATTAAATAATGATAACCTTGACTATCCATATTTAAGTCCTATGTACAAACATATAAGAAAGGCTAGTTTTACCTAGCCTTTGAGTAGCTAATTACCAAGCAACGCCATTAAAATCAAAACTACCTTCGTTTGATTTAGAGAACATATCTTTCGCATTTTCCATAATGTTTTCCTTTATTAAAGTAACCCCATTAATCGGGGGGGGGGCTCAGAGAATTTTCATAAAGGAAAAACCTTTACTTCCTCTGCACCGTAGATGTTTTATAAAAAATGGCTCAGTGGCTTTCTGAGCCTAAAAACTACTACTTTAGGGGGAGCTGATGTAAAAGTATATAGTAGTTTAATCAAATTGTTATAGTGGAGTTATCTATAACAACAAGCAGTGGTTTGAAAGAAAAGTCAATAAATGCTTTACCTCTTAAGTGTTTATGTTAACAATGATTACAATTTATTATCATTTTCTTTTTTAGTCTACTGTAAGATCTAACAGCTTGAATGGTGAGTTTATATTTAATAGGTAGTATAAACTTACAACTTTAGTTAGTAACTATTAATACAAGTACACTCTTCCTTGCTGATTAAATTCTCGCCTAGCTCCAATAAAGACTTGAGAGCCATCATCATTAATGTCCATTCCTAAACCAAAGTGACCATTTTTTTGATTTAAAGGTGATTTTAAATAAGCGTTAAATATCCACGAGCTGCTTGTTTTTTTATATAAATAAACAGCACCACTATCTTTAGTTAAGTTATCATCTGAAAATATAGCACTTGAATCATCAGTAAATGCACTAACGATTAAATTATCACCATCTCCACTTAATTTAACTCTATAACCAAAATTATCCTCTGGTTGTAGACCATCGAGTGTAATATTTTGTTCTTGGAACCAATTGCTATTTTTTTCCTTAAATATATAAACACTGCCTGAGAGGTTATCTTTTGGAGCACCAATAGCTAAAGTTGTACCTGCATTATCTAACGAGACTGATTGCCCAAAGTGATATTGCTTTCCTTGTGTTGGAGTAGGAGTTTTTAGTCTAATAATTTCTGTCCATTTTTTTCCTTCTTTTTTAAAGATATATACTCCACCTAAATTGGTTTGACCTTCCCCTAGTGAGCCAATAGCAACAATATCTCCATGAGCATTTAGATCTATAGAACTCCCAAATCGGTTAGGGCCGTAAGGATCATTATATGACGCTTTTATACTTTGTATTGACCATGCTTCTCCTGTTTTAGTATAAAGATAAGCGGCACCTACAGAGTTATTTTGGTCTGGCGAAGCTATGGCGATAGTTAACCCGTTATCTGATATAGTCACGTATCTTCCAAATGAATCACTATTTATATTTTGAGTTAGAATTGTATCTAGAATCCAAGTGTTGTTTAGATTTTTGTATACATAAACTCTACCCGGTTCCTCTGTTGAATAGTAATCTGCACCAATAATTAATGTTTTTCCATCTCTGCTTAAAGCGTTTGATATACCAAAGCGGGCACCATCAGTTAAATCATTAGGAGTTAATTCTGATGTTTGTACCCAAAAATTGTTTTGTTTTTTGTATATGAAAACTTTTCCTTTTGAGTGTGCTGCTCCAAAAGCTCCAATGGCTAAGGTTTTTGTTTCTTGGCTATATGTTATTGAACGACCAAAAAAAGCGTTCTCCTCTATGTTTGTATCTTGAAGAATTCCAATTGATTTTAAGTATTCACTTTTCTTTATACTATTTAAATTACTTAGTCTTGATTTGCTTCCATTTTTCGCAATGATGAAAAATTCTTTTTCTAATAGCTTTGGTGTTAGTAGAGTTTTTAATTCATACATAACAGAATTTCCAATAATGTGATCTTTAAGGATTTTACAATTATCCTTATAGTCAATGTTTTTTTCGCATAAGGTATAGTAAGCCGTGTTTCTACTCTTATCCCATTCGAAAATATATGTTTTAACATGATTTGTTAAGGCTGAAATTTCGTGAAAGTTAAAAGAGCTCGGAGGGATACTTTTATTTGCTTGGTCAGGTAATCCAGTATCTTCACTATTACAAGCAAATAAGCTCCAAAATAGGGTGAGTATGATTATTTTTTTCATTATTATTCCTGAACTAAATGAATTTCGACACGTCTATTTAATTTTCGACCATTTTTTGTTGTGTTTGACATAACTGGATTTGTTTGTCCGAAAGCGAAGGTATTAAACCTTTTATCTTCTATCCCATATTTAAGAAAGTAGTGTAAAATTGTTTCTGTTCTTTTTTTTGATAATTCATAATTATAGACTTCTGTATGAGTACTATCTGTGTGTCCATGAAGATATATTCTTATATTATTATTTTTCTTTAAGTAGCTTAATAATAAAGTTAGCTTATTCTCTTGACTGTTTGTAAGTGCGTAAGAGTCTGAATTAAAGTAAATGTTTATTTTTTCGTTTTTATTGGCATTTTTAAAATATTTTTTCTTTATAATGGAAGAAGCACTTTTTGGGTTTAATTGGCTTGAAAAGTGATAGCTAAGACCTAAGCTAATATTGTTAATGTCGCTTCCGCCTGTATTACGCCCACCTACATTATTAAACCATTGATATTCTATACGTGTGGATAGATGTTTTGTCCAAAGGTATTCATAGCCGACTCCTAATGCTAGGGAAGTTCCTTTATTTTTTTCATTAACGGAAAATATGATCTCATCTCCTTTTTTTTCGACTTCCCAATAATATCCACCGAGCTTTGAGAACAATAATGAGTTATTATTGTGGTAAATATCAGATTTAATTGCGAATTCATACCCTTTAACTGTAGCTGAGTAACTTGCAATTTCTTGCGTTCCTGAAAGTGAAATATAATTAGCTTTAACTTTTCCTAAGTCGTTATATCCACCTTCAATTGAAAGTGTATCACTAAATCTATAACCTAAAAAAAATCCAAGTGATGTCTGTAGGTTATGACATTCGAGAGACTCATCACCACATGCATTTTTATAGAGAGTTGAGCCTAATTTACCACCGAGGTAGTAACCAGAGTTTCTCTCGTTGATATTATTGGTAGCTTTTATTGAAAAAGAAATAAAAAGCAAAAATATAATAATTCTATACATAAAATGCCCTATGAAAGTTTAAAGCGCAGATTTTATATATTTTATAAAAAACATATACATAATAATTATTAATATTTTTGGAGGTGATTGTAAGGGGAGTGTAGGTAATCTTAATTGTCGTGAGGTTTTATGTTTGTAGTAATATATATTTTAGTGTTTCTGTAAGTTTGATGGTAGTTAGAGTAATTATCATTAATTAGATTTTATATTGGGAGGAGCTAAGTTGGGATAGATTCTATTTAGAGGTAGGAGCTATTTTACTATTAATTTTATCTTGTATTTAATATCACAGTTTTATACTCTGTTTTTAAATATTCAACGGAGTATTTAATGTCATTTATTAAGTTTTTTGTTTTATTTTTCATCAAAGGTAGTACTAAATAATGAAATCCTCCATTTTTTTCTTTATTGCTACTGCTAGTATAACATCCCCTTTAGAACTTGTACCAAAAAATTTTGAAATGGTTTTATGTATATTTTCTTCATTTTTGATGTTATTTTTTTCTGTATTATCAAATAGAATAATGAAACCATCTTTAACAAAATTGTATAGTTGACTTTCTTTATCATAAAGAGGGAGTTCTGAGATGTGGATGTAAATTATATTCTCTTTTTCAATGAAGTTATATAAGTCATTACTTAGGTCATTTAGGGGGAGGGATAACCAAGAGTTTACAAGTTTGGTTGGAGGTGGAGGGGTATCTCTTTTATTAGAAAATCCAGTGGAATTCGTATTTGTTGTATTTATATTTTCCTTTATTTCAGATTTAGTTGATGTGTTTTTCGGTATTTGATTAGAGTTGTATGTTGCTTTTAAGTAGAAAGTAGTCATTATAATTGCTATTCCACATGTTAAAAATATTATTTTGTTTTTCATTTAGTTGCCTATTGTTTTTTATATGAGAATTAATAGTATAGATTGTCGAACCAACCAACTGTTATAAGTCGGACGCTTTCTGTCCATTGATGGTGATCTTTTTGATTTGTCCATGTGTCTTCTGTTTTAGTATGCCAAGTACACCAATCTCTGCCAAAGTAATAATTAGTTTTACGCCATCCAGAAAATAATTTAATTTCGGTAGTGTTTTCATTTTGTATATTATTTTTTCGATATACAATGCCTACTTGCGGTTTAAAATCAGAGCGCATAACAATAGGTAAATCGTCATATTCAATCAAATTAGTGTTGTTACAACTAGTCCAATGATAGAGCAGCCAATCTTTCGGTGGTGTGTGATTTCGGATTGTTTGGTTTTCTATTAACCAGCTTACACTTTCATTATGTTGATTAAAGTCGGTGATAGTTTGAAATTCTGGTTGTTCGTATGTTATTCTGTTTCTCCATGAAACTCCACCGTTGATACTTGGTGGACTTTGAGATAGTGAAAACCCTAGATTAAAATTTAAAGATTGGCTAACAGAGGTTGTTGAAATAGTATTTTCAGGTGCATGGTTTATATGACGTAATGTTGCTCCATTTGAATACTCTATGATCAACTTGAAAGCTGTAGGTATAGAGTAACGGTAGTCTGCCCCCATTGAAAAACCATAGATTTCCTTTTTGTTTGGTATGTTTGTCATATCAAAGCCAGAACCGCCAGTTAGACGTAACTTGAGTTCTTTTGTGCCGTTTGGCTGTAAAGATTGGTTCCAAACATTCTCTATTGTATAAATTAGACGGATTTTTTTTATTCGAGCTTCATGATTATCGAGTTCTAGAAGTGATGAAGTATAGGATTTTAAAGTGTCCTTAGCATGCGCTAGTGTAAGAGTTTCTATAAATATTGTAAAAATAATTATTATATTCTTCATTATTCAACAGTTAATATAAAAGATAAGGTATTTATAAGAGGAATTTATTGCTTATTTATTTCAATTTTATGAATGAGATATTACACTTGGGATTTTCATTATAAAAATTATATGAAGATTTGTCATTTAATTACAGGTAATAATAAGTTCAACACATATGAAGTTCATAAAAAGGTGTCAATCTTTTAAAGTGGTATTCTCTTTTTATCAAAGAAGTAAACAGTTACTAATAAGTTATTAAACTGTGTTGAAGTAAGAAAGTATTATAACTGAAGCAGCTTGTTGTTATTTTTTAATAATTATAACAGACATATACAATGTTAGGTGGTGTTGTATTTTAAAACATTCTCCTGAAGTATACACCTCAAATATAGGTGATTTTATAATTGTCAAAAAGTGATATATTTTCAATTGTTAAGTATTGTATATGTAAATATGTTCTGTCGAGCTTTTGTTGTTTCTGATATTTGAGTAGAAATAGCTATCTCATAGCTATTTGTTAAGCATTTAAGAAGAACTGAATGAGATGGTTTATCTAAAGAGGGCTTTTAATATCCAAGATAAAACCCAATACAGTTATTTTTATCTAAAACCTTATAGGTATAGTTGCCACTAGAAAGTGCCTAATTCCTTTTTTAAGAACTTAGTGAAGTGCTCATTATTCGAATAACTTATTTTAACAAATGCATATGTATTATTACTTTAGTTTAATTAATAATTATTATTTATAATCATAATGACTGATTTCCTATGTACAATTTTGTGAGAATTGTTATCATTCCCGTGGTTCAGGTTTCTCGCTTGGATTTAATTAAATTTTTATGAGGAAGTATAATGAAATTTATAAATAAACTATTATTGATAATGTCATTTTTATCAACATCAGTGAGTGCTGCAAACGATGTGTATGGTACAGTTGATGAGCTATATATTCGTTCAGGAGGAGATGATGATTCATATTTAGCTTTTCGAATAAATGTTTTAAATGATATATCAAATTTTGAAAGTTGTGTAATAGATAGGAATAACCTTGTATGGAAAGTTGATGTTTCATCACCAGTATCTAAATATCAATATGATATAATTAAAGAATCATATACAAATAAGTTACCAATTAGAATTATAGGCCAACACAAATTGTGTGATAAGGGTAACGTATATTCCGATAAGGTTTATGAATTAAGTCCTTGGATTTGGGATTATCATTTACAAGAAGAAGATCTATCTTCAAGAGATAATGGTAACTAATTTATTAGTGACAACTCTTAGTTATTGGGTTATTAAGTGTACATTGAATTGTACACTTAATTTTTTACTAATTTTTTTTGCTTTCATAATCTCCGATCGAGAGAATTGAGCGGAAGGGCAAAACGAGAGTATTTATAGTGAATAGAAGAAGTAAATTTGTGATTTCATACGAATGATGATGCCACGAATTACATCTAAAAAGGCCATGAACCCAATTGGTTTTTCACCGGAAACCCAAGCTAAGCCAACGGATCCAACAGGAATATCATATCCTTGGTCTTCTTGGAGTTTTAAACGTACAAAATGGTGTTTGTTATTGACGTTTAGCCCCGTAGTTTGACGAACATTGGTTTCTCGGCCGAGTAGGTTTGCTTGTGCTTCACCTGTTGCCTCAATGATCCCTTCAACTTCGGCTACAAATATCTTTCCTGGATATACCGCACTTGAGAATTCAGCTGGACGTCCAACTTTTACGTTACGTATCGCTTGGTGATTTACACGCATTAACACGTATTTTTCATTGGTGTACATTTGCATACGAGGAACGGTTCCAACGTATTGACCTTCACGTAAGATAAAGTTGGTAACATAACCATCTGCTGGCGCATAAACTTTCGTATTGTCTAAGTTCCATTGTGCTTGTGTTACGTTTTCTTGTGCGCTGGCTAATTCACTTTCTTTTGCTTTAACACCTAACTTTGCATTGTCGAAATCAAGCTGGGCTTTTTCGTTTGCTAACTTGGCTTTATCAAGTTGAGCAATGGCACTAGCAACTTCAATTTTATCAATAGAAACGAGTGTACCTTGTTCATCTAATGCGCTTTGTGTGATGGTATTTTTTACTTTTCTATTTTGCTCAACGTAACGTTGCAGTGTCAGTTTTTTATATTTCAAATCTTGGCTCTTCGCTTCAATTTGTTTTTGACTGACCACAACATCACTTTCTGAAGCAATAATTGCTTGGTTGGCCAGTTTTACATTTTGCTTTGCTACCGCTAATGCCACTTCATTTGCTTCAAAAGCAACTTCTGCTTTATTTAGTGCAATTTGGTAAAGCTCATCATCGAGTTCATAAACCAACTGTCCTTTTTTGACCTCTTGATTTGGCTCGATATGAATGGCTTTTACTATGCCTTTAATTTGAGTGCTTGCAGGACGTAATTGGATGTGTGGTGATTGAACAACAGAACCTCCAGAAAGGTCCATTGGGGTATAATTGAGTAACCCTGCCCATACAAATAGCAACCAAGAGCCGCCACCAATATAAGCAAAAGCTTGGGTAAATTTATTCCAAGGCATACCTACCATTCTAAGTAGGTATATAAATAGTGCCCATACCGCTAAACCCTCAAGCATGATGATTCTCCTCTTGAGTTGATTTAGCCATCGGCTCTTCTTGTGTCGATGATTCAATGGTTGGAGGCTGTCGCCAAATATCTCGAACTTTAATTAAGGCTTTTTCTGCATCAACAAAGGCACAAATAACGGCTAAAACCCACACCCAATGCCAAACAAATCCTATCCATGTGAGGGCGGTAATTAGACCAATTTGTTGATGTTGTTTGCTATGTGCTTTGTTAATTGGTAATTCATGAAGTTTCCAAAAACCATAACCAAGAGCGACTATGCTTCCTATCATAACGACGCTTGCTGCAATGTGTAACCCTAAATCTTGTCCAGAACCAACAAACGGCATACTGACTAAACTCATAAATGACTCACCTCAATAATAATAGGCGAGCATCATGTGGCAAAATTGGAAAAAACTCGACGTTTAGTATTTGTTTATATCATTAATTGTTTATTTTTGATGTTTTTAAATATGGTGTAATGTGCTTTAAATATACTCTAGTCGATATTGTTGTGGAGTTACGCCGTACATACGTTTAAAAGCAACTGAAAAAGAAGCGGTATTTTTATAACCGACACGTCGTGCAATGTCGTCCATTGTGAACTTCGTACTCATTAAGGCTATGGCTTCATCACAAACGCTGTGATGGACAATATTAGTAAATGAAATACTTTGTTCTTGTAAGCGACGTTGTAGCGTAAGAGGTTTCATACCAACTTTGTCGGCCACAAATTCAAGGGTTGGATAGCCATAAAATAAAGCGTATTTTGTTAGTTCGAATACGACTTTTAAAATGTCATGTGGTTGTGGAATCAACATGTAGCTCATTGCTTGTTCAACAGTAAAGGCTTTGATTTGTGAAGTTGGCAGCTCAAAACGTCTTGGACATGTAATGTCTTTAACTGGGAACCATACTTGAGTGTTTGGACAGTTCCATGTGATGGGACAATTGAAAATGGATTCAACTTCATGCTGATTGCTCGATGGTGTTCCAGTTAAGTGAATTGCGATAGGTTGGTAATCTTCACCGTGAAATAATTTCAGCAAACGTAAAAAAGATCCGGCAGCAAGAATGCTTTCATGGATGCGTGCTTGAGGTAGAGTTGTTGGGCTTAAAAAACGCCACTTAGCTATTGAGCCACTAAGTAACATATTTACTTGAACCCCAGATTGAATCGCATTATGAACAGTATTAACTCGTTTAATTGCCATACCAAGATTGGTTGAGCTTGCGATTAATTGCACGAAAGGGCCAAACTGTTTCAAGTTAGTGGATTGGGATAATTTGGCTGTATAAGCGGGGTCTTGAGTTAAATCTTCTATCTTACAAAGTAAGGCTTCAAAATCACGTAAGGGCATTAGTTTTAATTCATAATTAAATAAATCACTTGGCATATTAAAGTCTGAATGACTTAACCCATAATGCTTCATAGCATGCTCAATCAGCATTTTGGCTGCATATACACGAATAAGGTAAATAGGGTTTTGTTTAGCCATGAAGTCCTTTTTTTAATATCATCAATGAATTACCATGCTGATTATAACTTACTCATAGGAATAACTCATGCTACTATTTTACTTCAATTAAACGCATTAATTTGAGGTCATCGTGTTTATAGGTAAGTGGAGTGAAGATATTCAAGGAGCAGATTTGCATCCTGTGATTATCGAAATTATTCAATATGTAAAAGAGCAAACTGAGCAGAATACATCGGTAGGGAATTACCCATTGCCTCATGATGAGTCGGTGTATTTTATTGTTGATGATAAAACGGAGTTAAAGGAAAACCGCCGCTCTGAAATTCATCACAAATACCTAGATGTACAACTATTATTAGAAGGTAGTGAGACGTTTGGCTACAGTGAGTATCCATTAATATCGATTGAAGACGATTACTTAGAAGAGAAAGACATTGCTTTTAGTAATGATGTAAAAGATGAGCAATTTGTAACGCTAGGTAAAGGAGAGTTTATTATCTTTAACCCTAAGCAACCTCATCGTCCTCTCGTGGCGGTTAATGATACGCCAGCAGCAGTGAAGAAGTTAATCATTAAAGTGAATAGTGCATTGTTGGTGTAGAGTACATCCTCAGTTTTATCGAAAAGAATAGATAAGCCCAAAGTGTGAATAACTACTTTGGGCTTTTTGGTTAGTTTATTTTGTTGGGTACTCAGACCAAGTGGTTCCATCAAGGGACACATAAGGTTTCTTATTGTATTCCATAACGGTAGTCCCAGAGTTTTGCGCTACCATTTTTGTTGTAGGTAGATCTTTTACTAACTCTGCAATGTTAAATGTTTTCGTTGCGTATATGTCTTCTTCAATAATACGGCTTACTAATGTCGATACCGCTAAGTAGCTTGATGGAGCAGAGATATGTGCGGTACTACCCACTCGTGTCATACCTTGGCCGAAAATTTTCATTCCAACAGGAGTATGCACAAGGGTTGCTGATGGAATTTCACGCATACCTGCAATTTGCATTTTATCTCCACGCATACCAGCACCATGTTCAGGAACTAACATTACGACAATATTACGATTTGATGCTTTGAGTTCTTGGAAGAAGTCATATAAATCATCTAATAGATTTTTTAATCGCAGTTTGTAACTGACTAGGCCGACTTTACCACTGGCCTTAATGATACGGTTACCATCATGTAGAGATATGGTGTTGTACAGTGCAACTGTAGGTCCATCTTGTGATTTTTCACGCTTATCTAGCCAACGGTTTAATACATCTTTATCTCGATAAATCGGCGAGCCATCAAATGCAGATTGATACTGAGTTAATCCTGCTTGAGACATTAAAGGTGCTTTTAGATCACCATCTTCTTTTAATAAACCAAGGAAGTCATCAAATTTACCATCGTGGTTTAATAAAAGGTTTTCTTGGAATCCAAGTTTCGCCAAGTTATCAAATAAGAAGCACTGTTTCGATGCTGGAGCTTTGAATAATTCTGGATGTGATTCTTGTCCACAACTGGCTCTTAATAGGCGAATAACTGCAGGACCACTATAAGAGGTCGCAGCACTGAAATTATCAAACATAACATCAAACTCTTTAAATAGAGGATGGTTTTCTAAGCCTGCAATTTCAATATCATCCCAAGCGACAGAACAAATACTTAAGAAAAGAAGATCAAAGTCAGTCGATGGTGATGTAGTTGGAAAGCTGACTCTACGTTGTGCTTCGTTTCTAAAAAAGAGCTCTTTTGCGTTATTTAATACCGCATCATTTACTGGTCCTGTTTCATCCATTTGATGATCGGAAATTTGCGTGGTTTGTGCGATCTCTGGTTGTTGAGAGACGTTAGCTATCGCATTGGGTTGGCTACTAAATAAACCAGAAGGAAGGCTAATAGCAATCAAAGTAATGACAACAAATACAGAGATACGAAATATTTGATTTAAAAAATAATAAGCAAAAACTAATACAAATAAGCCAAGAAGTGTTTCTAACGAGACAAATCGTGAGGCTAATTCAATTAAATAGCTGAGGTTGAATTGTAATAATTGATCCATTTGGCTCCATAGACGATCTAGTGGAGGTAAAAATGAATCATAATGCATTAGCCATAACCCAAAGGGTACAGCTAGACACTGACGAATAACACTCAGTACTTTATGGCGTATTGGAATCAGTAAAAAAGCCACTAATGCAAAGTTTTCGATTGGATGAAAATCGATGATACCTTGTAAGAACAGTCCAATTTTTATAATGAAATAAATATTCCACCAGCCAAGGCCATTCAATGTGTGTTGAGATGAGCGTGTATTCATTATTTTGAGCTTCCTTTTCTTGCGAGCTGAGAGGAATGCGTTTGTATATCGTCAAAATTATATTGGACTAGATGCTTTGGTTGGCGGATTTTCGTTGTGTAAAATCGCCAAAAAAAGGAAATGATATCACGTAAAAAGTAGCCAATAATAAGGCCAATTAGACCACTGAACACAGCAGTAATAATAAAGTCTTGAATATTCATAACATTAAAAATCCAATGGTTTATGTACAGCAAGAGGTGCTTGTTGTGGGATTGTTGGTAATGGCTCTTTTTCTTTATTTTCGATTAAAGTTATATTGTCGATAGTAAGACCATTTTGTTCAATATGATGTAATTCATGTTCAATTCGACCTATTGAGGTGAAGCTTGTTTCACTGAGAAAGATATCTTGAATAGGTAATTTAAAAATGTTGTGTAGTGCAGTAGCAAGATCATTAATTCGCACACCTTGCAAAAATAAATACATAGAGTTTCGGCTGATGGTCATAATGTCGCCTTCTCTTTGAATACTGCACATTGATAAATAATTAGAAACGTTAATATTGGGAAGACATTCCAACTTGATTAATGCAAATTGGGTTTGTACTGCTTCTAATTGCGGCAGGAAAATTTTGGTGTAATTAATGAAGTCAAGAGCATTAATAAAGCCTTTCACAGTAGCTGTTTCACTGTGGAAGCTAAGAAGATCTTCAACTGAACTTGGTAATGGTCGAGTAAACCTTTGCCCCTTTAGCATCTCAATGCTGCTCTGCATTCTAGAAAATCGAGTACCAAAGTGCACAATTAGGTTAATGCCTGCTTGTAATAAATACATTTCATCAGCATAACGTAAGCATGGTTTCATTTCTTTAATGATTATTTTAACGTTTTGTCCGTGTTGTTGACGTAATTGATAAGTTTGAATTCCTAGTTGAGAAACACCGCTTTGATCTGAACAACTTAAGACAATTGCTGCTTTTGACACCGCTTGTAAGCTGCTTATTAACTCAGAATTTGTTAGAGCACAGATCATCGTATCTGGTATTTTGTAGCCGTATTCAATGGCTGTTTTTGAAATATAAATAGTATCTTCATCATCAAGATTAGAATGTGGTGGTTGTGCTTGTAATGTGTCATATTTTTTAGGGGCGTTGTTATTGAGATAGTGGTATGTTTCACTCTCCCCACTCATGCCTGTATTTAGTCCCCAATAATATATATGTTCCAAATATGTATTTTTATCAATACCTTGGTAATTAGTATAACCAGCACATAGATTAGGATGTTGTGTCACTGATTTTTTTATTAAGTGTACATCTCGTCCATAAATAAACAGGTTTATGGTTGCATTTTTTTCAATGGACAAAAATCTTAACTTTTTTATAAATGAAATAACATCACGCTCACTCGATGTTGCAAATATGTTGTCCGGTATTGTGATTGTTATAGATTTATTTTTTTTGAATTGTAATTTCTTGATGTCGTTAGCTAATGATTTTAATGAGGTAATGCTTTTATTTTTTGCGAAAAATATGTTTTCACAATATTTACTTAAATTAGATTTAAATAAATATATGAACTCATCTTCTAATGATTTTATGAATGATTTAAGTGGAGAAAAACAAATAAATGCATTTTGATTATCATTTTCTATCAATTTATTAACATTACTAATAAGCAGTGTACGGTTGCTAAATGTTGATATGTATATACTCGAACTTAATTTTTTCTCTTTAATATCAGTGTTTTTAAGGCTTTGCGGCATGACGTTTACTCATTGTGTATCTTTATAATTATATATTGTTTTGATTATTTTAATAACAAAATAAGAACAATGTGATATTGTTTTTATTTTAAATTCTAGATTAAGAGAATTATCTTATATTCTTTTTTTTGGTATGTATTTACCTTTAAAAGTTTACTGTACAAATATAACACCCATTCTCAAAGATGATACAAATGTTGAGTATTATATCTATAGGTATATGTAATAGAATTAATTGTTAAATTAATTTGGATTCAATATCCACTAAGGAATAGGTTATCTCTAGTCATTTTAGCCAAGATATTACTGACTTATTTTCTGCCTTTGATACTAATGAACGTTCATATAATGAGCTAACAGAAAATGAACGTTATCATAAAATTAAAAAATCATGGCGAGCATTAGATTTATTATCTGCAAGTCAAAATAGTACGGATAATACATTCAAAAATAAAGTTAATGATAAAGAACTCAATAAAGTATCTGTGTTATGAAAAGAATAATAATTACTGGTATTCGTGGTGGTAATGGGTCAACGACTATTGCCGCTAATTTAATTCAAGCATTAGAGTTAAATGAAGAAAATGTTCATGTTATAGATGCTCGCTCTGAAAATTTAATGCGTTTTCATTTTGCGATGGATCTGTCGGTTCAAGATGGCTGGGCTAAACGATGGCTTAATAGCGAATCATGGAAAAATGCAGCTTATATGACGCCGAATTCTCTTTCATTTATTCCTTATGGTGGATTAACGTTAGAGGAGAGATTGGCATTTCAACAAAAATTGCTGAGCACTTCTCAAGGTTTGCTGGATATATTTCCAACTCAGCCTGAACTAACGAATATGTGGCAAATTATTTTACTACCAATAGTTCATGACCTTAATGAAAGTTACGATGCATTATTAAATAGTGCAGATATGGTGCTGTGTGTGACAAAACCCGACATACAAAATTACGCATATATTCAACAGAATGCTATTTTTCGTCGGTTTGAAGAGCTTTATAAACCTTATTACTTGATTAATGGCTATCAGCCACAAAGCGATAACAGTGTTGATTTATCATTGGTTCTTAAATATGAATTAGGTAAACAGTGTTTGCCCATGTTCTTACACTTTGATACTGCTGTACCAGATGCTTGCTCACAACTTAGTTTAGTGCTGAATTATGCTCCGCATAGTCAAATCTCTCAGGGCATTAATGAATTAGCTTTTTGGCTATTAACTCATTTTTCGACGAAAGCGATAGAAGGTAAATAACTTATGTTTGGCTGGCTTTCATTTTTGTTTCAACCGAGATTCGTTCGAGAGTTTCGGTTGCAATTGAATTTTTACACTCAGAATAAAGTACCTACTTACCTTAGTCAGTTGGTATTGTCTTTATGGTTTGTGATTTGTTTTTGTTTTCTAAAACCCGTTATTTCAGGTGTTAATAGTTGGAAGTTACCGTATTACTTATTTCCACAGATTGATTTCTCGCAATTAAAGTTCTTTGACCCATTGAGAATGTTCATTCAATTGATTTGGATTGTATGTGTTGTTCAACCAAAGAAAATGACCAAATACGTTTCTTTAGTTCAATGGCTTAGTTGTATTTGGGCACAAATTAATCGTGTTTTCTATTTTCCTTTAAAAGGGCTTACTTCTATTGTGACATGGTTAGAGAATTACTCTAAACACAGTGAGTTGAAAAAGAAGGAGACCTCTGAGAAGCGTAATTCAATATTTAGTGAACGCGTGATTAATATAATGATTGGCTTTGTTGTTTGTACGCTTGCTCTATTGTGCTTCACCATTCCATTTAGCTTAACAGCACAAGCGTTTTTTATTTTCGCATTATGGTCTCTTGGTATGATGTTCCGACGTATGCCCGGTAAGTTTCCAACTATATTGCTGATCACATTGTCAGTTACGGTTTCCTGTCGTTATATTTGGTGGCGATATACCTCTTCATTAAATTGGGATGATCCGTTAGCTCTATTTTTAGGCTGTGTACTTTTAATGGCAGAGACGTATGCATGGATTGTTCTGATTCTCGGCTACTTTCAAAATATTTGGCCTTTAAATCGACAACCTGCGTCATTACCAGAAGATCAATCACTGTGGCCAACGATTGATATGATGATCCCCACGTACAATGAAGATTTGGATGTGGTTCGAGCAACGGTTTACTCGGCTTTAGGTGTTGATTGGCCAAAAGAAAAGTTGAATATCTTTATTCTTGATGATGGAAAAAGAGATTCATTTCAAGAATTCGCGGAAGAAGTGGGAGTCGGTTATATCCGTAGACCAACGAATGAGCATGCTAAAGCGGGTAATATTAATTATGCTTTAAAGCAAACTTCAGGTGAATTTGTTGCCATTTTTGATTGTGACCATATTCCCACTCGTGCTTTTTTCCAATTAACAATGGGGTGGTTTTTAAAGGATAAAAAGCTGGGTTTAATTCAAACTCCGCACCATTTCTTTTCTCCGGATCCATTTGAAAGAAACTTATCTAACTTTGGTGTTGTACCAAATGAAGGAAGCTTGTTTTATGGCTTAATTCAAGATGGTAATGATTTATGGGATGCCTCTTTCTTTTGTGGTTCATGTGCCGTATTACGTCGAGAGCCTTTAGAAGAGGTTGGTGGTATTGCGGTAGAAACCGTAACAGAAGATGCACATACCTCATTAAGAATGCACCGATTAGGTTACCGTTCTGCGTATTTGAGAAAACCGTTATCAGCTGGATTAGCAACTGAAACCTTATCTGCCCATATCGGACAGCGGATCCGCTGGGCTCGTGGTATGGCTCAGATTTTTAGGGGGGACAACCCATTATTAGGTAAAGGCTTAAAGTGGCAACAACGGTTGTGTTATGCCAATGCCATGCTGCATTTCTTGTCGGGTATTCCTCGTATTATCTTTTTGCTTGCGCCGTTAGTTTTCCTAATTATGCATACGTATATTATTTATGCGCCAGCATTAGCGATCATTTTATATGTGTTACCACACATGGTTCACGCAAGTATGACGAACTCTCGAATGCAAGGGGAATATCGCTATTCCTTCTGGGGCGAAGTGTATGAAACTGTATTGTCATGGTATATCGCAAGACCAACGACTGTCGCGTTGTTTGCTCCGCATAAAGGTACGTTTAACGTTACTGCTAAAGGTGGGTTAATTGAGGAAACGCATTACGACTGGTCCATTTCTAAGCCTTATTGGTTGCTCGTTATTCTTAATATTTTAGGGATCGGCTTTGGCCTTTACCGATTAGGGTGGGGACCAAGTGATGAGTTGGGTAGTGTCGTAGTGAATTTGTTGTGGGTTTTCTACAATTTATTGATACTTGGTGGTGCTGTGGCTGTTGCTGAAGAATCAAAGCAAGTAAGAAAAGATCACCGCGTGGTGGTCAATATTCCAATGTCTATACATTTGCCTTCTGGTCATAAAGTTCGTTGCGATATTAAAGATTTTTCATTAGGTGGGTTACGTGTTGAATTGCCCACATCACTTGATTTGCCATCAGGCCATGCAGTGAATATTGCTTTACAGAGAGGCGAACATCATTTTGTGTTTCCAACAAAAGTGACTTACAGCAACGGTAAAGCGTTAGGGCTGCAATTAGATCCATTAACAAAACAACAGAACATAGATTATGTGCAATGTACTTTTGCTCGTGCAGATGTATGGAGTAAATGGCAGAAAAGTTATCAAAGTGACAAACCGTTATCCAGCATGCTCAGCGTATTTAAAATTGGGGCAAAAGGATACAAAAACACAATAGCCTATAGCCCTAAAACAGTGCGAGCTATCGTAAAACTAATAACTATAACAAGTGAGTTCTTACTCACATTTAAACCAAAAAAAGTCAATTTTCAGAGTGCAATCAGTTATGTCGATTAAAACAAAAATAAGCGTTCTTGCAGTAGCAATAGGTCTTATGAGCTCGGGTGCAAATGCATCAGTGGCTACAGCTCATAGTGACAATGCTCCATTACAAAATGGAATCATACAAACATCACAAGCCTCCTCAATTATTAAGGAAAAAACGTTTAGTTTTGGTGATCTTGGTTATGGAGAGTCAATCCGGTTGCAGGGGAGTGAAAGTACTGCTTATATTGGTTTTGGTTCACGTTTAGATGAGGTTGTGTCTAAAGCTTCTCTTCATTTTGATTTTACGCCATCACCAGCCTTACTTTCTATGGTTTCACATATAAAGGTGTATTTTAATAATCAATTGGCTGGGGTTGTTGCTATTTCTGATGGTATGCAAGGCCAGAAAGGGAATGTTGATCTTGAGCTCGATCCGCGTTTGTTCACCGATTTTAACCAACTAAAATTTGAATTGGTTGGTAATGCATCTATGTCATGTAGTAATCCAAATGATAATAGTATTTGGACGGAAATCAGCTCTCAAAGTACGATTACATTAGCGACTCAAAAAACAAAAATTAATAACGATTTAAGTTTATTGCCAGCGCCATTTTTTGATTCAAGAGACATGAAGCATGTCAATTTACCAATGGTGTTTGGCGAGAAGCTTGATCTTAATGAAATTAAAGCCGCAGGTATTGCCTCGTCCTATTTTGGTGCATTAGCTCAATGGCGTGGAGCGAGTTTCCCTGTTTTAGAAGATCAATTACCAAAAAATGATGCTATTGTTTTCATTACCAATGATAGCAAACCTGATTTTTTACGTGATTTTCCAGATGCAGATGGACCACGTATTCAAATGATTTCTCATCCTACGGATCCCTACGTTAAATTGTTGTTGATAATGGGTAGAGACAGTAATGATTTAATTACCGCAGTGAAAGGACTAGCTTTAGGGCAAGATTTGCTGACAGGACCATCGGCAAAAATTAATTCTGCAGAACAACTTGTTCCGCGAACTCCTTATGATGCGCCAAATTGGATAAATACAGACAGACCTGTTGCGTTATCTGAACTATTAACTGAAGGTATGACATTACAAGTGGAGGGACAAAACCCACCGCCTATTTCTCTTCATTTTAGATTGCCACCTGATTTATTTACTTGGCAAAGTAACGGCATTCCATTTGATTTGAATTATCGTTATACGCCACCATTGATGGATAACTCAGGTTCAAGAATGAGCTTGAGCGTTAATAATCAATTTGTAAAAGCGTTTAATTTAAATACGTCGGGTGAATCTAATGACAATACCCACCTGAGACTCCCTTTGTTAGATGATGATTTGCTTGGTAATGGGCAAGTGGTTCGTATTCCTGCTTTCCAAGTTGGCAGTAAAAATGAAGTGAAATTTGAATTTGGTTTCGCCTCCTCTGTTGGTGGTAAAGATCAGTGTCAAACCATGCAACCAAGTAAGAATTATGCGGTAATCAACTCTGATTCGACCATCGATTTTTCAGGTTTCTCTCATTATATTGAAATGCCGAATATGCGCGCTTTTGCCAATTCTGGCTACCCATTTACACGAATGGCTGATTTATCTGAAACGGTAGTTGTATTGCCTAAGCAGCCAAGTACAGAAGAGATTCAGACTTTCGTTAATATGATGGGGGTATTTGGTTCTCATACTGGTTACTCAGTATTAAATGTTGCGTTAACGGATCAATGGAATGAAAGTGACCTCGAAAATAAAGATATTTTAACCATTGGAATGACGCCTGAGTTAGCTTCTATTAATAAAGAGAAAATTGAAAATATTCAATTAGTTGCATCAAATCGTATTGTTCAGTTGCCAAGTAAAAATGAGACTCAAAAAGAGAAGGTTTGGGGAGCATCATCAGGAAAGAATCAACAAGTTTCTGATTCAGTTAGCATTAATACGACAGGTAATTTTGCTGCGATCACCAGTATGGAGTCACCATATACTTCGCAGCGAACCATTGTGAGTGTATTAGCCCAAACTCCAGAATCGTTTGCATTGGTTAATGAAGCATTAAACGACAGCGGTAAAGTGTCGGCTATGTTTGGTTCTGTTATTACCTTACGAGATGACGAGGTGGCAAGTTTTAATGTAGGAGAGCATTACTACGTAGGTGAATTACCGATCTCTCAGCTGATTTGGTATCACTTTTCAAAACACCCGTTAGTGATGGCTTTGCTTGCCGCATTATTAGTCGTAATGGTGACCATTATTTTATTTAGAGTGCTTCGCCGTATCGCCAAAAAACGTTTAAACACAGAGGAAGATGAATAATGAAAATGCAATTAACGGTATTGAGTCTATTAATTAGCACGTTAACTTGCTCTTCTTCAGCTATTGCTCAAGATGAAAATTACGCAACTCCAATCGTTTCATCAGCCGCACTAATAAAAGAGAACCAGTGTGAATGGGGACAATGGGAAAGCTTTAAACAACATTACATTGAGAATGGTCGAGTCATTGATAATAGTGATCCTCGCTCAATTACGACATCAGAAGGTCAATCTTATGCCTTATTTTTTGCATTAATTGCGAATGATAAAAAGACATTTGATGAATTACTTGGTTGGACTGAACTGCATTTAGCTGGGGGAGATTTAACCGCACAACTCCCAGCTTGGTTATGGGGAACTTTACCTGATGGTTCACAAGGTATTTTAGATTCTAACTCTGCCTCTGATTCAGATTTATGGATTGCTTATAGTTTGATTGAAGCTGGGAGGTTGTGGGATAACCATTATTACCAATCTCTTGGGCATTTATTGGCAAGTCGAATTTTACGTGACGAAACCATCAAAGTGTCGGGTCTTGGGACGGTATTATTACCGGGTAAAGTAGGGTTTGTATTAGGTAAAAATCATGTGCGTTTAAATCCGAGCTACGTTCCATTGCAGTTGCTAACTCGAATGAATACGGTTTTCCCTAATTACCAATGGTCTGAACTGTATCAATCAAGTGCAAGATTACTAAAGGAAACCATGCCAAAAGGCTATAGTCCTGATTGGGTTGAGTGGGATAAAACTCAATTTAAAAAAGATTCAAAGACCCAAAGTGTTGGCAGCTATAATGCAATTAGAGTGTATTTGTGGGCAGGAATGCTACCAAACAGTGATCCTAATAAAGCATTGTTACTTGGTAAAATGAAGCCATTACTGCGCGCTATAGAAAGAAATAAAGGGATGCTTGAGACAATAAATGTGTTAACAGGCAAAGGTAAAAATCAAGGTGGCGTCGGAATGAATGCGGCTATTTTGCCTTTATTATCTTCGTTAGATTCAAATACACATGTTGTTGAATATGAGAAGAAGATCCAAGCAGAATTACCAAAGATTCAAAATGATTATTACTATAATAGTGTGCTGACTTTATTTGGTCTTGGTTGGCATCAAGATTTGTACGCTTTTAATGATGATGGCAGTGTTACTCCTAAGTGGGTTAATGTATGTCAGTAAGTAAATACCGTCTTAAGCAATTTATTTCTTTTGCAGTGCTAGGGGCTATGTATGCAGCACCAGTATCTGCTGCTTCGTTGAATCGAGATATTCATAATCATAAGCCAATAGTTTTTCAACAAGATGTATCTAAGGTTCAATCTAAAGCATGGTTAATTAAACAATTAACTTATGCCCAGTTACTTCATCGTCCTGATATTACGCAAACTACGTTAAAGCGGTTATTTGCTATTGATCCTGAAAATGCTGAGGGACTCAGTTTTCAGGCGCAATACTTGGCAAAATCAGGTCAAGTTGAACAAGCTAAAGTAATTTTAAAAACATTACAGCAAAAGCATCCAAAATCAAAAGTAACCAGACAACTTAATGATGTACTTTCACTTTACGGTGATAACAAGGCGGCATATCAGCAAATTATGCTGCAAGCTCGATCTGGGCGAAATAAGCAGGCATTAACCGGATTAAAAAAACTGTTTCCTAATGGTATGCCAACACCTGAAATTCAGCTTCAATATTTGAAAATAGAATCAGGAGTTGAAGGGCATGAACGACGAGTATTATTCGGTTTAAAAAAATTGAATAAAGAACACCCTGGAGTACCAGATTTCCAATTAGCTTATGCTGAACATATTTCACGTGGAAACCCTTCTAACCCTGAAGCAATGCAACTATTACAGCGCCTTTCTTTAGAACCCTCTGTAAGTAATAGTGCTGGTACACTCTGGCTATCTCGTTTAGATGATACATACATCACTGACGATGTTGTTTTGCAATATGCTATTCTTGCTAGCTATTTCCCATCAAATGCTAAGTATAAAAAAGCATGGATAGACGCAAAAAAACGATTAGCTAAAGAAAAAGAACTAAGAAAAGATCCACGTTATATGGCTAAATTAGATGGCTTAAAAGAGCTTGAAAGTGGTCATTACCGAAATGCACAGCAAAAACTGTTTACTGCGTTAAAAGCACGCCCGAATGATCCTGAAATTTTAGGTGCGCTAGGCATGACTTATTTGCGTTTAGGTCAGCAAGAGGCGGCATTATCTTATTTTCAAAAAGCTAAAAAATATGATAAAGATCTTCGAAATGTAGATAAATGGAATGGATTGATTAGCTCTTCTAGTTATTGGTCTTACCTTGAGGTAGGTGAGAAAAAAATGAAGAGAGGGGATTTTGATGGTGCAAGTCGAAAATATCACCAAGCGGTTAAGTTTGAGCCAGATGACCCATATGCTTATAACTATCTAGCAGAGTTAGCTTTAGTTCAACACAACAATGAAGAGGCCCTTCGTTATTATAAAATAGCGCTGAGTAAAAATAGTCTTGATGAAACCGCATTACGAGGTTGGTTTAATGTAAATATCGCACTTTATGGCGAAGAGCAAGCGTTAGTAAGTGGACGTAAATTACCAAAAAATGCTCAAAAAGTATTAGCAGAACGCTTTCATGAAGTTGAAATATCAATGCAGATGGCTGAATTAAATCAAGCCATGAAGCGCGGTGATACAGTAACGGCTAATACTATCGTAGATACATTGCTTTCAGACCCTCCTACATCACCGTGGTTACGTAGTGATATTGCAGATTCACTTCATTTAATTGGTCAAGAGCAGCGTGCTGATAAGCAAATGCAAATCTGGTCGATAGAAACGCCGACTCCTGAAATGAAATTTGCTTATGCGCTATATCTTGCAAGGCATGGAAATACCCCAGAAGCAATAAATCAACTTACTGCAATCTCAAAAGAAAAGCGCAGTGATGCAATGACATCTAATTTAAACCGATTAGAGATGAGCCAAACATTTGGATCTCTGTACGTATTGGCGAAGGATGATCCTGATGCCGCTGAGCGAGAAATTGAACGTTTAAAAATAAAATATTCATCTAACCCAGATGCAACCATGTCTCTGATTGATATTCAGTATCAACTTGGTTTTTCTGATAAAGCCGTAAAAAGTTTAGATACGATACACCCTACTAATGAGTGGGAGATGGAAACTCAACTTCATTATGGTGAATTATTGTTTAAATTTGAGCAAAACTCTGAATTTGAAGCTTGGCAGCAAGCGCTCAATACTGAAATTCATGACAATCTAACCATCGATCAAGCGATACGTCGAGATTTGTTGTTTGCAGAGTACGCTTATAAAAATGAACAGTATGAAGAGGCCGAGTATTACTATTCTCTAGCAAGCCAATTGCATTCTCAGTATCAACATGATGCGTTATTAGGTGTTATTAAAACTCGAGAAGCTTTAGGAAAAGAAGAGACCGTTCTTCCCTTAGCATTGCATTTGTACAGTGAGGAAAAAGCGTTATCTAGTCGTAATAGCGTTGAACTTGCAGGAATACTATCAAGATATGGGCATCAACAAGAAGCTTCACTTTTGGTTAAAGGGTTAAGCAATAAACAAGATAGTGATGCTATTGATTATCGGGATGGAATGTCTGTAGCCATGACTCAGCAAGATTGGGGTTTGGCTAAAGATATGGCTAAATTGGCTCTTATTGAAGATGCTTTAGACCCGCAAGGCGGTCCGACAGTTGGTCAAGATGACGATCAGATTAAGGATAAAGACAACCCTAAAGATATGCCGCTTCGACATTTATATGATAATGCTGATGATAACTGGCTAACTCGAAATGTAAAATCAGATATTGATTATATTGATGCGCGCAAGCAAGGATATGTTTCTTTTGGTATTGATTACAGTGCTCGTGAAGGAGCAAACAAGTCCGTTCAAATACCAGTGGAAGCAATGATTCCAATGCCTGAATACGATGGACATCTGCAACTTAGAGCCGATGTAGTGCATCTGAATTCTGGCGATATTGATTACTATAACCCAACAACAAGAATGAATGAGAAAGACACAGGTACCGCTTTCGGTATTGGGTGGTTAGCTGATTCATGGAGTGCCGATATTGGAACAACGCCAGTGGGGTTTGACCAACAGAATATTGTTGGTGGTTTGAACCTCTCTGGCGATTTAGGTGATGTTGGCTGGAAAGCGACCTTATCTCGCCGTGCAGAAACAAGCAGTACTCTTTCTTATGCAGGTATGACGGTGCCTGATACCGTTTCAAATCATCAAGGTGATGAATGGGGCGGAGTGATGAAAACCGGTATTAAGCTTGGTGGTAGTTACGATTTAGGTGGCGATGTGGGTTATTGGGCAAGTGCTCAATTTCATAAAATGACGGGCAAATCAGTAGAGGATAATACTCGTTTAGGCTTATTGGGCGGTACATATTGGAAAATAATCAACGACAACGATAAACGGTTAAGTTTAGGCTTAAATTTGATGTATCTAAATTATGATAAGAATTTGAGTGAATATGCCTACGGCTATGGCGGTTATTATAGCCCTCAGGATTATTTCTCTGTATCTATTCCTGTCAATTATTATGAGCGTATTAATAATGGTCTTTCATATTTAGTCAGTGGCTCAATCTCAAACTCTTGGTCAAAAGAAGATGATCCATATGTTGAGGGGGCAACGCTTGATTCAAGCAAGGGCGGTGGTTTTGGTTTTTCTTTAGAGGCAGCAGTAGAGCAAAGAATAAGTAAGCGTTGGTATTTAGGTGCCGCCGTCGATATTCAGCGCTCGGATTTCTATGAACCAAACCATTTACTTTTCTATGCTAAATATACGTTTACTGATCGTTGGCAACCAATATCCATGCCTGTTAATCCACTAACTCTGTATGGTGACTTTGATTGATTTATCAATTTGTTGCATAAGTACGATATAAAAAGACCGATGATCACTTACTTACTATTATTAGTATAAAAAGAGTCATCGGTTTTTTTTGGAATGAATAAAATGAGATTAAACTAAACTCACTTCAACATCACTTTGAACTTGGCTTGAACAGGCTAACGTATAACCTTGCGCAATATCTTCTTCACTCAGTGTTTCTGTGCTGGTGCGAGAAACGTCGCCTTTGGTTACTTTACACTTACACGATCCACACATACCACTACGACAGGCTATGATGATCGGAACGCCACTTTCTTCTAATACATCAGCAAGGGTTGCGCCTTTATCTATTTCTTTGGATACACCAAAAGCGGGTACATCAAATTGGACAACGCCTGAGTTTTCAACTGTATCCGTGATTTCAGGTTCAATAGGAGTAAAGCTTTCTTGAAAGAAGTGAGCCATGTCTAAGCCTATTGCTTCAACATATTTTTTCATGTCTTCCATGAAGTTTGTTGGGCCACATAAAAATACGCTTCTTTCGACTAAATCGGGGCACAATTTTGTTAACCACTCTTGATCTAATCGACCTTGTGGATAATCGGTAAATTGGGGATTTTTCAGTAATAATTTAAGGTTGAAATTGGCATGCTGATTATTTAAATACTGAAGTTCATCAAAATAAATAGTGTGTTCTGGTGATTTTGCCATGTGGATAAAAGTAATATCTATATCTTTATTTTGAGCTATCCACGATTTCGCCATCGACATGACAGGAGTGATGCCACAGCCTGCGCTGAGTAACGCCACTTTTTTTCTTGGTTTACAATCAATAGAGTTGAAAGGGCCAGTGGGTGCTAAAACAGCCACCTCATCACCTTCATTCAATTGGTCAATTAGGTAGTTTGATACCTTACCACCTTCAACGCGTTTAATGGTTAGTTGTAGAAACTCTTGATTTGGAATTGAGCTGATAGAGTAGGCGCGGTATTCCATTTTTCCTTCAATTTCAATACCGATACTAACAAACTGACCCGGTTTAAAATCAAAGGTTTCTTTGTGTCCACTGATTAATTGTAGGCTAATCGTATCATCGGTTTCTTGCCATTTTTTATCACAACGAAGTTGAACTGGAGTGGTTGGCCAAATAAATTGTGTCATGTTCATTCTCTATTGGTCAGATTGTGTTGAATACACGCTAGCGAAAAATGCCCCAGATAACTGAGGCATAACTTGATGGATTTATTTGATTTGATTACGCGGCTAAAATGGCTTTTAGATCGTCTTCTACATTACCGATGCTGCGCATATCAAATTTTTCTTGAATAATAGCAAGCAGATTATTAGTTAAGAATGCAGGCGCTGTCGGGCCTGTGTAAATGCCTTTAACACCAAGAGCAAATAGAGTCAGTAGGATGACAATCGCTTTTTGTTCAAACCAAGAAAGTACCAGCGTTAATGGAAGTTCGTTAATGTCACAATCAAACTCTTTAGCGAGTGCAAGTGCGAGTTGAATCGCTGAGTAAGCATCATTACATTGACCCACATCCAATAAACGCGGGATACCATTAATATCGCCAAATTGGTTTTTGTTGAAGCGATATTTACCACAAGCTAATGTCAGAATGACTGAGTCTTCAGGTGCTTGAGCGGTAAAGTCTGTGTAGTAGCTGCGTTCTGATTTATCACCATCACAACCACCAACAAGGAAGAAGTGACTAATGTTGCCTTCTTTTACTTGCTCAACAACGGCAGGTGCTGCAGCCATTAGTGCGTTACGACCAAATCCAACGGTGATCATTTGTTCGATTTCGTTGTGCTTGAAACCTTCTTGCGCTAGTGCACAATCAATAACTGCTGTGAAATCATCCCCTTCAATATGAGCCACACCCGGCCAACCAACAATACTACGAGTAAACAGGCGGTCTGCATATTGACCTACATTTGGGTTTAATAAGCAGTTTGACGTCATTACGATTGCACCAGGGAAGTTAGCAAACTCTTTTTGCTGGTTCTGCCATGCGCTGCCGTAGTTACCTACAAGATGAGGGTATTTTTTTAGTTCAGGGTAAGAGTGAGCAGGCAGCATTTCACCGTTAGTGTAAACATTGATGCCTTTACCTTCTGTTTGTTGAAGGATTTTTTCTAAGTCGTGTAAGTCGTGACCTGAAACCAGAATACATTTGCCTTCGATAGTTTTAACGTTTACTTGTGATGGTTCTGGGTGACCAAACGTATCAGTTTCACCAGTATCTAGCATTTCCATGATACGGTAATTCATTAGGCCAATTTTCATTGAACAATCTAGTAATTCACCGAGATCCGTAGGATCAGTACCTAACCATGCCATGATTTGGTGATATTCAGCGAAAACGTCTTTGTCTGTTTGTCCAAGTACACGAGCATGCTCCATGTAAGCTGCAGCACCTTTTAGACCATATAAGCAAAGTAAACGTAAGCCAATAACGTCTTCATGTAGTGTTTCATGACCACGGTTTACGGCTGCTTGTGGGGCCAAGGCAATGATTTGATCAGCTTCTGTTGGTAGTTCGAATTTTGCAGCTGGCGATAATTCATCTAATTCTGTGTTCGTAATCGTTGAGGCTGCACGAACGGTTTCTTCTAGTTGGTTTTTGTATGCTTGTGCTTGAAGTGCGAATTCGATAACACGTTCAGGATCAAAGTTAACATTGGTTAGCGTGGCAAAGAAAGCTTTTGGTGCCCACTGATCGATTTCATCAAAAATGACATTTACTTTACGACCTTGCTCTGCCCAAAAAGAGACACCTTGAAGTGCATATACTAGAATATCTTGTAAGTCAGAAACTTCCGCTGTTTTACCACACATACCTTGTGCAAAAGAACAGCCTTTTGTTGTTGGTGTTTGGATCGTTTGTTCACATTGGATACAGAACATAGTTAGAACTCCAGTCATTAATACGTATTGTTCAAATCATGCCAGTTCAATGCGTTCTATTTGTGCAATAGATTGTTGAACCAGTCGAGATTTGAATCGACATTGATTAACCATCTATTGCACAGTGCGTACCATTTTTAAGTTGTTGATTTATATGGCTTTACTGTTTATTTTTTTTGCTTTTTGATGTGTTAATGACTACAGTGTTTGATGTTATAATTACATCGTTATGTGTGTTTGTATCAATTTGAAATGCCTAATTTTTTTCCCATGCGATAGAGATTCCCACGATCCATTTGTAAAAATTCAGCTGCTTTTGCCCAAACTCCATTAGATTCGGATAATGCATGTTCAATTAATTGTTTTTGATAGCTTTCTACTAACTCTCTCATAGGTTGGCTTTTATTTGGCAATAAGTGTGATGTGTTTTTTACATCTTCCGTATTTTCTATATCGCCAAGAAAGTGAGCTAATGTAATACTGTTTGCATTTTCTTGAATGGCTCTTAAGCCTGCGCGCATTAGTGTATGTTCAAGTTCACGAATATTACCAAGCCAAGGGCTCGATTCTAAATGAGTGAGTGTTTTTGGGTGGATATGTAAATTTGGTACGTTGAACTGTGTTCTCACTTTATCGAGTAGATAACCGGATAAAACAGAAATATCTCCTTCACGTTCACGAAGTGGTGGAACATGGATTGGAAATACGTTAAGTCTGTGAAAAAGATCGGCACGAAAACGACCTTCTTCTACTTCTTTTTCTAGGTTACGATTGGTTGCAGCAATAATACGCACATTCACCATCACGTTTTTATCTGAGCCTACACGTTGAACTTCACCTTGTTGAATAACGCGTAATAATTTTGCTTGAATTAACAGAGGAAGCTCTCCGATCTCATCAAGAAAAAGAGTACCTTTATCGGCTAATTCAAACTTACCTGCTCGATGGTTATTCGCACCAGTAAATGCCCCTTTGACATGTCCAAATAGCTCACTCTCAGCTAATGATTCGGGTAGTGCTGCACAGTTAACATAAATCATTGGAAGTTCATTTCGTTGTGATTGTGCGTGCACAGAATGGGCGACTAACTCTTTACCAGAGCCTGTCTCTCCACTGATCAAAACGGCATAATCTGAATGGGCAACAGTACTTATGTTTGATTTAAGGCGAGTAATTTGAGGACTAATACCAATTAATTCGCCTTTTTGAATTCTAGCCTGCTGAATTAAGGTTTGGTTGATGGACTTTTGTTGCTGATTACTGTCTTGAAGGGTTTTGATCAGAGCTTTGTTATGTAAAGTTGCAGCGGCGAGGGCGGCAAAGGTTTCAATTGTAATGTCATCTATCTTTTTAAAAGCGCCCACTTCTAAGGCATCTAACGTGAGTACACCAACGAGCGTATCTTCTACATATAAACTGCAGCCTAAACAGTCGTGAACTTCTATGTTTATACTTTCATCTACGAGTAATAATCCATCGAACGGATCAGGTAGGTCTGAATTTGATTCAAATCTAACAGGATGTTTGCTTTGTAAAATCGCCTCTAACCTAGGATGGACTTGCGGTGGAAAACAACGTCCTAATACTGCTTGAGAAAGCCCCTTAACAGCGACTGGCTTAAGGCAGTGATCATTATCTAGAATAAAAAGGGCACTAGCATCACATGGAAATACCTGATGAATCGAGTTAATCAGACGTTGATAATGTAAATCGCTGGATAAGTTAGAGCTAAGATCCAAAGCTATTTGAAGTAATACTTTTTCTATAGAAGGTTTCATAAGACTGACATAACCTAATGTGATGTGAAATTTACATCATGTTACCATATAAGCTCTTTCGTACGTAATGTCATGGCAGTTATTTTATTACCATTGACTAATCTTTCCTGTGAATTCTGTTGTAATAGCCCGCCTCTCGGGGAAGTTTTCATATAAGGTAATAATGTTCTTCTTTTTATCTATTTTGTAGGCATAAAACAGTAAGCGCTGATCAAAAACAAGTTGGTTGTAGTCGTCTAATTTGTTGTTATAGGTAGGCTTAACCAAGGGACTTCTTTTGTTTATGTATAAAATGACTTGATTAAACAAGTTAAACTGCCGTGCTGTAATTTTCCATTTTGAAGTACTATCGCCATATTTTAAGGTTTGTAAAGCGACGTAGTTCCCTTTAAAACAGGTCATTTTTATCTGAAAGTTCGGATTCTTACTATCAATAAGATTCATCTTGTAATTGCAACCTGTGCCGTTAACAAAAGAAATAGAAATCAGAAGTAGCATTATAGCGGCAATAAAAATATTTATTTTAATTAAGCTTAGTTTGTTCATTTTTAATTAATTAGGACCCATGAGTGAATCAAATATAAGACAAAGTAAGTCAAGGTTGAGAATATAAGTATTTGAATCGGTGACGATGTTAATTTCGTTATAATTGCACTGTTTTTAGCGAGTGTAACATTATCAAGTGCTCGCTCTCTATTGTTAATGTTTACTGTTCTATTTTGATGTTTTAGTGGTTCATCTATTATTAGTTTATATCCAACTTTAGGAATGTTTTTTAATATTAACCCATCATGTTCAATTATTTTTCTGATGTTAGATATAGCAACAGCTAATGAGTTTGGGCCTATAAAATCAGGGTGTCCCCATGCGGTAACCATGCGGTAACAATGAGGTCATTCTTGGTTATTGATGTATTTTTATTTTCGATAAGTAACTTTAAAATCTTACTTTCGGGAATGGTTATCACATAACTTTTATTATTTATGAGAATTTTCGGCCTATCTTCTAGCATTAATAAGGAATTTTTAAACTTTAAATTCATAGCGTTACAAATTATTTTTGATTTATCGCAAAGATAACACTTAGAATTTATAAAAAATCAGTCATCGATCACAATTAATAAGATTGTCATTATAAATTAATATTGTGAATACATGTTGAGAACTCTTCTATCTATTTGTTACTGAAGGTTTTATATATAAATTATACTTCATTATTAGTTTGTTTTTTATGTTTTTTATATACTTTGATTCGTAAAAAAATTGATCAAATTAAAACATAGAATAATTTTAAAGAAGTACTTATGACTATATCTAATGTGAATGAGTGGGTTGGTACGATAAACAGTGCAAATGAACTCACCTTAGAAGAGATTTATTTCATTAATTCTGTTTTTGGTATTGATTTCTTTGTGGGTGTGAATGATGAATTATTTTGCGAAAGAGGTATTGATGTTAACTATCATTAGTCTGTTATTTATTGCTTATATCTAATGATTTCAGTGTGTATTTTTTTAATATTAAAATAGTGAACAAAAGGGATAATGGATGTTGTTAAAGAATAAAATATTATTATTTATATTCGTGTTATTGGTTTCGATAGCGAGTGCTTTAACTTGGAATGGTTTTAATGAATTCAGTCAAATAAATAAAGATCTGATAACTAAATCGACGGAAGATCGATCTAAATTAATATCGGTATCGTTAGGAGAAAAACTTGATGGCTACTTTTCATCATTAAGGACATTTTCTATATCTTACCACCCTGATGGTAGACTAGATGAAGCCACCACAACAAAGGATTTGAGAAAATTAGCAGAAAATAATGATACCAATAGCGCTTTTATCGCATTTGAGTCAGGACTTACTTTTGAAAATGGCCAGTTTATTCCTAACTTTAATGCCAAGGAGGTAAAACGCGAATGGTTTGTACGTGGCTTTGCTGGTGAAAAGGAGATCATCACTGATGTGTATCAAAATACGGATGGAGTAAATGTATTTGCATTTGCAGTACCTATTTTAAGTGATGGTAAGGTTGTCGCTGTTGTGGCTATAGGGATTGAGCAGAATGTTTTAAATGCGTTTATTGGAACGCTTACTGAACGTGGACAGATTTTTACCTATAATAACTTAGGCTATATCATTGCTGCGAAAAATCCTGATGACGTTAGTAAGAACATAAAAAATGTTGAACCTGAATTAGTCGATTTTGATTCTGGCAATACTCGTTTTTATGACATCGACCATGATGATTATGTTCTGGCAAGTGCTGATAATTTATCTCGTTATGATTGGACGGTTGTCATGTATGAATACGAGGATGACGTTTACGCCCCTAGTATGGTGATGTTAAAGAATTCAATTATCATCTTCTTTTCACTTCTTATTATCTCATTAGCGATTGTTTATTATGGTGTTATCTATTTAATCTATAAACCAATTGGCGGAGAACCAGAGAACATCTCTGAAATTCTATCTAATATTTCGGAAGGTGATTTATCTCAGCAATTAGTGGCATCAGATAATGATACAGGTATATACCGTTCAGTGGTTACCTTAAGCTCGAAGTTGTCAGAAATAGTGACATCAAGCCATTCAATTTCAAATAGTGTATCAGCAGCTTCGGAAGAGCTGGCTGTCGTCATGTCTGATACCGCTAAGAACTCACAGCATGAATTGGCACAAGTTGAAGAAATTTCTACTGCGATCAGTGAGCTATCGAGTACTTCAAAAGAAGTGACAACCAATGCTGCTCAGGCGGAAGAAGAAGCACAAAAAGCAATAACAAATGTATCAAATGGACATAATACACTTGATAATTCGATCGCATTGACTGTTGATATTAATGAATCTGTACAACAAACCGCAGAGATGATCTCTGTATTACGTGATGATGCAATTAATATTGGTGAAGTGACGGACGTTATCAGCAGTATTTCAGAGCAAACGAACTTACTCGCATTAAATGCAGCAATTGAGGCTGCACGTGCCGGTGAAGCGGGAAGAGGTTTTGCTGTGGTAGCTGATGAAGTTCGTAATCTAGCAGCTAAAACAAAGGAATCTACGAGTAATATTCAGGAGATTATTAGCAAGCTACAGGCTCAGTCTGAAAATGCGAATAAAAATATGATGGAAAATGTCACATCTATTCAAGAATCGGTGCATCTTATTGAAAGTGTGAAAACATCATTTAATGATATCGTCAGCTCAGTTCAATCGATTTCCGATATCAACACGTTAGTCGCAACAGCTTCACAAGAGCAATTTAGTGTGGCGGAAGATATCGCAAAAAATACGACAAGAACATTTGATTTGGTTACACAAAATGTATCAGCGATTAATCAAACTCAGCAAGCTGCGGATGAGTTATCGAAATTAGCGGTAGCACAAAAAACCGAACTCGATTTCTTTAAGATGAATTGATTATTTTTATGAGAGGATAAAAAAATAGCCTTTAGTGAAAGCTAAAGGCTATTTTTGATTAAAGGATATATTTAAGCCGCCTTTTCTGTTTTCTTATCTTTCATTCTTAATGCAACGTTTACTAATGCAATAAGCACTGGTACTTCGATAAGAGGGCCAATAACACCAGCAAATGCTTGGTCTGAGTTTAAACCAAATACAGCGATTGAAACGGCAATGGCTAATTCAAAGTTATTACCTGTCGCAGTAAAAGCAATTGAAGCATTCTTGTCATAAGGGATCCCCATCTTTTTACCAATAAAGAAGCTAGAGAAAAACATTAAAACAAAGTAAATAGTCAATGGAATCGCAATACGTACTACATCCATTGGTAGTTCAAGGATCATTTCACCTTTTAAACTAAACATTAGAACGATAGTACCAAGTAATGCGATAAGTGTAATTGGTGAAATTTTCGGGATGAAAACAGTGTTGTACCATTCTTCCCCTTTTGCTGAAACCAAGATTTTACGACTTAAAAAACCAGCTAAAAATGGAATACCTAAATAAATTAAAACACTGTGGGCGATGTCCATCATAGAAATGTCTACAACCATGCTTTCGTAACCGAATACAGGAGGTAACACACTGATAAACAACCACGCCATAAAGCTATAAGTTACAATTTGGAATGCTGAGTTAATAGCTACTAAGGCTGCACCATACTCTTTATTACCACCACCAATATCGTTCCAAACTAATACCATTGCAATACAACGAGCCAAACCAATCAGAATGATCCCAACCATATAACCTGGATGATCGCCTAAAAAGATTAAGGCAAGAGCAAACATTAGAATAGGACCGACAATCCAGTTCATGATAAGAGAAAGAGTAACGGCTTGTTTATCTTTTACAACGGTACCAAGTAGGTTGTAATTCACTTTAGCTAATGGTGGATACATCATTAGTATTAAACCAATAGCTAGAGGAATATTGGTACTACCAACTGACATGGATTCATTCCATTCAGCAATTTGTGGAAACTGAACTCCAAGCAATACACCAATGGCCATGGCTAGGAAAATCCAGAGTGTAAGATATCTATCTAAGAAGCTAAGTTTTGGTTGCATGGTGGTTCCTTATTTTATTGAATCGTACATCGTCGAATTGCGATGGTAAGCATCAAAAAATACGCCATTATCTAAACGGCGTTATTCGTATTACATCAAGATAGATCGAGTTAACTGATCAAATGATGAAATACATTCGCGGTTTATTCGATAACACATTTTAGGTGGGATGGATTCTGCTGTGATGAATCCAGCCTGTTTTAATACTCTTAAATGCTCAGATACGGTTGATTGAGCAAGCCCAAGTTCAGAAACTAGATCGCTATTTAAACAACCCCCTGCTTTTTCTAAGTTTGATAGAATTTTTAAAATTCGAACTCGAGCAGGGTGAGCGAGTGCTTTTGCTAATGATGCAAAGTGTGTTTCTAACTGTAGTTCTTGTTCTGATGTTGAAAAAGAACTTTTATTTGTCGCTTTACATTCAGCTGTCATGTTTACTCGTATATCAATCGTGAAATTACGATTAACTATAGAGGTACTGCTAAAGAAGATCAAGACAAAATAAAAAGAAACTCAATTATGTTTACAAAATAATCGTGATAAAGCTCGAATAACAATGTGTTTTTCGATAAAAAAAGAGCAGATTTTTGTTGTTCTACCGATAAAGAAGTAGGTGATTAATTTATGGAGCAACATCATGATAAATGGAATTCAGACAGGAGCGGGGTTAACAACGTACCCTAAGCCTAGAATGCCGTTAAATTCAGTTCCTGTTTCTGCTGTTTCAATGAATGCTTTAAGTGTGCAGCGTGATACTGTCTCTTTATCAGTTGAAGGCAAAGCGTTATTACGTGCACTACAAGAAATAGAAAAAGACAGTAAACTGAAGCAATCAGAAACTGAAGGTGTCTCCGATCAAGTTGAATCGTTTGCCCATGGAGCGTTGGGTATTAATCATCCGGATGCGATTGAGGAAGAAGATGATACTTCTTATTCTGCAGGACAATATGTGTCAGCAGCGTTAACTGTTGGTGGGATACTACTTGCATTAGCTTAACGATTATTCATGTATTTCTAGTAATTAATAACGTAAAGTAGTTCTATCTTTTATTTATGGATTAATACGTTATGGCTCGATTGGGAATGGCGATACAACTTGTATTAGCGAGTTCTATTTTTTATTTAGGTTATACAATTTACTCTTTTACACACTCAATAAATACGGTTGTGGATCAATATCCAGAATTAATGAAAGAAGTAAATAAAACGGCTGATAAGTTAGAGATAGAACAATGGTTACTTTTGGCTCAGCATCTTGAAGAGCTAACGCCTCAAGCTCTTGAGCTGGTCAATGAAGTCAAAAATACCATTAATAATGTTAATCAAACGGTTGCTTCTGTTGATAGCAAAATTCCATTGATTCTTAATGAAGTGCAATCTATCAGGACTGAATCATTACCAGAAGTTATTACTGTAATGAATGCAGTAAATAAAGAAACAGTACCAAATACATTAATTGAACTGAAAAATTATCGTGAACAGGTATTCCCAAAAGCGTTTGTTGAAAGTAAAGGCTACCGCATAACAACGATTCCTGCGGTATTGAAAGAGTCTGAAAAGCTGCGTAAAGAAGTTCCTCCTATTATGCTAAGAGCTGATCAAATCATTGATAAAACAGAAGAACTTTCTCAACAAGCGACTCAAGGTGCGGTAAAAGGGGTGATAATGTCACCATTTAATTTATTAAAAGAAGCCGGAAATGAAATTCAGTCTAAGGTGAATGAGTAGTTTCTTATAAACATTACTAATTATGATAATAGCATTTTATTAAGTTTATTCTTTTGAAGTGCTATTAATAAATTATGTCCATCTGCAACAATACGCGACCATTTATTTTTTGGAATCGTATGCAAGTTGTTGAATATAAAACAGAGAGGACCATAATTACGCTGTCATATGAGTCTGGTTTTTTTCTACGTGATTCTAGTTATCTTTATGTATCTTTATATTCGTTAACACATAAAAAGAAACATGTATCAAAAATTGATATTAATATCCTTAATATCATAGATTCGAATTGGATTGAAAATTATGAAAATCTAATTTTAGAAAATTACTTTAATTAAAGGCATTTATTTAATTTATGAAGTGTGAACATAAAATGGAACTTTATCAAAAAGCCGATCTACTAAGATCGGCTTTTTTATTTCTATACACATGATTCACTTGTATGACGATATGCGTATGTATTTTTTCTTTAAACAAAATGTAACAAGAATTTCATAATTTACCGTTAAGTTTATTTTTGAATCAATAAGCACATAAATAGCAAGGAATTATATGAACATCAAAAATAGCTTCTTATCAGTATGTATTACGCCACTCATACTCTTGTCTCAACCTGCATCTGCGTTGAATATTGTTTTAACCAATGATGACAGCTGGAATACGAATAACATTCAAGCAATGAAGTCAGCTTTAATTGAGCAGGGCCATGATGTAATTATGAGCGCACCTTGTACCGGCCAAAGTGGTAAAGGTGGTGCGATTAACTTTTTTAAAGCGGTGAATGTTGATACCAGCCAGAGTGCTAATAACGAATATTGTGTAGGTGATACGGATACGACTCAAGCTTTTGAAGATTATACGGAAGGAACACCTGTCATGTCTGTTCTATATGGTATTGATGTAGCAGCTCAAGAACGATGGGGTAAGAATCCGGATCTTGTTGTTTCAGGACCAAATGAAGGAAATAATTTGGGTTATATGAACAATAATTCGGGTACGTTAGGTGCAACGATGATCGCACTTAGCCGAAATATTCCTGCGATCGCTGTTAGTGGTAGTGAAAATTCGGCACAAGATAGTGAGCAAGGAAAAAAAATAGCCAAAGTAGTCGTCGATGTTATAAATAATTTAGAAAAAACACGCATTGAAGGGCAGCCTCTACTGCCTGCTTATACTGGATTAAACATTAATACTCCTCATGATATAGATAATAATTTGGGTTATCTATATACCAATGTTGGTTGGAATGCGGGTGGAATAGAACTGAAATTTGTTTCTGATTTAAGCAATAATGAAATGATCATGGATTATGTTGTTAATATGCTCGTTGAAGAGCAAGGAATGTCAGAAGCACAAGCAAGAATTGTCGCTGAAGCAATGTTGCGTGATAAGCATGGTATTTCATTTATGGCAGGAGATGCGGGTGATACGGATGAAATGTCTGAAGGTGTAGCGGTTAAATCAGGTTATATCACTATTAGTACTATTGATGGTAATGTTCAAGCGACCCGAGCGAAAGCGGCATTAATTCAACAGCGTTTAATTGATTTATAAAGGTGATAGGCATGATTAGATTAGGTTTACCTGTCGGGTTATTACTTTTATTAACCGGGTGTCATGAGGTGTATTCACCGGGTGTATTTACTGGTGTTGCTACTAGCGAGAATGGTGATCCAATTAAAATTGAAATAACTGCGAGTGAGTCTGAAGATATTCTTATGACACAGTGGGATGATCGTGATCGACAAAGCAGCTATGTAGGACAAATGGATAATGAATCGAACCGCATCTCATTTAATAATGGAGAATATATGTGCTCTCCTGCAGAGAAAAAGTGGTTCTGTTCATCTTATGATAGTGATTTTGAATTGAGTCTTAAGCAAGAACTCCCGTTAGAGTTATCACAATTCTCTGGCCATTACACCGCATTGCTTGATGATGATATTTATAACTTAACCATTTCAGACAATGGTAAATTAGAGATGACATCTAATCATTGTAAAGATAAGGCTCAAGTTAATCTCATTCTTGAAGAGCAAGCGGCCTATTTTAGGATTAAGAGTAATTCTTGTTCGTTTGGTAAAACAAGAGGTTTAATAAACCTATCTACAGATAATGATGAATTAACCAGTTTGGAAATACAAAGTGATAATTGGCAGTTTCCACAAGTTTGGATTAAACAAATCAATTAAAGCAAATTGTTAAATAATAAAAGCCGATCATTTTAGATCGGCTTTTATCATTGTGAATTACAGTTTTCCAACGGTTGCCCAAATCGCACTTAAAACGTCTTGTCCAAAGGCGATGCTTCTTTCCGGCGACCAACCATATAGCTCATCAGCATAGCTAATATGATCTTTAAATGGCATTTCAACCGTGTAAGAGAGACACTTAAATTGCTCTCCAACCCAGTTTGAGCCCACCGTTAAATTAGCGGTTCCCGGTTCATCTTTGTCATAACCAATGTCATCTTGGAACTCAGGAGTAATGGTTAGCAATGCTTGCTTAAATGTGTTCTCAAGAGCTGCAATGCGGTCATCATATGATGGAATGCCTTCGCCTCCTGCTACAAAGTTATATGGAATCGCTTCATCACCGTGAATATCTAAGAACATATCAACACCTGTCTCTAACATACGTTCACGTACTAAAAAGACTTCAGGTGATCTTTCCATTGATGGTGTTTGCCATTCACGGTTTAAGTTTACGCCAATGGCATTGGTACGTAAGTGACCACGAATACTGCCATCAGGGTTCATGTTAGGAACAATATGGAACACGACTTTATCAAGCAGAGCGCGACCTACTGTATCGGTCTCATCTAACAAGCGAAGCAGTAAACCTTCAATAAACCATTCAGCCATGGTTTCCCCTGGGTGCTGGCGACCTGTGATCCAGATGTTCTTTTTACCTTCTGCAGGCTCACCAATGGTTAGAATACTGATGTCATTATTATCTAATGTGACCCCAAGAGTTTCTAATTGGCAGTTATGATGGGTTTGTGCACCGTGTAATAGATCTTGATGACGATCGTATGAGTAAGGCGCAAAGTAAGCAAAATACATTGAACGGTATTCTGGAATTACGTTAAAGCTTAGCGTGTCACCATCAAACTCAGTAGGAATACGGAACCATTCTTCACGATCATAAGACGCAACAACATCATAATCCTGCCAACCTTCTGGATAGGCTGATGTTGCTAAATTCAATATTTTGAAGTTATGTTCTTGCTGAGGCTGGCTCTCTAAGCGAAAGTGAAACCATTGGGAGATCTCAGTTTGATTATTGGCAGGAATGGTCAACTGGATATCATTAGGCGATTCTGCCGTTACTACATGAATATTGCCACTTTCAAAATTGCTGAATATTTTCATACTATTTCACTTCTTTAGATAAGAATTTGAATAAGGTTAATTGACTGACTTATTCAATACGTTTGTTAAACGATTTACCGCTTCTACTAACTCATTTGGTTTAGCATTAGTAAAGTTTAGTCGCAAAGCTGCAGGGCTGCCTTCTGGTTTTGGGTAAAACACAGGACTAGGAACAACAGCCACCCCATTGGCTATCAATGTGCTCGCAAGTTCAAATGTATCGCAATCTGGTAATGATACCCAAATAAACATGCCACCATCAACGGCGTTGACTTCACATTGTGCCGGAAGCTGGGCTTTAAGTTCATTGTATAAAACATCATAACGCTGTTTATAAAGCGTTTGGATGGTTTGCATATGCTGTTTAAATTTCTCATGTTTGAGTAAGCCAAGTAACAGGGCTTGCATAGGTACGCTTGAGTGTAAATCTGCGCCTTGCTTTACTTTAATTAATGGTTCGATATAACTCTTTTTACCTGTGACAACACCAATACGTAAACCTGGAGAGGCTATTTTAGAGAAAGAGCGTAATACAATTGAATCTTGAGGGCAGAAACTGGATACCATTGGCAACGCTTCGCCAGTAAAACGAAGTTCGCGATAAGGAGCATCTTCAATAAAAGCGACGTTATACTGAATACACAATTCAGCCACTTTTTTACGGGTTTTTAATGACCAACATACACCTGTTGGATTGTGGAAATCAGGAACCGCGTAAAACATTTTCGGTGACTCTTGAATAAAGCATTGCTCTAGTTCTTCAAGATTAGGTCCAAACTCCGTTTGAGATACGGTGGAAATACTTGCTTGAACTAACCCAAAGACTTGCATGGCACCAAGGTAGCTAGGTGCTTCCATTACCACAGTATCGCCCGGGTTAATGTAAGCTCGAGCAATCAAGTCTAGTCCTTGTTGAGAGCCAGTACATATCATTGGTAAGTGGTTTTCAGGCAATTCAAACTTCTGTGTAAGAAACTCTAAAAGTGGGGCGTAACCTGCTGTTGCACCATATTGAAAGACATCTGGCATATCAGATAAGCTTTCAAGAATTGGTTTCATTATTTCAATGGGAAAGGTCTCTTCATCAGGTAACCCACCAGCAAGAGAAATGACGTTTTTGTCTGAAGCCGCAGCCAGAATTTCTCTAATGTAAGAGGATTGAATTTGTTGCAGAGAATGAGCGATTTCCATATATGTTCCCATAAAATAATATTTTTTAACTGATCCGATAGTACAAGGCGTTGTATAACTTTGTTTGTCCGTTTATGCTTATAAATATGTCCATTTATGCTATTTTTCGATCATGAGCCGACAACATCTATCAAGAATTAATGATGTCTTATTTCATATTCACAAAGACATTAGCAAAGAGCTTGCAGTGAAAGATTTGGCAGATGTTGCTGCTTATTCTGAACAACATTTTCATCGGATCTTTAAACAAGTGGTGGGGGAATCCATTCATCAATATATTCGTCGTACAAGAATGGAGTATGCCGCAAACCAATTGATGTTTGATACAAAATCATCTGTACTAGATATTGCGAATACGTGTGGATTTAGTTCACTTTCTTCTTTTAGCCGTGCGTTTAAATCTACGTTTGGTATGGCTCCAGGGGAGTGGAGAAAACACGATTTACAAATATCGGATAAACCGTATTTAAAAGACGATGAAATTGCTGCAGGTTATGTCAGTGTGGCAGATAAACCATTACCTCAACCAAAAATTATTGAAGTAGAAGATAGACTTGCCGCTTATGTAAGGCATGAAGGATATAATCGTTCTATTCGAAATGCATGGTTAATATTAAAAGCGTGGGCAAATTCAGAAGAGCGTGATTTCTCAACTCAATTTGGCTTGCATCATTCTAATCCCGCATGGGTTGAATTAGCTAAATGTCGATATGTCGCATGTATAGCAATAGATAAACCACTTAAATATCGTGGTGTCGTGAATCAAATGGTGATCCCTGGAGGTTTACACGCCGTATTTAAGTTGAGTGGTGTATATGGGCAACTTCTTCCACAGATTAGTCATGTATTAGAGCGATGGCTGCCGGCGTCGGGATTTAAATTGAGATCAACACCGGCTTACGTTCGTTATCACAAAAACCATTTTTTAAATGAAAACGAAGAGTTTGAGTTAGATTTTTATTTACCAATTAGCTTTTATTAATGCTCTCAATGGTTATCTTTTTTCTTGCTTTTAGAGAGGCGATCATAATGGAGATAATCACAATAATCAGTGCTGATTTTTGACCTAAAGAAATAGGCTCATGATAAACCCACAATGCTAATGCTAGGTGGAATGTCGGTTCAATGTATTGCAATAAACTGATTTTACTTAATGGTGTTTTGAGTAATGAAATTGTTAGTAGCAAAATAGGCAACAGTTGCAGTGGGGCTGTCCCCACTAATAATCCCCATTCTGTTGAAGATAATCCAGATGAATGGGTTGTTATATACAATAGGGCTAGGGGAGCAAAAATAATATGTTCAAAGAAAATGGCACCAAAGGTATTAAATGTAACCAGTTTTTTTATGGCGATATAGCTAGCAAAAGAGACAGAGATAGCCAAGCTAAGTAAAGGTAATTGTTTATCTAAAGCAACATAGACAGCAATAGCCAATACCATTAAAAATAACGCAATTTTTTGATTTTTTTGGATTTGCTCTTTAAAGAAAATGAAGCCCATAAAAAACACCATTACAGGCGTAATGTAGAAGGCTAGAGAAGCCGCCATAATATTATTACTGATGGTGGCATAAACAAAACCGAGCCAAGATAGGTTCATCAAAATACCTGCAGCAGCAGCTAAGGCAATATTTTTAGGAGTGCATTGGGCTTTATTAATTAACTTGGGTTTGTAGGCGAAAAGTGCCACTAAGATTATCGCTGACCAAAAAATACGACTTGATAGGATCAACATAGGTTCCATGGTACCAAGTTGATGGAAATAAATAGGAACTAATCCCCAAACAATAAACGCTAATGCGCCAAAAAACGCTGACATTATGAACCTTAAATAGTTAATAGCGATAGAGCTGTGATTTTATGCTTATCAAGGTGCTTTGGCTATTTTTTCCGTATAGCGAATACATGGTTTTTTAGAAGTGGTCTATAGTAATAATGTGTAAATATTGAGCATGAATGAGTAAGGAGCGAGTATGAATAATCAATATGTACCCCCAAAAGTTTGGATATCAGAAACAGACAGCAGTGGTCAATGGGCGAGCATCAATCGACCATACTCAGGGGCAAGGCATGAGCGAGAATTGCCTATTGGTGAACATACTTTACAGCTGTACTCTTTAGCGACACCAAATGGACAAAAAGTGACGATTCTATTGGAAGAGTTGCTCGCATTAGGGATTAAAGAGGCCGAATATGACGCGTATTTAATTAATATTGGAGAGGGAGATCAATTTGCATCTGGCTTTGTTGATATTAACCCAAACTCAAAGATCCCTGCGCTAGTTGACCATTCTGTTGATCCTGAACTTCATGTATTTGAATCTGGTGCTATTTTATTGTATTTGGCTGATAAGTTTGGGCATTTTATTCCTAAAGATGTTTCTGGTCGTGCTCAAGTATTAAATTGGCTATTTTGGCTACAGGGCTCGGCTCCTTATTTAGGTGGTGGTTTCGGTCATTTCTATGCGTATGCGCCAGAAAAATATGAATACCCCATTAATCGATTCTCAATGGAGGCAAAACGCCAATTAGATGTGCTTGATAAGCAGCTTGCTACCACCAAATACATTGCTGGTAATGAATATAGTATTGCTGATATGGCTATTTGGCCTTGGTATGGCAATCTAGTATTAGGGAATTTATATGATGCAGCAGAGTTTTTAGATGTCGAAAGCTATGTGCATGTTCTTGAATGGGCAAAAGAGATAGCGCAACGAAAAGGGGTTCAACGTGGACGTATTGTAAACCGTTCATGGGGCGAACCATGGGAGCAAGTGCCAGAACGCCACAGTGCAGAAGATATTGATTTTATTTTGGATCTACAGCCTAAGTAAATCACGTTTTGTTTTACGTTTTAATACAAAAGGCGACAGCATAATACTGTCGCCTTTGTTGTTTCATCTGTCTCGTCCTGAAATGTGTTTACACATTTAGGACTTTTATATGACAAATCAAGAAAAAACAAAGAATAAGCGAACTCAACGCGATTATTCATTAGGCTTTAAATTGCAGCTTGTTGCCGCTATAGAAAAAGGCGATATGACCTATAAGCAAGCTCAAAACATTTATGGCATTCAAGGTCGATCTACCGTACTTACTTGGTTAAGAAAACACGGTAAGATGGACTGGTCTCAATCACCTAAGATTATTATGCCTAAATCCCCGAAAGCGAAAGAATCGCCTGCACAAAAAATTAAACGTTTAGAGCGAGAGCTTGATGATGAAAGAATGCGTAATTTATTACTTAATGAAGTAGTGAATATCATGGACGCAGAACATGGTGCAGGCCTTAGAAAAAAGTATATTGCCAAGGAGCAAGAAGTCTTCAAAAGCAGAAAATGATCAGCTTAGAGCGAGCTAGTCAGCTACTTGGCATTACAAGACAATGTATATACCAACAAGAACGTAGAGCTCTGAAACGTGCCGTTGAACTTTCACCGGTTAAAAATATGGTGCAAGAAATTCGTCGATATATGCCTCGTATTGGAGGTAAAAAATTATATTTTTTACTTAAGCCCAAATTCATCACTCATGGCATAAAGTTAGGCAGAGATAACTTTTTTTCCTATTTAAGAAATGAGTGCTTATTAGTAAAACCTAAACGAAGTTATACAAAAACTACCTATAGTAAGCATTGGATGAAAAAACATCCTAATTTACTTAAAGAAGTAACACCTCAAGCATCTGAAGAGGTTTTTGTTAGTGATATCACTTACGTTCAATCACAAAAAGGTATTCATTATTTATCTTTAGTAACAGATGCTTATAGTCGAAAGATAATGGGATATGAATTAAGTGATGAAATGAAAGCTACTGATGTAGTCAAAGCTCTTGATATGGCGATAGATAGCCGTCAATATCAAAGGAGTACGATTCATCATTCAGACCGAGGATTACAGTATTGTTCAAAGGTTTATCAGGAAAAATTGAATAAAAATGATATTAAGCCATCAATGACGGATGGTTATGATTGCTATCAAAATGCATTAGCAGAGCGAATAAATGGGATACTTAAACAAGAGTTTCTTTTGTATGACTGTAAAGATTTAGAGGAGTTAAGGCATTTAGTTGAAGAATCTATTTTTATTTATAATGAAATGCGGCCACATTTAAGCTTGGGAATGAGTACACCAAATCAAGTACACAAAAAAGCCAAGTGCGTACGCACTTAGCTTTCAATTAAAAATCGTCAACGTATTTTAGGACGAGACAATCTATTCGCATTTTCAGGTTTAGTTTATCTAGTTAGTGAAGCACTACATTTCAAATAGGAAGTAATAACCATAGCCAACCACAAAGGCAGGAACTGCTGAGTAGAAGGTTGCAACCATTGCCGCTTTTGGAGCTAGTGCAATCGCAGGGAAAAGTGCATCACCATCATTTGAAATTGCATTTGAAAGTTGTGCAGACATTGGCATAGCTCCTGATAGATATAGACTAGTTACCAGAATTTGAGGGCCACAGCCTGGCAGTAAACCAATTGCTAAACCAATTAATGGCATCCACATTCCATAACCTAAAAACACCGTGTGCAAGTTGATACCAGAAAAGTAAGTGGTTAATTCAAAAATTAAGAAAGCAACAATAACCCAGGCAGAAACAAAATTCGTATCTTGTGCTGCTTTTTGTATAGGGTGAGAACTTACGCACTTATTATCTTCAGAAACAGTCGATTGATAATCACTGATCTCTTTAGTTAATGCCCATAACATCATGCTGCCAATCGCTAATATTGCTCCAATCCATTCAATGCTATGTTCTGGTAGGTGAAACAATTGGTTAATATCGACTTGGAATGAGCCTAAAACCGCAACAATTGTTGCTGGAATTAATACCAACTTCCAAAAAGTGCCTTGTAGATTAATCGCTTTTACTTGTAAACATGGAATATCTTGTTTAGTTGGTTCTTTAATTTGTGGTGATTCAGGACGCAAGAAGTCATCTTTATGGATAGCGTTTACTACCATCCCTGAAACAATACCAACAACAACGCCTAATGCCATTACACCAAACCCAACTTTTGGTTGAGCTGCAATTAATAAGAAAGCGGCATCTCCCATGGTTGCTGTTAATACTGCGACGACAGAACCGAATCCTACCTTTCCGCTAATATATTGAGTCGTAACAACAATGGCACCACCACAGCCTGGAAGTGCGCCAAGTAGAGATGAGAAGACAACTTGGTTAGTACGAGATTTGTTATACAAAGCAGTAATACGATTGGTTTTACCCATGATATTTGAAAGGTAATGATAAATAACTAAGGTAAAAGCAACGTAGGTTGAAACCGCCCAAAAAGCATCAGATAGAGTTGTAACGGTAAGGTCTCGTGTTGTTTCTGCACCAACTAATGCTAGTAAAGTGATAGGTAATATTAAGCGTTTATGTTGCAAAGAAAATTGCGACAACGAAAGCGATTGAGAAAATGAATTAGTAGTCATCATAATAAAAAACCATTAGTAAATGCAAATGAGAATTATTATCAACTATCATTTTAATAGGTTTTATCAATGATGGTTTTTGTGGTGTAAGGAGGCTTTATAACGTTTCAGAATAAAAATCTGCATAGTTATTTTATGACAGAGAATAGTTAATTAAATTGTGGTAAATGTTAAATAAAAGTTGTGATAGTGCGCTTGTTTGATGATATCAAATGCTACTGATTAGAGATAAGTTTGCTAATATCGATGCCAAAGAGTGAGCCAAAGAGTGAGCCAAAGAGCTTAACAAGTAGCAGTTAACAGTCATGAGGGAATATATGAAAGCAGTTGAATCAAACTTTGATGGGCTCGTTGGGCCTACACATAATTACAGCGGCTTGTCGGTTGGTAATATCGCCTCTAAAAGCAATCAATCTGGTGTGTCTAATCCCAAACAAGCAGTAAAGCAAGGTTTGGAAAAAATGAAAGCATTGCATGATATGGGGTTTGTTCAAGGGGTGCTTGCACCACAGGAGCGTCCAGATATCCATACACTTCGACGTTTAGGTTTTTCTGGCTCTGATTCTGAAATACTAAAAAAGTCATATCAATATTCACCTCAATTACTTGCTGCTTGTTCTTCTGCATCAAGTATGTGGACGGCCAATGCAGGTACTGTCTCTCCAAGTGCTGATACAACAGATGGGAAAGTCCATTTTACACCAGCTAATTTAATTAATAAGTTTCACCGTTCGATAGAGGACCAAGTCACGGGAAATATTTTAAAAGCCACTTTTTCTGATGAGGAGCACTTTGTTCACCATCAAGCATTACCACACAGTGATTACTTTGGTGATGAAGGCGCTGCAAATCACACTCGTTTTTGTCGTGAGTATGGTGAACAAGGGGTGGAGTTTTTTGTTTTTGGAAAAAGCGCCTTTAATGAGAGTTACCTTGCTCCGAAAAAATACCCAGCACGTCAGACATTAGAAGCGAGTGAGGCTATCGCTCGTACACATGGTTTACGTGAGCAATTTACCGTATTTGCACAACAGAATCCCGATGTTATTGACCAAGGTGTCTTTCATAACGATGTAATTGCTGTGGGAAATAAGAATACATTGTTTTGTCACCAACAAGCTTTTTTGAATCAAGAAAAAGTGAAATCTGATTTATGTGCTTCTTATGGTTCTGGCTTTAATGTTATTGAGGTACCAACTGATAAAGTATCCGTTCAAGATGCCGTAGAAACGTATCTGTTTAATAGTCAGTTAATCACTAAAGCTGATGGAACTACTTTGATTATTCTTCCTGAGCATTGTCGTCAAAATTCAAGAGTATGGGCTTATTTAAATGAGCTAGTAGAGCAAAAGTGTGGTATTGATGAGTTACATACCTTTGATTTAAAACAGAGTATGCAAAATGGTGGTGGACCAGCGTGTTTGCGTTTGCGAGTCGTGTTAAATGAAGCTGAGCAAAAGGCGGTAAATCAACATACGTTAATGAGTGAAGAGCTATTTACGACTCTTAATCTATGGGCTGATAAGCATTATCGAGACCGTATTGAAGATAAAGATCTTGCGGATCCTCAATTGCTAGTAGAATCTCGCTCAGCATTAGATGAATTAACGCAAATCATGCATTTAGGTTCTATTTATCCATTTCAAAAGTAGCGGAATAATCTGTTACTTTTTTAATAGTTAACTAATTAATAATTAAATAAAAAGCCTTAACTGTAGGATTATTTAAGGCTTTTTAATTTTTGAAGTTTACATTGTAAATTTTAGTTTCTCTTTAGTGTTCGCATACACTCATTAAGTCATCAATAAAATGGTTAAGTGCTCGCTTTTCAATGGTTCTTATCTTTTGTTGCTGTGTAGTACTTAGCATGTGGTACATACTGGCGGCACCAAAATCACCAAAGATAATATTTGCTTCATTATCAAATAGCGTGTTGTGTGCGTATAGATCCCCATGACACACTTGATTATCATGCAGGTGGTTGAATACATTGCACATTTCTGATGTCATTTTATTTATTTTTTCGAGTGATAAACTGAATCCATTAGGGAAAGTATCCCGTGTACAACTTTCTAAACTAGGTGGTAAACCTAAGTTTTTGTAATGCGCAGGGATCAAGTTCATGATCAACGCGAGATGATTTTCTTCATTAACTTGTGCTAACGATTGTACCAAACTTGGGTGATTGCCTACTTTTAAACACGCTTGCAACTCATCTTCAGGGTATCCATCACTTGTGACTTCGCCTTTAAATACTTTAACAGCGATCTCTTGTGGGAAATCCGTTTGCGCTTTATTCCAATGAGCTTTAGAAATAACGCCAGATGCGCCTTGACCTAATACACTTTCTAACGTGTAGTCACTTGAAGAGACCGTAGGTACTGATTTGATTTTTAGATCTGATTTACAGAATGGATTACCAGCAAAAGCAAACCAAGCCAATTTTGGTAAATCAAGTAGTTGATCTGGACATTTTGTTAATTGATTTGCAGAAATACGCAGTAATTCTAAATTGTGTAGCTGAGATAAATTATCTGGTAGTTCGGTTAGTTTATTTCCGGCTAATGCCAGTTTTTGCATTAAATTACATTCACCTAAAGCATCTGGCACTGTTTTGAGTTGGTTGTCCGTTAAGATAAGCCAGCGTAATTTCGGTGGAAAAGCGTTTTCGGGGATCTGTTTAATCTGGCATGACTTAAACCCAATCATTTCAAGGTTTTCACATTGTGCCAGAGCATCAGGAAATACAGTAAACGGGTTATTTGATGCAAAAAAGATCTTTAATTTCGATAATTGATTTATCTCATTTGGTAGCGTAGTTAGTTGATTGTTTGATAAATCTAAGATCTCTAATGAATCCGCAAGAGATAAGATTTCTTTTGGAAATTCAGTGAGTTGTTCACTTAATTGTAATCGGGTAATTCCTTGTAATTCACCAGATTGTAACTGCGCTAATGTGTGCAAATCTTTTACCTATTTAATAACAATATTGTTTTTGAATATTCAATCCGTTGATTGTACGGTTTTGGTGGATAAAAATCTAACATATCAAAATAGTTATATTCGATATAACCTCCATATCATTGGCTCAGCTGTATCCATCGCGTATCGTCCCTTTGTTGATAAAAATATTTATATTCAATGCATTGCTTTGACTTTGCTTATAACTATAGGGGATATTGAAATGAAGAAGTGTACGACAAGATCGTTATTTACGCTTGTTGGACTGTCTATTTTTAGTGGTACTGTGCTTGCTGACGACAAACAAGATGATGTTCAAGATATGTCAGATCCATTGGCCGTTTATACTCAAGCTGGTGCAGGCTATACCGATAAGGGATTGAACTTAAAAATAGGTCAAACGTATGATACGGGCAGTGATATTACGATGGGTATGAATGTCATCGAGATCAAAGGTATTGCTGGTGAGGCTGTTGGTTGGAATGGCGATGCTCGTGCAAATAATGATGATAGTATTGACTCGATACGTTTCCGTAATTTTAGTGTTGATTTAACCAATGGCCGTGGTGCTCAGATTGATGTTGATTGGAATTTTGATCGTAACCAAGGCTCAGCTTCTTACAGTTTTATACAGGCTCTTCCAAAAATGGGCCCTGTTAGTTTATATCCTTTAGCTGGTTTGGGTTTAGCTGCTGGAGAATCCTATGATGTTGGCGATCAAGGTGCTGCTCAGGCACAAGATCGTTATGATTTGCACGGTTCTTTTTATGTGGCAGGGCTGTATAGTAAAATTGAAGTTACCGACAAAATTTGGATTAACTATAACCCAATGTATTTAGGGACGGTTTCAGGATCTGATGAATATAAAAATAATGCTTACGGCGTAGATAATGACGCAATGTTAACTCACGAAGCCGCTATTAGTTATCAGATCACGAAACGATCTAATATTCGTTATTTTGCTAATTGGACTGAAGATACACACTTTGCAGACGGTGATCACCGAATTGAATTTAACTATCAATTTTAACGATCCGACAAATTAAAATGGCTTACCAACTCAATTGGTAGGCCATTTATTTTTTCTTTAAAAAGTAAAGTTTACGCCCACAAAGTGGATTCTGCCGTCGAAGGAGCCATCTACATTTAAACGATCCATATCAACAGAGCCTAAATCGGCGTATTCATAAAACATATCCATTGTAATACCGTCCCATGATGTGGATGCACCAACAGAGTAGCGATATTGTTCACCTACCGGTAAATCTACCCATTGCATCGAAGGATCATCTTGAGGTGAGGTTTCATATGAGAATCCGGCCTTTAAACGCCAATCAGAATTCAGACGATAATCAGCACCGATGGCAAATTTCCATACATCATCCCAATCTCGTTTTATTTCGGCACCACCATTACCTAGGTTTGCGTCTAAAATGGTCGAATCCCAGTGGCTCCAACGGTGCAGCTGTATGCTACTTAATAAGTTTACATCTTTACTTAATGCATAATTGGTGCTGAGATCAACAATATCAGGCATGATCATTCCACTCGAAAGTGTTGGATTAGCGTTATCTAAGCGAATGTTATTATTAAATTCATGCTCAAGTTTTGAACGGTAGCTTAAGCCCATGGATGCTTGTTCAGAAACTTGATACATAACCCCTAAATTATAGCCATATGCCCAATCAGAATCTTTTTCAGCGGTAATTCCTGACATTGATTGCTCAAAAGAAGCCCAACTAAATTGTAAGCCAGCCCCTAATGATAATCGTTCATTTACTTGATAACTTAAAGCAGGATTTAACTGCATTGCAGTCAAGCTGATATCTTCTAATAGTTTACTGCCAGCCCAATCACTACCATAGTCTAAACTTGAGCCACCAACAGCGCCAAGCGCTAAACCAAAGTGTAATTTGTCTGTTATCGCTTGAGTATGAAAAGCGCCGGCTGAAGGTAAAATTGAATGTGCTCTGCCATCTTCTGAACCATTGTTATCATTAAATTTCATTTCTAAATCAAACGCCATGGCATTGATGGTTGTTTTACTTTCTCCCATGTAGGACATGGTGGCAGGGTTTGTCCACATTGCAGCCGCAGATTCAGTGTAAACGCCGTCTCCTGCGCCTGTTGTACCAGCATTCGCAACGGTTGCTTCCTGAAGAAATAATCCGCTAGAAAAGGCATTAAAACTGAGCAAAACAGCAGAGGCAGTTAAAGAGTAGCTAAAAAAGGGTTTCATAAAGTGCTCTTATATTAATTATCAAAAGGGCATGAAAAGTACTCATGCGTATAATAAAAATGCGATTAGTCACAAATTTATTTTTGGTTTTATGATAAATAAAAATAAATACCATTTAGGAATAATGAATATTCCAAACCGTAATAAATAAAGGCGCAGTCATATTTAACTATGGGATGATCTTTTTGTTGAAAAGTATCGTAATAACAAAAAGATAAGAGTAATGGAGACAATGATGTTTAAAAGTATAAGTAAAGTGGGTTTTGGGGCTGTTATTTTGATGATGCTCAATGGATGTTTGGGAATGCCAAAAGGCGTAGAACCCGTTACAGGCTTTGAGTTGAATCGCTATCTTGGTACTTGGTATGAGATAGCTCGTTTGGATCATTCTTTTGAAGATGGTTTGAGTCAAGTAAGTGCAGAATACTCAATTAATGAGGATGGCAGTGTAAAGGTTATTAATCGTGGTTTTTCAGATCAAGATCAACAATGGAATGAGGCTTTAGGTAAAGCAAAATTTGTTGATGGAAGTGATGAGGGGTATTTAAAAGTTTCTTTCTTTGGTCCTTTCTATGGTTCTTATGTTGTTTTTGAGTTAGATAAAGAAAATTATCAATATGCTTTTGTTTCAGGTCCTGACCTCGATTATTTATGGCTACTCTCTCGAACTAAAAAAGTGGACCAAGAAGTGATTGAACGTTTTGTATCAACTGCTAAATCACTTGGTTTTAAAACAAATGAACTTATCTTTGTTGAGCAGAAATAATAAAACGATATATAACAAATAAAAGAAATGGCACCCATATTAAGTGCCATTTTTTATATGGAAACCTGACATTATTTTAATTAACGAGCTAATTTATGATGTGCTCGAGAGAAGTGCCCCGCACAGAATGCCCCTACGATGGATAACTCTCCAGCTAAGCATAAAGCTGCGCATACTTCAGCCAGTGCTTGAGATTTACCAGCACCATGTAATCCCATTAATTCTAAGCACGCTTTTTGACTTGGTAATCCGGTACCACCGCCAACTGTACCAAGCATAAGGTTAGGCAGAGTGACACTTGCGTATAAGTCCCCATTTCTATCGACTTCAATGCGAGTCATCCCAATGGCTGATTCAGCCACACACGCCGCATCTTGCCCACAAGCGATATAAAGAGCAGCTAGGGCGTTAGCATAATGTGCATTAATACCTATAGTTCCGCTGAGCGTCGCACCAACTGTACTCATTTGAGTAAACTGCATCATTTTTTCAGGGGTAGTGTGTAGGTACTTTTTCACTAACTCCGCAGGAATGTGTGCTTCGGCAGTGACTTTTTTGCCGCGAACACTGCGCAAGGTTTGGCTGCTTGCTTTTTTATCTCCTGATAAATTGCCATCTAAATAAGCATTTTCAGGCGTGATAGGGGAGTTTTCCATGATGTAGCTAAACACGGCATTGGTCGCAATGGTTACCATGTTTTGTCCTGAAGCATCACCAGTTAAAAACTCGAATACTAAATAAACATGATTGCCTTCAATACTGATATTAATGTCGCTGAGTTTCCCATGAGAGGTGGTGGACTCTGCTAGTTGTTTGAATGTGTCGTATTGAGTCACTGCCCATGCCACAAATTGTCCCGCTTCGGCTAGACCAAAAAAGGCAAACGCAGGCGTTCGTGTTACCCCTTCGTTTAACAGCATTGCACTTGCGCCGCCACTTGCCGTCAATAGCTGTGCTCCACGGTTATAAGAGGCGACTAAGGCGGCTTCTGTGGTGGCAAGAGGCACTAAGTAATCATCATTGGCAAATAATCCATTCACACGTAATGGGCCAGCAAGACCAACAGGCAGTTTCACCGTGCCAATAAAATGCTCGATGTTTTTCTCGTACACATGCATTTGATTTTGGGTGTGTGGATCAAGAAGTTCTGATTGGAGTTCAGGTTTTGCAAGTTTATCCCAACGACGAGTAAGGTTCTTTTCTGTTAGATAAGGGCTTGGAGTGATTTTATTGTGTGGTTTTTCAAAATGAGGGTTGAGCGATTGCTCTAATTTATCTGCAGAGATATCGCCTCCTAAGATTGAAACATAGTCACGGCGATGCAGATTCAGTTTTGGCATAAGAACATATTAATTACAGCAAATGTTGAATGAGATTCTACTGTTTCGTATCAGATAAACAAGGATAATGACAAAAAGCGTTACAGTTTTATCTCTCAATTTTGAACCAAAATAACGACAAATTTTTTCGATTCTTACGATAAATATTCATTATTGGACTACGTTTAAAGAATGTTAGTTAATGCCGTCGACAACTTGTTAGGTTACAAGGATTGTTAGGTTATGCTTCGATATTCCAACGAAGTATTTTCTTTTGATGGCCCTATTGTGTGAGGTCTAGATTTGGAACATTCGGTTAATTTGGAACGTATCCGTGCTGAGTATAATGTAAAGCACTGGAGCCAAGGTTTTTATGGTATTGATGACAATGGTGAGGTTTATGTTTCACCACGCACTGACGCGAGTCACCAAGTTCCACTAAGTCATATTGTGAATCAATTAGAGCAGCGAAATATTGGATTGCCTGCTTTGGTTCGTTTTCCCCAAATCGTTCATCAGCGTGTGCATAATATTTGTAATGCATTTAACCAAGCGATTGATGAATACCAATATGAAAACCACTACCTTCTTGTTTACCCAATTAAAGTAAACCAACAAAAAGAAGTGGTTGATGAAATTCTTGCAAGTCAGGCGCAATTAGAGCAGAAGCAATTAGGCTTAGAAGCAGGCAGTAAACCTGAACTATTGGCTGTATTAGCGCTAGCTCAAAAAGCGAGTTCAGTTATTGTATGTAATGGTTATAAAGACCGTGAGTACGTTCGCTTAGCACTGATTGGTGAGAAACTTGGTCACAGTGTTTTTATCGTTCTAGAAAAATTATCAGAATTAGATTTAGTTCTGTCTGAAGCAAAAGCATTAGGTGTTAAACCACGTCTTGGCTTGCGTATTCGTCTTGCTTCTCAAGGTGCGGGTAAATGGCAAGCAAGTGGTGGCGAAAAATCGAAATTTGGTTTATCTGCTTCTCAAGTATTGACGGTAATTAACCGCCTAAAAGCAGAAGACCAATTAGATATTTTAGAGCTTGTGCATTTCCATTTAGGCTCACAAATGGCAAACATTCGTGATGTTCGTAATGGTGTGAGTGAAGCGGCTCGTTTTTACTGTGAATTACGTGATATTGGCGCAAAACTAAAATACCTCGATGTCGGTGGTGGTTTAGCGGTGGATTACGATGGAACGCGCAGTCAGTCATCAAACTCGATGAACTACGGTTTGGCGGAATATGCACGTAATATCGTAATGACGATTGGTGATATTTGTCAGCTTTACTCGCAACCAATGCCAGTGATTATCTCTGAATCTGGTCGTTCGTTAACGGCGCATCACGCAGTGTTAATTACTAATGTTATTGGTACAGAAAGCTACACGCCAGAAGCAATAGAAGCGCCTTGTGCAGATGATCCATTGTTATTACACAATATGTGGCGTAACTTAGAACAGTTAGAAAACGGCAGCGATGATCGTGCGTTAATTGAGATTTATAACGATACTCAATGTGACGTAGCAGAGGCTCATAATCAGTTTGCGACAGGTATGATTAACCTTCAGCATCGAGCATGGGCAGAGCAAGTATCATTACGTATTAACTATGAGTTAAGCGTAAAAATGAGCACCAAGAACCGCTACCACCGTCCAATCTTGGATGAGTTAAGTGAGCGTTTAGCGGATAAGTTCTTTGTGAATTTCTCTCTGTTCCAATCATTACCAGACGCGTGGGGTATTGATCAGGTGTTCCCTGTGTTACCACTAAGCGGTCTTGATAATGCGGATGAGCATCGTGCTGTTGTATTGGATATTACGTGTGACTCAGATGGTACGATTGATCAATATGTTGATGGTCAAGGTATTGAAACAACGTTACCAGTACCAGCTTGGAACCCTGATGAGCCTTATTTAATGGGCTTCTTCTTAGTGGGCGCATACCAAGAAATCTTAGGTGATATGCATAACCTATTTGGTGATACTCACAGCGTTGTTGTTAATGTTGATGAAAATGGCGAAGCAAATATTGATTACATCAATGAAGGCGATACCGTTGAAGATATGATGCGTTATGTACATATCGATGTGGATTTGATCCGTCAAAACTACAAAGACATGGTAACAGCGAAAGTTGCAGAAGAAGAACAACAAAGCGTGCTTGAAGAGTTAGAGCAAGGCTTAATGGGTTACACCTATTTGGAAGATTTTTAATGAACGATTTATTCACCAAAAAAGATTATTCATTGTACTCAAATGCAATGACATTTATGCGTCGCCCATTGGTACAAAACCCAATTGATAACGATGCAGATATCGTCGTGTTAGGTGCACCATTAGATATGGCAACCTCAGGTCGCCCTGGTGCGCGTTTAGGTCCTGATGCGATCCGTCGTGCATCAGTAAATCTAGCGTGGGAAGGTAAAAAATTCCCATGGGATTTCAATGTATTTGATCATACAAAAGTGATTGATTCAGGTGACCTTGTTTTTGACACGGGCGATGCAGAAGATTTAACAGTACGCCTCGAAGCGGCAGCTGATGCGATTCTAAATAGCGGTAAAACCCTATTAGGTTTAGGTGGTGATCACTTTATTACTCTGCCTTTGCTGCGTGCTTATGGTAAAAAATACGGTGAAATGGCATTAATTCATTTTGATGCTCACACTGATACTTATAGTCATGGTAGTCGTTATGATCACGGTACTATGTTCTATCATGCACCAAACGAAGGTCTTATTTCACCGGAGCATTCTGTTCAGATCGGTATTCGTACTGAGTATGACCAAAAAGATCACGGATTTAATGTGATTAACGCAATGCAAGCGAATGACATGAGTGTTGATGCCATTATCGAGCAAGTAAAAGGCATTGTTGGTGACAAACCAGTATACCTAACGTTTGATATTGACTGTCTTGATCCTGCGTTTGCTCCGGGTACAGGTACACCAGTATGTGGTGGCTTGAACTCAGATAAGATCTTAAAAATCATCCGTGGTTTGCAAGGTATCAACATGGTTGGTATGGATGTGGTAGAAGTATCACCTGCGTACGACCAAAGTGATATCACGGCATTGGCTGGTGCAACGATTGCTTTAGAGCTTCTGTATGTTTGGACTGCGAATCGTTTAAACAAATAAGCGTTATAAGCTGAGTAAAAATAAACCCGTTGAATGAGAGTTCAACGGGTTTATGCTTTTCAGGTTCAGGATTTTTATTTAAAACATTGAGATTTTGATACTTGGACTTTCTTGTTTATTGCTTGCATAACCGAACTAGGGTTAGCTTTATACAAACGGTTTAAAGACGTTGTTGTTTTTAATTCTGTTTGCAAATATGAAGTGTAATCTTTGAATTTATTCATCTGCTTAGAACCGTAATTTTGTTGGCATGACTGAACCCAATCAACATAATGATTAAAAAATACGGACGCCTCTTTGGTTGGCATTGCAGTCATTAAATACGCCATATCACGACTGGTTTGAAAGTGCTGAAAATCAATGGGTGTATCCCAATATCCGCCCCAATAAATGAATCCATTTTGAGCAAAAATATTAATCACTTCCTCTGCAAATCCCTTTCTATCTTCCTTACCTAAACGTTGCAGCATTCGGTTTGAATATTCATGACCTTTTAATGGTTTGAATGTCGCGGTTCCCCATGAAGTAAATTCAACAAACGGATTCTGTAACGGGTTAATATCAATAGCAACGCCATAAGCGTGTAAAGAGAGGGAAGATTTACCTGCAATTGGTCGGTAGTTAAATGCTGAGGTGTTATTAGCATCCATGGATTTAACATCATTGCCAGCGTAATACTCAATAGGTTTAGCTTGAGCTATTGGGAAGCCTTGCTGATACAACTCATCAAAAATACGTTCAACGTGAGGCGCCACTGCATCTAAGACAACAAGTTTACCTGCCGCTGTTTTCCCATTAAACGTGTAATGCTTAAAGGTGACATTACGTAAACGGTCACATTGAACGGGTGCTTTTGTTGACATAACGCCTTTACCAATCATTGCTTGGCATTGCGCTGCCGTTAAATTAGATATATTGGCAAAACTTGGGGCTGAGCAAAAAAATAATGCTAAAGCAGTAAGCAGGCGGTTTTTTTTCATGTAAACAGTCCTTATTAAGGAGGTAACTTGCTGTATTTAAAGTGACTATGCCACGAAACTTTCTCTTATTCTAGTTGTTCTAGAGTTCAGATTAATAAACGTATTCGAGTGTGATTTTCATTCCAAATTAAATATCTTATGATTTTGCGAGCCAATCAAAGGAGATTGCTAGACATAAGCATATTGTATAGATAGAATTTTGATGTTTTTTGTTCTGTCTATAGATAAAAGTAATAATTACTGATTTTGAATCGTTAATGATTATATTAAGAATGCTTAATACGTCATGAGACTGCTATAGACGTAGGAGTAGTAGGTAAAAATGTCGAACAAATTTAAAGCTGTAGTTGAAAAGTTTCGTTCTTTTCCTCGTCGTATTCGCTGGAGTACGTATGCATTAAGTGCTTATCTTTTATATGCTGCATTGTTTGGCTTATTGGTACCATATATTGCTAAGCAGCAGATCCCTGAACAGCTTTCTAAACTTATAGAACGTCCTGTGACGTTAACTGACGTGACGTTTAATCCTTTTACTCTTCAATTAGATCTTCATCAGTTTTCCATTCAGGACGCTGAATCTTCAACTTCCTTTGTGCGCTTTGAGAATGCAGGCGTAAAAATTAACTTTTGGGAGTCGATTTTTAATGCAGCAATTTCAGTTGAATATATCGCATTAGATAAACCTTATGTTGATATTGAACGTTTAAATGATACCGAACAATTGGTATTTAATTTCAATGATATTTTAAGTGCTGTTGCACGTAATTTGGCGTCAGAAGAAAAAGTAGAACCATCAATAGAAGAGCCAATTGATCGTCATAAAGCGTTATTTCCTGTTTTGATTAAACAAACAAGACTAGCTCAAGGTCATGTCAGATTTTTTGATGGTGTCACTGAAACAGAGTTAGTCTATCCAGATATCAACTTCACGTTGGGTTCATTTTCTACACAAAGCTTATTAACGAATGTTGAGTATAAGAATGAGTATCGTCTACAAATTACAGATGCAGATTCGGGCAAGGTAGAGCTCAAAGGTCAAGTGCAATTAAAACCGTTAGAAGTGGTCGGTGATATTCATGTTCAGAAGATTGAATTACCACGCTTATGGGGCTTTATTGAAAAAGACATTATTGCCAAATTAACCTCAGGGAATGTGAATTTTTCATCGAACTATTATGTGGCTCAAACCATCGGTGATACTGAAAATGACGATACGATGAGCATCACTACTGATGAAGGCGTCTTCTCTGTTAATCACTTAAATTTTAATGCAGAAGATAAATCCATTGTTTCACTGCCTAGTTTCTCTGTAAATGGCATTGCAACGAATGTAGAAAAGCAAACGGTTACGATTGCATCTGTTACTTCACAAGGCTTACAGGTTTCAGCAAAAGTTGATGATAAGGGCGCTGACCTTGTTAATTTATTCACACCTAAGTTTATTGCTGAAGTACCAAAAGAACATAAAGATGATTCAGTAGAAACAGAGCCAAAATCTACAGAAGTTTCTCAGTCATGGTTGGTAACGCTTGATGGTATAGAAATTAAAGATTACCAGTTAAACGTAGAAGAAAAGGTTGTTACTAAAAAAGCCAACCTGTGGCAGATTTCTCCTATTAATTTAACGACGAGTCAAATTGTTAGTGATTTATCTAAGCCTATTGATTTTGATTTCTTTGCTTCAGTTAATAGCAAAGGGGATATAAGCGTTAAGGGCCAGGCTGATGCTAAACAACAAGCCGTAATGGCTGATATTGATGTTAAATCATTAAAACTTGCTCAGTTTCAGCCTTATTTAGCAACAGCAGTAAATGCTACGCTCACTAAAGGTGAAGTGAATACACAAGCTAAGTTAAATGCTAATGCAGAAGGCAAGGTTATCGTGAATGGTGGGGTGCAAGTTAATCATCTTTCTATTCGTGATAATAAGCTGAGAAAACCGTTTGTAAAATGGCGCTCATTAGCGGTGAACAAATTTGATTTTGATTTACAAAAGTCTAAGTTAGCTATTGATACGCTAAGTGTTAGTCAGCCTTATGCTCGAGTGGTGATTAACAAAGATCGTTCCACCAATATCGGTGATTTGATTGTTGCTCAACCTAAAGCCAAAAAATCAAAATCGACAACGAAGAAAAAGGGTCAGAAGCCGTTTGCATTAAGCGTGAGAAAGATAGCGTTTAATAATGGTTCGGCTTTCTTTGCTGATAACTCACTGACGCCGAATTTCTCTTCTGGTATCGAACAACTAAAAGGCAACATTGGCCATGTATCGAGTATTCCAGGAACAAAGGCGACGGTTGATATTAGCGGTAACATTGAGAAATACGCACCAGTAAAAGTGAAAGGGGAGATTAACCCATTACTTAAGCAACCGTATTTAGATTTGGATGTGGTATTTAAGAGTGTAGAGTTGACGACGGTAAATCCATATTCAGGCACATATGCAGGTCACTATATCGATAAAGGGCAATTAACATTAGCGCTTAATTACCAGTTAGAAAATAATCAGCTAAAAGGTGAGAACCATGTGATTATCGATCAACTGAAATTAGGTAAAGCCAGTGATAGTGATTTAGCAACCTCACTACCGTTAGAGTTAGCGATCGCTTTATTGCAAGATAACGATGGAGTGATTGATCTTGGGGTTGAAGTATCTGGTGATGTGAATGATCCAGAGTTTAGTTTAGGTGCTGTCATTTGGAGTACGATTTCAAATATCATCACTAAAGCGGTTACTGCACCATTTTCATTTATCGCAGGTCTTGCTGGCTCTGATGAAGAATTAAATGTCATTGCCTTTCAATTTGGTACTGATGAGTTAACAATAGAAGAGCAAGAGAAACTACAGACGTTAGGTAAAGCATTAGAAACTCGTCCTAAACTAAAATTAACTGTTGATGGCGCTGTGAATGCGCAAGAAGACAGTAAGGCGCTTGAGTTAGAACATTTTAATCAATTGTTAGTGGAAGCGGCTAAAATCCCAGAAAATGAATTACCTCAAAACTTAACAGCGAGTTCAATGCCAACTTCGGGTCCATTATCAGACGCTTTGCAAAGTATATATAAAGCGGAGTACGGTGAAAAAGCCACTGAAGTAAAAGATCGAATTGAAGACGAAGAAGAAGCAAAAGATATAGAGTTAACGGATGAAGAGTTAAATAAACGTTGGCATATTGCTTTATATAATTTGGTTTTAAATAAGCAAAAAATAAATGAAGGCGAACTTGGGCAATTAGCTCAACAGCGAGCACAAGCAGTAAAAGCGTATTTGGTGGATGTGGTAAAAGTTGATGCCGCTCGTGTGTTCTTACTGGATAGTCGCTTTGACATTGAGCAAGACACCAGCAGCGTATTATTATCGTTAGAAGCTAAGTAAACTCTTACTCAGAGATTAAAAGAATAAAATGGCGCATCAAGATAAGATGCGCCATTTTTCTATGTAGTGAGCATTCAATTAGCTATATTTGCATTAAAACGGCATTGGGTATTGTCTAAATACTGCATTAATATCTGAAATAGCTTCGTCACTTAATGGTTTTGAGAACGCCTCAATATCTTCTTTTAATTGCTCTAGAGAGGTTGCACCAATAATAGTCGATGTAACGCCATCTACTTGATCACACCAAGCTAATGCCAATTGGCAAGGCGTATAACCATGTTTCTCAGCAACATTCATATAGGCGCGTACTGCTTCATTTGCAGCAGGTGTATCTCGGAAAATACCATTACGTTGTGAGAAGGTCCAACGGCTGCCTTCTGGCATTTTTCCATCTAAATATTTACCACTTAACATGCCGCCAGCCAGTGGTGACCAAGGTAGGTAAGCCACATTTTCATGAATACAGTTTTCAATGAGATAAGGCCAGTCTTTTGCATGCAATAAACTGAATTCGTTTTGAATTGAAACCATTCTTGGTAAATCGTATTTTTCACTCAATTTTAGATAGGTATTGATGCCCCACGGAGTATCGTCTGATAATCCTATATGATGGATTTTCCCTGCTTTTACACAAGTATCTAGTGCTTGTAAAATTTCAAGCATATCGGCTTCTTCTTTCTTTGCATCGAATTCACTGAATTTGAATTGATTTGGAAAGTGCTTACCAAAATGTGGGGAAGTACGGTTTGGCCAATGCAGTTGGTAGAGGTCAATATAATCTGTTTGTAATCGTGCAAGTGAGGCATCAACCGCAGCAATAACGGCTTCACCTGTGATTGCTCCACCATCACGAACCCAAGGTAAACCTGGACCTGCAATTTTAGAGGCTAAGATGATTTCTTTACGTCGTTCAGGATTCGCTGCTAGCCAGTTACCAATGATGGTTTCTGTTTTACCGTAGGTATCAGGTGATGGCGGTACCGCATACATTTCAGCGGTATCGATAAAGTTAATGCCTTGGCTTAGCGCATAATCAATTTGTTGATTGGCGTCTTCTTGGGTGTTTTGTTTTCCCCAAGTCATGCTACCTAAACAGATACGAGAAACTGAGAGATTACTGCTACCAAGTGTTGAGTATTCCATGTAAGAAGGCTCCTTTATTTCTTTTTATTGGATCGTTAATTAAGAAAACGCACTAATACTTTCCCTTCTTTTGAAATATTGTTCTTGAGGGTCAGTTGTAATGTGATAGTGACAGATATGGTCAGCATAACAAAAATAGCGATTAAAATAAGCAGTTGATATTTTATAGCAACCATAGGGTTAACCCCTCCTAAGATTTGACCTGTCATCATGCCAGGAAGGGTAACTAAGCCTGTTGTAGCCATTGATGCCATAATAGGAGCAAAGGCTTTTTGCATTGCCGCACGAACAAAAGGAAGAGTTGCATAGTGCGGAGATGCGCCAAGAGCGATAGCGGCATGATACTCACTCTCTCGTTCTTTAAATGCAGTGAATAAGTTTTGCAAAGCAACGATATTTCCACTCAAACTATTGCCTAATAACATACCAGCTAGAGGGATCACATATTGAGCGCTATAAAGTGGGGTTGGTTGAATGATTACCGAACTAAGTAAAATGACCAATGGTGAAAGTCCAATAAATAAACCAGTAGCTACGGGAAACAGCAGGCGTCTTTTTGGTAGTTTGGCTTTAGCAATGATAGAGCTAGAGCCGATAGCAATCATTAATATAATCCATAGTGCATTTAACAATGGATTATTTAATTGAAAGACAAATTCAAGATACAGACCAATAAAAGCCAGTTGTGTGATCATTCTAATCACACTGATAGCCATGTCTTTAGCGAGATCTAATTGGTAAATGCGATTAATTGAAAACGGAATGATTAATGTAAGGCTAAACAGCCCCATTAACGACCAACTGATATCTAAGGATTCTTGCATATTTTCTATTGGCTAATGAATCATGGATAAAGTATCTCAGGATTTACATTATTTCTAAACTATTAAATATGCACAATATTGGGAATGTAACTATTAAAATAGCGATTTACACGAACAAGAGATGTAACCCCAGAAGTTAAACATCAGGTTTGACCACACAGAATAGAAGCAGATATAAACCCCACCTTGTTTGCTTTAGCCATATGTCTTAAGCAGGTACGACAAATTAATACATATTCGAAGAGCATCTCAAAAAATAGATTTAAATACTGTTTTATTAATAACTGTGATAACTGCATTAGAGTGATTTATTACTCTGTTATATGTTATTTGCACTGAATATATAAACTATTGCAGTGAGGGATCTTAATACTTTTAACCTATAGACAGTATGAGTTGAAATGAATAAATACAGCGAAATATATATTGTATCAACAAATAATGAATGGGCTGATATCCTTATCGGAGGGCTATCTACGATCTTTGTTAGCTATAATTTCCAACACTTAACTTCATTATCTAATTTGTGGAATATAAGACCGGGAACGATCGTCATTTATGATAAAGAAAGTTTGGGTAATCCATCATTAAATTTAGTGTCTCCAGGTGAACGTGGCGGGGAGTGGGTTATTGTAAATGCAAAGCAGTGTGATACAGAGAGTAGTGCTGGTTTTATTGCGTTGGGCTTCTCTGGCCTAATTGATAAAGCATATACGATAGAAATGCTACCCAAAGCGATAAGGACCGTTATTTCTGGGCAGTTATGGTTTAGTCGAGAGGCAATGTCATTGTCGCTTAAACAAGCCACTCATATTGGTCATCAATCAAATCACTCGATTAATATATTAGCGGTAAAGTATGCACTTACGGTTAGGGAGCAGCAGGTTTTTCTATATTTATTACAAGGAAGCAGTAATAAGGAAATTGCAATGCAAATGAATGTCAGTCCAAGCACGATTAAATGTCATGTTTCGAGTATTTTATTAAAAACGGGAAAAAATGGACGTAGGCAACTTTTCTCTTTACTCGTTGATAATGAAAAGAAAGTAATAACACCAACAGTATAGGATGAGTTAGGCCAATAATCCCCCTTTTAAGTGATAACTCTAGACATATGGCCTATATCCTATTTCTCCTTTATCTCTATATTTATAGCGGTACAGTCAAGTTGATGTATATAAAATAGTCAACTAAGGAAAGGAGAAGACTAATGAAAGGTTTAATTGGTGGAGCTGTTTTAGCTTTATTATGTTCTACAGGTGCAACTGCATCTGATTGGGTTGTTGGTAGTGATGAAGGGCGTGCAGATTTTCATGTGAAATTTAAAGGTGAAGTTCCTAAGCGCTGTGAAATGGTTGCAAACAAAAATTTAGAAACTATCACGTTTGATTTAGCGAAAGAATCGGATACGAAGAAGTTCGCATTTAAAGCGTGGTGTAACTCGTATGGTAGTAAAGCAAACCTACTTATTGACGGTTTCCAGTTTAAAAATGGTAATGGGGATGTGATCCCTATGCAGTATAAGTTTAAAGGGGAAAAAGTCGTAAACGATGGCTCAACAAACGTTACTCGTATTTATAAAGAAATTGATATTAGCAATAGCCTTGATAAATCAATGTCAGCTAAACATGTTTTAAAAATTAAATCATTACCACAAGTTGGTGCGCGTCATGGTGAATATGCAGGTTCTATGTATGTAAGCTTATTCCATATGTAATGATAACCAGAGTAGTTTTTGGGGGGATAATATCCCCCCATTGAGGTTTATATGAAAAAACAAATATATGTATTCTTATTAACTCTTATTTTTCCATTTCATCTTAGTGCATTTGAGCTTTTTCCAATGGTTAACTTTTTTAGTGACCATGGTAAAGACAATTCAGGTTTCTTTAAAATTACAAATGCCTCACTACAACCTCTTCCTGTTGAAATTGAAGTCAGAAAAAGACAAGTAACAGGAGAAGAATCGGAAGTTTTGATTGAGAGTGCAGATATCTTTGTTTTCCCTCCACAAGCACTTATTGCTCCCGGCGCTTCACAGACAATAAAAGTACAATATATTGGTTCACCAAAAGAAATTGCAGAATCTTATCGCCTTATTGTAAGTCAGTTGCCATTAAAAGATGAAATGGGTAGCGATAGTATTCAAATGCTGTTCCGAATTGGTGGGCTTGTTTTTGTTTCACCAAATAAAGTTAATGAAACCGTAAAAAGTCAATTATCAACAAATGAAAATAATCAATCAGTTCTGATGATTGATAATGTAGGTAGCAGTGTCGTAGATGTAAGTAAACAGACCTGGAATGTCAGTTTAGACGATAAGAAATACACATGGAAATGGTCTGATATTGAACCTTTTATTTCTCTTCAATATTTAGTTCCAGGACAAAGTGCTAGTTTGCTGGTGAGTGACTTGACTCAATAATTTAAGTCAATATGAAATGATAAGAAGATAAATAATGTGGCGATGGATTGTCCTATGTTGTATTTCCTTGTGGATAACAGTACCTGCTTTTGCGGCATTTAATTTAACGCTACCGATTATTTATAGTGATAAAGAAATAGGAGAAGTACCTGTTGAGGTTGATGGTATGTCATTAACAGGTATTGGAAAAGAAGACTTGAAAGCCATACTTGGAGCGAGGATAAGCCCTGAGTGGTGGCATAATATAGAAAAGAAAAACACTTCCTTAAATGCTTATATTGAACCGAAATTACTAGCTGAAAATGGTCTAGGTATTGAGTTAGATCCTGAAAATTTAGTTATCTTGGTCACTGTGTCGTCTGAATTATTAGCAGAGCAAGACATAAACCTTTCCAACGGATACCCTCTATTTATTCCAACAGAAAGTGGAAATTTTGCGTGGCTTAATAGCATAAATACTCGTTATGACATGAATTGGGATAAAAACACTGAATCATGGTCAACATCTGTTGATTGGCTATCTCAATTGAATATTGGTGGTGCAAAAGGGGTGAATGCTCTTTTGGCTAATTATATTTATAGCGATCAAGAAGAAACTCGATTTCAGCGAGGTGAATGGAAAGCTTTTTATGATGAACCTAATATGCCTTTACGAATATCTGTTGGAGATATTAGTAGTGGTGAGTCTGGGCATATTACTAATATCGCATTGGGGGGGATTTCAATTGAAAGTCGTTATGCTGATTTACAGCCCAATAGAGATATTAGTCCTGAAAGTAGCCAACAATTAGTATTACTCGAATCAGCTGAGGTCGATGTTTATGTCAATGGTGAGCGTATATCTGGCGGAAGGCTAGAGCCAGGGCGATATAATTTGCAAAACCTAATGCTAGGAAATGGAGCGAATGATATTACGGTTGAGGTGAGTTATTTATCAGGAAGGCAAGAAACGCTTAAATTCACACAATTTTATAATAGTAAGTTACTAGACGAAGGGTTGTTTGATTACGCTTTTTCAAGTGGTAAACCATTAAATTATAACGATGACGGGATTGATTATAGTGATGTTGTTGTAAGTGCTGGTTTCATTGAATATGGGGTTCTAAGTTGGTTAACTTTAGGGGTTAATGGACTACACACAACCGATGGGCAAGTTATTGGTGGCATAGCTACGCTTAGCTCTGATTTTGGTAATTTAACAGGGCGTTTTTCTATAAGTGATGGAGAGCTGCATGATAAAGGAAAAATAACCTCACTGGATTACGAGCATAGTGTCATCGGAAGAGGTGATAGCCAATCGCCAAATTTACGGCTTGCTATTGAACATTCTAAACAATTTGTTAGGCAGCCGTGGCTAGAAAGCGAATATGAAAATGATTATTTGCGATATTTAGGTAATTACTTTTGGCAGATCACTTCTGAGTTTGATTTAACGTTATCAGGAAGACTCACAACCTATCCAATAGCTGATAAAGAAATAACAGCTACGACACTCCTGAATTGGAGAAAACGTAACTTAGCTGTTGGAGTTGGGATGGAATATGAAGAGTCTGAACGTTACACAGAACCTGATTCTAGAATATTGTTTACGCTAGATTGGAGTTGGTATTCTAAAGATGACGACCACCGAATGGGTGTTTCTTATAACAGTGAAAGTCAGCGTTCAAGAATATATTTAAATAATGAAGGACTTGAACGAGTTGGGGATGCTGGTTATCGAATTGAAGCGGAAAAGGATGATTATCAAGTAAATCAAAAAGCAGTTGCAAGTTATACGGCAAATCGTTTTCGAGTTGAAAGTGAGATATCAAGACATGAAATGCAAGCTACGGGATATGAAAACTATCAAGCATCACTTAGAGCTTCTACAGCAATAGGTATTGTTGATAATCAAATTGGTTGGGGACGGGTTCCGTCAGGGCCATTTGTGATTGCTTCTTTACATCCAACATTACCAAATAGCACTGCTGATTTAGATGTGACACAAGATGGTGTAGCAACTGCTCAAGCGACGTCTTTAATTAATGGTATGTTTTCGTTATCTCAACCTTATGCAACTAATCATGTTGATTATAACGTTACTGATGCTCCGATAGGGTATGACTGGGGGGAAGGACAAATATCATTTACACCAGGAATCGCCACTGGACACTTCATGCAAATTGGTTCAGATGCGTCTTATACCGCGAAAGGTGTCTTGTTATTTAATGATGAAAGCCCTTTGGATTATTACCAAGGAACAATAAAAAATGATCACAAAAGCGTTCGATTTTTTACCAATAAACAAGGTCGTTTTTTTGTTCAAGGACTAACGTCAGGAAAATACACACTGACTCCAGATGGTATGGATATGCCTGATGTACTTATTCAGATTATCAAGCAAGAGACTAGTTTAGTTGATTTAGGTGTTATCTATATAACCTGTGAAGGGGGATGTAACAATGATAAATAAAAATAATATAAATTGGTTATTGTGTAGTGCTTTTTATTTGTTGTTCATCGTAATTTGCTTTCCTGTCAATGCAAGTGAACCCAATGAGTCGTGTCAAGGTGAGTGGAAGGCTATCATATCAACTACGCCTGTTGAGCGCTCTTTCAGGGATCGTGGTGGATTGTGGTTTCCTGCTTATATTGAATTAGGTCATGCATTCCGACGTTGTGCAAAGGCTATTGAAATAGAACCATTAGGGCGAAGTAGTGACCGAATCATCAAAGGCCCACAGAGTGACGTAATTTCATCTTTATTTAATTCAGATAGACAACCGTTAATAAAAAATGGCAAAGGGAATTATCAATTGCCTATTTTAGGTAAAAATCGAGTGAAATTTTGGCTATATATAGCAAAAGGGAAACAACTGTTGCCCGGCCTTTATAGCAGTGAAATGATGTTTTATTTAAGAGATACGATGGGCGTTAAGTCAGAACGAATTGCTTCTTTTAAGTACAGGGCAAAACCTTATGTTAATGCAAAAATTAATAGCTATAGTGGGCGTTGGTTAAGTTATTCAGGGAGTACGATCCGATTAGATATGGGTAACTTAACAAAAAGTAATCACAGGACCATTGATTTCATGGTTCAAAGTAACACAAATGTGCGTGTAAAGTTGATTTCTGAAAATAGGGGAGATTTAGTGAATTTAGATTCATCTAATAAAAGGATCCCTTATTTTGTAACGGTTAATGGGCAGAAGCGTAAATTAAGTGCACCGATAGAATATGAAGTACGCTCTTTTTCTAAAGAGAAGGGAGAGGTATTACGTATTCACATTGAAAATCAAGCATCACCCAATGCAATGGCTGGAATTTACCAAGATATGATGACTGTGAGTTTATTTGCACAATAAACATTAATAATCATATGCATACAATGGTGTATGAGAAGATTTATTCTAAGTTAAGACGACTTATCTGTTAATAAAAAAGCCGCTGAACATGACTATTCAGCGGCTTTGTTGTTTATGGACAGAGTAAAATTATAACTCGCGAACTACTCGGAAACCTGTGTAGTTAGCACTGGTTGATGGGTTCAATTCTAGTGATTCATAAGCTTTTGCTTTTGTTGGTGCAAAGCTCCATGCGCCACCACGAACGATACCTGATTTCGCATTTGTCCATTCCCATACGTTACCTGCCGTATCGTAAACACCATAAGGGTTTGCGCCAAAGCTGCCTACAGGAGATGTTGACTTGTTAGCCCACGTTGAGCCGCCCCAACCTGTGTTTGCATTACCTGAACCAATATCGTCACCCCACCAGTATGCATCTTTGCTACCTGCACGAGCTGCAATTTCCCACTGTGCTTCTGTTGGAAGTGCGTACTTAAAGCCTGTCTGTTTTGTTAACCATTGAGCGTAAGTTTCAGCATCATTTTTAGAAATACAAACGGCAGGAGCGTTTTTAGATTGCTCAAAACCCGGTTTACGCCAGTTTTGGTTTTGGTGACGTTTGGTTTCGCCGCCATTGATAGCATTACAACCTGCGCCTTTTTCAGCTTCAGTGATATAACCTGTACTAGCAACAAATGCATTAAATTGATTTACAGTAACAGGTGTTGCACCAATAGAGTAAGCTTTAGAAATCGTTACATTGTTAGCTGCGTTTTTACCAATGTGGAAATTACCAGAACCAATAACTACCATTTGAGGAGCTAATTGGTTGTTACCTAATCGGTCAGAAAACTTTTTACCTGGTTTTGGACGGTTTTCTTGCTCTTTAAGATCAGCCCATACAGTAATGTCTTTAGTTAATGACATTTGGCGACGGTAAGGTTCGAAACCTGACTTCTCAACAGTGATCTGATGTTGACCAGCTGGAAGCATAACGTCTACTGGTGTACTACCGTAATTAACGCCATTTACTGTTACGTTATCTTCATGACGATTTGAACGAATAGTAATACCTACCCATTTCTTCTCTTTTTTGATTTTATCGTTCAAAGAAGAAGAGTTTGATTGCTCAATACAGTAACGGTTTTCAAGTCCAAGAAGTTGACAAGCAGCAGTAGAGTTAGGACGAGCACGTAAAGAAGCTTGAAGCTTAGTTGTGTAACGGTTACTACCATTAAAACCACTATCAATAATAGCGCTATCTAATACGTGAATATTTAACGATACACTATCAACGTGTTGTTTTACGATATCTGTTTCAGTAAAACCATTGATGAGTTGTTGTTGGAAGTTATTTACCGCTTTTTGCATGCTCAATGTTTTACCTTGGCTTGCACATGCTTCAAGGGTCATCGACATTTTACATGTAATGGTATGAATAACATCTAAACTATCTTGTGCTGCTAGTTCTTCTTGTAAACGAAGAACGCGAGCTTCTTGGCGTGATTCTCCAAGAATTTCCAGTTCGTCTAATGCACGTTGTTTTTTAGCATTATTGCTTTTTAGAACACGAGTTTGTTCTTGAATATCTTGTTGAATAGCAAGCTTAGCAATCTGATTTTCTTTTACTTCTTTCCACGAGTCTTGGTATTGTTTTTGGAAAGGAGTGATATCAAGATCAGGGTCATCAATCATGCGGTTGTATTGCTCATCTAAGTTGCGCTGAGCTAACTTACGTTTCGCATCTAATTGTTCTGCTTTTTTGTCTAAAGAATCACTTTGATTACGTAAATCACGTAGTCGATTTTGGTCATTTCTAACAGTTCCTTCAAGTTGTTTAACTTCACTGCGTTTATGATCAAGCTTCGCATCAATAGACGCGACTGAATCAGCAGCTGGAGCTGTTATTTGTGTTTCAGTATTGGCAAGCGCAACTGGCGTAAAGAGCGCTGGTGACAAGATTAAAGCTAGTGCGGGTAGTCCTTTACGATTCATAATTCTTCTGCTTTTAATATTAGACATAAATAAATTTCGTTCACGTATTCTGATACTGATCTACATATTTCACTTTTCATGTAGCAAATGATCTATGCAGATGAGTATCTGTTATTCATAGATTTAACATTAAGTGTTAAGCAAAATTTATACCAAAATAGTATGTAATTTATATAATCTAATCTACTAACCTTGATCATTGTTTCGATAGTATGAAAGCATGATCAAGTTAATTAATGAGACGATATATTCTTAGTTTTGATATTTAACCATAACTATTTGTAATTAAAGGGTTTTGGTGGTTTGTTGTACTGAGGTATCTGTCATTTATAAGTAGAAAATACATTGGCAGTAAAATGTTTAATCATGATCATGCTTTCATGTGGTGGTTATAGATAGATTGTTTTTATGATCTTGGTTAAACTGAATTTAAATCAGGTTAGATGAGTTAAATGGATTGATGATGGAAATTGACTGGATTTCACCAACTCAAATCATAATGTTGCCGGAAGAAAGAGAACTGCATTCTCATCACTATCATCAATTAGTGATAGGTTTGAAAGGACAAGCTGAGTTTGAAATAAATAATAATTTAAGTGTTATTTATGCTGGTAAAGTAGCAGTTATTCCGGCGAATCAAGAGCATGCTTTTTTAAGTTTGTATCAATCAGAAATATTAGTCCTTAATTTTCCTCAGTTTTTTACTGATGATGAATTGGCATCAAGAGTTAAAAAATTGTTTTGTAAAATGGGCTATTATCAGCTTGATAGTCAAATTCAGCACTTAATTCAATTATTGGTGTGTGAAATACAATCAAATATTGATGATCATTTACTAAGCAGAACATGCAGTAACACGATAATTTCCCTGTTAGAGCGTCATTTAATTGATGAAAATTCAGCAAAAAAAATAAAACGTTTAAATCCAGATGTGATCGACAATTTTATAACACTACATCTCGGAACTAAGATCACAATTGCACAGTTAGCAAGCACTGTTTTTTTAGGGGAGAGTCAATTTTATGCCATTTTTAAGCAAGAATTTGGTTTAACTCCACATCAGTATATCGTTACAAAGCGTATTGAGTACTCAAAGAAATTATTAAGAGAAAGTACCCTTACTGTAGGTGAAATTGCACAACAAGCTGGTTTTGCTAATCAAAGTGCTTTTAGCCATGCTTTTATGAAAAAAGTGGGAGATTCTCCCAGCCACTACCGTAATATGAACTTTATTCGTAATTAAAAATTACCGCTTTTGTTCTCATTTTGTAACCGTATGGATGATTTAACAATTAAATCGGAGGTTTTGACAAGTATTCAGACTAAATAGAAAATAGAATCTTTCGCAATAAACTCTAATAATAACTAGCTTAGCTATGAGGTTCTGTCTTTATAGTTAATCATGTCAGATAAACAAGAGGAAACAGGTATGTTTCAAGCGAAAGAAGTATTGTCCTCATCTATAATTGAGCAACCGTTAGAATCATTATGGTCTGCTATTTCTCCTCTCTACATGGTTGATGAAGCCAAGTGGCTGCACCAGCTATTGCCATTAGCTAAACCAACAGACCGTGAAGCCGTTATGATGGAAAAGCACGCAGCGATACTGATACAGCGTGTTCGTGATGACAAAAAAGCGGTGCAAATGATAGATGCACTTTTGCTCGAGTACAGTTTAGATACTAAGGAAGGCATATTATTAATGTGTCTTGCTGAGGCGCTAATGCGTATTCCTGACACTGAAACTGCGGATGCATTAATTCGAGATAAATTGAGTGTTGCAGATTGGAAGTCTCATTTAAAAAACTCAGATTCTACCTTTGTGAATGCTTCTACATGGGGACTTCTTTTAACGGGTAAAGTTGTATCTATGGATGTCAAAGCTGATGGTTCTCCATCTAATGCCTTGAGCCGACTCGTTAATAAATTTTCAGAGCCTGTGATTCGCCAAGCAATGAATCAAGCCATGAAAATAATGGGGCATCAGTTCGTACTTGGGCGAACCATAGAAGAAGCTCAGAAAAAAGGGTTATCGATGCGAGAGAAAGGGTATACCTATTCTTTCGATATGCTAGGTGAAGCGGCATTAACGCAAACGGATGCTCATAAGTATTTTAAAGATTACATCATGGCTATTGAAAGCGTTGGCCGTGCTGCAAGTATTGCGAATTCCCCAGAACCAACGGTTTCAATCAAATTGTCAGCATTGCATCCTCGTTATGAAGTTGCGAATAAAGAACGAGTCATGAATGAGATGTACCAATCTGTGCTGCAATTATTAGAACGTGCACGAGAATTGGATGTGGGTATTACTATCGATGCAGAAGAAATGGATCGTTTAGAGTTATCTCTTGAGCTTTTTGAAAAGTTATATCGTAGCGACATAGTAAAAGGGTGGGGAAAGTTCGGACTGGTTGTTCAAGCTTATTCGAAACGAGCGTTGCCGGTTTTGGTATGGTTAACGGCGTTATCAAAAGAACAAGGAGACCTCATTCCACTTAGGTTAGTAAAAGGTGCATATTGGGATACGGAATTAAAATTATCTCAACAGTTTGGATTTGCACGATATCCTGTCTTTACTCGTAAAGAGGCCACTGACGTATCTTATTTAGCTTGCGCTCGTTACTTATTAAGCGAGCATGTAAAAGGTAAGATTTTCCCACAGTTTGCTAGTCATAATGCACACACAGTTGCTGCCATTGCCTCTATGGCAACACATGATGAATTCGAATTTCAACGACTGCATGGTATGGGGGATGCACTTTATGAACACGCTATGGATATGTTTAATCGCAGTGTTCGTATTTATGCACCAGTAGGCAGCCATAAAGATTTACTGCCATATCTTGTAAGACGTTTATTAGAGAATGGAGCTAACAGCTCTTTTGTTCATCGTTTGGTTGATGCGAATTGTCCAATTGAAAGCTTAACGGTTCATCCTGTTGATTCTTTATTAGCGTGTCCATCATTAGAGAATCAATTAATTCCACTACCACCATATATTTTCTCTGATCGTAAAAATTCATACAGCATTAACTTAGATGTTGAAAGTGAAGCCCATCCATTTGAACATCAAGTAAAAGAACAAATGAAAACGTATTGGCAGGGCGGTCCAATCGTGAACAACATCCGAGATTACGAAAGCATGATCAAGGAACATGGTTCTGCGCTTCATGTTATTAGCTCTCCTTATGATCGTGGAAATGACGTTGGTTCATTGGTCTGGAGTTCACAAGAGCAAGTATCCAACGCGTTAGATATTGCTCATGATTACTTTCCTATTTGGCAGCAAACGCCAGTGGCTGAGCGAGCTGATTACCTTGAAGCTCTGGCTGATAAGTTAGAGATGAACATGCCTGAACTTGTCGCTTTATGTCATAAAGAAGCAGGAAAAACGATTCATGATAGTATCGATGAAGTGCGTGAAGCGGTGGATTTTTGTCGTTATTACGCAGTTCAAGCTAAATTGAATTTTACAACGGCAGAAACCATCGTCGGTTTTGATGATATTTCTCGCCAAATTGAACGTCAAGGGCGAGGTGTTTTTGTTTGTATTAGCCCTTGGAATTTCCCTCTTGCCATTTTCTTAGGTCAAGTAACGGCAGCATTAGTTGCTGGTAATACGGTTATAGCTAAGCCAGCAGAACAAACGTCATTGATTGCAGTTCGAGCTATTGAATTGTTATTAGAGACGGGAATAGCTCCGCAAGCGGTACATTTATTACCGGGTGATGGGAAAACCGTCGGTGCTCCATTGACCTCTGATCATCGTGTGGCTGGCGTTGCTTTTACTGGTTCAACTGAAACTGCACAACTCATCAATCGCACCTTAGCGAACCGTTTAATTGAGGGAGAAGGGGTTTCTCCAGTCCCTTTTATTGCTGAAACGGGTGGCCAAAATGCCATGATAGTAGACAGCACTGCATTACCTGAACAAGTGGTACGTGATGTAATGCGCTCCGCGTTTGCCTCTGCCGGTCAGCGTTGTTCAGCTTTACGAGTGTTATTTGTTCAACAAGATATTGCCGATAGAATTATCAACCTTATTAAAGGGGCAATGGCTGAGCTAAGTGTCGGATTGCCTGAGTTACACTGTACTGATGTTGGGCCAGTTATTGATGTGCGTGCGAAAGATAAGTTGATGGCGCACATTGAAAGAATGACAAAAGAAGGTGTGCTGGTTGCACAAGCCGATCTACCTAATTGGTCTGAAAAGGGAGATTTTGTTCCACCAAGTGCGTTTGAAATTGAATCAATTAAACAATTAGAAAATGAACAGTTTGGTCCGATTCTTCATATTGTTCGTTTTAAAGCCAGCGATATAGATAAGGTCATTTCTGAGATTAATTCGACCGGATTTGGATTAACCATGGGGATCCACAGCCGTAATGAAGTGACATACACACGGATAGAGAAAAACATCAAAGTGGGTAACTGCTATATCAATCGTGATCAAGTTGGTGCCGTCGTTGGTGTTCAACCGTTTGGTGGGCAAGGGTTATCGGGAACTGGACCTAAAGCGGGTGGACCTCGTTATCTAATGCGTTATACAAAAGCAAATACAACGACTTTAAAATGAGAAAGGAGAATCCCATGACTAAAATGACACAAATCATTGATTCGGTGTTTTCTCAAGGATTGGCTGAGTGGCAATCTGAGTCAGCATCACTTCGAGTTGAAAAATTACTTACTTGGGCAAATCAGTTAGCTGAGAATCCGCATTGTGGTGTACTTGCGGCTAAAATGGTTCGATATCAATGTCAACGAGCGCAACAACTTATCACTGACGTTGAGTTAATGCCCGGACCGACAGGTGAAAGTAATGAACTTTATACCGCTCCAAGAGGTGTTTTTTACATCACATCGGATAAAAAAGCATCGGTTGTTGCATTAATTGGTCAAATAACTGCAGCATTAGTAGCCGGAAACGCTATTATTGTCGCCCTTTCGGGTGAAGACTCTGAAGTGGCTTCTGTCATTGTTAATAGTTTGCATGAGGTGAATGTTCCTGAATTTACCGTTCAGCAAGTGGATAGAGAAGCAGTAGACATAAATGATGAGCGATTAGCTGGTGTCTGTTTTGTTGGAGATATTCAAAAAGCAATTGAATTGAATCAACAATTAGCACAAAGGGATGGATTATTAGCGCAATTGATCGCAGAAACGGATCAAGAAGGTTTAACGACAATTACTGATCCTCATTTTGTTCTACGCTTTATTACTGAGCGCACTCGAACAATTAATGTTACAGCGGTAGGTGGTAACGCTACGCTGCTGGAACTTGGAGGTGGTAACCACTGATATTCAATAGGATGAATATTACACCGTCATTTTTGCGCCATAACTACAGAGCAAAGCTCAACATAGCAAGAGTGACGTTAATTACTGCCAATAACACAAAGGAAATAAAATGATTGAAAATAACTTTGCCATTACAGGCACTTTTATCGCTTACTTGATAATGATGTTAGCGATTGGGGTATACGCATATAAACGAACGAGTAGCTCATCAGATTACTTTTTGGGTGGACGAACATTAGGTCCATGGCCGGCAGCATTGTCAGCAGGTGCGTCAGATATGAGTGGTTGGTTACTGCTTGGTTTACCTGGTTACGCTTATGCAGCTGGTTTAGAGTCGTTGTGGCTTGCTGGTGGTTTACTTGTTGGTACATGGTTAAACTGGTTAATTTGTGCAAAACGTTTAAGAACCTATAGCATGACAACGGATGACTCATTAACTCTTCCTGAATTTTTGTCTCGCCGTTTTAATGACAAATCGAAACTCATTCAAACCATTTCAGCTCTATTCATTCTACTTTTCTTCCTTTTCTATACGAGTTCTGGTTTGGTTGCTGGTGGTAAGTTATTTGAGACTGTATTTGGTTTAGATTACAAAGTGGCTGTGGTAATTGGAACATTATGTGTCGTCTCATATACCTTATTCGGTGGATTTTTAGCCGTTGCATGGACCGATCTTGTTCAAGGTCTTTTAATGTCTGCTGCGTTGATGATTGTACCTATTGCAGCTATGCAAGGTGGTTTCGGACAATTGAGTTCAGAGCTTGTCGCAATTAACCCTGAGTTAATGACCTTATGGACAGGAATGGATGGCAAACCACTAAGTGCAATTGCAATCATTTCATTAGTGGCATGGGGCCTTGGTTACTTTGGACAACCACATATTTTGGCTCGTTTCCAAGCTTCCCGTACAAATAAAGATTTAACGACAGCGCGTCGTATTGCTGTTGTATGGACTGCTCTATCCATGTTTGGCGCCGTACTTGTTGGTCTTGTTGGCTTACTATATGTAACAGGTTCTATGCCAGGTGAGGCGATTGATGGTGAAAAAGTATTTATGTTGTTAGTAAATGCGATTTTCCATCCGGTTGTTGCTGGTATTTTATTAGCTGCTATTTTAGCGGCAATAATGAGTACGGCGGATTCGCAATTACTTGTATCTTCTTCGGCGCTATCTGAAGATCTTTACAAACAATTAGTGAAGAAAGACGCAACAAGCAAAGAGATCGTAAATGTGGGTCGTTTCGCTGTCGTTGCTTTGTCTGTTATCGCTCTATTATTAGCAATGAATCCTGATAGTTCTGTTCTTGGTCTCGTATCTTACGCATGGGCAGGTTTTGGTGCGGCATTTGGTCCAGCGATTGTACTTAGCCTTTATTGGAAAGGAATGAACCGTAATGGTGCTCTTGCTGGTATTATTGTTGGTGGGGTAACGATTGTTGTTTGGAAGCAATTAACTGGCGGTTTATTTGATGTCTATGAGATTGTTCCTGGAATTATCTTTGCAACTATTGCAATTATTGCCGTTAGTAAATTAACAGGTAAGCCTGAAGATAAAGTACTAAAACAGCATGAAGAGTTTGAACGTAACCTAGTTGAGTTTGAATAAGTTCTAGCTTTTTAACAACGATAAATTTAAAGCCTCATAAGATGATTTCTTTTGAGGCTTTTTTTTATATAAATAAAGCTGTTACAATCCAGTAACTTTAAAACAATAATTATTATATTTCACATTAGTTAACATCTATTTGCTCAACGTTGTTAGCTATTGATGCATTATTTAGGAGAGTAAACATGAAAGTCATTCGTTTCGTGCTTGGTAAGGTTATTTTAGGTTTGGATTGTGTATTTTCTCCTTCAGGAGTTAAGCGAGATCCTGCTAAACAGACTGAAATTGATGCAGAAACAGCAAAGTATTCTTTGTACCAATTTGAAGCGTGTCCTTTTTGTGTGAAAGTGCGTCGAACGATTAAACGTCAATCACTGAACATTGAATTACGAGATGCAAAAAATAATGAAGAGCACAGAGCCGCTTTGTTAGCGGGAGGTGGAAGAATAAAAGTACCATGCTTGCGTATTGATAATGAAAATGGTGAAACACAATGGATGTATGAGTCTGCCGACATTATGTCATTTTTAGAAAGTAAATATCCTTAAATACCAATAGCTTGCATTAACACTAAAGTGGTATCTCGAAGGCGTTTGTATTAATACAGCGCCTTTTTTATGTGTTAAATATGTAAAATATCAATGATAAAGGTCTCATTTTTGATTATTTATACTTCTATAATTTGTCAGTAATTTCACTTTGTGAGACTTAAGTCACAAAAAAGCTTGATTTAAGTTATCATTGGGTTAAAATGTGTTTTGTGACTTGAGCACAATAAATAAAAACACATTAGGCTAGTTATTATTATGGAAAAAATGAGTATGACTCATAAATGGTCAATTAAAAATTGTCCCAAGGATATAGAGAGCCAAGTTTTATCTGTTATTGGATTAATCGATAAGAAAGGTTCAGCTTCAGACATGGATCTCTGTAAGATCTTTGGTGAAGTGTTATGGAGTGACGGGAAATATTTTAACTCGCACGCGTTTCGTTTCTTGTTTGATCATGAGACTCTTTCATGTGAAGTAACGAAGAGACACTTACACTAAAGAAAACCAGCTATGTATTTTTAAGGCCATTATCATTCCCCCTATAATGGCCTTTTTTATGGTTCATCGCGGCTTTCCGGGGAAAGCCGCTTTTATCTTCATAAAGAAATAGTCCGTATCTCTGTAGCCATACCCCATTCTTTTGATTAACTTAATTTTGTTATTTATTCCTTCCAGTGTACATGTATTTAATCGATATAAAGACGAACTAACAATTCCGTGAAGGTATGGTTTTAACTTTCGTGCAAAACTGATTAGTGGTTTGATCCCACTCTCATTTACCTGTTGCCACCATACATCCCATAGTTCTATTGCCTGCGTTTCTGAGTCACAATACCAGAGCTCTTTTAATTGCTCTCCTAGCAAATGAGTCACCATTAAATCGTGGTTTACCGAAAGTATTTCATCTAAATAACTCTGTTGATTTACGTCTAGATTGTCTCTATTTTTCAAAAGGATCCAGCGTGAACGCTTAATCCAACGACGAGCTTTTTTGTCTTCTTTGAGTTGATTCGCTTGATCTACCCTAACCCTATCCATTACCTCTCGTCCATATTTGGCTACCACATGAAAAAGATCGTATACAATACGTGCATTAGGGCAATGAGCTTTCACTTCGAGATCGAAAGCTGTATTCATATCCATAGCCACTGCTTCGATATTTTCGGCATGCTTACCAAGCTCTTCAAAGAAAGGCCTGATATCAGTTCGGCTTCTACCTAAACCAATCCAAAGCACTTGATGTGTCTGCGCATCGGCAATCACTGTTGCATATCGATGTCCTTTAAATATGGCAAACTCATCCATCACTAGTTGGCGTAATTTATCCCATGGTATGTCAGGGATAACTCGTTTAAGTCGTTGTTTATCAATATTCTTTATCGTGTGCCAATGTACTCCAGTCAGTTCTGAAATATGTTTAATCGGCAGCAAAGGCAGCAGTTGTTCAATATATTCTATCAATCGATTAGTCAGGCGTGAGTATGGTTTAAGCCAAGATATTGCTTCCGTTTTTGTACCGCATAGCAAACATGTAATGCGCCTAGTCTGAATCAAAAGTTCAACTGGAGTTCCTAATATCATAGCGTCTTTAATAGTTCGCCACTGAGTATCGTGAGTAAATTCAGAGAGTCGCCCGCAAGAGCAGAATGCTGGGGAGTCAGGTTTTAAGGTTATAGAGATTAATGAATCAGTTTTATGAGACTTTACGATCTGAAAACCTTTCCAGAAGGATGATAAAAAAGTATTATTTGGCATGAAAACGGCAGTTTGTGAAAAGTTGTGTTTGGCGATGTAACTTTACCACTAACTGCCGTTTTTGTTTTCAATTCCCGCTAATCTGCGATGAACCTTTTTTATTGCCTATAGAACCACAATTATCTCAACTCTCTTTTAATAGCCTTATATTTATTACGCCTTTACAATCTTTACTTTTTTATTCTGGTTAATAATAACCATTTTCATTATAGTGAATCGAAATACGAATAGTTATCACTTGAGTGTAAAGAATATGAAAAAAAGTATCGCTACAATGTTATTTGGTTTATTAGTTTCTGCATCAAGTTATGCTGAAACGATTACTGTTTCTCATCAATTAGGCAAAACGACGCTTGAGACAAAACCTCAACGTGTTGTTGTTATTGGTACAGGAACGTTAGATGCCATTGATTATTTTGGTATTAAACCAGTTGCGGTAACTCAGGCGACGACAATGCCTTCTTACTTACTGAAGTATAAAACGAAAGAATATGCTTCTTCTGGTAGCTTAAGTGAGCCTGATTTTGAAACTATTTACATGCAAAAACCGGATGTGATCATTATTGGTTCACGAGCGGTAAAAGCATATAAAGATCTGTCTGAAATCGCACCAACAATCGTATTTGCTGCTGACTCTACGGGCTATTGGAAAAGCACACAACAACAATGGCGTATGCTAGGTAATATTTTTGAAATTCAAGATAAAGTTGAAGCGAAAATCGCTAGCGTAGATGCTGAATTTAACGCTATTGCTGAACACAATAAAGCAAATAATGTTGCAGCATTAACGGTTATGAGTGCTGGTGGTAATATCACAACCTTCGGAGCTCAATCGCGTTTTTCTTCTATTTATAAAGACTTTGGATTTAAAGAGGCGGTAGAGGGTATTAAAGAATCTCGTCATGGTGATTTGGTATCGTATGAATTTATCCGTGATGTAAACCCATCAAACCTTCTGATTATTGATAAAGATAAATTGATCAATAAAGATAAAAGTCGTACACGTGAAGAGTTTGCTAACCCATTAGTAAAAGCAACTGATGCATATAAGAACGGTAGCTTAACTTACCTAGACATTAATGCATGGTATTTAGCGATTTCTGGCGTTACTGCAACCGATCAAATGATTGCTGATGTAAAACAGTCTATTCATCTTTAAATTTATTTCTAATTCCACTGTAAAGCGTGTTATTTCATTGAGATAGCACGCTTTGTGCAGGCTGAGGTTAGCTTTGAAAAAGTTATTGCTTGTTCTTATTGTATTGAGTTTTGCTTCGGTATTTATTGGCGTTGCTGATTTACCGCTGTCGGCTATATTCCGTGGTGATACAGAAGCTTTAGAGCTTCTTATGGTAAGTCGTTTACCACGTTTATTAGCGATTTTATTATCTGGTGCGGGTTTGAGTATTGCCGGTCTAATCATGCAACAGATCAGTCAAAACAGATTTGCTGCACCATCAACCTCTGGCACCATCGAATGCGCTATGTTGGGCTACGTATTGAGTTTAGTACTCTTTGGGCATGGTGATAATTTACTACTCATTTTTGCAATGGCAATTGGTGGTACGCTTCTTTTCATTCAGTTTATTCATCGTATTCAATTTAAAAATGCCATTTATGTACCGCTCATCGGTATTATTTTTGGTAATGTTGTCTCTTCTGCTGCTACTTTTGTTGCCTATAAATACGATGCAGTACAAAACCTTTCAGCGTGGACAGTAGCCAACTTTGCCAACATTCTTCAAGGTAATTACGAATTACTGTATATCGCAATCCCTATTTCAGTGATCAGCTATTGGTATGCAACACGTCTATCTGCTGTTGGCATGGGTAAAGACTTCGCTACTAATATTGGTCTGAATTACAAGCAAATTCTATTTCTTGGCATCATTTTAGTTTCTGTTATGTCGGCAACAGTAGTAATGATTGTTGGGCAATTACCTTTCCTTGGACTCATTGTTCCTAACTTAGTGGCACAATTTTATGGTGATAACCTACGTAGGAATATTCCATTAACAGCGATTGTTGGTGCGATATTAATTCTTGCGTGTGATGTTGTGGGACGTGTGATCATTTTCCCTTATGAAATTCCTATCTCTATGATCATTAGTATTCTTGGTGGAATGGTGTTTATTTTCTTTATTGTAAAAGGTAAGCAAAATGTCTGATTCAATTAAATTAACGGCATTGGCTTTCAGTACCGTATTATTCACCTTTTTGTTTATTGGTATTGGGCTTGACGCTTCAAATTATGAATACTTTTTGTCACGCCGTGTACCTAAAGTATTGGCGATGATCTTAGCCAGTATTGCGATTGCTCAGTCGTCTTTGGTTTTTCAAACCATTACGCATAACCGCATTTTAACGCCGAGTATCATGGGCTTTGATGCCTTGTATTTACTCACTCAAGTATTGGTTGTTGTTATTTTTGGTAGCTTTAGTGTTTTCATATTAAATCCATTTTTAAACTTTGCGATGTCAGTTGTGATAATGGTCGGATTTTCTTTATTGTTATTTGGATTTTATTTCAAGAAAAATAACAGTAACGTCATTACCTTATTATTGCTTGGGGTGATTTTTGGACAGCTATTTTCTAACATTTCTTCTTTCTTCACGATGTTAGTCGACCCGAACGATTTTGCTTCGATCCAATCTAGTATGTTTGCCAGTTTTAATAACATTAACAAAGATCTTGTTTATTTTTGTGTGATTCCATTACTTCTTATTAGTGCGGTTCTTTTTAGAATGTCGAATATTCTTGATGTGTTCTGGCTAGATAATGATAACGCGACCAGTTTGGGTGTTGATGTTGGTAAAGTGACAAAACAAGTACTTATCTTGGTGGCGATTTTAATTTCGGTTTCAACGGCATTAGTTGGCCCTGTGATGTTCTTTGGTTTGTTGGTAGCGAACTTAGCGAAAGAGTTTTTTCATACCTATCGTCATCGTACTTTGCTACTGGGAAGCAGTTTAATGGCAATGTCGATGTTGCTTTCAGGACAATGGGTTATCGAAAACATATTTAAGTTTGAAACGACATTAAGCGTAGTAATTAATTTTATCGGTGGTTTGTATTTCTTATCACTGTTAGTTAGACAAAAAATTCAATAGAGAAACGTATGATTTCATTATCTCAACTATCTAAATCATTTGGTCAGCAAAAAGTAGTAGACCAAGCTTCCGCTTCTTTTGTTAAAGGTGAAGTTACGTCGATCATTGGGCCGAATGGGGCAGGTAAAAGTACCGTGTTATCCATGGCAAGTCGTTTATTAGCAAAAGACAGCGGTAGTGTCCTCATCGAAAACCAAGAAGTGGTGGATTGGGATACTAAAGCCCTAGCGAAGAAATTAGCGGTACTTCGACAATCTAACAATTTAAATATGCGTTTTACGGTTCGTGAGCTTGTTGCCTTTGGGCGTTTTCCATATAGCCAAGGAAAACTCACAAAGCACGATAATGAAGTGATGGATAAGGCAATTCGCTATTTAGATCTCGAACCTATTCAGAATAAATATTTAGACCAATTAAGTGGTGGTCAACGTCAATTAGCGTTCATCGCTATGGTTGTTGCGCAAGATACGGATTATGTATTTTTAGATGAACCGCTAAATAACTTAGATATTAAACATTCATTGCAAATCATGAAAAACATTAAGACGTTGGCTCATGAACTAGGTAAAGCGGTTGTTATTGTTATTCACGATATTAATTTTGCATCATGCTATTCAGACAATATTGTGGCACTTAAAAAAGGCAAAGTGGTGGCCAATGGTACCGTTGCTGAAGTTATTAGAAAAGAGGTGTTGTCTGAAATATATGAAACCGAGTTTGATATCCATGAAGTTAATGGCCAACGTATTTGTATGTATTACGGACAATAAAGGATTAAGTTATGAGTAATAAACCCTCACCACGAGTGCTGACTGTCTTAAAGAGTGTGCAATTTACTTCTAATATGCAGCGCATTACCTTTAAAGCTGAAGATCTGTCTGATTTTAATATGGAAAGTGAAGGCGGTTACATCAAGCTGTTGTTTAATGACAATGGTGGAACCGATCTTTCTGGTATTCCTGACGGCACTCGTCCAATGATGCGCACCTATACCGTGCGTAATTTGAGAAAAGAGGAGAATGAACTGGATGTTGACTTTGTTCGCCATCATCATGCGCATGCAGCGATGACGGCTGAAACTGGAGGCTTTGCTTCTGCTTGGGCTCAAAATGCCGTTAATGGCGATACGATTTCAATTGCAGGCCCAGGAAGTATCAAAGGATTAAATGCAGAAGCAGATTGGTTCTTCTTAGTTGCTGATATGACGGCTTTACCGGCATTATCTGCAAAACTTGAAGCTCTGCCTACAACGGCAATAGGTTATACGGTTATTGAAATTAATCATCCGTCAGATAAACAAGATTTAACGAAACCACAAGGTATTGAACTTGTATGGGTCATTAAATCTGATGAGGAAGGATTAACAGATATGGTTCGCTCACAAGAGTGGAAAGCCGGTCGAGTTGCTGTATGGAGTGCGTGTGAGTTTAACAACATGAGAGCGCTTCGTACGTATTTCCGTAATGAAAAGGAAGTTGATAAAGACGATCTTTATATCAGCAGCTACTGGAAAGAGGGCTGTACAGAAGATGGACATAAAGTGGCTAAGCACGAAGACCAGCTTGCTGAGGGTTAGTTCCTGCCTAGAAGATTTGTGATTAACTTTGAGTGATGCGGCACATTTCTTTTGATGGATTGCTCCTATACTGGTAGGTAATTTGATAGAAAAGGAAGTGCCAATGCTAAATGAAAACCACGCTTTTATCTTAGATTTTCCAGAGCTTAAATTGGATATTGTTCAGCTTAATCATGATGATCCTAAATTTAAAGCTGATCTCCAACAATATCATCAACTTGATTATGACATTCGACAACTAGAGATATCAGGTAGTCCAATTGGTGATGATAGTATGCATGCATTAAAGCGTCAGCGTATGGAATTAAAAGACATATTATATAAGCAGTTAGTTGAACATCATGAAATGGTTAGTAACTAATTTCCAATTATTCTGCAATAACTCATGAATGCCCACAAAAAAGCCGACTCACAATGAGCCGGCTTTCTTATATCTAATTCGTTAAGCGTAATTAAGCTTTGATAAGTAGACTTGCTTCTTGTTTGGCTTTCTTGGTTTTAATTTGTGCCAAGATAACACCTGAAATAACCATTATTCCGCCCATTAGATGATAACTTTCAATTTTCTCACCTAGTAGGATTGCAGCTAACGATACCGCTACTACAGGAAGTAGGTTCATGAACATTGCACTTGATTCTGCACCAATTACATCAATTGCTTTTACCCACATCCAAGGCGCTAAGATAGAAGCGGCAATTGATGCATACATGATGAGTGGAATCGAGCTTTCTGTTGGTAATAGGCTATCACTTGTTAACCATAATGGGGTTAGCATTGCGACAGCAAACATACCTTGCATGTAAATAAGTTGCCAGTTAGTAATTGGCATTTTCCAGCGTTTTAATAATACGCAATAGGCACCATAAGAGAGGGCTGCGATTACCATCAAGCCATCACCTTCTGTAATTGGTTGGTGTAAAAAGAAAGTCATATCTCCGTGACCAAGCATAAATGTTAGACCCGCAAGTGAAATCACCGCACCGACAATACTTAATGCTGAAATACGTTTTCCCAATAACGGGAGACTAAGAAAGATACTGATTAATGGCACTAGTGAGGTGATTAACGACATATTTGAAGCCGTAGTCGTTAAACCTGCGTAATAACCAAGAGATTGGTTTAATACCATGCCAAGTAAGGCTAGGAAAGCCAATTTGCTTAAATACGGACGGATCACATGACGAGATTTAATAACAGATGGTAAGCAAAACGGAGTTAAAATCAGCATGGCAAAAGCCCAACGATAAAAGCTCATTGCGCTAGGTTCGATAGCAGAAGCTGCCATCTTATTGATGATAGAATTTCCGCCCCAAATGAGTACGGTGAATAGCGGTAAAAGATAATACATGTGAACTGCATCTCATCAGAGGATAATGGGATGCAGTTTGACAGGTACAATTAATTACATATATCTCTAATCGGACATGCTGACTTACTAATAAGACATGATTACATTTTGTGCTTCATTCCAGCCATGACTTTCTTCACTGGCGCTTTAAATACTTCTTTATCACCATTTGCAAAGTTAAGGCTTACATCAATAAATTCTTCTTCTTTTAGCGGACCTGTTAGTTCAAAAAGCATGATATGTAGGCCACCAGGCTTTAAAACCGTTTCTGAGTCTTTTGCTATTGTCATGGAGTCCACTTCACGCATTTTCATCATTCCGTCACTTTTTACAACAGTATGAAGTTCAACCTTATTAGCCGCTGATGTCGTAGCAGAAACCAAAGTACGGTCTTTATCACCATTATTTTTAATGGTCATGAAAATAGCGCTATTTACTGCATTTGGTGGCGTTGCGCGTGCGTATGGATTTTCGATGACCAAATCACTTTGTGCAAAAGAAGCCGAACTAATAAATAGGGCGCTAAGAGCAAGCAATGTTTTTTTCATGGTTAATATTCCTTTTAAAGTGTCGTTATAGCTGCGAAAGTTCATTAATTGCTTTCACTATGGGATCTGGTGTTATTGTATGCGGCACTTTGGTAATTAAAGTGCCATTGGGTTCTAAAAAGTAAAAATAAGACGAATGGTCAATCGTGTATTTTAATTCTGAATTAGGCAGTTCCGTTTTATGAAAAACAACGCCATAACGTTCAGCTAATTGTGTAATGGTTTGAAGTGAACCTGAACTACCTTCTATTGATTGATGGAAATAGTGGGCATATTCAGCAGCATGCTCTGCATCATCACGTTCAGGGTCTAACGTGATAAATACGGGTTTAAATTGGGATAAAGTTGTTTTGTTAATTTGGTTGAAAGCCCCTGATAACATAGCTAAAGATGTTGGGCAAACATCAGGGCATCGAGTAAAGCCAAAATAAACAATACGTATTCTAGGGTCGGTTTCGTCAAAAAGGTTTATTGGTTGATTTTGTGCACCATAAAGTAATGTATTGTTGGCTGTTTTTGATAAATAGAGCTGCTTTAACCCAAATCCTGATAAAATAATAAGAGTGATAATTAAGAGTTTTTTCATTGTTCTGCCTTTAACGAAACATTAATAGAGGTGCTACCATCACTAATTGTTCCGACCCAAATCATGGTATTTTGTGTACAAATAGGAAGTAAAATATCGCCAGAGTAGCTTTTGTCTGCATTGGGTAATAATTTAAATGTCGGGTTTCCCATTGCCATATCGTAACCTTGTAGAGTAATAATGAGGTTTTTGGCATTTTGATTAGGCCAGTTCACTAAAATAGAGCTAGGTTGTAACGGCGTTAATGTATCTTTTTCAAGCGTGATGGATACGTCACCTTGCTGACAAATTTGTGTTGATAAATGACAAGTATTTTCAAGCTGAATTTTGGGGCTTACATAGCTTTTTACATAGGTGCTTATTTCAGTAAAGAAAAAACCAGTACACAATAGTAATAGGATAAGAAAGGCTTTGATCAAAACTGCGAATGCTTTCATATATATCGGCTCAATTAAACTGGTTAATGAATGGTAACATAAGTTAAATTTTGGATATGCATGCATTATCTGTTGTGTGAGCTCAGTTAAATTGTATATAAAAAAGGTGGTAAGGAAATGAGAAAAGAGCGATGTCACTGGGCAGAGGTTTCTGATTTAGATAGGGAATATCATGATAATGAATGGGGAGTGCCTGTTTATTCTGATCATGAGTTATTCGAGTATTTAACTTTAGAAGGCGCTCAGGCTGGCTTAAGTTGGTCGACGATTTTAAAGAAACGCGAAGGCTATCGATTATTATTTGATGGTTTTGATTTACAAAAGATCATTCAATATGACCAAGATAAAGTGGAATCCTTAATGCAAGATTCCAGAATTATACGTAATCGACTTAAAATTAATTCAGTGATTACGAATGCGAATGCTTTTATAAAGATACAGCAAGAATTTGGCAGTTTTTCAAATTACCTTTGGGCTTATGTCGATCAGAAACCGATCATTAATCACTGGGAAGTGATGTCTGATGTACCTGCAACAACCGAATTATCAGATAAATTAAGTAAAGACTTAAAAAAGAGAGGTTTTAAATTTGTAGGATCTACGATTTGCTATGCCTTTTTACAAGCAACGGGGGTTGTGAATGATCACTTGGTTAATTGCCCTTGTTATGTTAATAATAACAAATAAGTAACAATTGTTGTTTTGTAAAAAACGAAGAGTTAAGGAGGGGATATGAGTAAAAAATCCTTACCAAATGTTGATGAAAAAATTATTGATACCGTAGATGTGGATGGAACCTACCAAGCAGAGCTTAGAAAAAAAGAAGAGCGACGAACGTATCCATCAAAACCTGTGTTGTATGATCGTAGAGTAAATAAAGATCGCCGTCATAGAGAAAGCATAGATATCAAAATTTAAATCTTATTTTTACTTAATCAATGCTTATTTATTAGTTTCAATAAATATTTTTTTATACTTTATTCAAATCTTAAAATTAATACTCTTCAACAATAAAATTGCTTGTATTCCGAACAAAATAGGAGGATTATCCGACCCTCCTATTCACTTGTATCAAAATGTTTCTACTATGAACCAATTCGATTCTTTACTACCGCCACAAATGGCAGAACGCGCTGCTGAAGTTGGCGTAGCAAAAGCAACCAAAGATCCATTTAAATCATTTTTATTAGCAATTACTGCCGGAATACATATCGGTATTGCTTTTATTTTCTATACCACAGTAACTACTGGTGCTGAATCAATGCCATGGGGTATGTCCCATTTTGTTGGCGGTTTGGCTTTCAGTCTTGGTCTTATTTTAGTTGTGGTAACCGGTGGTGAACTATTTACCAGCTCGGTGTTAACTTTAGTTGCTCGTGCAAGTGGTAAAATCAGCTGGAAAAATTTATGTGCGAACTGGGCCGTTGTTTATGTTGGTAACTTTATTGGTGCTATGCTACTTGTTGGTATCATGCTAGTTGCAAAACAATACATGAACGATGGTGGTGCCGTTGGTATCAACACAATGAAAATTGCACAACACAAGTTGCATCATGGTTTTTGGCAAGCTGTTGCACTAGGTCTTATGTGTAACGTATTAGTTTGTGTTGGCGTATGGATGACATTTTCTGGTCGTACATTAACAGATAAAATTTTGGTTATGATCTTACCTGTAGCAATGTTTGTATCAGCAGGTTTTGAGCACTGTATTGCAAATATGTTCCAAATCCCAATGGCGATTGGCATTAAGACTTTTGCTTCTCCAGAGTTCTGGGCAGCAAGTGGTTATTCAGCATTGGATTTTGCAGATTTAACATTACATAATTTTGTGATTAATAACCTTATCCCAGTTACGATTGGTAATATCATTGGTGGTGGCATCTTCGTTGGTATGGGTTACTGGATTATTTATCTTCGTGAACCAAATCATCACTAATTAATATCAGCAGTATTACTGATATAAAAAAAGGAGCATATTGAATGCTCCTTTTTTGTATTTATTGATTTATCAGTTTACACCAATCAATTACGATTCTTTCTCGTTTTTCTTAGCGTACATTTCAAGACCAAGAACTAAACCAATACCTAAAATAACGCCAAATACAGCGAAACCAATGAGTGCTGGTTGCTGCGTTACTTGTTCGTAATTAAATGGAGATAGGTTTTGCTCTATTAATGGAACTTGCTCACCTTTTGAATTAATGCGCCATTCTAACACTTCTTTCCAAGGCCAGATTTTACCTAATGTGCCTGCCATTAAGCCTGTCAGGAAGATTAGCGTAATATCACGGAACTTTCTTAATAGGAAAGAAAGAACATGTGAGAAGCTTAATAAGCCAATTAAGCAGCCTGATGCGAACAATCCCATAGTCACTAAATCAAGAGATTTAACTGCCCCAAGTACTGGGCCGTACATGCCGATAAGCAGAAGAATAAAGCTTCCTGAAATACCCGGTAAGATCATCGCACAAATAGCAATAGAGCCTGCAAGAATATAAGTGAAAGTTGACGGTGTCATTGTCATTGGGTTAAGAACGGTAATGCTATAAGCAAAAGCAGCACCAGCAAACAACATAACAAAACGATCTAAATACCATTTTTCAATCTGTTTCGCAATATGTACGATTGAAATTAGGATCAATCCGAAGAAAAACGACCACAATGGAATAGGGTGGGTGTGCAACATCCACGTAATGAATTTCGCTAATGTCAGGATGCTCGTTAAGATCCCACCAAATAGAGAAATAAGAAAGAAGCCGTTAATGTGATTAAATGCAGCTTTAAAACCTTCGCGTTTCCATAAACCTAAGATTGATGGATTAATACGTCGAATGCTTTCTAGAAGCGTATCATAAATGCCAGTAATAAAAGCAATCGTACCACCTGATACACCAGGAACCACATCAGCGGCTCCCATTGCCATGCCTTTAAAGAACGTTGTTAAATAATTCATTTTATCTCGATACAAATAAAAAACTTATGCACAATGCATGAAGATGGCATGATTATACATAAGTTCTGTGTAAAAAATGTCGTAAATTTGATTACTTCATCATTCCTACTAATTCGTCAGCCATAGCGATAGCAGCTTTTCGATTTGGAAGATTCAGTTTTTGATACAAATTACGAATGTGAGTTTTAATGGTGGTTGGTGCAACATCAAATTCAGCTGCAATTTGTTCATTACTAAAGCCAGAATAAATAAGACCTAACACTTGCCATTCACGATGGGTAAGTGGGCTCGTTCTTATTAGTTCGGGAACCTCTGGTGTATTTAATACTTTTTCAATAAAGGTTTCATCGAAGTGAGCTGAACGAGAGCGTTCATTATTTGATAGCGCTTTTTGCAATTGTTCAATTCGATGTTTTTCAAGCTCAGTAACATTACCTTTTTGTTGTAATTTCCCAAGGGGTTTTAAAACGTTTCGTCCCGCCATTAGAAAACTACCAATGATCCCTGTTTGGTTTGACTGCTTAATAGCAAGGTGCATTGCTTCAACGGCTTCATCAATCTGTTTGTTTTCATACAGTAAAATGGCAGCTAAGATCGCATTACGATTGATATCGGTGATTAACTTATGTTGTTGAGCAATAGCTTGAGAGGTTTGTAGTGTTTCAATTGCGGTATCAATATCCCCAAGGTGGAACTGAGCTCTTGCAATATTACGCCATTGTAATTGGGTAAAATGGTTACAACGAGTCTCTGGTCTGTCCGCTTGTGCTAACCAATATTGAATAGCTTCTGAATTGTTTTTTGCTTGCCAGTAAAATAGCTGAGCAGAAGAGGCATTTGCTTTCCAGTCAATATGGTAATCCGCTTGGCCAAGTAACTGTTGGCATTTATCAAGGTATCGTTCAGCTTTATCAAGTTCGCCACGAGCAACGGCCAAGCGTGCAAGCATTGAATAGCCACGCAAGTGTTTAGTTTCATCAAAAGGAGAGAGAACATCTAAACCTTTCCAAGTACATTGTTCAGCTTCGTCAAAACGGAACCAGAACCAGTAAATTTGAGCTCGAGAGCGAAGTAAGAATTCATGCAATGGCAACTGATGTAAGTCTTGGTCTTCAATTAATTTAAAACCATTATCTTGAAGGTCAAAAGCCGCTTGCATAAACCCTTGTGCCATTAAAATCTCGCTTTGTTGTAAGATTGCCCACAAAGCTTGATGATAGATGCCATAGGTCATGGCCATTTTTTCAGTTTGTTGCATTAGAGCAAGTGCTTGTGCAAGGTTTCCTGAAACGTGGTGATATTCACCAATAACAGATGTTGCGACGATGCGACTGCGGTATTTATTGGTTTCTAATTCTTCAAGTGCTTTTTCTGCAAAGGCAAGTGCAGCTTCAGGTTCATTTTTATTGATGGCAACCTGTGCTCGCAGTGCATCGATCTCTCCTTGCATATGCCTATCAAGAACAATATTTCTATCAGCCATTTCACGTTGTGCTTCAGAGAGTAAATCATCTACTTGTAGATAATTATGCTGGCTCTGAGCTAACCATGCGCGAATAATAACAAGGCGAGGAGAGGTAAATAATACCTCAGGACGAAGATCTGAAATGGTGGTCTCTAATAAAGAAAGTTCCCCATTATTAAATAAATGCCAGCCATGCTGCGTAAGTATATTAGCGATCAGAATATCATCTTTGGCGTTTTTCGCATGACGAAGTGCTTGATAGATATTGTCATGCTCAAGCCATGCTTCTGCTGCGTATTTTTGCAGGTCTATTTCTTCATGAGCTAGGTGGTTTTGTCTTTGGTGGGTTAAGAACTCTGCAAAGAGGTTATGGAACTTATACCAATCACCTTGTTCACCATTTGTATTAATAAATAATCCGAATCGGTTTAGATTTTCAATAAGCAACTGGGCATCTTTTCGTTGCGTTACTTTAGATAGCAGTGTGGTATTAAAATGATCAAAAACAGCACAACGCATTAAAAATTGCTGCGTCTCTTGATCCAAATGATCAAACACTTCTTCCGCTAAATAATCCCATAAGTGCGCATGGTTTAATTGCGCCATGACTTGTGCTGAATTATTTAAGGATTGATTGTTTTGAATACTGTGCAGTGCAATTAATTGAAGTGCAGATGGCCAGCCTTCAACATGCTCACGAACATGAGTGATGGCTTCTTGGTCAATATTCTCATTTAGGCGTTGATTAAAAAATAGAGATGTTTCTGATTGGTCAAACGCCAAACTTTGATTATCAATTTCAATTAATAAGTCTCTCACACGTAGATTTGCTGTATTTAGAGGTGGTTGAGAGCGACTTGTTATTACCAGTGTCAAATTATCTGGAAGGTGTTTTAAGAAGAATTTTAAGCCAAGGTGAATGGTGTCATTGGTAATTAAGTGATAGTCGTCGAGAACGATATAAGCTTCATCTTGAAACGAGATTAGCTCAGTAAAGACTTGCGAAAATAGGCTTGATAATGAAGCAAACTGACGTTTCTCAGTTAACGCTTTTGAGTGTGATAATTCAGTATGAGTTGCATTACTTATTGTTTGTACAAAGTATTTTGCAAATTTATATTCATCATTATCACTCTCATCTAGGCTATACCACCCAGTAGCGTCTTTGTCAGATAACCACTGTGCAGCCATGGTTGTTTTTCCGTAGCCAGCCGGAGATCGAAATAAAACAAGTTTGTAATGCATCGCATTCTCTAGCGTATCTAAAACACGTTGGCGGAGAATGGCATTATGTAATCGTCTTGGAAAATGCAGTTTCGATGGTATTAACATAATTATTGTTCTTTTAAAAAATACTGAGCTAATTATCCTCAATAATGAGATTTAATCTATCCACTACGCCCTATAAATGTGATCAAACCTTTATTTTTATCTTGATGAATTTATACATGAGTTTTATTTAATACGTTTTTTAAATAGTTTTATTTAATCTTTAAATTTGTGACCTTGTTATCATTTTGTTTTTTATGCTGTAAAAACGTGTCCAATATCACGAAGGTTTTTACTGTCAGCCTACAAACTTTGAGTCGTGTCACAGGTTATTTGATTAATCAGGACTACGCCTTTATCTCACCCTTATCTCATCCCCCAAAAAGGAGGATGTGACTCTTATTCGAACAAGGCAGGATTGATAACAGTTGATTATGAACCTTCGTGAGAGATTTAAGATGAAAACGAATAACATAGAAAAATTTGATAAAGCGGCGTTTAAAGCCTCTGTAAAGCAGCATTTAGTGACAACATTCGCTGCAAATGAAAAAACAGCGAGCGCTAAAGTATGGTATTTAGCAATGGGTAAAGCCCTAGCTGAATTAACGACATTTGATCTTGTTGCTACAGAAAATGACGAAAAAATTAAAAACGCACGCAGCGTAAACTATCTATCTTTAGAGTTTTTAATTGGACGTCTAACGGGCAACAACCTAATTAGTATGGGTCTTTATGAAGAGATCACTGAAGCAATGGGTGAGCTTGGTTATAATTTAACGGATTTATTAGAAGAAGAGCGTGACCCTGCTTTAGGTAACGGTGGTCTTGGTCGTTTAGCCGCGTGTTTTATGGATTCATTAGCTGCGCAAGAATATCCAGCGATTGGTTATGGTTTGCATTACGAATACGGTTTGTTCCGCCAATCTTTTGAAGACGGACGACAAAAAGAAGCGCCTGATGCATGGTGTGGAGTAGAAGGCTACCCTTGGGAAGTGGCTCGTCCTGATTTTGCACAGCAAGTTGGATTTTATGGTCATGTAGAAACGTACACTGAAAAAGGCCAAGAGAAACGTCGCTGGGTACCAGGTATGTCAGTTGAAGGTATGCCTTGGGATTTCCTATTGTTGGTTACCAAAGTGATACGGTTTACCCATTACGTTTGTGGGAATGTCGTGCAAAAGCACCGTTTAGCCTTGCAAGCTTTAATAATGGTGATTACTTTGAAGCGCAACACGCCTTAATTGATGCTGGTAACGTAACAAAAGTTCTGTATCCAAATGATAACCACGAGAAAGGCAAAACATTACGTTTGATGCAACAGTATTTCCACTGTGCGTGTTCTATTGCAGATATTTTACGTCGTCATGATGCTGCAGGTCATAAGATTGAAGATCTTTCTAAATATGAAACGATCCAATTAAACGATACACACCCAACAATTGGTATTCCTGAGTTAATGCGCGTACTTATTGATGTTCGTGGTTTATCGTGGGATGCGGCATGGGAAATCTGTTCAAACACGTTTGCTTATACCAACCACACATTGTTACCTGAAGCGTTAGAAACATGGAGTGAATCACTGATTTCTCGACTTTTACCTCGTCACATGGAAATCATTTATCAGATTAACTACCTATTCTTAGAAGGCGTGAAACTGAAGTGGCCAGGTGATGTGGATAAATTACGTAAGTTATCAATCATCGAAGAAGGCACACATCGTATGGTACGTATGGCGAACTTATGTGTGGTTTCATCTTATGCCGTGAATGGTGTGGCAGCACTTCACTCTGAGTTAGTTAAGCGTGATTTATTCCCTGAGTTTAATGAATATTTCCCAGGAAAACTAACGAATGTAACTAACGGTGTTACTCCTCGTCGTTGGTTGAAATTCTGTAACCCTGATCTTTCAAACCTTATTTCTGAAAAAATTGGGAATGAGTGGCCTGCACATCTTGATCAACTGAGTGATATTGCTGTTTTTGCTGATGATGAGAAATTCCAAAAAGAATTCATGGCTGTGAAAAAACAAAATAAACAGCGTTTAGCTAATTGGGTTCAAGAAAACATGGGTATTGAACTAAATACCGATGCGATCTTTGATGTGCAAATTAAGCGTTTACATGAATACAAACGTCAACATTTGGATTTATTAAATATTCTTTCTTTATACCATCGTATATTGAACGAACCTGGTTTTGATATGCACCCACGTGTGTTCTTCTTTGCAGCAAAAGCCGCGCCGGGTTACCACTTAGCAAAAGAGATCATCTTTGCAATTAATAAAGTGGCAGAAAAAGTAAATAACGATCCTCGTGTGTCTGATTTACTGAAAGTTGTATTTATTCCTGATTATCGTGTGAGCATGGCTGAAATTATCATTCCAGCTGCGGATGTATCTGAGCAAATTTCTACAGCAGGTAAAGAAGCATCAGGTACAGGTAACATGAAAATGGCGCTAAATGGTGCATTGACTGTTGGTACGATGGATGGTGCAAACGTTGAGATCCGTGAAGAAGTCGGTGACGAAAATATCTTCATCTTTGGTTTAGAGGTTGATGAAGTTGAGGCGTTAAAAGCATCAGGTTATAACCCGTATAAGTACTATGAAGCCGATTCATTATTACAAGCATCATTAGATTTATTAGCTGGTGATGAATTTACTCCGGGTAAAGTGGGTCTGTTATCTGCAATTCGTGACAACCTATTGTATGGCGGTGACCCATACTTAGTTCTTGCTGATTTTGCTGATTATGTTCGTGCTCAGAACGACATTGATGCAGCATATCGTGACCAAAAACAGTGGGCGAAAATGGCTATTTTAAACACTGCTTTGGTTGGTAAATTTAGTTCAGATCGCAGTATCCGTGATTATGTAAATAACATTTGGAAACTGGAATCAGTAAACCGTTAATTAATAAAATTATAATATGAGGGCAGTATCGTACTGCCCTTGGAGAAAAGCGATGAAAGATAATAACAATGTACTCCATCAAGTCGCAGAGCTGGCAGGGTTAAAAAATAGCTATGTAAGTGCCTGGGGCAATGAAGCAAAAGTCAGTGATGAAACCTTAATTCGTCTACTGGCTTCTTTAGGTTATGACACTAAGAATGATAAAACACTCTTAAGTTCTGCTGAAAAGAAACATAAAAAAGACGTACTTTCTACTGTGCAGGTTGTTCGTGATAATGAACCGCTTCAAGTCGAAATGAATCTTGGTAAAAGTGCTCGTATCAGTGAATTTAGTTGGAAAATCACCACTGAAGAGGGTGAAGTATTAGAAGGGTACTTACAATCTCAAATCGTTTCAGACGAGCGTGAAAATGATGGTACATTGTTATTCTCTTTACCAACTCTGCCATGGGGTTACCATAAATTAGAAGTGATTCGTAAGCGTCGTAAAGCACCTTATGAAATGACATTAATTGTGACGCCAAAAGCGTGTTTCAAACAAGATGCAATGCTTAAAGGCAAAAAAATGTGGGGACCAAGCGTTCAATTATACACATTAAGAACACCGCATAACTGGGGTATTGGTGACTTTGGTGATCTTAAGCAACTCGTGGGTGATATTGCTGTTCGTGGCGGTGATTTTGTTGGTTTAAACCCGATTCATTCACTGTTTCCTGCTAACCCTGAAGGGGCGAGCCCATACAGTCCATCCTCTCGTCGTTGGCTAAATATTTTATACATTGATGTATGTTCAGTTCCTGAGTTTGCACTGTGTAACCAAGCTCAAGAGTTGGTTGGTAGTGCAGAATTCCAACAGCGTTTAGCTGATGCTCGTCAATCTCATTGGGTGAATTACTCAGAAGTCTCTGCTCTAAAAATGAGTGTACTTCCATTGCTATTTAGCGAGTTTAAAACTCGTCATTTAGATAAGAAAAGTGCACGAGCAAAAGCCTTCTTAGAGTTTGTTGCCGAAGGTGGCGAGAGCTTATTACATCAAGCTGCATTTGATGCATTGCATAACAGCTTATACAGCCAAGATAATAGTATTTGGGGCTGGCCTGTATTCCCTCATGAATTGCAGCACTTTGATAATAAAGCTGTGCAAAAATACATTGCAGATAATCGTGATCAAGTTGATTTGTATATGTACTTACAATGGGTGGCATTTACTCAAATTAACGATGTGCAACAATTCGCAGAAAATAAAGGCATGGACGTTGGTTTGTATCGTGATTTGGCCGTTGGTGTTGCTGATTCAGGTTCTGAAACGTGGGCTGATCACGGTAACTTATGTCTGGATGTGAGCATTGGTGCGCCGCCAGATATTTTAGGTCCATTGGGACAAAACTGGGGATTACCGCCTTTAAATCCTCACACGCTAAAAGAAACAAGTTACGAAGCGTATGTTCAGTTGTTACGAGCAAACATGAAAGCGTGTGGTGCACTTCGAATTGATCATGTATTGGGCTTGCTACGCTTGTGGTGGATTCCTAAAGGTGAAGATGCAACTAAAGGCGCTTACATGCATTATCCTGTAGAAGATATGCTGTCTATTCTTGCGTTAGAAAGTCATCGTTACCAATGTTCTGTGATTGGTGAGGATTTGGGTACAGTACCAGATGAGATTGTTGATTTGCTTGCAGACGCTGGGATTCACTCGTACAAAGTGTTCTTCTTTGAAACGTCTGAAGACGGTGGTTTCTATTCACCAACGCATTATCAAGAGCAATCAATGTCGGCATTATGTACGCATGATATGCCAACGTTACGTGGTTTCTGGCATTGTGATGATTTGAAAATGGGTGAAGAGATCGGTTTATATCCAGATCCTGAACAACTAAAAGAATTGTTTAATACTCGTGCGGAATCAAAACAAGAGATCTTAAACAGTGTCGATTTCCATGGGTATTTACCAGAAGGTGTGGGCCGTGATGCTTCGTTTGTTCCTATGGATAGATACTTAAGTGATGCGTTGCAATGTCATCTTGCAGCGGGATCGAGCACACTTCTCAGTTTACAGCTTGAAGATTGGCTAGAAATGGATAAACCAGTTAACATACCGGGAACGGTAAATGAATATCCAAACTGGCGTCGTAAACTGTCTGTTACTCTGGACGACATTTTTAATCGTCCGCAGGTTAATGAATTAACCAAACGACTAACCGACATTCGCGCTCAAGCAAGCCAAAAATAAAAGGAGTATTTACGTTGAACTTACTTGTTGAACGTAAAGAAAAGGACATCTACATGCAGCTCGAAAGGGCTGCTTTTTCTGATCCATTTTCTTTTCTAGGTCCACAATATCAAAGCCAAACGACAGCACTACGAGTTTGGCTTCCAGGTGCCACATCGGTAAAAGTACGACTAGCTAACCATGCTGAATATCAATTGCTTTTAGACCCGAAACATTCGGGTGTTTTTGTATTAAATGAAAGCGTTGATATGACAGAAGTTCATTATCAATTAATTATCGATTGGAATGGAACGGAACAAATTCTTGATGACCCATATCAATACCACAATATTTCCCCTACGGATGCGCAAGTTCATACACCAAAAGAGATGTATAACCATTTAGGTGCACATCTATTTAGTGTTGTTCGTGACGGTAAGCAAATTCAAGGTGTGCGTTATTTAGTTTTTGCTCCAAATGCTTCTTCAGCTAGTGTTATTGGCGATTTTAACCAATGGGATGGTCGTCGTCATATTATGCAACGGATAGATAACGGACTTTGGGCGTTATTTATACCTGAACATGCTGTTGGTACTAAGTATAAATTTGAGTTAAAAGGACCAAATGGCGAATCACTTCCTCATAAAATGGATCCTTATGGCGCTCATAATGAGCAGTATCCATCATTTGCATCTGTGGTATATGATCAAACCTCTTATCAGTGGAATGATGTCAAATGGCAGCAAAGACCAGTAACTGAAAAGCAGAAAGAAGCGCTTTCATTCTATGAACTGCATGCAGGGTCTTGGAAGAGAAATGAAAATGGCGATTTCTTAACCTATCGTGAATTAGCTGAGCAATTAATACCTTATATTTTAGATATGGGTTATACGCACATAGAGTTAATGCCAGTATCAGAACATCCATTTTATGGTTCATGGGGCTATCAACCAATTGGGTTATTTTCACCAACTAGCCGTTTTGGTACGCCTGATGATTTCAAATATTTTGTCGATCAATGCCACCAAGTTGGCATCGGTGTTGTATTAGATTGGGTTCCGGCTCATTTCCCATCGGATTCACATGGTTTGGCCAATTTTGATGGAACATCTTTGTTTAATGATCCAGACCCTCGTCGTGGATGGCACAATGATTGGCAGAGCTTTATTTATAATTATGACCAACCTCATGTGCGTGAATTTTTAGTTTCTAATGCATTATATTGGTTTGAGCATTTCCATATCGATGGTTTGCGTGTCGATGCTGTAGCATCAATGCTTTACCTTGATTATTCACGTAATGATGGCGAATGGATCCCTAACTGGGAAGGTGGAAATCATAACCACGGAGCCATCGCTTTATTAAAGTGGATGAACGAAGAGGTGTATTCACATTATCCTAATTCGATGACCATTGCGGAAGAATCAACGGCTTTTCCTGGGGTCTCTGCTCCTACTTTTGCTGGTGGTTTGGGCTTTGGCTTTAAGTGGAACATGGGTTGGATGCATGACAGCTTAAATTACATTAGAGAAGATCCGATTCACCGAAAATATCACCACGATACCATCACTTTCCCGCTAGTTTATGCATTTAGTGAGAACTTTATCCTTTCGCTTTCACACGATGAAGTGGTTTATGGAAAAGGCTCAATCTTAGATAAAATGCCTGGAGATGAATGGCAAAAAACGGCAAACTTACGTGCCTATATGGGGTATATGTATGGTCAGCCGGGTAAGAAATTAAACTTCATGGGGGCTGAAATAGCTCAAAGTGCAGAGTGGGATCATGATGGTCAATTACAGTGGTTCTTAACTCAATTTGAGCGTCACTCTGGTATGCAATCGCTAGTGCGTGATTTAAATAAATTATACACAACAGAGCCTGCGCTTTATCAAAAAGATTGTGAGCCTGCTGGTTTTGAGTGGCGACTACAAGATGAAGCAGAAATGAGTGTTCTAGCTCATGAACGTTTAGGTGATAATGGTGAGCGAATCCTCGTTGTTAGTAACTTTACACCAGCACCAAGAGAGGATTTCCGTTTAGGAATGCCTGTTGCTGGTCAGTATGAGTTGATTTTAAACAGTGATGCTCATTTTTATGGGGGCAGTGATTACTCTGTTATTAGTGAAGTGTCTACAGAGAAGGTTGAGTCTCAAGGATTAGCACAATCTATTGTTATTACGTTACCACCGCTTTCTACGGTCTTTTATCGTTTAAAATAACAAATCACAAGTATGAATGAAAAAAGCCCTAAGTCAGTTTCTGATTTAGGGCTTTTTATTAAAAGAATGAGCAACCTGTTCTTTATTTAAATTGATATTAATTATCGTTAGTCAGTAAATACTCATCAAACCCAAGTTGAGTTAAATTTTCAAATGCTTGCCATACCTCATCAGGTATTTCTTGTGCTTCTTGATAACCTAATGTGGGATAAACTTTTAATCTATGTAATTCACCTAATATAATACTAGCAATATGATCAAATGTAATTTCATCGGTAGGGTAATTGATAAAACTAATATTAGGTGAGCTGATACAGAATTCTATATCATTCCAGTTTTTTAAGAATGTCGCTAATAGTCGACGTTCCATATAAGGCTTCTGAACTAAAAGAAGTGATGAAACCGATATATTTTTTTCTTTTAATAGTGCTTGAGTGAAAAAGATATTTTCACCTGTATTGGTTGCTTTTGTTTCAACGATAATAGCAGAGGAGGGGACTCCCATGTCTTTTGCTACATTTGCAAATGTTTCAGCTTCACTTAAAGTGAATAATCCTTCTGTTGCTCTACCCTGAGCCCCTGAGAATATAAGTAACGGAGCATAACCATCTAAATAGAGTTGGGCTGCATGTTCTGCCACTCTTAGATCGTAGCTACATAAAACAAAGATCGCATCTGATTTTCTAATCTCTTGATTTACAAGGTGATAATCCCAAACTGTTTGCAACTGCTTAAAAAGGCTTACTGCCATATCTACACTTCCTGAAAGCGAATGAGGAGAAATAATTGCACTGAGATAGTTAAGTTTCAATACATATTTTAAAGTACGCATGATTATATAATGGCTTGGTAAAATTATTGTTAACCATTTGTGTTGCATATAGCTTAAAGATTGAGCTGGAGCACAGTATTGAATGAATTCATTTTGCAAGTGAATATAAACGAAACATTTCACAGATTTGTAAAAAATTTATGTTAACTTAATCTCAAAATAAAGAATTCAAGAAATTCTATCTATATTAATAATAATCTCAGGGAGAACACATGGCTGGTGTATTAGGGATGATTTTGGCTGGTGGCGAAGGCTCACGTCTACGTCCATTAACGGAATCAAGAACAAAACCTGCAGTACCATTTGGTGGCAGTTATCGCTTAATTGATTTTGCATTAAATAATTTTGTAAATGCAGATTTAATGCGAATTTATGTATTAACTCAATTTAAATCTCAATCGCTTTTTCAACATATGAAAAAAGGTTGGAATGTGAATGGAATAACCGACCGTTTTATTGACCCTGTTCCTGCTCAAATGCGAACAGGTAAGCGTTGGTATGAAGGAACAGCTGATGCAATATATCAAAATATCAGTTTTATAGAATCAACAGATCCTGAACACGTATGTATTTTTGGTTCTGATCATATTTATAAAATGGATATCCGCCAAATGCTTGATTTTCATAAAAAGAAAAAAGCAGCATTAACGGTATCAGCACTACGCATGCCTGCAAAGGATGCCTCTGGCTTTGGTGTTATTGAAGTTGATGAACATGGCAAAATGATCGGTTTTGAAGAAAAACCATCAAACCCTAAATGTATTCCTGGTCAACCTGGTATCGCTTTGGTATCAATGGGTAATTACATTTTTGAAGCAGAAAGTCTTTGTAAAGAATTGATCCATGATGCGGCGCTTGAAGACTCTTCACATGACTTCGGTAAAGACATCATTCCTAAAATGTTTCCTGAAGGCAATGTTTACGTTTATGACTTCAGTACGAATCATATTACTGGCGAGAAGAAAGAAGTTTATTGGCGTGATGTGGGTACGATCGAGTCGTATTGGGAAGCTCATATGGACTTATTAAAGAAAGATGCACCATTTTCTTTATATAATCGTAAATGGCCGCTTCATACTTATTATCCACCATTACCACCTGCGACTTTCTCTGATTCAGATAATGGTCGAGTGCAGATCATTGATAGTCTCGTTTGTGGTGGCAGTTATATCCGTGGTTCACGTATCGAAAAGTCAGTACTGGGTTTTAGAAGTAATATTGCATCCGCTTGTGATATTAGTGAAAGTATTCTGTTAGGTAATGTAAAAGTCGGTAAAGGCTGTGTTTTGCGCCGAGTGATTGTCGATAAAGGTGCGGATATTGCTCCTGGAACTGAAATAGGTGTAAACCTTCAAGAAGATAAGAAAAAATACCACGTATCAGATGAGGGTATTGTTGTTATCCCTAAAGGAGAGAGAGTTGGTTACTAAGACGCTATCAATTGTATTTGTAGCATCTGAAGTTGACGGGTTAATAAAAAGTGGAGGCTTGGCAGATGTTGCCAAGGCTCTGCCTAAGTCATTAAAAGAGCAAGGGCATAATGTTCAGATTGTTATGCCTGCTTATAAGACGATTGCTGGTCGAGATGATGCTGAAATTATTCTAACGACGCAATTAGAGCATTGGCCTCATACTGCATATCAAGTTAGATCACTTAGTATTGATGGAATTTCGGTATTTGCCATCGAATCTGGAGATTATTTTGAACGTGCTGAGATGTATGCTGAAAATAATCAAGCCTATGCTGATAATGGCGAACGCTTTGCTTTCTTTAGTGCGGCGACATTAGATCTGCTTCCTAAATTACTGAATAAGAAACCTGATATTATTCATGTAAATGACTGGCATACAGGGCTCATTCCTTATTTATTGAAAAAACGCTATGCGGAAAATGAGTTTTACCATCAAACCCGAAGTGTGTTATCCATTCATAATGCAGTGTTTAAAGGTATTTTTCATTACGATGAAATTGCTTGTTTGTCTGAATTTAAGTCTCATTTTGTTCCAGAAGCGTCGATAAGTCATACGCACGTTAGTATGCTCAAGGCTGGGGTTCAGTGCGCCGATAAGATTAATGCGGTTAGTCCGAATTATGCAAAAGAGTTACTTACTGAGCTAGGGTCTCATGGCATGGCAAGTGACTTTCAAGATCGCGAATCAGATTTGATTGGGATTTTAAATGGCTGTGATTACAGTGAATGGAACCCAGAAAAAGACAGTTACATTCCTAAGCAATTTAAAGTAAATCGAATAAGTATGGTTCGAGGTAAAAAGGCATGTAAGGCTGCATTGCAGCAAGAAGTATCATTACCTCAAAAAGACGTTGCTATGTACGGTATGGTTTGTCGTTTGACTAATCAAAAAGGCATTCAGTATTTGTTACCTATCTTAGAGCAGTTTCTGAAAAACGATTTACAGCTTGTCATTGTAGGTACAGGAGACCCCGTACTTGCTGCTCGTCTAACAGAGATAGCACAAGAGCATAGTGACAAGTTTGCGTTTGTTGAAGCGTACGATAATAAACTTGCGCATTGGGTAGAGGCTGGTTCCGATTTCTTTATCATGCCATCAGAGTTTGAACCTTGTGGCTTAAATCAGATCTACAGCATGGCTTATGGTACTTTGCCAATAGTTCGTGAAGTAGGAGGGTTGAAAGACAGCGTCAATAACTACGATGATGATATTGAAAATGCGACAGGATTTAGCTTTAAAAATCCTGAACCTATGGAGTTATTACTTGTGCTTATGCGCTCGTTATTGCTTTATAGCCAAAACCTCAATGAAGTAAAACGTGTCCAATTGCATGCTATGAAACAAGATTTTTGCTGGAATAAAGCGGCACTAAAATACATAGAAATGTATCGAACAGCTATAAATAGTTAATAAATAATCAAAAATGAGTTAACTTTTAAAGGAAGGCGTAATGTCTTCCTTTTTATTTTGCGGTAGATCATGCACATTTTGATTCTAAGGTATAGAATAACGCTCTTTACTGGCTAGGTAATGTATCGTGATTTCAAAACTTCCTAAATGGGTCGAATACGGCACCTTCTTTCTCGCTTTATTAGCAGGCATTACAAATTCTGTTGGTTTACTTGGTTTCCAACATCAATCTATCTCACACTTATCAGGGACTGCGACATTATTAGGCACTCAACTACTTGGGTTTAATGATACGACTTGGCACTTATTATTTATCATTATTAGCTTTATTCTTGGGTCTTCATTAAGCAGTTTGATTGTCGGTTGTTCAGCTTTAAAGCTTGGTCGTCGTTATAATTTTGCTTTAATTATTGAAAGTGGATTGTTGTTTGCTGCAATGATTGTTCTTAATGAAGGCAGTCAGTGGGGGCACTATTTCGCTTCTGCTGCGTGTGGTTTACAGAATGGTTTGGTTACGACGTATAGTGGTGCGGTTGTTCGAACGACACATGTAACTGGTGTATTAACCGATTTAGGTATCATGCTTGGAATGAAGCTTAAGGGAGAGCCTATTCACCATCGTCGACTGGCTCTATATCTTTATATTGCATTTGGTTTTATTTTTGGTGGCACCATTGGTGGGTATTTTTATCCAATTTTAGAAATTAATACGTTAGCAATACCTGCGACACTATGTGCTTTATTAGCCATGTCATATTCCATTTATTTGTATCAACACAAAGAGATTTAGGTTGGTATTTTAATATAAAAATGGCCGCTCAAACGAGCGGCCATTTTTTTATGCGTTTTTATAAACCAGTGATTAGTTTGTTGGTTGAACTAGTGGCTTGTATGGATTATCTGCTTTACGACACGCCGCTGTGGTGAACAGTACATCTGTTGAACTGTTTAGAGCCGTTTCTGCTGAATCTTGTACAACACCAATGATAAAGCCGATAGCAACAACCTGCATCGCAATGTCGTTTGAAATACCAAATAAGCTACAAGCCAATGGGATTAGTAGTAGTGAGCCACCAGCAACACCTGATGCACCACATGCCGATACTGCAGCTACAAGGCTTAGTAATAATGCTGTTGCTAAGTCAACCTCCACACCTGCAGTATTTACTGCAGCAAGCGTTAGTACTGTGATTGTGATAGCAGCACCTGCCATGTTGATGGTTGCACCTAGTGGGATAGATACAGAGTAAGTATCTTTATGTAGGTTAAGACGCTCACATAATGCCATGTTAACTGGGATGTTTGCCGCAGAGCTTCGTGTGAAGAATGCCGTTACACCACTTTCACGTAGGCATAAAAATACTAATGGGTAAGGATTACGACGAGTACGGATATAAACGATCAATGGGTTTACGATTAAAGCGATGAACGCCATTGAACCAAGTAATACTGCTAATAGGTGAGAGTAACCAGCAAGTACAGCAAAACCGGTTTCAGCAAACGTGTGAGATACAAGGCCAAAGATACCAATTGGTGCAAAGCGGATAACAACCGTTACGATTGCAGAGATACAGTTTGATAAATCAACAAAGATTTTTTTTGTCGCATCAGATGCAGAGTGTAAACCTAAGCCTAGGGCAACAGCCCAACCAAGAATACCAATAAAGTTACCCGTCATTAGTGCATTGATTGGGTTATCAATGATTTTAAATAATAGGGTATTAATGACTTCAACAATACCTTCTGGAGCGGTATTGGTTGCTGCGTCGATAACAAGAGTTAATGTGGTAGGAAAAAGAAAACTCATTACAACAGCAGTTAATGAAGCGCAGAACGTACCAACAAGATATAATACGATAACTGGTTTCATATTTGAGTTCTGTCCACGCTTTTGGTTAGCGATAGAAGCAGCAACAAGAATGAATACAAGTATTGGAGCAACGGCTTTTAATGCACTAACAAATAGTTCACCAAAAAGTCCTGCAGAGATAGCTAGGTCTGGCGCTAACGTAGCGAGAGCCACACCTGCGATAATACCTATTAAAATTTGTATAACGATGTTTGTATTCATCATACGAACGAGTAATGGCTGGGCTTGCGACATAAAAATTCCTTTAATTTAGTACAACACACACCTTATCTGGTGCTTATGCGAAGAATAGTAACATTATTGTCTATTTTTTTGCACTAACTTGTTAAAGACATCTCAAATCTGCCGATAACCTATATATTAAAGTGTTATAAAAATCATCGCCGTTTATTTTGACGGCACTATATTATTAAGTGAGCTATATCTATGAGTGGAATGTTAAATAGCGTTGATCAACGTACCCAGTTAGTGGGTGAAAATAGATTGGAATTGTTACTTTTTAAACTTAATACCACTCAGATTTTTGCAATTAACGTTTTTAAAGTAAAAGAGATTTTAAAGGTTCCTGCATTAACCAAATTACCGGGTTCACATCATCATATATCAGGCGTAGCAAGTTTACGTGGTGAGTCAGTGCCTGTTATCGATCTGCGTGGCGCCATTGGTATGAGACCGATGGGGAGTGAAGAAGAAACCAACTTAATTATTACCGAATATAACCGTACCACTCAAGGCTTCTTAGTTGGACAAGTACAGAACATTATCAATACAACGTGGGCAGACATTCAACCACCACCAAAAACCGTAGGTCGCAATAATTTTTTAACTGCGCTTACTCAAGTTGAAGTTGAACCAAATACAACACGTATTGTTGAGATTATCGATGTCGAAAAAGTATTGGCGGACATTATTGATTATGACATTACTATTTCAGAAGGTGTGTTAGATGAACGCTTAGCTGCTCACATGCATGGCAGAAAAGTACTTATTGTTGATGATTCAAGTACTGCTAGAGCTCAAGTTCGAAATACATTACAACAATTAGGACTTGAAGTGATCGAAAGAAGTGATGGTCGCCAAGCTTTAGATCTATTGAAAAGTTGGTGTGATGAAGGCAAAAACGTTAATGATGAAATATTATTGATGATCACTGATGCCGAAATGCCAGAGATGGATGGTTACCGATTAACTCATGAAGTGCGAAATGATCACCGTATGAATGATTTATTCATCACATTGAACACATCATTAAGTGGCAGCTTCAATGATGCAATGGTGCAAAAGGTCGGTTGTAACCGCTTTATTTCAAAGTTTCAACCAGATTTGATTGTGGGTGTGGTGCAAGATCGTTTGGCTGAAATTATCTAGCAGTAAAAGCGATACCTTTATAGAAAAATGTACGCATTGTTACCTTTATGTGTAACGGTGTGACAATAATGGTGTATTTTGATATAATTTTGACTGTTCCATGACATTGGGGCTACTAAGAACAAGAGACTTTCTCTTTTACACACCATTTTGAATAAAGGTAGATTGTTCGTATATGATCTGGATAACATCCAAATTAATAATTACGTTGACGGTTTTAGCGTATAGGACATATCACAAAGGACGTGTAAAATCTGAGGTTAAGCAAGACGATTAATTTCAGCTTAGTTACCAAAAAGGAGGCTATTTTTAGCCTCCTTTTTTATTATGTACCTTGTTTGATGCTTATTTTATTTGTTTCATTTACTGCAGAATACAGCGATAGAAAGAGGAGATAAGCTGTAATCAAAAACAATCGGTTTTGGTTTTACTTTGGAATATTGAGTATCACAGACTAAAGACCAGTTCGCTTGTTTAGTCAGTTTAGGGAGAACAAATCGAGTCGGTATGTTTGATTGATTAATCATAATTAACAACTCTTTTTCACCATCGTAAATATTCAAATGTAAGCACAGTGATTTTGCTCCATGCCAATCGCTATGTGTCATGGTTCGTCCATCAGGTGTATACCACTCGACTTTTTGATGGCTTCTTTTTGAACCGCTAAAAGCATTAATGATTGGAACAATATGTTTCTGTCTTGCATGAATCATATCAGAAAGCCAGATCTTAAATTCTTGCGCAGTTGGATCTAAATTCCAATTAACCCAGCTAATTTCACCGTCTTGGCAATAAGCATTATTATTACCTTGTTGTGTATGCGAGCATGCATCTGCAGCTAGAAGATGTGGTATTCCAAAACTAAATAATAGAGTAGTCATCATATTGCGCTTCTGTTTTTCACGTAACGCAATGATTCTAGGGTTTTCTGTTGGTCCTTCTACACCGTAGTTATCGGAGCGATTATCGCCATGGCCATCACGATTATTTTCACCGTTAGCATGATTATGACGATTTTTGTAGCTCACTAAATCTTGAAGGGTAAACCCATCATGGTAACTTACGTAGTTAACGGGTAATTTGTGAGGCCAACGAGAGGCACTAACAAGATCACGAGAGCCCATTAAACGTGTTGCCATGGATTTTAAGTAGTTTTGTTCGCCACACCAAAAGCTTTTTGTTGTGTCTCTGTATTTATCGCTACACTCATTCCAACCATCTGGAAATTCTCCCACTTGATAACCATTAGGACCTATATCCCAAGGTTCAGCAATCAGCTTTGTATTTTTTAAAATAGGGTCTTGAGCGACAGCTTTAAAAAAGGCGTTATGGGGATTAAATTGATCGTATTCACGGCCTAGGGTTGCGGCCAGATCAAATCTGAAACCATCAATATGATAATGTTCAACCCAATATCTTAATGTGTCCATTATTAAATTGAGGCTAGGCTGGTGCGTGATATCTAGGGTATTACCGCAACCTGTATAGTTGGTGTAATTACCATTGTGATGTAAATAATAATCTTGATCTAAGCCTTTTAAATTAAAAGTACAGCCTCCGTTACCACCTTCAGCCGTATGGTTATAGACCACATCTAAAATGACTTCTATGTTGTTTTTATGTAGTTCTCTAATGGTCGTCTTTAATTCAGTAACCGCATCATTAATCGCATATCGAGGGTCTGGAGCCATGAAAGAGAGGGAGTTATAACCCCAGTAATTCACCATACCCATTTCAAGTAGGTGTGGCTCATGCATACAAGCAGCAATAGGGAGAAGTTGAACACTCGTAATCCCTTGCTCTTTTATATGAGCAATCGTTGCGGGATCAGCCAAACCTAAATAAGTACCACGAACATTTGCATCAATATTTGGGTTTAAAAATGTAAAACCCTTTACATGGGTTTCGAGTAAAATGGTTTCTGCACGAGAGATCATTGGCATAGTAGTGTTCTGCCAATCAAAATCGTCGTTAACAACGATAGCTTGCGCTAGGGACCAACTTTGTTTTGCTGTATATGGAACTTGGTAGTTGGGAATGTTTTTTAAAGCCTTAGCGTAAGGATCAAGCAGTAAAAGATCTTCTTCGTTCTTAATGATTTTAAAACCATACACGGCACCTTCTTTTATCCCTGTAAGGTGTGTGTATTTTATTGTGCCGTATTCTTCTGTAAAGGAGTGCTCGGTATAGCTACCATCTTCTTTGAATATAATAAGAGATAAAGGGAATGCTGAATCATGATGAACAGCAAAATTGCATCCAGTATTAGTTAATGTTGCCCCTAAAGGGAAGGGAAAAGCTTGATGTGTGTTCACAATATTCCTCTCATACTAACACCAATTTACTATTAGTTTATTAAGTATAGTATTGGCATAAAACAACAAAAGCCCAATACATTGTTGGGCTCTTTTTATTCTTTGTTTTTGTTATACGCCAGCTTCTTTATAGAGTCTTTGGCATGCTTTTCCATCGTTATGGAATAAATGGCAACGATGAGCTGGTATACCAACGGAGAATTGTTCTCCTGCTTTTACTAGAGCAGTGTCAGGAACACGGTATATCATATCCGCATCACCATCTTCTATTGTTAAGTAGATTTGTGTTTCATATCCCAATTTTTCAACGACTAAAATATCTCCATCGATGACAGCATCGCCATTTTCAGCAGGGACTAAATGCTCAGGACGAATACCTAAAGACATGCGTTCGCCACGTTTTACGTTTGAACCATCAACGGGGATCCAGAATGAAGCCCCATTTTTAAATTGAACTTTAACTTGACTTTTCTCAACTTCTTCAATAAAGACGCTAATAAAGTTCATTTTTGGAGACCCAATAAAGCCAGCAACAAAGCGGTTTTTAGGGTAATGATATAACTCAAGAGGTGCGCCTACTTGTGATACGTAACCACCATCGAGTACGACAATTTTTTCTGCCATTGTCATTGCTTCAACCTGATCATGGGTTACGTAGATCATGGTGCAGCCTAGCTTTTTATGCAGTTTTGCAATTTCAATACGCATTTGAACACGTAGTGCTGCATCAAGGTTGGATAAAGGCTCATCTAAAAGGAACACATCAGGTTGAGAAACTAAAGTACGTCCAATGGCAACACGTTGACGCTGACCACCTGATAACGCTTTTGGTTGGCGTTCTAATAAGTGACCTAGTTGCAGAATATCGGCTGCATGATCAACACGTTTTTTGATTTCATTTTTGTCTGCTTTTGCCAATTTAAGGCCAAAAGACATGTTATCGAATAGGTTAAGGTGAGGGTATAGTGCATAAGATTGGAAGACCATGCCGACACCTCGTTTAGACGGTTCAACATCATTCATGCGTTTATCACCCATGTATAGATCGCCTGAGGTAATGTCTTCTAAGCCTGCAATACAGCGTAATAATGTAGATTTACCACAGCCAGATGGGCCAACAAATACAACAAACTCACCAGAGTTGATATCTAAGTCTACATTTTTCGAGATCTTAACGTCGCCGTAGGATTTGCAAACGTTGCGTAAAGTGACACTCGTCATTGTGTCCATCCTCATTATTCAATTTTAAAAATTCGTTACCAATGGAATTGGCTTTATGACTACATTCTTAAGCAAAACATGGGTTGAGTCATCCTCCTCCTCTGTTTTTTTTCTGGGGGAGTAGGGGGGAGGAGTACTTGGATCACGTTTTTAAACTAATTAGATGGAGTTCAAAGTTTTTTTAAATTTCAATGTGAACGCGATCTCATTTCAACTTGGTTTTGTGAACTTACACTACACATATCACGATGGAGATCACGCTTTTGGTTGGCTACTAAAAAGGCGTAGAGAGTAGGAGGATGAATAAGAGTGATGAATTGATGAAAATACACCTTGAGAATTGAATCATCATCTACTTTAACTTCAACCCTACCGATGATTCATTAATTATAAAAGGAAGGATTCACAATGAAAAAAGTCCTCAGTACTGTCGCACTATGCACAATGGCAGCTCTTGGTTCTATTAACGCTTCTGCTGCAATTGAAGAAGGTCAATTAACGATTTGGGTAACGGGTGATAAAGCTTACGAAGGTATGGCTGAAGTAGGTAAACGTTTTGAAGAAGATACAGGAATTAAAGTAACTGTATCGTTCCCAGACAAAGCAGAAGAAAAATTTGCACAAGTAGCAGCAGCAGGCGATGGTCCTGACATGATTTTTTACGCACACGACCGTTTTGGTGGCTTTGCTGAAGCGGGTCTATTAGCGGAGATTAAACCTTCAGAAGAGTTGAAGTCTGAAATCGTTGATTTTGCATGGGATGCAGTAGAATACAAAGGTAAAACAATTGCCTATCCAGTAGCGATTGAATCTGTATCTCTTATTTACAATAAAGCTCTTATCAAAAATCCACCTAAAAACTGGGAAGAAATTCCAGCTTTAGATAAGGAAATGATGAAGAATGGCCAAAAAGCGATCATGTGGCCACTTCGTGGCGGCGCTTATTTTACTTGGCCTTTATTAGCTGCTGATGGTGGATATGCCTTTAAGAAAACCGCTGAAGGTTACGACATTAAAAACGCTGGTGTAAACCAAAAAGGCGTTCAAGATGCAATGACGTTCATCGAAACCATGGTGAAAGACAAAACCATTTCGGCAGATATGGATTATTCAGTTGCAGAGTCTGAATTTGTTAAAGGCAATGTGGGTATGATGATCAACGGTCCTTGGGGCTGGGCAAACATCGAAAAAGCGGGCATTGATTATGGCGTAACGACACTGCCTAAATTCCATGGTCAGGCATCTAAACCATTCGTTGGTGTATGGGTTGGTGGTATCAGTGCAGTATCTCCAAACAAAGATTTAGCCGTTGAGTTTTTTGAAAGTTACTTGCTAACGGATGAAGGTCTGAAAAGTTTAAATGACGATAAACCTCTAGGTGCTGTAGCTTTAAATTCATTCCAAAAGCAACTTGATACCGATTCTCGTATTGCTGCGACGATGAATAACGCAATGAATGGTGAAATCATGCCAAACATTCCTCAATTCACTACTTTCTGGTACAGCATGGAAGAAGCATTAGGTAACGTTGTTGACGGTCGTCAAATGGTGACTGATGCACTGGCTGCTGCTGAAAAACGCATGACTAAATAACACCTTATTAGTCATACAATTAGGAGTGGAGTTCGCTTCTCTCCTAATAATAACGAATCATCTCTTCTTTAATATCCACATAAGTAAGCCTATTTTATCTAAGTGGGCTTACTAGGTTGGTATTTTTAAAAGGTCTTGAAGCTTATGACAACAGCAGTTGCTTCTCAAACGAATTATAAATCTGTACTGAAATGGGGGATTTTATCTGCCGTAGCAGCACTGAATGGTTACGTTTGTGTTCTTATGTATTCTCGTGGTGAAACTGCATTTGCAATGTTAACACTCGTATTAACGGCACTCGCAGTTTACGTGTTTGGTAGTAAAAAGAATTACGCTCACCGTTATACCTATCCGGGTATCGCAGGGATGATTTTATTCATTATTTTCCCATTGGTTTATACGGTTGGTTTAGCATTTACAAACTACAGCGCAACGAACCAAGTCACCCTTGAACGAGCACAAGCTGTGCATTTAACGAAAACATACCAAAGCGGAAAAAGTTATAGTTTTCAGTTAATGAATCAAGGGAATGGTTATGCGTTAACGATTAAAGACTCTGGACAATTATTTGCAACAGAAACCTTTAATTTAGCAGAGGCCGTTGAGCGTAAATTGGAATTAGCTCCTGTGGATTCTGTTAAAGGCAAAAAAGCAACAATTAAGCAGATTATTGCTAAGCGTCCAAATTTAAACCTTATCACGCTTTCTTTGCCATCAGGTGAAGAGATCCAAATGAGTGGGTTACGTAAGTTTGCAGCGGTTGGGCCATTGTTTGTTATGCAAGAAGATGGCGAAACGCTCTATAACAATAAAACAGAAACGTATTTTAAAGCAAATCACGATACGGGTTTTTATCAAGAAGTCGATGATAACGATGTCTTTGTTGGAGACCCAATTTCACCTGGCTTTATCGTTAATGTGGGGGGCGCAAACTTTGAGCGTATTTGGAAAGATGATGGCATCAAAGAGCCTTTCATTAGTATCTTTATTTGGACAGTAATTTTTGCAACTTGTACTGTTGTATTTACGCTTGCGATCGGCCTAGTGCTTGCCGCAGTTGTACAATGGGAAGAGTTAAAAGGACGTGCCGTTTATCGTTTATTGTTGATACTCCCTTATGCGGTACCAGCGTTCATCTCTATCTTGATTTTCCGAGGCTTGTTTAACCAAAGTTTTGGTGAGATCAATATGCTATTAGACAGCATGTTTGGTATTCAACCAAATTGGTTCTCTGATCCGTTCACCGCAAAAGTGATGGTATTGATTGTAAATACTTGGTTAGGTTTTCCATACATGATGATCTTATGTATGGGGCTATTGAAGTCTATACCTGAAGATTTGTATGAAGCATCAGCCATTGATGGTGCTGGACCGCTTCAAAACTTCTTGAAGATCACGGTTCCTATGATGGTGAAACCATTAACACCATTATTAATTGCGGCATTTGCTTTTAACTTTAATAACTTTGTAATGATTGCCTTATTAACTAAAGGTGGTCCAAACATGATAGGTACAACAGAGCCTGCGGGTTATACGGACTTATTAGTAAGTTATACCTACCGAATAGCGTTTGAAGGTAGTGGTGGTCAAGACTTTGGTCTGGCAAGTGCAATAGCGACGTTGATCTTCTTACTAGTAGGTGGTTTGGCACTACTGAACCTACGTTTTACAAAATTATCAAATAATTAATGTTTGAGTAGCTATTTATCCAAAGTGATATTTAGCTGCTTAACTTCAAAAAATAAGGATTCATTGATATGCCAATGGTTCAAGGAAAAAACTTAAAATATCGCGTTTGGGCAACACACATTGCAATGTGGATTTTCTTAGCAATGATCATTTTCCCATTATTGATGGTTATTACGATTTCATTCCGTGAAGGTAACTTTGCAACAGGCAGTATTATTCCGGAAAGTCCATCGTTAGAGCACTGGAAACTTGCACTAGGTATTGCCGTTGAGCATGCTGATGGCTCAACCACTCAGCCTCCATTCCCTGTGTTAACTTGGTTATGGAACTCAGTTAAAATTGCAGCTATCAGTTCTGTATTAATTGTCGCTTTATCAACAACCAGTGCTTATGCCTTTGCCCGTCTGCGTTTTAAAGGTAAAGAAACACTACTAAAAGGTATGATGATTTTCCAAATGTTCCCAGCGGTATTGGCTTTGGTTGCTCTGTACGCCTTATTTGATAAGTTAGGTCAGTACATACCATTCTTAGGCTTAAATACGCATGGTGGCTTGATCTTCGCCTATCTTGGTGGGATCGCAGGACGATCAAGGGGTACTTTGAAACGATAGATGGTTCGTTAGAAGAAGCAGCCGCATTAGATGGTGCTACGCCTTGGCAAGCTTTCCGTCTTGTTTTACTGCCATTATCTGTTCCAATTTTGGCTGTTGTATTTATTTTGTCATTTATTGGGGTAATTACTGAGGTTCCTGTAGCATCTTTACTACTTTCTGATGTAAACTCATACACATTAGCAGTTGGTATGCAACAATATTTATACCCTCAGAACTACTTATGGGGTGATTTTGCGGCCGCTGCAGTATTATCAGCATTACCTATTACATTGGTTTTCTTACTAGCTCAGAAGTTCCTCGTAGGTGGTTTGACAGCCGGTGGTGTAAAAGGATAACGATAATTATACGGACCCGTACATTTTTGGGCAGGGTCCACTGCGTGAAGAGCTTTATGATGGTTTGGTCGCCGATCGGTAAAGTGTTCAGCGCAATATTGGCATTACGCATAGCTGGGTAAGTGTTGCAGGAAGCGACTTTACTTGTTGTAATCAGAACCGAAGTATTATCACTTCGGTTTTTTTCTGTCTAGATAAAATGGATAGAAGTGATTTATGGCATTAAGGTGGTGCAAAACACGTTAGATTGATTTCGTCCATTTTCTTTTGAATAGTAAAGTGCTTTATCAGCCGCTTCTAGCCATGATAAGTGATCAGGATGTTCGTTTGATAGCTCACAAATACCTAAACTTACTCGGTAATGAATCTCTTCACTTTCAGTTGAAATTGTGCTGTTTTCAATGCGTTTACGTAAACGCTCGGTGAAATAGAAAGCTTGCTCAGCGTTTGTATATGGCAGAATAACGGTAAATTCCTCACCACCATACCGTCCACAAATATCCGTGTTACGCGAGGTTTTTCTTAATAGTTCTGCTGCATCACGAATCACATCATCACCTACAGTATGCCCAAAGTTATCATTGACCTTCTTAAAGTGGTCAATATCAAACATCACAATGGATGACACTCTTTCCGCCGCTCTTGCTTCATTAAATTCTTTTTTTAAGCATGATTCCCAATAAGCACGATTATAAAGCTGTGTTAAGCCATCGATTTTACTTAGTGTAGAAAGCTGGTGGTTGGAATTTTCTAGGTGCAATGTGTTTTTTGCAATTTCGGTAACGTCATGGATGATCAAACTGATGTGCGAAACGTTACCATTTACGTCTGTTAGAGGAGAAAACGTAATGTTTTGACGCATCTCGGTTAACCCATTCGAAATAGGCGTAAAGTTCTTAAATTTAAATAGATAAGGCCTATCTTCCCAACAGGAGAAACCACGAGTATTTAAACTAAAGGAGGTCATGACTTTTTTAACTAGCCAAGGTTTTGGTAAATCAGGAACTACTTCAAATAGATTATGGTTAAGAATTTTCTCAGCGGTAATGCCGCTATAAGATTGCATAAAGTTGTTCCAAGCACACACCTTAAAATTTTTATCTACCACAATTAAGCCTGCATCTAAATCACCAATGATCTGCATGGCCCAATGAAAATCACTCATATCAGAATTCATTATAAAACACTCTCTAAAATTGATTTAATGGCAGACAAAGAATCGTTATCCATTAAGAAGATAACATCACATTTTAAATCCATACTTTCTGCAGAATAAACAAACTCAATAGTAAAAATATCTTTATCATATTCACCTAAGAATTGGTGATTATCTTTGAGTGCTGCTTTTAATTGGTCACTATTTAAAACGATGGGTTGGCGCAATGAAATGGCGATGTCTAATTGTTTGCTAAAAGATAAGAGAAAGGCAGAGACAAGCAGGTTTGCGATATCCAGAATCGCTTCATTGGTCGTTGTATTTTTACCGCTTTCATTAACGCTAAGCAATTCTTTTAAATTATCACCATGTAAACAAACAAGTGCCTCTCCGTTGATCCCATATCCAACAAAACGTTGAGATATGGCTCGGTACTCAGAGTTATTAATAATATCTTGAAGAACCATTTTTAACTCAGAGTGATGCAATGTAGCGACATTGGGTAGGGGCATATCAATGAAGCGATCAAATTGTTCAGAAATAAGAGCAGCGCTGGCACCAAGTGCGATGTTACTGATCTCTTTAATACTTGAGATAATGTCAATGGATGAACTGTTTTTCACTCTCTTTGATTGAGAATCTGCAACAATGTTGAGTAACGGTATTTGATATTTTTTAAATACTTGTTGAATAACGTCATTGCTAAATGGTTTTTCAATAAACTCTTTTGCACCAAGCTCATAGCATCGTTGTCTGGCTTTTTCTTGTATATCAGCAGAGACAACGATGATATGAGTTTGATAAGAATTTACTGGCAAAGAAGCCAATACTTCAAAACCATCCATGATAGGCATGGTAAGGTCAAGAAAGAGAACATCAATGTTATGCTCAGATAAAATCTGTGACCCTTCTTTACCATTTTCAGCATAGAAAACATTAACTTCACTGGTGCTTTTTATATGACGAGCTAATGATTTTCGAGCGATTTTTGAATCATCACAAATTAATATTTTCATTATTATTTTTAGTTAATTACAGTCGTTACATCATCCTAAGTGATGTTAGTTACAAATCAATAAATATCCCATATTGAATAATTCAACTACGATCTAGTTAACAGAATGTTTGTAAAATTTATTTAAAGAAAACGTTTACATAGTTAAAAAATAATTTCTCAAAAATTGATCTAAGACATGTTTATGACAAAAATGTAGATAGGTGCTAAAACAAAAGTTGAATCATTAAAAAATAGTTGAATAATGGGTTGTAGCAACAAAAGGCACGACTCTATGTGCAACCTACATATCTATAAAAGAGAATAATGATGAACAACGAATACGTATTAGTTATCAATTCAGGCAGCTCTTCACTTAAGTTTGCTGTAATCGATTCTGTTTCTGGTGATGCAGTATTAAGCGGGTTAGGTGAGTGTTTCGGCCTTGAAGATGCTCGTATGAGCTGGAAGTATCAAGGACAGAAAACAGAAATTGCCATTGAAGGTAATGAAAACCACCATAAGATAGCTATTGGTAAATTAGTAGGTCTAACAGAAGAGTTAGGTTTTACTGATGGTATCGTTGCTATCGGTCACCGTATCGTTCACGGCGGTGAAAAATTTACTAAGACAGTTCGTATTAATGAAGAAGTAACAAAAGAAATTGAAAGTCTATCTGACTTAGCTCCTCTTCATAACCCAGCTGGCGCTATTGGCATTCGTGCTGCTGTTGAAGCCTTCCCTTCTCTCCCTCAATTTGCGGTATTTGACACAGCGTTCCACCAAACTATGCCTAAGCGTGCATACACTGGTGCTATTGCTAAAGAGTTATATACTGATTTTGGGGTTCGTCGTTACGGTTTCCACGGTACAAGTCACTACTTTGTAAGTCGTGAAGCTGCAAAAATGATCAATAAACCGATTGAAGAGTCGAACTTTATTTCTGTTCACCTAGGTAATGGCGCATCAGTTTGTGCAATTAAAGACGGTAACAGTGTAGACACATCAATGGGCTTCACTCCGCTTTCAGGTCTAATGATGGGTACACGTTGTGGTGACTTAGACCCAGGTATCATTGAATACCTACTTAAGAAAGGTTGGTCACAAGAGCAAGTGTTTAACTCTCTAAACAAAGAGTCTGGCTTCCTAGGTGTGTCCGGTCTAACAAGTGATGCTCGTGGTATCCTTGAGGCGATGGAAGAGGGACACGAAGGTGCGACACTAGCATTCCAAGTGTTTACATACCGTGTTGCTAAGTACGTGGCTTCTTACCTAGCTGCATTAGATTCTTTAGATGGCATCATCTTCACTGGTGGTATCGGTGAGAACTCATTACCAATCCGTCGTGAGATCTTAAGCAACCTTAAGATTCTTGGTTTTGTTGAAGATGTTGCAGGTAACGAAGGTGCTCGTTTTGGCGCTGATGGCATTATTGCTAAATCAGAAATGCTGAATGCGGTTGCTATGGTTATCCCAACTAATGAAGAATTTGTTATCGCTCAACAGTCTGTTGAACTGCTGTAATTTCTTCTAAAATATAGAATAATAAAAAGCGAGCTATGATGGCTCGCTTTTTTTGTAGGTTTGTTTATGGTATATAAAGATTAAAAACCGTCGTAAAACCAGTGATTAAAATTTTAGTTTGGTGAAGAAGTGAGGAGTTTCCACTTAATGAACCCCAAGCGCTTTATAAACCGCATCAACAGGGTCACTGTAGAAACTCACTTGGAACTTTGTGAATGTCTCCGCAGGAACAGTCGGAATATCCATTGCTGATGCCATTGGGATTAAAATCTTCGTCGCTCCAGCTTCAAGAGCGACCTGCATAGAGCCTGCAAGGTCTTGAACAGGGTTGATAACGCCACCCAAAGTAATCGAACCTAAAACAACCATAGACTCTTGCATTGGTTTAGCAAGCAGAGTAGAGCAGCTAGCAATTAATGCAGCAAGGCTAGAGCTATGAGAGTTTCCTGACATTTGTAAATCAACAAAATGCAGATGGAACTCATGATCAGAGAATTGATTGTTGGCAGCAATTCGTGAAAGGTTTCCTTTAAAATATTCAAAGCCAACTTTTACTTGCTCTTTTGCTTCAGTATCAGAGCCTAATCCCGAAGTCGAGAGCTTGCCATTCCCCGCTGTTTTTTGGGTTTCAATACGGAATACACCAAGCTTTCCTGCTTTCCCTGGACTAACAAAGTGAATTACCCCTGGATTTGGTGTCCCTGGAGCAATGATTTGTGAACCACCTTGCTCAGGAACATTCACAAAAAACTCTTCAAGTGAATCATTATCAATGTAAGAGAAATTCACATCGAAAAACTCCATACCACCTATTTTCTTAAGTTGCTCTTTTACTCGACGACGCACTTCCAAGGCGTAAGTTAAACAAACACGCACGTCTTCCTTGGTGTACTCACCATGAGGGACAAGTAACTTTAATAAGCCAGACGTTGTTCTACGAACCCCAATAACATCACGTTGGTTTAAGTTATTCCCTAGCTTGAAGAACTTATCAATCGCATCTGCAAACGCATGTTTGCGCATTTCACGCATGTATTCTGCAAGGTAATCCGTAATTAGGCCAAAGCGATTTGTGAAAAATTCAGGGCGCATTTTTGGAATTTCCCAACCAGGGATATAAGCATGAAAACGGTCAAAGAAAGCGGCATCAATCATTTCTTGAGGGAAAGGAGCGAGTAGGTGACTGGTTTTAACGAGAGTCTCTACACTTTGGTCAATGTTACCCACAAATACCATAGAGGCTTTTGCTTCAATCGAATCACGACCACGACTAAATGAGCCTGAAGCCATGTAGTCTTTCATGATCTGCACGCCATCCTTATCTTTAAATCGAATACCAGCAACTTCATCAAAGGCAACAACATCCCACATGCCAACCAAACCAACTTGGCGTGAAGACATATTGTAGAACAGGTTAGCCACCGTTGTTTGACCACCAGATACAAGCAGAGAGTTTGGTGAACACTCTTTGTAGACGTGAGATTTACCCGTACCACGAGGGCCAAGCTCACATACGTTATAATTATTCTCAACAAATGGGATCATACGAGCCAAAATATGCCATTTAGCACGTTGTTCTAAATTTGCAGGCTCCATACCAATCGAGCGTAGTAATAAATCTAGCCATTGATCCATTGAGAAATTACGGCGAGCATTAAACACCTCATCCATATTCATAGACGGCATTTGTATTGCTTTTAAACTAAGAACAGAGAAAGGGGATGTTTTTTGTCCCTCTTCAAAGAAATAGCTTAGTGTAACAATACACCAGATACCGCCCGTTAATAACTTCTCATTATCTTTAATGATGCTTGCAGGAATAACGGCATCTTTAATGCCGAGATTCGATAAGCTGGCTTCATAAACATCTTTTTTCTGATTCAGTTTTACCGAGATTTTATCAATGACTTTATGTGTACCACGTTCACGGATCATTGATTTCACTTTCTCAGCTTCATCAGGACGAACGTAGTTATCTGTTAGTATCTTCTTAACACGCACCATACCTGCTTCGATAAGGTCATTATCCGTTGCAGAGCAATACATACCAAGTAGATACTCAAGCACGTATACAGGCACGTTAGCGCCTTCTTTTAGTTGCTTAGTTAAGTCTTTACGAACAACGCGACCTTTAAATTCGGAAGTCATTAGATCATCAAGGTCAATGTCTTTTGCTTCTTTAATTTCTTGAGCAATATTATCGTTAATCATTCATTATTATCCATTAAAAAAGGTCGTCAAAGTCATCTTGAATCGCCAAATCAATGGTTACAGAGTAACTATTAAAGCGATCACCTTGTTCTGTATCTAACATAACAAGTTTGTATGTTGTTGTGCGATCAAAACCAGTACCGTTTAAAGAGAGAATAGCACTACGTTTTCTGTCATCAGAATTATTGGATTCAGAATCAAACAACACTTGAGCCTTATTAGAGACAACCGCGCCATCAGGATCTTCAATCCAAATCGTTAGATTACGCTCTTTAAATTCATCACCAACAGCATTGGTTTGTAAGAATTCAATTTTTTCAGTGAGTGTCACTAAGCGGAGAGGGTTGCTTAAAGGAACCACGCCCACTTTTTGTTTTGCCGTTGTTTTTTGCTTTGCTGTTTTTAAATGCTCAATGCGCAAAACAGGAACACAAATTTCTTGCGGCATAATGCCACCGTGGATGAATTTAGCACCGCCAACAAAATTGAAACGGTTAGAACCACGAGGGATCATAAATTCAGCTTGATCACTATTAGAAGATAAGTTCGCAGTTACCGCTATATCTCCAGTCCAATAGAAACTGTCTTTTGGAAGTTGTTGCCCAATTAAGTAACGTTTCTTCCCTTCTACTGTGCCATGTGGCTTAACGGTAAGCGCGGTTTTGTCCGATTCAACCACGTCGCTCGATTTAAATAAGAAACCATGATCAGCCGTAACTAAGATACGATTACCATTTAACTTATTAATGATGCGTTCAACCAATAATTTAATTTGTTTAATACCATCAGAGCAGGCTTCAAACGTTTGGTTCTCTGTTACGGCTTTATCGCCAATGGCATCGATTTGGTCGTGGTAAATATACACAACGCGTGCATCAGCAATGGCTTTACGGCCTTCATCATTACTCCAGTTAAGTACATCAGAAGATTTCACCGCGATACCACTGTATTTCTCAAGAACCGTGTTACGTTTTTCAAGGCCATGAGAGCTTAATCCATCAACTTTATAAGTAACGTCTTTACCAATATGCGCAGTCAGCTCTTGATGAGGAAGCAGAGAGGCCATTCCTAGTTGGGTATAACTTGGTACAACGCCAAGTTGAGAAGTGATGGTAGATTTAAAGCGTTGTTCCTTATTGATTTGTTCATGAATGTCATGAGCAACTTCATAGCGAAGGGCATCACTGATGATTACAAAAACACGCTTAACTTGTTTTGATTGGAAGATACGTTCAACTTCATTGTTATAGAAATTGTATTGGTTGAATATGCCATCAAATTTCCACGTATCTAATAGTTTTTCACTATCTACGTGATTACCCCAAGCAATAGCAAGGTCATGCAGATACCAGTTAACATAGAGATCTTCGATGCTTGCCACAAGTTGTGTGTTCTTTAAAATATCAGAACCATGGTGTGCGACTTGATTGGCGTTTTCGCAGAAGACGCGATAAGCAGAATCAAACATAAACAATTCACTTTCATAAGCGCGATACAGTGCTCTTGCCGATTCAAATACGAATCCATCAATGTATTTTGCTTTTAAAGCATAGAATTGCTTGGCAGCTTTGAACGCTTGATAAACACAGGCGTATTTAGTGTCTACAAAGATTGGTTTAACATGACACCAGTGCGTAGTTAAACGATGTGAAGCGATGGTATTTACTTCTTCTTGCTCAAGAGTGTTGATATTTTTAGCAAGTAAAAGTGATAACTGTTTATCCGCAACTTCAAAGGTTTCCACATACATCAATTTTTCTGGTTTCGAGATAAGAGAAAGTTTATTTCGAATTTCAAAATCGTGTTCAATGCGTTTTGTAATTAGATTATAGCTGTCTTGATAAACACGGCTTTCACGTAATTGAACAACAAAGTTAACGACATGAGCACGGCGACCAGAGTTCATTCCGATACGATCAATACTGTAACCCGCTTCAATTTGCTCGTTGGTAAGCATAGGCAGTAAGTGAGCACTAAAGCTTTCTAAAACGGCATCCGTAGATGAGCATCCACTATTAACAAGAGATTGATGGCACTCAGTAAATAATAATTTAACAGCAAGATCTTGTAATGTAGGCTGGCGATTTTCTTCTTGAGCTGATTCAATGATGTAGCCTAACTCATCATAAGCGATTGACCAGAATGATTGTGTTAAATTGTATTTATCTAATTCATCTAAAAGTGAATCAGCATCAAAATCGTTAGCCAATTGAGCGAACAGAGTTTGCAAAATATTCGTAAAGGTAGGTGTGTCGAGCTTTAACGTTGCTGCGATAAGAGCTAACTCTAATTCACGCTCAGAAGCAGATTTAGGTAAGATTTTCTTCAGACGAGCAACACGTTGCTTATTAGAAAAAAAGCCTTTAAATTTAGCAATAACAGGACGAAACTCCATGTTCATACCAATATCGTTCAATATCATTGAGCTATTGTCAGCGTAGAACTCTTGAGCATAGAGTCGAATGTCATACAACCAATCACGAATCGGTTCGTTTGGCTTTTGTTGGCTATAAAGTAAAAATGCCGTATTTGGCTCTTGCAGTTCAATACGGTGTTTCACTTCAAGGTGCGAAAGTGCATCTATCTCAATGATAGTAGCAGGGCCATATGACGTGTCTAACTGAAGTGAAAGGAGTTCATCAGTAAACTCCCCATCGGTATCTTGCCAAAAGACGAGACGACATTTGTCGAATTTGGCTTTAATGCCAGTAATTAGTTGTTCAATATTCATTATTCAATCTTCGCCAATGTATAAGGCTGAGTTAAGTGGTAACTACCGAGTAGTTTATCACTTTAAATAGATGTTGTTGACTAAATCAGTTGAACCTTTCCTCAACCCAGCGTTTTGCTCCCATGCTGTAGATATATGATGATATTATGGGTAAGTCGAAAGAAGATAATTAATAGGAGTGAATATAATAAAGCCTTGTGCAAACGATACTCAGTGACGTTTTGGATTGACAACTCAGCTGTTGAGTCGTGGCAATGCAGGAGCCACCATGGTAAACGTGATAGAGATTTTTAACTTGTCGATATTTCTATTGGTGAATGTCCCCTTGCGTTCTCCTGACTACACTACATCGCAATTGATTCTGCTTCGTAGGTTGCAAGTCTCTCGCTCTATCTCTGAGTTGGCAAATATCAAAGCAATCAACAAAGTTCTAGGGCTATCAAAAACTAACAGGTACATTCTATAGGATAACTACGCTCTTTACCTGATTTGATCAACAACGCCCTTACTAACTCATTTTTGTACAGAAACAAGTTAATAGTCACTTAAACTTCACGTAACCAGCTCCTATTTAACTAATATATTCTAATGCTTACGTGGTATATAATAAGCAAGAGTTAGGCTGCGTTACGGCTTGGTAGAAGAATGACTACAGATTAACGCAGCTCTGGTTAAACAATTGCTAGGAATTAAATTAAAATGGTTACAATGTACTACAGTCTAAAAATTCTGGTTTTTTGGTTCGGTATTGGAGTAGTTTGCCAGGTTGTTAGCTTCTTCCCTGTAAGTGAATGGGTGAATGGTGTTTTATCTATTGGTGGGCTTGTCATGGCGGTTCTGTATTATCGAAACTTAGATAAGAGCAAACCTGTGACAACTAGTCGCGCTGTGACTGCTATTGCTGCTTCAATTGTGGGTTTTATACTTTTTGCATTAGTTTATGAGATTTTTCAGGCGGCAATAGGTGGTTCACTTTCTTTTATATTCAATCATATAGCTATGTCAATTTGGCTTTTATCCATCCCAAAACTAACAGTCATTGTAAGAGATAATGCTTTTATAAAAAAATACATCTAACACATAGTAAGTAATAGGAAAGGCATTAGATATTAGTGCCTTTTCCTCTAATGTTTATTAAGAGTTATTAAATGCAACCAATTAAACAGAGTGAGCTAAGCAAACTAGAGCTAGTACATATTGTTACACATAACACCTCTCGTTTTAATTAAGACATCTAAACAAAAGATGCCTTAATTGTTAGAGGGTGATCAGTTCTTCAAACTCCCGTTTATTGCTCTAATGTGGTAACACGTAAATTAATAGTAGTACCCTTGATATGTATTGCTTCTACAACCTTGATATTTTTTGCCCTGCGATAGAGTGAATCTGGTTTAGGTGTTTTCCTGTTTAGTATCTGTTGTTTGAACTCTGCTGACTGATACCATGTAATTACCTCACTTACTGAAGTACTAGAGCGAATTACTTCTGCGTTCGGGTCTACTTCTCTGCTGGTGATAATAACGCATTGTGAACCGTTCCATATTGCCCCAATACTTTTAATCGATTCAACGCTATCAATTGCATATGGGAAGTGTCTAGTGTTATGTTTTTGCTCGGAGTTGATTGTAGCACATAAAGTAGCGTCTAATGAGGTATAGCCTAATGCATCATCTACTAGTTTTTCAGTTGATGGAGATGGAGGAGTAGCAACAGCATAAATTATTTTCAAAAAAATACATATTGCTAAATATTTTAAAAATGTTTTCATGATTAATTCCAGTATTATTGTTTAGGAAACGCTTAATTTTGAATAAGTTAATTGTATTATTTCTAGCAGTTAGATTATTGAAGTTAAAACCAACTATTTACTGAACGTTGCTGTCAGTGTGTAAGCAATTTTTCATTCGTTAATAAGGTAGGGCTACTTCATTAACGAATGTAGTTTACATTTTGGTGGTTAAGTTCATTTAGAAACGACGAAGGTGCTCATAATCAACGCGCGGTATCCCCTAAACCTACCTGAACTAAAACTAACCTTTCCACCAGCCAGTGACTTCTTACTGTATCTAATGCTTTTCGTTCGTTGAGTGGTAACGATTTGATATACCAAAGAATTGATCTCAACCTTCACCATGCATTAACTACATAGGGTCAGATCGTCGAATTAAGGAAAGGCTCAACTGGTTTGTTCAACAACGTCATTTACTTGTGCTAGTACTTTAGCGATTTTTTGAGCTTGTAGTTTAACGTTTAATGTATCGATGTCTACTGAAAAGTCGCCATCATAGTAATTGGATAATAATAAGGTATTAATTTTCTTATCTTCTAGTTCTTTATTATATTGATTGAATCGGAATCTAACTATGAGTTATTTCAATCATATTCATAAAAATTATTCATTAATAAAGTCCGTAAAAAACAGTTTTTAATATTGATTAATTATTTTTTGACACGATAATCGCGGGCTATTTAATTATTGGATAATAACCAAGTTATATAGTTGGTACCATTATATGTTAAATATAATGGTTTGTATGTGTAAATGTAGATTACTTGCAATTAGTAATGCGTTTAGAGGTTTTAATTATGTTGAATATGAAAGTTATTATTTCGTTTTTTGTTGTATTTATTGTTTCAGGATGTGCTGTTCCAGTTGATAGATACCACGCAACTGCTGATAACCAAACTAAAATAAAAACATTTGGGTATAAGTTTAATGTAGAGCAATTTACTGCAACTAAGACAAATTATAAAGTTCTGTGCCGTTTGGCAAATAATGTAGAAATGACGGATGGTCGATCTTTTGAAGCATACATCCAAGATGCATTAATCGAAGAATTGAAGATGGCAGGTGCATACTCAAAAGAATCGAACATTATAATTAAAGGGCACCTGAATGATACGGATGTTAGTTCAGGTCTTTCGGATGCTCATTGGACATTTAATATTACAATATCGAATACTAAAGGCGAGAGCTTTACTGTTCATTATAAAAGAGAGTATAAAGCTAGCTTCGTTGGGGGGATTGCTTGCGGTCAGGATATGCCGAAATCTTTCCTACCTACGGTGCAAGAGTTAATTAGAGAAATCATTAATCATCCTGATTTTGAAACGATGTTTGGTCATTAAAAAGTAGATCATAATAAAGGTTGGTGATGAAAATCATACTAATTATATTAATGATGATACCGAATTTAGTATTTGCTTATGGTAATACATTTTCGTGTTCATCAGGAGAGCCTGCTTGTCTCGACTCAAATGATAAAATATGTCCTTCATACTCAAAATGCGTCGATTACAATTCAGTTTGTTTTGATTCAAATACTTGTGGTTATGATGGTTTTGTATGTAAATCAGACTTAGATAGCTGTGCTGATAAATATCGAGGTCTTGCTAGTGAATATAATGATTTATTAGCAAAGCATAATGAGTTAGTGGATGATTATAATCGATTGTTAAAACGAAATAAAAATATTGTATCGTGTTTAAGTTACTCCAACACAATGGATGAATTAAAGTCATGTTTGTAGGTTTTAATTATAATTATTATAAGGTGAAATAAGGAGAAGATTATGGGGTCTGGTGGACGAAGAGATTCAAGTGAGTACGTAAAAATTACTTGTGAAGTTTTTTATGATTCAACTCGTCGAAAAAATGGAGTTAGACCATCGTCGAGCGATGTATTTTCAAAAGACATGAAAGTTGAATGTGCAAAAGCGATTCGAGAGTTACCATTAGGTACGAAAGTTATACTTTCAGTTGTAGAAACGGAGAAGGAGGGAAGTCGACCTTTCTTGTATAGCAGCTATCGATGGCCGTATGAGGTTGTAAGAAGTTAAGTAATATGTGACGGTTTTATACCGTCACATTTTCAATTACTCTGTCCAGATTACTTACATTTCATATTTCTCATAAATCAGTTGGGTGCTAATTCATAATTGCCAACAGGATCGCATGTAATACTTGCAGGTCCAGATGCCTGAAGAATATTCTTCCTTGCACCACCTAATGATACCGCGATACGAGAATAATCTTGCTCTAGATCTGGATACTCAATTGCTAGCCACTTAGGAAAGGTTTGTGTTTGAATTAGGTTAAGCGTTTTTCCGTGAGCCGTAATTGTTCCACTAGCAAGCACTTTAACCATTGGTAATTCAGCTCCTCCACCAGTAAGAGCGACAGCAAGTGCGTTATTGGGGCTGCTTTAACAAAGCTTGGTGAAATATTATTTAAAATTTCCTGCATACAAGATTTTAAAGAGTTAGAAAAAGCTTCAACTTGAGGCAAATCCATAAACTCCTCTAAGGTAACTTCAACGACATCCCCATTAAAAAGAGTGGCTGAGATAAAACCATCTTTAAATAGTGATTCTTTATAATCTCTTAAATGTAAGTTTAATGCACCAAATGTATTAAGATATAAAGGGTTATCCTGTCGAATATTGGCTTTGCTTAGAATTACTCCTTGAAGCAGTTTATCTAGATGGTTTCCAGCCTCAGTAATCCCTCGATTCGAGTCTTTTATTTCTAAAGCAGCACTTTTTTTTGATTTTTCGTCATATTTCATACGATACAAACTGAAGTCACTGGTGCCAGCACCGATATCAATTACCATAACTAAAGAGTCCACATCCTCCTCCCAAGAGATAAGTGAGCCTGCCACTCCTAGGGGTTCGGTAATGTCTTCACGGATAAAATTGAAATGGAACTTATTTTTTCTTATTTGGCGGATTGCGTTAAGAAAATCAGATAGTTCAACCCCTGAAGAGAATTGAGCGTCAAATGTATCTGCTAGTATTTGTGCTTCACCAAGTAATTGCTTTAATTTAGCAACGACTTGTACATGTTTCATTTTATCGAAACACGGCATTGCAAATCGGCGTAAAACGTTTTTTTCTATACCTTGAAGAGAGGTTGCTTGGTTCATTGTCCAAGTAAAATAACTAAGATAAGCAAGAACCATGTCTTCGTAAGTAATGGCTGAGTTTGTAGGATTAAATTGTTTTCCTACTGTTGCAGACAGTCCTTCCTCGGATAGGTAGCGCTTGATGTTATCAAGTCGTTGCCTGTGAGCTTCTGGTGGTTGAATATGAGACATTTGTACGGCAGATTGTCCAAACCAAATTTTGCCAATATCATCAATGAAAACTGATGAAACAAGCATATTTTCGCTAATTTCTTCTTGGTCACCAGGTATCCCTAATGAAATGACCTCAATATCTTCTATAAATTCATCATCAATTTCTTCTGAAATCAGTGTTGCTTTAGACATAGCAGTGCCAAAATCTAAGCAGACACGACAATTGTTTTTCGGTGGTGGCAACAACATGGTGCTTGTATTTAGTTGAGTGAAATGGATAGGTGATTCATTATTTTCAGCTTCAGCTTCAGCTTCAGCTTCAGCTTCAGTTTCATTAAGCTCAGTTTGTTTAATGTTCTCTATCTTCTTTATCTTCTCCTTAATTGGCTCTTTTGATTCTTCTTCCTCATTAGGTTCTTGGTTTAAATTAGAAAGGTGCGAATCATCACTCTGTATTTCTTCTATTATTACGTTGGGTGCTATATTTATCTTAGTTTCATTAACTGTTACTGGAATATTATCCACTGCTTCCAAGTTATTAAGAGCATGTATTAAAGCGCGGTGTTCTCTTTCTGTCAGCTCTCCAGGTAGAATGTATCCACCGCCTTGCGCTGGTTTGAAACGCTCTAGTAGGTTTTGAAGCAATATTTGTGATTCTAATTTATTCGTCATCTTGATTCTCTACTGCCTCTACCCATGGTTTTACGAGTGTTTTTATTTTTCCACCGAATTCTTTTTGAATACCATCCCTTACGACTCTAACTTTGCGTATTCCATATTGATGGCCGCCTAACATTTCGTGTTGCAATGGGTTGTATTCTAAAATTTGCCCAAGGTTATCGGTATGAGTAAGTTTTCGCATTCGTGCTAATTGGCGGGCAATTCGAGACATATCTCCGAAGCCGCTTGATGCCTTTTTAACTGTGGAAGCAAGTGGAGGATCTGAAATCTCTAAGAATGGAACAACCGCTCGTTCAAGCTTCTCCATTGTATTTTGACTGGTTTCAACTTGAATAAGTAATGAGCCAATTTGTTGATCTTCTGAATTACCAACAGCGTGTACAGGCTCTCTAGTTGATACTTCTTGCTTACCGCCGTTCAACCACCATTCTTTAACTTGAGGATCTAACTCTTGGCTAGAACTAAAGTGCCGTTTAAGTGCAGGGATAACTTGTGCTTTAGAGTAATAAGCTTTTGCTAGTTGTTTCATTATATTGCTATCAGTTCTATTCTGGCGAGCAAGAACAAGAGCCGCTTCTTTTAAATTAGTTTTAATTCGTGGGAGATATTCAGATTCTTTGTTTATTTCACTCCAGACACCACTACTAAGAACGTTTCGAGATACCTCTAATACTTGATAAGTTTCAGCTAATAGTGCATTCGAGAATCTAAGCTCAATTGTACGAATAAGGATTGCTAAAGCATCATCAACAATATCTATCATTACGGATGATTCTACAGAAGGGGATGACTGCATCAGAATAGCATGTAACCAACTAGCTAAAGATTTACCTGTATTTTCACCAACATCACCATTCCAATCTTTGATTATCTCACTCCAAGCGCGAGTAATACGCCTAGCTCTCTTCATTCTTGTATCAACAGAATCAATAACGGATAAATAGGTAAATGACTCTTTACCTAGGTTTAAAAGGTCATTTAAATTTTGGCAATGTACAAGCGCATTTTGAATTAGCGTTCTTCGTGCATTTTCGGCAGTATCAGCTAAAACAGCTTGTCTTAAGCAATAGTCCATTACCCAAGGCTCTTTTACATGACTGATTGATTGGGCTGCATAATGCTTTTCGTCACCATCAGCTAGCATTTCAAAGTCACAAGGCTCATCATTAAATAGTTGAGGAAGGTAAGCGTAAACCTCGCTTTGTCTGCTGCGAGCGACGGCAGCAAGACGACCAAGGGATGCCGCAGTTTTTAATCTTAGTGGGCTTAAAGGATCATCATCATCTGTGGCAAAATCGATAATAACATCAAGAACTCGATGTAAGTTATTGCCTTTAATAATTCCCTGGATTGACTGATTTGCCATACAGTCAGTTAAAATAGCATTAACACCCTCTAAAGAATCTTGGGATTCTATTTGAGACAATATCGCTTCACTACTCAATGTAAGTACCTTAAATGTAAATAGAGTGGGTTAGTATATGATTTTAAATAGTTAATATATTACGCTTAATCAAATAGCACAGCACTTTTTATATTTTTTACCAGAGCCGCAAGTGCATGGTTCATTTCTACCAATCGTGTTACTTGATAGAATAGGTGAATGAGATTTATTTGATATGTTTGTAATATTGCCTTGTTGAAATTGCTTTTGTAGAACTGATTTTGTTTCTTTTGCTAGAGCAGGATCTTGAAGCTCTAATTGCCCTAAAACGTCATATGATTTTTTAAAATCTTGTTTGAATATTGTACCTTTAAATAAAGCTGTGGCATAAAATTGTAGTGCTTGGCTTGACTCTTTATTGACGGCTGTCAGTAAAGCTTCTTTGGCTAAGATTATATTTGGTTGTACTTCTTGAAATAATGGGTTACTGCCACAAAACATGTTATAAAAATTTAGCAATAAGATATCAGTGAACTCATCTTTATATTCCTGGTACATAGCATAATAATGATTAGCTGTTTGAAGTATATTTCGCCTGGTGAATATTGATGCAGAACTTAAATTACTTAAATATTCTATCTCCCCTTCTTTGATTTTAGACTCTGCAATTGAGTAAAGTTCATCGAAATGGTTATCGATAAGTGCAGGTTCATGTAAAAAGCATAGATAAATTTTAAGCAAAGAATCATCATTATTTGTAAGGTATTGTTTCATTAAAGCAACGGCTGATTCAAGAAAGAAAGGGTTTCCTAATGAGTCAATTTCTCCCGTAATAGGATTTCTGTCACCATGGTGCTTTTCATACCAATAATAAGCTACGCTTGCTAATTGTGGGCTTGTTAAATTTTCTTCAATATAAATTTGTTGGATGGCTTTTTGTAAATCACATGAATCTAAAGGGCTTTTCTTATAATTAGCAAGCTGTCCGCCGATAGATAAGAAATAGACACAAAGTAATGTTTCGAATTGGTCGAAGGCTGCAATATGTTCTTTTTCATTAGTTGCTGCTTGCATTGGTGAAAAGTGCAAGCTTTGGTTACATAGAATCCGAATTTCATGACATAGGGAAGTAATCTCATCGGAAAATAACTTACTAGACTGCATTACCTGAATATTATCGTGTAAGTTTGAACTTGTTGGAAGTTGATATTCATCAAGTGCATTAAAAACTAATGCTTCTAAGGCTTTTCTTACAAAGTGTATTTCAGAACCTTGATATAAACTTCGAGCCTCAAAAGCTTGTTCGTAATTTTTACCCACAGCACTATCAATTTTATGGGCTAGTTCTATATCATTCATTTTTTAACCATTACATGAATAAATAAAAAAGCACAGCCCGAAGGCTGTGCATATCCAATACTAATTAAATCAGTAACTACTTAATCTTCTCTGGCACTTTGCCGTGAATTGCTTTCACATCAGCGAGTAGGTTGCCGAATTTGCCGTAGTTCACCTTAACGCCATCATCGAGGTCGATGCTGGTCTTCATTTCAGCAAGGTGCTTCAACTCTTCATCGAACTTAACAAGCTCTGCTTGTTTCTTATCGATGGTTTTCAGTTCCTTGTCAATCGCACGTAGTTCTGCGCCCGTTGCCGTTGCTTTTGAATCGTTAAGAATGTTCTTACGGCTTTCAAGTTTACCCATAAGCGACGTGACGTATTCGGTACGCATGCGTGACAGCGTGCCTTCGTTATAACGGTGCAAATAAACCAAACATTCGAACGCTTTCTCTTTACCTGAGCTAAATAGCCAGTAAATAGGGCGCTTCTTGTACGTCTTTAAATGGTCTTTAAAGAACTGTGTTGAGAAATAACGACGAATCGTATCAATAGATTTCTCACCTTTCTTAGCCTTAATTGCATCCAAGCACAGGCTTTCTGCCACAAAGTCTAAGTTTTCTTGAAGGTGCTCTTCGCCCCAAACCGTTTTCACAAATTCACGGAAGCGGGTAGTGGCATCATCATCAAACAACCATTCTTCATCAGCTAATGGTACGATACCATCATCATCAGCAGGGAAGGTGTTATATGCGCCTTCTGCTACAAGTTCTTTGAAGCCGTTGTTTCCTGAATGAGCGTAGACTAAGCCTTCACGATCTAGGGAGTAGCGACCCATTATGCAGCCTAAGGAGTAACTTAATATATCTTTGAAAGTATCAGACTTCTGTTTAGCTATTGCATTACAACTTGTTGTCGAATATCGAAAGTTTGGGTTAGATTTTAATGAAGGAACATATTTTTCACTCGATAATTGACATTCAAAACCATATATCTCCGATAATATTTTGTCAATATTTTGCTCGTTGTCTTTCATTCTTCTAATATAGCTTTCAACTATATTAAGGTAGTTATTATATTGGTGAGACAATTCATGGTTGTCTATTTTTTCAAGTAAATATGGCTTACTAAAATTCCAAGATATTTCATAACTGTCCCAATCGATTCTAGATATTTCTACACAGTCTTTTGCTAATTTTGGAATATCGGATTGCTCGATTGAATCTTCGTAAGGAATTTGGATGATATCTCCAACTTTGTAATCTAAAGTAGGCGCAAGTACGGACAAATACTGAGAAGATAGTTCGCTATTTAGCAAACCTAGAATCGTATATGGATGACTTGTAAACCCTTTAGCTCCTTTGGAATCAAACAGGAAGCCTTTCTCGCTGTAACGGATAGAAAATCCGCCAGAGCTTAACGCTGACCATGTTAAACCTTCTTTAAATGCAAATTCACCATTATAATTGTGAGAACGTAGTCTACCAGTTTTTGTATCAAAATTATTTTTGATATTTTTACCTGCATTTTCATATTCAACTACGTACTCATTGTTTCCATACCATTTCCTATAGTTCCCTCCCTTATTGTATGGAAACCATTTCCCTCCGTTCAGAGAATCTAGCTCAGATTCGCAATCATATTTTATATCAGACTGAGATACTTCATACCAACGACGTAAGAATCGATCATTATCTGCGGTTGCCATACCTTCTCTAGTTACTAATTTTTCAGATAATTTAGGTTTGCTAAAAGAGTTAAAGATGGAGTCGTGGATCCAGTAACCGATAAGATTTCCTGGTATTTTTTTGAAATCATCAGGTTTCGCTTCAAAAAACCAGCCGCAGTCTTTATTAGAAATAGCTTCTATTGTCTTAGGTGCTTGATTTTCATGTCCTTTAAAGTCAGACAGTCGAATATAAGAGCCTTGATAATTCGGTGTATATGACTTACTAATTGTGAATGTACAAACTGGTATACATGCGGGAGCAAAGGCATTGTATTCAAGTTGGATTAATCCATTTATGGTATGGTCATTTACTAGCTTATTTCTTAGTTTTTCGTAAGAACTAATAAACATCCAGACGTATGGAGTGACCATACCAACTTCAGCATTAGGTTTTCCGTATTCTAGACATTTTTCAACATAGATAGCAAAAAGATCGGATTTTGAGTTTGGGTAGGATTTCTTAGCAAAGTCTTTCAAAGCCGCATTCATGCCTTTTGAACCCATATATGGTGGGTTTGCAACGGCTACGTCGTATTTATTGGCTAATGTAATGGCTTGTTCCACAATAGGTATTAGTGCTTGTGCTGCTTCTTTTGCCGTTGGCTCACTGCCTTGTGCTTTATCAGTTAGTTTTTCTTGTAATGCAGTTAGAGATTCAAGATGTTGGCTATCAACATCAATCAATGACCCTAAGTTTTTCGCATCAATAAACTGCTCTTTCAGGTAGCGCAGTAAATCAAGGTAAACCTTGTTTTCTGCTGATGCTTCAACTAATTCTAGTTGCGGCTCTGCAAACAAGTCATCCATAGAGCCTGCTTGTTTGTTACCGTCAAGATCCAAATCTGCCCACAACTGGTTGATATTCAAGTTTTCAGTCGATTGAATCGAGTGGATGTTTAACTTGATGTCACGAGAGAAAATGCGCTTATCATCTTCACGCGCTTTCATCATCACTGCAAAGGCTGCCATTTGCGCTGCGCGATCATCAATGTCCAAACCATAAATGTTCTTAGTAAGGATTAGTTCTGGAATTTCACGTGAGCGGTAGCCGCGTTCTAGGTAGATTTCACGCAACACTTCATAAACTTCCACCAAGATGTGGCCTGAACCACAAGCGGGGTCAAGCACTTTTATCTCTTCTGGATCAATACTGGTTGGCGTAATGGCTTTTAGTTGCTCAATAACATCATCACTTTGCTCGGCAGGGGTGATGTAATACTCCATCTTCTCTTTTAATTCAGAGTCAGGGTAGGTAGCAAGCCATTGGCGACCTAGCGAGTTTTGCACTAGGTATTTAACAATCCAGTTAGGGGTAAATAGCTGAGTTGCCGCAGGAATATCTTCGCGCTTAACCACTTTACCAATAACCGCATCTTTGTGCTCAGAGATGTAGAACTGGTATAGCCAACCAATGACCTCAATCTCTCGCCAATTATCTTCAGGAATATCGTTGATTAAGTCTTTCAAAATTGAATCGGTTTTTGTCAGGTTATCTGGCAGGAGTAGCTCGGTTGCATCATCCAGTTTTTCAAACATGAAAGACATGGCTTCGCTTAGTTGATGACATTGACCTAAAAGAATTGCGCGGTAAAGCTCTTCTTCTTTGTTGCCATCTAGCACCATATCAATGATGCTTTCTTTGTTTAAGTTTAGGTCGTCGGCTATGTCTGCCGCTGAGCCTAAAATCTCAAAGCCTTCACCAAATTGTGCGCCTTCGCTTTTGCTTAATACACGGAAACCATGATCAAGGTATTCATTCACTTCCATATAACGGATAGCCGTTAAACGGTTGAACCACGTAAAGGCCGTTTCGTTAATGAATTGGTTAAAACCATCTTTTAATACGAACTTACCGTTGTTCGTGCCTAGCGCTTCGATACGTTTAACGAGTTGGGCACGTTGTTGGCCTTGCTGACGAGTAAAGACACGACCTTCAATGACGGCGCTGTCGCCATCAATGGTCATTTCTGCAATGCGATCAGCGTATAAGCCAAGAAATGCTGCTCGTTTCGTTACGGCTTCCATAAAGGTGATACGTGCCTTAGGTGCATAGGATTTTAGTTTATTGGTGTTCATATATTATCGTTACGCCTTGATGGTCGAATTTAGTTCTTTGACAACGCTTTGAATAGCTCTTGAATCAATATCTGATACTTTGAGAGACCAACATAAAGAATGGCCAGGAGACGATGAGCGTTTGTAGTAGTTATTTAGGTCAGTCAGTTGAATTTTCTCGCATGGGCTATACATGTCATATGCTAGCCATTGCAACTTAGGTAAGTTTATCAATAACTCATGGGGTGTCTGCACTAAATTCTTAATATTTGTGAACACCTCAACTGATGATTTTAATGGTTCTTTAGAGAATAACTCTGTTACAACCATCAAACCATGTTTGTTTTTACACAAAAGGGCAGGGGTTTCGTCAATGAAAAACTTAGTTCCTTGTTTCCTCATGCTTTCGGCATAAGATTCAGCATCTTCTAATTTTGTTTTTAAACGTTTGCCTGAACGAGATACAAGTTGTGTATAGCCGCTCCAATCAGCCCACTCGTTGCGGCGTTCATAAACGTGATACAGTTTACACACGCTCAAGCTTTCAATTGGTGTTTGTTCAAATAATTCTCTTTTTGTATCCGTTAACAGCATACCTGTCTCACTAAAAATTAAATACCACACATTTGTGATAGCAGTAGTTACTCGTCACCACGAGTTGTGGTGACGGAATTGAATTACTTGATACGCACTTTATGATTAGATGCAATTAACCCTGATAACTGTGTTTTCAGTGCAGCAAGGTAAGCGTCTAGCTCTTGCTCGGTCTCTAAGTAACTGTTGTCACCAAGATCTCGGAAGATAGAGCCTGTATCAATCGTTACCACTTTTTTCGCTTTCGGTTTTACGATTGGCTCTGCCACTGTTAGGGTTTCTTTGGTTGTTACCCCATAGTTATTTGATGACTCTGATGCATCTGGTGTGCTAGCTGCTTGTTTTGCTCGCTCTATGGCTAATGCTGCTTGACGCTCTGCTTCTTTGGTTTGTTGATCAATATAAGCATTGATGATCTGCTCGGCTTGTTCAACCAACTCATTAGAGTTACGCACTTCTTCATTCATCTCTGCAATGCTGGTTAGTTTATCTAAACGTTGCAGTGACTGTTGCAGTGGACGCAGGGCATTGTGACTGATGTTATCAGGTGCTTTTGATTCTGAGATGTGTTCCTGTACATTTTCAATCGCTGCTTGCAGCTTATTTGTTGCGTTAGTACGGCTGCTTGCCAAAAACTCATTATTAACGATTTGTACCGTTTCAATTAAGCCTTGTACTTGACGGATTTTGCCGTAAGGACGTTTGTCTTTATAAATCGCTTCTAGCTTATCTAATGCTGTTTTTGCGCTCTCTGAGGTTTCAAGCAAGTAGCGGTTTTTAGCAAACTCAACGGTGAGTGCGCTTGCTAGGTTTTGCCATGTTGAGAACTGAGTTTCGTAGAAGGTTTCTAGATCTTCAAACTCTTCTTCAAAGTCTTCTAATTCGTTGCCTTTACGCAGTAATTCATCAATGAACTTAAAGCTGCCTTGCTGCTCAAGTAATGATGAAAGCAGCATGATGCCATCTTCAATTTCATTTGTGCCAGGGAATGTGCCTGTGGTGGATTTAGCTTTAAAGTCTTTCAGCTTAGCTAACATGCCTATTAATAGTTGGCTTGCTTGCTCAAATAACTCTTTTTCTGTTGATGGCGCATTTTTATGGAACACGTTTTTATACAGAGTTGCGGCCTTTTTCAGGTTCGCTTCTGATTGTTGTTGAATACGGCGGATACGTAAGTTTGCACGCTTGGCGGTTTTATCCAGATGTTCAAAGGCACTGCGTAAAGTGATTTCTTGTTGGTTGGCTTGCAATGTCAGCTTATTAGCAACCGCTAAACGTGCGATCATCAAGATAATTTCGTTGTCATTCCAACCAAATGGACGGCGAGAGAATTTCTTCACCATGTCACCAGCAGTAATAGGGCGACCGTACTCATCACTGATGGCAATATGCTGTTCCATCTCTGTGAGTGCGCGAGGGTTCGTTTCTACATCAGATAAGTCGATGTTCATTTGGCTTAAATCATCAACAATTAGGGTTTGTTGAATTTGTTGACGAATATCGCCTGTGTACGGTTGTACGTATTTTAGTTTACTGAAGGTGTTTTCAATCACATGGCAGTAAGCATTATCAACAATAGCACTTGGTGTTGCACCTTTGGTGTTGTAGTTTTGACCTAGTACGTAGAAATCCGATTGTTTGATTAGCTCTTCTAGCTCAGCGACGAGCTGTTTACGACGAGCACTGTTTTCTGCGGCTTTTGCGCGGATCAAGACTTCCATATCGGCATCACGGCCTGCATTGCGCTTGGTGTATTTTGCGGTACGAATGTAAGTACGTAGCTCACCAAATAAACGCGATTGGTCTTGCAGTTTGATAAGGATAGAGTCTGATGATTCGTTGCCACATACCGCATCGTTCATTTCATCGTAGCTAGAGTCGATAGGTGAAATCACTTTTAACAGCAAGTCGTTATCGGTTGTGCGATCAAACGGTTGACCATTACAGAAGCGTGAAACAGGGAAATCCTGCTTGTTTTCTGGGTAACGGTAGTTGTTGTTGGTTTTTAAGATCTCTTCAAACAGAATCTTGCTTAGTTCTGCGGTTTCATCCGACGATTCTATTTCTGTATTTTGGATCTCTTTTTCGATCTCTTTTTCTTCGTTGGTTAAGAAGATGTATTCATCACCTTGGCGAGCAATCAGGTTGTTGTTTTCTAATGCGTCTAGGCTGTTGGTAATGTCGATACGAAGTTGACGTCTGTCTTGATCTACTTCTGAGATGCATAGCGTTACGATGTTGTCGATGATGGATTTCATCTCATCAACATAACGGATCATAAATAGCGTTTGTAGTACCTGAACAGAAAAAGCATTGATTGAACTTTTGCCTGATGCTTGGTTGATATCACGTACCACTGCGGTATCTAAAAATTTCTTAATAGATGGGTAGAAGCTGTAAAGTGGGATCAAACGACCAATATTGTCATCAACAAATTGATTTGTTGCGGTTTGGAAGGCTTCAATTAATGAACGCTCACCTTTTGCTAGGTGTGTACCTGCCGCGCCAGCCTGACTGATGCCTGAGAAGACCTTTTGAATAAGGTTGTATTGGTATGGCGCAAACGGGTAGCTTGATACGAAATTATCTGCCCCAGTAAAGTTTGAGAACTCGGCTTTGTTGGTGTGCTCAAAACTTAACTGACTACGAATGATGTCGCCTTTTTCATTGTATAGTGCAGTTAGTGCCGTTTTTGCTGGATCTGTTTTATCAAGCAGACGCTTTTCGATAACTTCGTTTACGTTGGAGCTTGAAAGAGAGATACGATCAAAACGTTGCTGGATGCGTGAAAAATCGTTCTTACGTGAGCCTTCTTGCATTTTGCCTAATACGGCATCAATGTCTTCTTGTGAGGTAACAACAACCCATGCGCGACCTTCACAAATAGTGCCTAGGTTTTCGGTAATGGTTTGTAGCTTAAGCATCATTTGGGTATTTTGACCGATGTACTGACCAATCTCATCGACGAAGAAGCTGATACGGCGCTCTGAGCTGCCATCAAGGTACTGTTTTACCCATTTACAGAAGTTTTGAATGTCTAGGCTGAAGTTATTTTCTAAACGCTCAATGGCTTGACGGCCTGCGTCTTCTGATTGACCTGTTACTTGTGCAAATGCAGCAGCTAGGTCATCACGGTAGAAGTCGTATGAATCACGCTCTTCTAGCCACGATGAACCAGACAACTCTTCAAATACACGATGGAATTCTTGCAGTTTGCCACGAGCATCTAGGTCGCGTTCTAAATCGGCAATATGAGCGTGATCGCCCGAGTAGCCCATTTTTTCATTGAACACTTTTAGGAATACTTTCAGAATTGCGTCTTCTTTATCATCGGTATCGGCACGGCTATCGATGTTAAATAGAATAACGTTGTTTTCTTTTTGAATGGCACGACGCATATCGCCCAGCAGCATTTGGTCTTCTTCAAGTTTTTGCTCAAAGAAGTCAATAGCTCGTTTGTTTACGCCTTCATGGGTGGTCTCTACATTTTTAAGTAGGTAAGACATGATTTTGATGAAGTGCGATTTACCTGAGCCAAAGAAGCCTGATACCCAAATACCTGATTTGCCCGTCATTGATGCTTTTTTAGGGTCATCCACTGATGGCATGTAGTATTTGAAAAATTGCTCAATATGGCCTTTAAGCTCGGCGGTAATAACGTATTCGTCTAATTCAATGAAGACGGTGTCGTTTTCAACTTGATCGGCTTTTACTACGCCATTAATAGGGCGAGTAATGTCTTTATTAAATAGCTGCTGTAACTGCATGATGGTTTCCTAGCTAATTTTTTATTTTAATTTTGTTTAATGCACTTGGTTACTCTGTTTTTGTAACGTGTTGCATTACGACTTGTTATATAAGGCAATTAAGCAAGCTTAAAGGCTCGATAATAGTTGTTGGATTCGATTCGTCCAAATGGCTTTAATGATGCACCATCGTATTCGACAGGATAGAACATCACTGTTGGTACTTGTCCTACTTTAGCGTGTAAGGCATTAAGTAAGCCATGACCTCGAACAATAGGCCATACACTACCAAGGCCATGAAGCATAATGAAATCACAATTCTCAATATTGGCTTCTTGAACGATAAATTCAGCGACACGGTTTTGCTCTAGTGGGCCTTTTAATGCTTTAAATAGGGCTTCATCGCCTTTCTCAAATTGCATTTTGAAGGATTTATCTAATAAACGACGTGATTCTAGTAGCTTAACGATCATCTCAAACAGGTTGATGCTAGCAAAGGTGTAACCTCGATTGGTGAGCTTTTTCTCTAATACTGAAATGTGCTCACGAACCGCTAATTCTTGCTCTGGTTTGTAATCGAAAATATAAAAACCGATTTCACCACCCAGTTCTTTGTTTTGCAGAAAGCCTTCGCTTTCCAGACGCGATTGGATTGTGTCGAGTCGTTGTTGTAATTGCTGCATTAGTAAGCTTCCATCGCTTGGATAATGTCTTCTTTATTCATATCAATAAGAAGAGTTCGAACATCTGGCGTAATATAGATGTTGGTTAAAATCTTGGTTTTTGTGCTTTCTAAAAAACCACCATCGGTCATGACTTTAAAAGCAACTTGAGCAATTTTGTAGGTCGATGATTTAGACATCTCGGCAAACTCAGGGTAAAGGCGAGATTTGTCTTCCCAGAAGTATTCCCAATCTTTGCTGTCTATGCTTTCACGGTACATGCGTTTGGCATCCATAACGACGGTACGCATGAAATCAGCAAGAAGAGGAGAGTTGATGAGTGTTGCAGCCATCATCAATTGTGCGGCCTCTTCGTGATTGGCTTTTGACAGCGCGTGCAGAAAATCACTATTAAGTGAGCCAATGCGTTTTCTTATGGTTGCGGCATTACGTTTTGCTGACGCAGGTGAGCGCTTTTGTAGAATATTTTGATCGACAATTGCATCATCCCATTGCTCTTTGGTTGGGTCAGTCAATAATAGCTCTGCTATCAGTTGGCTTTCTTTGATCATCAAACTGCCACCGATTAGGTCGCCGAGGTATAGTTTATGCTCTGCCATTGTTTGCTCCTAAATGAGTGGTCTTTGTGTTGTCTGATGTTGTTTGTACTATGTAGCCAGAAGCTAAGTGTAGATTGTCTACTCCATACAGGGTGGCTCTATTAGCTAACCACAGTTGATGTTCTGCTGTATGTTGAGTGGCGTTTTCAGAGCAATCGACATTCCAACGGCGAAGTAGATAGCCTGTTAATGCCGCACGAACCTCTATATTGAGTTTTCCATCTTGCATTGAGTAATCTAACTCTATGGCTTTTGGATAATTGACATTGCTTGGATGCGGTACTAATTCTAATGGCACAAATCGCATCCACTGTTTATCTGCCAGTATTGTCTGCTCTTCTTTGATTACGTTGTCTGATAATTTTGCTTTAATGATGCGTGAAATAACAAAATCTCTAAATTGTTTACTTTGACAATCGTAAGCACGAATATGCCAACGTAATCCATTATCGACAATGGAGTGAGGCACGATGATGCGATTACTTTCACCGCTACTTAATGAAACATAACGGATGTTGACGGCTTTGGTATTTAATGCCGCTTGAGTTAATACGGCGACAATATCAATGTTAGGTGCATTAAGCTGGCTTGGCGCTTCAAAAGGAATACCTAACCCGTTAATCACACTGTCTTCACCTGATAATTTAGTGGCTAGCTTGGCAAGTGTGTCGTTATTGTTGTGATTAAACAGTGGGGTAAATTTGGCTGTTTGGAAATAACACTTTTCTGCGTTGTCGTAGATTAAGTTATCGCTTGCCAATTCTTTATAGAGGTTAATGTCTCTCGTGGCATTAGATAAGCCCATCTTAAAGTGTTCGACCACTTCTGAACGCGTAAAGTGACCTACAAACATCAACTTAAAGTCAATGTAAGCCAATCTTTGTTTTTGTGCGTAGTTGAGTTTATCCATATCTTTTTTATTATTAATCATTTGGGCTAGAGTATGCACCATTTTGGGTTTTACTTCAATGGGAATACATGGAAGTAGTTAATAAATCAATCTAAAAAAAGATAGGAGAATTAGTTTCTTTCTTTAACAACTGAGTTATCAAGGTTGCTTATTAGCATCATAAAATACATTAGCAAATGTTATTGAGCATTTTTATCATTCACCTAATAGAAAACAGACGTTATGAGATGCAATGTATAAACTGTATTGGTTGGTAACATATTGCTTTTATTAAATACTACCTAAGTAATCCCGAAAGAAATCAACGAATAGCTTTGTTCGTTGAGGTAAATGTTTCCTTTTAGGATAGAGAAGATATAAAGGGAGTATTGGTTGTGTTTCCCAACTTGGGATTAATTGAACGATTTCATTTCTTTTTGTTTGTGACAATTTAGACAACGCTAACTCATCCAACATAGCAACACCGCACCCATTTAGCATTGCGTCTACCATAGATGCAACCAAATTAACGCTAAACGAGCCTTCAAGATTAATCGCTACATTCTCTTTTGATTTTATCTTATTAAATGTCCAATTATTTAGTGTGAAATCCGTATTTTTATAAAGAATATGGTTTAACTTATTTAGGTGTGAAGGGTGGGTAATTTCCCCTTGGTTCCGCATATAATTTATATGAGCAAAGGGTTTGCACTGCAATGAGCGAAAATAATGACCAACATAACCTTCCGGTGGGGAATTAGTCAGATAAAAAGCCACATCAAAACCAGACTCGATAAGATCCAGAGGACTTTCTGTAAAGATAACTTCAATATCTATTTTCGGGTATGTTCGACAGAATTCAGCGAGGGGCTCTGTTAGTAATATCGAACCAAATGACGCAGAAGCAGCAATACGTAACTTACCTGCCATGCTTTCTGGTGATAATAATTTTGCGTTGATGGCTTCGGCGCTGTCTAGTAGATGCTTTGCTTGTTTGTAAAACTCAATTCCATCATAAGTAAGATTGAATTGTCGCGTTGTTCTGTGAATGAGTTGAACAGATAAAATGCTTTCTAATTGTTGTAGTTGTCTACTTATGTGTGCATTCGAACACTTTAATCTTTTCGCTGCTCCAGCAATGCTTTTTTCTTCACATAAGGCTACATAAATAGGGACATAGTTAAGCCACTTTATTTCCATATGGTAATTCTGTTTATCTAAATGGTCTCTACTGGAAATAATAGAGACTGATTATACTTTCAGCAAGATTAATTTAAGAGAGAGAATAAATGGAAGCGTTTAATAGTTGGCTTGAAGGTCAAAACCTCAAAGAACAGGTTAAAAACCCAAATATTGAAGTTGGAGATTATAGCTATTATTCGGGTTTTTATCATTCTAAGACCTTTGAGGAGCAAGCTGTTCGTTACTTATTAGGAGATGCTTCGACACAAGAGGTGTGGGAGAGCGGACAGTTTGGAGAGGTTGATAAACTCCGAATAGGTAAATTTTGCTCTATTGCATCAGGGGCAATATTTATGATGGCTGGCAATCAAGGACATAGAGCCGATTGGATATCAACATTTCCATTTTCAAAAAAAGAGTTTGGTGAAGGGGTGAAAGATGGCTTTCAAAGAGCTGGCGATACCATTGTAGGTAACGATGTATGGATTGGTAGTGAGGCAATGATTATGCCTGGCGTTCATATTGGAGATGGGGCAATCATTGGAGCTAGAGCCGTTATTACTAAAAATGTGGCACCTTATTCCGTTGTGGTAGGAAATAATGTGGTGGTTAAAAAACGGTTTGATGAAAACTTAATTCAAATATTATTAGCCATAAAGTGGTGGGATTGGCCACTGCAACACATTAAAAATGCAGTAGAAATTCTATGTAGTGGTCACATTGAAGAATTAGAGCGGTATTTTATAAAGAATGTACGCTCTTAATTGATATTAGTTTAAAGGCTCTGATTTAGGTTGAGCCCCTTACTTTTGTATAACAATAAATTATTAAAGTGATAAATATTGATAATTTCATATTATCCATAGGGTTTACTATTATTACCTCATCGAAACGAACAACGAATTATAAAACTGAATTTGAGGTAAATTATGAAAATGAATCACGTAGGCTTTTCCTAATATTGCTTTTCACCTTCAAATGTTGTCAGTATATATTCTATATCTTACTGATAGGTTGTAACGGATAGCTGCATTGATTTTAGTATACCTGCCTTTGATACATCCGTATCCATTTCACTTCTACCCTCTCTACTTTCTAGAAAAAGAAACATAAATCAATTATAGGGTGTTCGCCAGATGAATAAATATTCATTATATAATGTGAGTTGATTCTAATTAGTTAGCTCATGAAGTAAAGTTTATACCTTAGAGGGGGAACATCAGATAGGATCTAGCGTAAACATGGAAAGCCGTTAAACTGAGTGACCTGATTTGGATTAGGTAGAATAACGATTCAGACATTCACTATATGACTACCGCATTTCCCATAAAATGTAAGCGTAAATGTGTTGCAACACATTGAAAGAAATAACAATCTCGTATAGCATTCGGTACACATAATAATAGAGTTGCTTATTTGCATTGGGAGCACAAGTTGCAAATTGTTGGTAGCAAGTGGTTTAAGGTTGATTTTCATTGTCATTCTCCTGCCTCGGATGACTTTCCTAGGTCTGACAGGTCACTTATCTGTACTAGCCGTGAATGGCTCCTTGGTCAAATGTCCAATGAAGTGGATTGCGTGGTATTGAGTGACCACAATACGGGGTCTGGTCTAGATACCATTCGAGCAGAACTTGATGCGCTCAAAGCTGAGTCTGATTCTGGTGTGAGTAATGGGTATCGGGACATTGTTATTATGCCTGCAGTGGAGCTCACTGCAGCGGGTAACGTACATGTTCTTGCTATCTTGCATGACGACGCTACGTCCTCAACCATTAGTGAGCTGGTGGGTAGTTGCGGTCTTCCTTCCACCCAAGGCAAGAATCATTCATTGGAGCTGACATATGGTACACGCGGGATTATTGAGGCTATCCATGGCTTTTCTACACCTGCTTTGGCCATTCTGGCGCACGTAGACATGCATAAAGGAATTTTCAAGAATTCCAATCAGGGGTCAGTAAGCAGTATTTTTGATGCAAATCCTGATGCTATAGAGCTAATCGGTGAGATGGATGCTCTCGAAACTTATCAGAAGAAGCTCATCGAGGATCTGGCTTGGGTAAAAGGGTCTGACGCGCATTCTATTGATGAGATGGGTCAGGGTTACACTTGGGTTAAGATGATAAAACCTTCTTTTGAAGGGTTAAAGGTCGCACTGTCTGATCCTAAGCACTGTATAAAACGCGGACCTAAACAGCCACCAGCGATCCCATCGCAGCAAATCACCAAATTAACTTTAAAGACCAAGATGTGCCAAGACGTCAATGGTAATCCCATTAGCATTGACCTAAGCCCTTGGTATACATCAATTGTAGGGAGTCGTGGTTCGGGTAAGTCAACGTTGATAGAAGCGATACGCTTGAGTCTCCGTCGTGATGAAAACCTTCCTCTAATACAACAAAGCAATATCGATGTATTCAAAAAGGCGGGGCCGGACGGGGCTATGTCACCTGACTCATTCATCGAACTTGAGTACCGTAAAGGTCAAGAGAGATACAAGCTGACATGGTCACCGACAAATACTCATTTTCATCACCTTAATAAGGTAAGTGGGCTGTGGGAGGAGGAAGAAACCTTTAATACATCGCGCTTTCCAGTCTCGATTTACTCACAAAAAATGTTGTATGAAATGGCGACTCAACCGAATTCATTTCTTCGCGTAATCGATGAAAGTGAAACGGTAAATTATGCTAAGTGGGAACAAGATAAACTCAATCTTGAAACTAAATACAAACAGTACTGTTCTGACGAGCGTGAAGCCCTGCGATCTATCGAAAACCTAACAATTACTAAAGGCCAACTACAAGACGTTGATCGTAAGCTTCAAACCTTAAAAGAGGCCGGATTAGAGTCACTTCAACAGACGCTTACTAACGATAAGGAAGAGTTAAGCAAAGCTGAAGGCAGTAAGCAGAAAGTGGACGACTTAATCGAGACGCTGGAAAGTGCTTGCGCGGAGAGTACCGTAACAGATATTGACGATCCTGAGTCTGATTTAGGTAAGTGGCAACTAGAGGTGAATGAAATTCACGACACCTTGAGTACAGCTGTACTCTCATTAATTGATGAATCAAAGGCAAAATTAATTAAGTCATCTGAGCAAAGCTATCTTCAGACGCTCAAGCTTAGAATTTCTGATAATACTAGTGAGTTGAGTACCAAGGTATCTGATTTAAACAACGCGAGCATTGACCATGAAGAGCTGAGTGCTCTTATGGACTCGCAAGCGGAGTTCCAGCTGGTTCTAAATAACGAGCAAGGTTTGAAGGACGAACTTGCTTTGATTCAAGCAAACAAAGCTGATGTATACGAGCAGCTTGTCACTCATAGGGAGAATCTAACCACAGTTCGCAATCAGTTTATTGCTGATCTTGGTTTAGTGGAGCTGAAAATCCAGGTGCTTCCTCTGGCATGTTCGAGCGACCGATTAGTCAAAAGTTACCAGGCAGCCTCTGGAATCGAAAGATTCGAAAGTCACATTTTTGATGAAGGTACTCCGAATAGCTTGTTGTACGACCTAAACAGTTTTAACAAATTCAATCCTAAAAGTGCGGAGCAGCGATATTCTGAGTTGGCAAAACTAAAGCGTTTTCATATCGCTTGTGTCAAAAAGGAAGGTAGTAGTGACTATGCCGGGATACACGGCTCACTAAGAACTCGATTGGGACAACTACAAGATGAAAGATTGGATGACTTACATTGTTGGTTTCCTGATGATGGTCTTCAAATTCAGTTCCAAGACTCGATTGGTGAATTTCGTCAATTAGAAAGGGCGTCACCAGGTCAAAAATCTGCGTCTATGTTGTCGTTTTTGATGTCATATGGCGAAGACCCACTTATCCTCGATCAGCCTGAAGATGACTTGGACTGCGCAATGCTTGCCAGTTCTGTGATCCCTGCGATTTCAAATAATAAGAAACGCAGACAATTAGTTGTCGTAACTCACTCTGCGCCAATTGTTGTGAACGGGGATGCTGAGCTAGTGGTAGGGATGAAACAGCAAGCTCAAAGGTTAGAGCCTCATATATCAGGAGGACTTCAGGAAGAGGCGGTCAAAGCGTTTATATGTTTCCAAATGGAAGGTGGTGAGAAAGCCTTTAGAACTCGATTTAAACGCATCATAGGCTAGCTAATGTCAACGGAAAGCTCACTTTGTGAGCTTTTCAATTCCAATAGTTTAAATCTAGCAGCCAATAAATGTGGGATTAAGTGGAAGAGTGACTCTAGTCACGGCTCAATCAAAGCCCATAACGCATCGTTTATAGCGTGTGAACTTCATAAATTGCCGAAAGTTATCGTATAACTCCGGCGATATCTGGAAAGTACGGCTTCCAACCTATTCATATTCCCAAAAATGCACGCACATAAATTTTGTAGAGTATTTGATTTAACAAGTTTTGGGGCGTAAACGAGTTAAAATATTCTCCAGTAACCTTTTGGGCAGTATTTAATTTAAAGCTAACCACAGACTGCCATCCCATTTAAAAGTTAATTATGCAAGTTGCATAATGCAACTTGCATAATTTATAAGTAACTGATAGTAATGGGGAATGAGCATTTTTATTCGATCGTGTAGATATAATTAAACAACTTATTCACCTTTATTTTCTAGGGATAAAAACAACTCAGCTTGATGAGGTGTGTTAGCTGCGATAGGCTCTTGCACACCTCTGGATAGAAACAGTTTAGAGGTGTTACACTAAACTGCTAGATATTGATAAGCTGAGTTTGAGCAAAATTGAACTTGTTAAGGTTTACAAGTTGGGTGGCAATTCATACCTTAAAAATGAAATGCTATGAAGACAAGTAATACACAGCTAATGCTTTGTCGTTGTAATCAGTACAGTTTGACTTTAGAAGTAATCGTTGCACATTTTTATCATAAAGACCTCCTTCGGGAACTAAAGCTGTAAAGTTAATTGAATCACCCCCAGGTTCATGAGCTTTGATTTTTATATCTAGTTCAACAGCCTGCGCCTTCTTCTCAGATATTGCATTTTGTTCTGAGTTATTTGAAGCTACTAAAGCATGGGAAGACTTCAGCCAATCTCGGTACATAACAAAATTCGCACTTGTTGATTTACGAAACGAATTCATTGCTTGAGAGTCTACTGGAACCATCGTGACTGTATCGTAAACTTCACTCCAAGGATAAGTCGCTATTCCTTGGTTTCGATGTTGAGCTGTATGAAACTCAACCCATCTAGATTCACTGTCGGTTACAATTACCGAACCTGTTACTTGAGCTAAAAATAAACCCATTTCATAGTTTGGTGCCATGCTAAAGGGCATAAACTGACCTCCTAAGTCTTGTAAGGGGATTAATGGATCAATTTTGGCTTTCTCATTTAAAGTATCATTCACGTCTTCAGCTTGGCTGTCTGTCAAATGAGGAAACTCACTCAATAGCATTCTCTTTCGTACTTCTCGAGGCCTCATATATGTAGAGTTTAAAAGGTCTTCTGTCATCAAATGCAAGTGCAACAGGTGATCTGACGGGCTAATGAAAGTTCCTTTTCTAGAAGCTGCCATGTCTAGCATTTCACGATGTAAGCTATAGTCAAAGCAACAAGGATCAGGAATGAGATTTACCAACCCTAAACCAATATATGGCTCAATCATTAACATGAAGCGAAAATCTTTCAGGGCCTGATATTTGTAACTATTAGGTGTTTCAACAGGACTAAATTCAGGCTTTACATTGTTAGGATTGATAAATGGGTGTTGAATCAGAAACTCCTCAAAATGAGGTGCCATAGCAAGTGCGTGTATACCTATCCTTCTAATATCTAATGGGCCAGTATAAAGTCCACGAAACTTACCATCAGGTTTAGGCAACATAGAATAGATATCAGTATCAGTGGGCCATAGTACGGAATAAAACCTATAGATTTCTGACACCTGTTCATCTGACAATTCACGCCTAACATCATCCCATGACTTTCCTTTATTGAGCCCCAGAACGTCTCTGATTGCATTACACAACGCTAGATTTCGTTCCCTAATACTTAGATACGACCAAGTCGAACGCTTCTCTATCGGTATATCTCTACAGCACTTCTTGAACTTTCTACCACTACCGCACCCACAGCTGTCATTGGGACCTAGCATTTTTTCATCAATTGTCTTTTTAAGAAAACTACTTTCGGGTGTTTGCCGGCCAAATTCATCTTGATAATGAACATGGCCATCATCAAATTTTGCAAGCATCTCCCCACCATAACAATAAAGTTCGCTAGATGGTGGTAACAATACATGTTTTAAATCAGCCCAATCGCAATGAACTTCGTTATCAGGATGTAGCCAAGAATCAGAGCCAGCAGCTACAGACTCATTTGAACGACTTTTGATTATATAGTTAATCTTAGTTACTTCTTCATCTGACAACTTTCGAGTATTGATAAACTCTATGGTATTAACCATGCTTTGACGCATCTTTGCTGCGTTAGTGCGAGGCTCTAGAGGGTCTACTGATTCAGGGGCTTTTGCATATTCAAGATTGGTCAAAATTAAGCATCTATTTTTATCTAATGGAAAAATAGTTTGTGAGCCTTTTAGTGAAATATCTGGATCGTTGGGGTATTTACATAGCTTTGAGTCAGGTGGGCATGCATTGTTGTATACCGTTACAGGATGATCTGAAACTATAAATTTAACCGCTGAATCTTCGGCTGAAACGAGTTCTCGTACTCCCTCAGCCCACAGAGTACAATGCAACGACCTTACTGATTGCATTTCTTTCATCAAGTCATTTTGACTAAGCTCTGGGTAATGGCTTTTTATCCAATCTAAGCCCTTTGGTGTTCTTATTTTTTGGGCATCTAAATACGAAAAGAAACTTTCAAAATGCTGATGCCATTCAGCTGGGTCATCTGTTAGAAACGCCTTTACAGCATGTGAGCCATTATCATCAATATACCCAAACAATTTTTTCTCAATTTCATCGTTGATTTCATCTCCAAAGAAAGTCGTGTATAGGTCTTTTTGATAAAAACGTTGGGTCGGAGTCTGCCACTTTTTGGATGGAGGGATAATTTTTTCAGTCCCATTCGGCAATATAATTATTTTTTGCTTGAGATGGCAAAGCTCGTTTTCTCTTTCACTAACAAAGCCCTTTTGATGCCACTGAGGCACATAATGATTATCTCTTGTTTTAGGCATTAAATCACCATAAGCTACTATAAATAAAAAGATTATACTGGATACTGTTGTTTAACAAACTAAAAAATCTCGATAGCCCTCACTGATATTAGATTTATAGTCATAATTTTGGCAATAAGATAAATACTGCCGAGTATCAGATGGTAAGGATAACTATATCGTTTGCCCCTTTGAGTAATGCGTCTACTTTTATTATATGGTAGAAAATGCCGAGATTACTCGCTGCTTAAAAGCTCCAAGCCGAAGTTCATCAAACGTCCCTTGAGTGCCATAAAGAGCGGTTGAACTGCCTATACCATTTCCCCAAGATACATTTGAACTTGTGTGACTTAGAGGCTCAAGCAAAGGTTTTTTATCATTCAAACCATTTCGTTTATTAGGGAGTTCAGTCTTGATTGGTTTTCCCATGTTCGCATAAATACATGACTCAGGAATATCGTCTTCAATTCGCTCAGCAAACTGGATAAGGTTTTGTTCTGCAAATGTAAATAACCATGCTTGTTGAGCCGTGGAAGAGTCGATTCGAAGAATACGTCCTAGCACTTGCCTGAAATACAGTTCCGTTTTTACAGCGCTCATATGACAACACACTTGAAGTCTAGGGATATCCGTTCCTTCGCTTATCATTCCGACACTAACGATCCATTGAGTGTCGCTTTGTCGATAACGTTTTATTTCTGCTAGCGGTTCTTCATGTCGATAAGTAACAATTGAAACGGTTTGACCAAATTTCTGAGAGAGAACCTCTTTGATTTCGTGTGCATGCTGAACTGACGCAGCAACAATGAGTCCGCCGGCATTTGGAGAGTCTAAGCGCACTCTTGCTAATCGTTCACACCCTAAACTTAGTAGATATTCTATAGCCTCTTGGTTGTGAATTACACTCTGGTAAGACGCTTTTGTCTGCTTAAGCATCTCTAATATTGATGAAAAAGATTCCACTTTTTCGCTACTACTAACAGACAAGTGTTCATTATCAATTAACACGATTTTAGGCGATCTACAGACACCATCAGTAATCGCTTGTTCAAGAGTATATTGGTAATCGACAAGAAGTTGTCCTTCTGGGTCGCTGTATTCACCCATCACAATAGGTAAAGAGTCTGATCGCCATGGTGTTCCTGAAAGTGCAAGTGTAAAAGTAGCAAGCCCTTGTATCTTTGTTAGAATTTGCTGCCCCTAAATGTTCGCATTTTCAACCTCAGAGCCAGCGCAGTGGTGTATTTCATCAAAAACAACAAAGACTCTATGATTGCGTAATGTTTGCCAAAACTCATCATTAAGGAACTGGATAGATTGATAGGTTAAAGATTGTCCGATAGCTCCCATCCCACCATTAAATGTGCAATTAAGGAATGATGAAAAGGTTTTCTTAATACTATCAGAAACCGTCAACGATGGTGAAAAGCACAACACAAGATCCACCATGTCGTTTTGTAGCAGTCTTAATGCAATATTAGCAGCAAGAACCGTCTTTCCAGCCCCTGGTGTAGCTTGGCAAAAAAAATGGGAGCCGTTAGATTGGTATTTCTCCAATGCTCTGTCAGAACATTCACTTTGCCACTTTCTCAACATGCTTCATTTCCTTCATAAAGAGTGTTAAGAACTTTTGTTAAAACGTTCACTTTACCGAGCAATAAAGCAGCGCGCTCCTTAGCCTGCTGATGCAAAGGGGCCAGTTTATTTTCTAGCTCAGGAAATCGGGATATGACCGACTGATACTCGTCAACCTCCCCAAGTACTATCTCCAGTTCGCCCTTGTATTCATTACGCTCATTGTTCAAAATAGAATAGTCTTGAACGAGTGCCTGAGATTTTGTATTTACTTGATTATTCGTGGTTACATTTTTATGTAACTCTTTAAATTGAACAGTTTGAAAGTAACGTTTTGCCCGTCCAGATCCTTCAGTTCGCAACCAACATTTCTTTTCAAAGTGTAAAATGGAACGATACACTTTTTTGCGAGCTTCAGCAGAATTGGTGTTCATATTATTAAGTGATAGCCACAAATCTCTAGCTTCTAGCACAGTGAACCCATTTAACCCATTTTCTATCAATAACTTGTGCATCACCGCACTAATTCTTCGAGACCGTTTCATTTTCAAAATCACATTAACTAAAAACTAAGTATTGCTTAGTATACAGGAATCGATAAAACTAAGACAATCTTAGTTATTAGAGTCTACCGAAATGAAATTTAAGTGTTATTTATTAGTCCAATCCCAGAGCGACTCAAACAAGCTCGTAAAAAAGCGAAACTCTCTCAAAAAGCATTGGGAGTGTGTATAGGTATGGATGAAAGTTCAGCAAGCCCTCGAATGAATCAATACGAGAAAGGCAAGCACACCCCTGATATTCAAACCTTAAAGCTTATCGCTGATGAATTAGGTGTGCCGCTTAATTATTTCTTCTGTGAAGATGAAAGTGCAGCCGAGTTAGCCTGTTTAATTTCTCAAATGACTGAGAGTGAAAGAAAAAAACTCATTGCATCACTAAATCAAAGTAAAGACTAAAGAAAAAGGGTATATTCCTCCCTAATTACATAATTCAATTTGTTATGGGTTTCTCAGGAGAATATTAGACCTTCTTCCCATAACTTAGCCGCTATCAGGACACTCAAAACATGTTTGAACAAGTATTCAAGAACGTTGATGACATCTTCCATAAAGATGCAGGTTGCTCTTCTGAGCTAGATTACACAGAACAGTCTTCATGGATGCTGTTTTTAAAGTACCTTGACGATCTTGAGTTCACCAAATCCCAAGAAGCGGAAATGATGATGGAAACTTACGAGTACATCATCGAAGAACAATTCCGTTGGAGTAACTGGGCTGCGCCTAAAGATGCAGATGGTAAGTTTGATCATAACAACGCCTTAACGGGTGATGACCTGATGGATTTTGTGGATGGCAAGCTTTTCCCATACTTAAAAGGCTTTAAGCAACGTGCTGATAGCGCAAACACCATCGAATACAAAATTGGTGAGATTTTTAGCGAGATAAAAAACAAGATTCAAAGTGGTTATTCACTGCGTGACGCATTGGAAAAAATTGATACATTACGTTTTCGCTCACAGCAAGAAAAACACGAACTGAGCCACTTGTATGAAGCTAAAATTAAAAACATGGGTAACGCAGGTCGTAACGGTGGTGAATACTATACGCCGCGCCCATTAATCCGAGCGATGATCGATGTCGTTCAGCCTAAAATCGGTGAAACTATTTACGATGGCGCAGCAGGTTCTGCGGGGTTCTTGTGTGAAGCCTTTGATTATCTACGTCAAGGTGGCCGCGAAAAAGTAAAATTAAGCACCACTGACTTAGCGACACTGCAAAAAGATACGTTTTATGCCAAGGAGAAAAAATCTCTGGCGTATGTTATCGCTATCATGAACATGATTTTGCACGGCATTGAAGCGCCTAACGTATTACACACCAATACACTGTCTGAAAATCTGCAAGATATTCAACCAAGCAGTCAACACGACATCATTCTGGCTAACCCGCCATTTGGTGGAAAAGAGCGTAAAGAGGTTCAAGAGAACTTCCCTATCCAAACGGGCGAAACAGCATTTTTGTTTTTGCAGCACTTTATCAAAATGCTTAAACCCGGTGGCCGTGCGGCTGTAGTTATTAAAAATACCTTTTTAAGTAATACCGATAAAGCGGCAATTGCACTGCGTAAGGAACTACTTGAAAACTGTAACTTGCATACAGTACTCGATTGCCCTGGTGGTACGTTCTTAGGTGCAGGTGTAAAAACCGTGGTGCTGTTCTTTACCAAAGGCGAACCTACGCTTAATACATGGTTTTATGAGCTAAATGTCGGTCGTAACATGGGTAAAACAAACCCACTAAACGACAAAGATTTAGAAGACTTTGTTAAGCTGCAAAAAGCCGCTATGGGTGATTTGAAAAAAGGGGTTTCAGATAAATCATGGTCATTAGCAATTAGTGATATTGATGAAAACACCTATGACCTATCGGTTAAAAACCCGAATGTTGCAGAAGACGCACCACTGCGTGAGCCTAAAGCTATTATTGATGACATTATTAAACTTGATAAAGAATCTGAAGCGATTTTAGCTAAGATTCAGGAGTTGTTGTAATGGAGTGGTCAAATCAATCTTTAGGTGATTTCTGTGAGGTAATTGCAGGTCAATCACCTCAAGGTAAATATTACAATACTGAGGTGGAAGGCTTACCTTTTTATCAAGGGAAAAAGGAGTTTGGTGACCGTTTTATAGGTGCTCCACAAAAATGGACGACAAAAGTCACGAAAGAAGCACAAGCTGGTGATATTTTAATGTCAGTAAGGGCACCTGTTGGCCCTATTAATTTCTCAACACAGAATATTTGTATTGGCCGAGGTCTAGCTGCAATTAGACCGAGTGAAAAGCTAAATAAAGACTTCTTATATTATTACTTATTATCTAAACAAGATGAGATAACAGGTAATGAAGGGGCTGTATTTGCATCAATTAATAAAAAGCAAATAGAGTCATTAAGCTTTTCGTATGTAAATTTAGTGGAACAAAAGCGCATTGTGGCATTGCTCGATACTGTATTTTCCGACTTAGAACAAACCCGTGCTAAAACCGAACAAAACCTAAAAAACGCCCGCGAGTTATTTGATAGCTACTTGCAACAAGTGTTTAGCCAGAAAGGTGAAGGTTGGGTTGATTTACCCCTAGGAGATATTTGTAATTTTAAGCATGGATTTGCATTTAAATCTGAGTTTTTTGTAGATAAATCGAAGTTGATATTATTAACTCCAGGTAGCTTCTACGAAGATGGTGGATATAGATATAGAGGTGAGAAAACAAAATATTATGAAGGTGATTTTCCTGCTGAGTATTTACTTAAAAAAGGTGACCTTCTGGTTGCTATGACGGAACAAGCAGTAGGTTTACTAGGCTCTTCTGCTTTAGTACCTGAAAATAATACCTTTCTTCATAATCAGCGTTTAGGATTGGTTGAACTTACACCTGAGTTTAAAAATAAAGTCAGTTTGAAATTTTTATTTCATCTATTTAATACAAAAAATTTCAGAGCAAAGGTTCAAGAGACCGCTACAGGATTAAAGGTTCGACATACGTCACCAAAAAAAATGCAGGTGATATCTGTTCCAATTTTAAATGATGTGATTGAGCAGGAATTGATTGCGCAAAAGTTATTTGAAGCTAAAGAAAGGGTTATTGAGCTTGAAGCAATTTACCAGCAAAAATTAGACTCGATAGACGAACTTAAAAAGTCCATCTTACAAAAAGCCTTTAGCGGTGAATTAACTCACGATTAAGCATCAGTCTAAACAGTAAACACAAGGTAAGTGTCATGAGTAGAAATGAATCTGAAACCCGTGCTGAGTTAATCTCGCCTAAATTGACGGTCGATGGTTGGGGTAAAGCTGATCACAGCATTATTCGCCGAGAGGTGAGTATTACTGCTGGCCGTATTTTGGGCGGCGGTAAACGTGGCTCAAAACTCAGTGCTGATTACGTTTTAGAGTTTCAAGGCCGTAAACTCGCTGCTGTTGAAGCCAAACGTGAAAGCCTAAGTTACACCGAAGGTGTACGCCAAGCCAAAGACTACGCCGAGCGTTTACAGTGCCGTTTCGCTTATGCCACAAATGGTCATGACATTTACCAAATAGACATGCTGACGGGTGAAGAACAGCTCGTTAACCGCTATTTAAGCCCTGAAGAGATGTGGGCGATTGCATTTAATGGTGATGACGGTAAAGCCGAGCCAGCGTTTACGAGCACTTGGCGTGAAAACTTTGCAAAAATCCCCTTTGAATGTAAAGGCGATTGGCAACCTCGTTATTACCAAGAAAACGCCATTAACCAAGCGTTAGAGGCAATAGCAAAAGGCAAAGACCGTATTCTACTCACACTTGCAACAGGCACGGGTAAAACCTGTATTGCCTTTCAATTGTCATGGAAGCTGTTTAATAGTCGTTGGAGTTTACAAGCGGCTAAGAACCCAAGTAATGCTAAAAAACGCCCACGTATTCTATTTTTAGCCGACCGTAATGTATTAACCAAACAAGCCTTTAACGACTTCGGCGCTTTTGGTGAAGATGCCGTCGTGCGTATTACTCCAAGTGAAATCAAAAAAGCCAAGGGTGTACCTAAAAACGCCAGTATCTTTATGGCAATTTTCCAAACCCTAATGACCGACTCTGCAAATAAACACAGCTTAAATGCAGAAGAAGTTGAAGATGAAGAATTTGAACAAGCGGTAATAACAGATACAAGCAACTGTAACTTCAGACAATACCCAGAAGACTTTTTCGATTTTATCATTATTGATGAGTGTCACCGAGGCGGTGCGAATGATGAGAGTTCGTGGCGCGATATTCTAGATTATTTCTCTCCTGCGGTGCAGTTAGGTTTAACAGCAACACCAAAACGTACTGACAATGCCGATAGTTATAAATACTTTGGTGAGCCAGTTTACAGCTATACCTTAAAACAAGGCATTAACGATGGTTTTTTAACGCCATTTAAGGTGTATCCGATAGTCGGCACCATGGATGAGTATGTTTACACACCTGGCGATGCTGTTACGTTTAAAGGCGAGCCTGAAGCTGGCAAAGTTTACAAAGAAGGGGACTTTAACCGCATCATAGTAATGCCGCAGCGTGAGCAAAAGCGTGTGCAGTATTGGATGGATCATATTAACCCATCTGAGAAAAGCATCGTGTTTTGTGCCACACAAGAACACGCAGGTATGGTACGTGATTTAATCAATCAATATGCAGTAAAAAAAGGGTGGACGACTAACCCAAGCTATTGTGTGCGTATTACTGCAAATGATGGTGCAGCAGGCGAAAATGATCTTCGCACATTCTGTGATAATGAAAAAACCATTCCGACCATTTTAACTACTTCACGCAAGTTATCGACAGGCGTAGATGCCCGTAATGTGCGAAACATTGTGTTAATGCGTGAATGTAAAAACATGATTGAGTTTAAGCAGATCATTGGCCGTGGTACGCGGATGTATGATGGGAAGTCATTCTTCACCGTGTATGATTTTGTAAAAGCCCATCATAATTTTTCTGATCCTGAATGGGACGGTGAGCCGTTACCACCAGACGAAAAACCAGAGCAAGAGCCATGTGATATCTGCAATCACAATCCATGTAGTTGCGTATGTGAAACCTGTGGATTTAACCCGTGTAACTGCGTCATAGAAGATCCTGACGTGCTTTGTGGCAAATGTTTTCACTCTCCTTGTCAATGTATTGTAGAACCTTGCAATAACTGCGGAAACTCGCCGTGTAGTTGCCCTATAGGTGATGATGAAGACGATACGGGTAAACCAGAGAAGATATTCATTACGTTAACCGATGGAAAAGTGCGTCAAATACAGCACATGAAGAGTGTGTTGTTTATGGGAGCCGATGGCGCAATGCTGACAGCCAAACAGTTCGTTGAGCAATTGTTTGGGGACTTACCAAGGTTTTTTGCTAATGAAGATGAGTTACGTGAGATATGGAGTAATCCAAATACCCGTGAAAAGCTATTAGCTGATTTATATGAAGCTGGGTACGACGATGAAAAACTCGATAGCATGAAAGATATTATCGATGCCAAAGACAGTGACGTATACGACTTATTATCTTTTGTGGCTTACGCTAGAGATACGCATACACGTAAAGAGCGTGTCGCCATTGCGAAACCGGCTATTTCAAGTCATTTTTCCTATAAACAAGTTGAGTTTATAGAATTCATTTTGGATAAATATATTGAAGATGGTGTACAAGAACTAGCTGCACAGAAAATGCGTAGTTTGGTTGAGCTTAAATACAATACGATTAGTGATGCAGCCGTAGAGTTTGGATCTCCTTTGGCGATACGAGACACGTTTATTGGGTTTCAGAAGTATTTGTATGAGTAGAGGCTATTGACCACAACAACCCATACTACAACGTAGATAAAAAGAAGCAGTATTGCTAACAACGAGTAATACTGCTTTTATGACTCTATTTATTACTCATAATCTGACGCATATGTATCTTCGTAAGAGTGTGAGTAAAATTCAAATAAGTTGCCAAATGGGTCTTCTAGGTAAACCATTTGTGCTTGCTTTGAATCGTCTTCTGGATGGTATCGCATGATATCCATACGAACCTTACCTCCGAACTCTTCAACACGTTTAATAGCTGAATCAAATTGCTCTTTTGGCAGTTGTAAACAGAAATGGAAAATGCCTAGACGAGAGAAATCAACTTCATGACGTTCTTGGCGATCTTTCATTTCAAATAACTCAACACCAATACCATCAGTTGTTACAAGATGAGCAATGTTAAAACCTTTAAAGCCTTCACCGAATACCGCGATACACATGCGGCCAATCGCACTTTCACGCTCTTCAATAACCTTGGTATTGTTCATTACAATGCGAAGACCTAAAGCTTTAGTGTAGAACTCTACTGCTTTATCCATATTTCCGACCATTAGGCCAACATGATTCATTTTCATTACTTTCTCCAAATATTTATGTAATTGTTTTGATGTGAGAAGTATAGGTAAATAATCCTGAAATTAATAATTATCAATAATTATATTTTTGATAACAAAAAATTATAAAGCTTAGTGTTTCATGGGTTTTTCTTCAGTGCATTTCTTAATATCGGATTTAAATGCATTTAATAAACTTTTGATCTCAATAAGAGCTGCAGTAGTTTTTAATTCCTTTTTGAGTATCTGTTCTTCTAATACTGCAATCTGACGCTCCATCAACTTTACACTACTTGATAGCGATACTGCGTTATAAACAGTCGTATAGCCATTTAAATCAGCGAACACTAAGTCTATATAAGTATCTAATGAATTTAAGTTAGTGTGGCCTGTCCATTGCTGCAATTGTTGCTTAAAGGTAGCAGTGTGTAATAAGCGCCTTCTGAAATCATCTTTATTGTTTATTTCAGCATCAGTGAGAATTAGTTCTTTGAGTTTATCAGTGACAAATGCATGTCTCCACAAATGAGGGCTGATGGCTCCTTCTATCCCTAATTCTTTCTGCCAGTTGTTTATGTAGGTTGTCCAAGAGCCTGCTGCAATCGGTTTGCCTGTTGTTAAGCTGATAAAAAGAAAGTCATGTTTAACCTTCTTTTTCTTCATGATTTTTTTTCTAACTTTTCCGTAATCACTAATACTTGCTAGTAAAATATTGGGGACTGGGACATAACGCGTAGTTTTGTCATCCTGTCGCTTCAAGGTAATTAATTTAAGTGAACCCGTTCGCCTAGCTTCCTCATAGTCACTCCACTTCATTAAACTCAATTCTTCAACACGAGCTCCAGTTTGTTCCATGGTTGTATAAAGCGCCATATCACGCTTGCGTTTGTCTTTTGATGTTTGAAGCTTGATATATTGCCAAATTTTTATGGCATCCTCTTCTGATACTGGATGGCGTTTCTTTTTTGCATCTGGAGTAGGAAAAGCAGAATGAGTGTACTTTACCCCTTCACTAAAACCTTTGTATCCCTCAGGTTTACGTTTGTAGTTTTTTTTCAATATTCGAATCGAGTTGCTTTTATCTGTTCCAATAAAATTACTTAGGTCATGGAATGACTGCACAAAAAGCAAAAAATCGATACAACTATGGGCTATGGTAATCACCGTGTTATTCGACTTTTTCAGCTCACCGTTAGCTTTACGTTCTACCTGTAGCCCCTGAATAAACAGCCTAAAGGTTGAATCATTAAGTTGGCTGAATTTAGTGATGCTAGGTTGATTCTCAACAAAACGAACCAAGGTATTAATGTTGTGCGCTTTACTACGAAGAGTGCCTTGCTTTTTGTTTGTCACAACCAAATAGTGAATGTAAGCATTTGCCTCAACACACGGTAGATGGTTGCTGTAAGTTATAAAAGGGATGTTGATGGGCTTGCGAAATTGAAGTTTCTTGTCAAACCCAATATGAGTCCATTGTTTATGGTTATTTAGCTTATGTAGTGGCATCTAGAAACCTTGTAAATTCAGTTATAAACTTATTAAAATCATCAGATTGTTGTGCGTGACTGAGTTTCACTTCGAGTCTTGCGTTTACTTCTTTGTACAATTCGATACGCTGGTCAAGAGTACCGTTGTGCACTGCCAATGTTTTAGCTTGAGAGTGAAGTTCATCAACTACTGTTGTTAAATTAAAGCAAGCAAAGCGCATTGCAATTAGCTGCTCTTCCAACTCATCTATTTTTAGTTTTAAACCTGTTATAGATTGCTTGTTTGGTTTTCCTGTTTTTTCTGAATGCAGAGCAGCTTCTATAGCAGCCTTAGCGTTAATTCTTAACTTATCCAGACCTAAAAAACCTCTATCCAAAAGAGCTTCAGAGACGCTTTTTACGGTATTCAGCGAACATGAGAATATTTGTCTATCTGGGTTTTCAAGTTTCGCTATAGCTGCTTGAGATTTCAGTGCCTTATATAGCTCAGCATCGCCTTTATAGCCATGAGGATCTTTGATAATTTCGAGTAGAAGCTTTTCGGTTTCAAATACCTTAGTTTGGTTTTTTTCTTTTGCTTTCATTGAGAATCCCCTAATCAAGGTCTTTTATTTTTAGTATTAAGTTAAATGTTCGTACTTCGTCACCATTAGCTTCAGTAATCGTAAAAAACTCTGGCTCTAATGTGATCGAACCTACTTCAAGCATATCTATGATTTCATTTTCGATGGCTTGTTCTTTCTGTATTTGACTGATATGCGGTATGGTTTTATAGGATTCATCCTTATAGTATTCACTGGCATCACTCAAAGTACTGAGCTCTACAGCTTTAGCTTCGTTGCCTAACACACGCCTTGCAATGACTTTACGCAATTCTTCAATTTCGATGGTATTGTGAAGTTCGGATGAAGGGTCAATTATGCTGCGAGTTATGGTTGTGGCTTTAACACCTGTAAGAACTACACCTGACTCTGATTCTGAAATATAGTGATATAAGTGCTCTATGTCTGAATGAGCGAGCATCCAACGTAAAGACTCCATTCCTTTAAAGCGCTTAGACCAGAAAAAAACCATTGCAAAAAATCGTCTAAGTTGATGTTGGCGTACATAGTTACGGCGATATTCACCTGTGTCATATTGCACCAAAGGTGTTTCAAAGTAGTCACATACAGCATTAAGGTGGTTATTAAAGCTTCGGTAGTTCAAACTACTGAACCTACAAGTCCTCGAAGTTAAACAATTAAATAGAGATAGGGGACCGTTGTTTAATTTTCGTCGAATGACTTCAATGTTGAACTGCTCTAGTTGCCAAATCAGTTTTGCGATAGACCGTGGTATTGGTCTCTTTGCTGTTTCATTTCTTCCTTTGTTTCCACCAATCCCTGTCTTTTTAATATTGAACTTTAAGCTGTAGTTGGATGTTGATCCTTTATCGGTGAATGGATTGATATTGGGTGACAAGTTACCATGAGCTTTAAGTTTTATGAGTTCATCTTGTCTCCTTGCCATAATTACACCCACAAGGATTTGAATAGAGCCTTGCAGAATATCAAATAGATCGAACAGACTCTCGTTAGCCCTGATTCTTTTGTGCCGATCTAGAATATTTATATCAAATACGTGAATTTGCTTAATGCCCTTAGCAAGGTAATCACTGCTCAAAAAATTCATTGCTTCACTATGGAACCAATCTTTACGTTCCGTTGTTGGTAAGTTATCTCGTAGAACTTCGGTAAATTCCTTCACTTTTTTAGCCGATTTAGACCGGTTTTTACGTTTTGCTACCGACTTCGATGCCCCCTTCGTTACGCTTTGTAAAATCTCACTGAGTAGAGATGTTTCATTTGAATTAGTTACGTCATCTTTGGGTAAATGTTCTTTGGTAAACTCGTAACATTGGCGAATTAAATTAAAAACAAACTCAGGAGAAAGTGTGCGTGTCCTTCCTGCCTTTTTCAGCTTAACAAGTTCATTTTGACTCACACTGACTGCGGTTATGTGTTGACCGAGAATATTGGGAGAGCAGGCATTATTTCGTTCAAAGTTGGTATAAATAAAGCGAATAGCATTTATGTAGTCTGAAATTACTTTCTGAGTTAGCTCAGAACTTGTATTTTTATTTGCTATAGCAGCGTATTCTGTCGTGAGTAAATGACCTTTTAAGCTCAACTCAGGGTATGCAGGAAGTACAAAATCGGTTGATAGGATGGTGCCATTGAATAGTAATGAAGCCAAAATAGAGGAATTTCCTTGAAGTCTAGGAGACCCACCCTCGAGCCTGTAGTAACCTTGCTCATAGAGCCACGCACAAGCTTTGGCTTTATCATTTAATGATAGCTTTATTTCATCACTAGCTAGGCTCTTAGATAAATATGGGTATTTTTTTTTGAATTGTTCCGCTTGCTCACTTGTAATGTTTAAGCTTTCTTTGTTTAAAAGTTTCTCGAGATTAATATCAGGTCTATAAATTCCTGAAAAACTTCCTTGGATGGCTATTTGTATAAGGATATTCAGCCAAAAATCATCGTTTACATTGACTAATTGAAACTTTGCAAGCTTTAATGATTTAGAGTGTAGTAATATTGCGTTAACTAAGTGAATGACAGTATTAAACCTTCCATATGCGGTTCTTACGGCAATTAATTTTCCGCCATTTTCTAACGGATTATCGATAGCGACTATCCAATATTTGAAACTATTTAATAGTTTTTTGTGCTTGATGGCTGTTAGTCGCTCGCCATCGTCAAGATAAACAGCACTCCAATTTAACTCCTTTGTTTTAGTATCAAATTTTTTCCTTGTTTTTTGTTCATCACTGGTAAAGTCAATTAACCATACATCATCATCAAAATCAGAAAGTAACCACCAAGGTTTACGGTCATTGTATTCATAAACTCCTGTGTATATATTGGTTAGTTTTTGTAATGCACGATAATCATTGCTGGCAATTGACTCTTGAATCAGTTGCTCTAACTCTTGCGAACCCAAGCTTTCAAAACTCAGCTTTTCATCAAAAATTTTCTCGATAAGTCTTAACATGTTATTGCTCCACGAATTAAGTTAATATCTAATGCGTTTTGATTAGCGTCATGGAGCATTGATGCAAGCTCTGTATCAGAACGATACTGCTCAGTAGAAAGAGAGTTAAGGATAAACACCGCTGACTCGTACCAATCGTTTACAATATCTAAAAATGTATGTTTATTTTCTTCATTTTCTACAATCGCCCTAATTGCTATGAGTAACTGTAATAACGATGTCGAAATTAGAAATGAGATTTCGTCGAAGCTGGACTCTTTTATGCTTCTTTCATCAGTTTGCTCTTGAAGTCTGCAATCAAAGTGAGGAGGCAGATGACCAAGACCATGATTACGAAGAAACTCTTCAATATCTTCAGCCGTCAAATCGGTAGCATCGAGTAGATATGGTGAGTTCTTCATCGCTTCAAGAATAATTGCATTCTGGAATTGACGTATCCAACGATCATTAAAAAAGTCCATGAGTGGTTTGGGGAGGTATGAAGCCAATAATACCAAGTCTTTTTTCTTGTGTCCCAAAGCCTCAGCTACAGCATCCATAGAACAGGTTTCAAGGTAAATCTGAAGGCCTCTATGTTTACGAATTGAGCGTAGAGATATTAATTTGGCGAGCTTTATTGCATTACATGGTGTCATTAAACTACTAGATTCAACTAGTAATGGGTTACTTATCCACTCTAAATATTGCGAAGCATTATTGATAATATTTATAGAGCTGATATGTTTGACCTCTGTTGTCGATGCAGTGAGAAGCATTTTTCTCCAAGCGGCCTTACCACTTGCCTTTAATTGCTTACGAGCAAACGACGTATGCTCAATCAAATACTCGACCACAACTTTTGAACGATCATTTAAAACAACGGATTGCTGGGCAGTGATTATTCCTTTCCTATCTTTGTTGCTCACCGCTATATACTGATTATTCGATTTCTTAAAACCTGCTTGTTTTCCATTTTTATCGTACAGTTCCCATGTTTCTAGCCATGCCGGAGTAATTTCAGGGTGTTCCATTACAAGTAATGTTAATAGGACTGCCAAAGAGGAAGTTGTAGGAAGATTTAATTCTTCCAACAAAATACTATTTTTACCTTGGAAACCTAAAAAATTAATGTAATTACCAAATTTTTTCGGATTAAAACCATGTGTATAAAAAGTTGCTACTGTATTGGCAAGGTTATTCTCACCAACAAAGCCTCGATATTTATGGTCGTTTTTAGTTCCCAAAAGGGGTTTAGCATTGCCTGTTTTGATAAAAATAGCGTTTCGTTTAGTTCTTTCTTTAAATTCTTTAAATTTTGTCATACATATTTGGTGAATGTACGCTAAGTCGTCATCAATCTTTGATTTGATAATTGATATCGCTTCTTCATCGTTAATTTTAATAGGTATATCTACAAACCAACGTTGCTTTTCCTTTTCCGTCGCTTGAGCGCCTACTGAAAATGTTGGAGCGGTATCTTTGGGATATTTCCACTTTGGAACAATAAACGGTTTTATGGGGAGATCAAATATACCAGTATCAATAAAGGATTCAGTATATATCTTTACAATTTTGTGCCAATAAGAAAAAAATGTTTTGGGCTCATTACCTCTCGATAAATGTGAGGCGAACCATACATTCATTATATCGTTGAAGAAGCTTTGAACGTGGCTACGGCTAAGACATTTTTTAATTTCATCGTGATTTGGACATACTAAAACCATCGCTTCAAAAAACGCTTTTATATATATAACATAAGTTTGTAAGCTTCTTTTCTTTTGGGTATGCCCATAGTCAATTAATGCCTTGTGAACTTGCGCCGTAAATTCAACCCCATATGTGGTATAGATAGAATTAAGGTGTAACTCAAATTCAGTACCATCTTTTGAGAGTACTTGCCATCCGTTAAGGTAATTAAGTTTATTTCTATCAACATTCAACTCGTTGAAGCTATTTATACACTTTTGTATATCATCACTGACTTCAAGCCTACTTATTTTCAAGTCATTGAAGTTAAGGTGCTTATCCGCCGCAATTGTTTTGAAAATTTTTTTAAATACACACAGGTATATGTAATTAGTGCTGAGTAAACTTTGATTTTCTTGATATATAAAGCCAACAAATAGTTCAAAGTGTTTGTTGAAATTATCATCACAATTTAATATATCAATTGCGGTATAGCTGTTAGGTTTAGTTAAGAAACAGAATGATGAGTAAATATTCAAAAAAAACTTTTTCTTGTAATTAACAGTGCTAGTTTGGACTATCCGAGCAAAGTAATCATAATATTCAGGTGATAACGCATTACTTAGCAAAGATAGTTCCCTTAAGATACTTGCTCTCATATCTAACCTTTCATTTATTGACATATAATAATCAGATTAGTCGATGTTTGATAGTTGTCAACATGATAGGTTGGTTTTTAAATCTATTAAACCATTGTTATTTAGCTGGTTTTATTGGCTTTGACTAGTTTTTAATATTGGGATTAAAGTACATCATGGTTGGCGATATGGACAAAGCGGTTGAGTTTTACACAAAAGCGCTTGGTCTTGAAGTGGTAATGGGTAACACAAAAGTTGAAGAAGAGCGTGAAACCGCAATTGGCAGAATGTGTATTGCTGTATTTGGTGAAGGCTTTAAAGGCTTCAATATTGCGCACTTATTAACAAAAGACGGCATTGGTTTTGAGTTATTTGAAATGAAAGAGCGTCAAGAACGTCATGAAGTTGATTTCTCTCGAATCGGTATCTTCCATTTTTGTCTTCAAACAGATGACTTTCACGGCGTGATCGCTCGAACTGAAGAGTTTGGCGGTAAAGTACGAATGGATATTATGCGTTACCACCCAGAAGATGATAACAACACATCACAAATGGTGTATTTAGAAGACCCATTTGGCAACTTATTTGAACTTTATTCTCATACATATAAAGAAACGTATTCTGCTGAGTACGAGTAAAATTAAGATGATTAAGGCTTAGACTTCGGTTTAGGCCTTTTTTATGTATTTTTATTAGAAGTATTTGTTGCAATAAAAGCTCAGATAAAAGAGTAGTTGATCGCATTGCAAAGGTTTTGGTGGTTAATTTATACACAATGTTGATTGGTCATCTTATTCTATTTCCATAACCTATAATAATGACAACTGTTTTATATCTTTTATTTACTGGCTAGGGATGAGTCATGTACCAACCGAGAACAATAGAAAGTGATGTGCATTGGATAGATATTGATGGAATTAAAATTTATACAATATCGGCCATAAATAAACCAATTAATATCTCAATGTTTAATAAACGACTTGCCACAGTTAAGTCTCAATCAGAGGTTAATTGGCGAGAAACCGCCGCGTTTGCTATTTATCATGATGGAGAGAATTATAAGTATTTAGTTTTAGCATGGTGGGGAAATGATAATGAATTATTTACGTCTGTATCAGTAAAAATTAAACATAAATGGGTGATTGACCCTAAACAATATTCATTTTGTCTATACGATATGGAAGTGATGTGGAGAGAGCGAAATATCTACATAGAAACTATGGATTGTGAAGTTCCTTCATTAATTGGTTATCGTGTGAGTCGTTGATAAGATATTAAATCTATTCACTAAATTAGATATGCTCGCTCATTTAATGTAAGAGCGAGCATGTTATTATTTTTTAAAAGCCACAAGCAGAGAGGAGATAACTCCACACATCAGTAAAACAATGCCAAGGTGTTGAATCGAACCTGCCAAGCTAAGCCCTGCACCTATCATTAAGTAATACATAAGTCCAAACAGAGCTCCAGCACTGCCTGCTTGTTGTTTATAATCAATTAACGCCACGCTAAGAATATTTGGAATGGCGATACCAAAAGACATAACAACTAAGATCATAGGCAGTAAAAACCAAATTGAATCGATTAAATAAGTCACTAGTATTCCACCTAAAGTCAATAAAAGAGCAGATAGTTGCAATAAACGCAGTAATGAAACTTGTTTAGAAATAAGATACTTATTTAAATAACTCCCTATAAATGTACCTAGACCTAACACGATCCCGCTATAACCAAACTCTTGCGAGGACAGTCCTAATTGCTCGAATTTAAAAGCTCCCAATTGGTAATATGAAAACAAAGCAATATTAAATAAAGCGACAAGGCAACCAGAACGCCAGATATTGATATCTTTTAGCATTTTGAGTCCGAGTTGTTTTAATTCTAGAGGTTGCTTTGTTTTCTGAGTTTCAGGTAAAGCTACAAGATTATATGCAACTAGTACTAGAGCCATAATAAATAAAGCGATAAATACATAATGGTAACCACCGAATTGAGTAAGTTGACCACCGAGTAGCATCCCTAAAACGGGACTAATAGAAATCCCCATTCCCATCAAACTGAATACTTTACTGAGCTCTTTGGTATCAAATGCATCACGTAGCATGGTTTGTGTGATCACTGAGCCGACTGCTATACCAAACGCACTAACAGCACGAGCGATCATCAGATAGGTGAAACTGTCTGTTAGCAACGCAGATAAGGCGGCTAAACTGTAAATGACTAACCCGAGTAGCATGGTGGGTCTGCGACCTAATTTATCCGCTAAAATTCCCCATACCACGACACCCAAAGCAAAAGCTGAAAAGTAAATTGAAATGGTTTGCGAAGCTTGTGAATAAGTTACAGCAAATGAATCTGCTATTGAGCCAAGTGCTGGGCTGTAAATGGTTTCAACGATTTGAGGAAACATCAAAAGAAGTACCATAAGCCAGAGTGAAGGTTTTGTGTTCATTGTGTATCTCGTGTGAATTAACTTGGCAAACAGTATATTTCTAATTACGATTGTTCCATTAACAACATTAAAACCAAAAACAATAAGATTCGGACATTATGGCTATTATTTCAGATGAAACTAAATTTGATGCAGATAAATTGCCCGCAGATGTGATTGGTATTGCTGCTGATGTTGGTCGTCATGATTCAGGGATGCACTATCATCAGAAAGGGCAATTATTGTATGCACCTGAAGGCTGTATGAGTTTTGCTTTATCTCATTCAATGTGTGTTTTGCCACCCACAAAAGCCGTTTGGATACCAGCGAATACACCTCACCGAGCGTTTATGACAAATGTTGTAGCGTACCGATCGTTGTATTTTGATTGTGATAAGTTCCCATGTCCTGAAGACATTGTGATGATCGAGGTGGACGAATTACTTAGAGCGTTAATTAATAAGATGGCAATGTGGCCATGGGATAAACCCAAATCAGAAACGTTACACACAACAGCACTCTTTTGGGAATCTTTTTATGAAGCACATCAACAACCGTTTAGTTTACCTTTGCCTACAGAAAAACGTTTAATCACATTTAGTGAGCAGGTACAGAAACCGGATTTTCTCGCTCCAGATCTGCAAACATTGTCTAAAAAGATAGGAGCAAGCAGTAAAACGATTACTCGATTATTTAAAAAAGAAACTGGAATGTCATATCAGGAATGGAAGCAACAATGGAGAGTGTTAAAATCAATCGAGTTATTATGTGAGAATACGCAAGTAAGTGATGTTGCATTTCAGTTGGATTTTTCATCTGACAGTGCTTTTATTTCCTTCTTTAAAAAGCAAGTAGGGCAGACTCCTCTAGCGTTTATTAAGCAGAAACAGAATAAAAAGTGATGGAAATCACAAATGCTGCTATACTCCCCCTAAATTTGAAAAGCTGGTTTTTGTGCCAGCTTTTTTCTGTCTCATTGATCAATAATTGGAATGTACTGTGCTAACGACTGCTAACATCACAATGCAATTTGGCGATAAGCCACTTTTTGAAAATATTTCTGTTAAGTTTGGTAACGGTAACCGTTACGGTTTAATCGGCGCGAATGGCTGTGGTAAATCTACCTTTATGAAAATCTTGGGTGGAGAGTTGGAGCAATCAGCTGGTACAGTATCAACTGATCCTAATGAGCGTATGGCTAAATTAGGTCAAGATCAGTTCGCATTTGAAGAATACACAGTAATTGACACTGTTATCATGGGTCATAAAGAACTGTGGAAAATCAAAGAAGAACGCGACCGTATCTATTCTTTACCAGAAATGTCTGATGAAGATGGTATGCGTGTTGGTGATTTAGAAACTGAATTCGCTGAAATGGATGGCTACTCTGCTGAAGCTCGTGCAGGTGAACTTCTATTAGGTTTAGGTCTTCCTGAATCACAGCACTTTGGTTTAATGAGTGAGGTTGCTCCTGGTCTTAAAGTTCGTGTTCTTTTAGCACAAGTTCTATTCGCAGAACCAGATATCATGCTTCTTGACGAACCAACGAACAACTTGGACATGCACACTATCGCGTGGTTAGAAGATATCCTTCTTGCTCGTAACTGTACAATGATCATCATCTCGCACGACCGTCATTTCTTAAACTCAGTATGTACGCACATGGCTGACTTAGATTACGGTGAGCTTTGCCTGTTCCCAGGTAACTACGATGAGTACATGACAGCAGCAGAACAAGCTCGTGAACAACTTCAAGCAGATAATGCGAAGAAGAAAGCACAAATTGCTGACTTACAAACGTTCGTAAGCCGTTTCTCTGCAAACGCATCAAAAGCGAAACAAGCAACCTCTCGTCAAAAACAACTGGATAAAATTCAATTAACTGAGATCAAAGCATCAAGCCGTCAATCTCCATTTATCCGTTTTGACCAAGAGAAACCACTTTTCCGTAATGCGTTAGAAGTGGAAGGTTTAAAACAAGGTTACGGCGAAAACATTTTAATCAACGGTGTAAACCTAATGGTTGAAGTGGGTGAGCGTATCGCGATCATCGGTGAGAATGGTATCGGTAAATCAACGTTCTTAAACACGTTAGCTGGTGCAATGGAACCAATGTCAGGCATGATCAAATGGTCTGAAAACAACAATATCGGCTTCTATGCTCAAGATCACGGCCACGACTTTGCAGAAGATCTAAACCTATTAGATTGGATGGGTCAGTGGAAACAAGAAGGCGATGACGAACAAGTGGTTCGTGGCATTCTTGGTCGTATGCTTTTCTCTCAAAACGACATTAAGAAATCAGTTAAAGTGATTTCTGGTGGTGAGCAAGGTCGTATGTTATTTGGTAAGCTGATCATGCAAAAGCCAAACATCCTTCTTATGGATGAACCAACAAACCACATGGATATGGAATCAATTGAAGCATTGAACTTGGCTCTAGAGAACTACAAAGGTACATTAATGTTTGTATCTCATGACCGTCAGTTCGTATCTTCAATTGCAACACGCATCATCGAAATCACAAAAGATGGCGTGAACGATTTCCACGGTACATACGAAGAATACCTAAAGAAACAAGGTCTTAAAGGTTAATTCCTGATTTTCCTTTAATCAAATTAAATGGAAGCGACTCATCGCTTCCATTTTTTTTGTTTTAAATTCGGCATTATAGAAAAATACTCACTTCTCGATTAAATCCGCTCGAAATCACACTTAATTTTCGTTTTATCAAAAATTCATTGAAGTAGATCTACATTACAATTTTTACATCTTGAAGTTAAACTCCATAATGTTATCTTTTGGAGCATAACTTCATAATAATTTATTTAGTGAAATAAAAATCAGATTGTTTATTGGTTAGGTCTATTTGTTAACTGGAGATAAAAATGGAAAACATATTTTCAATGCTACAAAGGATTGGTCGAGCATTTATGCTACCAATAGCAGTGTTGCCGATGGCTGGTATTTTACTGGGAGTCGGTGGGGCGTTTACCAGTGGACCACTGATTGATACATATAATCTAACCTTTTTACAGCCCGGTACTGTGGCTAACCAATTTTTGATTCTTTGTTTCAAAGCCGGTTTGTTTGTTTTTATGAATTTACCGCTCTTATTTGCTGTTGGTGTTGCAATCGGCATGGCAAACAAAAACAAAGAAACAGCTGCAATTTCTGCAGTGATTGGTTTTCTATTATTTCACACCGTTATTGGAACAATATTAGGTTTCCAGGGATTAACGCCTGAAACGACAACGGTCGATGGACTCATTGCTTTGGGATATGACCCAGTAGAAGCAGTAGGCCTGTCATCTCTTTATACGCATGAACTAGGAATGTTTACCTTACAAACAGGGGTGTTTGGTGGGATCATCTGCGGTTTATTAGCCGCATATTTAACGAATAAATTCTCAAATAAACAGTTACCAGATTATTTGGCATTCTTTAGCGGAAACCGTTTAGTTCCAGTAATGACAATGCTTTACTTTATTCCTTTGGCATTTTTGTTTCCGATTATTTGGCCAACTATCTTTAAAAGCATTGTTGCAGCAGGTGAGGCATTCTCCGCAATGGGATACATAGGTACATTCTTCTATGGTTCTGGAATGCGTATTCTTAATGTATTTGGCTTACATCACGCTATTTATCCTCTATTTTGGTATACCGAATTAGGTGGAGTGCAGGAAGTTGCTGGGCAAATGGTTTCTGGTGGTCAGAAAATATTCTTTGCACAACTTGCTGACCCAACAGTAACGCATTTTAGCTCTGAAGCAACTCGAACAATGACGGGTGGCTTTTTACCTATGATGTTTGGTTTGCCTGCTGCAGCTTTTGCTATGTATCGTTGTGCCGATGACAAAAATAAAAAGATGGTTAAAGGCATTTTAATTTCGGCAGCGCTAACGTCGTTTTTAACCGGTATTACTGAGCCATTAGAGTTTACCTTCTTATTTGTTGCTCCTGCATTGTATGCGATTCATGCAGTACTTGAGGGGTTATCTTACATGTTAATGCACATGCTAGATGTGGCGGTAGGTATTACTTTCTCAAGAGGTCTGATTGATTTTACCTTCTTTGGTCTATTACAAGGTACAGAGAAAACGGACTATCAATGGATTCTGATTTTAGGACCAATTTATTCACTGGTTTATTACTTTATCTTTAGCTTTATGATCCGTAAGTTCAATTATTCAACTCCAGGGCGAAATGATGCAGATAATAAACTGCAAACAAGAGACAGTTATAAAAAGAACAAATCATCAGAATTAATTGACGATATCGTGAAGGAACTCGGAGGCATTAACAATATTGAGAGTCTTGATGCATGTATTACTCGTTTGAGAGTCACAGTAAAAGAGACGGATATTGTCGCCTCTGATGAGGTATGGCGATCATTGCAAGCAAAAGGGGTGATCCGCTCTGGTAATGGTGTTCAAATCATTTACGGCACACAAGCGGAGATATATAAGAATCAGATCCTCGATAAGTATAATTTGTAACTGTATTATTTGATTCACTTTTAAAGCGGAAGATCCAATAGGGTCTTCCGTTTTTTGTTTTTAAGTGTTTATTTGTTATTAGGTTAACTACGAGTTTTATCGCATTGCTTAACTGCGTTACGTTACTTTGTTGGGCCGTAACTGATACCATTAAGCTAATTGTATTTATTACTGATTAATAAAGAATTTGATTATGATGAAAAAAGCATTGTTGTTGATAGCAATAACCCACACGGTAGTCGCGAACGCGAGTGATTTAAGCTCGGCTCAAGCAATTCAAAATAAAACAAATACCGAAGCTTCTCAAAGCCAAACGCGTATCAATAAGAGTGCAGATAATACACTGTCATATCAGGCAGATATTGAACAACTAGAAGATGAGTTAAAAAACCTAGATGTTTATCGTAAGCATTTAACCGCATTAGTTGATGATCAGCATCGTGAATTAAAGAATATTAATCAACAAATTTCAGACATTGAGCAAACAAGACAAGGTGTTGTGCCTTTGATGTATAAAATGATCGATGGTTTGAAAAATACGGTTAAAAATGACAAGCCACTTCGTGCAGAACAACGTTATCAGCGTATTGAAAAGTTAGAAACAATGATGACCATTGCGAATGTGAGCGATGCTGAGAAATATCGTCGTATTTTAGAGGCGTATCAAATCGAGCTAGATTATGGGACCAAGCTTGGAGTTTATCAGGGAGAAATTTCTTTTGATAATGGTAAGAAAATTCAAGCAAATATCCTTTATTTAGGCCGCATATCCTTAATTGCGCGTAACTTTAACCAAGATAAATATTGGACTTGGGATCAGAAAGCAAAAGCGTGGATCTTATTAGATTCCTCGTTGAATTCTGAGTTAGATAAAGCTTATGCGGTAGCAAATAAAGAAATCGCCCCAAGTTTGCTTACTTTACCTGTATCACTAAATATTGCGGAGAAGAAATAAAATGAATTATGTAGTAAAACTTCTTTGCATCGGTTTATTAAGTCTTTCGTTTACTGCGAGTGCTCAAAGTGAGTTAACAAAGAGTGCACAGACCCATAATAAAGAACAAGCAACACATAATGCTCAAAGAGAATCTGGTTTTAAATTAACAGAAAAAGAATACTTAGCTCAAAAGAAAGCGCTAGAAGAGCGTAAACGCAAAGTTCAAAATCAAATAGATATGCTAGCGAAAACTTTCAGTAAAAACGAAGGTGAATTAGCTAAACAAGAAGAAAAACTACGCTTAGATACAGGGAGCTTAGGTGAGCTATTTGGCGTGGTTAGACAAGCGGCAAAAGAGTTAGAAAGTGAAAACCAAACCAGTGTTACTGGAGCGGATAGCACGCAATATTCGCAGGCGGTCACAAGCATCGTTGCTGCAAAAACATTACCTACGTTACCTCAGTTAACGGATCTATGGCTAAGTATGGATGAGCAGATCCAAGCAAGTGCTGAATTAAAAGAAACAGAGGTAAAGGTGATTGATGGGGAAGGGAATATCGCTCCACAATTAGCGTACCGTATTGGTTCTATTGGCTTAATCTCTGAACAAGGTTATTTACATTGGGATGGTAAACGTCAAGACGCCACTTATTACAGTAAACAACCTGAAAATGGACCAAGGCTAAACTCTCTATCTGAACTGTCAGAAGGAAATGTCGAGACGATGATTGTCGATCCTTCAAGAGGTTTTATGCTAGATCAATTGGCACTAACGCCAAGTTTATTTGAGAGATTACAAGCAGGTGGTGTCGTTGGTCAGATTATTCTTGCCTTACTTGCTATCGGCTTAATTATTGCGATATTTAGAGGAAGTAAACTTGCTCTTGTACAGCAGCAAATCAAAAAACAGTTAAAGACACCCGAAACCCCTACAAATAATCCATTAGGAAGAATTTTATCTGTTTATGATGAAGAAAAGCATCGTAATGTAGAGTCTCTTGAATTACGACTATTAGAAGCGATAGTCGATGAACAGCAAGGACTTGAAAAAGGTCTTTCAATGCTCAAGCTACTTGCTGCACTAGCACCGATGTTAGGGCTATTAGGAACCGTAACAGGCATGATTGAAACTTTCCAAGTGATTACTCAGTTTGGTAATGGTGATCCTAAAGTGATGGCTGGGGGAATATCCATGGCACTTGTTACTACCGTTCTTGGTTTAGTCGCAGCAATGCCGTTACTATTTGCACACAATATCTTAAGTACTCAAGCTGAAAATATTCGTAGTATTTTAGAAAAACAAGGTATTGGTTTAGTGGCGATTCAAGCTGAAAAACAACAAGCAAAATCGACTGTAGGAAATGAGATCTAATGGCAGTGTCATGGTTACATAATTGGCTTGATACCTTAATGCAGTTTATGGAGCAGGGCGGACAGATTCTGTGGTGGCTTGCTGCTGTTGTCATTGTATGTTGGTTGTTTGTCGTTGAGCGGGTAATTTACTTGTTTTTTTACTTTCCAAAGCGACGTCAATTATGGATCTCGCAATGGCATCAACGTGAAGAGCATGATTCTTGGCATGCTCATGCAATTCGAGATAGTTGGCTAAATCAAGCGCATATAGAACTTAATCAGCATTTGAATTTTATTAAATGGTTAGTGTCAATTTGCCCAATGCTTGGATTATTAGGCACAGTAACAGGAATGATTTCCGTGTTTGATGTGATGGCAACATTAGGCAGTAGCCAGCCTAAGCTAATGGCATCGGGTATTTCTTTAGCGACATTGCCTACAATGGCTGGAATGGTTGCAGCACTAGCTGGCCTATTTGTTCATGCTCGACTTTCAAAGACCTGCCGTTTACGTGAATTAAAACTTGAAAAATCATTAAGGAGTCCGAAATGAGACTCGGAAGACGTGATACAAAAACAGAAGAAGCACAAATCGATCTTACTTCCATGTTAGATATCGTATTTATTATGTTGATCTTTTTCATTGTAACCAGTTCGTTTGTACGTGAATCAGGGGTTGAGGTAAATCGACCAGAAGCATCGAATGTGGTTAGCCAGAAAGACGCAGGCATATTTATTGCGATTAATTCATCAAATGACATTTATATCGATAAGAGGGTAGTAGATGTAGAGCGTGTGCAAGCCACTCTTGAGCATTTGCTATTAGAGCAACCTGAAGCCTCACTAGTGATTCAAGCTGACGAACATGCTTATAACGGAACGGTTGTAAAAGTAATGGATGCTGCAAAAGGTGCTGGTGTTAAGCAAATCGCATTAGCAGCGGAGAAGCGATAATGTTTAGGTTATTAATGGCGTTGCCAATTGCTGTTGCCATTAGTATCGCTTTGTTTTCTTTAATGGCATGGATGGTTGATAATGGTAATCAAGCAAAGCCTGAGGCAAGTGAACAGTTAAGCTTTACCATGATGATGGTTGAACCGGAAAGTGAGATACAGCGTCGCCAACGTTCTGTACCAGAGCAGCCTAAACCATTAGAGCAGCCGCCAGAAGCAAAGCTTTTACAGTCTCAATCTGACGTTTCTTCAGTGATGCCTGTGACACCAATGTCTTCATCTGGCTTAGATACCGCAATAAATGGCTTAAAAATTAGCGCACCAACATTTGGAAGTTTTAAAACAAATCAACAAGCGATGCCTTTGTATCGGGTTGAGCCTAAATATCCAAGCCGTGCTTTAAAACGACGTATTGAAGGCTATGTGATTATGTCATTCTCTATTGATGAGACAGGGAAGCCATTTGCGATTTCTGTACAAGAAGCAAAGCCAAAACGACTATTTGATCGTGATGCGATGCGTGCGTTAAAACAGTGGAAATATCAGCCTAAGTTGGTCGAAGGAAAAGCGATTATTCAGCAAAACCAAACCGTAAGATTGGAGTTTAAATTAGCCGAATGATGAAGAAATTAGTACTAATGAGCATGTTAGTTGCGTGGGCTGTAAATGTACATTCGGCGGGATTAAGCAAATATACAGCCAATAAAGTGCAAAGAGCACAAAGCTTACAACAGCAAGAAAAGTTAAATGAAGCAATAGAAGTGCTTAGTGGTGTCAATACGTCGAAAGCTTATGATAGAGCGTTTGTTGCCCGTATGCTGGGTGTTTTTTATTGGGAAAATAATCAAAAATCGTTAGCGATAAAAAAGTTAGATTACGCGGTATCCAGTGGCGAGTTAAAAGATACTCAAGCATGGGTAACGGAGAGAATGCTTGCAGATCTTTTGTTAATGGATCAACAATATAAAAAAGCACTCCCTCATTATTATCAGTTAGTTAAATCGATTCCTAAGAATGAAAAAGAAAATGAACTTTGGCTTAGAATAGCTCAAATTCATTATCAACTCTCGGAATTTAGCTCTACACTAAAAGCGATTCAGCGATATGAATCTTATCGCCAGCCAGATTCGTTAACGCCTTTATCACTAAAATTTGGCTCTCAAGTTCAATTAAAACAATGGAAATCTGTGATCCCAACTTTAGAGCGACTCATTGTACTTGAACCAGAAAAATTGACATGGTGGCGTCAACTTGTGACTGCACATTTACAGTTACATCAAACAAAACAAGCATTAAGTGTTTTGATATTAGCAGATAGAAAAGGCTTACCCTTACCTGAACAAGATATTATGTTATTAGCTCAGCTATATGCAAAGCAAGGTATTCCAGAGCAGGCTGCTATTACGTTGAAGCGTTTATCAAAAGCAAATACAGATGTTGATTTATTGGTTGAACAAGCCGTGTATTGGCAACAAGCAAAAGAATGGCAGCAATCAATCCTTTATTGGGGGAAAGCAGCTAAAGTTTCTCCACGATATTATTGGCAAGAAGCTCAGTTATTGCTTCAACAAAAAGAGTACCAATTGGCTTTGGCTTCATTAGCTAAGGTGAAGGATCCTAAGAGAAAACAAGCGGTTTTACTAGCACAAGCAAAAGCATATTATAAGTTGAATCGTATCGAAGAAAGCTTAATTAAGGCGAAAAAAGCCAATGATATTACCAGTACAAATGAAACAAAAGGCTGGGTTAATTATCTATCAAATCTAAGAAAAGTGAGTGAAGATTCTTAGTATGCTAAATTAAGTTTAAGTCAGGAAAGTGCTAATACACTTTCCTGATTAATTTATTTAAACCATTAATTTTTTAAATTCTTCAATCGGAGCTCTTCCTCTAAGCGCCAAGAAGTCTAAAAATTGTTTAGGTGTATGGGTAATCACTTTATCCAGTGGAAAATCAATATCATCAATAAGTTGTTCAACTTTACTAAATTTACCAATGTCCTCACAGAAGTGCGCATCACTGCCCGTTGTTACGTATGCACCTAGTTTTTTTGCGACTTTAGCTATTTCATAACAGCGATCAATACTTCCAATTCTAGTTTCACCTTTTAGTGAGGTGTTATTTAGCTCTATAGCAACATTATATTCTGCTGCACAAGCAATAACGGCCTCAAAATCGAAATCAAAATTTGGATTTCCTAAATGTCCCAGAGCATCTACTCGATTTGAACGTATTACTTTGATCAATGCTTGAGTGTGTACTAGGCTATCTTTAGATGGAAATACAGGCTCATGAAAGCTAGCAATAACCCAATCGAGATGAGAATCAACCGAAGGTGGAATATCGATTTCACCATCATTGCAAATATTCGCTTCACAGCCACGAACGATCGCAACGTTATGTATAAATCTAGGAAGAACACGTTGGTTATTAAAAAACCAGTAATGGGGTGCGCCAGGCATGGAAGAGGTATGGTCGGTTGTACAGAACATAGGTAGACCGAGTTGCGATGCAGCAAATGCATTTTCTATTATTGTACTGTATGCGTGGCCACTAGCATAAGTATGGGTGTGTGTATCTACTTGAATGCGCATTTGTTTCCTCCATATAACAATAGTGCGATCAGTTTAACTTATTTTTGCAACTTTTATCTTTTACATTTGTCTGACAATGTGTAGGAAAAAGGAAACTACTATTAATATTGTCAATGATTAACGAAAAATGAATGGGAATATTTATGAATCATCAAGAAAGCGTAAAAATTGAATTGAACAGTTTAAGTATACAACAACTGCGCAATCTTCAGTCAATGGTAAGTCAAAAACTGAAAGAAAAAACGGCAGATAGTGAACGAGTAGATAATGCAATTCTTACTGATGAAGAATTGGATATGCTAGCTCTAGTGATGAAGAACTAGCATCGATTTGTATTATTGAGTGTAAATCAAACTTAGCTCATGAATAACCATACTGAAACACCAATCATCAAGCTACCGGCAATTCTATTCATGATTTTGACGTTATTTGATTGTCCAAGAACACGCTTTAACCCTTTCCCGCCAACCGCATAAAGTGTCATACACAGAAATTCACACATCAAGATAATTGAGACCAAAGCCAGTAATTGTGGTGCAATTGCATGATTGCCATCAATAAACGGTGGTAATAAAGATATCATAAATGCCCAACCTTTCGGATTTGCAATCGCTGTAACAAACCCCTGAACAACTAAATCCCAATCTTTACCTTTCACGACTTCGGTTTGCTCACCTGACATGGCGAGTTTCCCCTTAGAGCGCCACATTTGTATACCTATATAGGCTAGATAACTCGCTCCAATGGCTTTAAAAATTGTAAATAACCACGGATAATTCAGCATAATTGCAGCAACGCCTAATACGGCAGATACAGCAACAAGTGCTACACCAATCAGTTCTCCAATCATCATCCAAAGTGTACGTTTATATCCAATACTCATTCCAAGGCTTAGTGCTAAGGTCATACACATACCTGGAGTTACAGATACAAAAAAGAAAGTGGGGATGAACGCCCAAAGAATTGCCGTATTCATTTACTTACAACTTAATCAACAAAGATAGAGGCACAGAGTACGGAATTTATAATCTAATGCAATACATCCTTCTGGTTAATAATGTGATGCAAGTTCAACTTAATTTAGTTTTTAGATATTTAATGAATAATTGAGTTCTTGTGTGCTCATAATCTAAAGTAGGGTAATACGCATTTACTCTAGTATGGTCGGCCGTAATGTCTGGAAGAATAGGAACTAATGCACCAGATTGAAGATCATCTATAACCATTTGCTGGCTGGTTAATAATATCCCCATACCTCGCTTTGCTGCATGAAATAATGCTTCAGGGTTGGTGGTTGCAAAGTTACCACGTAACGTAACTCTTTTATTGTTAGCTAACTTAATTTCCCTTATTGGTCGTTCACCCCAAATGAGCATATTGTGTTTCTTTAGTTCATTAATGTTACTTGGTGTCCCATATTTATCGAGATAATCTTTAGAAGCGAAAAAACCAGAGTGATGCTCAAATAAATGCGTAGCTTTGTAGCTAAACGTATTGAGTTGCTCTAACTCACGGCTGATAAACACATCGACATTATGCTCAGGAACTTGTCCTGGAAGAGTCGTAATTAGTTGAACTTTGATTTTTGGATAAGTGGCTAAGAATTCATCAAGATATTTAATGATAAATTTGGATCCAACTGCAAGTGTTGCGCCGATCTTTAATAGTCCTGCAGGAGTTTGGTTTATGGCACGTGTTTCATCAACTAGGTGTTGCCATTGATCTAACTGTAATCTTGCTCGTTGATAAAAAAGCAGCCCTGCTTCTGTTTGATGAACAGAACGTGTGGTTCGTGTTAAGAGTTGAACTCCAACACGCTCTTCAAGCCAATTAATACGTTTACTAATTGCTGAACCCGAAGTATTTAGTTGGTAGGCCGCTGCATTAAAACTGCCTTCTTCAACGACTTTGATATAGCTTTTAACGCTCTCAATCCAATCCATAATTCAGTCCTGTTAGGAATTAATGTGATTCCTATATAGTCTATTATCATTTATATAGGGTCAATGTAAACTAACACTATGAATAAAAATAATACGAATACATTGTCACCAAGCCGATTAAATAAAACACCTTTGCTTTTAGCTATGATGATCATCGCTACGGGGCAAGTCGGTGTAAGTATCTATTTGCCTTCTTTACCACTTATTAGTCAAGAACTGGGTATATCTTCTGCTGATGTTCAGTTACTTGTGACGTTATTTTTGGTCGGATTTGGTGGTTCACAGCTATTTTATGGCCCATTATCTGATGCGTTAGGAAGACGTCCTATTTTTATATTAGGTCAGGGCGTGTATTTAGTTGGTACGTTACTTTGCTTCACAATGACCGATAATTTTACGGCATTAGTCTTAGGTCGCTTATTACAAGGGTTGGGTGCTGGTAGTGCATCTGTATTAGGGCGGAGTGTTTTACGAGATAGTTATAGTGGTTACCACCTAACTAAAGCTATGTCTTACATATCGATTACTGCATCTATTTTACCTATTCTTGCTCCTGTTATTGGAGGATGGATTGCATGGCACTTTAGTTGGCAATGGGTTTTTGGCTTTGTACTTATTTATCTAATTTCAATATTAGTAATCGGTTATTTTATTTTGCCTGAAACGTTACCTTATGCGCCTCAAAAGTTCAGTATTACTCAGACGTTACGAGATTACGCTGCATTAATTAGAAACCCTCAAATTATCTCTAGTGCAGGTTTAAATTGGGTAAGTTATCTCGCAAGTTTGGTTTCCGTTTCTCTTTTGCCATTTTTACTACAAGACGGCTTTGGATTAACCGCAGCAGAATATGGTCAAACCATGATCATCCCATCTGCTGGGCTTATGATGGGAAGCTTTTTGCTTAATAGTTTAAATAAACGATGGTCGATAAATCAATTAATGAGCTTAGCGTTAGTGATTATGACTATCTCGGGTTTATGGTTACTTTTCGCTTCAACGTCCATTTTTTCACTGGTTTTTGCGTTTACTTTACTTGCAATAGCACAAGGGATCAGCTTTCCATTATCTATCAATTTATTACTTGCCCCCCATACACATAAAGTAGGAACTATCTCCGCGCTATCAGGCTCAGTTCAAATGTGTCTTTCCGGTCTTTTAGGTGGCTATTTAGTAAAAAACTGGGTAACGGACCAAGTAAATTTAGGCATATTTTATTTAGTGATAACAATAAGTATGTTATTGGTCTTATTGTGGAATAAGCAGACTCAGCCAAAATAAATACCTTTTAAATTATAATGTTAGCGTTAATTTAGTGAAGGATGTTGTTATTTTATCTTTAGGTTGGCTCTGCTTGGTGTTAATGACTAAATAAATTAATAATATTGAATTTATATCTTAATTTTATATATTTGAGTAAATGAAATAACTGTTTAGTTTGATTTATCAGGATTTCTGCGTAAATAATAAAGTGTAACTTAATTGTTAAATATATTATGCAGGAGGCATTATGTATCACTCACACGAAATGTCATTACAGCTTACTCATTTGAGTCATGATGCTGTTCATCAACTTGCTCCTTCCTTTTCTGGTCTTCCAAAAACAACTTATGCAGATGGTAATTATCGTTTACGACGGTATTCAGTTATCCGTATTGTTAATGAAAAAATTATCGAAACTAATAAGCATAATTTTGTTCAAAGCGAAGATATTAATCATTTTCAAGGTGATGTTCTTCGTGAGTTTGAAGCCATAGAGTCAGGTATTCTACATAGTGATGGTATGTTAGAAATGTGCCAGATATTTATGGATTTAAATGATCTTCCAAATGGACAAGAAATTGAAATTCATCAAATGCGCATTGCTGCGATATATGATGAAACTGAAATAGCGCCAGAGGGTGTGCACCAAGATGGTTTCGACCACATTGCCATTATTGGTATCGATCGCTCCAATATAGAAGGTGGAGAATTATTAGTTTATGAAAATTCTGATGAAACGCCATTCTTTAAGAAGATCTTAGCAGATGGTGATGTTGCCCTTGTTGACGATAGAAAACTTTGGCACAACGGTAAACCAATCCGTTTAATTGATCAGCAGAAAGAAGGTCATATGGATGTTTTTGTTTTAACCGCTAAGGATAATGTTGATGAATTTCACTCCTAATAACGTTAGAACGCAGTTCCTTTCTTTAACGCAAGAGGTAGACAATAAACCCGTTATTTTTTTTGATGGGCCGGGTGGATCACAAGTGCCTCAAAGGGTGATTGATTCCATGTCTCACTATCTTGGTTTTTTCAATTCAAACTTGGGCGGACACTTTTTTTCCAGTAAAAATACGAATGATGTATTAAATCAAGCTCGACTTTCTTGTGCGGCATTGCTCAATGCGAAGAGCGAAGAAAACATCATCTTTGGCCCTAATATGACTTCACTTACTTTTCAGCTGAGTCGATCTATTAGCCGAGACTGGAAAAGAGGGGATGAGATTATTGTTACGGCACTTGATCACTATTCAAACGTATCAAGTTGGCAGCAAGCTGCAGAAGATAAAGGGGTGATTGTTCACCAAGTAAGAGTTAATGAAGATGACTGTACTTTGGATATGGATCACTTCTATTCATTGTTAACAGAAAAAACAAAATTAGTCGCAACCACTTATGCGTCTAACACCACAGGATCAATTGTTGATGTGAAATCGATCGTTGAAGCAGCACATCAAGTGAACGCCATGGTTTATGTGGATGCTGTTCATTATGCCCCACATCATCTTATTGATGTTCAAGCGCTTGGATGTGACTTTTTAGCGTGTTCGGCATATAAATTTTTTGGGCCTCATGTGGGCATTGCTTATGTATCGCCAAAATGGATGTACGCTTTATCCCCCTATAAAGTTGAGCCAGCGATAAATGTTGGACCCGGTCGATTTGAAACGGGAACTCAAAGTTTTGAGGCTTTAGCGGGCTTAACGAGTGCTGTTGAATACTTGGCTCAATGGGGAGATGAGTCCCTTTCTTTAAGGGATAGGTTGAAAAAGAGCTTTGAACAGTACCAAATACATGAAGATGAATTAACACAGCATTTTTTAAATAAACTCGCTGTACGTCCGTGGATTCGTTTATATGGTATTACTGATAAGAATAAATTGTCTGAGCGCACTCCAACGTTTGCACTTCGTATTGATGGGATAAAGCCTGAAAAGATAGCAAAAATATTGGCGGAATATAATGTATGTGTATGGAGCGGACATTTTTATGCAATTGGTTTAATTAAACAGCTAGGTTTTTATGAGCGAGGAGGTGTTGTCCGCATTGGCTTTATGCATTACAACACCATAGAAGAAATCGATTATTTGTTTTCGCTTTTAGATGCCTTTGCATAGAAAGCGGCAATGTCTCTTAAATCTTGATCGTTTAATCGTTGTAATTGGGCCTTCATCATTTGTGCAAGAGGGCCTTTCCTTTCATCGTTTTGATAGGACTTCATCGATAAATATAGATACATTTCATTTTGCATATCCAAATTAGGGTACGCACTATTGCTTGCCTTACCTGTTTCACCATGGCAGAAAATACAACTAGGCGCTTTTACTTTTCCTTTGACTGGATCACCGTATTCATAGCTGTATACAGATGTAGAAAATGAAATTAGAAGAAGCAGAATGAATTTTTTCATAGAAAATCACGGTTAAAAAAATTCATTATTATTTAATTTGACTATAATTCAACTGATTAATTGTAAGTACATTTAATTTGCTAACTTATTTATATCATTACTTTTTTAGTTTTCTTCTGATTTTGTGATCATTAAACTATGCTCAAAATAAGATGTTTTATATTTTATAGTGATCTTTTTTATTCTCTCTCTCGTAATAGATAAAAAATAGAGGGAGTCGATATGCATATTCAACAGGTAGAGGTTGTCACTCGAGTGAGCATTGCAGATAGACCGAACAGTGACAAAGACAGTTCGGTTCAAATAGATTCTTGGTTAAGAAAAGTCGGTGAGACGCAAGATAAAGTTGCATTCGCTGAGCTTTTTAAGTGATTTGCTCCTAAGATCAAAATGTATGGTTTAAAACGATTTAATGATCAAAGTTTAGCAATGGACTTAGTTCAAGAAACGATGACGTTAGTTTGGCGAAAAGCCACATTATTCAATCGTAGTAAAGGCAATGCCTCAGGTTGGATTTTTACTATTATGCGTAACCATAGCTTCGATATGTTAAGAAAAATTCAAACTAATAAAGAAGATACAATTAGTGAGGATTTGTGGCCACTATACGACAAACAAGTTGAAACTCATTCGGTTGATTTCCTCGAGAATAAGAACCTTGAAAAAGCACTCATGCTATTGCCATTACCTCAACGAATAGTCATTGAAGGATTATATGTGCAAGGGCTAACTCAGCAAGAGTTATCTGAACAGCTTGCAGAGCCAATAGGAACGATAAAATCTCGATTACGCTTAGCGTTAACTAAATTGCGTCAGGAGTATGAGCATGAATAAGATCACTTACCATCCCAAAGATGAGCTTTTGAGTTCTCATGCAAATGGTGATTTACCCGAATCATTAGCGGTGGCTATTTCGTTACACTGTGAATTATGTCCACAGTGTCAAAAGAAACTTGATGCTATTACAAATCGTCTTGCGAGCAAAACATGGGATTCAACAGGCAGTAAAGAAGAAAAAGAAGCCAATGAGAAAGCAAGTGACAGTGATGGTTTCGACTCTATGTTAGCTAATATCATGGCCTTAGAAATAGAGCCAACTTATTTAGCTCCAGAGCCTGTATATACACTATTTATTGATGATAAAGAATATCAGCTTCCTTACATTTTACATCGATACGACAACTTAAAATGGAATCATTTAGGTGCAGTGAGTCGAACTCGTTTAAATGAGGAACAAGACACGCGTTCTAACTTACTTCATATTAAGCCCGGTGGTGAAATTCCTCATCATACCCACAAAGGATTTGAGTTAACCCTATTACTCGATGGCAGTTTTGAAGATGAATCTGGTCATTATCAAAAAGGGGATTTTATTTGGCTAGACGCTTCAAATAGCCACAGCCCTAAAACGTCAGAAGGCTGTTTGTGTTACACGGTTCAAAATGCACCACTATACTTTAAACAAGGGTTAAGTAAGTTATTCAATCCAATTGGAAATTTATTGTATTAGCAACCATACTTAAATTATGAATATAAAAGATCACAGGATGTGATCTTTTATATTTCGTTAAGCGTATATAGGTGTATGACTAAGATAAAAGGAAGTACAGATATGGATCATTCTGGCTTTATTCAAAAATTTATCGCTTTATACGGCGGTTTAAACAAACATACACTGCACCATCTCTCAGAAATCTATTCTTCTGACGTTCAGTTCATTGATGCTGTCCACGAAATTAATGGAATTGATGAACTAACCGATTACTTCACACATCTGTACACTAACCTTATCGAATGCAAATTTACCATTCATCATGTCATTGAAGACATTAATTTATCACAAGGTGAAGCGACGCTTTTTTGGACGATGAATTACAAGCATCCAAAAATAGGTAAAGGTAAAAGCATCAGTGTTGAAGGTGTCTCTCATATTAAATTCAATGATAAAGTTTTCTATCACAGAGATTTTCTTGATATGGGACAAATGGTTTACGAGCATTTGCCTCTTATTGGCCCTATGGTTAAGTTCATTAAAAAGAGGGTGCAAGCATGAGAAATGTATTAATCACAGGAGCCACTTCCGGAATTGGACTTTCTTTAGTTGAAAAGTACCTACAAGCAGGTGACAAAGTATATGCGTGCGGTCGTAATTTCCAAGCGTACCTAAAATCACCGTCGCTTATTGATGCAGAGAAGAGTGATAAGTTAGTTAAAATTGCATTTGATATGAATCATCATGATGCAATTATTGATGTACTTACCGAGGTTGAGTCTTTAGATATTGCGATTCTTAATGCCGGCACCTGTGAATACATTGATGATGCAATGGGATTTGATGCTGAGTTATTTGAGCGAGTCATCAATACAAATGTGATTTCTATTGGTTATTGCTTGCAAGCATTACTTCCTAAAATGAACCAAAGAGGTCATCTTGCGTTAATGGGCTCAAGTGCTGCTTTTGTTCCCTTTCAACGCGCTGAAGCTTACGGAGCAAGTAAGGCTGCTATTCATTATTTAGCGCAATCACTGCAATTGGATATACCAAAAGAAAGATTAACCATCAGTGTTATTGCGCCTGGTTTTGTAAAAACACCATTAACAGATAAAAATGATTTTCCCATGCCAATGTTGATAGAGCCGGATAAAGCCGCTGATCACATTATTAATGGAATTAATAACAATAAACAACACATTCATTTTCCATTTCCTTTTACTCGTTTTCTCATCTTGATGGGGGCGCTTCCTTCGTGTATTTGGCAATGGATGGCTTTAAGGATGAAACGAAAATGAAAAAAATTGCCGTAGTTGGAACAGGTATTTCGGGCTTAGTTTGCGCACATTTATTAAGTAGAGAGCATCAAGTTACTGTATTTGAAGCCAATGATTATATTGGTGGGCATACTGCAACAAAAACAGTAAAAGCGGAAGGAAAAGAGTGGGATATTGATACTGGATTTATCGTTTTTAATAATAGAACGTATCCAAATTTTATTGAGCTGTTAACTCAACTTGGCTTATCTGGGCAAGAAACAGAAATGAGTTTTAGTGTAAAAAACGTGATCTCAGGTTTGGAATATAATGGACATAATTTAAATACGTTATTTGCTCAACGTTCAAATATTTTTAATACTAAATTTCTCTCATTGATTAGTGAAATTCTACGTTTCAATAAGCAATGTAAAGCCTTATGGCATCAAGATCATATTGATGCTGACTGTACCTTGGGTGATATGTTGCACGAAGATGATTACAGTACCTATTTTGCTGAGCATTATATCTTACCGATGGGAGCCGCAATTTGGTCATCTAGCCTTCAAGATATGAAAAGCTTCCCGTTGCATTTCTTTGTTCGTTTTTTCCATAATCATGGGTTATTGGACATAGCAAATCGTCCACAATGGTATGTTATTCCTAATGGTTCGCATTCTTATATCGCCCCTTTGATTGAGTCATTTAAAGATAATATCCACCTTAACAGTCCTGTTACTGGTGTGGTTCGTCATGATAATGGAGTGACATTAACCATTGATAATCAGCACGAGCATGAATTTGATGAGGTGATTTTAGCTTGTCATAGTGACCAATCGCTAGCGATGCTAACTGATATTTCAGAGCAAGAAAAAGAGGTGCTATCAAAACTGACTTATCAAGAGAATGAAGTGGTGCTGCATACGGATGAAAGCTTGTTACCTATGCAAAAGCGAGCATGGGCTGCATGGAATTATCATTTGGATGTGACCGACAAAAATCGTCCTTCTAGCGTGACCTATAATATGAATATTCTTCAAGGTCTAGAAACCAAAGAAACCACCTTTTGCGTGACGTTGAATAATTCACCGCTTATTCATAAAGACAAAATATTAGGAATGTATAAATACGATCATCCAGTATTTAATTTAGATACATTAGAAGCTCAGCAACGTAGAGAAGAAGTGTGCGGACATAATCATACACACTTTGCTGGTGCTTATTGGTACAACGGATTTCATGAAGATGGAGTAAGAAGTGCGTTAGATGTGTGCCAACGCTTTGGGATAAGTTTATGAGTGTGCATCAAGCAGATTTGATCCATTCCTGTATTTATCACGGTGATGTTAGACATCGCCGTTTTCAAACACGTGAGCACAGTTTTAGCTATGAAATGTTTTTTATTGCTTTAGATCTTGATGAGTTAGAGCAAACAGAGTCCGTTGGGTGGTTTAGGAAAAATCGCTTTTCACCGTTGTCATTTCGCCGTTCAGATTATCTTGGTAAGGCAGAGCAACCGTTAAAACAAGCGGTGTGGGATAAAGTGGAAGAACTTGGTGGCTTATCACTTCAAACACGAGTTTTATTTGTTGGCCAAGTGCGCTGTTTTGGCGTCTATTTTAGTCCAATCAATTTGTATTACTGTTATGATAAAAATGACCAATTGACTTATTTGCTAGCGGAAGTGAGTAATACGCCATGGAATCAAACCCATTATTATTTAATAAAAATGGATTCCGATAAAATCATTGATAAAGCTTTTCATGTTTCGCCTTTTTTAAACTTAGATATGAAATATCATTGGTTTGTTAAAGCGCCCAATAAACACCTCTCATTGCATTTAGAAAATCGTGGTCTGAATAAAAACCAAGAAAAAATCTTTGATGCGACCATTTCTATGACAAGAAAACCATTTAATTCAAAAAATATTAAACAACAAGTGATCTCAATTCCGATGATGACCGTAAAAATAGTATATGGAATTTACTGGCAGGCACTGAAATTATGCTTAAAACGAATACCGTTTGTGCCTCATCCAGAAAAATAGGGGGAACCATGTCTAATAATCAAATGAATTCTGTTTCGATAGAAAATCAACAAGTAGAACCGATGAGCTGGATTGATGGGTTAGCTAGAAAGGTGTTAATCGACTATTTAGGAAAAATGTCTCAAGCATCTTTAACCATTTACGATCAAATTGGCCAAGTGACTTTAGGAAATCCAGATGCAACGTTAGAAGCCGTTGTGGAGATTCATAATACGCAAGCGTATCGAAAAATTTTATTCGGTGGTGGTATCGGTGCCAGCGAAGCCTATGTTGCTGGATGGTGGACAAGTCCGAACTTAACCAAAGTGATTCAAGTGTTAGGTCGTGAGCAGGGCGTGTTAGACAGAGTTGAAAACAGTTTTAGTAAAATTATTCAATTTTTCGACTTGTTAAACCATAAACGCAATAAGAATACCGAGCATGGTTCGAAGAAAAACATACTGGCTCATTATGATTTAGGGAATGAAATGTATAAAACATTCCTTGATAAAGAAATGCTGTATTCAAGTGCCATTTATCCACATCAAGAAGCCAATTTGGAAGAAGCACAGTTATTTAAGTTACAAACCATTTGTGATCGCTTGGAGCTAAAACCCGGTGAAACTCTTCTTGAGATCGGAACAGGCTGGGGAGCATTAGCCATTTATGCTGCACAGCATTATGGCGTGAAAGTCACAACCACAACCATATCAGACGCTCAATACGAGTATGCCGAGCAGCGAGTGAAACAGTTGGGTTTGGAAGACTCAATTACCTTGTTAAAACAAGATTACCGTACTTTAGAAGGTCAATACGACAAGTTAGTGTCGATTGAAATGATAGAAGCAGTAGGACACGAATATTTAAGCACTTTCTTTGATGTGTGTAGCCAGCATCTAAAGCCGGAAGGAAAGATGCTTATTCAAGCAATTACCATCTCTGACCAACGCTATGACAAATACCGTAAGAGTGTTGATTTTATTCAGCGATACATTTTCCCTGGTGGGTGTTTACCTTCTGTGAGCGTCATGGCAAATAAAGTGGCTGAGAACACGGATATGGTGATCACTTCACTGCATGATATTGGGTTGGATTACGCCAAAACATTGAATCACTGGTATCAACGTTTTGATAAATCTGCCGGCGAGTTAAAAGAGATGGGATATGGTGATGACTTTATTCGTCTTTGGAAATTCTATTTATGTTATTGCGAGGGTGGGTTTCTTGAAAGAAAAATCAGTACTGTTCACCTTGTTGCCGCAAAACCACAACATGGTGTTATTTAAGTCCATTGATATAGATTGTTAGTAAATTTTTGCAAGTGATTTTTATAGATTAATGTTTGCAAATTATCGTTTAGGAGGCTGCCATGCAACGTTATTTCCCTCTGATTAATGCCGTATGGTTTCAGCTTGCCTGGCTTGCTGCTATCATTTACAAGCAGCAAGCTATTCCTTTTTTATTACTTTCAGTATTGATCCATTTATGGGTATCACCAAGTCGAAAACAAGATGCCATGATGATCACGGTTATTGGTATTATTGGTGTTATTAGTGATTCCTTCTTATCGTTAATCGATATCTTTTCTTTTGCCAATAACGCCATTATTCCTATTTGGTTAATTATGGTTTGGGCTCACTTCTCTATTGCGTTAAATCACAGCTTGAAATGGTTAAGCCGTTTTCATATCGTCGCTATCTCTTTATTTGGTGCCATTGCGGGGCCTTTAAACTATCTTGCAGGACAACGACTTGGCGGTGTTGAGTTTGTCTATTCATTAAATATCACTTTATTTGCCGTTGCGGTGATCTGGGCTGTCAATTTACCCGTATTTATTATTATTCAGAAACGAATAAATCAAAGAATACAGGAAAGGGGGAGTTCACATGTCGAAGCAAATCAACATGCTCATTCTAGCGGGGCTGTTAATAACAAGTAGTGTTCAATCTGCGCCATTATCTGGGTTAGAAAGTAGCGGTAAATCTGAATTAACTTGGTATCTTATTTCTGTTTATCAGGCACAACTTTTTACTTCATCAGGTCAATTTACTTATGGTGAATACCCACAGGCATTAGAAATAGAGTATTACCGTAACATATCCAAAGAAAACTTAATAAAAGCGACAAAAGAGCAATGGCAAAAACAAGCCATTAACCATCCAGACTTAAATAGTTGGTTAGAGCAATTAGAGAACGTTTTTCCAGATGTGAAACCAGAAGATAAACTTGTATTTACTATTGATGAAAACGGAACCAATGCATTCTTTTTAAACAATAAACCCATAGGAAGCATCGCAAATTCCGATTTCTCACAGTTGTTCTTGGATATTTGGGTGTCAGAAAAAACAACGTATCCCGATCTGCGATTAGAACTGATAGGAGCTGAGTAATGAAAAAGCTTATTTTTGTGCTGCTCAGTTTCGTTTTAATGGGGTGTTCATCTCAAGAGGTCAGTGATTACGCTGAAGTAACCCCATCATTCTCAATGAAAGATTTTTTTCAGGGTGACTTAAAAGCAGAGGGAATAATAAAAGGATTTGATGGCAAAGTAGTAAGAACATTCACGGTTGATTTGCAAGCCAGTTGGAAAGAAAACACGTTAACTTTAGATGAACAGTTTTTATTTAACGATGGTGAAAAACAAAATCGCACTTGGGTTATTCAAGATTTAGGTAACCAAACCTATACAGGAAAAGCCAATGACATTCTTGAACAAGCCACCGGAGAGAGTGCGGGTAATGCGCTACATTGGAAATATGCCATGGTATTGGAGGTGGATGATTCACAGTATGAAGTTGAATTTGATGATTGGATTTATCAAATATCAGAGTCAGTGGTGATCAATCAAACCGCCATTTATAAATGGGGAATACAAGTCGGGGAAGTCATACTTGTTATCCGAAAATAGCGCACTTAAAGAATACCAAAACCACTTACCTTTTTACTCCCCCGTCAAAGGTAGGTGGTTTTTTTATTGAGCGTTATAACAATGCAGATAATTGGTTTACGTATTTATTTAGTTTTTTGATTTAGAAAATAGAGTTCATTAAAGCGATCTATGTCGTATGACATGAACTATCTCAATGGACAATGAAGTGATACAATAGTGATACTTTATTCTTTTGATAACGGAAACAGAGCATGAAAGTTGAATTAGTTACTACATTAAAGCGTCAAGCTACCAAAATTCTTTCTGAGCTTCATGCTTCAAAAGAACCTGTTTTGATAACAGAGCATGGTCAACCATCAGCTTATTTGTTAGACGTTGAAGACTATGAATTCATGCAAAAACGTATTGCAATCCTTGAAGGTATAGCTCGCGGTGAAAAAGCAATTTCAGATAATCGTGTTGTTTCACATGACTTAGCAAAAGAGAAAATGAATAAATGGCTGTAATTAAGTGGACTGAATCAGCTTTATTGGATTTGGACGAAATTGCAGAATATATCGCTATAAATTATATCTTGGCTGCCAAAACGTTAGTACAAACTGTGTTTCGTAATGTTGAGCACTTAGAAAACTTTCCATTATCTGGTCGTAGTGTTCCTGAATTACCACATTTGGATTATCGAGAGCTTGTATTGCCACCATGTCGAATTTTCTACAAAGTAACAGAAGATGATATTGTTTATATCATATATGTCATGAGAGAAGAGCGTGAGTTACGCAAGTTTGTTCTTAACGACCGTGGGTTACAATAAAGCATTTATTTAATAAGCAGTTTAGAGGATTCCCAACGATTGGCATTTTTACTCCATCGTTGGGTTTTGCATTTTAGCTAGGTATTTATTGAGAATGGTATTATTTACACACCAGATCTTTATTACGGTTTTTTAGATCTTTATAAGCGTTCATCATGTTCTCTTTTTTAACGAAACGCTTAGGCGGTGTTAATACCTTTAATTGATAATCTATACTCTCTGGGCTTATCGCTTCAGTTGGTGTCACCACAACCACATTCAGGTTTGGGTTCAGTTTTAGAATCTGCGCAGCGGTACCTAATCCGTTTTCAATATGAAATTTACCAGCAATATGCATGACTTGTGAATTTGGGTGTTGATCGATGTAGTTAACAATACTTTCAGCCATAGTTGCGTCCCATGTTATTTGAGCGGCATACTGCTTTTTGGTTTGAGATTCATCTCCATGGTGCATTGAATTAAAGAATTTCGTTTTATATGCAGAATCAGCCGTATCTATGTTAGCGGCAAGCCATGTACGCTCGGTGTCATTGAGTTTGTTGAGATAATCAATACCTTGCTGACCGATACATTTTACAATCGGTTTTGGCGCGTTTGATGCAATAACATCACGTTGATAAGATTTGGCTAATTCAACTAACGGACGGTAATCACTTTCATAATTTGGCCAAGCGTTCGCTTCTTTCATTAAGGTTTGTTCACCAATTTCCCCAGACAGATATTGAGTGAGGATATCTTGTTTATCACGGGTAAATTGTTCCATCGATAACGCTAAATTTGGGTTTTCTTGCGCTAATTGTTTAAATAAATCCGTTTGGAAACGATGGACACCCGCATGTGTGTGCCATTCACCAATCAAAACAACATCAGCATTGCGTATTTCATCAGGTAGAGAGGTAAGCGCAATGACGTCACTACTAGGAGAAAGCAGTTGGTAATCGTAAAAGCTCTCTACAGAAGGTTCAACGTCAGCCTTTTGGTGAATGTTTTGACTACATCCTGACAAAAGCAGTAATGAAATAAGTGACAGTAGTGGTGTGGATTTCATAATAAGAATTCATTAGATAACAAACCTATAGCTTAGGTTAAATGGAAATGATTATCAATATAAATAAGAATCATTCTCAGTAGGTGTGATAAATTTAAAATTTACAGAATGGTAGTTTTAACTCTGTCACAGTAATGTCATAGCAGGTTTGTATAATCAGAACACTCATATACTCAAATAAGGAAATGATAGATGAGTAATCATTATCTCGATAACATAAAATATCGTGAAGAGATGGAATTAGAATGGCTAGATGCAATTGAAGCCGGTCTGTATTTCCATAATTCAATGGAAGTTGAGTGCGACTTAGACGCAACACTCAACGATTAATTTCCCCAAGCTAGTTTTCTAGCGTTTATTTAGGCAAGAACGAGATAGATTTTCCTTCTGCAGTTAGAATGGATATCTGTGTTGGCTTGCCTTTATCATCTAACTTTAACTCTCCAATCGCACTTTGATTAATCAACTTATGCTGATTTGATGTTGATGGATCTCGTTTTGATACCAATAGATTTTTTCGCTTTGTAAACCAGTTTAAAGGTGAGTGCGGACTATAAAGAATACGGTCCATAAAATCACAAAAACGTAAGAGAGCATTAGGGAATTCATTTTTGAATCCACTGCACGTAATTTGGTAAATATCAGGGCTTGATTTGCTGTGACGTACATTAATATCGTAGGCAAATGAGTAGTGCACATCGCCAGATAGAATAACAAAGTTTTGTGGTGTTTTAGGGTGAGTTAAAATACTCAGTAAGGTATTTGCAGAGCCTGGGTGTGCCATCCAGTTTTCAGCATCAATAACCAAAGGTTGACCTAGTAATGTCATGGTTTTTTGTAATGCTTCAATAAATTTAACCCCAAAAATGGGTGCCGCTGACACAATAATGATCGACTCTTGATCAATTAACTCATGTTGTAAATCGAGTAAAGCCTCCCAATCCATTAATCCAGAAGGTTTATTGGTATTTGATTCTGATCGCCAACGACGAGTACGAGTATCCAGAACCACAACTTTCGGAGTGGTATGAATTGAGTAATGCCATTGTTCAAAGCGAGTTAGAGTCCAAATTAATTTTTGATGTTCTTCATTGTTATATTGAGAAAAAAGATCTCTAAATGCATCTAAAAACTCAGCATCAAACTGCTCTGGGTTATTTCCCCAACCTTGACAGAGAAAGTAGCTAATTAATCCATTACCAATGACTTGGGAGGCGAGTGGATGGCCGTTTACGGCATTCTCCCAACCAATGGTTAGATTCCAATCGTCAGTAACATCATGGTCATCAAAAATCATATAAGTAGGTATGTGCGCAAATAATTGCTGCGCATCAGTTAGTCCATCGACAAAAAGATCAATTTGTTGCTTCTCTTGCTGCCACATCTTTTGCCATTTACCGTCTAAATTAGGGTGTTTTTCTGGTAAAGAAATCGTTTCCCAAAGCGTTGGAGACCATACTAATAAGTACATAACAAAGAACTCAGAGATACTTATTAAATGATTTTCATGCTTAGTCGAACTGAATATTGGACGAGAGCGATACAAATTACAGCGAGATAAGAAATTATTCTTCTCTACATAATGAGGTAGGATTTTATCTCTATGATACAAATTATGAGGGTGCACAAAGAGTTCTGAGCAATTTTGTATTTCAGAATGGGGCAAGGTTTCTTCAAATAAGCCCAGTTTAGGTATCACTTGCTGAATAGCGTAAAGCATTGGTCCTGCCACATCATCGGCATAGATTTGGTCACCACTCATCATCAATAGGCTTGCTCTTTCTTCTGGTTGCTGCGCTTGATGTTGTTGATTAGCAATAACTAAACTGTCTTTACTTGCATAGTGTGGGTTGCGGCACGAGCCATGTAACACGTAGTCGGCTGTATTTTTGATGATGAGTGTAAATGAAGATTCATTATCATACAGAGCATGAGGTAATAGTTTTGAGAGCAATCCATATTGAGTATCAATATCGTAAGAGATAGCTTCGTTTGCAGGGAATGTGGCTTGGCAATGTAAAAGATAAACCCATGCGTTGGTTCCTAATTGGATGCCTTGCGATGGGGTTATATCGAAGCATTGCTGATGCCCTTTAACAGTAATGAGTACTTTCCCTGTTAATTTTTGAGATGTTGAAATCCACAAATTAATTTCACTTTCTGAGGATTTTCGAACAATAGGACCTGCGAGAACAAAAGGTAAAGGCATCGATTAATACATCTCTTAGTAATAGATGTATTAATCATACTCAAGCGTGGTTAAGTTGCAATATCCAGTTGTTTTGCCTGCTTATAAACCTCGATAACTTTGATTCTTTGCTGAGCGTGATCAACAATTTGATCAGGATAGTTATCCGATTTCAATAACGGTGCAGGATTAGGATGGTGAATTTCTTTGTTGCTCAGCGCTTTTAATTCAGGAAGCCAATGCTTAATAAAGGTGCAATCTGCATCAAACTTTTTCCCCTGAGTTATTGGGTTAAAGATGCGAAAGTAAGGAGAGCTGTCACATCCAACAGACGCACACCATTGCCAACCACCATTGTTCGATGCAAAATCACCATCAATTAACTTTGACATAAAGTATTGTTCGCCCCAACGCCAATCAATGTGTAAATCTTTAACTAGAAAACTGGCGGTGATCATGCGTAATCGATTATGCATCCAACCTGTGGTATTTAACTGTTTCATTGCTGCATCAACAATCGGGAAGCCCGTTTCACCTTTACACCAACGTTCAAAGTTGTCTAGGTTGTTATCCCACTTAATGTATTTATCATAAGAAAGAAATGCCTGATTTTTTGATAAATTAGGATAAAAATGAAGTAGGTGCGTATAAAATTCACGCCATATTAACTCATCAAGCCAAATATCCTCTCCTTGATTTAATTCATAATTCGCTTCTAGGTGTAAACGCAACGCACATTGCTTTGCTGATATAGCGCCGATGGCCAAATAAGGGGATAACTGACTTGTGCCTTGTATCTCGGGATAATCTCTATTGTTATGGTATTGGCTTACTTTTTGACGGCAAAATTGACGTAATATATCAATAATTGCTTTTGTCGAAACAGGCCAACTTCCGCTTTCATTTGAAGATGAAAAAGCAAAAGAGTCATCATTATTTAGGGATAGCTTTTTAATCAATTTGGGGTCACACAGAACGGATTTCCCGGTTTTGGTAATGTGTGGCTGTTGTTGATAAAACGAGGCTTTCCACGCTTTTTTAAATGGCGTGAACACTTTATAAGGCTGTTGAGTTCGGTTAATAATAGTACCAACGGGTAGTATGCATTTGGCGTCGAAAAGAGAGCAGTTTGTATTGAGTAATGATTCGCATACTTGAGTATCACGAAGTCGTTCATCATGCTCGTATTCTTTGTTTGCAAATAATGCATTAACACTGAGCTCACTAAATAGCGCAGTTATCTTTGCTGGTATCTCTGAAAATAAAGGACTAGAAATAACGATCAACGGAATATTGAGTTGCTCTAATTCATTTTTTAATTCCACTAACCGCCTTTTGATTAAATCGATTTGAATCGGCGCTTTATTGTGCCTTTTCCATTGAGATTCAGAATGAATAAATAGAGCAAAAGTAGGCTGCTGATTCTCAATAGCAGCCTGTAATGCCGGATTATCAATGGTTCGCAAATCGTGTCGGAACCAAACACATTGTAAGTTGTGTTTATAATCCATAGCGTAATCTTAGCTCTTGTGGGTAAGGGTTTAAGAAGGATTGTTGTTTTAAGTAATCATTATTGTGCATACTTAAATGGTGTTTAATCAAAGTGATAGGAGACAATAAAGGCAATAAACCTTGATTATACTCTTGAATGAGCTCAGCTAAAGCCTGCTTCTGAGGTGAATCTAGATCTTTCTTGAAATAACCTTGTAAGTGCATTAATACGTTGGTGTTATTTTTACGGGTAGCTCGAATACTCATGGTTTGCATTAGCTGAGTTCGGTATAGATTGAAAAATTCGTGAATATCGTATTCAGCAACACGAGCCACTAATTTACCAAGGTTTTTATAGCCGACAGTAGAGTGGGACATTAATGTGTATTTATAACGAGAATGGAAAGCGACAATTTTTCCTGCGGTAGGTTGTCCATCCATAGATTGATATAAATCGTGTAAGCAAAAAACACGTGTAATGAAGTTTTCTTTTAAAACGGGATCATTTAATCGACCGTCTTCTTCAACAGGTAACCACGGCATTTTTTTCATTAGCGTTCCGGTATACAAGCCAACGCCATTTTTAGTGGCATTGTTCTTACTGTAAACTTTAACGCGTTCCATGCCACAGCTTGGTGAATTGGCACAAACAATGTAACCACATAGATTTGCATCCATTAGGGCATCAACGGTTTTATTTGAGAATTCAAGCATGGAATCCGTATAATCAATGCTTGAATCCTTAGAATCAACTAAGGCGATGCGTTCATCGTTTGTCATTAATCTGATGGTTGGTCGTGGAACAGACATACCGCTGCCTACTTCTGGGCAGATTGGTATGTAATTAAAGTAGGGTGATAATACGTTTGATGCGAATTTATTGCTTTTGTGTCCGCCATCAAAGCGAACGCTTTCTCCGATAACACAAGAACTGATGCCAACATTAATAGTCATGATAATTTCCCCCATTTGTTAGATTTACTAACGAATTAAAAAGCGTTTTGGATCACTTCTTTCTTGACTCTTTTTTTTCTCTCACGCAAACTGGTGTAAACATATTTTGACACCCTTATTATTGAGGAATTTTTGTGCGTCTTGAAGTGCAATGCAAGGATCGCTTAGGTCTTACTCGTGAGTTATTAGATATTTTAGCTTCTCAACATATTGATTTACGTGACATTGAAATTGATAAGTCAGGCTTAATCTATCTTAACTTTCCAGAAATCGATTTTGATGAGTTTAGTCAATTAATGGCGAAAATTCGTCGACTTGATGGTGTGATGGATGTCAGAAAAATTCAATTTTTACCAAGTGAACGTCGAAATACTGAGTTATTAGCTGTATTAAGTACCTTGCCAGACCCTGTTTTCTCTATCAATTTAAAAGGCAAGATAGACACAATTAATGATGCGGTAGTATCACTCTTTAAATTGGATAAAACGTCGCTTATTGGCCAATCAGCAACGGTTTTATTGCCAGATTTTAATGTGCAATTATGGTTAGAAGAATCTCGTATTCGACAACGTGAACCTATGTTGATTGATGGCATGAACTACATCATGGAGATCATGCCGGTTTACATTACAGACGACAGTAACACTTCAATTTTGACCAGTGCGGTTGTCATTATCAAACCCGCTATCGAAGCGCAAAACGCACGTCCATTTATACCTGAATCATCAAATTTAGGTTTTGAGCACTTTGTCGGTTCATCAACTAAATATAAACAACTTATTTCTCAAGCTAAAAAACTGTCTGACATTGATCAATCATTATTGATCCAAGGTGAGACAGGAACGGGTAAAGAGATGTTGGCTCGTGCATGTCACAATGCATCTATCCGTTCAGGTAAGGCTTTTATGGTTGTGAACTGTGCAGCGATGCCTGATGATGTGGCTGAAACTGAGCTGTTTGGTTATGCTCCAGGTGCGTTCCCTAATATGCCAGAAGGGAAGAAAGGAATCATCGAACAAGCTGATGGTGGTACGGTTTTCTTTGATGAAATCAGTGAGATGAGTCCACTACTTCAAATTAAACTTTTACGCTTTATTCAAGATGGTAATTTCCGTCGTGTGGGTGAAGAAAAAGAGATCCATGTTGATGTTGGCATTATCGGGGCAAGTAAAAAAGAGTTACTTGAGTTGGTAGAGCAAGGCTTATTCCGTGAAGACTTGTATTATCGTTTAAACGTGCTGTTTTTAGAGATACCGCCATTGCGTGATCGCATTTCTGATGTGGCAACCTTGTTTGACTTTTTTGTAGCGCAACTAAGTAAAGAGCTAGGAATTGTTAAGCCAAGCATAGACGAAGAAGTATACGATTATTTAGCTAGTTACACATGGCCGGGTAATGTACGTCAGCTTAGAAGCACAACATTAAAAGCATTAACGCAAATGGATAGAAATCAACTATCTACCTCTCATTTTATGCTTCCAATTGTTGATAAAAATGCGCCAAGAAGTCTTAATATTAATACTGATGGTTCACTGGATGAAATCATGAAATCTTATGAGTCGAGTATTTTATCTAGTTTATATAATGAATTTCCATCAAGTCGTAAGTTAGCCAAGCGTTTAGGTGTATCACATACTGCAATTGCAAATAAATTGCGTGATTATGGAATTGGTAAAAAATAGAGAGAAACGACATGGATGTAAGTTTTGAGTTTGAGCATTACCAAGTTCGTTTAATAAAAAGCAGTGATGCAGTGACGATTGCCAACTATTTTATGCGTAATCGTCATCATCTTGCTCCGTGGGAGCCTAAACGAAGTCATGCTTTTTTTACACCTGAAGGCTGGAAGCAGCGTTTATTGCAGCTTGTAGAATTGCATAAACATAACTTGGCCTTTTATTTTGTGGTGGTTGATAAAAACGAGCATAAGATAATAGGGACGGTGAGTTACAGTAATATCACTCGTTTTCCTTTTCATGCTGGGCATGTTGGCTATTCTTTGGATTCAGAGTATCAAGGAAAAGGGATCATGCGACGAGCGGTGAATGTCACTATGGATTGGATGTTTAAAGCTCAAAATTTACATCGAATCATGGCCGCTTATATTCCACGTAACGAAAAGAGCGCAAAAGTACTTGCTGCACTTGGTTTTGTTAAAGAAGGTGAAGCGAAAAAGTACTTATATATTAATGGTGCATGGGAAGATCACATCTTAACGTCTAAAATTAATGATGATTGGAAGCCAGAGTAATACGTCATAAAAGTAAGAAAAGTCGCTTCTAAAGGAAAAGATAAAGCATCTTATTGAAATTAATCATTATGTCACCACTGTTTTGGTGTACTCTATAAAGGTTGATTTCAATTATTTAAGATAATGATAAAGAAGGAATTTAAATGCTGAAGTTTATTAAATTTTTACAGCTGTTGATTTTAGGCGTAGTTGGCGCGTTTGTTATTCAATCAACAATCTTACACGGTATTGGTGTTTTTGCTGAGCGCTACGTGATCATGAGCTTGATTCTTACTGCATTACTCGAGCTTGCTATCTTTATTATTTATAAGTTAGTAGAAGATGATTTTACTAATGAACCTAAAGTTAAATAACGACAAATATCGACGTTGAATTTGAGCGTCTAAAAAACCGATACCTTTACTGTAAAGGCATCGGTTTTTTATTATTAGAACAGAGTTTCTAGGGCACTATCAATGGCGTTAACAAGCTTAGTAATGTGCTCAGGTTGAGAAATGAATGGAGGCATCATATAAATGAGTTTCCCAAATGGCCTTATCCAAACCCCTTGTTCAACAAAGTGTGCTTGAATTTTCTCCATATCAACAGGCGTGGTTAGCTCTACCACACCAATAGCGCCTAACCATCTAACATCTGCAACAACGTTATGTTTTTTAAGTTGGGGTAATAATTCAGAAAAGCAGGTTTCTATCTGTTTGGTTTGAGTTTGCCAATGATTTTGTTGGATTAGATCTAGGCTGGCATTGGCAACGGCACAAGCAAGTGGGTTGCCCATAAATGTAGGACCATGCATAAAACATCCTGCATCACCACTGCATACCGTGTCTGCAACCACTTTACTGGTGAGTGTTGCTGAAAGCGTCATGTAGCCCCCAGTGAGTGCTTTACCAATGCACATAATATCGGGTTCAATCTCGGCATGCTCGCAAGCAAATAACTTTCCTGTTCGACCGAAGCCTGTTGCTATCTCATCTAAAATCAAAAGTAAGCCATATTTATCACACAAGCGGCGTACTTCTTTCAGATATTGAGGATGGTATAAGCGCATCCCGCCAGCGCCCTGAACAATGGGTTCAAGGATCATTGCTGCAATATCATTGTGTCGCTCTGCTAACATGGCTTCTAACGGAAGGATATCATCAGGGTTCCACACTCCACCGAACTTACTGCTTGGTGATTCAACAAACAGATGCTCAGGTAAAAAGCCTTTATAAAGTCCATGCATGGAATTGTCAGGATCGGTGACTGACATGGCTGCGAAGGTATCACCGTGATAACCATGACGCACGGTTAAGAATTTAGATCGAGGCTGACCTTTCGCATGCCAATATTGAAGTGCCATTTTTAAACTGACTTCAACTGCTACTGAACCTGAATCGGCTAAAAATACTTGTTCTAATCGAGATGGACTGAGTTCGACCAGTTTCTTACAAAGTTCAACAGCAGGTTGATGAGTAATGCCTCCGAACATCACGTGTGCCATTTTGTCGGTTTGATCTTTTAATGCTTGATTCAGGTGAGGGTGGCTGTATCCATGTATGGTAGACCACCATGACGACATGCCATCAACAAGTTCAGTCCCATTTTCTAGGTAAATATTAACCCCTTTTGCATGAGTGACTGGATAGCAAGCCAGTGGGTTTAATGTTGAAGTATATGGGTGCCAGATGTGTTGACGGTCAAAATCCAAATCGACGTTAATGCTCATTTATTCACCAGTTGTAAACTTTATTCTTTTCTTTAGGTTGACAGTGTATCGTTTAACCGTAGACTAGCCAAGTATAAAACAGTCATTATATGGTTGTTGAGCCATAAAATAATAAAGGAATTTACACGTGGAAGTGAGACATAACTGGACCGTAGCTGAAGTACAAACCTTGATGGATAAACCGTTTATGGATTTGATCTTTGAGGCTCAATTGGTACATAGAAAATATCAACAAGCTAACCATGTACAGGTGAGTACACTACTTTCAATTAAAACAGGAGCCTGTCCTGAAGACTGTAAGTATTGCCCACAGAGTGCTCACTACCGCACTGATGTTGATCGTGAACGTTTAATGGAAGTTGAAAGTGTTTTAGACGCTGCGAAAAAAGCAAAGAACTCAGGTTCTACTCGTTTCTGTATGGGGGCTGCTTGGAAGAACCCAAAAGAACGTGATATGCCATATCTATTGGATATGATTAAAGGCGTGAAAGAAATGGGCCTTGAGACGTGTATGACCCTAGGTATGATCACCGCCGATCAAGCGGGTGAACTGTCAGAAGCTGGCTTGGATTATTATAACCATAACCTCGATACCTCTCCTGAATTTTACGGCAATATTATTACCACTCGAACTTATCAAGATCGTTTAGATACGCTATCTCACGTTCGTGATGCTGGGATGAAAATTTGTTCTGGTGGCATCATTGGTATGGGGGAAAGTGCAAGTGATCGTGCTGGTCTATTTGTTGAATTAGCGAATCTACCTCAACATCCAGAATCTGTTCCTGTGAATATGTTGGTAAAAGTAAAAGGAACCCCATTAGAAGACGCTGAAGACGTTGACCCATTTGATTTCATTCGTTTGATCGCCGTTGCTCGCATCATGATGCCTGAATCTGCGGTACGTCTTTCTGCAGGACGCGAAAGCATGAATGAGCAAATGCAAGCGTTATGCTTTATGGCTGGTGCCAACTCGGTTTTTTATGGGTGTAAGTTGCTAACTACGCCAAATCCAGATGAAGACACAGACATGCAACTTTTCAAAAAATTGGGTGTGAACAGTGAGCAAGTAGCGCAAAAACCTGATCAAATTCAAGAGCATGAATTGCTTGATAGAGTGGCAGAACGTGTTGCAGCTCGTCCAAATAAAGATGACTTGTTCTATGAAGCAAGCGTTTAATCAACGTATTAGCTCTGCACTTAATCAACGTAAGCAAGCAGGGCTAAATCGCTCACGTCGAGTGGTGTCGCAAGGAAATCAGGCCACATTAATTATTGATGGTAAAAGCTATTTGAATTTTTCTGGAAATGATTATTTAGGCTTGGCGAGTAGCAAAGAGTTGATGGAGGCGTGGCAAGAGGGACTATCTTTATACGGAAGTGGTAGTGGTGCGTCACCTTTAGTTACTGGGTATTCTAAACCTCATGCCGATTTGGAATCTCAGTTGGCGGAATGGCTTGGCTTTGATTGTGCTATTTTGTTTAATTCAGGTTTTAGTGCGAATCAAGCGGTACTCTTTTCATTATTAGAAAAGGGCGACATCGTATTACAAGATAAATTGAATCATGCATCACTAATGGAAGCGGGAATGTTATCTCCCGCAGTAATGAAACGCTTTAAACACAATGATGTTGACCACTTAAAGAGTTTGTTAAATCGTTCATCAGGTGAGCCAACATTGGTGGTGACGGAAGGCGTATTTAGTATGGATGGGGATCTTTCGCCATTAGCTGATATTGCAACACTCACTAAGGCAAATGATGCTTGGTTAATGGTGGATGATGCCCATGGGTGTGGAGTGTTAGGTAGTAATGGTAAAGGCTGCTGTGATGTTTATTCGATAACGCCGGATATATTAATTGTGACTTTCGGAAAAGGGTTCGGATTGTCTGGTGCGGCTGTGCTTTGCAATCAAGAGTGTGGTGATTATTTATCGCAATTTGCACGTCATCATGTTTACTCTACGGCAATGCCTCCAGCTCAAGCACATACGTTGTCACACGCTTTATTGATGATCCAACAACAAGAATGGCGACGTGAAAAACTCAATGAATTAAGCCTGCAATTTGAATCTGAATTAATGAATTTTGTAGGCGCAGAAAAAACACCAACGCCAATTAAGCCTATCATCATAGGAGAAGCAAGCGATGCGATGATACTCGCTGATTCGTTAAAAGAGCGGGGGTTATGGACAACAGCAATTCGTCCACCAACGGTTCCAGTCGGTTCAGCTCGCATAAGAGTGACCTTAAGTGCAAATCATTCATCAGCAGATATTTCAGCGCTGACACAAGCGATAAACGAATTAGGATGAGGTGTTATGGTGAATCCAGCAGTTGCCATCGATATGTTTAATTCAACATCAAATAAAGAAAAACAAGCGATTCAAGCCGCATTTAGTAAAGCGGCGCATACATATGATCGTTCAGCAGAATTTCAACGCCAAGTGGCAGATACGCTGTTGTCTTATTTACCAACCGATCTCACTGGTCTACGAATTTTAGATGTGGGGTGTGGAACCGGTTATTGCTGCGAAGCCTTGTTAAAACGTGGAGCACGCGTTGTAGCGCTTGATTTATCGCCTATCATGTTAGAGAAAGCGAAAGAACGATGTGGTGATCACAATATTACCTATATTCAAGGGGATGCTGAAGACCTTCCGTTCATGGATGATGAATTTGATGGTGTCGTATCTAGTTTAGCGCTGCAATGGTGCCAAGATTTATCGGTACCACTAAGAGAAATGAGACGAATTAGCCATAATAAAAGCAAGGTTATTTTCTCAACTTTGCTAGATGGCTCACTGTTTGAATTGAAAAAAGCATGGTCAAAGGTTGATTTATATCAACATGTTAACGATTTTATTACGCCATCTATGGTAAAAATTGCGTTAGCGCAATCTGAATGCAACAACTTTACACTACACTGCACGTCTGTCGAGATGACGTATTCTTCCGCTCTTGCTTTAATGAAAGATTTAAAAGGAATTGGAGCAACGCATTTACCTAATGGTCGCAGCTCAGGATTATTGAGCAAAGAAAAGCTATTAGCAGTGGAAGAAGCGTATCAAATATTTAGAAGTGAATTAAACCACTTACCTGCTACATATCAGGTAGGCTACGGAGTTATAAGTAATGATTGATGCATTTTTTATTGCAGGAACAGATACAGATGTGGGTAAAACCGTTGCTTCAAAAGCGATTTTAGATGCGTTAAACATGAAAGGTTTACGAACTGCTGCTTATAAACCAGTAGCAGCAGGCTCTGAAGACAAAGGCGAAGGCGTTCAAAACTCTGATGCAATCCATTTACGTGCTGTAGCCAATGTTGAATTACGCTATGAAGAAGTAAACCCATATGCGTTATTAATGCCTGCATCACCACACATTGCAGCAGAAGCAGAAAATGTGGTTATTGATTACTCCGTATTATCTGAAGGTTTAGCTTCATTAAAAGAGAAATCAGATGTTGTTTTAGTTGAAGGTGCCGGTGGATGGCGTGTTCCTGTGTCTAAAGATGATTGTTTATCAACATGGGTACAGCAAGAAAAATTGCCAGTGGTATTGGTTGTTGGGATTAAACTCGGTTGTTTAAGTCATGCAATGCTAACGGCTGAAGCGATTCAACATGATGGTTTAGAGATTATTGGTTGGGTAGCTAACCGAGTAAACCCAGGTACAGAAAACTACGCTGAAATCATTAAGATGCTAGAAGATAAAATGCCTGCGCCAAAATTAGGTGAAATCCCATACATGCCAAGTGTAAAACGCAAAAATATGGGTAAATACATTCATCTTGAAGCTCTAGATAATTAATTATTTAGTTTACTGTTTAAGTAAAAAGAATAAAGCCAATATCATTTGATGATATTGGCTTTATATTTAGGGCTCACTTGGGCTAGTTGAGTAGTTATAATAAAAAATAACGTGCCCTAAATTTGGTTATCTTTCTGACAAACTGTCAAAAAAAACGTATTTTTGAGACAAAGGTTGTAGCATTTATGGACATTTTTCTCCGTTTTTGCTAACCCGTCCTATTCATGTGGTTAATAATATATTGATCGAAAATCTAGGACATAGCATTTTAAAATTCTATTATGATTAAAATGCTAAGTACGAGGTAATTTCTTCTTATCTTTATGATTGTTAAGGTAAATCAGAAAATGTCTCTCGAAATAAATTTACCATTGACCGTGTTTTTTCAGGTAAATAGTGTGGTGTTGGATAAATTAAAGTAATAGTTAAATCGGTAAATGATTTTCTGGGTAATACTTCAACAACCGATCCTTGTTTAATATTTTCCTCAATTAGAATGGATGGCAGTAAAGCGATTCCTTTTCCTGATATTGCTAATTTTTGTAATAAATTCAGATCATCACTAAATAGCTGATAATTTAATCCTTGAGGCAATAAACTTTTATTATATCGACTTGCCAATAAGTGGAATTGATCCAATTGAGTAACATTATCTGGGTGACCATTAACACGTAAATAATTTGGAGAAGCAACCATACTATATGGGATTTGAATTAAACGTTGCTGGATGTAATCGTCATGCAGTGGTTCGATGTAACTTGGCAATACTTGTAAGTCTATATTGCTTCTGCGTAAGTCTAATGATTGAACGTGATGCTCAATTTCTAATTTAACCTCGGTGTTTTCTTCTATGTATTTTTCAATCAATGTTGAGAATACTTCTGTCATACCAAGCGCAGGAGGTATTGCGACTCTTAACGTTCCTCTTGGTGTTATATGGTGATCTCTCATCAATAAACTTGCGTCAACCAAGGTGTTAATTGGGCTTGATGCTTGTTGATATAACCATTCTCCTTGTTTGGTTAACTCAATTGATCTTGTGGTTCTGATTAATAATTGATGACCTAACGCCTTTTCTAATTCTTGTAATCGACGGCTGACTTTCGAACGTTGTAGGCCTGAGAATTGTGCTGCAGCACTTATCCCTTTATGCCTTACTACAAGGACAAAGAGATAAATATCATCAAATGAAGGCAAAGATTTACGGTTTTCGTACACATTATTGTCCTATTTATAGGTCTTATGTGTTCTATTTTGCCATCTATTCGTTTTGAAATCACGCCTTATAATGAGAACTAGATCACGTCAATTTTGATTTTATTGAGAATATATATGCAAGCTGCAGAACAAAAATTTAAACAATGGATGCGAATTCTAATTGTATTGTTTCTTATCGTTACCGCTTATTTAGTGATGGCGGATAGACTCACACCATTAACGACTCAAAGTAAAGTTCAAGGGTTTGTTGTTCAAATTTCTCCTGAGGTGTCAGGCCGTATTGTCGAAGTTAACCATACAAATAATCAGTTGGTTAAGAAGGGAGAGTTGTTATTTAAAATTGATGATGAAAAATATCTACTTGCTGTGCAAAAAGCGAAGATAGCGTTAGCGCAAGCAAAAGAACAAGAAGCGTCGTTAGTTGCAGATATAGAAGCTGCACGATCAAATGTAAAGACAACACAAGTGACAGCGAATAATGCCAATCGTGAATATCATCGTATTAAGCGTTTAGCGAATTCTGGCGCAGTTTCAGCTTCAGGTTTGGATTCAGCACTAACTAAACGAGATCAAGCGGCGGCGAACTTAATGGCGGCACAACAGAAAGTTCATGCTCTTGAAGTGAAGTTAGGCAAAGGTAATGGGCAAAGCAGTGCTGTGTTATCAGCGAAAAATAGCTTGAAACAAGCAGAGTTAAATTTAGAGCATACGCAAGTGGTTGCTCAGAATGAAGGGATCATTACCAATATGCAATTGCATGTAGGTGTGTTCGCAAATGCTAATCAGCCATTATTGACTTTTATCCCAACGGATTCACTGTGGGTTTCTGCCGATTACCGTGAGAAAGCGACTTCAGAAATGGTTAAAGGAATGAGAGCAGAAGTTGCTTACGATGCAATGCCTGGTGAAGTCTTTCCATTAATTGTAGAGAGCCGTGATTATGGTGTCGCTTCTGCACAACAAAAAGCCAATGGTCAATTAAGTAGTGTTGAAGTCAGTAATCGTTGGGTGCGAGATGCACAACGTGTACGTGTTAATTTAACGAGCGGTGAGCCATTGTCTCCGAGATTATTTGTTGGTTCACGTGCAACTGTAATTATTTACACTTCAGGAAACAGTGTGATTGATTACATTGGCCATAGTTTAATTACCATGATCAGCTACTTACATTACATTTATTAGTGTGAGGCTTACATGAAAGCATTACGAATTTGGTTTGGTTGTGTTGTTGGATTTGCCATGTGTACGGTATTTGGCTGGTCGAATGGTATGTTTGGTACCTTGTTCCCATTGTTCATTTTATCTAATTTGAACCGTTGGAATGCTCAAATGTTTATACAACTGTTAATCAGTATTTTTTGGGTAGGGATTCAAGTGTCATTGATCGTTGGTTTTTTACAGCCATACCCATTATTGATGACGGTTGCCGTTGGTATTATGCTGCTTTTTAAATGCCATGCTATGCACTATAAAGCCAGTTATTTATTCGGATATACGGGATTATTGGTTGGTTCAATTTTGTTGAATTTTGGTTCATATCCGACCTTTGATTTAGAGAACTTTATTATTGGCGTATGGGTTGCTGCCATTATGATGGTGCCAATTTGCGCCATGGCTTTTTATTTGTTTCCTGATCCAATTGAAGCGCACACACCAATCCTAAAAGTAGAAGGGCAAAGTAAAGATCCAAGAGACATGCTAGAGCAAACTGCTTTAGGGTGGATGGTCGCCATGATTGTGTTTTTGATTTTCGAAATCGCAAATTTAAATGATTCACTATCCGCTCAAGCGTCGATGCTAATTATGCTTTCGCCAATGACATTAGTGGGTTCATTGATGATGGCTCGTATCCGAATCGTAGGGACGTTAGCCGGTTGTGCGGCAGCCATGGCTATTCAATTAGTGTTATATGATTTATACGATAATCCAATCTTATATATATTAAGTTTTGCGATTGCATCAGGGTATTTTTGTAAATGGCTAGCCAGTGAAAATCCTGCTATTAAAGGAATAGGGTTCTCTGCGATGGCAGCATTAACAATACCTATTACAGGTGCAATTCCGGGACAAAAAGACGCATTCTTCTCTATTTTATATCGAGTGTCGTCTATTGTTGTTGCTGTTATTGTCACTAGTATTTTAATTTGGATTTGTTATCGATTAATTAAGTTGTTTCCTATTTTCTTTCGAGGTGTCGAGCGAGAAGAGAAAGCGCATTAAGATATTGAATGATTGAGTAAATAACCAAGAGGTGTGTAGATTATTATGAACCTCTTGGTTTTTTTTGTTTATGTGATAACGTCTGTGTAGTTGAAGATTATAAAGAAAATACAAGGACAGTCATGAGCTCAATTATAGAATGCATTAGAACCGTAGGCCGTGGTGAACGCAGCCGTAAACCATTGACGTTTGAACAAGCTTATCAAGTGATGAAAGAGTATCTTTCCGGCGATATTAGTAACGATAAAATGGCGATGTTGATGATGCTTATCCGAGTTCAGAATGAAACGGTTGATGAGATAAGTGGCTTTACCACGGCTATTCGTGAATTTGTTCGTAATGTTCAGACACCTGAATTAAAAGATCTTAATGTTGATATTGATTGGGCGTGTTTTGCAGGTAAGCGTCAGGTTCAAGGTCCTTCGTGGCAGTTATACGCGGCACAAATTCTTGCGAACAAAGGCTTTAGAGTGTTAATTCATGGTCACTTACAGCTGGGCAGCACTCGAGAGCACGTATCTCAAGTAATTGATAAATTAAACATTCCAAGTTGCACAAGCATTGCAGAAACACAAAAAGTACTAAATGAAGGCAATATCGCTTATTTGCCTCTATCGGTTTATGCGCCGCAAGTAGAAACCATGCTGTTATGGCAACATGAATACGGTTTACGTACCCCTGCGAATACCTGTGCGCGTATGTTAAACCCTGCATCAGCGCCAATTTCATTACGTGGCAGCTTTCATCCTGGTTTACCGCAACTGCATGGCGAAGCAGAGTCTCGCTTACAACAAGCAACAGACGACTGCTCTGAATTGGCATTGTGCTTTAAAGGTATGGGTGGAGAATCTGAATTTAACCCTAAAGTCAGCCAATCACTGTGGTGTGCATCAAAAGGAGAGTGTGAAGAACTGTATTGGGAAGAAGCTCTAATTAATGACTTACCAGTCCCTCAATCTTGTTTGTTAGGTACTAAATCAGAACAATTACAGTTAATGGCGAACACCGTTATTTTTAATGTCGCTAATGTATTGTGGGCAAATAAACGAGCAGAAAACTACCCAAGAGAAGAGGCGATTAAGGTTGCTACTCAATATTGGGAAGAGTACGTAAAAACTATCGCTTAACTACATATTTAATGCTCTAGCTATGAATGAAAGCCGTAAGTTAATTTTGCGGCTTTTTTAATATCCCCTTAATTTTGTTTATTACACAGCTGTAATAGTAATTCACATTTAGCGATATTATCAAAATACCGTTAATAATAGATAATGCTCTCCTAGTCGTTATTTCATTAACTGGAGACCATTATGGCTAATGGATTTACAAGAGATGGTGGCGTCCAAGAACAAATAGATGCCACCGTAATTGATGCAATTAACCGTGCTCGTTCGCATCTTCATCATGAGCACAATGATACGAACTATTGTTTGGAGTGTGGGGAATTAATTCCAGAAGCACGACGAAACATAATACCGGGTGTAGAGTTGTGTGTTGAGTGCCAGGCAAAAGAAGATGCACGTGAAAAAGCATTCAGTGCTTATAACCGCAGGGCAAGTAAAGACAGTCAATTACGTTAAGTATGGCGGTTGCTTCTAATATTCAGAAACAGTCCGCCACGTTTAAGGAAGTTTTGCTACTAAAGAAAGGAGAGGTTAGTTACGATTAATGCGAGCCAAATAATAGGTGTTAATAAATTCACCATTTCTAAACGCAGAATCAATCGCTTCTCCTTCAATAACAAACCCGAATTTTTTATATAACCTTAGAGCTGCATGATTGTCGACAAACGCATCAATTTCAATGCGTCTCACATTGAGCCAGTTGTCAGCAAGATCTAACACCGTTTCTAATAATTTACTTCCAACACCACGACCGTGATAGTCATCGTGAACCCCCATACCAAAGTGCGCAACATGTTGGGTTCTTGGGCGTGTTACGTGCTCAAAGCCAATATTCCCCACAATTTTCCCATCAATAAGGGCAACATAGCTGTAAACATTGTCAGGTATTGCTGAGAGTCGTTTTTCCCAGAGTGCACGTGATGGAATAGGGAGCTGGAGAGTTTGCGCCTGAGCTTGAGGTTGGCTGTATAATTCACACAACCCATCAATGTCTTTTACTTCTGTTCGGCGAATCACTATTTCCATTACACGCATCCTTGTTTAATTAGTAAGCATTAAACTTAACCAGAATAGGTATCGATGACAAGTATTTAAACTCATTATTACCATTCATCCTCTCTATTTACCGTTCGTCGCATTCAACGTTTTTTTGGTTTTGTCTTAGTTAATCTGTGAACATCAAACAGGATCATGTAATTAAGGACAGACAGATGAAACGAATAACAGCAACGGTAAGTTTATTAATCAGTGTCATGACGTTTTCAACTCAAGCAGCGTTAACGGATGAAGACATTTCTACATATAACCAAGCGGCGGCTGGAAATGAAGATCTTGTCGAGCCGGCTTATGATCGTTTTGAGGAATTGATTCAAAAAGATGGAGCAACACCACTGACACTTGTCTATTTAGGGAGTGCAGAAACCCTAAAAGGTCGAGATGCCATGATGCCATGGACCGCAATGAAATACGTTGAGCAAGGACTAGCGAAAATAGGGAAAGGGTTAAATTTACTCGCGACAGAAGATGCACCAATTGAAGAACAGCCGATAGTTTCAGGTTTGCCAGAGTCTTATCTCACTCGTGCGCTAGCGGCGGCAACCTATTCACAACTTCCTGATATGTTTAATCACTTTGAGCGTGGTTATGCTCTCTATTTAGCTCTACTTTCAGAGCCAACATTCCAACAACAGCCTTATGAAGCGACGGCTTGGGTATACGGATACGCAGTACAAGCGGCACTTAGAGCAGAAGACCCAGCACAAGCCAATCAATGGCTCGCCGTTATGCTAAAACAAGATAACACTCACCCAGAAACCCTTAACGCTCAATCGCTTATTAGCGCAAGTAATTAGGAGATAATGATGATCAGTTTTAAAGGTATAGAAAAAACGTATCAGCTTGGCTCTCAGAGAGTGGAGGCTCTGAAAAAAGTAGATGGTTTTATCATAAAAGGCAGCATGGTGGCGTTATGCGGACCATCGGGATCAGGTAAAAGTACCTTATTAAACATCTTAGGCTTACTTGATATGGATTATCAGGGAGAAATAAAAATGGACGGTGAGTTTTACCCTAAAGACCCTATTGAAGCCGCTAAGTTACGACGTCACCAACTGGGCTTTGTGTTTCAGCGTTTTAATTTAGTTCCCGTGATGACCGCATTAGAGAACGTAGCATACCCATTAGTATTAAATGGATACAGCAGTAAAGATCAAACGCTCTTAGCCATTGAGATGTTAGAAAAAGTGGGACTAGGTGATTTTATTCACCATCGACCAGATAATCTTTCTGGTGGACAACAGCAACGTGTCGCCATTGCTCGTGCCTTAGTTCATAAACCAAGTTTGGTTATTGCGGATGAGCCAACAGCCAGTTTAGATAGCCAAACCGCAGAGACCGTGATTGATATTATGAAAGCGCTCGGGAAGGAAATTGGCACCACCTTTATTGTTGCAACGCATGATTATCGAATGGCGCAACATTGCGATACGTGCATCAACTTACTGGATGGAACCATCAGCAAGGAGGCCGTGTCATGGGCAAGTTAATTTCACTATTACCTTATTCTCTGCGTTTAGCGTGGTTGAATTTATTGCGAAACGGCCGTCGTAGCGCACTTTCTATCTTAATTATTACGATTGCCGTATTTGCATTAACCAGTGCGGGTGGGTTTGGTTTATATACTTATGACTCATTGAAAGAATCGACAGCAAGAGATACGGGCCATCTTACATTAAGCCAACCGGGTTACTTTGAAAGCGATGAAGAGATGCCATTAAGTAATGGATTATCTGATACATCAGAATTAATTCGCACGATTATGAAATACGATGAAGTAAGAGGCGTACAACCTCGAATTGATTTTACTGGGCTAATTTCTAATGGCGTAAAATCGACGATTTTCATGGGAACTGGGGTGAACGATCGAGAGTTCGATATGAAAGGCCCATTTTTAGACATGAGATCAGGAAAAACGTTAACCGACATTACCTCAAGTCGATACGATGTCATGGAGCCTGAAATCATGCTTGGGGTCGATTTAGCGAGAAACCTCAACGTCAGTGTGGGTGATTGGGTAACTTTACTGGCAACCACCAGCGAAGGGGCACTTAATGCGTTTGATTTTAAAGTGCATGGCACCTATTCAACGGGGGTTCCCGAGTTAGATAAACGTCAGCTTTATATTCATATCGATTCTGCACAAGAGTTACTGTTATCAGAGAAAGTAAGCACCTTATCGGTCTTTTTATTTGATACTGAAAAAACTGCCGAGTTACATCAACGATTAGCTCAAGAGTTAGAAACAATGCCACTTGATTACGACGTTGAAATCACTCCATGGCAAGAGCGCGCATTTTTCTACAACAAAGTGAAAGATTTATATGATCTTATCTTTGGTGTGATGGGCTTTGTGATGGGGCTAGTGGTATTTGTGGCGTTATTTAATACCATGACGATGTCCGTAACAGAAAGAACACGTGAAATCGGCACTTTATCCGCATTAGGCAGCTATCCTAACGAGATCATTCACTCATTCTTACGAGAAGCGGGCTTACTTGCAGTGATAGGTGTGGTTCTTGGTGCAGTAATAACAGCCTTAACGACAATACTGCTGTTGGTGGTTGATGTGCAGATGCCACCACCACCGGGAAGAACGGATGGGTACCCACTGAATATTTATTTCTCATTTGAATTAGTGGCTTATGCAGGCGTTGGTGTTGTGTGTATTTGTTTACTGGCAGCGTACTTATCTGCCAAAAAAGGCGTAAAAAAACCCATTACGGAGGCGCTTATTTATGTCTAAATTATCTCACTTATTTATTCTGTTTGTGCTTATTGGTTTTCAATCTACTGCAATCGCAACAACGCAAAATATTGATAACACGCACAGCCTAACTGAGGCTCGAGTGAAACAATTGGTGAAAAAGGCCGATGATTTTCGCTTAGGTGAAAGTTCAGCAAAAGTGGTTTCTGAGGTTAAGCTATACAAAAATGAGGAGCTAGATAAAACACGCCAATACACGGTATACACACGAGAAGATCGAGAATCTTTGGTGTTGTTTAATTCTCAAGTGGAAGCCGGACAAAAGATGCTGATGCTAGGGGATAACTATTGGTTACTCATGCCCAAAAGCCGCCGCCCAATCCGCATTACACCGATGCAAAAATTACTCGGTGAAGCCTCAGTGGGTGACATTTCAACGTTAACGTGGAGTGAAGATTATCAAGGTGAGTGGGTCGAATCGACAACAGTCGAACTAACCGATGGTCAAACGGTTCAAACTGAAAAGATTAAACTAAAAGCGACAACAAAAGGCGCGAGTTATTTCACTATCGATTTATGGTTAGAGCAAGGAACGGGTTTTCCGATTAAAGCTGATCTCTATTTACGTTCAGGAAAAATGGCTAAAGAAGCGTGGTTTATTAAAGGGATAAGAGAAGGCGAAACCAAAGTGATCTCAATGGTGTTAAATGATCAAATTCAAACCAATCAAAAAACGGTGATTGAATATAAAGAAATTACACCAACAGAGATTGCCGATAAATATTATAACCCTGCTTATCTGTCACGCACCAAACAGTTGGATTTGTGATCATGAAACCTTGGCTAGAACGGCTAGTATATTGTAGTGCTTGGGTGGCTTCTTTAAGCGCTCAAGCTTCTGAGATGACTTTCGAGTGGGATTGGATGCTGAGTGCCGAAACGGTTCAACAGCGAGAGACGGTTTTTTCTCCAATGACAGACAATGAACACCAAGAGTCGTTTAATGGGCTATTGGATGTTCAAATCGGTTATCAGAACTGGAATGCGGTGGTGGCTCTTAAAGGCAATGATCTTTATTCCCAATCTAGCATTCAATCAGAAGATAAAAGTGCAGAAGCTGAGTTAATTGTCAGTGAATTATTTTGGCAAAGCAGCATTGATATTGCCGATATTCCATTGGATTTACAACTAGGTAAAGTAAGAGTCGATTGGGGTGTTGGTTATGGTTATCGCCCGCTGGATATTTTTACGCCTTATCGTCGAAACCCTGTTGGTATACAGGTAGAGGAAGGGGCCGGTGTCGCTTCGGTCTCTTATTTTGATGATCAAGGTGAATGGTCGTTAATTTATACCGACTCATCATGGACGCAGCAAAAAGGAAGTGAGTTAGAAGAGCAAAGTGAACAGCAAGGGATTGGCATAAGACGCTATGCGTTAGTGGGAGATACAGAATACCAATGGGTCGCTTATTATGATGATGTTCGACAAGGGTTATTGGGCGCAAGTGTTGTTACAGTGCTAGATACCGCGTGGGAGTTTCATGGATCGGCAGTGTATCAATCCAAGTATCTTTCTTATCAGCAGCCAAGTATCACACGTTATCCTGTCACGTTAGAAAAAGAAGAAAATGCCTATCAAGCGCTAGTAGGGTTAACTTGGGCAAATGAAATCGGAAGCAGTGTCGTTGTAGAGTATTGGTATGACAGTCGAGCATGGAGTAAAAACGAGTGGAATAATGCGCTTACTGTAGCAACACCGTCATATCAACAAGGCTTTAATCATGTCAATATGGTTCAACATAACATGATGTTTCATTGGAGTTTGGATCCTAACGCATGGACAGCGTGGCAGTGGAGTAAAGACATCTCATGGTTAAGTCAGTTTACCCCAACATTTGATGTCTTGTATTCACCAGAAGATAACGGAGTGATAGCAACGCAATGGCTAAATTATTTGCTTCATGATTCAGGTGATTCAAGTGTGGAAATGGAACTTGCCGCGCGTTTTTTGACAGGAAAAAGCGACTCAGCGTATGCAAATTTATCCGATAAGCATATGCTGTTACTGAATATAAAAGGACGATTCTAATGAGTGAGCGAAAAGAAACGATAATGCAATTAGTGAAAAGTTTACTTATCACAACGGTATTCTGTGTGGTTATCGCCATGATGACGAGCAATATTTGGCCATCACCATTTTATGAGCACATCATTATTAGTTTGGGTTATGGCTATAGTGCCGTTTTATGCTCATTTGTCTTAGAGAATAACTTTCCCACTTTAAAAAAAGCGTATTCCACCGTATTAGCTATGGTGCTTTCTATCACATTGGGTACATTTCACGCATCATTATGGCTAAATAAATATGACGATTTCGCCACCTTAGAAGCACTTCAGCCCATTGTATTATTAGGGTTAATCTTTACTGCTATTTGTTTCTATTACTTTCACGCAACTGAGAAAACCATGATAGCAGAGCAAGCGTTGGCACTCTCTAAACGTAAACAGCTAGAGCAAGAAAAGGCGCTAGTATTAAGCCAATTAAGTCAGCTTCAAAGTCAAATTGAGCCACATTTTTTATTTAATACATTGGCGAATATCAGTGCGTTAATTGAGTTAGACAGCAATAAAGCAAAATTGATGCTAGAAAAGCTGACGGATTTACTCCGAGGATCGCTAAAAACAAACCGGAATCCATTAATTACCGTTGAGCAAGAAATTGAGTTATTAAATGCTTATTTATCGATTCAACAGATCCGCTTAGGGGATCGTTTAACGTATGAGATTGATAATCAGATAATTGAGCCTATTTCTCTGCCACCTCTGTTAATTCAGCCTCTGGTTGAAAATGCCATTACTCACGGTATAGAGCCGAGTGCGCAGGGAGGGCAGCTTATGGTTCAGTTTAAGCAAGAGAATAATCAGTTTATTGTTGTTATCTCTGATAATGGAGTTGGATTGGAGTTAGTGTCACCAAGTAAAGGACATGGGATGAGCTTAAATAATATCAAACAGCGATTGCATGATTTGTTCGATGGCAGTGCTTCCGTTCGTATCACTGAAAATAAAGACGGTGGTGTAAATGCAGAGCTGACAATTCCATCGGATAAATTACTTCAACTAAATAGGGAGTATTCATGAGTCAATCCATTACCGCCGTTATTGCCGATGATGAGCCATTATTACGCTTTCATTTAGAAAAAATGTTATCCGATCTTTGGCTTGATTTAGATATTGTAGCGGTATGTGCTAACGGTAAAGAAGCGCTTGATGCAATAGAGCAACACCAACCGGATATCGCCTTTTTAGATATAAAAATGCCAGAATTAGATGGTATGGCATTGGCAGCAAAATTACAAAAAAGTACCGTAGCGCCGTTAATTGTGTTCATTACCGCTTACGACGAATTTGCGGTAAAAGCGTTTGAAAATAATGCGATTGATTATGTGTTAAAACCCATCTCTGAAACCAGACTTGAAGCTACCTGTGAAAAACTAAAACAAAGGTTAACTCAGCAAAATAAACATTCAGAGCCTAAACAAAATCAAAATGTATTGAGTGAGCTTTTTGCTCAGATACAACAGTTATCTGCACAGCAACAACCAGAATATTTAAGCTGGATTAAAGCGTACAAAGGTGAGGATCTGCATTTAATTTCTGTTTCAGATGTCTTGTATTTTAAAGCAGAAGATAAATACGTTTCGGTTTATGCCAAGCAAAATGATATCAACATAACGGAATACCTTATTCGCAGTTCGCTAAAAGAGTTACAGCAAAAGATCAATCCTGATCATTTTTGGCAAATTCACCGTTCAAGTATCGTTAATGTTGCTCAAATAGAAAAAGTGAAAAAGGATTTACTGGGGCATTTGTGTGTTCACATTGGTGGTGTGAAATTACCCGTAAGCAGAAGTGCTCAAAGTTTGTTTAAAGGGATGTAAAAATTCACATTGAATAAATATAAGAAAATAAAACCGTCCACGCACAGTGAACGGTTTATTGATATTAATGACTACTATTATTTATATAGCGGTAGCGGTTTAAAATCTGTATTTTCAATAATTGATTTATAGTTCCACTCTAAATTATTCCATGTGTCATTGAAGTGATAAGAAAAAATAGTTTCACCAGTAGTTAGGTTTGTTGTCATTTGCCATTCCGTAGCATATGTGGATTTTTTACCATTTAAAATATTAGCAGCATCTTGTGGAATAGTAGGTGCAACACTAAATACTTTTAGCATTGCATTACGTGAAGATGTAGCACCTTTAAGTTGAGATCTAAAATAAGTTGCTTCTTTAAATCTATCTTCGGGATTAGTATTTCCTTTTGAACCAAAATTAACGCCAGGACCAAACTTTTTGATTGTTTTAACATTATCTAAATGAATTTGCTGAGAAGGTTGATTTGTCATTACCATTGCATCTTCACCTCGATAGATTTTTAAACCATCAGCGTCATATTCAATAACTGCACGGTCTCCAGTTTTATCAGTTATAGCCCAATGGAGAAGGATTGGAGCTGGAGCCCCTGGCATAGAAACCGAACCAACTTTTAACGTTTTAAGATGAGTTACCGCTTCCTCTACACTCGAATACATTGCTAAAATATACCCGCCAAGTTCTAATTGGCTAACAGAGTCTTTTTCAGCTTTTGGTAGAGTCATTGGTTTGTAATAAAGCCCATTCATCTGCAAGCCTTTTTCATTTACAGCATCATGTATAAGACCGCTATAAGCTAAAATGCCAGCAATTGTATATTTAGTTTTATAAGTATCGCCAGTTGGTGTTCCATGTAAATTGCGAACTGTGCCTGCTTCGATACGAGTGAGTGTTGGGAAAGAGTTTTCGGACCAGTCTTGAGTTCGGCTAATAATCATACCATAGTCGGATAACCACCCTACAGTTGTACAAGCAAAACTAATGCTACTGAATAATGCGGCAATACACATTGTTGTTTTGATGAATTTATTCATTTTTGCTCCATATATATTATTTTTTATTAAATACTTATTAGTTGGTTTATGAGATAATTAAATTAAATTAAATTTATTTAATGGTATTAGTTAGAGTTAATTTTTATTTTATCAAACTCGAAGCTCATTGGTATTTCAAATGTTTTTACTTTCCCATCTTTAAAATTAATTTCATTTAAATCAATCAACTTTACACTAGGGCTATAAAAAGAACGGATATACATTTTTTTATTTCTTAAATCACTAACTGTTGTCCATTGAGAATACATTGAATATTCTTTTCCATCAGAGTGGCGATAACGTTTAAACCCTTTAGGAATATCAAAGTTATTTAAGATATTAAATGCGGCATGAACGCCTTCTAATGCTGTATCAAAGGGTTCTGCTGTTTGGCTATACATAGCAGCTCTTATAAATCTAGATTCAGATGTTATTTCGCCAGATATACTTTCTAGTCTATCAATATCGAGACCTGTCCTCATTACTTCTTTTGATTTATTCTGAAAAGGTACGGGCTGGTCAATTGGCAAGTTGGTGAATTGTTTTAAATTTTGTTGATGCCAATCAAATCTTGGTTTATTGGTTATCGCTCCTAATGGGTTATCAAAAATATGTAACTCACCATTTAAATACTCAATGACAACAGAATTACCTTGTGCATCATTGACAGCAAGGTGGATCTTAGGGGAAACGTTCCAGTCTTTATAATAAGGATAAGGTATTGCATCAACCACATTTACTTTACTAAGTAGCCACCTTACTTCATCAACATTTTTTGCTTGAGATATTATATAAGTAGGAAGTTGCCAGCCACCGATTGAATTTTTGGCTTTTGAGGGGATATACTTTTGATATATTGCTTGCTCATATGGTTGAAAATAGAATACACCAACTTGAAGGCCATGCTCATTAAGCCCTTCAACTGCTTGTTCAACTTCAAATGGAGTAGCTGCTACAAAACCATATTTACTTTTCCACTGTTTTCCATTGCTACCATCTGGCGTATAACCTTGAAATGTGTAATCTCGCGGGAAAATTTTCCAGTTAACTTCGAATACATCATCTCCAAATTCTTCGGTTCTACCAAATATTGGTGAACCATCGTTAGCAACTAGTCTTATTCCAGTACATGCTTGTGCAATACCAGTTAGGAATACGCTAGTGAAGATTAAAAATATCATTATATTTTTCATCGTAGTACCTTATTATTTAAAATAAATTAATTTACTGTAATAACCGATTTTTATTCTAAATAAAATTTCAATAATATTTGTGATGCAAGTCTTCTGATGAAAAAATGGCACGAGCTGCTAAATCATTGTCTGATTTAGTTAATTATTAATAATTGATGAAGTATGTAATTTAGTAGGGCAATCTCCAGTCCAACGTTTAAATGCTCGAGAAAAACTACTTAATTCAGAAAATCCTAATTGGTAAGTAATTTCAGTCATGCTTATTTCAGGATTTTTTAATAATCGAATTGCTTTATCTAAGCGATAGCAATTGAGAGTATTAGTAAAATTAGTATCAACACTCGCAAGGCGTCGATTTAAGGTTCGAGTACTTGTATGTAATTGTTCAGCAACGGAATTGATATTAATATCTTTTAGAGATTCATATTTTTCGAAAATATCACATATTTGTAAGCAAATATCACTTTTATTTAGTTTTTCAACACGTTGATGAACAAATGATAAGTTATGTTGGTGTATTTCTGGATGATAGTTTTTTACGGTATGAATAAGATCTTTTTCTTTGAATTTTAATTTAATAATTGCTTTATTAATTAGTTTTGTACAGTTATACCTTTGCTCTAAGTATTTTTTTTCATCATTTTCATAGTTTAAATCTGGAGCATATAACTGAAATGGAATAGATTCTTTATTGTTTAGATTACGCATCATTTCTAATAATGTACAAATAATGATCACATAACCAGATTTAGTGACTCTCGAATCTTTTGGGGAATGGTTTTGAATGAGTATAAGATCAATATCACCATTACTCTGGCTTAGGGATAAACGAATTTGAGGGGCGATATAAATGAAGTTTTCACATGCTATCTTGAGAAAGTCATAGAGCGAACGACATGTAGAAAGAGCGATTGAATAACATCCAAAAGTAAAAGGGGTTACATGTTTTGCCGCTTGAATTGATATTTTAAAGTTTTGATAATCGTTAATAATTTCACTATGGAGAGTTCGCAATGAACGAATGTCATATTCACCATCATTATTAGCTGTAATATCTTTGTATGTATTATATTTTGTTATATCAACATTGGATTCTTTTATCTGGGTTGCAAGTAGTTTGTACCAACCAGCATGCAAAAAATAGTGATTAGTGTTTGTTTGGTTGAGCATCTTTTCACCTTAACCTACTGATAATAATTATAAAGTTAGTATGAGCTACATATGGTGGCATTTTAATAAAATTGTCAATTGTTGTCGGTGAACTAAATCACATCTATGCTCTATGGCGCAGTAGGTCAATTGTATGGCGCATTTAGTTAATATTATTTGATAATTGAATTTTTTAATTGGTTTATGTGATCAAAGTCAGAAACAATATCATTGGCAAATTTAATCAAATTATTGGCTTAAATTGGCAAGAATATAAAAAGTTAAATTAATATTATATTAATCCTCGTAGTGGCATGAAAAAATATATTAGCTTTTATTACTTTTTTATTTGCTTTTGAAATGAGTTAAATTTTTTCGTGTTAAATTTATAATATTAATTAAGGTTTAATTATGAACAAATTAATTCCATTAAGTTTACTTCTTACATTCTCAAATGCAGCGTTTTCTGAAGATGCACCAGATCCTGCTGATGTTACTCGTCTTATGTCTTCACTTCAGGTCTATGTAGGCACAAATAGCAATGATAATGATTTTGCTGTGCAATCAATATTTAATGTAGGTGGTTCATTTAATAAAGACAATCAGTTTTTAACAATGTTATCAGCGACAGTAGCTGAAAAAGAAAGCGCAGAGCAATCTGGTTATGAAAACGGTATGGATTTACGTGAGTTCCGAGCGCGTTGGTATCAAGTGTTTGGGACAGGTTATGAATGGCTACCAAAAGCAGGTTATTCCTTAGATTATCTTGACCAATCAAATGATGATTCGACGTCAATAGACAATATAGTAGCCGTTGGTGCTATTTCAAAAATTCCAGTGTTAAGTAATTGGTCTCTTTTCCCAAATGTGGCTGTAGTTAAGGCCGACGTAAATAATAGCGCAAAAAGAATCGGTATGGATGATGGTACTGGTATGCAATTAAATTTGTTTAATTCCATCTATCTAGGTAAGAAAGGGACATATATGATGATAAACCCTCAATACTCATACCTCGATTTTGATAATGTAGTTACACAAGATCTATTAATTGAAACAATGATCGGAACACCTTTAACTGATAATAAAAAATGGTGGCTAATGGGAGTTTATAAAGAAACATTTAGTCATGTTAATAATAAAGGGTCTCACTCAAGTAGCTCGTTTAAAGTAGCAGATGATAAACGACAATTCCGTATCGGTGTAACGTATTATTTTTAGTTATCTATCTAAATATGGAGAATAATATGAATAATTTTGACTTTGATAATCAATGGCATGAGGATTATTTAAGAAAAAAAATATCGTTATCTCAAGCTATGCAGGTTATTGATGAACCAAATGATAATAAATATATTATTAATATAACTAAACCAAATAAGAATGGTTATGTATGTATATTAGACCATGAAAAAGTTGATGTTAGTAAATTAAACAATAGTAAATTAATTGTCGGTGTTATAAATGAAGAAAAAGAATTTACTTTTGATAAAGATGAAATTTTACATGTAAAGCAAATTGATTATTTCTTTGAGGATATTCAATTTATCTAGATTTTTAATGGTTGTTTAGTTACTGGTTGACATTCTAAGCCACTTATTTATCTATGACAGCCATTAAAATTCAAATGAGATATAAGTCATATTTAAGTGTTGTGTAATATGTTTTTATAATTGTAGTTATGAAATTTAATTTTATATTGGAGTTATTATGAGTGATATTAAAATAATCAAAGGTGTCGTTGCTGCTAATTGTCATCCGTTAGGGTGTAAAGAGCAAGTTAGACAGCAAATTAAAGATGTGAAAAATTTGCCTCAAATAAATAATGCACCTAAAAACGTTCTGGTTCTTGGTGGTTCTTCAGGATTAGGGCTTGCCTCAAGAATTTCATTAGCTTTTGGTGGAAGAGCGAATACTTTAAATGTTTCTTATGAACGCCCGCCTACAGAAAGTGATACGGGTACCGCTGGTTATCATAATAATTTAGCTTTTCAACATTTCGCAAAAGAAGAGGGATTAATTGCTGAAGATTTTATAGGTGATGCTTTTAGTTTAGAAATGCGAACTAAGGTAATTAATTATATTCGACAAAACTTTGGGAAAATTGATTGTTTAGTATATAGCTTAGCTACAGGGATCCGTCCTAAGCCAAATGGGGAAGGTAAGTGGAAATCTGAACTAAAAGCTATTGATTCTCCATTCACAGGTAATTTTATTAGTTTTGAGCCTGAAATGATGATTCCAGTGACTTTAGAGCCTGCAAATAACGATGAGATAGAGGCTACTGTTAAAGTGATGGGTGGAGAAGATTGGCAAGAATGGGTAGAAGTATTAAAAGAAGCAGATGTTTTAGATACGGATTTTAAAACTATTGCATACTCTTATATAGGGTCAGAAGTTACTTATCCTGTTTACTTTGGCGGAACGTTAGGTAAAGCCAAAGAACACTTACATCAAACTGCTGATTTATTAGATACCAAATTATCAGATATTAATGGCCATGCTTATGTTGCTGTTTGTAAGGCTATTGTGTCTAAGGCTTCTGTATTTATTCCAGGTCTATCGACTTATGTTTTGGCTTTAATGAAAGAGCTAAAAGAGCGTGGTGAAGATGAAACTGCAATTCAGCATATGCATCGTATTATGCAAGGTTATTTATATAACCCAAATGGAACGCCTACTGACGATCAGAGATTAATTCGTGCAGATAACTTCGAACTTAATCCTGAAGTTCAAAATAAAATAAAAGAAATGATTAAGAATATTAATTCATCTAACTATAAAGATCCAAGCGTAGGTGATTATGAAGGATATAGAAAAGAATTTTCTCAAATAAATGGATTTGAAATTGAAGGAGTGGATTACAAATAACGATTAACGCTATTCATCAATAAAATTAGTAAAAGAGTATGCTATGAATAAATTAAATTTTGTATCGATGTCAGAGGCTGTATCTGAAATAACATCAGGTGATCGTCTATGGGTTAGTGGTGCTATTGGTGTTTCTTATGAGTTTTTGACGACTCTCGAAAAAATGAGCTCAAAACTTAAAGATGTTGAAATAATCAGTGGAATGATTTTAAACCCTAAACAAGAATTCATGTTACCAGAATATAAAGGACGTATTTATTATCGAAGTCTTTTTTTAGGTCCATTAGAGCGTGCTATGCGTTCATTAGGAAATATGGAATTAAATACAACACATTACAGTAGTATGAAAGACTTATTCCTAGAACTAAAACCAAATGTTGTAGCATTAGAAGTATCACCACCGGATGACGAGGGGTTTTGTAGTTTAGGTCCCATTGGTGGGCTAGGTTCCCAATTGATGGCAAGTTATGCAGAAAAAGTGATCTTAATTGTTAATGAAAACGTGCCTCATTGTGGTGGTTATCGTAACTGTATTCACCTTGATGAAGCGACAACTGTTACAACGTCAAACCTTCCATTAATTGCAATTCCAAGTGAGAAGGTCAGTGATACTGATATTCAAATTGGTGAAATTGTTGCTGATATTGTCGATGATGGATGTACGCTACAAATTGGAATTGGTTCAATTTCTAATGCTGTCGGGTATGCCCTTAAAAACAAGAAAAACATAAAGATTCATACTGAAATGCTTACCAGTTCAATGGTTGAATTAATTCAAGCTGGTGCTGTAGATCCGAGTGCCAATGTTACTTGTACATTAGCTATGGGTGATCAGAATTTATTAGATTACTTAAAAACAGCGGATAATTTAGTCATAGAGCCATGTTACGAAGTGACTGACCCATATCTTGTTTCTAAACATGATTGTTTTACCTCTGTTAATACATGTATTGCAGTAGATTTAACAGGACAGGTGACGGCTGAAGGAATGGGATATCGACAAATTTCTGGTACTGGTGGAGCATATGATTTTGCTCGTGCAGCTAAAATGTCCAAAGGTGGTAAATCTATTATTGCGCTTAAATCAGCGTATACCAATAAAGAAGGCGACCTAATTTCAAATATTATGGTGGGTTTTCCTGAAGGAACGCCGGTTACCTATTTACGTTCAGATGTTGATTATATAGCGACGGAATATGGCGTTGTACGTTTGATGAATAAGTCATATGAAGAACGAACTGAATTATTAATTAGTATTGCTCATCCAGACTTACGTGAACACTTAAAAACGGAAGCAATTAAAAGCGGTTTAATTCACTAGAATTTTAAATAGGAAGTCATGATGAATTGACTTCCTATTTCATATCATAAAAAGGATATCATTATGTTGTTTAACGGTGCTCATTTTAATCTTACTCTTGGTGAGAAAGACATCGCTGTTTTAGATTTTTTTTCACCGGCTCGTTTAATGTCAAAAGCCGTCATCGAAGAGTTAAGTACTTTACTTGATCAACTACTGCTTACTACAAAAGTTAATGGGTTAATCATTACCACCTCAACAGACAATTTTGCTTTTGGTGCTGATATTAATGAGTTTTTACCTTTATTTAAAGGCGGTGCTAGAGAGCATCTAGCCTATACGCATTCTGTTTATAATAAACTTGAAGATCTTCCATTTCCGACGGTAAGCCTTATTAAGGGCCATTGTTATGGTGGGGGCGCTGAGTTTGCTCTTTCAAGTGATTTTCGTTTAGGTACGCCTAATATTTCTGTTGGTTTTCCTGAAGTTAAGATTGGTATTTTCCCAGCAATGGGAGGGGTAACGCGTATGCCTCGTCTTGTTGGTCTTGATACGTCATTGACTTGGTTAACTTCGGGTCGAAATTTTAAAGCAGAAAAAGCATTAAAAGATGGTTTTATCAATGGCATTGTTGAATCTGAGGATATGATAGCCTCGGCAGTTAATTTAATTACTGAGTGCATAGATGGTAAACGAAATTATAAAGTTATTCGTGAAATGAAAAAAGGAAAAATCCCTTTATCTACTTATGAATTAAAAATGTCCATTGGTATTGCCAAAGGAATGATAGCGAAAGCTGCTGGCCCTAATTACCCTGCTCCAATGACGATTGTCAATGTGATTGAACAATCAGCAAACGAGAGCCGTGATGAGTCTTTGAAGAATGAAATTACAGGTGTCGTTGAGCGCTTAATTAATACTGGTCATTCAGCAGCAATGTGTCATGTGTATCTAGCTGATTTAGCCGTAAAAAGTAAGGCAAAAAAATTAGCTGGAGAAAAAACGGTTGAATGTGCAGTGATTGGTGCTGGGATTATGGGGGGAGGCATCGCTCATACTAATGCAATTAAAGGCATTCGTTCACCATTAAAAGATGTTAATCAAGCTGGTTTAGATCTTGGCTTAAGTACAGCGGTTAACTTACTTGAGAAGCCAGTTAAGCGTGGAAAAATTAACTTTAAAAAAGCAGCAACGGCATTAAATAATATTATACCAACATTAACATACGACTCTTTGAAGCAAGCAGATATGGTGGTAGAAGCTGTAGTAGAGAACCCAAAAGTGAAGAGTATTGTTTTAAAAGAGTGTGAGGATGCAACAAAAGAAAATACCGTTATTGCTTCTAATACCTCGACAATCAGTATTACACAGTTGGCTTCTTCTTTAGGTTATCCTGAGAACTTCATTGGCATTCATTTCTTTAATCCAGTTAATAAGATGCCTCTTGTTGAGGTTATTCGTGGAGAGAAAACTAGCGAAGAAACAGTGAAAAAAGCAGTTACATATGTAAATCAAATTGGGAAAACACCAATAGTTATTAATAACTGTGCTGGTTTTTTTGTAAACCGTATATTAACACCATATATGCGAGCTTATTCTAATTTATTGGCGAAAGGTGCTGATTTTAGCTTTATTGAAAAAACAATGAAGAAATATGGTATGCCAATGGGACCTGCTGAATTGATTGATGTTGTGGGAATGGATACCTCTGCTCATGTGCTTGAACTGATGTCTCAAAACTACTCACATATGCCTCTGCCTGAGAATAATATTGTACAAAGGTTGTTTGATAATAATTTGCTAGGTCAAAAAAATGGTAGTGGATTTTATAATTGGTCAACAGATAAACGCGGTCGTCCAGTTAAAGAATTTAATGAGAAAGCTTCCACATTATTTAATAGTGTAGGGACCTTAGAGTTAACAGAAGAGCAAATTATTAATGCATTAATTTTACCTATGATGTTTGAAGCCAAACGTGCACTTAATGAAGATATCATCGCCTCTAAAGAGGAAGCGGACTTAGCTATGATTTATGGTACTGGTTTCCCACCATTCCGCGGTGGTTTGGTTTACCAAATGGATATGAAAACACCAGAAGAAATTCAACAATCTGCGGCAGAAATGTCAGAAGTTCTTGCTGATAACATTACTTACACCGTCCCTAACATGCACGCTTAATTGGAGAATAGATCATGACTAAAGCAGTAATTATAGATTTTGTACGTACCCCAATGGGTAAATCAAAAAATGGTGTTTTCCGTAACATTCGTGCGGATAAATTAAGTGCTCATTTGATCAAAGCTCTTATGGAGAGAAACCCAGAGGTTGATTCATTAGATGTAGAAGATGTTGTGTGGGGCTGTGTGCAGCAGACTTTAGAGCAAGGCGCTAATTTAGCTAAAATAGTTGCACTTCAAGCCGGGTTGCCTGTTGAAGTAACAGGAACAACGGTGAACCGTTTATGTGGTTCGTCAATGGATGCTCTACATATCGCAGCTCGTCAAATTAAGGCGGGTGAAGGTGATGTCTTTATTGTTGGGGGTGTTGAACACATGGGACATGTTCCTATGACACATGGTGTTGATTTATCGGGACCATCCGATTTTGTCATGGCGCAAGCATCGGCAGCTATGGGACTAACGGCAGAAGCATTAGCAAAATTGAATCATATTTCACGTCAAGAACAAGATGAACTTGGTGTGCGTTCACATAAGTTGAGTCTTGAAGCTCAAAATAAAGGTTACTTTAAAGATCAAATTGTTCCTACACCTGGTCATGATGAAATGGGAGCACCTATTATAGTAGATAAAGACGAAGTGATTCGTGAAGATGCAACCATTGAATCATTTAGTAAATTGCGTCCATGTTTTGACCCTTCACCTGCTGGTACGGTTACACCAGCAACGTCATCAGCACTATCGGATGGCGCTTCTGCATTGTTGGTAATGAGTGAAGAAAAAGCAAAATCATTAGGTTTAACTATTCGAGCAGAAATTGTTTCAATGGCGACTGCTGGTGTACCCGCTGCAATTATGGGGATTGGCCCAGTACCTGCTTCAAATAAAGCGTTAAAACGTGCAGGATTAACGTTAAATGACATTGATAAATTTGAACTAAATGAAGCCTTTGGCGCTCAAGCAATCAGCTGTATTCGAAAAATGGAATTAACGAACCGAATGGATGATATTAATATGCATGGAGGGGCAATTGCACTAGGGCACCCACTTGGTTGTTCAGGTTCTCGTATTGTAGGTAGTGTTATTAATGTACTAGAAACTCATGGAGGAGAATACGGTTTAGCAACAATGTGTATAGGGTTTGGTCAGGGAATAGCTACAGTGGTTAAGAAATATAAAAATTAGCATGATATAAATCAAGAGCCACCTTACTTTCTGGACTAGTTAATAGTAAAAGAAGGTCAGGTGGCTTTTTTGTTTTTAATAATCTTTAAAGCGCTAAAACCAAGCTTTGATAAGGTGCTAATATCAACTCAGAGCCTAATTGTGTTGTTGGCTCAAGATTACTGATCAAGCACTCTACAGAGCGGTTAGCAATATGCTCAGGCAATGCTAATGTTTGTGGCTCTGCACTGAAGTTATTTAGCACGACTAAGTGTTGGTCTGCATCTCTACGCTCATAAGCAAACACGGCAGAGTGCGTTTCAAACAGAGGAATAAAATCACCATAGACAATCACTGGGTTCTGTTTTCTTAGAGCGATCAGTTTTTGATAGTGATAGAAAATCGAGTTTTTATCTTCTAGCGCTGCGGCAACGTTGATCTCAGGGTAATTCGGGTTCAGTTTGATCCAAGGTGTACCTTGAGTAAATCCTGCATTATCAGAGTTATCCCAGTGCATTGGTGTGCGCGCATTATCACGGCTATTGGCATGGATCCCTTTCATCATGCTTTCATGGCTAACCCCAGATTCGGTTTTTACTTGATAGAAGTTCAACGTTTCAATGTCTTTGTACTCTTCTAACGTATCGAATGCGACGTTCGTCATGCCGATCTCTTCACCTTGGAAAATATAAGGCGTGCCTTTCATCATATGCAGAGTGGTTGCCAGCATTTTTGCCGACTCAACACGATATTGGCCATCACAACCGTATTTAGAGACAACACGAGGTAAATCGTGGTTATTCCAAAATAGCGAGTTCCAACCCTTATTGTTTAGCTCTACTTGCCATTTGGTCATCACTTGTTTAAATAGGGCGAGATCAAGTGGTTTAGGCTTCCATTTATCACCATGTCTCGTCCTGAAATGTGTTTACACATTTAGGACTTTTATATGACAAATCAAGAAAAAACAAAGAATAAGCGAACTCAACGCGATTATTCATTAGGCTTTAAATTGCAGCTTGTTGCCGCTATAGAAAAAGGCGATATGACCTATAAGCAAGCTCAAAACATTTATGGCATTCAAGGTCGATCTACCGTACTTACTTGGTTAAGAAAACACGGTAAGATGGACTGGTCTCAATCACCTAAGATTATTATGCCTAAATCCCCGAAAGCGAAAGAATCGCCTGCACAAAAAATTAAACGTTTAGAGCGAGAGCTTGATGATGAAAGAATGCGTAATTTATTACTTAATGAAGTAGTGAATATCATGGACGCAGAACATGGTGCAGGCCTTAGAAAAAAGTATATTGCCAAGGAGCAAGAAGTCTTCAAAAGCAGAAAATGATCAGCTTAGAGCGAGCTAGTCAGCTACTTGGCATTACAAGACAATGTATATACCAACAAGAACGTAGAGCTCTGAAACGTGCCGTTGAACTTTCACCGGTTAAAAATATGGTGCAAGAAATTCGTCGATATATGCCTCGTATTGGAGGTAAAAAATTATATTTTTTACTTAAGCCCAAATTCATCACTCATGGCATAAAGTTAGGCAGAGATAACTTTTTTTCCTATTTAAGAAATGAGTGCTTATTAGTAAAACCTAAACGAAGTTATACAAAAACTACCTATAGTAAGCATTGGATGAAAAAACATCCTAATTTACTTAAAGAAGTAACACCTCAAGCATCTGAAGAGGTTTTTGTTAGTGATATCACTTACGTTCAATCACAAAAAGGTATTCATTATTTATCTTTAGTAACAGATGCTTATAGTCGAAAGATAATGGGATATGAATTAAGTGATGAAATGAAAGCTACTGATGTAGTCAAAGCTCTTGATATGGCGATAGATAGCCGTCAATATCAAAGGAGTACGATTCATCATTCAGACCGAGGATTACAGTATTGTTCAAAGGTTTATCAGGAAAAATTGAATAAAAATGATATTAAGCCATCAATGACGGATGGTTATGATTGCTATCAAAATGCATTAGCAGAGCGAATAAATGGGATACTTAAACAAGAGTTTCTTTTGTATGACTGTAAAGATTTAGAGGAGTTAAGGCATTTAGTTGAAGAATCTATTTTTATTTATAATGAAATGCGGCCACATTTAAGCTTGGGAATGAGTACACCAAATCAAGTACACAAAAAAGCCAAGTGCGTACGCACTTAGCTTTCAATTAAAAATCGTCAACGTATTTTAGGACGAGACACCATCTTCCCAAAGTAGGGTAATGTGCTCAAACTGGAACACCATTGATAGCTCATGACGAGCAGGATCACTATAAAGTTGAGCACTTTCAGGTGTTGCTCCCCATGTTTCGCCCACCGTAAGCAAGTCTTTATCACCGAATGTCGCTTGGTTCATTTTTTGAAGAAGCAGGTGCAGACGCTCGCCATCACCTGTGATTTTCTTGTCGACTTCTTTGCCGATTAAATCGATAACATCTAGACGGAAGCCACCAATACCTTGGTCAATCCACCAGTTCATCATATCAAATACTTTTTGGTGAACTTCTGGGTTCTCCCAGTTTAAATCTGGTTGGCGTTTAGAGAATAAATGGAAATAGTATTGTTGATTCTCTTCATCCCACTGCCATGCTGAACCACCAAAAATGGATCCAATGTCACTTGGTGCTTCGCCGTTTTCACCTGCATCACGCCAAATATAAAAATCACGGTATTGACTATTTTTATCGCTTTTTGCTTCAACAAACCAAGCGTGTTCGTCCGATGTGTGGTTAACCACTAAATCCATTACCACTTTAATGCCGCGATCTTCTGCTTGTTGCATTAAACGCTTCATGTCTTCCATGGTGCCAAATTCAGCCGCAATCGCTTGATAATCAGAGATATCGTAGCCGTTATCATCCATTGGAGATTGATAAACAGGAGAAAGCCAAATTACATCAATACCAAGACCTTGCAAGTAATCCAGTTTACTAATAATACCTTGTAGATCACCAATACCATCATTATTCGAGTCACAGAAGCTACGAGGGTAAATTTGATAAACAACACTGTTATGCCACCAACGCTTTTCCATATTTTTTATTCCACTAACTAAAAGAAATTAAACGCAATATAGCGAAAAAAAACGCTGATGAATAATTGATAATTTGAACTCTGATATAGAAAAAATTTATATCATGGGTATTGTGAAGTCAGAATAATTACTGAGTGTTTATTATGGATAAATCATCACGCTATTTTTATGAAGTGGCTCGTCAAGGCAGCATTAAAGGCGCGTCTGAAAAACTGTTTATTAGTCAGCCGACATTAACGACAGCAATTAAGAAACTAGAAGAAAGCTTGGATGTGATTTTGTTTCATCGAAAATCTAAAGGGGTTGAACTGACAAGCTCTGGCTGGCTCTATTATCGTTATGTACAGGATTTATTTGAAAAACACAGTCAAATGATGCATCAACTGACCGACATGAAAGCCAGAAGTCAGGGTAAGATAAAGTTAGGTATTGGTGAGGCGTGGTGGGAGTGCTTTGCTTCTGAAGTAATTAAACAATTTGTAGAGCAGCATCCAAATAACTCAATGTATATCGAGTTTGGTAATGGGCTCTCTATGTTAAATCAATTACTCAATGGTGATATTGATCTTTTTATCGGTCATGAAATCGAAAATATCGATCCAAGACATCGTGTATTGTTTATGCCTTTATTTATCGAACAAGAAGCGTGGTTTGTAAGGGAAGGGCATCCATTGTTATCAAATGATCTAACATCAAATGAGTTGGATAATTACCCTTTAATAAAAGTCACCCCTGATCACATCAGACACACGAAGATTTTGAATGATGAAGGTATGGAAGCGTTCAATCTTAAACAGCAAAAAACAGGAGTTGTGTATGAACTTAACTCCTTAAAAGCCAGTATTGATATGCTAAAAACCAGTGATGCGATCATGCCTTATACCGATCAAGTTAAAGAAAAAATGGCGGAGTTGGGAATTGTGACGCTTCCACAAGGATCAGAAAAATCAGGCAGTGTTGGGATTTATACCAAAACAGAACAAGTATCAGAAAGTATTCAGTACTTAGTCTCATTATTAAAAGGTAAATAAAGTAAAGATCGCCATGGGCTAAGACGATGTTTCAACGAAATATGTTACAGTGTGTAAATCTAAATATTAATAAGAGTCACTATCATGTCGAGCTTAGCTCAGTGGAGAAATCCCAAAACGTTTTTGATTTTAATATCTATTGTTGTTCCTATTGCTTTCTCTACATGGAATGCACTTTTAAATAACTTTGTTATCGAAAAAGCGGCTTTTACTGGTGCAGATATTGGTTTATTGCAAAGTGTGCGCGAGATCCCTGGTTTTCTAGCCTTTACTGCTGTTTTCGTCCTTCTTTTTATTCGTGAGCAGAAGTTCATGATCCTCTCTTTGGTGATGTTAGCGGTAGGTGTTGCGATTACTGGCTTCTTCCCAAGTGTATATGGCTTATTATGCACAACATTATTGATGTCGGTGGGTTTCCACTATTTTGAAACCTTAAAACAGTCTCTATCGCTGCAATGGTTAACCAAAGAAGAAGCCCCAGAGATGCTCGGTAAACTTATCTCTATTGGTGCGCTTGCTTCTTTGTGTACTTATGGCGTGTTATGGGTATTGCTTGAATTAGTGCAATTAGAATTTAAATGGATTTACTTCATTGCAGGTTCAATTGCATTAATCGTGACGATCTTTATGTGGTTATCGTTTCCAAATTTTGAAACCGAAACACAACAAACCAAGAAATTGGTACTACGTAAGCGTTATTGGTTGTATTACGCATTAACCTTCATGAGTGGTGCTCGTCGTCAGATCTTTATGGTGTTTGCTGGCTTCTTAATGGTTGAGAAGTTCGGGTATTCGGCTTCTGAAATCACGTTATTGTTCTTAGCCAACTACGTATTTAACTGGTTATTTGCTAAAAAGATTGGACGTTGGATTGGTGTTGTTGGTGAGCGCAAAGCTCTTATGTTTGAATACATCGGTTTAATTTTTGTTTTTGTTGGTTATGCATTGGTACAAACCTCAGAAATGGCGGCAGCACTGTACATTATCGACCATCTGTTTTTTGCTTTAGCATTAGCGATTAAAACGTATTTCCAAAAAATTGCCGATCCGGCTGATATGGCATCAACGGCGGGTGTGGCCTTTACTATCAACCATATTGCAGCAGTGGTTATCCCTGTGAGCTTTGGCTTGATATGGCTTGTGTCACCAGCGGCTGTGTTTTACGTAGGTGCTGGAATGGCCTTTATTTCATTCTTATTGTCGTTAAATATCCCAGAAGCGCCACAAGAAGGAAACGAAACTCGCATTTTTAAGTGGAACTGATTAAAGTAGATGTACTTTAAAAGAATAGGGAAATGTAGGCATGAATATGATAACTCATGATCCTGATAATAAATGTTACTTAATTGCTCTGGAAGGCGATGCAGTTGCCAAAGTTTACTACGAAAAGAAAGGTAATATTCTTGATGTAATAAGCACTCGGATCCCTGATGAGCTACAAGGAAAAGGCTACGGTAAAGTGATGATGGAGTCGTTCTTACATGAGATGAGAGCATCTAATTTATTGATCGTGCCTGTCTGCTCTTATGTGGTTCATTACATGAATAAAAACCCACAGTGGCAAGATGTATTAGCGAAATAATTGAAACCTAGGTAGAACGTCTATCTAGGTTTTTTTGTATTGGATCAGATAGAAACAAGTTGATAAAAGGAAGTCATGATGACGTTAAACGCATTTATTGAAAAACTAAGCACACAGCCTGAATTGATTGAATTTACCGAAACCATGGCCGTGATTGAGTCTCACTATGACTTTACACCAACCGAATTTGCGAATGGTAATACGGTTAATTTGGCTGATCAAAATAATGGTTCATGTAAGATTTTTGCTTTCGCTTTATTAAATCAACTCAGTGTAGATCAAACATTAGCGTGTTTTGGGCAATATTATCGTCATGACGTATTAGAGAATCCACAAGGGGATGACCATCAAAATATTCGTAATTTTATGGTAACCGGTTGGGCGGGTGTACAGTTTAAAACTCAAGCACTTCAAGCGAAATAAACAACAGAAAACCAATAAAGAGATTGAATCATGATAAAACTTGCTGTTATTGGAACCAATTGGATCACCGAACGATTTTTAGCGGCTGCACTAGAGAGTGGCAAATATCAACTATCTGCAGTGTATTCACGCTCACTTGAACAAGCTAAAGCATTTGCTGATAAGTTTAGCGTCAATTTAACCTTTGATTGTTTAGATAAATTAGCGGCGTGTGATGACGTGGATGCGGTGTATATTGCAAGCCCTAATTCATTTCATGCTCCACAATCTATTAAGATGATGAAGCAGGGTAAACACGTCATTTGTGAAAAACCAGTCGCCTCAAATTACCAAGAGGCACAACTCGCTTATCAAACCGCACAAGAGAATAATGTGGTGCTGTTTGAAGCCTTTATGTCGCCATATTTACCAAACTTTCAGCAAATTAAATCACACTTGCCAAGTTTAGGGGCGATTAGAAAAGCGCACATCACTTATTGTCAGTACTCTTCTCGTTACCCTAAATACCTTAATGGTGAAAACCCAAATACTTTTAATCCTGAGTTTTCAAATGGCTCGATTATGGACATCGGTTTTTATTGTGTAGGTTCTATGGTTGAGTTATTTGGTGAGCCAACATCAATTCAAGCACAGGCGCATCTGCTAGATTCAGGCGTTGATGGTAACGGCAGTATCATTTGTGGTTACGATGGCTTTGATGTTGTTGTTATGCACTCTAAGACCAGTGATTCTTATGTACCTAGTGAGATCCAAGGTGAAGAGGGGGCGATCTTAGCTGAGATGATCTCTATTGGCCAAAAAGTAACGAAAGTGAATCGTGGTGGAGAAACAGAAGACTTGACCCTTGAACAAAACGCCAACCCAATGTTTTATGAAGCGTTTAAATTTGCCGAGCAAGTTCAATCGAATCAAATGGATATGCAAGCGGTTGAGCGTTCATTGCTTATATCAAAAGTAACCACTGAAATCCGCAAACAAACTGGCGTCGTTTTTCCTGCTGATAGTTAATTTTTACTTTATAGTAGTAACAAAGCCGAATGTATTATGCATTCGGCTTTTTTCTTATGTATGGTATTAGCTAAAACTATTTTGCTGAATGAATCGCTTTTTCCGTAATATCTCCAGCTAAGTTTGGCGTTGAAATATTAAAGTTAACAAATTTTCCTGACTGCTGGATTTCTTTAACGTTGTATTGCACTTGATTAAATGCATCGCCCCACTGATAGCGGACTACTGTTTCACCAGAATCAAGGTGGCGATTTACAGAGTACTCCGTCGCATAACCCGCCATTTTTCCATTGATCATTTTATTTGGTGCATCGTGAGGTATTTTAAAACTTGTTGAATCTAACTTTAAAATACCGTTAATTACGCTTGTTGGTTCATTTAAGTGACCAGAAAAGTAAGTTGCATGAATAAAACGGTCTTCTGGATTGGTATTGCCGCCAGTCCCAAGGTTCGTTTGACTCCATTGTTGTTCTTGTTCACCCCAACCACGTTTTGAACGCTCTACATTAGCAAGATGCTGCGCGTAACCTGGTTGGTTTGTCATTACAGTGTATTGTTTACCATGCCATACTTGAGGTTTTCCATTTCTCCATTCAACAATGGCGCTATCACCTGTGGTATCTTGAAATGAGATGTGAAGAGCAATACGAATCGGCACACCTTCAACAAATTCAATAGAAGGTGCTTCTTCATTGATAGCGGCAACCACTTCATTAACGGATTTATACTGAGATAACATATTACGTAAGTAAGTTAATGAACCATTTTTACTAGATGATTTAACCGCTAAGTCCATTTCACCGTCGTACAAAACATTACCGCTTAAGCCTTTTGAGTTAACGCCATCAGTAATAAAACCATAGGTAGTTAAGCCTGTTACATCGTATTTAGATGTCACTTTATTTGATTTTTCACTGTGAGTTAAATAAGAGCTGCCTGCAGGGAAATTCATTAAATGTGGATGTGTTTGTTCTGACCAATCCATTGTTCTAGTGACAAACGTACCGTGATCTTGTGTCTTCCAGAGTATACGAGTACATGCTTGTGCGGCTGGAGCAATGGTCGATAAAGTAAGTGCACCAATTAAAGCAGTCGAAATAAAAGAACGTTTCATCATTGTTTCTCCTTAATGGAAGAGGATGTGTTTCATCAATATGGTTATTATTGCGTGCTTTATCGCACATGTAATCTCTGGTATGTTGGGATTAACCCAACAAAAGGTGAAGAATTATGGCGACATTTACGTTTGATCAATTAGAAGCATTTGCAACGGTGGTAGAGCAAGGATCTTTTAGTGCTGCAGCAAGAAAGCTTAAAAAAGACAGATCAACGGTTCATCAATTGGTTGCATTTCTTGAGATTGATTGGGGTGTTGAGCTATTTAATCGAGAAGGAAAAACGCCAAAGCTATCCCCAGATGCTACCCGTTTATATAAGTACGCTACCTTACTGCTTGAACAACGTTTAGAAGTTCAAAATATTGCAAATAATATAGGTAGCGATATAGAAGACAGCTTGACCATCAGTTATGACGAAACAATGCCGGTATCAGTATTGTTTAAAACAGAACAAGAGCTATCAAGTGCATTTCCATATACGAGAGTGAATTACTTATCGCAACAAAAGGATCTCGCTATCCAATCAATTCAAGAAGGGAGAGTTGATCTAACGTTGCAGTTAATATCTTATCGCAGTAAGCCTCATAAAGGTCTGGCAGGGATTAATATTGGTTCAATACATTTTGGTGTATATGTAAGTGCTGATTCTGAATTACTTGATCATGAGCCATGTTCACTTCAATTAATGCAAACAAAGAAACAGCTAATATTGCAAAGTTTACTCTCCGCTGAACTTGATAACGTGGCGATATTCAGCGCTAATTATCAGGTCTTAACACGCATTGATTTTCTTGTATCGTGTTTGGAAAAGTCACCGTTTACTTGGAGTATTTTACCAACACACCTTGCGGAACCGTATGTAAAGTCCAAACAAATAAAGCGATGTGATGTTGCATTTTTTGATGGTGATATCTCATGGGGATGCGGGCTAATCAGTAGCCAAAATTCAGATAAAGGCCCTGTTTTTCTAAAAGCCGCTGAATGTCTAAAGAAAGCAATGAAAGAATCCCATCATTATTAGTTAGCTATTATCTTGCAGCGAATACTTTTCTCGATTTTTTAAGCATGTTGTGAGTCTATGCTTCATTGCTTGAGAGTAATATTGAGTCGTGAAATAGTAGCTATCACCAAGAGTATCCGTTAAATGAATCGACTCTTCTTGTCTAAACTGATCCAATAACAGTTCTTCTGCTGTTTCATTTTGTGGTTTGTATACAGCATACCCATAATAATTCACACCAAATTTATTGAGCTTAATTTTTTTGTCATTAATCACAGCCGTTAAAGAGGATTGAGGTGCTTCATTAAACCCCACTGAAATCTCGATCTTCTTACAATCATAAGTTACTACGGATTGAATAAAAGCATCATCAGAATTTTGAGCGTAGATTAGTGAATTGAAGTGAACATTATCGTTAGTCCAAATGGTTTCTTTTGCATAACTATTAAATGTAAGACACAGGATTATTAATAATGTAATGATTCTTGGCATACCTTTGCTCTCTCATTAACAGGTTTGTATATGATTGAAGAGTGTTTTGAATGAATAAAAAAGAGAGTAAAGATTAAATGTGCTGTTAATTAAGCACTTTTAATCTTTAGTTTATAAAATTAGTAGATTTCCATCTTAATTTATCGATTTTTGTTATGAGAGGGTGTGTTGAAATTCCTCTGTTGAATTCATCTGCGTTTTTAAAATGAGACTTTAGAATCTTGGGTGATTTTAAATTCACAAAAAGTGAATAAAAAACTATACATTTTCCCTTGTGAAATATATAGTCACTTTAATTGAATAACTATTTACTCTTTTGCAGTATAAAAAGGAACGCAACTATGGAGCAGACAGACATTACCTCCCTCATTCCCATTGTTATAACGCTGATTATCTCGTTAACGACACGTAATGTGGTCGTTGGTCTTTTTGCGGGAGTATTGAGTGGAGTAGCAATGCTAAACGGTTTGTTTACCACGCTTGATCCGTTTGAAACATTTGGTGTCATGGTTAAAAGTTATATCTCACCTCAACTAACAGATAGCTATAATGCCGGAGTGATTGTATTGCTGGTTTTCATTGGTGGGTTTGTTGCACTAATGGAAAAGTCGGGTGGTGGCCTTGCATTTGCAGAAAAAGTAACGCTTTGGGTCAAAAGTAAATTTCAGGCCCAAACCTCGGCATGGCTAGGGGGAATCATCATTTTCTTCTCTGATTTAGGTACGCCATTAATTGTTGGTCCAGTTTTTCGTCCTCTTTTCGATAAATTAAAAATCTCTCGTCAAAAACTGGCCTTCATTATTGATTCAACCTCATCACCTGTGGCTATTTTAATTCCATTCATTGGTTGGGGTGTGTATATCATGGGGTTAATACAGAAAGAATTTACTGCATTAAATGTCACTGATATTACAGATTGGGATGCATTTTTAGGCGCTATTCCATATCAATTCTACGCAATTTTAGCGATAGCGATTGTTCCACTTGTCGCATTAAAGAAATTGGATTTTGGCCCAATGGCAAAAGCTGAAGCGATAGCAAGTAAGGGCGAACTTCATGCGTCGTCTGATATTTCAAAAGAAATATTCACGCATAAAAATGCAAAAGCCTCGTTTGTATGGGCACCGCTATTGGTGATGGGAGCTGTTTTGGTATTTATGCTTGCACCTCTAGGTTTCCCATTTGAAAAAGTATCTGGTTCAGTGTTTCGTTCTGCTTTGTCTACCGCTTACTTCTTTGCCGCATTTACACTAATTATTTTAATGGCAATGAATAAAGTAAGAAGTCTATCGGATGGTATTTCTGTGTACATGAAAGGGATGGGTAATATGATGCAAGTTGCAATCATCCTTATTCTTGCATGGACTCTGAGTTCAGTTGGTAAAGAGTTAGGTGCGGCAGCTTATATTGCAGAGCAAGCTCAAAACGGCTTTCCATATTGGTTAGTGCCAGCGGTATCTTTTTTACTGGCAGCGATCATTTCATTTGCTACGGGATCGTCATGGGGAACATTTGCAATTATGATGCACTTGGTTATCCCGACAGCTATCGCAATTGATGCGCCGATGTTTGTATGTATTGGTGCTGTACTTTCTGGTGGTTTGTTTGGCGATCACTGTTCACCAATTTCTGAAACAACGATCTTGTCTTCAACAGGAGCAGGATGTGATCAGTTCGAACACTTTAAGACACAGCTTCCTTATGCATTATTAAATGGTGGAATCGCACTTGTCAGTTTTCTAATTGCAGGCATTTTTGATAACCCACTTATTTTCATATTAGCGTTAATAGCGCAGGTTACATTGGTAGTAACACTCGCTAAATTAACTCCAGAGAATATGTTTAATAAAAGCAAATTGGTGGCTGGAAATCAGTTAGGCTAGGCGTTTACCTAAAGATTACAGCAATGAAACGGTCCTTAATTGGGCCGTTTTTGGTTTCTCGTCCGTACAGGAGAATTAAGTACAAAACTAAGAATGTAACTAAGAGGTTGGATATTTACAAAAACAAGAGATGTCGACCTAGGAAGATAAGTGTGAAGGGCAATAGGGTTTGACTGAGTTCTCTGTTCATATTTATATAGCAGGCAATTTATTTTTAGATACTTTCAATACACTGAATGTGGAGATGCAGATGCTCTGCCAATTTAAACTTATCCCCGGTCGCCTACTGACCCAAAAAGACTTACCGTATATACTCACTCCCAATGAATTACTGAATCACCTTAATCGTTTTACCGATCTGTCTTCATTAAAAGCGTCGTTACCTATTAATTTACAGCGTCATTCTGCAATCAGTGATTCACAAGGGGTATTTCAAACCGTCAGTCGTATTCGTCAATTGGTCGAACAGGGAGAGTGGGCAGCATTATCGTTAATGAACCAACATAGAAGTATCGATACTCTGCATTTAGCTCAAGGAAGTGGTCTAAAAAAACGTATTGATAAGGTGGTTAACCCCTCGGTTACTCGTTCTCGTTTAAAAGTAAAACCGACCTTACTTCGTTCAAGTTCAAACGCCTCATCCATTACTCCTATTTCTGAAAAAAAGAATGATAATAAAATCGTTATCGAGTTTGCGGGGCAATGGCCTAATAACGCCGCATCCATCTCGATTTCAAAATTAAAAAACATCAATGAAAAGACAGTAAAGCCGAAAAAAGACAGCAAAAACGGACACAGGAGTCTCGTCGAATTTACGTATTTGGATGATAGAAATCGATCACTGTATTTGACGTTACCAAGTATGAACTCAGCCAAAGAGATAAACCTGTTACTGAGCGAATCATTATCTCCTGTAATCAAAGAAACAGAAATGGCAGAGTGGGATAATGTGTTAGTGCCTGTGGTGCCTTTTAAAGCAAAAGATAATAATTTTCTTCCACAAGAAGCTTCTCTTTACCCATCCGGTTATATTTATATAGTGTGGAATAATAACGTTTGGCGAGAACTAAAAATCACTAAAGATTACCAGTTTATGGATATCGATTTAAAGAGTGAGAACAAAGCCAATTCTGGTGAAAAAGTCGCTAATCGATATGTAGATATTGCCTTAACACATCCAGAGTATGGCTGTTATTTTTCAGATGAACCTTTTGATGTAAAACAAAATGGAAAAACGGTTTTTAGTGGCGTGCTTGATGTTTATGGGCAGGCAAGAGTTTTTGATTTAACGGAAGATAAAGTAATTATTGAGTTGCCTCAAACTCCAACTCATTATTCAATCGAGTTAGAAACAACAGAAAGTTTATTTGGCTCAAAAAAGAGTGATATACGCCCCGTTTCTGGGCACGCATTACCACATATTTGGGTGCCTTATAAAATCGCAGGTCAACCTCAAACTCTTTTTGCATATCATAGTTTATCGCAACTGACTGATGATCAATTATCTGAGTTAACCAGCAATCCAGAGACCATGGCACAGCGTATAGAAGGGCTTGATAGCTATACTGAATTACAACAATTTAGTGATGATGGAGCGTCTGTTATTGCACTTCAATCGCCACTTTCAAGTCAGGCTTTACCAACTTCAATTGAAAAACAAAGCGAGCAAGGCATTGCAGTTTTATTTATATCATCACCACAAGATGAGATTGTTTTTGCTTATTGCCAACATCCTACAGTCGATGAACCTGATGACTACTTTGAGTTATTTAATACAGAGCACAAATGGTCACAAAAGGTGTATTTAGGTCAAGCCTTAGCACTGGATGACGGTTATCAATCTATTCGATTTACGGGGTGGCCAAGTGAGGTTAAAACCGTCACGTTAAAACGAGTAAACAAAGGGAATGAGTATCACCCTGAGCAACCGCCAATCATCATTTACCAAGACATTGCAATCAGTGAATTAGTGTAGGGACACCATGAATTTAAAATACCTATGGACAGCATTAGCTGCGCTTATTTTCCTAAACGGATGCAACCAAGACGACTCTTCAACGCCAAGGACAGCCGTCGAACCACCAAAAACTGACGTCGAATTACTTAACGAGCAAGAGTGGGATGATAACCGTGTTTATGTCACTAAAGATAACTACATCTTAACGAAAGAAGCCAATGGCACGATACCGGGAATAATGAAGCCCTGCTTTGTAGTGAACAGCGCTAAAGAGTGGCCAAGAGAAGATTTATCAAATGCGGATTCTTACGACTTACCGAGAGTGGATTTCAGGTGGAATAACGGGAAACACGATGCGTATTCCGTAATGACTGAAAAACAGATTTATGAAGCGAGAGATAAGATTTGGAGCATAAAAACAGATGGTACGGATTTACGGTTAGTTACTGACTTTTTAGACGTTGTTCCGATGAATAAGCAGAATGAAGCCGTTCCAATACGAATGATGCGTCGGTCACCAAATAATCGTTATTTAGCTTGGAGTGACAGCGTCAATAAAGTCATTTTTGATTTAAAAACCCAAGAGTCGATAGTTTTAGGCTCTGATCTTGGTCATTCTCAATTTCTCTGGGCGGAAGACAGTAGCTATTTGTATTTTGAAGACAGAGCTAAATATTGGAAATACGATATTGTCTCAGGAAAAACTACCCAAATGGACGATGATTTTCATTTTTCAGAAGTGGGGGTGATATACGGTGGGAAGCGGTATGTAGTTTCTGATTATGGGATTGTTGTTTTTAACGAGAGTAATAACAAACGACTTTATTCAATAGGCTTATCTACAGCTGAAGAGGATAAATTAGCGGCTAAGAACATTTCACTTTCGTATGATCGAAAATATTTTTTGAAAAGCAGGTCAATCAGCCCTAATGGAAAGTATGCATGGGGTGAATCAGCACAATATCGTTATTTTATTAATTTAGAAACCAAAGAGGTTAAAAATGAGAAAATTGTTCGTTCAGAAGTAGGTGATTATCAATACTTTGAGCAGTTAGGGTTGAATGCTAATTATGTCAGAGATGGTGCTGGAGGTGTAATATTTCTGAAATTAAATGAAGATAAAACCGTCCCTAAGGATAAATGGATGAACTGGCCGCAAGTATGCTCAGGCCATTCAGCAACACTGTCATGGTTATACAACGGTTTTGCGAATAATGGCGCTTTTATCAAGGAGGATAAATGATGAGTAATAACAAAATGTTAGCCAAAGGAGTTTATTTGTTTTCAACACAATTTGGATTTAATTTTGATAGTAATAAAAAAAGAATATATAAAAATTGGCATTCAAATCCCAAAATTGTAACCCTTGGAAGTGATAGAAAGAATAATGGTGTAGATAACATTCGCCCTGTTCCACTTACCCCCTTAATAGCCAATATAAAAGAGTTAAGTGAACGAGTAGAAGAGCGAGAAACCAATGGCATTTGGGGAACAGATAAACATGGACTGATCCATGCACTTGATACTGGTGTACAAGCGATTGCTGAAAGTGGTGATTTTGAATACCTTCAGCATAAAAGTGTGGTCAACCATTTAGATGATGGCGAGTATTCATTGTGTTTTCCGCCGTTAGCCATTTTAAGTCGTTTGGCGATTAGTAAAACCTCGGCAATAGAGATAGCAAAAGAGTTATACCGTTATTCTTCTATGATAGACAAAGATAAAGACAATGAAGTGACATTTTCTTTAACTGAGATAGGGATAGAGCAACTAGCCAAGCCATTTGAGCCATCATCAAATGGGGCGTTATCTCAGGAACAGAAAGAGTATAACCAATGGCATGAAGAGATATCTAAAAAAGGAGAGTCTTTAAAAGGGTTTTTATTACCATCACAAGCGATTTGTAGTGTTGTTTTTTCAAGCGATGTGTATACAAATGCACGAGTTACTATTTCTAGATTTATTCGAGAAGATAATCAAAGTATTTGGAAACCTATTGCGGAAGATATACCTGTTTTAGCACCTAAAAAGGGTGTTGTTACACTTCCAAGTGCACTTATCAATGTTAACCCTGAATCCTTCGAAGAAGGGTATTACAGTATTAAAGTAACTTTTGACCCTCGTAACTTTGAAAACCAAATAATTCCAGAGTACATCCAAAATAGTAATATCGACAAAATTAAATTTGGTTTCTTAGATGGCTACCAATACGAACTCCGAGAATACATACGTTTTGATAATTACATACCATTAGGAAAAATGGCCATTGTGTGTGGGGATATGATCTCCCTTGAAGAATCTTTAATCTGCCAATTTCCACAATATCTTTCGCATCTTACTGCGCATTTAAAAGGAAAAGCAACTAATACAAAAGCCCTTGAAAGCCCTGCTTTAACTAGCCTCGCGGTATTAACCGGAGCTAACAAAGTAAGCATGATGCTTGGTATGGATTTGTTGGCGGATGGCTTAACGCCACAACTAGATAATGGCCCAACAGCAATGGTAAATAATATTGCCAAGCTGTATTGGGAAGAAATAAAAAATAAGAATTTACCAACAGCAATGCAAGCCACGGGAGAAATTTTATTTGGTTTGCAATCAATGGGGGAAGGGCTTGGTAAATTAAAAGAGCTAACCGCATTACAAGCAGGTAGTGCTACTTATCGTGCTGAATTTGGTGCATCTGCATTATTTAAATCCACCATTTTTGATAAAGAGAAGTACGGTAAATTTACCGAATACCTCGCTAAAGCCAACCAAGAATTTAAAGATGGAAAATACAAAGCCGCAGTTGGACGATTATCAAAAACATGGTTGCAAGGTGCCGATTTGGCAGGGCGAGGGTTAGTTGCTGTTGACACATTAAATAATATTGCTGCGCTTTTTAATCACGGAAAAGAAATTGCTGAGCAAAAGAAAAAAGCAGAAAAAGCGCGTGGCAATATGGCTGAGGTTGCGAGTGAATATTTGAAACATATTCCAGTCTGGACGGAAACGCAATTAGAGATAAATAAAGAAAATAAACAGGCTTTTGAGCAATTAACAATTAAAAATAAGACCTTGTTCAATGACGACTACGGCTCTGGGATTGAAGTGGTTTTTGAGTTTGATAAGAAAACCGCAGATACATCGATGGTTCGTCAAGGCATTGCAGAAATTGTTTCTTTCTTAGAGAAACAACCTGATGTTCATATCGTTATTGAAGGCCACACCTGTCAGGTCGGCACCAATCAATATAATATGAACTTATCGCAGCAACGGGCACAAAATGTTGCTGATCTATTCCCTAAAACACTTCAAGAAAAAATAACGGTGATTGCTTTTGGTGAAACTCAGCCATTAGTAGAGGCCACAGGGCGAGAAGTTTCATCAGATAATCTTAAATTAAAAGTAAACCGTAGAGTAAAGATAAAAGCTTACTTAAAGGTTCTTGATATTGTGTATGCACCAAGTAGAAGTGGAATGGGGGTGCTAGAACGTTCTCGTCTAATTACGCTAAATACAATGCAAAAAAAGGATGATGCAATATTAGCTGCCCAACTTGCGTTGTTAGAATCACTCGTAGGGGTTGCTTGTTTTATTCCTGTTATAGGGCCTGCAGCAAGAGGCATGTTATTAATAAAGGAAGGTTCTAATATTGTTCAATCTGGTTTAGGTTTCTTAGATGAAATGCTTTTTGATTATGCTTATGAAACCATTGTCAAAACAGAAGGGGCGAAAGACGATCTTGCTGATTTAGCCAAAATACAAATGGAATTATTAAGTCAGTTAAGACAGTGGGACAGTAAGTTAGAAACCAAGCTCACGAGTTATGAGAGCTTAACTGCGTATTTATCTAAAGATGAAACTAAAAATGAAATACTAAAGCGTTATCAATTACGAGCACTGGCTTTTAACGGATTGATGATGGTTTTGCTGTATGCTCATAGTGAAAACCAGAAGATGCAATCAGGTAAAAATTTAAATTTAACGTTAGATAAATACGATATTAAGGGCTATATCGAAAAGTATCTGCAAAATGATTCATGGTCAGTCAATACGATTAAAAGTACTGATTTAGGGTTCGATTGGATCAATCAGTGCAAACAGAAGCAGAAGCAAGATATCCCCCTATATTATCAAACCTTACCTACACCGGTTCCTGCATCCAATTATCTGCAATATCAAGCGCCACAAGATAAAGGAACAGTGAGCGGAAAGTTTAGTCGTGCATTTCCTGTTCAGGGATTATTGTATGAACTACCAAGTGAAAACAAAACGGCAATGAATTTATTTGAAGAATTTTCAACGAATTTTTCTCCTTTACAAGAAGGTATTGAGCTGGATGAGATTGCACTTCAACGAATTTTAGTCTCAGACCAAGATGGTAAAGAGTGGGATGAGTATTCAAAATGGAAGAAAGAAAATCAAAGAGTTAAGATTAATCGCTTATCACCATTCCATCGCTTAAAAATACAAGTTGTCTTAAATGATGAGAGTAAATCTGTTTTCCCATATGAAGTCGGTTATCAACGAGTTGATGGCGTAAATATAGATGGGCCAAAATTCAGTGTGTTATTTAAACCAATGACATTATCTGATTTTACCTATCAAGATGAGAAATTAAAGGCTGTATTTGGTCAAGAAAAAGCGTTAACTGCGATTGAATTTGAGCCTTTCTATTATTTTGGTAGCCAACGTATTTATGGTTTGAAACCGATAGTAAGTAAACAGCGAGTTGACTCATTATATACATTGCATTGGCTTGGGCTTCATAAAGTAATAAAGATGAAAGAGAGCGCCTTTGAAGAATATGTATCTAGTGGTGGTTTTAGATATATGCGTTACGAACTGCAATTGCAAAAACCGAACAGTAAGCATCATCAAGCCATATTATTTGATGAGAATAATCATGATGAAATTCATATTGGTGTGCACAGCGAAAATAGCCATAAAGTCATACTGGAAGACAGCAGTAGTGGTTCGACACAAACCCTTAATTTTATTTCTGAAGGACGTTTATTAGAGATTGAAGAGTTTACTTATTCACAGACTGTTGGTGAAAGCGTTTCTATAAATGTCATTGATAAAGTACTTTATCAAGCGGTAGGTGTTGATTACAAAAACAAATGCTATTTAGCTAAACCCAAGAATGAAAAGCAGACAATAAGTGGTTTTTCATGGGATAAAGCGGATGAATTAGAGACATTACATATATTGGTTTGCGGTGAGAGCCATAAAGACGAATATGAAACCTTAAAGGTGGATTGGAAAAGAGTAGACGCCATGGTGCAATTACAAACAGCAGGTTATGTGTCAGAGGAAGAAAAAACATCGTACCATTATCACCAAGCGAGTAACCATACTGAAAATTCGTCCTCTTATACTGAAAGTTATTTGAATAAAAACGCAAATGTCAAAAAAGTAGGTGGGCCAATTTATCAATCAACACTCAATTATGTTGGGGAGATTTGTCATAATGGTGCTTGGAATCTTTCAATAGATAAAGAAAGTAAAGAGGCATTAACCGATAAACTTAGTACCTTTTTAAATCTGTCTATTCATGAATTAAATAATAGCTTTTCTTCATTGGATAAGAAGAAAGCATATGCTGTTCATGTGATCAGCTTTAACCTTAAGTATATGACGCCAACAGGAATTAATGCGTCGGGGTTACGTCCATTTGGTGACATTGTACAAAGTAAGGATCATTTGTTTAATTTAAACGTAACTGAGCTTAAGCAGCTTAATACAGAATCTGGCGTGTCTTTAGATGGTAAAACATTAAAGTTAGCCATGCCGACATTGAATCATAGTCAGTTAAATGATCAAACCATGCCATGGATGAAACCTGGAGCTAAGGGTAAACAGGGAGTCAGTGGAGATATTGCTAATGAGTGGGATGGGTTAGATGAAAAACAACGCATACTGCGAATAAAAAAATGGATAGAGAAACAACCGACCGCCATTGAATTAAAGTCTAAGCAATTTTTGTAATATAAAAAAGTAAGTATCGTTCGGGTAACTTGGTAACAAATAGGCTGACGGTGCTTACTATTTATACTTTCCGTATGGTGTGAAGAGATTAAAATTTGCATATTATGCTTAAATATCATGCAATCAATTAGTTAAGTGTAAAAAAGTGCTTTACCTCTGCGCTCAGTATGGCATTATCTATCTCGTTCCAACGATGTGCGTACATCGTATAATGGCTATTACCTCAGCCTTCCAAGCTGATGATGCGGGTTCGATTCCCGCTGTACGCTCCAATCTCTTGCTTCTCCTCTTTAGAGATTGTTCTAGTTTCAAACTCCCAATTATTATTTAAAACTAAACGCTTTATTGCGTGTTTTTTGTATCTGTCATTTTTATAAAACCACTTCTGATTTGTCCACTTCATTCTTACTTTGTTTATTACAAAAAAAGAACCCCACTTCGAAAAGTAGGGTTCTTATTCATTTAACTGTACTAGATAATTAATTACCTAGTTAGCTTAACCAAATTATTGTGGGTTAAGGCCTAGTTGCTCTAGTACCAGTTTAAAGTTAGCACGACGTTCTTTAACGTTATGAACTTCACCAGTAGAACATACTAAATCAGGACAACCACGGTTTACGATACCAGATACATCATCGATAAACTCAGTACCTTTCATTCCACCATCAACATACTTCTTAAGCTCGTTGTGGTAGTTCCAGTTACCGTATTGACCAGACTCATCAGGGTACGCTTGTACTGATGTAACCCAGTAGAATAGACCAGCAATCCACTTGATTTCTTTGTTCTCTTCAGAGCTACAAATTAAGCCTGGGTTTGAACAGAAATCCAGTTCAGCGTATAGCGGGTTCTCTGGTGGCGCTTCAACAACAACACCATCAATTGTTTTACCAATTGTCTCAGGGTCAACGTGTGAACGGCCTAAGTAGTGGTTAAGTGTACCGAAGTTTTGACGACCTGTAGTTTGAATTACACCACGGCCCCACCAGCCACAACCTTGAACGCTTTCTTGGCTGCTGCCATCCCAAATAAAGCTACCTGCTTTTTGATCAACGTAAGTTTTACATGTATCACGTTCCCATACTTGTTTAGAGGTATCTACAGCCGTTGGTACATCATTACAGTGACCATTGTTTGTCCAACGACCCACACTTCCGTTTACAAGTAAACCACGCTCTTCAAGAACAGCATCAGGTGCAGCAAATACAGGAGCTGGAGCACCGTACCATTTCGCATGGGTTAGGGCACTTACTTCCATTTTGTCATCACGAGGACAAGAGTAAGCGTGATCTAAACCTGAAATAGGGTTAACACCGTAATCTGCGTATTTTTGACCAAGTTGACCACAGCTTGCAGACATTGGGTAATCAGCAGGTGCACCGTATTTGATTTCAGACCAGTTGTTCTCATCACACGCATTGTAACGAATGGTTTCTTGCATACTTTGAGCTAGGAACGCAGCAATCGCTACTTTTGCATATTTGATGTTTGTAGCATCATCTACATTTTCATCTAATAACCAGAACTTGTTACCTGCAACACCAATGTTATGCATTGCATTCAAGCCTTCCATGAAGTCAGCCCACTTGTAAACCGTAGACGGAATCCATTGTGATTGAGGCGTTTCATACAAGAATGCAGTGTTGTTCATTGCATCTTCAGCATTTGCTAATTGGTTATTTAGTTCATCAATAACCGTTAGTTTGCCGTTTTCTGTTGTTTTACCAACGTAGTACAGTGGCATTTTAGCATCTTGGTAGCGTTCAATTTTAGCTGTTAGTTCTGCCGTGTTTTTATCAAACAGAATGGCGAACACGTTGCTGAATGCCGCTTTACGGATTTGTGGCTTGCTAGTCTTGTCACCCATGAAGTAAGCAGAAGCTTGATCTGTTGGAATGTTGTTTAGCATTACCGGTGTTTTCACGTAATCAGAAACTTGCTTAACGTATTCCAAAGCATTGTGCCATTGGTCACTTGATAACGCTTCAGTCGTGTTTGATTTTGTGAACGCAATAAAGTCAGCTTTTGTTGCTAGTTCAGCTTTATAAAGCTCTAATTTATTCAGTAAATCCGCAGAGAAACTAGACGCCTCATCCCAAACAGATTGTCTACCTGAGTGCGTATCAAAAGCAAAGTCACCAATGCTTAGAGACCAACCGTAACTTGCTTCTGGCGCAAGAGTAGAGATGATTAGGTGATGAGCGTTTGCCCAACCTTTTAAATCATTACTTAGAGCGTTGATGTCATCAATATCAATCTTATTGCCAGTGATATCCATCGCTTGTGTTAGTGCTTCTTTAACAGAAATACTGCTTGAAGATAACGCATTATCACGAGTCGCTTTATCAAGAACATCAGAGTTGATGATAATAGATGCTGAACCCGCTTGTGCAGCTGCATTAATGATAGATACAAACGTGCTTGTTAGTTTATCGAAATCAGTTAAATCAGCGCTGTTACTTGCTTGGATCGTTAATGTCGTTGGTGCTGAAGTAGCAGGGCTTGCAACAACTAATGTATTTGGCCAGCCAGCTACTTCTAGACGTACTGGATCCATTGGGTTTGGTAGAGAAAGAAGCGGAGCCGTGCCCGGTTCAGTACCATCACAATTTAGGTGAAGAGCCCATGAGTCATCACTACCTGGAATGGTTTTAGTCCAGTAGATTGCTGAGTAAGCGATGTTATCATGAACCATAATGTCACCACCTGTTGCGTGATCACCACGAGTCCAATCAGGATAAACATTAAAGTCTTTACATAAGTCACCTGGAGTTACAGGCGGCTCAACCGGTGGCTCTACCACATCTTCTTCAACGGTGATTCTTACTGTTGCTGTAGAAGAAAGATCTTGTGCATCAGTAGCGATAGCATTCAGAGTTACATTACCAGCTTGAGTTGGCTGCCAGTCACACGCAAATGTGTCTGTATTCGCTGCGTCAAATGAACAGATTTCTTTGTTGTTTGCTTTAACAATCAGTGTCGCTAAATCGTTATCAGCATCTGTTGCATTAACAGAAATAGAAAGGCTCTCAGCAACGTTCATTGTTGAACCATTAGCTGGAGTAACAAATTTAACTACAGGTGCAACGAAATCTTCAGTTACTTCTGCTTTTACAGTAACTGATACTGACTTTTGCTCGATCTTTTGGTTATTTTTATCGAAAACAAATACGTTAATCGTCGCATTACCTTCTTCACTTGGCGTCCAAGTTTGAGAGTATTGAGTGTTGTTTTGGTTTACTGTTTTTTCAGCAAGCTTGGTATTGTTCGCCCAAAATTCAATTTTAGCAGCTAAGTTACCATCAACATGTGCATTGATTGAGATAGCTTCGTTAGCGGTTAACACTTGTCCAGCAGTAGGAGCAAGGATCGACAACTCAGTCACTTCTGGTTCAGGATTTACAGGTTCGTCAGAACATTCTGTTAGCGTCCAGAACCAAGAACTTGCGCTTGGCGTTTCCCAAACACCTGGGTTGTTTTGAGCAATGAAACATTGGTTTTCGTATGAAACCACATCGCCATTCTCAACTTGAGTTTTACCTGGAATAAACGGAATAATATCGCCTAAATCAGGATCTGGAGTCGGGTTTGGTCCTGGATTTGGACCCGGACCTGGGTTTGGTTCACCTGAACATTCAGCAACATCCCAGAACCATGAATCAGCGGTAGGAGATTCCCAAACACCTGGATTATTTTTAGCAACAAAACAGTCGCCATTGAAAGAAACCATATCTCCATTTTGAACTTTTGTTTCACCAGGAACAAAAGTAACAACGTTAGAAGTTGCACTTGCATCAGCGGCGTATAAATATCCGCTGAACATGACGCTAGTAATAGCGGCTGTTATTTTATTTAATTTTATCACTGCTTTTTCTTCTTTTTTATTTATCTTATCTAGATAAATTTATTAATTATAAAGGTGTGCGATGGATAGATTTCATCATCATTCGCTTCCTTGCCTATGATTGAATGAACCGTTTAAAAGGAGTTCATTCTGTTACGAAAAGGTTAATTCCTAAACCACTATAATTAGGCAAAAACCTCGAATCGAACCACGCAAAATTCATTTATTAATATCAAATTAATAGCTGAATTAAATTTTCGAGCATTCTAACCAGAAGAATTTTTAAGGATATCAAGAGTTTTTCAAACTGTGATCTTGCTTCTAAAGTAATTCTTGGAATTGCGACTGCAATATGTTAGATGTCTGTTTTTTTGACATAAAAGTCAGGTTTTCGTTGTTATTTTGACTTTTTAAAAGAGGTGTTTTTTCAATGTCAAATTTACAGGTAGGTTTATTTTGATTATGGTGTGAAAACTTATGTTTCAAAAATGATAAAGATAACTTATCTTTTGATTGCGTTGTAAGTGCTTCCATCAATTTTTCATATGAATCATTTGTTTTGTTTTTGTTATTGTTTGTGCTTTTTTAAACTAGGGTGTCTTGAGCTTGTTAACAAAATTCCGTTTTTTTATATGTTGGTATTAGATTTAAAAGCATAGTGTGTGAATAAACAAAACATAAAGTATTGGTACGGTCTATTGTCGTTGGCTTATATAAAATAAAAATAGATGAATACCTGACTTAAGATCACATAAATTTCATATGATTAATTGGATGTGAATTAATTCGTGTGAGTGAATTGAATGATAGAGGAAAAATAAGTAGAATCGCCTCACCAAATCGTTATACCTAAGCCTTATCAGCTTAATTATCACTACAACCAATTACTGTATTTTGTTTATGGTTGTGGAGACCTACATGCATTTTAACTGCAAGCTTATTCCCAGCTCTTCTTTATCACACAAAGAGCTTGAATATATCCTTACACCTGATGAATTCGTTAGGTTGCTTTCGCGCGGAAAAAATTCACAGAACATCATCAATCAATTACCTGTACAACTACGCCAATCTTTGTCTATCTCCGCAAGTAAGAGCGTACAATCACTGCTTTTTTCTTTAAACCAAAAGCTAACAAAAGCTGAGTGGATCGCTGTATCTACAACGGTAAGAAAAACGGGGTTAAGTGATACCCAACTTGCACAATATCCACAACTGAAGAAGCAAATAGATAGAGTTGAAACAACTCAACCTGCTAAGTTTGTTAAAGCAAATTTTAAACCTGTTACTGATGATGTGCCTTTGGTTCGTAATCTGTCATTTACACCCGTTAACCCATCGCCAGAACACAAGATTTCTATTGAGTTTGTAGGTCAGTGGCCAAATAATGCGGCGTCACTTTTATTGGCTAAATCAGGTGAGCAAAAAGAGAAAATAGCGAAACCAAGAGCCGATATTCATGCTTCACATCGTAGTATTGCGACATTTAAAGATTTAGAGCCAGAACCGAGAAACCTTTATCTCACTATTCCAATGAATGGCACTCCACAGCCATTAAAGCTTCTGCTTGCAGAAAATATTCAGCCTGTTGATAAAGAGACTGAAATGGATGAGTGGGATACTGTATTGGTGCCTGTTGTTCCAATGAAGAGATTAAGTGAAGAGTATTCTTTACATCAAATTGGTTATTTTTATGTAATTTGGAATGGAAAAGTATGGCGAGAAATTACGATTGATTCCAATGGTTACTTTTGTGATCTTGATATACAGCATGAAAGACAAGAACCTCTGCCAACACGACATGTGAATATTAATGCATCTGAATTTTTCCCTGAAGCCAATATGTCCTTTGAAAGATTTGAATTATATCAAGAAGGCCAAAAAGTATTTTCAGGTGAGTTGGATGTATGTGAACAATCAAGAGTATTTAATTTAGTTGCAGAAGAAGTTGAATTGAAATTTGTGGATTTTGAGCACGATGAAATTCTTCTTACTACTTTTGAAAGTCCGATAAAAAACAATGCTTCTAACGAACGCCAAGCAATGAGTTATCCAATGCCTCATGTATGGTTGCCTTATAAATTGTTAGGTGAAGTTCAGGCTGATTGTTATATGTATTACAGCCAAGCTTCATTATCCGATTCAGAAATAAGTTCTCTAGAAGCTAATTATGTCAATATCGCAGTGTCTATTGATGAAATGTCGGTTTACAGTCAGCAACAAGCGTTTGAAGGAGAACGTATATATGCACTTCCTTTAGCAAAAAGTAGTTCATTTGGGTCTCATATTATTAATGAGCAGAATGATAGCAACATTGCTGCAATTACTGTTATGCCACCAAAAAATCAAATTACATTACGCTACCGAATTTGCAGAACAACAGACCAACCTGATGATTTCATGATGTTAAGAAATGAAGAGGAAGAATGGTCACAGAAAGTTTATTTCAGACAAGCAAAAGCTGATGATGAAGGTTTTTTAAATCTCCCATTCTTTGGTTGGCCAAAAGAAGTTGAAGAGGTGGATATTATTCGCGGCGCAAGTGCTGATTTAGGGACAACAGAATACGAATTATCCGTTTTGAAAACAAAAATTAAAATTTCAGAATTAATAGGCTAGAACAATGAAAAAAATACTATTACTCGCACTATTTAGCATCACTTTAATGGGGTGTAATGACCCTGAAAGCGCCGCAGCAGAAGCGGCTCAATTAAGGGCTGAACAGCATCCAGAACGTACTTATGTGGGTGAGCATAACTATTACACCATGGAAAGCAGTGGTGACATTCAATTCACGACAAAAAAAGATTTAAAAGTAATGTATCAAGATTTTCCTCGTTACTTTGTTGAAAAAGCAAAAGAGTGGCCAAAAGAAGATCTTAATGACGCCAGCTCATACGATTTACCGCGTTTTCAATTTGCATGGGCGAACTCAAGCTCAGAAGATGAATATGAGAGTGGGCTTAAAATTTGGAGCATGAAAACTGATGGCACTGATTTGCGTTTGGTGACAGATGCAACCATTGGTTTTGCTGCTATTCGTACTTTAACTCGTTCACCAAATAATCGTTACGTCGCTTGGGCGGGAACTGGTGGTCAGAAAGGTGTGTATGATTTAAAAACGGGTAAGGTTTCGAATATGCATAAATTCACTTCGCCACTTGATATGCTTTGGTCGGAAGACAGTCGCTATTTGTATTTTGATGATGCTATAAATAGTTATGCTCGTTGGGATTCAGAAACTGGTGAAATTAGTGAGATTGATTTTCAATTTAGTAGCTTTGCTAAAATTACAGATGATACCTTGGTTAGTCTAAATGTTTATGGGGTATATAAACTTAATTTAATATCAAATGAAGGCGTTTTGTTAAAGTCTTCAAAATCATTACCTAGAGAACAAAGAAAATTAGACGTAAGATCGATTAGTCCAACTGGTCGCTACGCTTGGGGATCTAATCCTTCTTATGGTTTCTTTTTTGATATAGAAAAAGGAACAGTTAAGCAAATGACTACAGATTATACGCCTGCTCAAATTTTAGGGAAAGACGCACATTTTAGTGCATTAAATAGCTTTGCTAAAGTTAGAGTTGTTGATCGTGTTGGAGATCGTGTGTGGTCATGGCGCGCATTCTATTACGGTGCGTTATCAGGAGATGCAATTTTATATAATGGTTTAGCTAATGATGGTTTGTGGTTCAGGGAGAACAAATGATGTCTGCTTTAACTACTTATGATCATGGAATATACCTACTTGGGGTTTATTTTGATAAAACAGAAGATGAACAAGGTAACGAGTCATATAGCGCTTGGCATCAATCATCTGATGTAACCGAGGCTGATTTACGTAATGTTCGCCCAATTTCTTTTACGCCTGTTTTGGTAGATGACGCTAAAAAGCCAGTTCTATGGGGCACGAATAAAGACGGTTTATTATGTCAGCTGGGTTATTTTGATGAGAATACGGTACCTGAAACTGTAGCAAAAAAACAAACTTTTTTACGTCATAAGCAGCCATTAACTGTTAGTGAATTAAATTTAGATAAACCATATTCACTAATGTTTCCGCCATTAAATGTGATTGGACAACTGGCTGAAACACACTCCAGCGTTAAAGCGTTAAATGATTCACTAAAAGATATTTATTCCAATAAATTAAAATTAAAGAATAAAAAGCCGATTGAATTTACTATCAATAAAATCAAAGTTAGTCAGTTAGCAGAGCCCTATAAAGGGCTCGATAAACCACTGACAGATGAGCAGAATGATTACAATGCTTGGTATAACAAAATTATAGCGAGTGAAGTAACAGAAATTCAAGGCATCATTACTCCAGTTTTTCACTCGCTTGGGGTGGTGTTCAGCAGTGATTTGTATGTGGGGGCAGAGATTTCTCTTATTAAAGTGAAACCTAAACAAGACAATTCAGGTGAGTCAGAGGATGTATTGGCTACGAGTTTTGTTACTAAACCTGATCCAAGTGATGATAAAACTGTCTCGTCCTAAAATACGTTGACGATTTTTAATTGAAAGCTAAGTGCGTACGCACTTGGCTTTTTTGTGTACTTGATTTGGTGTACTCATTCCCAAGCTTAAATGTGGCCGCATTTCATTATAAATAAAAATAGATTCTTCAACTAAATGCCTTAACTCCTCTAAATCTTTACAGTCATACAAAAGAAACTCTTGTTTAAGTATCCCATTTATTCGCTCTGCTAATGCATTTTGATAGCAATCATAACCATCCGTCATTGATGGCTTAATATCATTTTTATTCAATTTTTCCTGATAAACCTTTGAACAATACTGTAATCCTCGGTCTGAATGATGAATCGTACTCCTTTGATATTGACGGCTATCTATCGCCATATCAAGAGCTTTGACTACATCAGTAGCTTTCATTTCATCACTTAATTCATATCCCATTATCTTTCGACTATAAGCATCTGTTACTAAAGATAAATAATGAATACCTTTTTGTGATTGAACGTAAGTGATATCACTAACAAAAACCTCTTCAGATGCTTGAGGTGTTACTTCTTTAAGTAAATTAGGATGTTTTTTCATCCAATGCTTACTATAGGTAGTTTTTGTATAACTTCGTTTAGGTTTTACTAATAAGCACTCATTTCTTAAATAGGAAAAAAAGTTATCTCTGCCTAACTTTATGCCATGAGTGATGAATTTGGGCTTAAGTAAAAAATATAATTTTTTACCTCCAATACGAGGCATATATCGACGAATTTCTTGCACCATATTTTTAACCGGTGAAAGTTCAACGGCACGTTTCAGAGCTCTACGTTCTTGTTGGTATATACATTGTCTTGTAATGCCAAGTAGCTGACTAGCTCGCTCTAAGCTGATCATTTTCTGCTTTTGAAGACTTCTTGCTCCTTGGCAATATACTTTTTTCTAAGGCCTGCACCATGTTCTGCGTCCATGATATTCACTACTTCATTAAGTAATAAATTACGCATTCTTTCATCATCAAGCTCTCGCTCTAAACGTTTAATTTTTTGTGCAGGCGATTCTTTCGCTTTCGGGGATTTAGGCATAATAATCTTAGGTGATTGAGACCAGTCCATCTTACCGTGTTTTCTTAACCAAGTAAGTACGGTAGATCGACCTTGAATGCCATAAATGTTTTGAGCTTGCTTATAGGTCATATCGCCTTTTTCTATAGCGGCAACAAGCTGCAATTTAAAGCCTAATGAATAATCGCGTTGAGTTCGCTTATTCTTTGTTTTTTCTTGATTTGTCATATAAAAGTCCTAAATGTGTAAACACATTTCAGGACGAGACAAACAAATAACCCAGAAGATTATAAAAAAATAACACCTAGTGTCGTATTTAATTTTGATCCTACACTAATTGATGATGGTTATTTTCTGCTTCGCACGCGTTTTTGGGTTGAAGAATATTTAGAACGACAGAAAGCAATTTTAGATGAAGGAATAGACGCTATTTTTCCTGATTCAGTAAAGCAAGGGCAACTAAAATTTGAAGCTAGTATTGAGCATCCTGACAGCAAAACGGTACAAGACGTCTATACTTATGAACTGCATGAAAATGTCACTTTTAAACCAATAAGCGGTTTTGGTAAATTGGCGATGGTATGCGGTGATTTAATCTCGCTTGAAGAGTGTTTAATTTATCAATATCCAAAGGCACTACCTAGCTATTCTGATTTTATGACACAACAAGGAAACCCCGTTGCGTTAAAAGGCACTGGTGTCGCCACGCTTGGTGTTGCATCCGCAGTGCAAAAGACAGCGCAATCTTACGCTCAAGGTTTTGCGACAAAAGGCATTGGTGTATTTGGTGATTTATCTAGCCAACAAATTGCAACCAGTGTGGCAAAAAATATTTGGGGTAAATTAACCGTTGAGGGTGTTTTACCTGAGCCGCTTACTGCAGGAGCGAGTTTCTTATTTGGGTTGCAATCGGTCAAAGAGGCGCGTGATGCGTTTACAAAAGCGGTTAAGGTAACTGAAAGAGTACAACGATTTAATTTAACTGCTCCACAAACTTTAGAAAGGACGGTGCGTAAAGTTTTTTCTAATAAGACGTTTATGCAGAACGCGCTAAAAGAAATTAAAGAAAACTTTCAAGAGCACGGGGCATCCGTTAGTACTCGAAACCTCGCTGCAAGTTGGTTTGAAGGAAGTGCTTATACAAAATTGGCTAAAGGCTTACCTATTATAGACACTATTGGCAGTATGTATGATTTTTATCAACTAGTAGATAAACAAGGTAAGTTGGAGAAACAGTCGGCCAAAGAACAAGATAACTTTGATAGTGCAGCTACAGACTATTTGCAAAAAATTGTGATGGTAAAAGCAGAGGCTGATTGGGCCCAACAACTTCTTGATGCAACATCGATTCTGAATAATAAAGGCAAGGAGCAAATAGCTCGTATTGTGTCAAAAAATTCGCAAGTAATTATTCATATCAATTTTAAGTTCAATTCGTGGGAACTACCGAATACAGGTACGACATTACGAAGTGATATTGATATGGTTTGTGAAAGAATTGCTGAATTATTAAAAGCACATCCAGATTATCGAATTCAAATTGAGGGTCATGCAGGACGAATAGGCAGTAATAAGGCAAATAACCTCGTTGCATTTAATCGTGCTGATGAAATTAAAAACGCGATAATAATTAAAGCCGATGATAAAACATTATCTGAACGTATTATTACTTTGTCACATGGCAACACTCAACCTATGAGTGCTGACAATGCCAAAGTAGATATGAGTGAAACAGGGGATGACTCAGCATTAGCTATTGATAGACGTGTTGAAATCAGTTTATTGCCACCTCTTTATTCGTTAGCTTTGCCGCCGAGTCGGACTGGTATGATTGATTTAGAAAAAATTCGTCAAGCCAAACAAGCTTTTGATTTAGGATTAGATAATAATCAAAAAGAGCAAGTATCAGCGGTATTTAATTCTTTAATGGGTGTAGCAATGTTAACACCTATTGCTCCAGTTGCAGCTGGGGTTCTATTGATAAAAGAAGGATCTAGTATTGCTGATAGCGGATTAAGCTTTTTAGATTCAATGCTAACCGAAGGGGCTTACAAGGATTTTAAAGCTAAATATAAGAACATTAATGAGTTAAATCAGCTAGGTAAGATTCACATTGAGGTATTGCAACTGTATCGCGGCTTGCAAGAAGACATTGTAAGTAAAAGATATACTGATAAAAATAAAATAGTTGAATTTTTAAAGGCACAAAAAACATCTCGTGAGTTACAAAAACGCTTCTTGCTTCGAGCATTAGCATTAAATGGTTTAATTGAATTACTTGCCAGAATTTCATTAAGTAGCAGTTCAAATAGTGACTATAAAAAAGAACTTACAAGCGATCGAGTTCAAGACTATATAGAGACGTATATTCTTAATGACAATTGGGAAGCTCCTTTATCTTCTTATAACACCATGGCTCAGAATTGGTTGAACCAAGTGAGAAATGATAACGTGAGTAAGTCATTGTCTGGTGCTAATTATTTTTATGGGCAACAAGTGAATGAATATTCTTACCATTCAGAATATTCACGAACAAAACATCTGGCTAAGCGAGCTAAAATTCAAGGTAAGTTTACGACTGGATTCCCAGTACAGACCAGTTTGTATATGGATGATAAAGAGAATGGTTTTGTGGATTTTGCTAAGTTGTTTGACAATAAAGCTCAAGACGTGAAATCTGACGATATTGGTTTTAGTCGTTTATTGGTGCTTAACGATCGAGATGATGATAAATCATGGATGCCTTATTCAGAGTGGAAAGAAGAAGGTAAAACAAACCGTATCACACCATTCACTCGTGTTAAGTTACAAGTAGTATTAACCAAAGACGCTTCAGAAGATGCGAAGAAATTCTTTAAAGCAACATTAAGTTATGGTTGTGATCGTGGCTGGCTTGATGTTAATGGCCCTCAATATCAAGTTTTGTTATCAGCAAAAGAAGTGTCTGATTTAACTGTGTGTGGGGCTTCAGATAATGAGCTGATTTCATATTACACACAACAATTAGGTGATAACTATGTTGCAGATAAAGAAGGAACACAAACGTTAACTGCTGTTGAGTTTGAACCCACTTATTGGTTCGGTGAGTATGAAATTCCCGGTCTTAAGCCTTTGTTTTCTGGTTATTCGCAGTGGGAAAGCTTTGATTCATGGAAAAAAGACGATAAATATAAAGCACTGTCATATTTCTTTAAGCTTAATAATAATTTATTGATACTCGATACCTCAATTGTAATACCTAGTTCAAAAGGTATTGAGATGCAAACTATCGGTTCGATGGGAGAAACGCTTTCTGAAATCAAGCAAATGAAAAATATTGCTTCACACATGAAGTATGGCATTGATGATAATAATACCTATGGGCTTCAATGTCATAGTGATGGGAGTGTTGATACATCAACTAAACCGTTATATCTCTTTGATGGATTAGGTAATCAAAGTGCGGTAATTAATGAAGCTGATTTGCTCGTTGAAAGCTTTGTTAAAGCGAATGAAAGTAGTAAAGGTGCTGGTAAAAAGCCATATATAGAAGGGCATGTCACCCCGCTTGCTGCACTAAATATAGGAAATAAATTTGAGTGGTTTGATAAGCAAAAACCAATAAATTCGCAACAATTTAATTGGGGGAAAGAACAATCAGCATCGATTTATGTGGCCTTATTAGCAGATAAAGATAATCGTGAAGATTATAAGAGTATTGGTTTTAATCTTGATAAAATCACTATGCAGCTAAAGTTAAGTATTGAGGAACAGGATTCAATTATTGGAAAGGCTGACTCAAAGGGAAAAGGGCCAAGTTATTTTAGTTCTGTTTTCCATGTTATGGACATTAATTATGAGCTTGAAAATATAGAGAAATATTCGAAAGGCAATACCTATAAAGATATAGACTCTAATTATGTTGAATTTGATGCTCAAACTGAAGAGAAGCAATCCTTTGTAAATTTTGCTTCTCAAGTGCTTGAAAGAGTCAAAGGTGCACCACAATCAATGCTGCATGTAGGGACGCGAAGTAGAAAAGTTTATATCATGAAATTCGATTTAGACTATATATCCCCAACGGGTAAAAAGGTAAAAGGACTAAGACCGTTTGGACCAATACTCGATGACGACACTGGTGAAATTTATTCTTCTGAATTACGTCTTTTTGGCTTATATCAAGAAGGTATTGATAAGGTTGAAAGCAAATATTTATCAGGTTCTCCATTAGCGATAACATTGCCAGAAAGTAAGAGTTTTTATGAGGGGAATTTACCTTGGACTCAAGTAGGAAATAAATTAGATAAGGTCAATATATCGGCTCAAACAAAATGGGAATCTTTGCAGAAAAAAGGTAAAGAAGAACAGAAAAAATGGTTGAAAGGTTGGATAAAAGATAAAACTGAAACTCGATCTGCGCCATCTGAACAAGGTATAAGCTGATTTCTTAATAAAAAACCGCCATCGGGCGGTTTTTTATTACCTAAAAAAGCAAGCTAATTACTTATATTAAGATGACTTCATCAAAATAAATGTGGCTTCTTCTAGTGTTTCACTTTCTAAGAATTGCTCTTCACTGAATTTTGCCGACGTGTATTGGGTTAGGTTATCCATTTTACGAGTGGTTGTGCTTGGTAGTAGTATATTCATACTGCCAACTCTTGCGGGGTAGCTACCATTATAAAAATTCAAATCGTAGTTGAAAATAACACCTTTGTTTTTACTTGGAAATATACTTACTGTACTTTTGCAGTTAGCAATATAGACACCTTTATCAGCACATAAATTGAACGTGCTAGTGAAAGGGATTTCGTTAAAATAAACAATCACTTGTTTATCCGTATACCCATCGACATCTTTAGATAAGTAGTTAAATGAACCAATACTTTGTTTCTTGTTTCCTATAATGTGTACATTTTTATAGGGAGCTAGTGGATCTGGTACTGATGTTTGATTGGAGCAACCAGCAACAACAAGCGCTGCTGGTAATAATAGTAAGTATGGTTTCATTTAAAGTATCTGTTCAGATGAAATGTTATGTTTTTTCATTTTGTGGTTAAGAGTGCTTAATGGTAGAGCAAGATGCTCAGCCACGCGTTTTGTCTGCCAATTACAAGCGTTTAAACAATCAATTAATACGTTTTTTTCGTAATTACCAACAATGTTTTTTAATGATGCCATTTCTGGTAAATCAGTTTCATTAATTGCTGGATCTATTTCTGATTGTATCTTTATTTCTTTGTTTTGAGTGACTTCATTCTCTCCAAATTCGATGGAGGCAATGGTCTCAAAATCAGATAAAAAAACGGCTCGTTCAACAATGTTTTTGAGTTCACGCACATTACCTGGATATGAATATTCAAGTAATTGTTTACGAACTTGCTGGTTGAGTACCGGTGGTTCTATATTCATACTTGCACTGACTAACTTAATGAAGTGCTCTGATAGAGGAATAATATCTTCTGTTCTCTCTCTTAATGGTGGAATCGTAATTGGAAATACATTTAGACGATAAAACAAATCGGCTCTAAACTCATTTTTTTTGATTTTTTCCATTAAATTAGCGTGAGTCGCTGCTAATACTCTGACATCAACAGAAATTTCTTTATTGCCACCAATAGGTCTAAATTTACGTTCCTGTAAAACACGTAATAACTTAGCTTGTAATAAAAGAGGCATATCACCAATTTCATCTAAGAAAAGCGTACCGCCATCAGCTGCTTCAAATAAACCGATTTTATCTTTATCAGCTCCGGTAAATGCCCCTTTTTTATGACCAAATAGTTCAGACTCTAAAAGTTGCTCTGGAATAGCTGCACAGTTTTGAACAATTAAAGCTTGTTTAGATCGATTAGAGTTCTCATGAATATATTTAGCTATAACTTCTTTACCTACTCCTGTTTCTCCACGGATAAGTACGTCTACAGGTAACGATAATACTTTATCCAAACGAGCTAAGGCATTTAGCATCACTTCACTTTCGGCTATTGGGCCACTATATTGACTTTGCTTACGCTGTTTTAACTGATTATTTTCACGAGTTAAACTTGCATTATCTTCAGATAATTCTTTAATCATGTAACCATATTTTTCAAGCCATACTGCTTGGCGAATATTGGTGGCAGCCATTTGACAAAAGCAGGTTAAGCTTGCCTCATCATTAATCACATTGAGATCAAATAATACTAATAAGCCAACGGTGTTTTTTTCATTATCAATCAGTGGCCATGCGAGGAGGTTTTTACTCTTACGATTTAAAATAGATTCATTTTGGTAAATTTCATCACATTGGTAGCCGTTATATTGGTAAAGATCATTGATAAGAACCACTTCGCCGTTTTGAATAGCAAAACTAAACGGGTCTGTTTCATCAATGCTCTCTAGGGTAAGCGGTTGCCAAGGGTGTTCTGCCAAAATATGTTCATTATGATGTACAACACTTGGAAGCAAAGCTTGCCCTGTTTGATCTAATACATAAATAATACCATGATCAGCAAACGTCAATTGACGAGCTGCGGCCAAAATAGCGTCGAGTGTCAACGCTAATTGGCTGCGATCAGCCAAAGACTGGCTGATCGCAAGTAGAGCATTATTTAGGCTGTCTGACTTAGCTAAAGACATAACCTAGTGTTCCTTGCTCATCAATTGAAATCACGATTTGAGTATGTGTATCATCTTTATCGTGTGCTAATAATTGAGTTGAAAGTTGAGGTAATAGCTGACGGTTAATTACAGCATCAATATTACGAGCACCAGTTTCCGCAAGGCGACAATTAGCAAGAATGAATGACACTAGCTCATCGTTGTAGCTTAAGGTTAATTTATGGTGCTTCTCTAAGCGTTTAGATACTTTATTTAGCTTATGAATGATGATATCAGTCATTGCTTCATCATTTAGAGGTAAGAACGGTAATACGTTCATACGAGCTAATAACGCTGGCTTAAAGTGGCTGTTTAACGTCGGGCGAATGGCCTCTGCAACAATATTTGCATCGATATCTTTCGATTGTTGTACTAAAGATTCAATTTCATGAGTTGCAAGGTTACTTGTCATAATGATTAAGGTGTTCTTAAAGTCGATAGTTCGACCTTCACCGTCATTTAATGTGCCTTTATCGAATACTTGGTAGAATAAATTCAATACTTCTGGATCTGCTTTTTCAACTTCATCCAGTAGAACAACAGAATAAGGACGTTGACGTACTGCTTCCGTTAACATACCACCTTCGCCATAACCTACATAACCTGGAGGTGAACCAATTAAACGTGAAACCGTATGTTTTTCTTGGAATTCTGACATGTTAATGGTCGTCATGAAGCGTTCACCACCAAACATTTGATCTGCAATTGCTCGTGCGGTTTCAGTTTTACCAACACCACTTGGGCCAACAAGTAAGAATACACCGGTTGGCGCATCTGGATTAACCAATCCAGCTTTCGCTGTTTGTAATCCTTCAGCTAAAGCTTCAATAGCATAAGGCTGACCTTTAATGCTCTCAGTTAATGACGATACTAGATTTAATGTTGTTTCTGCTTCATCTTGTAGCATTTTGCCCATAGGAATGCCTGTCCAATCTGAAATAACATGACTGATTTCATCAGGACCTACCTCAAAGTGAACAAGAGGGCTATTACCACGTGCAGCCTCTAGTTGTTCGTTACAAGTATGAATTGCTTGACGTGTTTCTTCCTCTGTAAATTGAGAGCATGCAGGCTTGTCTTGGCTATCTTCATCATCAACTTCTTCATTAGAAGGTGTACCTAATGTCAGATCATGCAAGTGTGCACGTAACTCAATCATTTCATTAATTAGAGCTTGCTCTTTTTTCCACTGATGTTGAAGTATTGATTGCTCTTCCAACGCTTCATCCATACGAGCTTTTAATTCTGGAATTGCAGCAAGGGCATGGCGATCACCTGTTTGCTGTAACTGATCTCGCTCTAATGCTTCAAGTTCACGCTCTAGAGCTGCAATTTCTTGTTGTAACGTTTCGATTGGTGCAGGAATAGCGTTTAAACTGATGTTTACACGAGCACATGCTGTATCTAATACATCAATGGCTTTATCTGGTAGTTGGCGACCAGAAATATAACGGTCAGATAGGGTTGCCGCAGCAGTAATTGCATCATCACGGACATAAACATTGTGTGATTTTTCATAAACGGCGCGCAGACCACGAATGATTAAAGCGGCTTGTTCAGTTGATGGCTCATCCAGTTTAACTAATTGGAATCGACGTGCTAAAGCAGGGTCTTTTTCAAAATATTTTTTATACTCTGACCAAGTTGTTGCTGCAATGGTTTTTACTTCACCGCGAGCAAGCGCTGGTTTCAATAAGTTAGCGGCATCACTACCACCAGCTTGATTACCGCCACCAACAAGCGTATGTGCTTCATCAATAAAAAGAATAATTGGGGTTGGAGAATTCTTAACTTCGTCTAGCACAGCGTTTAGGCGTTTTTCAAATTCACCTTTTACACTTGCGCCTGCTTGAAGTAATCCCATGTCTAAACCGTAAAGCTCAACACCTTTTAAGCAATCAGGAACTTCGCCTTGAACAATTTTAAGTGCTAAACCTTCAACTACGGCTGTTTTACCAACGCCTGGTTCACCAACCGCGATAGGGTTGTTTTTACGTCGACGCGCTAGGATATCAATGATTTGTCGAATTTCTTGGTCACGACAGAATACTGGGTCAATTTCACCTTTACGTGCTTTGCCAGTAAAGTCTGTTGTGAATTTACTTAATGCTGACCCGTCTTCGCGAGCATGAGTTTGTTCTGATGTAGCGACTTGAGATTCAATTGAACGTGATGTTAATTCAGCAAAGTTACGTTTCAGTGTTTCTGGGTTGATGTTCTCCAACAGAGAAGAGTAACCATGTTGACCATATCTTAATGGATTGCTAATTAATGTAAGCAGTAATGCACCAGAGCGAATTTGGGTTTCTGATAAGTCAAGTGATGAAACTAACCATGCTTCTTGTAACCATTCAATTAGCATTGCTGAAAATACTGGTTTGCCACCATTGCTTTTATGACTGTTTTCTAGCGTTGATTTGATTGCTTGGCGCAATAAATTTTCAGAACATTCAAAATGAGCGAGTAGTTGGTCAAAATCGCTATTTGGGCGTTCAAGCAAGCTTAATAAAAAGTGTTCGATTTGTACTTCAGATGCACGTTCAGAAACAGCTAATGCAGCTGCATCTTCAAGAGCTACCTTTGTAATAGGGTGTAGACGTTGTATTAAAGAAGAGAGATTTATATTTATCATAGTTAGTTTCAATCATTAGCCAGAGTAAAAATTTGGCTGATTATACTAAATATAAAATAAACTTTTTTTTGAAAGCCTATTTATAAGGCCTAGTTTTAGATGAAATATAGATAATTAAATCTATTATTAACGTTATTATTTATACAGTGTAGTTATTATGATTTTTATTGTAGTTATAATAACTAAAATACATGTCATTATGACTTTTTTCTTATTTGATATTTATATCATCTATCATTATGTTTATTTGAAGATAGAATGTTTCTTCTATCCAATTTATTGGATAAATAAACAATAAATGGTTTCAATAAATTGTATGTAAATAGCTTTGATTTTGTAAGTTATTGATTTTAAATTACTTAAAAGTTGGCATGCCAGTTGCTATATCTTGAACACAATCGTAGTGATAAACGATTTGGTAAACTTAAACAAATTTAAATAATTATTAATGAAAGGATAATAGCATGCCAACTCCAGCATATATGTCAATTAAAGGTGAAACTCAAGGCGATATTACTAAAGATGCTTATTCAGCAGATTCAGTTGGTAACGTATGGCAAGAAGCACACGTTGATGAATTCCTTGTTCAAGAACTTGACCATGTTTTAACTGTTCCACGTGATCCTCAAAGTGGTCAACCAACTGGTCAACGTGTACACCGTCCTGTAGTTGTAACTAAACAACAAGACCGTTGTTCTCCATTACTATTTAACTCATTAGTGTCTGGTGAAAAACTTCCTGAGTGTAATATTAAATTCTACCGTACGTCGACTTCAGGTAAGCAAGAGCATTACTACACAATCAAACTGATTGATGCACTACTAGTTGATATGCAAACTCGTATGGCTCACTGCCAAGATGCTGCAATGTCTGATCGTGTAACTGAAGAAGTGCTTAAGTTTACTTACCGTGCAATTGAAGTGACTCACGAAACATGTGGCACTGCTGGTAATGACGACTGGCGTACACCACGCGAAGCGTAATCGTTTCGTAATTAATACAAGGGGCCACATTGTTGGCCCTATTTTGCATATTAGTATCAGGTAAAAGATATGGTTAGCGATATAGAATTTAAGTTTGAAGTTCTTGGCACAGAACACGAATTTCGTGTCGAGAGCTTTAATGTAGTAGAGGAGCTGTCTAAACCGTTTCATGTCAGCTTATCATTACTTTCACTTGATGCAGATATTACGTTTGATGAGTTGATCAGAAAACCTGCATTATTAAGTATATTTGGTCAAGGTGTTGGAACAGCACGCCAGTTTCATGGTGTCGTTAACGAAGTTCGTTATCTAGGTGAAGGACGTCGTTTTTCACGTTATCAAATTACGTTAGTACCACAGTTGTGGTTTTTAACGCAACGTCAAGATTGTCGTATTTTCCAAGAAAAATCCGTGGTTGATATTGTTACTGAAGTATTAGATGGTGCAACAGTAACTGATTATCGATTTGATATTTCGGCTTTATATCCGACAAAAGAATACGTTTTACAATATCGCGAAAGTGATAGTCATTTTGTACAGCGTTTGTTGGCTGAGCACGGCCTGTGGTACTACTTTGAACATACAACAGCTAATCACACAATGGTTATTGTTGATAAAAACGACGCTATTGCAGAGTTGGAAAATACTCCGTTAAACTCTTCATATGTTGGCCCTGTTATCTATCAAGCTGATGGTGGTGGTAATGCGGATAGAGAACATATCTTTGATTTAGAATCAATTAATCGAGTACGTACCGGCCATGTAACTCATACTGATTATAATTATGAACAGCCACGTATTCCTCAAAAAATGGAAAGTTCGGGACTAATTGATACTGATTTAGCTTTTTTTGATTATCCTGGACGTTATATTGAGCCGTCTCAAGGATTAGTTCGTGCTGATGAACTGATGGCTGAAAGTGTTGTTGATAATTATCAGATTGAAGCTGCAAGTAATGTAATGCGATTAATTCCGGGTTACAGTTTTATTCTAGATAAACATCCAAGAAGAGCACTTAATCGAGATTATACAATTTTGACGGTAACGCATAGTGGTTATGATCCTCAAGTTCATGAAGATGAAGCCAACGAAATGCCAACCACATATCAAAATCAGTTTAGTTGTTTACCGCGTGATATTGAGTTTAAGGCGCCTAAAATTGCTGCTCCTGTTGTTGATGGTCCACAGACTGCTGTTGTTGTCGGACCAGCAGGCGAAGAAATTTATACTGATAAGCTTGGGCGTATCAAAGTGCAATTTCATTGGGATCGTTATGGTCAAAGTGATGAGCATTCAAGTTGTTGGATCCGTGTTAGTCAGTCGATGGCTGCTCCGACATGGGGCGCTGTATATTTACCAAGAATTGGTCATGAAGTAGTCGTTGCTTTTTTAGAAGGTGATCCTGATCGTCCATTAGTTACAGGTGCGGTATATAACGGGCTTCATTACCCGCCATATTCTTTACCTGAAAATAAAACACGCACAACCTTTAGAACTCAAACTCATAAAGGAACAGGGTATAACGAGTTAAGCTTTGAAGATGAAGCTAACCAAGAAGAAGTTTATATTCACGCACAAAAAGACATGTCGACCAAAATCTTGAATAATCGCTATAGAACTATTGGTCAAGATGAGTTTTTAATTGTCGAACGTCATCAAACAAATGAAGTGAAAGGCGATCACAAAGAAACGATTGAAGGACATAAAACAACAACGGTTAATAGTACGTTTACTGAAACGGTCGAACAAGATGTAACAGTTAAATACAATGCAAATGAAACGCAATCAGTAACCAATAATTCAATATTAGATATTGGTGACAACCGTACAACAAGTATTGGTAAAAATGATGACTTGAGCGTAACAGAAAATAGTAATTTGTCTGTTGGGGCATCTCGTAATAGTGATATTTCTGCCGATGATAATCAAACCGTTGGAGGAAATTTAACGGTTTCTGTCCAAGGAAATACATCTTATAAGACCGATGGCGCAACGCAAATTATTAGTGGCAGTAAAATTGTATTGCAAACAGGAAGTTCTTCTTTAGTCATGAGCAGTGACGGCACGATTAAATTAGCAGGTAATGCGATTACTATTGAAGGTTCAAGTACCGTAACAGTGAAAGGTGGTAAGGTTGCAGTTAACTAATTCAATAGAAGTTACTGGTGCCATAGACGAAAATTCGCAAGCTGAATCATTAGCTTGCGTTCCTCGTTTTGGGAAAGTGATATCTTTACATCCAACAATGTCTGACCGTATTTACGTTGAATTTGATGGTTTAGCTACGGGCAGCACTGCTTTGGCTAAAATTGGTCGTTTATTTCGTAAATCGGAATTGAAATTCGCTATTGAAAGTGGCTTAACTTGTCGTATTGAATTTTTAAATGGTGATATTACATTGCCTGTTTTAACTGATATCTTTTTCTCGTTACTCGATGATGATCAGCCTGTCATATTAAGAGCAAAATCATTGATTATTGAAGCTGAAAATGAATTGATAGTAAGAAGTGGTGCGACGCAAACCAAATATAGCGGTCGTGATGGAAGAGTGACAACTCAAGCGAAATACATTACTTCACAAGCTGAAAAAGCGCAAAAAATTCAAGGTTCGACCATTGCAGTTAATTAGGATGATATATGAATCGATACCGCTATTTAGTTGATGATGTAAAAAAAACGCTGACAGATGCAGATAAACAGCAAGCAATTGCTGATATCGCATTAGCGCAAGAGCAATTGAGTTCTTTTTCCGAAAATATGGTTAATTTTCTTTATACAAAAGCCATTTTAGCTGCAGAGACAGCATCGTTTTATATCAAACAACAATATCGTTTTCATCAAAATGGATATCCAGCTAAAGAGATTGATTATCTTACACTTTTAGAAACTCAACTTAGCGAAATTGAAAAAGTATTTATTGCATTATTACGTATTCATCGTGGTTTTGTTTATGTTGTTTATAGTGAGTATCCGGAAGTTTTAGCGTGGTTGTGCTTAAGTAAGAATATCGAGAGTCAACATGATAACGATGAGCTAACTCTATTAGGGATCAGTATTATTGATCAGCTGGATCCTGAGTTGGCTATGTCTCTAATTCTTCGTTCGAATTCTAACCATATTCATAAACTATTAGCTCGCTTTATTGAAGGTGGAGCGAGTAAGCGCGAGCTTTATTATCGTTGTTTAGTAATAAATCAAAGTGTAAGTGTTTCATTGATTAAGCATTGGCTTGAAGACAAAAAATTACCAGAAAAGATGCTTCATTCTTATTTAGCGTTGATGAATGTAGGTAGTAGTATTGAATGGCTTCAAGAATTAACGAATGCTGATGATTTATTATTTGAAAACTTGATATTAAAAGAAGATAGAGCTACGTGGTTTAGGCAACAATATTCCGTTGATACTATTTCCTCAGAAACAGCAAATACGTATTCAAAGCTATTAACGCTTAAAGAGTTTTCATTATTTGATATAGAAAAAGAGCAAGCGGTTATCCATTTTATTTTAAGTGGGGATACTGAACTAGTGCCGTTGATTATCGAGCATCTTATGCAACTAGATGAAGTGGATGCGCAGCTTTGGTGTGAAGGTTTATTTCTTGTTTATGGCGAAGAGTTTCCATTTTCACCTTCAAAATTAGGGAATACCATTGAATGGCAAGATGCATTGCATGAAATTGTTGAGTGGCAAGAACAAATTGAGGTTGTTAAATCAGTTCCGCTTCGAATGGGGCAGAAATTAACGTTTGATTCTTCAATTAGAGCAATGAAAAGCTCTGAGTTGTCATCCAGTTTACGTGAATGGTTATGGCGAGAGCTATGTATTATGAGCCGAGTGCATTTTTATTGGCATCCTCAATTGTCTTTACAAGATCAGGAAGGCCTTTTTGATAATATTCAATCGATTCCATTAGTGAGAGAGCGATTTAATTTAAGAGGTAAGCATGCAGCTGTGGGATATTGATTCTGAGTCACCATTTACTCTAAAGGGGCGTTTTCAACGTGATTCAGAAGGTCATGAAGTTTGGGTTCTTAGTATGAAAAGAGCTTGGACTTTTTTAGATGGTAGTTGGAGCGAAGAAGTCGATAATCTCGAACTAAATGATGACCCAATTTATCTTGGTGAACCTGGTTTTTCTGCAATGGTTGCTGACCATGACTTTCCTATTTATAAAAAAAACACAGATGTATTAATTTACGGAAAGGCTCGCAGTTACGCGAAGAAACCAGTACACAGTCAATTATGTCGTGTATTGATCGATGAACATATCGATAAAACGCTTAAAGTTGTGGGTGAGAGGCATTGGGTTGATCATAGTGGCAGTATCACAGTATCTACGACTCAGTCATTTATTGAGCGTGATATTGATTATTCAAACGCTATTGGTGGTGATGAGCGAAACAGAATTGGTGGTGGAGCCGCAGAGACTAATGTTGAACTTTTAAAAGCAAAGGTTCCTTCTATTTTTTATCCAGATCAAAATTGGCAGGCAAGCAGTAAAAAAGTAAAAGTTGCTGGGTTTGGTCCAATGCCTCCATTTTTTCATGACAGAGCAAAATGGGCTGGGACGTTTGATGAAAAATGGTTTGAAGAAAGACGACCAGTTTGGCCTATAGATTTTGATGCTCGTTTTTATCAATCGGCACCGCAAGATCAGCAGTGTAATGGCTATCTACAAGGTGGTGAACGGTTAATGGTGAGTGGCTTTTGTCATAATGATGCACTGTCTTTTCGGATCCCAAGTGAAAAATTTCAAGCAGTTGCGGTCTTTAATGGCAAAGAAGAAAAAATAAATATGCCGATGTATACATTATGGATTGATACTGAAAATAAACGTATTGAGGCGACATATACAGCGGCGTTTCCTTGCCAAAATAGAGAGCATTTGTTGACATCATCATATCTAGTGGAATTGTCTTAATGAGTATATATCAACATCAATATATTTTAGACTCTGATATTGTTGTTCCTACAGGAATGAATACAGAGCTAGCCATTGCGATTGCCCGAGCCGATATTGATCGTTTTGCAACTTATGAAGACGGTAACGAAAAATATACTGTAGCGTCTTTAGAATTTGTTGATCAGACTTGTCTAATGACTAAGGTACAAGAAACACTAAATGTATTAATTACACCGCTGTTAGATAGACTGCATGTTTCATTAAAACCCTTGCCATTATTACTATCGGTTCCCCAAGAAATCTCAGAGCATGATTTGCGTAATTGGATTGATGAGAGCGATTTTTCAGATTATTTATCTAATATAAAATTCAGTAAAAATAGCGGGAATGCTTTTTTACAAGAATGCTTAAATAGTTTAGCTGAACCAGATGCAATTATGTGTATTGCTATTGATAGTCTATACGAAAAAAAAGAAGCATTAATGTCTTCTAGAGATGCAATGTCAGGGACTAATCCATGGGGAGTATTACCTAGTGAGGGAGGCGCTGGCATGGTGTTAACTAAACGGAATGTACTTGATACACTAAAACTGATACCACAAAGTAAAATCGTGTATTCACAATTTGATTGGCACTCGAGTGATAGAAGAGGTTGCGCTCGATTGATTCGTGCGGCAAGTAAACATCATGATAATTTAGGACCTATTTATAGCGATATGACAAATCAACGTGCGCATACGGAAGATTATGGTTTTGCTATTGGTGCAAGAAGTGAGGTGATCCCTTATGCTCAACAAGTAACATTAACTAATGAGTTTTGGGGAACGATTGGAGGTGGTTCAGGCATTGCTACACTAGCAACCATGAATCATTTAAGCTCAGTAGGTATACTATCTACTGCTTTTTTATTTGATCAAAATAATACTCGTTCTTTATTTATATTAAATAGAGAAAAATAAAAAGAAAAGCATGGTGTTATTTTTTCTATTTGCCTAGTCACTTTAACTAAATGTCTAGAGAAAGTGTTCGTTTTGTTTTATAGCATTGAAAAATAACACCCATACTTATTAATATTGTGTACCAATTAAATAAGTGGCTATAAAGAGTATTCAGTGTCTGAATTGCAGGGATCAACTAACGACTTTATTAATCAGTTAGTTGTTAAAGCGATCGAAAAGAAAAAAAAGAATGAACAAACATTGGCGAATAAACTAAAGCCAAGGCTAGAGCATGTCTTATTTTCACAGTTTGATGTATTAGAAACTATTGAGTCCCATAATCAGAAAACAACCTTATACCGCTTAGCAAAGAAAGATGAACCTGAAAAGCAAATCTGCTGTAAGGTATTGAATTCAGAGCAACCTGAACACGTTCTGGAGATGTTTGTAGCAGAAGCGACGCATTTAGAAGTTTCTCAACACCCAAGTATTATTGATTTCATTAAACTCGGTAATGAGTTTGAACGCCCATATTTTATGTATAAATGGGCTGAAGGGGAATCTGTAGCTGAAAAACTGACGCGCCATAAATATAAAAGTTTTCGTCATGATCACATTGCATGGTTAATTTATCAACTAGCTGGTGCATTAGAATATATTCACACCAAAGGTATTTGTCATTTAGATATCAAACCATCGAATATAATTATTTGTGAAGATGACAGTATTAAATTGATTGATTTTGGTGCTGCTCAGTATATTAATGATTCCAGAAAATATAATGAAGCCAGTCTTTCTTATGCTTCGCCTAAATATATAGAATCAGGAAAAGCGGTGCCACAAGACGATGTTTATTCAATGGCATTGTTAGTTTGCGCTTTATTTACTGGCTATTCAGATAATAACGACTGGAAAGCATTATTACAGCAGCGTAAACGTCCACATACGATTCCTAAAACGGTTTGGAATTTACTTCGTTTAGTTGTGACAAAACCAAGAACGCATGGTTTAACACCGATCTCATTTGCTCAAGCTCTTGCTCATATTGACATGAACGTAATGCAAGGAAGTCACAATGCCCCTTTGTTTACGCAGTTAAGAAATGCAGATTTAGTCCTGAGAAAAAGTAGTAAGTATGATGTTTTTCGTTTGGGTCGATTCAAGTATTTAGAAGCGAGTTTGGCTGCGTGTTTGTGCTTGATTACATTTACCGTTTTATTAAAAAGCTTTGCTTTTACGGTAGCTGATAACAATGCTGTTTCTTTATCTGATACGTCATCTCGAATAAAACCAGCACAAGCGGCTACTTTCTTATCTCAGCCTCCATGGGAAATTGAAAACGCATTGGATAATAATTCATCTGATGTTGTATCACTAGCACCATATCGTGAAGCGGTTGATGTTCAAAACAGTCAGCTACGCATTTGGTATGGACAAGAACAAGAAGAGTTAAAAAAAGAGCGTTTGAGCCAAGTGAATCAATTTACGGAACTAGATTCGATTCATAAAGATATGATTATCTTGCGTGATTATCTGGATCGCAATGTTGTTTTATCATCATCTGTAGATCGACGATTAACAAAATTAATGGCAAGCGTAAATAATCTTAAATTAGAACATCAAAAATACAATTATTCTTCGATGCTAGAAGATGAAGCGTTAGCTAAAAATGTGATGTTAGGAGACAGCAAAGGAGTCGAGGAATATATGCGTAAATCTTGGATTAAAAGCCAAGCAAACTCATATTACTACGCTTATGTTTTACCTAAACAAGTATTAAATCAAGTTATTAGTTCGGTTGATGAACATGCTAAAACGCATTTTTACAGTAAAGCGATTGATGAGATTAACGAAGCCATAAAATTGTATGGTGATACCGTTGAATTGAGTTCTAAAAAAGCGGAATTGATTGTCAAACGCAGTGAATACGTTTTATTTGGTACCGTAACAGGTGAAATGGTCTTTGAGAGTGACAAGTTAACGACTGCGTTAGAAGATCTTCATGGTGTTGCTCCTGCTCGTTTTAAAGAAGTATCCGATTTACTTAAAAAAATTGCTAAAGATTCGTTGGATAAAAGCTTTCAACAAGACACGCCAGCAGAGGGTGCGTTAGCGATTGAAAAAGCATTAAACGCTTATCAAAAAAAGGTCACTATCTAATATGACAAGTTTGAATGTTGAACTGTTATTGAAACCGATATCTGAAGCTTCGCCTACTGGTGAAGAATCAAAGTACGAGTTTTGTTATGAATTAATGGAACTGGAAATTAAAAAATTTGGCTCTTTATTTGGTGAAACCGTTGATTGGAAAGTAGTTGAGACCAATGCCATTGAAGTGTTGACTACCTATAGTAAAGATTTAAAAGCTATTTGTTACTTGGTTCGAGCACTAATTGAGCGTAATGGATTTATCGGTCTAGATGAAGGACTTAACTTACTGAAGCAAAATTTAGTTTTGTTTGGTACCGAACTATTCCCACAACGTAAACGTGCTCGTGATGGCGCAATGGAGTGGTTTGTTGCTCAATTAGAAACAACATTGCCAAAGCTTGATACTTCAACAACTAATTGGGAAAGTGTTGCTTCTTATTTACAAAGAATCAATGAAATTAGCGATCAATATCATGAGGCGTTTTCAGATTCTGATGTTGAATTTTATTTGATCACATCAGTATTAAATGGAATCTCACAACGAGTTGTTGGTGTGAGTGAAACAAATACCAACACTTCAGTAAAAATGACTAGTGAACCAGAACCACTGGTAGAAGAGACTACATCAGCGGTTACTGAAGTTAAAACACTATCACAGGTTGCGACTAAAGTACCGAAAACGGTTAATACAGTTAAACAAGAAGTTGATATTGATACAGACTTTTCTTCTCCAAGTGCCTCTAAGCGAACGTTGAAGAAAGTAGCGGAATTTATGTTGCATTCTGATATATCAACACCACTTGCTTATCGGTTACACCGTAATTGTACATGGTGTGAAGTGGATGAATTACCTCCACATGATAATGATAAAAAGACACCACTAAGCCTTGCGGTATCGCAAGATCAGTTAAGTGAATATCGAGATAAAGCCAAACAAGAAACAGAAGCAGAGGTGATTAAGCGTCTAGAAAGAACGTTAACTGATGCTCCATTTTGGCTAACTGGTCATTATTTGATGTTTCAAATGCTTACTAATTTGGATCATCACGAAGCAGCAGAAGCTGTTAAGCAAGAGACTCAGTACTTTATTTCTCAACTTGAAGGCATTGAATTATTAACCTTTGCCAATTCAACCCCATTTGCTGATGAAGAGACATTGAAATGGCTTTCTTCGAATACAACGACTACACCCGTAGCTGTTGCTGCTGTATCTGTTGACTACACAGAAGACGATAGCTTGATTGAGGGGGAAATAACGTTAGAAAATTTAGGGGAGTACGTATCACGTATTGCCCAAAACTTGGCTAGTGATCCGTCAGGACGAGGCCAATGGATGCTCCATTATAAATTAGTTAAGGCGTACCGCTTTGTTGGCTTATTGCCTCTTTGTTTGCCATATATTGAAAAAATGTGGTCGATTAAAGAAGAAATAAATCTTAGCAATTGGGAACCTCATTTATGTAATCAGCTTGACTTGTTGGTTAATGAAGTCTTATCAGAAATGTACCCCGTAAAAGAGCACATGCCTGAAAAGTACCAACAGTGGCTATCAATTAATAATACCAACTAGATTAATTAAATTATTAATAATATTGGTATCAAAATAACCAAAGAAATAAGGATGAATTATGTCACGTGATGGCTCGGTTGCTCCTAAAGAGCGTATTAATATCCGTTATGTTCCTGCAACAGGGGATGTACAAGAAGACGTTGAACTGCCACTAAGTATGATGGTTGTTGGTGACTTTACAGCTCGTACTGATGAGACTCCAATTGAAGACCGTACTCCGATTAATATCGATAAAGATAACTTTAATGATGTTATGGAAGGTTATTCTCCGAACGTTAAAGTAAATGTTGATAATAAACTTAGCGATGAAGAAGGTGCTCAGTTAGGTGTCGACTTAACGTTTAATAGCATGAAAGATTTTTCGCCAGAAGCTATCGCGAAAAGTGTACCAGAGCTGAATGGTTTACTTGAATTACGTGAAGCGTTAGTTGCTTTAAAAGGTCCATTAGGCAATGTTCCTGCATTCCGTAAGAAAATTGCAGCAGTACTTCAAGATGAAGAAGCACGACAAAAATTATTAGAAGAGCTAAATATTGGTTCGGCTAAAGAAGAAGCTAAGGCTGAATAGAGGGTATTATGACAGCAGAAGCACAAGCTCCAGAGCAAGAAGCAGCACTCGTTGAGTCTGGTTCATTACTAGATAGTATTCTTAATGAAACTCGTTTAAAACCAAGTGATGAAGGTTTTGATGTTGCTAAGCGCGGCGTAGAAGCGTTCATTGGTGAGTTACTAAGTACAAATACATCAGATAAAGTCGACCAGTCGCTAGTTGATTTAATGATTTCTGAAATTGATCAGAAATTATCAAAGCAAGTTGATGCAATTTTACATAATGAAGAAGTTCAAGCAATTGAATCAACTTGGCGTGGCCTAAAGTACTTGGTCGATCATACTGATTTCCGTGAAAATATTCAGATTGAATTGATTTCAGCGAAAAAAGATGAAGTCTTAGATGATTTTGAAGATGCTCCAGAAGTAGTTAAATCTGGCCTTTATAAGCAAATTTATACTCGTGAATACGGTCAATTTGGTGGTAAACCTGTTGGTGCCGTTATCTGTGACTTCCAAATGTCAGCATCATCTCCTGATATTAAACTAATGGAATACATGGCTAACGTTGGTGCAATGTCACATGCCCCATTTATTACGTCAGCGTCGGCTAAATTCTTCGGACTAGACAGTTATGAAGAATTACCAAACTTAAAAGATCTTAAGTCTGTATTTGAAGGCCCACAATACACGAAATGGCGTGGATTCCGTGAACATGAAGATGCACGTTATGTTGGTCTTTGTACTTCTCGTATGATGCTTCGTACTCCTTACTCAGTAGAAGATAATCCAATCAAAGCATTTGATTATAATGAACACGTAAAAGATGGTCATGATAACTATTTATGGGGTAATTCAGCTTACGCAATGGCATCTAAGATCAGTGAATCTTTTGCTAAGTATCGTTGGTGTCCAAACATCATTGGTCCACAAAGTGGCGGTACCGTATCTGATCTTCCAGTATATAACTACGAGTCAATGGGACAAATTGAAACTAAGATCCCAACAGAGATCTTAATTTCAGACCGTCGTGAATACGAGCTAGCAGAAGAGGGCTTTATTGCGCTTACTATGCGTAAAGGTTCTGATAATGCAGCATTCTTCTCTGCAAACTCGGTACAAAAAGCAAAAGTATTCCCGAATACGCCAGAAGGTCAGCAAGCTGAAATGAACTATAAATTAGGTATTCAATTACCTTACATGTTCATTATTAACCGTTTAGCACACTACATTAAAGTGCTTCAACGCGAACAGATTGGTTCATGGAAAGAACGTTCTGATTTAGAAATCGAGCTAAACAAATGGATCCGTCAATACGTTTCTGATCAAGAGAATCCGCCAGCAGAAGTACGTGGTCGTCGACCTCTACGTGCTGCAAAAGTGGAAGTATCTGAAGTTGAAGGCGATCCAGGTTGGTACAAAGTATCAATGTCAGTTCGTCCACACTTTAAGTACATGGGGGCGAGTTTTGATTTATCTCTAGTTGGAAAATTGGATCAAAACTAATTTGCTGTGCATTTATAAGCGATCAGATTTCTGATCGCTTATTTTTTTAAGAAGAAATTATGGAAAAAGGTTATCGATTACTTGAGCGAATTGAATTAGGTGAACCAAAAAATTGTTACGAAAAAGTCGTTTCACATAAGCATTTAATTGAATCTATTCATCTCCACCTTGCTGATTTACTTAATACTCACGCAGGAAACGCGATGATAGATAACGATTATGGATTACCTGATTTTAATGATGTGTTGTCCAATAACACCAATTTAGTTCGTAATATTCAACAGAATATTAAAGTGTCTATCGAAAAGTTTGAACCAAGAATGCGTAATGTTGAGGTTCATTATCGTCATGATAACAATAATCCACTTCAACTCGGTTTTGGCATCGGTGGAGAAGTGATTCATAACGGTGGTAAAGTCCCAATGGCGATCAATATCTTTATGGGCGTCGACGGTCAGTTTAATGTGTAGTAGGAGTTAATAGTGAGCAATAGCAAATATTTTCAAGATGAGCTTACTTATCTAAAAGAAGCCGGCAGTGAATTTGCAAAGTATCATCCTAAACTGACGCACTTTTTATCTGAAGGTACATTTGATCCTGATGTTGAACGCTTATTAGAAGGCTTTGCTTTTTTAACTGGCCGTGTTCGTGAAAAAATTGATGATGAATTGCCAGAATTAACCCAGTCACTTATTTCTCTTCTCTGGCCACATTACATGCGATCTGTGCCTTCAATGTGCATCAGTGAATTGGTTCCTCATTCAGGTAGTGTGACTGAAAAAATTATTGTTGAACGTGGTGCAGAAATGGCAAGTGAGCAAGTGGAAGGGACGCAGTGTCAATTCCGAACTTGCTATGATGTTGCTTTATACCCGTTGTCTATTCAACAAATAGAGCAGAACAACAGTCGAACTAACTCATCTCTGCATCTGACGATTGCAGCGAACAATGGTTTAGAGCTATCAAGAATTAAATTAGATACACTACGGTTTCACTTACATGGTGAACAACATATTACTCGCAGCTTATATTTATGGCTTTTTCGCTATCTAGAATATGTTGAATTAGATGTTGGTGGTGGATATAAGCACCGTCTACGTGCTGATCAAGTTATTCCTGTTGGATTTGGGGATGATGAAGGAATATTGCCATACAGTAAAAACTCTTTTTCAGGGTATCGCTTATTACAAGAATATTTTTCTTTGCCTGATAAATTCATGTTTTTTGATTTAAAAGGACTTGAATGGTTAGGTGGTATACCACAAAGAAGTACAGTTAAGATCTCTTTTGCGTTTTCTAGAGCACTTCCATCAGAAGTTATTGTTAAAAATAAACATTTTAAATTACATTGTACACCTAGTGTCAACCTATTTGAAAAAGATGGTGATCCAATTCGACTTGATCATCAATTAAATGAATATAGAGTGCGTCCTCAGAGCTCAAATCAAGAACATTATGAAGTGTATTCTGTTGAAAGCGTTGAAAGCTGGAGTAAGGCTGAGCGTTGTCGTAAAAAATTAATTGAATTTGAATCTTTTGAGCATCAAATAAACCAAAGAGATAAGCGTGATTTTTATAAAACGAAAGTCAGTGAGCGTATTAATGGCCGAGGTTTAGAGCGTTATATTTCATTCCACTCGCATAACAATCAAGTATCTGAACTTGGTTCAGAAACTGTATTGATGAAGTTGGTGTGCAGTAATGCTGACTTATCTGAGCGTTTATCCGTTGGTGATATTATCTATACAACACATAAATCACCAACGTATGCCACGTTTTCAAATATAACGAAGCCTACTCAGTCAGTAAGTCCACAAGTTAATGGTGAACTACAATGGCAACTGATTGCGAATATGTCACTTAACTATCTGTCATTAGCGAATATAGATGTACTGAAAGTTTTATTGTCTACCTATGACTATCAATCGCGTGTAGATAGACAGGCTCATAGGGCTTCTATACACCGCTTAGATGGTATTAAGTCAGCCACCATGTCGCCTACAGACCGTATATTTAGAGGTGTTGCAATACGTGGTGTAAAATTTAAAGTTGGAATGAACTCTTCTTATTTTGTTAATGAAGGTGATATGTATTTGTTAGCAAGTATTTTAAATGAATTTATACGCTTATATTCAAGTATCAATTCCTTCACTGAACTTGAAGTGATAGATGAACATACTGGTGAGATGTATGACTGGCCAAGTCTAAGTGGGCAGCAAACTATATTATGATTCAATATATTGTTAATAAACCATGTGATTATAGCTTCTTTCAAGCGGTCTCTTTACTTGAAAAGCACTATCAGAATTTATCGGGTATTGAATATAAAGCTATTGGTGAGAATCAATACGTAAAGAATGAATATATTCAATTTAGCGTATCTCCAAAACTTAGTTTCCCTAAAAGTGATATTGAATTTATTACTGAATTTGAGCGTAACGATGCGACTTATACACAAATAGAAGTTAACTTTATGGGGCTGCATGGTGTGAGTTCGCCATTACCGGCTTCGTATACGGAAAAGTTAGCAGGAAGAGATCCTGACGATAATCCTGTAAAAGAGTTTTTCGATTTTTTCCATCATAGATACATAAGTATGCTTTATCGAGTATGGAAAAAATATCGATATCATATTCAATATAAGAGTGATGCTAAGGATCCTTTTTCTGGGCGCTTATTGCATTTAGTTGGATTATCTAGCGTAATTCAAGAAAGTAATGAAGTTGATTTAGACAGGGCGAAATTACTTTCCTATGTTAATCAACTTTCGACGCGTACACGTTCACCAAAACTTGTTTCTGGTATCGTTTCCCATTACTTTTCGCTCTCAAATGTATACATAGAAGAATGGGTATACAGACGGATTACTATTGCGGTTTCTCAACGAAATTGTCTTAACCGAAAGAATTGTCAATTAGGTGGAGATTTTCACTTAGGTCAAAGTATGGCTGATTTAACGGGGAAATTTAATCTGTGTATTGATGATATTGATTTTGATACCTATGTAAAATTTTTACCCGGTGGTGCGTTACATGAAACGTTGATTGGACTGATGAAATTTATTTTATGCGATCCAATGGCGTGGGACCTAAAGCTTACTGTACGAAATAAATCATTACCTATAAATCAATTAGGTGATGGTTTGGGAAATGAGCTTGGACAAACATTTTGGCTAGGATCGGCAAAAGGAGAGGAAACGAAAATTAAAATAGTAGGCAGTAACTAAAGGTGTAGAAAACGATTAATAAGTTGGCGCTTATTCATCGCTTCCTACACCTGGTTAAATAGTGAAAAAACTTATCGACACACTGGCTGGTGCAACACGATGGTATTTTTCACTTCTTTTATGCCCGATAACGATTCGATTTCACTACATAAGTAATGAATTCGGTGTAAATCGGGCGCTTCAATTAAACAGATAATATCGTAAGTTCCTCCAACAATACTCGTCATCTTCACTTCTGGAATTTCCTTTAATCCATCAGAGACGCTGTCTTTTTGTCCTTTATTGCATGAGATAAGCAAATAAGATGATGCATTTTCATCTTTATTTCCCATGCGGATTTGCGCTGTATATCCTTTAATGATCCCCGTTTTCTCAAGTCGGTTTATACGTTCAGCAACCGCTGTTCGTGATAAACCTACATTACGCGAAAGATTCGCAATAGACTCTCTACCGTTTGATAATAGATTAGAAATAATTCTTCTATCTAATTTATCCAAGCCTTGTAGATTCATGTTTGACATGTTGTTCCCTGCCTTTATAGGTGGTGTCTTTATATTTATTTTTTGTTTATTACTTCTGGTAGCTTAAAGTTTGCAAGCTCAGCGAAAGTAAAAGGGTTGTTTTGTGTCAAAGGCGTAAATAGCATGCTTATGTCACGTCCTGACACATTTATATGACTCACAAAATTTGTATTTGTAATGTCAGATAAGGTTGATTCGCCTAGTAGGCGATAAATAGCCCATTGACCATTTTTAGATAAAGTGTGCTGCTTTCCTTCATCAGTCACATCTTGCAGGGTAAATTTAACTTCAAAATCACCACCTTTTGGTGGCCACTGAAGTTCTTGTACCTTACTTGGTCCATGGTAGTAGCTCATAATTGTGCTGCCAAAGTTAATATTGGCTCTAATGGCACTTGAATCTAAGTCGATGACTTTCGCATTAAAAGGAATAAATACCTTATTTGTACTTTTGTTGATCATCGTATTACGAATAATATTGTAGTTTTTCAATTGAACTAAAAATTGAGGAGATAAATACATTATTTGTCCATCAACGCGTTTAGCTGTCCACAAATTAATGTCATAAAATGGTGCTAAGTTATCTTTAATAAATACATCGAGTACACCGCCAGTTGCAAATAACTGTTCAAAATCTTCAAGAGAAATTTCCTCTGTAGCTGAAGTATTAAATGGATAACGATTTAATCCTGTAGCTTTAAAAATACTATAAACTTCGCTATACCAACGAGTTTGAATCCCTTTCGTTGCCTCTACGATCATTACTGACCAAGTTTGGTTTACAATATCTAATAGCCAGCTTCGTACCGGCTCTGGTGATTTTTGTGCGATTTGTTTTAATCGTACTAATGGATCAGCCTCAGCTCTGTTCATTCGAGCTCTAGCTGCATCTAAGGCCGCTTGATGTACGTTAGGCGAATCAGCTATATCTTTTACATATGTTCTTACTTGGTTTAATGAAGCAACAATATCATCCCATGGAGTAGGTGAGTTTTTTGTCTCACTGATTTGTAGCTGGTTAAGCAAAGTGAAGGCTTGTTCTACGCGAGACATTAAAACGTAGTCAGGCTCTATAATCTCTTTAACTGCATCCGTTGCTGTTTCTAAAGCGCCTTTTAGATCTTTTTTTGCATCCATCAAAGAAGTGATGTCAGCCGTTGAGGAAAACTGTGTGTTCGAATACAGTTGTTTTAATACGGTCGTCATCGGAGATGATGGTCCAGAAATAAGATCGATTGCATTATTCAGATCGTAAATGTTTGAAAAATTCTTAATCTTTAATTCACTTAATGCATTACGCCAATAGTTAATGTAATCATCAGTGTATTTTTTACGAACATCACTTTTAAAATCTTTTTGTTCATCATCAGTAGGGATGATGTGTTGAGATAAACCAAGCACCCAGTTATCAGCAATAACGCGTTTTGATAAAAGGTCAATGTGCGGACGATAGAATGAACTAAAACCAGATGCGGTATATACCTTGCTAATTTGCAAATTATTATCATTAGTTGGTTTTTCAAAAATGTTAGTAAAATCAAAACCAACAGCTCTTTGAATGTCTAATGTATCTAAATCAATGCTTTTCGCTTGATCTAAAATTTGAGCATAGACTAAATCAACATTTGACTTTGCCAATAGACTACGACGGGTAGCACGAACGAGATCCATATTTATATCAATAGGAGCAAATTGAGTTCTGAAATACGCATCAAGATAGCTCATGGTATTTTGTATTGTGATTGAGTCATTACTTAACGTTGATAACACATCAAATGTTTGCTGTTTTAAATAAGGAATGTCACGCTTACTTGGATCATTCAGCATCAAATACCCTTTTAATAAAGGTAATGACGTAGAAACTGAATTCTGATTTTTAGTCAATAAATTCTCATAGCCTTCAGAAATGACAGGCATTAAAAATTCGTCAATTTGCGCAATTAGAGCATTATATGCAATTTTTGTTGTAGGCTCTAAACGACTTACTTTCATGGTTAGAATTTCTTCATCTAACGCATGATTTCCATTTAACCATGCTGAATAGGTTGGTGAGATTGCTTTTTGAGCATTTACTAATTTTGCTGTGAAATCTTTACTGTGATAATCACTAAGATTGGTATCTTCAACTTGAATTAATTGGTTAATAACTCGTAAATTACTATCAAGTGCTTGGAATAAGAAATATCCACCGCTAGTAAGTAGGATAGCTGAAACAGTAAAAGCGATACGACTATGTTGCTGAATACGTTTTAAATAATGCTGGTTTTCAGCAGAATAATCAGATTCAGGCAACACCTTAGCATCGACTAAGAAACGGGTAAAATAAGGCGTCTCAGTTAATTGTCCGTGCTCAGATGCAATAATCGGTAAATTGAAATAGTTGCTACAGCTTTTCGCTAGTAAGTTATATTTTCGGCCACCTTGTAAACTCGAACTAAAAAACACTTCACGAATATCAATGGAGTAAGTACCTTGATTTAATTCGTTTAATCGTTCGATTATGCGAGATATTTCTTTCTCACACAGTTCAAATTGTTTAGGAAAAGCTAAGATTGTCTGCTTTTCATCAGGATTATTAGTATACGATGATGAGTCAAGGGCATTTGATTCCATTACTTTCACTATGTTTTTATAGCTGTCGCGGAAATAATCTAAAATTGCACCTTTCGCGTCTTTGAGCGGAATAGCTAAAAACTCAACGCTCGATTTAAGAGGGCTGAAGTGAATGTATTCTTTAAAACCTTCCAATTTATCTAACTTGGTCATAATAAGGTACAGAGGTAATGTTGCACCTGTTGTTTCTTTTATAGATTCCAGTCGTTGGAGTAGGGCGTTTAATGTGTAATCAGTTTGTTCATCGTCATGTACGATTAAAAATTCAAAGTCAATCAATAGCATACAGCCCGCAAAAGGTTTACGAGGTTTATGTTTGATCACTTCATTAATTAAAGCATCCCACAGCAAGCTATCATTACTTGATATTTCTTGAAAAGTTAGTCGATGGTTAGGCTTGATGTATACAGCTGAATCTGATTCTGACCATTCAAAGAAATCATTTTTAACGTTTTTTACTTTATCCATTGGTTTAATGGCGTTTGAAACATTTAAGAATTGATTTTTACCCGATCCTTTATTACCAAGAACAAGATACACTGGTTTCTTTCCTGCTTTATGAAGCAGAGGCTTTAAAACCATAGATAGTGTATCTTCTTCTGTTTCGATATTTTGGTGGCTTTTGTTTTTACGCTTTTTTATGTAAAGAGTCAGGTTAAAAATAGCGTAGATGGAAAAAATTATACCAAGCATCCCCCATAATAAACGTAGGTCTGCTTGATTGAACCATAAGTAATATACACCAACTAAAAGTAATGCAAAAAATGCTGAAATTACTGTTGATAAAATGAAAGGTGTTCTAGCCAAAGTATTTTTAATCATAATTATTTTTTATATTGTTTAAATTTAAGCCAACTTACTGCTGAATGTTTTTTCGTATTGTATTCAATTTGTGTTGATAAACATTAAGTAAATATTGAGTGCGATCTAGCTCTTCTAATGAGTTTTGTTTTTCAGCGTATTCAATTCTTCCTAATAAAGGGAAGAGTGAATTACTGTAACTGTATGCTTTAACAATATTTTCGTCTGAATTATGATTTTTTGCATTGGCAAATATCGTCCTTGATTTAAGAAAACGTTGATGGATATCACTGTATTCATTTTCAAAATCAGCACGTTGCTGATTGAATTCATATTCTAATTTTTTGACTGCAGCAGAATCAGGGTATAAATTTTTTAAACTATGATTCAATGTTTCTAGTTCGTTGATTTTATCGACTTTTGTTGAGGTAACCTCCCAGTCTTTGTTTAAATGTAACGCTTGTTTGATTAGTGCTGTCTTTACGTATTGTTTAAGATCATCTTCCTTATTCTCTAGTTGAGATATTAAAGGGTTAATGGTCGTTAAGTCAGCTTTTTGGATATTAATAAGTAACGTGCTTTTTTGATTATCTGCGTATAAAAAGTGCCCAAACAATAATGTCAAAATAAAGATAAATGCTAGCGAAATCGTTACCATTGGCTTTATATTTTTATCTTTTGCGGTATGAGTCATTGTAGGCTGAACTGTCTGTTTACTCTCATCTCTTGGTGGGAGAGATACATTAACGTTAATACCAGAATTATTTTGTTTTTCTATAGCTTCTTTTTTGAGACGCTGTTCTTCGAGACTTAATTTTGTTGCCTGAATTTCTTCGATCCATTGTGAGAAGATACGACGAATTGCACCGAGGGAAGGGCTTTTGTTCCCGTAGTGAGAACGAAGCTCTTCTTCTATCTTTAATGTTAATTTATGCCCAGTTTCGATAAGCACTAGATCAGTAGGGGATATTTTTAATGTTTTTTGTTTTTTTATGGCGTGTTCAGTTAACCACTCAAATGCACCCATTCGAGCAATAGTTTTATTTACATCAGGGTATCCTGAATGCCAATAAATAACGCAGATATCTAATAGAGCGTTTAAGCCATTAACTAACCCTTTTAATCCATCAATATGGGTTGCTGAAACAGTGTAATAACAAGCGCATCTAATATCCTTACTCTCAGATTCTAAAATGCTTTTTGAAAGTTTGAATACATGTTTCCAAGATATCTTAGACGTAACCGTATTTAATTTGTTAACTTCACGCTTAATTTCTGAGAAATCATCCAGTGAATTTGGGTTTATACCTGAAGGCATTTCTATAGATATTGGGCGTCGTGCAAAATCTGAAAGATTCATATTAAACTTTAAACCTAGCATTCTATATTTATTGAGGTTTATATTTTTCACCTCTATTTATAATATGGCGTGATTGTACTCCTAAATATAAAAAATCCCATAAAAAAAGCAGTATTTAATAGTCATTTACTCTAATTGTGATCTTGCGCAAGTTGATACAGGTGTGTCAAAAATAATAAAACTCAAAGTCATTCATAGTAGTTATGTTAATTTGGTTTGATATTTGGAACTAAGATCATACTTCTTTTAATATTTTTGTTATTAGTGTTTTAGATAAGTTTATGCATTTTAATAGTTTTTTCTGATTTTTATTATTAAGTGGCATTTCTATATCATTATGTAGCTTTGTGAAATCTTGTGGAATATTATTAACAATATATTCAAAATGTAAGTGAGGTCCTGTTGTTCTGCCTGAATTGCCTGTCTTTCCTATTATCTCTCCTTTATATACATGGTCTCCTTTATTTACGTATCTATCATTAAGGTGAAGGTATCGTGTTGTTATGCCATTGTTATGCTTAATCGATATAAAATTGCCTGCAAGAGGATGGTATTCTGATTTAGAAACAATACCCTTAGAAACAGACATTACAGGAGTTCCTATTGGTGTTGCGTAATCAGTTCCTACATGTGCTTGAACAATACCAACGACAGGGTGTTTACGTTTATTAGAGAAATGAGAACTAATTCGAAATAGGTTTCCAGTTGGTAAAATGAGTTTATTAGAAGACAAGTTAACTCCTAACTCATTGTAGTATATGCCATTTTCTGCAAGTTGGATCGTGTGGGGTCGATTGTTTTCTGTGTAGAAAAATGAACGGATATGAGATGTGTTTTTATCTAAAACAATTGAGTATGGTGTGCCATCTTCAATTCCATCAATAAAGTTAACGCTATAATGTAATGCCTCTGTAAAAGAAAATATCTGTTTACTCGTTAACCCTGCATTTAGTGCAGAACTAAAAAATGAATCTTTTATTGTCCCATTTATAACCAGATTATCAGGTTTTTGTTTTTCCTTATCGGAAACGTTTTTTTGAGATGAAGTAGAAATTTGGGAGGCATTTGTAATGCCTGAATGATTAGATGAAAAATATAATAGAGAAATAGATAAAATAATAAATGCAAGATTGATACTAATAAAAGTAAGGTATTTCAACTTCATCTTTTGATCTTAACTGGAAAATGAAGGTATTCTACACTATTTATTTTAATTATGAAGTGGGTGTGTATTGGATAATATGACGGTCGTTTTTGTTATTAAGTTTTCATTATTGAATGTGCAATAGTTAAAATGACTATCTTTATAGTTATTTTAACTATTTACATGGTTTATGTGTCACGTTGTCATTTATTTACTAATAAATATAATGCATGCAGTCTTATAACTACAACTCGCTTTTATATATTTATGCGTATATTTTCATTTTTAAAACTGTTTGCTGGGCTAGGCTTAATTCTATTAATTTCATCATGTGGTGGTGAAAGTAAAGATACTTCTCCACCCAAACGAGAAACGACATCAGTATCAGGGATTTTATTTGATGCTCCAATTGCTGGTGCGCGAGTTGTACTATGGGAATATGCTAATGGAGCTATTGGTAAAAAGTTAGGTGAAACACGAACCTCATCTAAAGGAGATTACTCCATGGAGGTGAATAGTGGTTCTATGCCTGTACTTCTTCAAGCTTTTGGTGGTGCCTATACTGATCCTGCCACAGGGGAAGTTGTTTATGAAGGTGATGGTAAGACGCTTAAGTTTGAATCGACAGCGTTTTTTTATGAAAATAAAGCGAATCGAATAATGTTGACGCCGTTGTCTTTAATATCTAAAGGGCTTGCTGATTATAAAATCCACAAATTAGGCATGGACGCTGAAGGTGCAATTGATAGTGCCAATTCAACTATTAGCAACATGTATGGTTTTGATGTCATTACTGTTGAACCAATTGATATTGTTAAAGGAGGGCAAAGTGCTTACGTTACCACTGGGCATCAATATGGAGCATACCTTACCGCTTATTCTGTTTTTTCAAGTGATTTAATTAAAAAGTATCCAGCGTCTGATAGCAGTAGCATTTATACGTCATTTACACTAAGTGACATTATGTACCGAGATATTAGTGCTGATGGTCAATTGGATGGTTATGAAACAGATAATATTAGTGGATTAGACAAAAAGATATCTTTTGGTAAAGAGTCTGTATCAGTCGAAACATATACTAATATCCTTTCGCAATATATATTGATTACGGTTAACAACAATAGGCTTAATGTCTCTGGTACAAATCCTAACGATTACAAACCATTTGCTAGTAAGGTAAATAAGTTAGGTACAACTCCTGAAACTATGACAGTTTTCCCTCCGAGAACGGAAGTTCCTATTGATGATACGGAACCAACGGTTGAACGAAGTGATAAAGATGTTTTAGTTCGATTAGACTCATTAGATCTTTTAGTGAAAGATAATGTAGGTACTAAATCATTAAGAGTTTCTCTGCAGTATCAAGATGATCTTGGTTGGTCAACTGAATTCGCATGTCCTGAAGTTGGTTTCGGCGATGGTTATTGCAACATTAACACCGATACTTTTATTGAAGGTGCACGTGAAAATAAAGCATCTATTTTGATCGATACTAGTAAACTAGATGCAATTAGTGAGACTATCATAGATGCAAAACTGGTTGTGTACGCTGAAGATATTGTTGGAAACGAAAATACCACACCTTACGAAATTCCTTTTCAATGGGATAACTTCGCTCCAGTGATTGAAATTGAATCTGCCACCACTTTTAACCCAAGTTTAGGTCATGATTATTTACTTGAAGGGTTTGTGAAAGAAGACTCATCAGAATTGAGTGAATTCACTGTTAGTTTTAATAATGGTGAACCTCAACCTGTCACTTGTCATGAACGCCCTGCCGAGCATGGTTATGAATGTACGTTCCAAGAAAGTTTTGGAAAAGAGCTTTTCTCAAATGCCTTATCTAAGTTTTCTTTAATTGTTACTGATGAAAATGGGAACAGAAGTGAAACTATTCATAATGTTCTTTCTGATACCACTAAACCTAACCAAGCTATATCATATCCCGATACACCGATGAGTTTTATTCAAGTGATAAACAATGTGCGACAAGAGCTCATTGAATCCTATAGCTCCAGTTCATTTTCTACTATTGATCTTGCTAATAAATTCTTAAATATTCCATATCGGTATGCAAAGGATGGTTTATTAATTAGCCATCCTACGGTTGATTATGAAAATTTTGATCCAGCAATTTTAAATATAAATAAAATCCCGTACATAAAAGTTAAAGTTTCTGATCCTATTGAAGGGGCTGTTTCTGGCGAAAATTTAGGTACTTCCGCTGAAAATTTAATTTTGCGTGTTGATTACAAAGCAACAGAAGATGGGCAAAGTTCTCCTTCTGAGAGTAATGCTGTCACAAGTGCTGATTCTAATACTATTCCTCATGAGACAATTAACTTCGACGAAAATGGTTATGCGAAAGAAGTTATATATTATATTCCGTATACAAAGGAGATCTTTGGTAATGGTTTCCGTTCTGTCGGAGAAAATCATGTACAAGAAATAACGCTAACAACTACCGATGGCTCTGGAAATGTTTCGGCGAAACAAACGATGTCATTTAGAACAACATTCAATTTGCCTGAACTAAAAGTTGTTACCCCATTTATTAATGCAACTGCGAGTTTTGAAGTTTATGCGGATAATGGGTCAACACAGCTTATAGCAACATGTACAACGGAACAAAAATCATTAATTAGTGAGCCTAATATTATGACTTTGGATGTTGCTGGTTGCTCTATTAATTCTGAGTACATTGGCGAAGTTATAAAAGTTTCACTTTCTAGTAAACTAGATTCAACCATACACAACAAATGGTCTCGAAAAGAGCAACAAGTTGCTTATTTGGATTCTGATTCAGGTTTTTCGGCTCATGTGCTGGTTAATGAAGGACAAAATGTATACATAACAGAATTAGCTGTGTATCAGAGTGGTTTCTTTGACTATTTATGGGAAAAAGAACCAAATAAGAGCAAAGAAAAGGCCAAAGAAATTCTAGTTAAAGTAAATAAGATGCTAACTGAAGGAGACAGTTTCTTTGGATTTAATCCAATTTTAACAGCTTATGCTACAAATGAAGAGATAGAAGCTCATACACCATCGAATCCAAGTTTGCCATTTCAGCATCGATACCTGTTGGAGTCTTTAGTTATTCTTTCAGATAAGAGTGCCATTGATGATAGTGTGTCATTCGCTAAGTCTTTTTATGATGATTTTTCATTTGATGGTAAACCAAATGGTACTGGTAAAAATGGTGGGATCAGTTTAGGTGGCTATAACTTTAGCGAAAATACCTATCGTTCTGATTTAGCAAATATTTATTTCAATTACTTGACTAATGATCTTGATATCTCTGATTCAATTGCGCTTGCTTATGCAGATAATTATGCAACGGCTAATCCATATTTAGATGGCAGTGCCTTGTTTAGTGACTCTGGTTCTTCTATTGATACGCAACCTCCTTCTGTGACATTAACACCTACTAGTGGTCGTCAAATTCAAAAAAATAATCAATGGTACGTTGCTGGAATCGTGGGCTCTGAATTATTGTTGGAAGATCCATCTGGGATCAATGACACCACTCGACCTCCTGTTTTTGATGCGTCTTGGGTAAACCAAAGTGGAGCTGTAAGTAGCATTTCTGGCATTATTTATAAAGAAGACAGTAGAAATAATCAGTTTACTCAAAGATATAATTTTGATTTTAATACATTAAATCCAACTTATTCAGGTATTGCTTCGTTTAATATGGATGTTAAGGCAGCAGACTCTCATGGTAACGACTATGGGTACTCAAGTGCGCCTTATTCAACTATGTATATCATTGATAACAGCGCTCCGACATTTGTATATGAACCTCCGTTTTCGGCTTTACCTGATTATGATCAAAATACATATTTGAATTTAAACAGCAAACAAAATTTAAACTTTACAGTGACAGATGTTGTCGGTGATAAGCCTGATGTTAGGCAAATCGTTTTATCTAAAGGGTTAGTAAAACAAACACTAACTAAAGATGATTTTTATGTGAATTCGACAAATCAAATTGTTGTTTCATTATGTAAAAGTTCGGTATGTTCTGATGCTTCTGAAAAAACAGTGGATCTTGATGATGGTGAGTGGTCATTTGCACTAGAAGGCGAAGATGAACTTGGTAATAAGGTAAAAGCTCAAGATATTGCTGCACCTAAATATGTACTTAATATTGATTCTTCAAAGCCAGAAGTAACCACAGGAGCAGAAGATAAGTTTATCGGTGGTAACGAAGAATGGAATCCGAATAGTATTATAGAATGGGGAGCATTAAGTGCACCAAAGGATATTCAAGTAAAATTAAATAGACCGGGTGCGAGTTGGATTGATGTTGTTAAATGTTCCGTTGCAGATGGTGAAGCGTGTTCGGATTATCCTGCTTATCTAACAGGAGTTGCACCAAATTATCAAATTCAGTTAGTTGCTGAGCATTTTACGCATGGAGTGAATAATCAATTTAAAATTACCGCTATAAATGATGCATATCCAAGTAATACAGGAGAGGGTACACATACTTTTAAAGTAGATAAAGAAGGGCCTAGTATCCTTTTAGCAAATCCATCGTTAACAGATAAAGTGTCGAACGGCAGTCATGTTATGGGACGTAATTTTAATATCAATATTGCGCAAATTACTGATGATTCCGACGTTGAAAGTGTCTCTGTATATCAGGAAAAAACAGATGGTAGTCGTATTGCTATTCAAGAAAATACTGCTGTAGTTACGCCAGAGAATCCATTTTCTATCGTATTACGAAATGTTGATACAGATCGTATCGTATTAGCGCCAAATTCTAATTTAGTCGATCTTGTAGTGAAGGCTCAAGATCAATTTGGATTTACGCGTTTTACAAATAAAATTGGTATGCAATTCGATATTGAAGGGCCAACGCTATCATTAACTAACTACTCACCTTCTGAATATTATCGCTCTAATTTTGTATTTAATTTAAATGCACTAGATTTAAGTCTAATCGGCGACACTTCGTCTACAGGTGTGAACCGAGATACCGTAAAGTTTTGGGTTTATACTGGTTCAACGCCACCTGTAGGTGACCCTGGTAGTAAACCTAAACCTGATCATCCTAATGATATCCTATTGGATTCTCCTACTGATGCGAATCTTAAAGTGGAAGCTCAAGATATTAGAGGAAATACAAATTCGGAAATTTTTAATGTAAAAGTAAATGAGACTGCACCTGTTGCAAGTTTAGCCATGGTTTACGCTGATGATGACACAACGGTTCCTAGCGATATTGCTACGTTGAAAAAGGACGTAAAACTGATTTTAACGCTTGAAGATAAAAGTGGTATTGCATCAATTGTTAGCAGCTATCAATTACAAGGTACAACGGGAAGTACTACATTAAACTTTACAAAGAAATCAGAAGTTGGTGATACAACGGTATGGGAATCATTGATTAAACCTAATGTTGATGGTACTTATGCTATATCTATCTCTGCAACAAATAATACAAAAGCAAATAATGAAAACGATTTGCTTAAAGCTAACATTTCTCGTTCTTTAATGGTTCAAACTGAAGGGGTTGAGTTAGCTATTACTTACCCAATTGATTTTACATCGCATATATCAAATAAAGATGTGAATGTTCAGTTTAAGAAAGTAAATGATGGTGGATTAAAGTCATTAGAGTGCTGGGTTCGTGAGAATTATAGCAATGATACACCACCAATCGATACTTTGTATTACGCGAAATATAATGAACCAACAACGCCGATTTGTAATATTACGGTAGATAAAAACTTTTTAGATAACCCAGTGCTTATTACTCGAACAATTGGTGCTAATAATGCAGAGAAAGTACAGAAGTTTAGTTTTAAAATGGCTGATGTTGTTGCTCCATATATTAAAGATCAAGCTAGTGGTTATCGATTAAAAGCGGCAGATGTTACTGTTGACTCGTCTAATATTAAGAAATTACAGCTTAATGTTGATTATATTGATGCGGACTCAAACATTGACCTAACAAAAGAACCTACGTTAGAAAAAAATGGTAATACATTTAGTCCTTTAGGTTGTGAGAGATCAACAAGTGATGACTCTCTTGTTCGTTGTACCTATAAGGAAAATTACAATCAATTTATCAATGGTATTGAAACAACGCACTTTGTTAAAGCAAATGGTGTTAAAGATAAAGCGGGTAATGCTATTCAGATAACGCCAATAGATAAGAGTATATTACAGTTGATTATTCCAACAGGAGACTTTGAAGCAGATGTGACGAGTTTAGTTGATAACCAGTATATTGATGGAAAGTCGATAGAATTTGCTTTTAAAGTTAAGTTATTTGACGAGTCAAGATTGGAAGATGTGGTCGTTTCATTAGCTGATACTGACTATACATTTAGTAATGACCCGGATAAGCATTTTTCTGATTTTATAGTATGTGCAGATGATGCCACAGCTACATGTTCTACATTTAAAGGTTTACTTCCAGATGATTATGCAAAAGATAATGTGGTTATCAAATTACTTGCAAAAGATGTATGGGGTAAAACGGCTAAGGACTCTCTGACTGTGCTTCTTGATAATGAAGCTCCAACAATTGAAGATACTTATCAATTAAGTCGATCACCAATAGCAGATAAGATCCGAGCTACTTTTGATCTATACGATAATATTTCAGGTAGTGGATTAAGAGAAGTTATCTACGAAGTTAAAGCAATTAACTTTAAAGAAGAGAAAACATCTGACTTTACTTTTATTGATCTAGATGAGAGTCAAATCGAAGGAAGAGATAGATTAACTGTTGTTATTTCAGCTACGGATAATGTTGGCTTAAAGAGTACTAAAACAATTAATCTTGATTTAAGCAAGCCTGAATTGACATTGGATTTTATCGGTAATTCAGAATTGCAGGGTAATAAAATTGCTCTGAAAGAACGATTACAAGATTTAACGATTAAAGCTACATCGGCTAATTCAATTACGATGTCGAATTACACGTTAAAACTAGTAAATAGCAAAGGGGAGATTCCTGTAACTGGCTCATTTATTGGTGATACTGCGCGCGGTCAATTTACTTTTAATGACGGTCAGCAAGGTCAATACACATTAACTTTGACAGCAACGGATAATATTGGACGTGACATGACTACTTTCATTTACAAAGGTATGACTTTTGGTGATGCCGGTGCTAATAGCTATGTAGATTTTGTAGCTCCAATGGTTGGTGCAGTACAAGGCGAACAAATGACATTTGTACCTAGCAGTGGTTATTACCAGTACAATGTTAAATCAATGGTGAGTGATGCGAATTTAAATGAAAACCGTGTTACATCAACATTGAAAACTGGTTCGCAAACATATACACCGCAATCGGTAACAAAACCGACCGGTCCTACAGAACCATTTATTTTCCATTATTTGGTTCCTGCTGGTGACTACACGGCGACGGTGACTGCGGAAGACTATATTAGTCAAGAGACAAGTAATACAGGTGCTATGAAGGTTACGGCAGCGACAACACCATCACTCAGTATTACAAGTAGTGCAAATGATTTAGGTTCAGAGGCCCAATCAACCATTACATTTACTTTTACAGAAGATGTAATTGGTTTTACTAAAGATGATGTAACGGTAGTGGCAAGTGACTCAGGGGCTACAGGAGCTCTAGACTTCAGCGGTTGGGCAGCAGGACCAGCAAAAGTTTGGACTGCTGTATATACCGCACCAAAAGGTCAAAATAAATCTGTCACTATTTCTGTAGCTGATGGCAGTTATACAAGTACGATTACTATGCCAGGTATTGGAGCGTCTAAAGAGGTTAATGTGCTTGGGTTATTACCTTCAGTATCAGACGTTGTGTTCGATCCAGTTCATGCAAATAATGGAGATACAGTGAAAGTCACTGTTGATTTTTCTACGAACGTAACAAATGCTTCAGCTCATTTAGGTGCTAATGCTGTTACGTGGACAGAAGGCGTAAGTACGGCAAAATGGATTGGTACAGTTGATGTCCCTGCTACTCTAAATGATCAGCTTTCATTAACTGTTACGGGCTATGTGGATACTAATGGTAATGTGGGGGATGCTGATACTAGTGGGATTTTATATTTAACACCTTCAATTGCAATTAATACAATCTCGGATGGACTTATTAATGAAAGTGAAGCTGCGAATGTCGTTATAACGGGTAGTTCGACTCGTTTTACTTCTGGTGATAATTTAACACTATCTTTTAGTAATTCTGCAGATAGCACCGCTATTCCTTCAGAATCTGTAACTATTGATGGTAGTGGTAACTGGACTACGTCAGCATTAGATATGAGTTCTTGGCTTGATGGCACAATTACCGCGGAAGTAACCGGGACTAATCAACATAGCATTGCGGCGCCATCTGTCTCTGGTACTGTAACGTTGAATAAAGCAAAACCTACAGTTTCAAGTGTTGTAATAACACCAACAACACCCTTAAATAATAGTAGTGTTCAAGTTACGATTAGATTTAGTGAAAATGTATCTAATGTTGTAGCGTCTTTAGGACAACCAATTGATTTTAGTTCTGTAACAGCACCAGCTACGGAGTGGATAGGTACTATCTCTTCTTTAAATGTTGGTGTTGAAAGTTATAAAGAATTAATCGTTTCTGCTGGTTATGAAAATGTGGTTGGTAATCAAGGTAATATGCATAGTGAGCAAGTAGCTGTAACTCCTGAAATTACATTGGATTTGATCGCTGGTGACGATGTGATAGGGACTGATGATTCAGATCGTTTAGTCATTACGGGGACAAGTTTAGGTTTTGCTGAAGGTGATAGTATTGATATTACTGTTCAATCAGTAGATCAAGTTGCTAAGAACTTTAATCAAACTGTACAGATACAACGAGATGGAACTTGGACTACTACGGTGGAAGATATTTCTGGTTGGAGAAATTCTGATATAACTATTACTGTTGACGGTACAAATGCTTATGGTGTAAATGCAACAACAGTAAGCAGAACGGTGCCATTAGATGACAACGTTGCTTTTGTATATCGTGATGATTGGTTAACAAGAAAGGCTGCATAGTAATTAGTTAGATGTAATAAAAACGCCAGTGAATAAATAATTCACTGGCGTTTTTTTATACATGAGAAATCGTCATTAATGATGATGATTATTTAATGTCATTTTTAAGATTATTTATTGTATAAATCAAATAACCATAAAAAAGACTCCAGAATAAACAATAGCTAAGTAAGTAAATAATAGAGTGCTGGTCATATTGTGTATACGTAAGATAACCTAATACGTAAACTGCTTGAGCAAGCGTTAAATACAAAATTAAGAATACTTGCCACTGATGCTTAAATAATGGAAGTTGATAGCCATAAGAATACAGGGCACTCATATAACACAATGTTGTAAAGGCAATGATATTATCTTGAATATCATTGAATATGTCCAAGATATCATAATCATCTAAGATTTCTAAAGTCATCACCATAAGCACAATGATTAAAATGATTGTATTTAACACCAAACGAGCAAATTTTCTGTCTTTGAATCGTCCGCTCTCGACGATTGAAGTAAATTGAATAGCCATAGAATTTTTATAAAATTTATTGTGCGCCGATTCTATGCGATTCGTGATTTTTAATCTCACTGAAATGATAGTTAAAATAACTAAAGTGATAGTTTTTTTGTGTTTATCGTGGGAGGTAGGGGGAAGGAAGTTAATGTGGGCCGATGGAAAAACACCAGCTAGAGAGCTGGTGTTTATGATGAATTAAAATTGTTTCCCCATTTCCCATTCTGAAACTTTTATGAACTTCAAAGTGTCTACTTTATGTTTATTAAAAATATCGACTATTTTTTTATGGACAAAAACAGGAGCACCACTTGCTTTTTCTGGGATGAAAATCAATCGTTTTTCTTCTTGTATCGAATTGAGTTTATTTACGTCAAGATAATATTTATCAATATCATGTCGCTTATCATCTTCATCATAATCATCAATGATACAGTGTTTGAGATTTAATGCATCTATTTTATTATAAATATTAAAAAACCAGAAGTTGTCATAAAAATCACCATTGTCATCAATTATGACTGTTGGATAAAGTTGGAAATTATCAATTTCAAAATTATTTATGTCATCTTTTATTTTATTAGAAATAATAGGATAGTTTAGGTTTAAGTGTGCATTTTTAATTGGTCTTTGTATTGAGTTTAATAAGTCTTTATCTTTATAGGCATTTTCGAAAAAAAGAGGTTCTTGCCCCATGTTTATTTTTGTATAAGTATAATTTCTATCAAATGTTTTTTGTAGAGGACTTAAATATAATGTTTCATTATTATAATTTTCAAAGACTATATAATATTCATCGTTGTATTTGTTCATTGTCCAACCTTTGGCTCCCAATTTTGTTGATTAAATGTAATGATTTTTTTATTACCTTTAATTGTGTTTCCTTTTTCAGGGTATCTATAATCTATACCTATATGCATTCTATTTATACATATATTTTTCGATATTCTGGCTTCTGTTATGTTTCCCGAACCAGCACAACCACAATTTCCTTTTTTAAAGTTTAGGTAAATATCTGTTAAAGGTAGCTTAAATTTGTTTATTCTTTTTAGCGTCTTTCTACTTACAGGGTCCATTACTTCAGAATGAATTTCGTGGTTTGTTTCTCTTTTTTTGGTTTTTCCATAGCAACTTTGAATGTCTTGAATTAAATCCATTATTTGTGTTGATACATATTTGTGGTAAGGTTCTTCTTTTGGTTGAGAAAAAATATGATCACCACGATGAAGTTGACAGTGAAGTTGACATGCTCCAGGTAAAGTTGCCGGAAAACCAACTAAATTATTTAATGCATTAATATCATACCCTTTTTTTTCTAATAATGAACCTAAACCACTTATTGTTACAGCTTCGGCAGATATCAAATGGTGAGTGTCCATATGAATACCGTGATTGAAAGGGTGGTTAGAGATTTTTTTTACTTTAGAGATCCAACGCTTCCTATACCCTTTTTTTTCTACTGTACCATTTATAAAGTCGATTTCTTCTTTGGAAATTGCTTTTTCTATTATACTCATAAAATGATCTCGTTATATGTAATTCACTTCACCACGATATAGTTTTGGTGTTTTATGCTCATCAGAGTGACATAAACGACACTTTCCATTTCGTTTCACATTGGTTTTAGTCATGGTTAAGGTTTCATTACCTTTGCCTTTAATTGATCCCATTGGTCTTTTAATTAGTTTATCTGCTAATTTATCGTAATCTTGTAACACGTCTACCATGCCTTTTGTTGTATCCATGAATGCACTTAAAGCTTTAGATGCATGATTTAGTGTCGATATGCGTTTAGTTCCTAAAGTCAGTTTTGCTGTAACAGCTGCGATTCGAGTTGCTGCACCTGCTCCTAGTGTTAGTACAGATAGGGCTATTGTGAAAATTACTTCTAGTGCAATGTAAGCACCTGCTTTTCCTGCATGGTAAGCGTAAAAATTGGGTGGAATAGCTTCAATAATTAGACTTAAATAAGCGTTATATAGCATAGCACTTGAATGATCTTGGATTACAGCAAGCGCTTTTGAAAAATGTTCACTTTCTTTTATTTCTTTTGCCCATTCAGGATCAATCTCCATTAGGATTGTATCAACAAAAACTTCAATGGCATCAATATCACCATCTGAAAGATTTTTTGGTAAATCTAAAATAGCTTGTCTATTTTTGGCAATACATTCGAGTTTACGTAAGAAATCTTCACCATCGGCATATAGTGTCTGAGCACTCTCTATTGCATCATCAATGGTCTCGAATGTTGCTTGTTGTATATCACCGAGATCTTCTTGAAGTTGAGCAATGAACCAAGTAACGTTACGCAGATTTCCTTCTTCATCTGTAATTGATTTTGTTATTGAATCATAGGTGTCGTTTGCGTAGTTATATAAATAATCGTAAGCATCAGAGCCTGATGAAGAAAGGGTATCTCCAATATCTTGCCAGATACGTGGTGAAAATAGCTCAACAAGATCACTTCCCCAACCTTTAGCTCCACTAATTACACCGTCATCTAGACTAAATAACCCTTCGTCTTCCCATTGCTTTTGGAAGCCTGACATATCTTGAACAAGAGTGTTATAGATGCCATCCAGATAAGCCTCAATGCTCTTACGTGAGTTTTCAATCTCTTTTTCTATTCCTGCTTCACCTTTAAACTCTGCGATAACAAGGTCTGTATTTGGTTTTAGATTATCAAATGCAATAACTCCACCTTCATTAAGTTGTGTTTCTATCGCCAACTCTTTAGTGTCGGAAATAGTACTTGAGAATGAGCTTTTATTAAGAGCTGCTTTTTCTGCATGAACGACAGAGTTCGTTGTGATCTTGATATTTTCAGCTAAAAATGGGGTTTGCCAGCGATCATCATGTACAGCACGTACCTTTATCCATTGTTGTTCTTCTAAATCGATGTTGGGATTCGTATTAACAACATTGCTAATGATTTGAGCCTCAGCAGAATAAAGGCTTTTATCACTCAGAATAACGGAGACAGGGGTACCATTATTAAGTAATGAACTAACTTTTTTTTCTAAATCAGCAAAGGCAGTTGCTAGTTTGTCTGTTAATGTTTTTGTGAACGAATTAATGGTGTCAACATGTGAAGAATAGATATCCTTTGATAAATAAGAATAATTTAATCTATCGGCTTCAGAGCCTAGGGATTGAATACGTAGCTTAATTTCTGTTAACAATGCTTCTAGCTCATTATTAAGTAATTGTTTTGCTTTGCTCCATTCGTAATTTTGTAAATATGTATGAGGGTTTCCTTTCCCACGAGCACGCATATACGCTAAGAAATGGTTGGTTGTTTCATGCTTAGGTAGCAGGAGAAGGGTTGATAAAATTTCACCTTCATCCAATATAAGTGGTAATGTTTGTGCGATTAATTTAGGTATACAGCTATCGTCTTTCGAATCTACATTTGCCAATATATATTCAGCTAATGTACTGAATGAATAATTTGAGTGCTGGTGGTTAAAATGAGATTTAGTTTCTAGCTCTACAATGTTATAAAAATAGGGGTCTGAAGATAATGTTTTTCTCATTGTTCCCCAAGTTTCAACGACCGTTTGCATACGAGCAGGCTGCCAAAAGGTTTGTTTTCCCTGAGCTGCAAGATCGAAAAATACATCGTCGGTAAGTTTTTCTCGATAATGAGGATTAACACTTCTTGGTGACTGAACTATAAAATCATCGGCACTTTCTTGATAAATAATGCGGATTTCTCCTGCTGGAATACCGGAAGCTGACCCCGTACCGTTAGTAGATAAAGTTCCTGAACCTAATACTGAATTATTTGGATCCACAATATCAAAAACCGCATTTTTAAAAGCACTTCCATCAGGGTAAAAACAACTCACATCAACAGTATAAGTTCCTTCTTCTTCAGCTGTAACTGACACAGAAGGATTCTGTGCACCACCTAAACACATGGTATTGGCTTTGTTCATTGTCATTTGGTCAGATAAACGACAAACACCCTTACCTTCAAATTTAACGGTAGGGGAGGCGGAAATAAATTCTGCTTCAGCTTCAATGGTGCCAGAGGCTACGCCTTTTTTATCACCCCCGGCATCACCAGTACTTTTTGAAAATGTGCTTCCTTTAATTGCAACAGGGTTTCCACCGTCCATTGTGATGGTGGTTGTGCCTTTAGCTAAGTCAGCAGATTTAGCATTATTTCCATAAGGGATAGGTACAATAGGTTTACCTACCTTCGTTAAGCACACATCAGGCAGGGTAGCATTAGCTTCACCCCCAGAGCCTTGATGAACCACACTTAATCCATTTGCCGCAACAGTAACGCCCATAATTTAATGACCTTTTCTATAATGTCGAAATGCAGAAAATCTACTGGTAAAGAGACAGTAGCTTTTGAAATCGAACATCAATAACGAGATACGTAGCGGCATACATGGCCGCAAATAGTAAAGCACTGACGCCAAGGATCAACTTTGGAGGCAGTACGCGTTTTAATGGTTTTTTTAAGTACTTAGATTTGACATCAACTAATGCTACTTTCTCTTGCTCAGCCAGACGCTCGTCACGAACTAAACGGTAGATAGTGTTGCCGATCTCAGTCAAACTCTCAGCACCACGCTCAGCTCGACCATATTTACCTTTAAAACCCAGTTGTAGGAGTAAATATAAGAATTCGATTACATGACGATACTTGCGAGGATCTGCTTTTAATCTATCTAAAATGACAAAAAACTTATCGCCACCTGAGGTTTCATTATGAAATTCAGACAATAAGCTGTTCTGACTCCAGTTACTGTTGGCTCCCCATTCTTGACGGCATACCGATTCATCCATTGCAGCACATAAGCAATAGCGAATAACCAGAATAGATGCACGGTCGACTTCCATTTCGTTGAGCATACGTTCACCTTTACGTATTTCACGAGCGACTTGCTCACGAAAAGGCATAGGATCATCAAGCCATGGAAGACATACAAGATAAAGAGAGCTGTGCATTAATTATTTTTTCTTAAGCGAAGTTAGTTTAATTTCAATAAAGTTTATAGTACGCAGATTCTATGCGGTTCGTGATTTTTAATCTCACTGAAATGATAGTTTTTGTGGAAAGTAAGTTGATGTCGAGTGATAAAAAACACCAGCAAGATAGCTAGTGTTTTAATGGTGAAGTTTAATTAAAATATTCGTTAATATTTGATGGGAAAGGGGTTATTATATTTTTGCATGGTTTATTAAATATTATTTTGTTATCATTTTTAACTGATAAATTATAGTCATTTATTTTTTTCTTTGTTATATAATATATGTAACCGCCTCTGCTAAAAGAAATTGTATCTTTTCCATTATCAAATGAAATAGGTTTTTCATTTGATAATGGATATTGTAACTCTATGTTATTATTGTTTCTGTAAACATAATAATTTCGGTTGTTTTTATTCTTTAGTGTTACTTTTTTGTTGTTATTTAATATGCATGAAAATAAATCATTTTCTCCATAGTGTAACTTTTTTTGTAAATATTTTTTTATTTCTTCTATATTGTTATAATCATATTCTTGATTTTTTAAATCATTCGTGTAACCAATAAATCCACTTAGGTTACTGTCATTATTTAGCTCTGAGTACTGATGTAATGTTTTATTTTCATATTTGTAAATGAAAGTTTGATATTGAGTTCCTTTAATATCGTAATGATTTACATTCCATGATATTAGTACTAGGAATAATGTATTATTATCGATCTGTAAAAAAGAAGAATCATTTAGCTCGGGCTCTCCACCTTCAAAAGAATATTTGTCAATTAAAGTTGTTTTTCCATTATTTATTATAGTTAGAGCTAAAGGATAATTTTCATCATTTTGTTTTATAAAATTGATGACTCCTTCATCAGGGGTTTTTATTTCATTTGATTTTGATAAGTTGCTAAAAGAAAACAATATTAATATTAATATTGTTTTTAGTGTATTATTCATTGCTTGACATCCCCATCTGTTTAGTAACCATTTTGTATCTCTTTTCTCTATCCTTTAAACCATTAGTTCCGCCATTCACTTTTTTTGTAATATCGATAACTGATGCAGAAGATGAAAACTCGTCATTGATTTTTTTAAATTTATACCAGAAATAAAAAGCAGAAGAGGTTGCATAGTCTAAACTATCTGCAACTAATTCTGGATTAATTAAGAAGTCTTGTTGATCATCAATATTTTTAGAGTTGTGATATGCAGTAAAAGCAGTATATTTATCTCTACCTGTAATTTGGATTAATCCACGTCCCCTGAATTTATAACCATCACCAGAATTTTCGTTCCCATTCCCCATACGATCTGCATAAACGTAGTTAGCTAGTTTTTTAGAGTTTCTGGCGTAATCATCTTCATGGGTCCATAACTTGGGTCTAAGTTGACCTAAGTCGCAACTGTCATTTTCACGATTGTAATTATCCTTTCCATACTTACAACCAAAATATTCTCTCATTCTTTTTTTACTATAACTTAAACTTTCAGTTGCAGCTACAAAGTGACTTTCATGACCAACTTGAGATAAGAAGTGCGCAATGACTTTTGGGTTTGTCATATTATAATTAATAGCATATTTATTTATATATGGTTGTATTGCACGGCATTGTTTTTCATTCATTTTTAAATTTGCAGCAAAAATCATTTCAAAAGTAATTAATTCACTTGTAGATAATGAAAAAGGCCAGAAGTGCCAAAGCGTTTTTGGTATCTCTAGTTCTGATGCTTCTTGTATCCAAGCGAGTTTATCTATTCGCTCTTTTTCATGATCAACCAACTTATCATGAGCCTCTAAAATGAGTTTTTTATAATCAGATTTATCATATTCTTCCTTGCTCATAAATCGCATTATTAGCTTATCTTCTAGCAATTTTCGACCCGTTTCAATAACAGCATTAAACATATGCGTATCTGATTGATCGTACCATTCACTAGGATGCTTAACGATAAGTTTCTCAAATTTTTCTTGTTTTGTATTTAAATAAACCTTGAGATTTTTTGGCGTATAAGTTGAAAAGTCGACTTTCGTTCCATCTTTATTTTCTTCTGTTACTTTACTTGCGATTTCTTGAAAGAATGTATTTGATTCATCTAAAGCACCTGAACTTGAAGACCCATCAATGAGAGTAAAATCGCTCATTGTTGCATTTTTAGCCCCTATGCTTTTTAAGAAGAACTCTGATGGTTGATCAATAGAGAATATTTCTATGTGAACGCGGTTATCTTCTTTCTTAGTTGCATGAGTATCTTGGCTGTATTCATGTAATCCCATATAACCAATATCATCGCCTGCTTTAATAGGGATAATAGTTTCTGAGATGGGGGTACCGTCAGTATTAGCGACTTTAATTACTTGAACGGAACCATCCCTTATTTGTGCCAGTGGATGTGACATCCATTCTGGCTCATTCATGGGCTCTTTGGATACAACTTCAGGGTTATTTAAAATATCAAAAGGGGAGTTTAGTCCTGATGCGAACCAAACCATTTTTCCTTTAAGACTGTTTACTTCTTTATCAGTATTGCTACCTAAAGAAATTACTCGACATTTAATATTATGATAGGTTTTTGAACCTATAACGTAGGGTTTCGTTTGATTCTCATCGGCGTATAGGTATTCAAGTACACTGCCTGTAGGTAATGTAACTGTTTTATTTTTTTTACTGCGTTCAGGTTCGGCATCAAATTTGAAGGTACGAACATTTCTTGCTTTCAATAGTCGATAACGAGTAGTTATAGAAGCATTTGCTCCAATATCACTAGGTGGAGCGAGATGCATGTAAAGAGAATAAAAATAAAAATCGGCTTCCTCATCTGGCTTTGGACTTTTTGCTATGTGCTCAACTAATACAAAGTTATTGCTAAAAGACAATTCTTGTTCTTGATAAGTACTTTTTAAATATTCTGGGTTTATTCTGTATGCAACAATATTTCCACTTAGCATGGCTTGTATAGGGCGGATACCTTTTCCCCATGGAACCATTTGCGTAGTGAGATGAACACCACTGTGCCATCCATGGCCTTGGCTAAGAATATAGCGACCACTTTTTACTGATTCAAAAAGCTGTTTGAAATCACTGAGAGTATGAAAAACTTCACCATTACGTTGAGTGATTGGAAATACTGCGTCCATAATTTTTACCTAGTCTGAAAATATGTCGTCAAAAGTCACGATAGAAGGTCGATGTATATTGTTGGCTTTTGTATATACAACGGCATTTATTTCACCTGAATTCGTAGTAAAGCCTGTCGTTCCTGTAATGCTAACGATTGACCCTACAGACATTGCATAGATAGAAAGAAGTTTATCATTTGTTTTTTCTAGTATTTGACCAAAAATATCAGGAAGTGAACGTGACAAGATATTCAAACCATTTTTGTAATTATTAATTCCTTCCTCAATACCTGAGAAAGAGTGGGTTTGTGCTTGAAGTAAAATGTAATCTAATCGTTCATTCAAAGCGGTGATTAATTCATCTAAATGAGAGCAGATTTGTTTATTTATAATAGTCCACAGCATTGTTTGTATATAATTAGCCGTATTACCTGTGCCTAAATATCTTAATTGAGCAAGTAACTCTGCTGGTGGCTCGGTAATATCCGCTTGAAATAATATACGGAGAATGTTGCCATTTTCATTAACTTGTTCAAAAAGCAGCTCTAGCAATGACTCATATTTATGTAATGTTTCACGGTCTTCTTGAATGTGGAAAAGCGCAGAAATGAACGCGTTAGCAAAATCATTTAAATGATTTAGGCTTATGGAAAAAGGAGATAATAACCTACTTTGCTCAAAGACCATATTTTTAAAGTCATCGTCACTTAATGATGGTGAAATTAATATTCCCCAATCGCTGTTAACACCAATTTTTGTTTCCCAAAAAGGCGCTCGTCTGCCAGCAATGAAAGTACAAAAGTCTTGTGGGTCTTCGTACAATTCTGAAGGCTGATTTGCTATTAATGGTGCGATTGGTGAGTATGAATCATTACTTTCTTTTAGAATCAATGAACACTCAGATGGAGGCAAGCCAGAGCAGGAAGCTTTACCATTTGAATCTAATATACCACCATCAAGAATACCACCTTGCGAATCTTTTAATTCAAATGGAGCATTAGCGTAAGCAAGTCCATTTGGGTATTTGCATGTAATATCAACCGTATAAGTTCCTTCTTCTTCAAGAGTTAGTGACACAGAAGGATTCTGTGCACCACCTAAACACATGGTATTGGCTTTGTTCATTGTCATTTGGTCAGATAAACGACAAACACCCTTACCTTCAAATTTAACGGTAGGAGAGGCGGAAATAAATTCGGCTTCAGCTTCAATGGTGCCAGAGGCTACGCCTTTTTTATCACCACCGGCATCACCAGTACTTTTTGAAAATGTGCTTCCTTTAATTGCAACAGGGTTTCCACCGTCCATTGTGATGGTGGTTGTGCCTTTAGCTAAGTCAGCGGATTTAGCATTATTTCCATAAGGGATAGGTACAATAGGTTTACCTACCTTCGTTAAGCACACATCAGGCAGGGTAGCATTAGCTTCACCCCCAGAGCCTTGATGAACCACACTTAATCCATTTGCCGCAACAGTAACGCCCATAATTTAATGACCTTTTCTATAATGTCGAAATGCAGAAAACCTACTGATAAAGAGACAGTAGCTTTTGGAATCGAACATCAATAACGAGATACGTAGCGGCATACATGACCGCAAATAGTAAAGCACTGACGCCAAGGATCAACTTTGGAGGCAGTACGCGTTTTAATGGTTTTTTTAAGTACTTAGATTTGACATCAACTAATGCTACTTTCTCTTGCTCAGCCAGACGCTCGTCACGAACTAAACGGTAGATAGTGTTGCCGATCTCAGTCAAACTCTCAGCACCACGCTCAGCTCGACCATATTTACCTTTAAAACCCAGTTGTAGGAGTAAATATAAGAATTCGATTACATGACGATACTTGCGAGGATCTGCTTTTAATCTATCTAAAATGACAAAAAACTTATCGCCACCTGAGGTTTCATTATGAAATTCAGACAATAAGCTGTTCTGACTCCAGTTACTGTTGGCTCCCCATTCTTGACGGCATACCGATTCATCCATTGCAGCACATAAGCAATAACGGATAACCAGAATAGATGCACGGTCGACTTCCATTTCGTTGAGCATACGTTCACCTTTACGTATTTCACGAGCGACTTGCTCACGAAAAGGCATAGGATCATCAAGCCATGGAATGGAAGACATACAAGATAAACTCGCAATAAGCCATGAGAATTGGTCAACTAATGGGTTGATCCCCATAGATGAAATATCCAATTCACTGACTGAAATATTGCGAGATAAATCAGGGGCGGGCATAACCTCCATGGGTTTGCCCGGCTCAGGTTGAAAAAGTACAACTGTTACGTCGTCTTCAACATAACTCATAGTCTAACGGCCCAAAGCTGTAGAGATAAGTTTGCAAAATCACCTGCAACATGAACTGCAATGGCTGCAGCTTTATTTAGTGCCGCCCATTCTTCGCTTGATTTATCTAACTCAAAGTAGGTGTAACCCGCGTGATATGGCAATGCACGAGGAACCACCGGCATAGGTTTAATATTGATACCTGGCAGTTGTAGATTGATAAGTTCACGAATGTTATCGATAGAGCCAATCTTAGTTTGAGATACAAACTGAGTATGTAGTATATCAAGAGTAACGTCAGCTTTAACTGCCAAGATAAAGGTAGTTGATTCAACGATACTTCTGTCTGAAATTGGCGCAATACGAATACCATAACCTTGCTCTTTAAGAGGAAGAGGAATAGCGCGTTGTTCTGACATTACGCTTAAGGTCACTTTCGAGTTATGTAAGATGGTTGATAAACAACTCGTTAAATTACCGTGATTATAAGGAACGAATTCTTGTGGTCGGCGTGACGACGAACATAGGGTTGCTAATTCACCTTCTGCTTGCAATAAAACACGATAAAACGCTTCAGGGTGTACGCCTTCAATGTTGGCAAAGTGCCAGAATAAAGGTTCATAACGGTTTAATGCTTGAAGTAGCATGAAATCAGAAACCGATGAAACACCTTGCTGATCAACCACACCTAAGCGTTGCACAATGGATTCAGCACGATGACGAAGCATGGAGGCAAATTCAGTAGTAAATTTCTTTAATACCGTAGATGCGTTGATATCAATACATGTAGGGATGTAAGCATTATCAAGAATAATACTGCCATCTGGTTTTACTTCTGAAATTTTTAAGATTGGAATAGAGGTGTAAGCACTCTTATCTTCATCTTCATACATTAAACAAAAATTCAGTTTACCAATGGTAATATTGGCAATTTCTTCACTGTCATAACACGCGTCTACTGCATCTTGTGTGTGTATAGAATAGCGAGCACCATCTTTACCTGTACCAAATAATTCTGAACGTTCAGAAGGCAATGGACAGCATAGGTACAGCACTTTATTCGCAACGGATGCATCGACATCTTTTACCTCTGGTAAAGAAGCGTGCAGTGGTAAATCAAAAGGGGTTCTATCTTGCAAGATACCTTCTGCGTGTGTGATACCAATTTTTCCTAAAGCCAGTAACTCGGTATTAATTTCAATGCGCTTTATGCCCCAGTGAAGAGGTGATTCAAACCCACTTAGCATTCCACTTTGTTTACCTTGAAAGCGATCTAGCTGCTGGAAATGTTGCGGTTTCATGAACATTCCATCTTGCCAAACGACAGGGTTATATAATGACATTATTGATATCCTTAAAAATATATTTGCTCAATACCGCGAGTATTGTTGGAGCTAAGTTCACTTTCTTTTAGGTTTAGCTTTAAGAAGTATTCGCTTTTTTCTTCGATTAACTCGACTTTACGCCAAGATGATCCGTTTATGTCTCTAAATGCTACAGAGAAACCGATAGCTCGAGTCGCTGGGTCTAATACCAGAGTCTCATGAACTACATCCCCGGGCTGAATTTGGTATTCGTATCGTTTTATATATTCATCACCAAGTGCATCTTTGTCATTTTCAAATAACGCAAAGAAATCAAGGTTACGAAAAAGAACAGGGGAGTTTAGTTCATGAATCCGCAATATGACGGGTGATGATTGCCCACCTTCACGAACATTTAATACTTTATCTGCTGTAATAATTAACTCGATAGAAGAGGTTTCAGGGGTAATTCCTGTTGATTCTTTAAACTGATCCCACATAGTGCAGCCAGATAATAAAAAAATAAGAGAAAACGTGAGTAATTTTCGCATGTTAAGCCTTTAATCTTTTTGTGTATTGCTCTTTGATTTTTTGTTGAACGACTGAGCTGGATATATCAATCTTTTCGTTATTATGGTTTTGATAAAACTCGATATATTCTTTCCATAATTTACCGCTTGCTTTAAAGCGTGATTGTGAACGCACGTCTTGAGCAAATTTTTCAGGATGCAGCATCAGTAACTTATTGTTGATGACGTCATTGGTTGCGTTAGTCATGTTTAATTTATGACTGTCTAGTTCATCTAATATCTGTTCTATCAATTCGTTAGGTGATAGCAGTTGTTGATGATTTAAAGACAGCATGAGTTCAACAATATTAGTCATTGAATCGTCTTGTTCATTATTTTTTATTGCTTTTAGCTCAGAGAGTTCTTTTTGCAAATTGTTGATACATAGGCGTAAACAATTCCCCATCTGTTGGAAGAATTGCTCGTCTGTTTGTTCTATTTGCGAGGCTGACATTCCTAAACCTTTGTAAAAAGCAGATGCGGCATCATCACTCATTTTTGAGTTGAATGACGTTTCTATTGATTGTGATGGATACACATCCATAGATGTTGAAGGTGCGATAAAAAACTCATCACTTTTCGGTTCAGTTGTTGAGACTGACGGTTGAATGGTTTGAGTCACATCTTCCCAAGCCAACTGCTCAGTAACTGATGGAATTATTGTCTCTGGTGTAGAGTCAACAAATGAATGTACCATGGGTTCTGACTCTGAAGATGTGGCTATTGGTTCATCAATTTGAACTGGTGGCATTGATGTATTAGCTAAATCATTAGAAAACCAATCTTCAGGAATTAAATTAGGGACATCAAATTCTGAGTGTACGCTATCGCTATCATCAAGTAATTGACGAGTATGGACTGGTTCATTGATTTTTTGTTCGTGTTTTTTTTCATTCCCATGCAATAAATGATCATCATTATTGGTTTGGGTAATGAAATTTAGATGAGCAACAGGATCACTGCTATCAACTTTATCTATACGAGTTTCTTTAAACAGATCTGCAATGTTACCTTTATCTTGTTCTTCATCTGGAGTGTATTCAGCAAGATTAACTAACGGATCGGTTGAGTCTGTTTCTTCCGAAATATCCGCGGCAATGTTTACTGAGTTAGATAGTTTTTCTAATCCAACAGATATTTCGTATCGACCAAGAACAATCGTATCGCCATCGTAAAGTGAAATTGGCTGGTTTTTTAATAACTTATTTCCGTTAACTAACGTACCATTAGTACTAACATCACTTAGGTAATAGGTATCACCGTAAATACTAATTAAGCAATGCGAGCCAGAAATAAAGCGGTTATGGTCGACTAAACTTACCGTATTGCTTGGATTTCGACCTAATGAACCTCCGCCTTCTGGCATTTCAATATGTTTGCTACCTGTATACTCTTCTGGTGACTTTGTGATAAACAGGGTGAGTTGGTTTAAATGCACAAGACGTCCTTAGAATAACAAAGATACAGATAACTCAAGCCCACCTAGGCCATCGTTATAAATTGGTTGAATGTAAGAAGCTTGAGGGATGATCTGTAAATGAGCATCTGGGTTACTTCCAAGCTTAATAACAGTACCAAATGATAGAACTGCACCTACTTCAAATTGATCAATGTCATCTAATTGATTACCATATTTGTAACCTTCGTGGTCTACTTTCCAACGATTTCCATATTGGCTATATCCTAATGATAATCCTGCACCTACGTATGGTGTAAAAGCCCACCAATTACCAAGTGCATATTGAGGAACAATACGGAATTCATAATTGGTGACTTCTTGATACACACCATTTGCTGGCGCTTCAATATAATCAGAAAGATAATTAAAACCAAACAACCAACGCCAACGGTTATTGTTTTCGTCAATTGGTCTCGTATGAACTAAGCCATAACTGATTGTGCTGAGTTCGCCACTCATTCCTTGTTCGTACTCAGTAGATTCTATCGTTTTAAAATTGGCAGCAATACCGTAGCGTTCACCTTTAGCAAATGCAGGTAAAGAGCAAGCCATAATTAAAGCCATAAAACCCAGTTGGATTGGCTTAGCCATTTGTTAATCCTCTAGCAAAATATTTTTGTTCTATTTTATTTAGCTTGCCAAAATATCAACTTAATTGTTTATTTCAATACGATAACTCGCGCTTATAAAAAAACACACGGAATCACTATTTTAATAGTCAAAATGACAGGCAATTCAGTTAAAGTGAAAGTGACGGTTTGTTTATAGAAGAGTGTTAATCTAATAGCGTTACCCCGATCAAATTCTGCTTTTTTAAACCTGATATTCTTATGAAAATTAATGATTATTCTTATCTGGATGGTGATTATGCGTCATGTTTTTCGCTTGAAATTATGGTTTGTTTTTTTAGCTACATTTCTTTTTACACCGTATTTATATGCAGAGCCAATAAAAGAACCATCTCGCCCTAAAATTGCTTTGGTACTTGCTGGTGGTGGTGCAAAAGGGGCGGCACACATTGGCGTATTAAAAGCGCTTGAAGAGTTAAATATACCCATAGATATTATTACTGGTACTAGTATGGGGGCGTATGTCGGTGGGCTTTATGCTACAGGGAAATCGGCCTCTGAGATTGAAGCGTATTTGCATACCGTAGATTGGTACAGTGGCTATCAAGATGAGGTTGGCAGAGAAGAGAAAAATAGTCGAGATAAAAAGTACGAAGACAGGTTTGCAATAAATCCATCGCTAGGAATCAGAAAAGAGGGAGTAAAATCACCAAAGTCAGCGATTCAAGGGCAGAATATGCTCAAGATTTTACGTGAAACATCTGGTAATCCCGTGTCCGTTGCATCGTTTGATGATTTCCCTATTCGCTACCGTTCAGTTGCGACTGATATTGTTTCAATGGAAGAAGTGGTTATCGATCATGGCCTTTTAGTTGATGCGATGATGGCAAGCATGTCGGTACCTGGCGCCTTACCACCTTATGAGTTTGAGGATAAGCTGCTTATCGATGGTGGCGTAACCAATAATATGCCCGTTGAACTGGCAAAAGAGATGGGGGCGGATATTGTCATCGCGGTGGATATTAGCTCAAATTATATGACTAAAGAGCAGATAGGCTCATTATTTGATGTGGCATCTCAATTAACTAATTTTATGGTTAAACGCAGTACTCAAGAGCAAGCGGAATTTTTAACAGATAAAGATATTTTATTGCAGCCTCGAGTTGGTGATATTGAAACGACGGATTTCTCAAGTATGTCAAGAGCGTATCAAGAGGGCTACGATACAGCAATGACGCTGAAATCACGTCTAAAATCTTTAGCGGTTACTCCTAATGAATATGCTCAATACAGCAACAGGAAAAAACAGCAATCAGCTAACGTTCGCTTAGCTCAAGGCGCAATCATTGATAAAGTAGAAGTTGAAAATCGAAGTCATTATGAGAGCGACAAACTAGAGCGTTTTATTCAGTTTGAGAAAGGAACATCGCTTAACAGTGATTATATTGAAGGCAAAATTCACGCTCTATATGCAACCAATCGTTTTGAAACAATTACTTATTTAGTTGAAGAAGATAACAATGAAAATGTATTAAAAGTGACCGCCAAAGAGAAAGAGTGGGGACCTAATTACTTAAATTTTCGTTTTTTCTTAGAAGAGGATTTTGATACGCACAGTCAGTATGGTCTTGGAGCATCAATTAATTTTACCGATTTAAACAATTATGGTGCTGAATTACGTACAAATGTTGAATTAGGTACGGATAAGATATTTGATGCGACCATTCATTATCCTCTTTATCTGAATCATCATTTCTTTGTGCAATCAAACATGATGTATAGCGATAAAAAACGCTCAATTTCAACAAGCAGTTTAGAAGATAAAGAGCCAAACAGCAGCATGAGCTTTTATCCTGTTAATCTTCGAGATTTTACCGTGGATGCTTTGTTTGGTGTAGAAGCAACAAAAGATCAGCAGTTAAAAACAGGGATCTTATATGCAAAAGGAAGCCATGAATTAACCGGACTTTCAGCGTATGGGAGAACGGAATATGAACGCTTAGGTGCAACGTTCGAATACAATTTTGATAGTTTAGACAGTATTTCATTGCCAACGCATGGTTCGTTAATAAATGCACGTTACTTATATGCATTCGATAAGGTAAATAGCCGAGATGTAGATGGCTCTGATCATTCAGAACAATACATTGATGAATTTACAGCAGAAGCGTTATTTGCCAGAAGCATTGCAAGACACACTTTCATTGGTAGTGCGGAATATGGGATAACGAATAGCGATGATTACTTGGTTCCAGTTAATCCGATTGAGCTTGGCGGGTTTAATCATTTATCAGGCTTGCCACGAAACAGTTTGATTGGTGCAAATAAAATTTATGGACGCTTAACTTATCGATACCGTTGGTTTGAGAATGATTTAGGCATGTTTAAAACAGCGGTTTATTTGGGGGCATCAGCAGAATACGGTGGTTTATGGTCAATGAAATCAACAGACATTAGCTCCGCACCGCTTATTTTCTCTGGTTCATTGTTTGGAGGAATAGATACGCCTATTGGGCCGATTATTCTGTCTTATGGACGAGCAGAAAATGGTTTAGATTCTGTGTATCTGATTGTTGGAAATGTTGAATAAGTGTGGAGATGATTAACGGTTTTAAGGTAAGGGTTGATACTACAACCATATCAACCCTGACTGAGTTTACGCTCTTGAAAAACGCTTGTGATGTTTCGTTAAATTATCATTGAGCAGTTGCTCTGCACTGTACATGGCATCTTTGGTGGCAATATCCAGTGTCCGCATTCCTTTAAAACGAAGAGGTTCTTTGATTGCCACATCATGAGCAAAAATGACCAGCTTGGCGTTCTTTATATCAAGAGGGGTAATACGGTTATTAATACCATCAGCGCCTTGGGTCTCTACTTTGATTTTAATACCGAGTTTATGAGCCGCTTTTTCTAAACTTTTAGCCGCAAGAAAAGTATGAGCGACTCCTGATGGGCAAGCCGTGACTGCTAATACGTCGGCTTCACCTTCATTTTTAACGGATTCAAAAGTGAATTCTTGTTGTATCTGTTCATCATCTTCTACCGCGTTTTTCTTAAGTAAAATAACAATAGCGGCAGTGGTGAATGCACCTAAAAGTGTTCCTATAATGTAGCCAATTTTGCCATCGACAACAGGTAATACAATCCATCCTCCCCAAGGAGCATGGTTTAATACATTAAATACAAAACCAGTAATATTACCGACAATGCCACCAGCAACAATCGCTGGGATAACACGAGCGGGATCGGCAGCAGCAAATGGAATCGCACCTTCAGTTATGCCTATCATTCCCATAATACCAGCCGCTTTACCGGCTTCTCGCTCATCACGTTTAAATTTCTTTGGAGATAAGAACGTCGCCAGTGCCATTCCCAGTGGTGGAGTACAAATAGCGATGCCAACACCGCCCATTAACCATGGCTGAGTGTTCACTTGAGTTTGAGCAAATAAGGTTGCCACTTTATTAATTGGTCCACCCATATCAAAAGCGGCCATCGCACCTAGAATTGCACCTAAAGCGATTTTTCCTGAGCCTGCCATGCTAGCGAGCCATTCGTTTAGCGCTGCCATGGCATTAGATATAGGAGCACCTATTACCCACATTACTGCTGCACAAGTGAGGAAGGTGCCAACAAGGGGATAAATAAAGATAGACCCTAACGAAGCCATACTTTCAGGCAGTTTAATTTTCTTTAAACTGCGAACCACAAAGCCAGCAAAGAATCCAATGATGATCGCACCTAAAAAACCGGTATTGTATTGTTGAACTGCAATCCATGAACCTATCATGCCAGGAGCGAGTCCCGGTTTATCTGCAATAGAGTAGGCGATATAACCACCTAATACCGCAGTAAATAGCGTTAACCCTGCGATGCCCATTTGAGCGATATCAGCCAAAATACCTTCTGTTGGTACGGCCCCTTGACCTGAGATCATCACAGATAGGGAAAGTAATACACCACCAGCAACGATGAATGGGATCATGTGCGATGTACCAAATAATAAATGTTCTTTGGTGCGGCCTAGTTTACGCGTTAACTCACTTTTCTCTATTTGAGATGGAGCATTTTCAATGTCGGTTGATTCAGTACTTGGTTGAATAATATCCGTAAAAAGATCGAGTATTTCTTCTTTTGTGTCGGCTTTTTTGAGTTTATTGGTAAAACCATCTTCAATCAAACGACTGGAGATCTGTGCTAGGGCTTCAATGTGCTGGTTATCATCACCATCAGTTGAGGCGAGCATAAAAAAGATATCAGAAGGTTCACCGTCCTCAGCACCATAATCAATACCGGTGCGACTGATCCCAATAGCGACAGAAGGGGTGAGTACGGCAGAGCTTTTTGCGTGAGGAATAGCAATACCATCCTCAAAACCTGTGTTGCCTATCTCTTCACGGGCCCACACATCGGCTAAGAATTGTGTTTTATTAGAGAGTTTTCCGGCATCATCTAAAATTTGAACCATCTCTTGAAGGATATCTTCTTTAGATGTGGATTTAAGGTCTAAACAGATAACATTGGCGTTTATAAGAGAGGTGATATCCATAACAATTCCATTATCTACCGGTAATAGGGCGTAATCTTAGTTGATCTTTGAGTTTTTATAACTGGATAAAAAATACATTTACTGGATTATTGTAACCTAATTGGTAAAGTGTGAGTTTCATCCTTATTCATTTATATAAAGCAATTTATCATAAATAACAGATATATATCGAACATTTAAATTGTAATAAGAAAAGAGTTAATAATGAAAATTGTAGCAGTTACCGCTTGTCCTACAGGAATCGCACATACTTATATGGCTGCGGATGTATTGAAAAAAGCGGCAGCAAAGTTAGGTGTCTCAATTAAAGTGGAAACACAAGGTGCAATGGGGGTAGAAAATGTACTGACACCCGTTGATATCGTCAGTGCTGATTTGGTTATTATTGCATCGGATATCGAGATTGAAGATAAGAACCGTTTTTTAGGAATTAATTCAAAACAATTCCCAATTGAAACCATATTAACGGATGTTGAAGGTATACTGAAAAAACACCTTTTCTAATGGAGCTTAATACTATCGATTACCGAATTACTTTTTTTGTAAAAGATCAGGGCTTGCCACCTCAAGTTGCAAGTCAATTAACCCGTCTTGCTAAAAAGTTTAAGAGTTTGGTTTATATCGATAATATTACTCAAAATAGAAGTACAAACGCTGAAAGTTCATTGGGATTACTTCAAGTCGGTCTGTGTCCTGGTGATTTTTGTCAATTAATTACAGTGGGTATGGATGCGGAGTGGGCCAATTTTGTTTTAACGGATTTATTGTCGTCGACGTTTGATTTTGTTGCTTCAGATAAATTGTGTGATTTCTCAGAAACCATTACCAATACTTACCCTCAATTAACCCCCCAGTGTGAGGTGGATTTCCACTACGTAAAAGCGCAAGCCGTACTGTCTAAGTTTGAAATCCTAAAAGGTTTGTCTCAACTTATTTATCCAAAAGAATCTGATGAGCTATTGCTTGCATTGATAAAGCGTGAAGAGCGTTCATCGACAGCAATGGCAAAACAGATCGCGTTACCACATGTTATTTCCCCTTATGTAGAAAAACCGACAATCGCCATTATTCGCAGTGATTACCCAGTTGATTGGGCATCCAAGATGGGAGATGTGAATGTCATTATTGCTTTGGTGCTTCCTGAAAAACCAACCAAAGAGATGATCATGGCTGCGACGTATTTAACGCGGAGTTTATTATCTGAGGATTTCAGTCAAAGATTGGTACACACAAGGCAGCCTAAAGGGCTTCAAGCCTTAATCTTATATGCAATGTGCCAATTATTGTAACGGCAATAATGTAAATTGCGGGCATAAAAAAGCTGGCTTAACGACAACCGCCAAGCCAGCATTCTGCTAGACCCTAGACCCTAGACCCTAGACCCTAGACCCTAGACCCTAGACCCTAGACCCTAGACCCTAGACCCTAGACCCTAGACCCTAGACCCTTTAGTTATACGCTCTCGCTACGTTACCATTGCTGGTTAACGAGTAACGTTTTGCATAAGCAGGAATAAAAACAGAGTGGCCTTTTGCAACTGTTACCGATTCACCATTTTCGTGAGTTAAAGTTAAATCACTATCAATAGCGAATAAGATCTCTGCGCTGTTGGTTTCTAGCGTTAACGCATCGGTTGCGGTAAATACTGAGAATTTAAAATCATTAACAGGGATAGGGTAGCTCATACCACCATCAACCGTATTTGGCTGAGTAAGTAATGATGAAAGAGGTTGGCTTACAAACTCAGTGCAAGACATTAATTCATCAATATCCATGTATTTAGGTGTTAACCCTGCACGTAATACGTTGTCAGAGTTTGCCATGATTTCTAACCCTGTGCCATGAATATAAGCGTGCGGTGTACATGCGCTTAGGAACATGGCTTCACCCGGTTTTAACGTAATAACATTAAGCATAAGTGGAGCAAATAAACCTACATCATTCGGATATTGAATCGCAAGCTCTTGAAGCAGTACAAATAGCTCATCAGTGCTGCTTGATGCGTAATCAAGTAATTCAGCAACAGCACGCTCTTTGGTTTCATTTTCTAAAGAAAGAATCGCTTTAAAGAAACGTTGTAAACCGTTTGAATTTGGTTCTTGAGCTAAGTCATCAACATAAGATGCGATAGTTGGAAGCTGCATTGCAGAGAACAAAGAGACGATTTCTTGATAATCTCTAAAGCCGTTCATCGCTTTATAGTCAGTTAATGCGTAAACCAATTCAGGTTTGTGGTTGTTATCTTTGTAGTTACGATTGAAAGCCGTTAGGGCAATGCCTGTTTTTTCTTCTTTTTCAAACCCATCAACCGCTTGTTGTTTATTTGGGTGAACTTGAATAGAAAGGGCTTTTTCTGCTGCCAGTACTTTAAAAAGGTACGGTAATTCACCAAAGGCATCAGCTGTTGTTTTTGATAAAAAAGCTTCTTTATCTTGATTGATTAAATCAGATAGAAGAACAGAGTCGCCATTAACAGTAACTGCAGAACAACCGTTAGGATGAGCACCCATCCAAAGTTCAGCTTGAGGTTTACCTGTGTTGTTTTTTATATCAAATAAGGCTTCGATTGAAGTGTGACTTCCCCAAGCATAATCTTGAATTACGTTGGTCATTGGGTAAAAAGTTTGAGGTTTTAATGCGTTCATAATGTACTCGTCATAAAACTAGAAAGACACTATCAACGACAGGGGGATTGTCGTCAATAGTGTCAGAGCAATTAAGCAGCTACAGGAGCAGAATTTTTGTTCTGGCGCATCTTTTTAAGTGATACACAAACTAGAGCAGTCACAACAGTACCTGCTGCCATACATGCAATTGCTAGTACTGGTTTGTTCATTGCACCAAGAAGCGCAACAACTGGACCACCGTGAGCAACACTGTTTGTAATACCAAATGAGAAAGCCATTACTGCAGCAGTGATTGAACCAAGCATGTTCGCAGGGATAACAGACAGTGGATCTTGAGCTGCAAATGGAATCGCACCTTCAGAGATACCTACTAAGCCCATTGCACCAGCCGCTTTACCCGCTTCGGTTTCAGATTCTTCAAAGATATTGAATTTACGACCAATAACGGTTGCTAAAGACATACCTAGTGGAGCAACAGGAATCGCACATGCCATTGCACCCATAAATTGAGTTTGACCACTTGCAATCATACCTACAGAGAATAGGAAGGCTACTTTGTTGAATGGACCACCCATATCAAAGCCAGCCATACCACCCAGTACGATACCAAGTAATACAACGTTACCTGTACTCATTGTAGTAAGCAGCGCAGTTAATGAATCCATTAAGCTTGCGATTGGAGCACCAATAACAAAGATAAACAGACCTGAGATAAATAGAGAGCCTGCAATAGGGGCAATCATAATAGGAACAAGCGGTTGAATAAATTTGTTGTAGTTAATGTTAGCAACAAATTTAACGAAGTAACCCACTAATAAACCAGCGATGATAGCACCAATGAAACCAGTACCCGCTTCGGCACCGTAGAATGAACCGTTGTTTGCAATCCAACCACCAATCAAGCCAGGAGCAAGAGCAGGGCGATCAGCAATAGCGTAAGCAATGTAACCGGCTAAAACAGGGATCATTAAAGTAAAGGCAACCACACCCACATCAAGCACTTTATTCCATAGGCTACCAGGAGGAATTGCCATTCCACTTTCTGTTGGTTGACCACCAAGCGCTAGAGCCAGTGCGATCAATAGACCACCAGTAACAACAAATGGGATCATGTGAGATACGCCATTCATTAGGTAACGGTATAGATCAGAACGAGCTTGTGATGTTTTGTCTTTAGTTTCAGATGATGCATTAGAGTTATCAGCCACAAAAGGTGGTTGAGAAAGTGATTGAGTAATTAACCCTTTCGCATCTTTAATTGGCGCTTTTACGCCAGTTTGAATTAATTTTTTACCAGCAAAACGATTCAGATCCACTTGCTTATCACAAGCCACGATGATCGCTTCTGCTTTTTCGATTTCTTCGGCTGTTGGGCTATTTTTAACACCAATAGAACCGTTCGTTTCTACTTTGATTTGATAACCTAATTCAGCGGCACCTTTCTCAAGCGCTTCAGATGCAAGGTAAGTATGTGCAATACCTGCAGGGCAACCAGTAACGCCAATCAAGAACCCTTTATTCGCTTCAACAGCTTCTGCTTCGTCAGTTTTTTGAAGCAGTAATTCAAGTGCCATTTTTGAAGACGTCGTGTTTAAGAATTTCTCAATAAAGCCGTCTTCGATTAACTTAGATGATAGCTCTGCAAGTACTTCAATGTGGTGATCTGCACCATTTGCCGGTGAAGCGATCATGAAGAATAGACGAGATGGAAGACCATCTTCAGCACCGTATTCGATGCCTTCTTTGCTAACACCAATCATTACAGCAGGAGAAATAACTGCCGCACTTTTAGCATGAGGAAGGGCAACGCCTTCTTCAAATCCGGTATTTCCTAACTCTTCACGAGCATAGATATCCGCTAAAAATTGTTGTTTATCACTGATGCGGCCTTGCTGGAACAAATGTTCAGCCATTTCAGAAAAAACGTCGTCTTTAGTTTGAGCTTTCAGGTTTAAACAAATGAGTTGTTCATTGATTAAGTCAGTAATCATGAAATATTCCCTGTTAATGATGGGTTACTTATGTAGGGACAGTTTGAATGGAATAAGGGCTTTGTGTAAGTGTGCGAGAAAGACATTTACTGGATTATTGTAACATCTGTCAGCAAGTGTGATTCAGCTCTTATTTTTATAAAACGAAATATCTATAATGTACAAATCAAAAAAATATTTAATAAATAAAGAGTTACATGATTGTTTGGTGTGTTTCTCATTGTGGTTTTTATCAATAGTAATCATGCACTTGATTATTAAAGTGGATAAAAATGCGGTTATTTTCGTAAAGTGGTTATCATGGATTTAGTATTTAATACCGTTTTAGAGGCCTTGTTGGCTGAGAGAGAAAGCTTTAATCAGATCTGGTTTGCTGGAGATAAAGTAACGCCTCCTGCATGTTGTTATCAGGTAAACTTTCCTCGTCTAGAATTGGTGATTAGTGGTGAATACCGAAACCAAATAGAAGATCCCGAATTTGGCATTACTGAAGTTAAAGTCATGGCTGGTGATGCCTTGTATATCCCACCGAACTGTTGGAATAAGCCAGATTGGAGTGAGGATTGCTCTGTACTTAGTTTGCTCTTTGGTCGCAGACAAGTTGGCTTTAGCTTAGTGAGTAAGCGTAAAGGAGAAGAGGGGTTTTACGACGTACAAAAGTACAGTATCCAGACTCGTACAGGTCACGCTATTGATAATATTTTAGAAGCGTTAAATGCGTTAGCCCGCGAACCAAACAAAAAACAGATCGACGAATATCTGCTTCTTGCGTTACTCAGTTACAGTAAGTCTATGTTAGGTGAGCCAAGTGAAACAGTATCACCTAAAAAGCGCAGTGAAGATCTGTATCAGGGAATTTGCATTTATATTCAAGAGAATTTCCATAAAAGCATAGATAGAACCACGATTGCGAATCGTTTTAATATTTCACCAAATCATTTATCGCGTATGTTTAGACAACAAGGACATATGACATTGGCTGATTATATTACTTGGGTGAGAATTGAACGTGCTAAGTTTATGCTAAAGAAATACACCTTCCGTTTAACTGAGGTAGCAACACGTTGTGGCTTTCAAGATGTGAACTATTTTTATCGTGTATTTAAGAATAAAACCAGTTATACCCCTTCTGATTATAGAGCGATGGTAAAAGTATAAAATAATCACTCACAACGACTATCTATAGAGGTTCACTTATGTATCATGTGAGAAAAGGAAGTGATTCATAAAGGATGATGTGTGAGTTGGATATTATTTACGTTACTTGCAGCGTTTAGCCAATCATGGCGGAATGCGTTTCAAAGTCGATTAAGTAAAGAATTGAATGTGACAGGTGTGACGTTGTCACGATTTTTGTGGGCAGGACCATTAGCGGCAATATATTTGTGGCTTCTTTATTACTTTGAACCTGTTAATTTACCAAGCTTTACGGCTTATTCGTATTTTTTCATTATTGCTGCATCAGTAATGCAGATCATCGCCACAGGTTTGATGGTGGTATTGTTTAAACAGAAAAACTTTGCCATTGGAGCTGGGCTCGCAAAGAGTGAAGCCCCTGTGTCTGCTTTTCTTGGCGTTTTATTCTTTGGCACGTCTTTATCATTATTTGGTTGGTTAGGGGTGGCAATAGGCGCGGTTGCTGTCTTCTTATTAAGTTGTCCTGATGGCCTTCGTAGTATTTCATTCAAAACGGCAATCATAGGTTTGGCGTGCAGTACCTCTTTTGCGTTAACGTCATTGTGGGTAAGAGAGGCGAGTTTAACCTTATCACTGCCTTTTCCACATCGTGCTGCTTGGGTTTTATTCTTGGTGATTCTATTTCAAACCATCGCGCTTGTTTCTTATCTTTTAATTAGAGACTTCAATACACTTAAGGCGATGTTTATAAAGCCTAAATTGGTTGTTATGACCAGTATAGCCAGCTTTATAGGATCACTTGGTTGGTTTAGTGCTATGTCATTACAAACGGTGCCATTAGTAAAAACCTTAGGTCAAGTTGAAGTCTTTTTTACTATGTTGATCTCTTTCTTTTGGCTAAAAGAAGGGATAAAAAGAAAAGATATATTAGCGTTAATATTGATAGCAATCGCTGCTGTGTTCGTTATGTGGTAGTAAAAAGGACTATGTGGAATAGTCCTTTATTTAATAATCGAAAATTCTAACGCAGTTATCAAGCCTTCTAATCAGCGACTAAGATGACCCGTTATTTATTACGATTGGTATCAATCTGCTCGTTAAGTTTTATTAGTTTTAGCGCCTCTGAAAGCGGTTGTGGTCGCGCAATCAAAAAGCCTTGTACTTTATCAACACCACACTCGGCAACAAATTTAAATTCATCTTCTGTTTCAACACCTTCTGCTACCACTTCACAATTTGCTACATCACCCATTTGAGCGATTAATTGGTATAACTGTTTACCTTTAGTTGTAGAAGCATCTAATAGCAAAGAGCGGTCTAACTTAATTTTATCAAATGGGTATTTTAGTAGATGTGGGAACGAAGCATAACCGGTTCCAAAATCATCCATAGCGATTTTAATTCCATGGGACTTTAAGATCTCTAATGTACTCAGCAGATTATGGTTATCACTCAAAATTGCTTCTTCTGTTATCTCAATTTCTAGCCAATGTGGTGGAATTGAAAAGAACTTTAGACGATCGATTACGTGCTCAGCAAAACCATGTTCTTCAATAGAAGCGACAGAAATATTGATAGCAACACGTCGATCTTCGTTGAGATCCATTTTCTGTATATCAGTTAAGACTTTATCAATAACCAATTTATCCAGTGTTGGCATCATATTAAGCAGTTGGAAATCGCTAATAAAGGTAGGCGGGCATAAATTGCCTTCACGATCTTGATAGCGCAATAATGCCTCAAAAGAGATAACGTCTTTCTCAACAACAGATTGAAGTAATTGATAATGCATTACAAAGCCATCTTCGTGCAGCATTCGAGATAAGCGTTGCTGGGTTGAAGAATGCTTTAAGCTCGTCGCTGCAGAGCTTCTAACATTATCTAATAGGCTTTTAAAAATAGACTGTTCTATATTCGTATTACTCAGTACCGCAGGGTGATTGAGTGCGTATTTCCCTGCAAATGCAAGATAAAAAGGACGATATACAAAAATACCTACAATGATAATAACAAGCTGTAATATTGAACCTTCTATGCTTTCTCCCATTGCAACATAACCACTAAATAATGGTGGAGTCATCCAGTTAACGATATTAACGACTGGAGATATCACCCCTGAAAAGATAGCTAAATAAGTAATTAAAAAACTGATTAATGGTAACGCAACAAATGGGACGATCAGTAATGGATTAAAGATGATTGGTAAGCCAAACAGCAAAACCTCATTGATATTAAACATGACCAATGGGAAGGCGGCGAGAGCCAACATAATATGATTTTTTTCTTTTGAAAATAGAAGAATACAAAGTAATAAACTGATGGAGTTCCCAGATCCACCCATTGACATAAACGCATCATAAAATCCTTGGTTTATGATATTTAACGTTGCTTCTCCTGCTGCCCAATCCGTCATATTCTGTTGAGTTTCAGAATAGATGGTCTGTTTAACGGCAAACAACATGTTGTGGCCATTAATGCCAATCGCGCCTAATAACCCAAGAATGGTTTGGTAGATTAGCCCACCAGTAAAGGTTAAAGGGTCAGCACTCATGTTGCCGATTAAGGCCGTCATGTAATTAATGACTTTCATCATCAATTTAGACAATAAAAAGGCGGCGCTGATAAAAGTAAAAAAGTGGAAGACGTGCTTAAACAAACGAGAAGAAAAATCCAAAGCCTGTGGTTCTAGTTGCTGTAGATTAAAGCGAGTGCAATACATGAATGTGATCAGAGCACTTAAGAGAGCAAGTAGTGGATTATTCGGAAAATAAAATGGCGTAGATAAACTTCCATTCTCTATTGAAAGCAGATAAAACAGAGCTAAAGCGTAGATGATAAACGTTGCGCTACTAAAGGTCGTTTTATGCGATAAGTAATACCCTGCAATAACACAAAAAGAGAGTGGGTAGATGTTAATTAATAAATTCGATAAATGAAAAAGAAGGCTTGAAAGTTCTTTAAATTCAAAAAAGTTAAATAAATGCCCGAGTAGAACAGCGGTTGCGTTCGATAACGTTAGAGGTAAAAGAAGTAATGCAATTGCGGATAAATCATAAATGTAAGAGCGTGATGAAGACTGCGAATTCTTACGTTTAAACACAGAGGTTAACCCTGATAGCGCACTACTAACAAAATTAAGATTTAAAGCTATTTTCAAATGAGAAATTCCAATAATTGATTACATTGTTGAGATATTGAAAAGGTCCGTAAACTAACGGTTTCAACAATGATAAATCATGCTATCAATAGATAAATTGTATGTAACGTCTTAATAAACAAGCATAAAAAAGCGATGGATTCTGACATACAGGTTACCATCTTGCTAGTATTAATTTGTGCTCATTATCATTATTTTTAAAAATAAAATCTTTTATTTATAAATTAGTGAGTTACATCATGATTACGGTTATTTCACCGTAACAAAAGGGAAAGGAATGATTCATTTTTTAGATAAAAAATAGACAAACATACGCTTGTCTATTTTATATAGATAGGTTGTTAGTGGTGAGTGTTACTCTTCGTAATTCTCAATGCTTGGGCATGAACAGATTAAATTACGATCACCATACACATTGTCTACACGGTTGACGGTAGGCCAGTATTTAGAATCTTTTGATTGTGATGATGGGAAGCATGCTACTTCACGAGTATATGGATGTTCCCAGCTATCAGACATCAAATCGACTTGTGTGTGTGGTGCATTAACCAGTGGGTTGTTGTCTAATGGCCATTCACCTTGCTCAACTTTATTCATCTCTTCACGAATCGCTATCATCGCGTCACAGAAACGATCCAGTTCAGCTAGGTCTTCAGATTCCGTTGGCTCAACCATTAAGGTTCCTGCAACTGGGAATGACATGGTTGGAGCATGGAAACCAAAGTCCATTAATCGTTTTGCAATGTCTTCTTCACTGATGCCTGTTGCTTCTTTTAATGGACGAATATCAATAATACATTCGTGCGCAATACGACCATTGGTACCACGGTATAAAACAGGGTAGTGAGGGCGTAGACGTTCCATTACGTAGTTGGCATTTAATATCGCCACTTTTGTCGCTTCAGTTAGACCCATTTCACCCATCATAGCAATGTATGCCCATGATATTGGTAAGATAGAGGCACTGCCTAAATCCGCAGCTGAAACAGCATAATCCGTTCCTTGAACGCCGTTTTCTGAGTGTCCCGGAAGGAAAGGCGCAAGGTGTGATTTAACACCAATAGGACCCATACCCGGACCCCCACCACCGTGTGGAATACAGAAGGTTTTGTGTAGGTTTAAGTGAGATACATCTGAGCCGATGAAACCTGGGCTTGTTAAACCAACTTGCGCATTCATATTGGCACCATCAAGATACACTTGACCACCTGCTGCATGTACCATGTCGCACACTTCACGTACTTGCTCTTCATATACGCCATGCGTAGAAGGGTAAGTGATCATTATGCTTGATAGATTTTCTTGATGCTTTTCAATTTTTTCAGCGAGATCGATCATATCGATATTGCCGTTCTCATCGCACTTCACCACGACAACTTTCATCGATACCATAGATGCAGTAGCTGGGTTAGTACCGTGTGCAGAGCTTGGGATCAAGCAAACATTACGGTGAGCATCACCACGGCTCTCATGGTAACGTTGAATCGCAATTAGACCTGCGTATTCGCCAGAAGCGCCTGAGTTTGGTTGCAATGAAAACTCATCATAACCTGTGATTTCACATAACATGGATTTTAGTGATGTTGCTAGTGTTGTATAACCTGCGGCTTGGTTTAGTGGTGCGAATGGGTGAATACCACCAAACTCTGGCCATGTAACAGGCAGCATTTCTGCAACGGCATTTAATTTCATGGTACAAGAACCGAGCGGGATCATGCCATGAGTTAAAGAAAAGTCTTTGTTTTCCAGTTTTTTCAAATAACGTAGCATTTGTGTTTCACTATGGTACGTATTAAATACTGGATGAGTTAAGAAGGAAGACGTTCGTTGACAATGTTTAGGTATGGCAGCAAATTCATCTTTCCCTACTTCAGCAGATAGGGTTTCACATTCCGCATTATCGATACCAAATACCGTTAATAGGGTAACCAGATCCGAAGCCGTAGTTGTTTCATCAAAACTGATCCCTAATTTTGTATCAAATTTGCGTAGGTTAATACTTGAAGCTAACGCTTTAGTGTACAAAATATCTGTTTGCTGTTCAGTCTTAACGGTTAAGGTATCAAAGAAATGTTGGTGCTCTAGCTCAAAACCTGCCATTTGTAATGCTTTTGCCACAATAGCCGTAAAGTGGTGGACACGACGAGCAATGGTTTTCAACCCTTCTGGACCATGATACACGGCATAAAAAGAAGCCATGTTCGCCAGTAATGCTTGAGCGGTACAAATATTCGATGTCGCTTTCTCACGACGAATATGCTGCTCACGAGTTTGCATTGCCATACGAAGTGCTTGATTGCCTTTTGAATCAATCGAGACACCAATGACACGGCCCGGCATTGAGCGTTTTAATTTTTCACGTGTCGCCATGAATGCGGCGTGAGGACCACCGTACCCCATTGGTACACCGAAGCGCTGCGCACTACCAATCGCAATATCTGCCCCCATCTCACCAACAGGTTTAAGTAACACAGACGCTAATAGATCGGTTGCAACAACAACGAGTGTTTTCTTGGTATGAGCTTGAGCAATAAGATCCGTAAGATCTTTTACTTCACCTGTTGTGCCTGGGTATTGCAGTAGGGCACCAAACACATCATGAGAATCAAGATTGGATTCATTATCAACAATGACATCAAAACCGATGAACTTTGCACGAGTTTTAATAACCGCTAATGTTTGTGGGTGAACATCATCAGCAACGAAGAAAATATTGCTTTTGCTTTTTCCGCCGCGCTTACATAGAGTCATGGCTTCTGCTGCTGCCGTTGCTTCATCAAGTAGGGAAGCGTTAGCAATCTCAAGTCCGGTTAAATCCATCACCATTTGTTGATAATTTAGTAAAGCTTCTAAACGACCTTGAGAAATTTCAGGTTGGTAAGGAGTATAAGCGGTATACCAGCCCGGGTTTTCCAACACATTACGTAAAATTACATTAGGTGTGTGAGTATTGTAATACCCTTGACCGATATAACTGGTATTGAGTGTATTTTGTTGAGCGATCTGTTTTAACTCAGCAAGCATGGCATTTTCTGATAAACCATGAGGGAGTTGCATTGGCTGAGGCAAACGAATTGAGCTTGGAACGGTTTCTTCAATTAATTGTTGTAACGTTTCAGCACCAATAGTGTTGAGCATATGCTGATGTTCAGAAGAAGCGGGTCCATTATGGCGACGAATAAACTCGTTATCCGTGCCTAATTGTTGAAGGAGCTGACTCATTATCTTAATCCTTTTTATGATTTTTATTCTTCGTCTAGGCTTTCAAGATAAGTGTCGCTCGGGATTAGGCTTTCTAATTCAGATGAATCTGAAAGCTTAATACGAGCAATCCAACCGCTTTCGTACGGTTCTTCGTTTACTTGCTCTGGGCTGTCTTCAAGCTCTTCATTGATTTCAACAATCACCCCTGTCACTGGTGAGTAAATATCCGATGCAGCTTTAACTGATTCAACGAGTGAGAATCCTTCACCGGCGGTTACTTCATCATCAACATCAGGTAAGTCCACAAATACAACGTCACCAAGTAGACCTTGAGCGTGATCAGAGATACCAACCGTTACTGTACCGTCGCCATTGTCACGTACCCATTCGTGGCTTGCTGTAAATTTAAGATCTTTTTCCATGATACTTCTCCAGAGTGAATTGCATTAAGCAAATAGCGTTAAGCGAAATTGTATAAAATAAAACCAAATAGAGTGTTATCTGTATTAATAACAGCCATCACATTACATTCGATAAACATACAAGTGTGAAATGCAACATTCAACGACGAAGTTTCCAATAAGAAACTTTGTTTCCTTTTTTGCTACCTAGCGCACTATTTAGACATTGTTGTTTCCTTTTATCTCGCAATTTCTTTCAGTAAAGTGAATATTAATAAAGCAATTTGGATGATTCATAAGCACAAGGAGCGCTATGTGAGCGCAGAAAAAATAAACATGCAGGAAGCGAAAATCGTTAAAGTTGAGAAAAATAACGAAGAGCAACCGATTGCTCCATTGGATCTTGGTCAAAGATTAAAAGACATACGAATCCAACTTGGTTTAACACTCGAAGAAGCAAGTAAGCGAACTGGACTTGCACGTTCAACCTTGTCAAAAATAGAAAATGAACAGATTTCACCAACATTTCAAGCATTGCAAAAGTTAGCGACAGGGTTGGATATTGATATCCCACAAATCTTTGAACCACCTAAAACAAAAGGGGCGGCAGGTAGACGTGATATTACGTTAGCTGAGCAAGGTAAGCCTCATCCAACAGCAACCTATGAACATGAGTTACTTGCCACGCAATTATCTAATAAAAAAATGGTGCCTTTTAAAAGTCGAATTCGAGCACGAGATTTTGATGCATATGCAGAATGGGTTCGTCACGATGGTGAAGAGTTTTTATTAGTTCTTGAAGGGGAAGTCTGTTTTTACAGTGAATTTTATGAACCAGTAAACTTGGCTGTTGGAGATAGCGTTTATTACGATGCGAGCATGGGGCATGTATTAATTTCGATCAGTAAAGAAGACGCTCAAATTCTTTGGGTGACAGCAAAATAGAATAAACAGCTCAACACTTTTTATAACGACAAATTCAGCCATACAATAAGGCAAATGGAGATAGAAGAATGTCAGATCAATTATATAAAACCGCACTTTACGATATTCATGTAGCAGCAGGCGCGAAGATGGTGCCATTTGCAGGGTATGAAATGCCTGTGCAATATCCACTTGGTGTAAAAAAAGAGCACCTTCATACTCGTAATGCCGCTGGTTTGTTCGATGTGTCGCACATGGGGCAACTTAGACTGAAAGGACAAAATGCCGCTGCTGCATTAGAAGCTTTAGTTCCTGTTGATATTATTGATCTTCCTTCTCAAAAGCAGCGCTATGCATTTTTTACGAATGATGATGGCGGAATTATGGATGACTTGATGGTGGCTAACTTTGGTGCTCATCTGTTTGTTGTTGTTAATGCGGCGTGTAAAGAACAAGATATTGCGCACTTAGCAGCTAATTTACCTGCTGATGTCGAAATAGAGGTGATTGAAGATCGATCTTTATTAGCGCTTCAAGGCCCACAAGCTGCCGACGTATTGTCTCGACTTCAGTCATCTGTGGCTAATATGCTATTTATGGATACCGCTGTGGTAGAGATCAATGGTATTGAATGCTATGTCAGTCGCTCTGGTTATACAGGAGAGGATGGATATGAAATATCAGTACCAAATGATAAAGCAGCAGAATTAGCAGAGACTTTAACGTCATTTGAAGAAGTAGAATGGATAGGTTTAGGTGCTCGTGATTCATTGCGTCTAGAATGCGGCCTATGTTTGTACGGACATGATTTAGATACGACAACGACACCACTAGAAGCTAGCCTTTTATGGGCAATAAGTAAAAACCGTCGTGCTGATGGTGAACGTGCTGCTGGTTTCCCTGGTGCTGATGTTATTTTAAAGCAGATTGAAACAAAAGATGTAAATCGTAAACGTGTCGGTCTTGTTGGGCAAACTAAAGCGCCTGTGCGTGAAGGATGTAAGCTTTATGATGCGAATGATAATGAAATTGGCATTGTAACAAGTGGTACAGCGGGGCCAACAGCAGGGAAGCCAGTATCGATGGCATATGTACGAACTGATCTTGCTAGTCTTGGTACTGAAGTTTTTGCAGATGTAAGAGGAAAAAAACTGCCAATGACGGTTGAGAAGATGCCATTTGTTCCTCAGCGTTATTATCGCGGATAATTAATAACAACAAGAAATGTGTGATCGTTGGTGATCCTTAATAAGTTCGAGTTACTAGAAAAACCTCTGTATTTACTGCAGAGGTTTTTTGTTTTATTGATTTTGGGAATGTTTAACCTAAACTAATTTGTGTTAATTATCAGAAATGCGATTGAAAACTCATAATTAGAGCACAATAGCCACTAAAATAAGCGTGAAATTAGTGTGTATTTTAACGTCTTTCTATGATGTTTTTGCTGAAATATGAGCATTACTTCTCATAATGGATTTTTTTTGAACAGTGTTCATTATCGATAGTAGTTTGTTTAATAAAGAAAAAGTTGATTACAGCGAACAAGTGTAAGCTAGGAAAAGATTTGCAAAAAAAACGTGATGTGTAACACAATTACGCAATCTGGCTATTAAGCATTGTTTTTACGATTAGATATCAAATAAGGTTTCTCTATGAAGGTTGTCGATTTTCTAAAGCATAAGCGTGAATATCTTGCGAAACATCCGTTCGAGTTGAAAGACTGGATGTCACCGACCATATATGATTACTGGATTGAATTTTTAAATAAAGCCAACAATATTCACATTATTTCGTGGGTTAAAGAGCATAAGCGTACTGTTAATGGACAGGCGCAAGAAGCTGTTCAGCCTGAGCCAATTGAAATGAACTTAGAAACACAAAACGTTTTTGAAGAGCTAACAGCTCGTTTAGGTGAAGAAATTCACGTTGGCGATTGGTCATTAATGGATCAAGAGCGAATTAACAGTTTTGGTGCAGTAACAGAAGATCCACAATGGATTCATACGGATCCAGAGAGAGCAGCGGCAGAATCTCCTTTTAAAACCACTATCGCACACGGCTTTCTTACGCTTTCTATGTTATCAAAACTGACAGATAACGTTGGTAGTGATAACTTACTGTTCCCAACAGCAAAAATGACTGTTAACTACGGTTTAAATAAAGTGCGTTTCCCATATCCAGTTAAAGCGGGTAAGCGTATTCGAGCAAGAAGCACACTGATGTCAGTGACACCAATCAAGCGTGGTTTAGAGATTGAGACAGAAGTTAAAGTTGAAATCGAAAAGTGTCGCCGTCCTGGGTGTGTAGCCGTATCGGTAATTCGTCTGTACTTTTAATTCTTTAATTTTAAGTAATAAACAAAAATATAAAAAAACCGCATTATCCTAGGGTAATGCGGTTTTTTGTATGTGTAAGTTATTTTTGTATGCGTTAATTAAGCAGCTCGGTTGTTGTGGTTTGCACCACGAAGCATTGCTTGAACTAATTCCGTCGCTTCAAATTTTGTTAGGGCTTCGTGAGCACCGACTTGGTGTGCTTGCTCTACACAGATCTCACTTGAAAGTGAGGTATGAAGAATTACATAAGCATCTTTTAGTCGATTGTCATTTTGAATCTCAAAAGCCAATTCGTATCCATCTAATCCCGGCATTTCAATATCACTAACAACGATATTATATGGTCTACCTTCATCAGATGCTTTTTTTAGTATTTCATAAGCATCTAAACCGTTTGTTGCAACATCATAAGGGATATTAATACTGTCGAGTGCAGTTGAAAGCTGTTTACGTGCAACAAAAGAGTCATCAACTAATAGTATGTTTAACGGTTTTAGTTTCTCCCTCTCAACGTCCGCTAAGATAGGATATAAATTAGAAGTATCTTCTGGATAGATTTTTGATAGTAACAGCTCAACATCAAGTAATTGAACGATTTTATCTTCAACTCGTGTAATACCAGTAACAAAAACATTAGAACCCGCGGTTGGTGGAGAGGCTTCAATTGCTTTCCAATCACATTCTATTATTTTATCGATAGATCTGATTGCGAACCCAACAACAGTACGCATGCAATCAGTAATGATGATATAACAGCTATCAAGTTCTTCTTTTTGTAATGGTCGAAATCCAACCGCTGCTGCCATGTCGATAATGGGAATCGCCATATTTCTTATGGTTGCGGTACCTAAAACATGATGATGAGAATAGGGGATAGATGTGAGAGGCTGGAAAGGTACGATCTCACGAACTTTCAAGGTGCCAATAGCAAACCGTTGTGAAAGCGTGAGTTTGAATAGCAGCATACCTTGCGATTGATTCGCCTTGCTTTTCATAAGTGATAGCCTTTTTGATGTTCTTTTATAAAGGAGATTGTAGTTTTTTTGAGACGGTTTTTAAAGGTGAGACTATCAATTATGGCGATATAAACGATATAATTATGATAAATCGTTATTTAAACTAATTGAGGCATTCATGGCGAATACTGCAGCTGCGTTACACATTCTTGTTAAGCATAAAGAACAAGCAGAAGACATTATCCAACAGCTTAAAAAAGGCGCTAAATTTCACGTATTAGCGAAGAAGTATTCAAGTTGTCCTTCTGGTAAAAGAGGCGGTGATTTAGGTGAATTCAAGAAAGGTCAAATGGTTCCTCAATTTGATAAGGTGTGCTTCAGTGGTGAAACTCTGGTTCCGCACTTAGTGAAGACTAAATTTGGTTGGCACGTGGTTAAAGTGTTGTACCGCACTTAATTTATATTAGGGCTATATATACAAAAAATCCGACGTTTAACCGTCGGATTTTTTATAAATAAACCATACTAATGGGACTAACGTTCCCAGTATGCCTCTTCTAAGCAATCTTCACGCTCTGGCATTGAATTAGACAAGCGAGGAGAGTGTTGAGTTAATACTTCATAACTTGCACGGTTAGAGTATTTACAAATTTGAGAGAAAGAAGAATAGGTTAAATACTCAGCATCATGTTTGCTTGAATTTGGCACATTCTCTTTATGGTAGAAGTTTGCAGCCATATCATGCAATAAAGCTGATAATGCAGCATCACCAGCACCATTCGTATTTTTAATCTCAACAGGGCCGCCCATGTATGGAGCAATGTGAGAAGATACTTTAATTGGCTTTTTACATAACGCTTTAACCATTGGACGACTGTATTCGAAGCGGTTAAATTCAGGAATGTTACCCGGTAGAAGGGGCTTACTTGTTTCGCGTTTAATACTTTCTTCTGTGAAACCAGCCATGTATAGACCGATAGGGCCTGCAGTACAAAGAACTAGATCAACCCACTCAAGAGCTTTATCTGCCGCTAGTAGAGGATCTTTTTCACCAGTTAATGCTTCTGCTTCTTCTTCATTCATTGCAACAACAGTCACATTTTCTTTTAAGAAGGTTTGCCACCATTCTGCTTTACCTTCGATAACGTATTTAGTACCTAAAGTAAGAACCACTGGAACGTTATGAGATTTTGCACAATCGATAGCTTTACGCACTGCGTCCATCATAGGGTCGCCTTCTTTACCACGAACAAGGTAAGAAGAAATCACTAGTGCTGATGCTTTTTCGAAAATATGCTCTGGAACATGAGTTGGGCATAATTGGTTCATGTCACCTTCATTGATAGCAAACGTACGTTCACCGTCTTCTGAAATTAATGTGTAACAACGACCAATAGGGCCTTGAACTGGCTGAAGGTAGTCTAAATCCATACGGCTTGTTGTGTTACATAAGTAACGATAAGCGTAAGAGCCGATTTTGATGTCTTCGCTCATAACACCTAAAAGAATAGATTTGCTATCAGCTAGAACAGAATAATTATGAAGAGTATTACCAATAGTATCGCCAGGATACTCATGACTGATCAAGTTTCTTTCAAATAGTTCTTTATATAAAGCTTCAGCTTTTGATTCTTCAAGAACTAGTGAATGACCTTTACTTAATTGATGACGGTTTAGGAAGTCATCATCTACTTTTGCTTCGATATCTACGATTGTTTGACCAACACCGATAAGATGAGTGCGTTCAAGTTTAGGCGTTTGGTTGATTTGATTCACTAGAGGATCGCGAGTGTGAACTGGAAAATAGTGTTTAGACTTACGTTGGCCAGGAAACTTCATGTATTAAAGATCAGTTAATGAGTGAATTTTCCGTGAGTATATCACATTAAATTCGATATCCATTCATGAAAATAGTAAAAAAATGAGAAGTTGATCGTCTTGGATATTAACTGATAATAGCAAACGTTTACTTGTTTGAAGAAAGTTACCGATGGGCGTTAATTAGGTGGTTTTATAAAAGTCTAAGAGTTGGAAGAAATGCAGAGTAATTATCTAATTATTATATTTTAAAAGTCTAATTAACTGGTAAGTGCTTTTTGTTTGCAATTTAATCAATGGTATCACAAAAAAAATAGAATTATCAGACTTGCTAAAAAGGTTTCTGGACCTATAATACTGAAAACCGGAGCGCCTGCCAGCGCCCCGGTTTTTTTGTGCCTGCTATCTTGGTTTGTTAACTGCCTTCTGCCAAAGGCAACAAGAGATAGTAGAGCCTTATCGATAAGACGAGGAATTTATCATGCGTATCGAACAAGAATTAAAGTTAGGCTTCAAAGATGTACTGTTTCGTCCTAAGCGTTCAACGCTGAAAAGTCGCTCTCAGGTTGAATTAACCCGCGATTTTACATTCAAACATAGCGGACGTCAATGGTCTGGTACACCTGTCATTGCAGCTAACATGGATTCTGTAGGTAGCTTTGCAATGGCGAAAGCATTATCTGAGCATGGTGTAATGACTGCTGTACATAAGCACTATACTGTTGCTGATTGGGCTGAGTTTATTAAAGAGAACGATGCATCTGTTCTTAAAAATGCAATGGTTTCTACTGGTACTTCAGAAGCTGATTTCCAAAAAACTAAAGACATCATGGCATTGACAGATGACTTGATCTTTATTTGTATTGATATAGCAAACGGTTACTCTGAGCATTTAGTGCAGTATGTTGAAAAAGTACGTGCTGAATTCCCTGATAAAGTGATTTCTGCAGGTAACGTTGTTACTGGTGATATGGTTGAAGAGCTTATCCTTGCTGGTGCAGATATTGTTAAAGTAGGTATTGGCCCGGGTTCAGTATGTACTACACGTGTTAAAACAGGTGTTGGTTACCCACAACTTTCTGCAATTATCGAATGTGCTGACGCTGCTCACGGTCTTGGTGGTCGTATCATCGGTGATGGCGGTTGTTCATGCGCTGGTGATGTTTCTAAAGCGTTCGGCGGCGGTGCTGATTTCGTAATGCTTGGTGGTATGTTAGCTGGTCACGAAGAGTCGGGCGGTGAAGTTATTGAACAAGATGGTAAGCAATTCATGAAATTCTACGGAATGTCTTCACAAAGCGCGATGGACAAACACTCTGGTGGTGTTGCTAAGTACCGTGCTGCTGAAGGTAAAACTGTACTATTACCATTCCGTGGTTCTGTTCATAACACGATTTCTGACATCCTTGGTGGCGTACGTTCAACTTGTACATACGTAGGTGCAGCACAGCTTAAAGAGCTAACTAAGCGTACTACTTTCATCCGAGTACAAGAGCAAGAGAACAACGTTTTTGGTAAAGAATAAGCGGTAAAGAGTGATAACTCACTTTCTCTGAAATAACGAATAAGTTAGGGTCGCAGTTTGCGGCCCTTTTTTGTGTACGTAGAATAAAATTATATGGTAAATGTTTTTGGATGGTATTTTTTGATGCTATTACTATCAACTAACTGTTTAAAATCTCGAATAAAGTCATTAATATCAGAATCTAATGGGATAGATTGGAAGTCTAAAAAGTCATATTCCCACCATTTTATATCTAATAAGTCATTAATCACTTCTTCTTTGAAACGATACTTTATAAGTTTACTTGGGATCCCGCCAACAATAGCGTAATCAGGAACATCTTTAGTTACGACTGCATTAGCGGCAATAACAGCGCCATTACCAATTGTAATGCCTGGTTTTAGTACTACGTTAGCTCCAATCCAAACGTCATTCTTAATGATGATGGGTTGTGGAACGTAGTCTTTATTTTCTTTTAATGAACCATGTTGCAAACCAGATAGTGCAAACTCATCATTAGAATAGGTTACAGTACTTGTCGTAAAACGATGTAGAGGGTGTTGGTAGCCTAAAATAGTCACATCTTTAGCGATTGAGCAATAACGTCCAACGATTGTATTTCTTTCAAGTTGACTATAACTATATGAGTATGCCCCCATGCTCCATAATAAATAGCCGGCACGAAACGCAACGTTTTCTTCTATTTTTAACGAGGATGGTAGCCTAACTCTTTGGAATAGAGATAACCTCGGAGGAAGAGTTACTCTATTGTTTTTAAGTTGTTTTCTTATTCTGAAACCAAATGTTACACGTTTAAACATATATAAAGTCAATTATGCGAGATACTTCACATTATATTATGAATAATGGCATTGTTAAAATAAAATTATAAAAAACATATGAAATATGAGCGCTGAAGAAACAATAGGTCGTGTAGTGGTATTCGATGTGAGGTTTTAAAAAATGGATGAACCTATCAAACAATAGGTCCATTTTGCTACTGTTATGTTAGTTACATGAAGTATCTTTCGCCATCAATAACCCAGCTGCCAATGACATTAGAATCTTTCAATTCTATTTTCACTTCTGTCATGTTTCTTGCGCCTTTACCTAGTAACTCAGAATACAAAGCTTCTGCTTCTTTTTCTGCTGTTGCCAAACCTGTAGCACCAAATTCCGCTGGCACTTGATAAACAAATTCAGGTTTCATAATTACTTCTCTCCTTTTGATAACAATACATTAAAACCCTAGCATACATTTTTAGCTAAAATGACAACTTAGATCACAAAAAATACGCTTTTTTGTATCGTGATGTTTCGATGAGGATTTTAATTTATGTTGTAAGTTTTGTTTTAATTGTTGCTTTAGTGAATGAATTTTAAGTCTCTATAATTCAAATGAATATCTCTTGTGAGTAATTATGTTAGGCTTTCTCCAATTGGAGACAATGTCTCACTTTATAAAAAACAAAGATTGATTCCTTTTATTGTTGCTATATATTTCGCCCCTTTTACTACTCAAAGAATGACAATGCTAAGACGATTAATGTTGCCACAGTTAAAAAGCTATATTTTTATTATTTTGAAAATGTGGACTTTGATCTTTTGCGTCTGTTTAGTTTGCTATTTTTTCTTCAATGTCATTTCAGTGAATCGATTAGAGCGTGAAATTGTAGATGATTACAAAAATGTCTATTCGATAAGCCGACGTTTCTCATCTTATTATAATAATGCTACGTCTATCACATTAGATGAAGGGCGTTATTCTAGAAATGGTGTCACAGTCGTTGTTACTCGAGATACAGAAGTTAAGGTTTTATCAGAAGGGATAAGTAAATTACGAACTGAGTTAGAGAAGCTCATTGGCGATAATTTATGGACAATCGCTGTCTTCCAGAACCCATCGAGTTATTTTCATTTAGATCCGATCAGAGATAGCTATGAGCTGTTTTATGAGAAGATAGAGGAAGATAACGTTATCGCACGCATTGTAGATAATGAAAATTTAAAACAAACCTATCAATCTTTTTATGGTTGTAACTTGAAGTTGACGGAAAAGTACATAGAAGATGGTACGGGTGAGAATATTCGCTCGATATATTATCCTATTTATAATAAACGACACTTAGATGCACTGTTAGTCGTTGATATTAAAGCATCACTTTTACATGAGAGAATAGAGCACTATAACAAAATCAAAAACATGGTTGTAAACAGTCAAAACAAAAATAATTTATATCAAAAGTCGGCCTATCTCCCATGCTCTGAGTTAGATCCATTTACATTAGGAATAAACCTTGTTGATTTAATAAAGAAAATAATTTTTCCTTCGTTGTTCATTACCTTAGCTTTGTTTGCAATTGGCTATAATGTAAAGCGCAGCAAGTTTTTGTTGCAATATGATACGATGACAGGGTTTTTTCGTCGTGACTTTTATGAAAAACGCCTAAAAAAAATGAAGGCATTTTCATTGTTGATTATTGATATAGACAACTTCAAACAAATTAACGATACCTATGGTCATAAGAAAGGTGATGAAGTCATTCAACAAATTGCGCAACGTATTTTAGCCTCAGTAAGAAGTAATCAAGATTATTGTATTCGTTGGGGTGGAGAGGAGTTTATCATTTTGTTGGACTCGGTTAGCGTTACGAATTCAGAAGAAAAAGCCGAAAGAATACGATCAGAGATAGAAAAAGAGTTAATTGCAGATCTACAGGTAACAGTATCAATTGGTGGTGTTGTAGATGATGATACGACGTTTTCAGATGCATACAAACGTGCCGATGCTGCTCTGTATCAATCTAAGAATAACGGACGAAACCGTGTCACTATGGCAAATTAAATATTGAGTATGCCTTGCTTGTTGACATCATAAGTTGTGCAGACAAGAATGTCTGTGGATTAAAATTTCACAAGTAAGGTTTATTATTATGACGCATCCAATTATTCATGATCTTGAAAATCGTTATACATCAAAAAAATATGACCCATCAAAGAAAGTATCTCAAGAAGATTTAGCGGTTTTGCTTGAGGCTCTGCGTTTATCTGCTTCTTCAATTAATTCACAGCCTTGGAAATTCATTGTTATTGAATCCGATGCAGCGAAGCAACGTATGCATGATTCGTTTGCAAATATGCATCAGTTTAATCAACCTCACATCAAAGCGTGTTCTCATGTGATTTTATTTGCAAATAAGCTTTCGTATACACGAGATGATTATGATGTGGTTTTATCTAAAGCGGTTGCTGACAAGCGTATTACTGAAGAGCAAAAAGAAGCTGCTTTTGCTTCGTTTAAGTTTGTAGAATTGAACTGTGATGAAAATGGTGAGCATAAAGCATGGACTAAGCCTCAAGCTTATTTAGCTCTTGGTAATGCTCTGCATACATTAGCTAGACTGAACATTGACTCAACAACAATGGAAGGCATTGATCCTGAATTATTGAGTGAAATTTTTGCTGATGAATTAAAAGGGTATGAATGTCATGTTGCTTTAGCCATTGGTTATCATCATCCAAGCGAAGATTATAATGCCTCTTTGCCTAAGTCTCGTAAGGCATTTGAAGACGTAATTACCATCCTTTAGATTCTTAATGTTTGAGATGAAGAAAAGCCAGCGATTTAGCTGGCTTTTGTTTGTGCAAAATGTTCCTAATGGCGTATTACTACGGTAGGAAGTCTATTTAAAGTTTCTTTTACTCTTTGGTAATTATTGTCAATTACGCGGAAATCATTATCTAAGTAGGCCTTTATTAATAAAGGATCCTGCTCCCACAAAGTAATTTCTCGCGGTTCTACTGCTGACTCTATTTTCTCTTGATAATTTTGGGTAACGGTTTGAATTAATTCAAAATTATCAGGGTCTCTATGGTAAATAAATTGAAGGTAAACAGTTATATTAATAATGTCATTAATAGGATATTCCTTGCCTGTTGCTTCTTCTTTGAAATCCCCATTATCTAACCGAGTTAGAACGCCACTTTCGATTAAGTTACCAAGTACGGTATTAATACCATAGTTTAGCGCGTCATTTGTTAATGTTTCGAAACCCCAAGCATGTAATTGATCTACAACAGGTTTTACTTCGTTTGACATTGAACGAATTAACTCATGATTTTTAAACGCAATAACAGTTTGATATACAGGTACAGTTGTCATATTTAGGAATTTATCCCACGTATTAAGAACCGTTTGTAATTCTGCTCTTGTGTATGCGGCTAAAGTTGTTGTTAATTCACTTGGTGAAAGTGCTTCTAGCTGATGAGCGTATTTCCAAGCAAGTGTATTTTTTTGAGTTGCTGCGTATTTTTTATTGTTTAATACGAAGGTTATATTCTCATCTGGTAGATAATAGCTGTCTCTCTCTTTTACCCAACTGTTAAATTGGTTGAGTGAACGATCACGAACGTCATAATCAGGAGAGTGAATATTATTTGCTGCCATTGCGATTAACATCGTAGGTATGTCTGCACGAGCAGTACACGATATATTTAAAAAATCAGTAATACCACATGGCATAGGAGGTAAAGCTTCTAATTTATCAGTAAAGTGAAGGCTTACTGGTATTTCAGGAATGATTGTTTCACCTTTGCTGTTAATCATTTCAACCGGGGAAGCAAGTGGGGTACCTGCTACTAAGTGCTCCATTATATTATCAAACTCTTGCTTAACACCGGGCCAATCCATTAGTGCAGCAAAGCTTGGTTCATCAGTGTAACGTAAAGTATTACGACGAGCTAAGAAGTATGAAGATAAAGCTTTATCTGGCCAAATACCTAATGTTGATACTGAGTTAGAGTAGTTATTATCTGGAGAAAAGCTACTTACAGAGTTTAAAAATTTGCCACCTTTGGTCTCCAGTGTTGCTTGGGTGAAGTTCTTAGTATCTATATCATTGCTTACTATTGCGATTGCTTCTTGAATGACATCATCAAAACAAGAGGCAGAAGAAATATCATAATCTTCAGGAATGTGGCGTCTTAGTTTTAATGATAGATATTCACCAAATGAAACAAGTTGAGTGTCGATAACTGCGGCTTCAGGAGATGTGCTTTGTTTTGTTTCGATAATACATTGATGCTCAGGTGTTTTTAATACACTCAAAAAGAAGCTTGCGGCTTGTTTTGTTGCATTTCCGTATTCACAATACCATAAGTCGTTTGTCTTACCAATTCGACAATTTGATTCAGTAATGAAACCAAAAAAATCAAGGGGTTTATCTGTTGGTCTTGTATAGCCTAGCTTAGAAAAAAAGTTATCCTGAAGTTCAGTATCTTCGATTACTTCTCGAATTTCGTTCATGAATGAAAAACGACTCTGAATGTATCGAATATAATTTCCTGTTGTTAATCCTGAGTCACTTAAGATCCCAGCGTTTGTATTTTCATAGTTATCAAGATAACGCTGCCATTTATAAAGAACGATTTCTTCTAAGTTGGTCCCTTCATCAAAACGGTTACAGTCACTATTCAGGCTGACATTTCCATCGGTACAGAAGTCAAAATCAACACGTTCAAATTTGCTACTAACATTTTGGTTTTCAACTTGCTTAAAATAATGCATAACACCATATTTAACGGCATCCGTTTGATGCTCTTGTAATGCCAGTTGGTCAAACTTATTTAAATCACAAGTATATTTAGACATATCAGAGCCATCACTATTGATATCTCCAAGCGGTTCAACTTTTGTACATGTGATGTATGGATTATCTGTACTTAAGTGAGCCACAATGCCACTAGAGGCAAAGTTTTGATAGCTATTATACTGTTCTGTTTGTTCGTTGTGAGCGTATAAATAATTATTCCACGTTCCGTATTGATCAAGGATGGCTTGAGTTTTTTCCCATGCATTTAATTGCGTTTGTTCTTCTTCTGTTAATTCACGATCATCAGGGGCAATGAACTCAGGTGCTTGCTCAATAAGATCTTCTGGTTTATCTACTTGCGGTGATGGTGAAAAGTCGATTACATCTACTTTACGGCCGTAAGCAAATTTAAATGCAGCGACATCATAAAGTCCCCACGTAGGGATCTCATCAAACATACTTGGTGCGTAATCCATTGTTGAGCTATATGCCGGAATACCATTGATGCCTAATGCTTCAGCTTGCGCTGGCGATAGGTAGTTATTTGAATCGTTAGATCCCTTGAAGTTATGACGTAACCCAAGGTTATGTCCTATTTCATGCACTAAGGTATTCGTGTAAGTGGTGATAGTAAGCATATCTGCCGCTTTTCTTTGTAGCTCAGGAGACAGTTGCTTCCATTTTTTCAATACTTTGGCTTGTAGATGATCACCATCATAAACTTCTGTGAAATAAGCGTCCGATAAATTCAGATTTTCGAGCATGGTTTTTTGTGTGGCTGAGATCCACATTGCTTCAATAGGGTATACGCTATTTTCTGACCAAAGTTGAAGTCGTTGCATGTCTGCTTTAGCTACGTCTTCAAAACTAGAGTGATCATGAACTGGATTAAGGTGATTTAGTTGAACAGGAGGAAGAGAATAATTGTCCTGAATTGGTTCAATATATTGAGCTAGTTGAGAACCATAAGGATCTGCATTTACAACTCGATTTGCTTCAAGTTGCCTAACAACTTGATTATTCATTGCTTGTTGAACTTGCTGATTTTCAACGTCTGCTTCTTGATCTGGTGCTTCATTAGGAACGACAGGCTTTTCTGCAGGCACAAAATAATCCACATTTGCTAATTGTTTATTATTGTATAAACGGACTAAATTATTCCAGTAGTACGACGATCCAGTACGAGCTACGCCCGAGTATTGGTTTACATGTGCTTTAATTATTTCTCCCGTTCTTGGGTTGGCAATGGATGGACCATAACCTAGTAGGCCATTATCAAGAGGCTCATCAACAAGGTTGATCACGTTATAACGTAAATCTCCCGCATGAATACCCATGCCTTCTGTTTTATTAACAATTTGGATGTATGGCTTTCCACTGTTTGGCTCAAGCACATTCAATGTTAAATTCATTTTATTAATGGTTTCAATGGTGGCATCAAGATAAATCTTGTTTTTATCTTCAAAGAAATTGTCAGACAGATAATAGTCGATGCTGCTTTTTGCTGGATTAAAGCGGTTTAAATAGGTTATATCGTTGTATTTATTAGTAATAGGATCGAGTTTTAGTGTGGTTGTTGTAAAGAAACCAAAATCATCGTCATCTCCATCAGGATAAACAATAGGTGTATAGTCTTCAGACGCTAAATGACTTTCATGAACAAGGGAGTAATAGAAGCGAGACTTAAATGAGCCTTTTGCCATCTCTTCTTCCATTGCTGACCAATCCATATAGCGAGATAGTTTGTCAAAATTGATCTTAAATGTTTGCTCAAGCTCGAAGTTTAATACTCCTTTCTTTGGATCAAATTCCCACGAGATCACTTCTGGTGAACCTTGAGGTGTTAAGCCGTCTTTGGTTCCATATAACTCATCCCAGTTTAAGTCACTAACTAGTGTCGATTCTGGGCTTGGCGTAAAGTGGGTATTGTTTCTAAAAGTAGTGTTGCCAAGGTTTGGATCTGAATCTTTTTCTTCGACGTTAGTACAATCACCGTAGTTATCTTCACGGCATTGGTATTTCGCATAACTACCAGGGATGGTCATAACATGAGGAAAGTTAACTTGGTCATCAGAGCCGATATTGCTTTCATCTTGCGGTAAACAGAAGCCATTTTTATCTTTTGGTAGTAAAAGTTCTGGATTATTATTGTCATAGCCACGAACTTCTAAGCCCTCATCTGAAAAGCAAAGCTCAACATAACGTCCCATACCTTGTAAAAAAGGAAATTGAGTTACAGCAAAGCGAGGTGCAGCTCCGGTAGTTGGAGCGTAAAACCAACGGCCTTCAACACGTAAATCTTGTACTTTAACTTCAGTAAGGTCTTTATCAAGAGTGTCATATTCTTGTTCTTCTGGCGCACAGCCAGTGAGTGCAACGGTTACCGCTGCAGCTAATGTAAGCTTTTTATATGTCATATTGTTCACATCCTGTTTTTATTATTTTATCCCTAAAACGAATAAGTCATGCCAAGTGAATAGGTAGCTTTTGCTTCATCAAAAAGATCAAAGCTGCCTAATGTTCCTTGTGCTGCATCTGTATATACACCGGAAGAAGCCAGTGTTAATGAAATAGAAAGGTCCTCTAAAAGGTTATAACCGGCGCTGACGTTACCACCATAGCTGTAACCATCTGCCCAGCGACCGTTATAATTTATAGAGGTTCCTCCTAATGCCGATACTGAGAAGAAAGCATCGCCATAGTTATAATTTGCCCCTAATAATAAAGATAATCCCCACGATATATTTACGTTGCCAGATGGTGAGGTAGTGTACTGGTGAAAGTTTTTACGAACACGAGGTGCAATAAGGAAACCAACGTCCGCTAACTTGAAAGTAAATGGGGTTTGTATACGAAAAGCTGTATTGAGAAAACTATCTTGAGACGCTTGTGATGTTGGGATTGAAAATTGCCCACTGATAGACATACGTCCTGTATCACCAAAAGTGAGCAGTGATGAGCGCGATAGACCAACAACAGTATCTGTAGAATAGAATCCTTCAGCATTTTGTAATGTACGGTAACCACCTGTATTGGAATAAAGAGAGTAGTGATCCCAAAATGCCAAATGAAGTGAACCATGAAATGAAATAGCACGACTTGAGCGATAATCAGAAGCTGAGTAAAGATTACTGTCATACCCAAGGCTTAATGATCCGCCCCATTTTAAATTTGAGTCTTGGTCTATCTCTGTGGATTCAGCAGGTATTTCTTCCTTGTTCGTATCTTCAGCATAGGCATTGTGAACTAGTGCTGAAGTACAAAAAATGAAGCTCGATAGTGCTGACTGTTTTAATTGTTTTGTCCGCATATATGACTTCCATGTCGATAAAGTGCTCATCATGAGCGATAACTGACGTTGTTATTATTATTTGTCATTAAATTGACGTTGTTACATATTTGTAACCTTTGCGCGAAAGTGGTGCAATGATTACAGTTTTATAACTAAGAGGGTTTTAATTTATGAGTTGCTTCACTCCAAAAAATGAAACCGAACTAGTAATTTAGAATGATATAAAGTAAATTGAAAAAATAAGAAATAACATCAAGGAAGTCGTTATGGGGTTTTGTGCTAGTTTATTATTAAATGCATTACGAGTTAAATTAAAAGAAAATGATCTTACTTATAATGAATTGTCATTAAAAGTAAATGTACCTATTTCGACATTAAAAAGACATTTTCATAGTAATTCAATTGGTATTGATAAATTAATGGAATATGCAACCGTATTAAATACCAATCTAGAAGAACTTTCACAAATTGCACGTGACATTCACAATAAAGAAGAAGGAACGAGAACCGAAGTTCTTGACGAAATCTTTTATAACCACCCTTATTTGTATGATTTTTTCTATGAAGTTCATGTCAAAGGAAGAGATGTACAAGAGGTGGCTAATGAAAACCATTTGAATGAACAGAGTGTTTATATCTATTTGAGAGCATTGGAAATTATGGGTTTGGTTGAACTGAAAAGTGATGGTTCACCATGCTTTCTTACTCCTCCTTATTATACCTTTTTTGAAGGTTCTAAATTAGATACTTTGTTTACCGAGAAATTAAGGCTTGAAGTATTATCACAAGCAAAAAGACCAGTAGTAGGAATGTCTCGAGTTTGTTTAACACAAGAACAAATTGATCAGGTTTCAGAAATGGTTTATGAGAAAATACAACATTTTCATTTTCAAAATAAAGAATCAAAAGAAAGTGAAGATATCAGAAAGAATATATTGCTAAATGTAACTGAAGGTAATTATATACATTTATCTGATGGTTTGATTAATATTGAATCAGGTTTGTTAAAAGAACTTTATGAAACAATTAATAGTGATGAAGTATTATAATTAATATTGTATTTTATAAGTTATTCGACACAGTTCTAATTTGTCGAATTAAATAATGATTCAAAACGTAACTATTTATAATGAATAAGCCTCAATCAAGGTAATTGATATTTTTGAAAATAATTTAATCAAACTTGATTGAGCTTATTAAACTTTTCAACTAAAATTTCACTTTAATTATATTTCCGAGACAGGTGTCTTAGTTTTGATGGGTGAAAAAATGAAAACAGTTCCAAGTCCTAAATTTACATGGGCGCTGTTGTCTCCAAAGTACTGGCTTGTATGGCTATCTTTTTCTTTTCTTGCTGTATTGGTTAATGTACTTCCGTTCGTCGTCCTTAAAAGAATAGGAAATGGAATCGGATGTTTATCTAAATTTTGCTTAAAAAAGCGTGCGAACGTTGCTCGAAAAAATCTAGCATTATGTTTTCCTCATTATTCACAAACAGAAATTGAGCGATTAGTGAATGAAAATTTTAAGAATACTGGATTAGCATTAATTGAAACCGGTATGGCTTGGTTTTGGCCTGATTGGCGTGTTAAGCGTCATATATCCATTATTGGCCAAGAGAAAATGTTAGAAAAAGAGCAAGAAGGTAAAGGCGTATTAGTGCTGTGTTGTCATTTTTTAAATCTTGAAATGACAGCTCGAATCTTTAGTCTTTTTGCTCCTGGTTATGGCGTGTATCGTGCTAATAGCAATCCTGTTTATGAATTTATTCAACATCGTGGACGAACACGTAAAGGTCATAAGATGATTGATCGCCATGATGTTAAAAGCATGATTAAAGTTCTTAAGTCAGGGAATCGTTTGTGGTATTTACCTGATCATGACTATGGCCGCCGTAACTCAGTGTTTGTTCCATTTTTTGCTGTTCAAGAAGCGGCAACAACCATGGGTTCAAGTTTCTTAATTGATATGACAAAGTGTGCTGTTATGTCGGGTACCAGTATACGTACTGATAACCACTATACTCTAGAAATAGGGGATGACATTAGTGATGATATTCCACGCCGTGATGCTGTAACGGCTGCAAATGTATTGAATAGAGAGATCGAACGTTTAATTGAGAAAGAACCATCACAATGGATGTGGCTACATAAACGCTTTAAAACGTTGCCAGAAGATTCAGAAGAGATGAATCGATACGCATAAAAGTTGTATTTAATTCAAAATTATTTCTCAATATAAAAAAGCCTCGCTGAATTAGCGAGGCTTTTGTTTATAAAAGCGTTTGTTATTAAGCTAACAATTCTTTTGCTGTGTTTACTACATTTTCAGTAGTGAAACCAAACATTTTGAATAGCTCATCAGCAGGCGCTGACTCACCAAATGTTGTCATACCGATGATCTTGCCACCAAAACCAACGTACTTGTACCAGAAGTCAGCAATACCCGCTTCAATTGCGATACGTTTAGTTACCGCTGATGGAAGCACTGCTTCACGGTATGCTTCGTCTTGCTTATCAAATGCATCTGTTGATGGCATTGAAACAACACGTACCGCTTTACCTTCTGCTGTCAGTTGTGCTGCTGCTTCAACTGCTAGTTCAATTTCTGAACCCGTTGCAATAAGGACCAACTCAGGTTGGCCTTCACAATCTTTAAGGATGTAGCCACCTTTAGCGATGTTCGTTAATTGCTCTGCATCACGCTCTTGTTGTGCAAGGTTTTGACGAGAGAAAATAAGTGCAGATGGACCATCTTTACGCTCGATAGCTAGTTTCCATGCTACAGCAGATTCAACTTGGTCACATGGACGCCATGTGCTCATGTTAGGCGTTAGACGTAGAGAAGCGATTTGCTCAACTGGTTGGTGAGTTGGACCATCTTCGCCAAGACCGATAGAGTCGTGCGTGTAAACTTGGATGTTTTGCACTTTCATTAGTGCAGCCATACGCATTGCGTTACGAGCGTATTCCATGAACATTAGGAACGTTGCGCCGTATGGTACGAAACCACCGTGCAGAGCAATACCATTCATGATTGCTGTCATACCAAATTCACGAACACCGTAATGAATGTAGTTACCAGAGAAGTCATTTGTTTCTAGAGACTTAGAACCAGACCACATTGTTAGGTTAGAAGGTGCAAGGTCAGCAGAGCCGCCCATGAATTCAGGTAACATAGCACCAAATGCTTCTAATGCGTTTTGAGACGCTTTACGTGATGCGATGTTTGCTGGGTTAGCTTGAAGATCAGCAATGATAGCTGATGCTTTTTCTTCCCATTCTTTTGGTAAATCACCGTTTACGCGGCGAGTAAATTCGGCTGCAAGTTCTGGGTATGCTGCTTCATAAGCTGCAAATTTCTCGTTCCACGACGCTTCCTTAGTTGCGCCTGCTTCTTTCGCGTCCCATTCTGCGTAAACTTCTTGCGGAATTTCAAATGCGCCGTGCTCCCAACCTAATTGTGCTTTTGCTGCTTTAATTTCGTCAGCGCCTAGTGGAGCACCGTGACAGTCATGTGTACCTTGTTTGTTAGGAGAACCAAAACCGATAATAGTTTTCGTACAAATAAGAGTAGGGCGAGGATCAGCTTTTGCCGCTTCAATTGCTGCATTGATAGCGTCTGAGTCGTGACCATCAACCGCTGGAATTACGTGCCAGCCGTACGCTTCAAAGCGTTTAGGTGTGTCATCAGAGAACCAACCTTCAACTTCACCATCGATAGAGATACCGTTGTCATCCCAGAATGCGATTAATTTGCCTAGACCTAATGTACCAGCAAGTGAACACGCTTCGTGAGAAATACCTTCCATCAGACAGCCATCACCCATGAATGCATAAGTGAAGTGGTCAACGATATCGTGGCCTTCTTTGTTGAATTGTGCCGCTAATGCTTTTTCAGCCATCGCCATACCAACAGCATTGGTAATACCTTGGCCTAGAGGACCCGTAGTTGTTTCAACACCTGGCGCATAGCCATACTCTGGGTGACCCGGAGTTTTAGAGTGAAGTTGACGGAAGTTTTTAAGGTCATCAATTGATAACTCATAACCTGAAAGGTGAAGCAGAGAATAGATTAGCATAGAGCCGTGACCGTTTGAAAGAATGAAACGGTCGCGATCAGCCCATTCTGGGTTTGCTGGGTTGTGATTTAAGTGAGAACGCCAAAGAACTTCAGCGATGTCAGCCATGCCCATAGGAGCGCCAGGGTGACCAGAGTTTGCTTGTTGTACGCCGTCCATGCTTAGAGCACGGATTGCATTTGCTAGATGTTTACGGTTCATAATGTTTTTTAACTCGAATATTTGAAAATGAAGGGCTGAAGAAGTTCAACCCGATTTGAATATGGTGGTTAGCTAGAGACGATATGCGCTTCGCTTCTAGAAACGATAAGAGCAAGGAATACATACGATGTGATTGCTTTTGCTCTTATCGTAGCGAAGCGTTCTAGCTCCTAGTTCCTAGTTTTATAGCTTAGCAGCAATCATTGCTTCTAGCTTACCTTGGTCAACCGCAAAGTTACGGATACCTTCAGCCAGTTTCTCAACTGCCATTGCGTCTTGGTTATGATCCCATAGGAACTCTGCGTGAGTCATTGCTGCAGGACGCGCTTTATTGCCGTTTGTATCAACCAGTTTCTCAACCACTTCACCTGTTGCTTCTTCAAGTTCTTGAAGTAGGTTAGGGCTAATTGTTAGGCGGTCACAGCCTGCTAATTCAAGGATTTCACCAATGTTACGGAAGCTTGCGCCCATCACAACTGTGTTGTAGCCATGTTCTTTGTAGTAGTTGTAAATACCAGTAACTGAAACAACACCTGGGTCTTCACTTGGCTCAAAGTCACGACCTTCTTTCGCTTTGTACCAGTCCATGATACGGCCAACAAATGGAGAAATCAGATAAACACCCGCTTCAGCACATGCGCGAGCTTGAGCAAAAGAGAATAGAAGAGTTAGGTTACAGTTGATGCCTTCTTTTTCTAGGATCTCTGCAGCACGGATGCCTTCCCAAGTAGAAGCCAGTTTGATAAGGATACGGTCATTAGTAATGCCTGCATCGTTGTACATTTTGATCAGTTGACGTGCTTTTGCCACACTGCCTTCAGTATCGTAAGAAAGACGAGCATCTACTTCTGTTGAGATACGTCCAGGTACGACTTTAAGAATTTCTTTACCGATGTTAACTGCAAGCATGTCGCAAGTATCTTGAACTTGCTGCGTTTTGTCGTTGCTTTGCGCTTTAGCGTATTCAATCGATGCATCGATTAGTGGTGCGTATTCAGTAATTTCTGCCGCTTTTAGAATTAGAGAAGGGTTCGTTGTTGCATCTTCAGGCGTGTACTTTGCGATTGCTTCAATGTCACCCGTGTCAGCTACTACTGTTGTTAGTTTACGAAGTTGTTCTAGTTTAGTTGTCATACTACTTACCCTTACTTGTCATATGCGATTTAGCACATTCTTTTAAAGTCCGTCTCGCTTCCATCTGTGCTTGTTTGAGCAAATGCGATGGTAGTGAACATTTGATAAGGTGATAATTGAGCTTTCCGTCGAATAAGTCAATGGTAAATCGAACATTGTGTGAAGATACATCCATTTTTATCTGAATATTTGAGCGTGATCGTTTGCGCAAACCATTAGTGAAAAATTAAAAAAGTTAATTAAAAATACGAAGAAAGTACTTATCTGGATGAGATTAAGAAAGAGTGGAAGTGCTGAGGTGTGGTGAGACATAAAAAAGGCTGACATATAGCCAGCCTTAAATTCATTTATGCAGTTAAAGCCTATAATGCTTCAAGTTCTGCTGGGCTTGATTTTGATTTTTTACTCACCTTTAATTGTTGAGTTATCTCTTTAATAAGCCTTTCTTTATCAGGGTTTTCTGATTTATTTGAGTATTTAGCATAGCTTAATTTCTCAATGAGCACTTTGACTTTATCTGTATTGATTCCTTTTGCTTTCCAGTCATCAGCATGGTCTTGAATGATCTGATGTGCAAGTATGGTATTGTCTGATTTAAGTGCAGTAATTAATACAGAAATATCACTGTTTGATATGCCGTGATTCGATGTAACCGTTAATGTTTCTTTGCTCACACTGTTTCGCGCTTTATACCAAGCAATAAGTGTTAATAGCCATAAAATAGCAAAACCTAGGGTGGTATAAGGCCAAATACCGTGATCAACTTCTCGTTTTATTACGGTTCTTGATTGCTCATTTGTCTGCCGCTCGATCATTTGTTCGCTGTTTTGACTGTTTGGTGTCACGGTTAGCATTAATGAATCTAACTTTGCGACTTCTGCTTTGTGCGTTTTGCTGTTCCACCATTGAATTGATACCGCTGGTAATTCAACTTGGCCCGATGTATGTGGAATGATCACTTGTTTAATGGTCATAACACTATTCCCTTGGCTGTCTTTACCAATGGTCGGCTTTTCGTCGTACATACGAACTGATTTTGGATAGTTGATATCAATAGATGGTAACTTTTCTGGTGGTACATCAGCCATCATTAGAGTGATTTGGCGAGTAATGGCTGTGCCAGCTTCAACCTCTGTGTTGGTTAGGACTTTGCCATCAACGAGCCATTGCTGACCTAATTTCAAATCACTGGTTGGTAACCATGTTCCCTTGTAATCAGATGGTTTCGTTAAGACATTAATTGAGTATTGTTTTGGGTTTATGTTTAAGGGAATTAACTTGGTGCTACGACCGTAACGATCGGTTTGTATTAACCCACCCGTAAAAGCCAAGCCATCAAAGGTTAATTTACCTGCTTTGTTTGCGCTTAGACTAAATACCTGTTCAACCACAGTTGCTTGTAAACCATCAATAACCGTTTGATATTGTTTACTTTCACCAATAGGAGAAAATTCAACACCGCTTCCTTGAGGAGTAATGATATTTGGATCTTTTAAACGACGAATATCGGCAAAGATGGCTATTTTGGCATTAAACTGTGCCGTTTCACCTTCGTACAATTCGTTTTTACTTAACTCACCACTGACTTTGATAATATCGCTGCTTTTTGGTGCCGTTGCGTCTTTATTTACACGAATATTGATTGGGTTTGTTTGTTCACCTGCAACCTCCATACTTGGAATGGTTAATATCCCCATTTTGGTTGGTGCAATCGATACAGTCCATTGGCTTTGAACACTGTAATCGCCATTAACTAATGAACGAGAGCTCCCAAAGCTGACTTGGCCTGAACGAAAATCCGGTCCGAGCTGGCTAATATCAAACTTGCTTTGATCTGCGCTTTTATCTACTGATACCATCAGTTGGATAACTTCGTTTTCAGTAATGTTGTTTTTGCTAACGGTTGCAATAGCTTGGGCGTTGGCATATGACACCCCGCTAAGAGTTAGGGTAATCAGTAATAGTATTTTCTTCATCAGTGATATTTTCATTATTGAAGATTGGTAGTTTAAGTGTCTTTTCATCGGTATTACCATTCGTTCTCAGAAGCTTGTGGTGGCTCTTGTTGTTGAGCTTGTAAATAGAGTAGGGCACGAAGCAGTTCGTCTTCTTTAGCACCAGATTGCTCTAGTTTTTGTAAACGTGGATCCGTTGTTTTTGCATCGCTATCAACTTGACCTTGTTGAGACAGCATTTGAGCTTGTTTCTTCTCTTTGTCAGCGTTGCTTTGCTCTTTTTGCTTATCGCTTGCTTGTGCTGATTTTTCTTTCTGTTCTTGTTTCTTTTTATCTTGAGAAGAAGCATCGGATTTTTCTTGTTTATCTGATTTTGACTCGCTTTCAGATTGAGATTTATCTTTCTGCTGATTCTGCTGATTCTGCTGATTCTGCTGATTCTGCTGTGAATCTTGAGATTGCGAGTCTTTAGAATCTGAAGATTGCTCAGAGCCGTCCTTATTATCTTGGCTTTGTTTTTTATCGCCATTCGAATCTTTCTTTAATGATGTATCACCATCTTTGTCTTTTTTATAACTATCATCTTTCTGCTTTTGTTCTTGCTGTTTTTCTAAAGCTTTTTTTACTAAATTCAGATTATCTTCAGCATCCTTCATATCGGGATGGGCTTGCAATAAAGATTCATATTGAGCTTTAGCGTCTTCAAGTTGTCCATTTTGCGCTAATGCATTCGCAAGATTATATTGTGATTGGATATCACTAAGGCCAGTTAAGCTTTCAATAGCGCCTTTATAATCTCCCGCTTTATATTGAGCCGCTCCTTTCCATTGTTTGGATTGGAACTGTTCACTGGCCGCTTGATATTCTTTTTGTTCATATTGTTGGTGAGCGTTGTAATCGTTTGATAACAACGTATTCGCCATGGATTTATCAACAGGCAGCAATACAAGCAATAAAGCTAAAATCATTCCTTTTCGAAAAGCAAATAGTGAAAGCAATACAATAGGGAAGAGTAACCAGTATCCGTGGTTTGCACGACTGTTCACTTGTGTATCGCTGTTTTTTGTTACTTGCTCTAAAGGTGTTTTGGTTAACCGAACGATAGCATCAATGTCGCTGTTATCCGATTGGATAAGCTGCGCCACACCATTCGTTTCCGTCGCTATTTGCTGTAATGGTTGTGGATCGAGTTTTGCGACGACCGTTTTACCCGTGTTATCCGTTAATAATTGTCCATTAGGTAGCTCGATAGGTGCACCATTAGTGGTACCGACACCCAATAAACTAATACGCCATTTAGTGCCATCAACTAATGCGGTCACTTTTTCAAGTTGTGATGAGGAAACACCGTCAGTTAAGACAACGATATCGCCTTGTTGATGGCCAGATTTTTTCATCATCTCAATACTTTGAGTAATCGCTGCCGATAAATTACTTCCTTTCCCTTTATAAGGCATGATTTCAGGAGATAGGTTAGTAATGAGATTATCTAACGTTTTACTGTCACCTGTTAACGGACTTACTAAATAACTGCTGTTGGCATAAGCCACTAACCCTGTCATGCCTTCCTTCCAGTAAGGCAGAAGATCTTTGGCTTTGTATTTTGCTTGGGTTAAACGGTTGGGTTTAAGATCCGTCGCATACAAAGAGCGAGACATATCCATAACAAGAATTCGAGCACCAGAAAGCTGAAAACTCGGTGTTTCTTTATAGCCAAAACTTGGTCCAGCAAGTGCTGTTGTCACACAAAACCAAATAACGATGAGTCCGTATAAAAAGCCATGGCCGTTCTTTTTTTGAATCATGCCAAGTTGTTTTGCTATGTGTGGGGCGATTAAGCCACCGTGATGTTGGTTTTTTCGTTGAATAACAATCAAAGCCACTAATGGTATGAGGGCTAAAAACCACATCGGATAGAGAAAAGTAAAATTAACCATGGCGTTTTCTTACTCCAACAATAATGAAAAGAACAAACAAATAGCCCATTAGTGGGTAACGGAACCACTCTTCATGGGGACGCCAAGTTTGTGTTGCTTGAGTCACAGGCTCTAATGCATCAATGGTTTGATAAATTTCTGCAAGTTCATCGGCGTTACGAGCTCGGAAATATTGTCCGCCAGTCATTGTTGCAATCTTGGTTAAGGTATCTTCATCCAGATCACGAGCGGTATTTACCGTTTGTTTTCCAAAGAATCCACGTACTTGCATTTCACCAGCGCCAATACCAACGGTGTAAATCTTGGCATGATTATCTTTTGCCAGTTGTGCCGCTTCTAATGGTTCTAGTACACCGGCCGTATTAGCACCATCACTTAATAAAATAATGGTTCTTTGCGGTGCATTACTTTCAATAAAGGTTTTGGTTGCCAGCCCTAAGCCTTCACCAATTGCGGTACGTTGGCCTACAAGATTTAGCACGGTACGATCTAATTGTTCACGTACCGTGTTTCTATCAAAGGTGAGGGGTGTTTGAAGATAAGCGTGATCACCAAACAGCACCAAGCCAAGGCGATCGCCCTTACGTTGGTCAATAAAATCGGACACCACTTGCTTAACCGCGGTTAAGCGGTCAACAAAATCACCATTACTGGTTTTCATGTCTTCTTCAGCCATGGAACCAGATAAATCCACCACCAGCATCATGTCTCTGTGCTCTGGTTGAATATCCACAGGTTCACCATACCAGACAGGACGTGCAAGTGCCGCTACCAATAAAAGCCAAGCCAATGATAATAAGCCGATATTAATGCGTTTATTCGGTTGTTTGTATTCACCTTGGTCTGGTAAACGAGGCAAATGAATCGCTTCGCCAGCTTCTTTTTCTGGCATTAAGAAATAGATCACCAATGGGATTGGCAAGAAAAACCATGCCCACCACCACATAAATTCAATCATGTTTTGCTCCTTGCTCTGCTTTTTGTTGTTTTGCAGGCAATGCATGAATCAACCAGTAACGCACATCATCATAAAAGCGTTTTTGATTGGTTTCAGATAAAGGCACTTTGCCGTATAAGGCTTTCTCGAGCATTTCTGAGCGAGTAGCAAAGTGAACATTGGCTTGTTTTTTAGTCGGAAGCTTTTGTTCAATAAAATTCCACCAAGCGAGTCCATGCAGTGCTGCAATTTGCTGACGAGAGAAATGGCTCAATGCCGCTTGTTTTAATAGCTTTGCTACATCACGAGTCTGTTCTGGCTTTAATTTCGCTAATTCCGATAAAGCGACACGTTGAAGGCGTCGTTTTTTTCTATAAGCCATAAAAGCCCAAACAAGAAGAGCAATACAAGCAATAATAAGAAAAATGAATCCGTAACCTTGCCATGACAGCGAGAAGCTTGGTGCTTCTGGTAAGTGTAAATCCGCTAAAGGCAATGGGGCGGACGGTGATTCAGCATTTGGTGCTGCTGTTGAAGATAAAGACATTAGTTACTTCCTTTATCCTGTGCAGTGGTTAATTGATTTAATAAAGGAAAACCTGACGATAGGGTATGTAAATGAATGCCCAATTGCATTGCCATGTTTTGTACATACGCTTTATGTAGGTTCGCCTGTTGTTGTAAGGCATTTTTAGTGGAAAGAGAGGAGAAGTCTAACCATGCCGAACGTTTGTTATCAGACACATGCTCTACGCCATTAAAACGGGTCACCCCTTGCTCTAATGGATCGTTTATCATCACAAACTGAATGCGATTGTGTTTGCTTAATTGACTGAATATCGCTTTACAATCGTCCGTAAGTGCGTAGAAATCACTGATGATGACGATTTCACTGCCTTTTGGACACAAACGTTGTAACTGCTGTAACCCTTTAACAAAAGAATCCGTTTGTTGCGTTGTCGTTTGCTCTGTATTTGATGACGTGGTGTTATGACGCTCAATGACCTTTTGAAGAAATTGTAAGACCATTTTCTGACGAGAAGAGGGCTTACAATCGAGTGTCGATTTACCATCAAAGATGATCCCACCAACGCGATCTTTTTCAGCTAAGGTTATCCAACTGAGCAAACTGGCAAAATGCGCCGCTTGAACGGATTTGAATAGAAGCTGTGAACCAAAACGCATGGTGTCACTGACATCCACAAAAAGCATGGTTGGTTGTTCTCGCTCTTCACTGTAGAGCTTGGTATGTGGTTTTCCTGTACGTGCAGTGACACGCCAATCAATAGAGCGAATGTCATCCCCCGGTTGATACTGGCGTACTTCAGAAAAATCCATGCCACGGCCTTTTTGACGGCTTTGATGACTGCCATTCATTTTTGACCATACAGATTGTGCTGGCGGTAACCACTGTAATGAGTGGTTCTTGTAGTGAACCAACTCATTAAGTGACAAGGTAACGCCATTGCTGTGTGGTGGCAGTGTTAGTGTATTTGTTTTCTTCACAATATCTGCTTATGTCGAATTAACGTTTAGCAATGTGTCTTGATTGAATTAAGACGCCGCTACCATTTGTAATAAACGCTCAATGACTTTATTTGCCGTTGTGCCTTCTGCTTGCGCTTGGAAACTTAATAGCAATCGGTGACGTAACACAGGATAAGCCATAGCTTGAACATCTTCAGGGCTTACGTAATCACGACCAGCTAACCATGCATGTGCACGAGCACAACGATCTAACGCTAATGTCGCACGTGGGCTAACCCCCATTTCAAGTTGGTTTGCTAACTCTTGGCAGTATTGCGCAGGCTTACGTGTCGCCATTGTAATACGAATAATGTACTGCTCAATTTCAGGTGCCATGTAAATGGATAACACTTCTTTACGAGCACTGAATATTTCACTTTGTGCTAATGGTTGCGGTCTTTGTGCTTGTTCACCTAAGGCTTCCCCACGATTTAAACGAAGAATGGCTAGTTCGTCTTGTGCGCCAGGGTAATCCACATCTAAATGCATTAAGAAACGATCAAGCTGCGCTTCTGGTAGTGGGTAAGTCCCTTCTTGTTCAATTGGGTTTTGCGTTGCCATGACTAGGAATAGCTCAGGCAGTTGATAGGTATTTCGACCCGCTGTAATTTGTTTTTCAGCCATGGCTTCTAGCATCGCTGCTTGGACTTTGGCTGGCGCACGGTTGATCTCATCAGCCAATACTAATGAGTTGAAAATTGGACCCGGTTGGAATGTAAATTCTCCGGTCTCTTGACGGTAAATATCGGTACCGGTTAAGTCTGATGGCAATAAGTCAGGAGTGAATTGAATACGGTGGAAATCTCCCTCAATAGAGTCTGCCAAAATTTTAACTGCACGCGTTTTTGCAAGACCCGGAGGACCTTCAACTAAAATATGACCATCTGCAAGTAGGGCAATTAATAACTGCTTTACTAAATCTGGTTGACCAATGACTTGAGATTCAAGGTAAGTTTGTAATTGTTGAATTTTTAACGCTGGCATAGTTCACCCAATGTCTGGATTGTTTAGTAATTATTGTCTGTGACTCAATAAAGTCACATTAGTTCCTAATAAGATTGGGTTTAGTTCGAAATTATTCAACTATTTAATTAATGAATGTTTTTCTAATTATTTATTAAAGTTATGGAATGAGCGGTCGTTATATGAAGGGTCTATTTTAGCTGTGGAAAAATTATGATTAATCTAACAATAAAACAGAAACTCGTCGCCGGTATCGTTATCGCTATCATTGCTTCAACTTCTCTTGTGGGTATTGTTGCCCAAAAAAAAGCGTACGAAACTTTAGATGAAAGGCTAACCACGCTCGAACTTCCGACTATTCTTGATCGAATTGGTGGAGAAGTAGATAAAGAGGTGGCAGTACTTTCTGCTGCTGCTGAGCAAATGTCTAATAACCCTTTCATTATCGATGCTATTTCTGATCCTTACATCTCTCCTGAAGACCAAGATGTTCTTATTGGTCAATTAAATAAACTAAAACAACAACATAATCTAAATGATGCATCTGTTGCTAACCGTCAAACAGCAAACTATTGGAATCAGGATGGTTTTTTACGTCAACTAAACAAACAACAAGACGGTTGGTTTTTTGGGTTCACACAGAGTGGCCCTGAGCGTATGTTGAATGTATTTACCGAACAAAACGGTGAAGTAAAACTGTTTGTTAATTTCCAACAGCTAAATGGCGTTTCAATGGCTGGTTTATCTAAATCATTAGATGATATGGTGGCTTTGTTAAATGGATTTAGAATTGAACAAACGGGTTTTGTTTATTTAATGGATGGTGATGGTAATATCAAAATCCATAAAAACAAAGCGATTATGGGCAAGCAAACCATTACAGATGTGGTTGGTTCTGCTGAAGCATCGGTATTACTAACAAAGAAAAACTTCAATTTGAGCCGCATGGAAAAAGGTGGCCAAGAGATCTTTATTGCTTCGCATTACATTCCTTCAATGGAGTGGTTTATTGTTGCTGAAGTACCGGTTTCTGAAGTGTTTGAAAGTTTGCATGCCTCTACCCAAGACATCATTATGTGGATTGTGGTGATTATTGCGGTATTTGTCTCTTTAGCGATTTGGGGCGCAGGCTCAATCACTAATAAACTGAACGAACTTGCACATCGCTTTAAAGAACTAGGTGATGGGGAAGGTGACTTAACGCATCGTATCGAAGTGAAAGGTAATGATGAAATAACCGAACTTTCAAAAGGCTTTAATAGTTTTGTCGAGAAAATTCACAATACGGTTTCTGAAGTGGTTGAAACTGGCCATGTATTACACACTACGGCTGAAAATGTAGCGTTAAAAGCAACATCAACGCGTGATAACAGTGAAATGCAGCGTGACCAAACGCTTCAAGTCGTAACGGCTATTAACCAAATGGGTAGTACGATTAACGAAATTGCATCCAATGCGGCGAATGCAGCACAATCAGCAAGTAAAGCTGAAGCAAGTACTCAAGATGGTCGTCAAACTGTGATTGATTCTCGTGATGCAATTACCCAACTTGAAGGTGATTTAGTTCAAGTCAGCCATGTGGTGGAGCAATTAGCGGGTACAACACAAGACATTGGCTCTATCCTTGACGTTATTCGTGGTATTTCAGAGCAAACCAATTTACTTGCGTTAAATGCAGCCATTGAAGCCGCTCGTGCTGGTGATCATGGTCGTGGTTTTGCTGTGGTTGCAGATGAAGTTCGTCAATTAGCAAGTTGCACATCAGAATCGACGGATGAAATCCAGAAGATGATTGATCAACTGCAAAATGAAGCGAAAAATGCGGTAGATGCGATGGAAGCAAGTCACAGTGTAACGGCTCGTGGTGTTGAATCTGCAGACAGTGCAACACAAGTGTTAGCGGGTATTGCAAAAAGTATCACGGATATTTCTGATATGAATACGCAAGTGGCAACGGCAACAGAAGAGCAATCTACTGTGGTTTATACGATTAACCAAAACATCGAAGAGATTAATGGTATTAATGAGTTAACCACCGCCACAGCACAAGAACTTGCGGATTCAAGTCAGCAATTGAACGCACTTTCACAACGATTAGATCAATTAGTTGGTGCTTTTAAAGTCTAACAGACGGCTTTAGGTTTACCTTTTGAGGGGTTCTCTTGTAGAATCCCTCTAATTGTTTTTATGAATTGAGAAAATAATCATGAGTGATTTTGAAAAAGAACTTCAAGAAATGGTTCAACAAGAAGCTGATAAACCAGAAGAAGCGTTGCCATCAATTGAAGAGCAAAAAGCGATTGTTGCTGAGCTAAAACGTCTTGAAGAAGCGGGTGAGTTAACACCAGAAGTGCTTGAAGCACACTTTGGTAAATTCAGTGCTGACGATAGCGCACCAATCCATTAATTTGAGATTGAACCCATAAAAAATGCCAGCGTATTAATGCTGGCATTTTTGTATCTAAGACATTGGTACTTAAAACATGGGTATCTTAGAGTTTGGTATGGATTAAATTAGCGTGGAAAGCATTCCGATAACACCACCGAAAATTCCCCCCCAAACAACAAGCCATCCAAGGTGATTTTTGATCATATCCTGAACCATTTCTTTCACCATTTTAGGAGTAAGTTCATTTAGGCGTTGGTCAATAATATCCTCAATCGTCGATTGAATGTCTTCCATCATTTCTGGGGCTTCAAGCTCTTCTTTTAGTGCTTGTTTAAATTGCTCTTGCTGACTGATCTCAGTAATTGATGCTTTCATTTTTTCAATAAACGGTTCACGCATTGGGTCAATGGCTTCTTGACCACCAAACATTGCAAGCATGCCACCAAATTGAGAGTTCATGATCACCTCAACCAAAGAATCAAAGGCTGGTGAAAGGTCAATCTTATCAATCACAGGCTCTAGGTTAATGTTCGTAGCAGAGCTCATTTCATTTGATAAAAACTTATCTACGTTCGCTTTGGTGAAGAACTGATCCATCATTAAACGCTTAATGCTGGCTTTAAACTCCTCAAAGCGTGCAGGAATAACTCCTGAACCATAAAGACCTGGAACCTTTTCAAACAACATGTGAATAGCAAGCCAGTTTGTTAATGCCCCAGAGAAAGCAAATAGGCCAATATAATAGAGTGTATTTTGTTGCGTGTAATAACCAACACCTAACAAGATTAACGAAATCAAGTTAGTAATCATGCTTTTATTTAACATAGTTATCCTACATGAGTTAAACCAAATATTTTTGTGAAGTTTATCAGTTAGTAAAAGCGTTCAACAAGCGAAAATATGTTTTTCAACGTACAGGTTGAGTGTAAACTGTCGATATATATATTAACGATTACATTGGGAGTGAAAATGAGTATTTGGAAACGTGAGATGGATTTAACTGTCTTAAACACGACGTCTCGTAATACCTTGATGGAAGCGTTAAGCATTGAATATTGTGCATATGATGATAATTCGATTACTGCATCTATGCCTGTGACTTCGACGGTTCACCAACCATTAGGCATGCTGCATGGCGGGGCATCAGTTGCATTAGCTGAGTCTGTTGCTTCTATCGCGGCAAACTGGTGTGTTGATGAATCAAAATATTGTGTTGGTTTAGAGATAAATGCCAACCATATTAGAGCTGTACGTGAAGGAACTGTTTTCGCCACGGCCAAGCCTTTACATTTAGGTGCAACTACCCACGTTTGGGTGATTGATATTAAAGATCAACGAGACCGCTTAGTCTGCACAAGCCGCTTTACTGTGGCTGTGATGAAAAAGAAAAAGTAGCGACTTGTTGTGGAGAAAGAATATGGAACAAAATGAAATTTTAAGTCATGCTCACGAGTTACCAAAAATTCCGAAAGTGATCCGTGAAATGATGGAATTGGTAAATGATCCTGACGTTGAGTTGCAAGATTTATCAAAAACAATTTCACTTGAGCAAGTGGTGAGTGGTCGTGTATTACGTTTGGCTAACTCTGCGCATTTCTCGCGTGGCAAGAGCGTATCATCAGTTAATCAAGCGGTTGTACGCTTAGGCCTTGAACCGCTTAAGACTCTGATTATTGCTTCTTCGCTTGTCAGTGCTTTTCCTTATGTTGAAGTGATTGATCTTGAAAGCTTTTGGCAAGAAACTTTTGAAGTTGCCGTATTAAGTAAAGCCATTGGTGAAAGTTGTGCAGTTAATCCTAATGACGCTTTTACTGCGGGTATGCTGCATAACATCGGTGATTTGATGATTTATACTGTTATGGCAGATAAAGTTCCTGAGATCTTTGAGAAAATGGAAGCGGGTAGCTCGAAAGTTAGTGCACAACGTTCAACTATCAATACGGATAGTGCTGTTTTAGGAGCTAAACTGGCTGAGAGTTGGAGTTTCTCTAAAGAGTTGGTTTTTGCTATTTCAGAACAATACGAGCCAAAAGTTGATAACATTTATTCTCCACTGGCAGCAACGGTTCGTTTAGCGAATGCGATTAATCGTGAGTGGGATAAACTTGAAACTCGTGATGCTAAAAAAGTATGGCTTTCTGAGCAGATCGAAGTGGATATTTTATTTGTGAATGAGAATGTGATTGAGCACATTGATGAAGTAAGAGGTTCGGGTGTCGAAATGGCTCGATTAGTTGTGTAATCATGCAAAAAGAGTGGATGCTATCGGCCTTAATTGGCGCTTTTTGTGCGATTGTTTCTTATTTAACTCCGGGCTTTATTGTTAGTAAGTTTTTTGTTGTTGTTGCTGTTTTCTTTTTGGCGAAAGCGATTAGAGCTATTTTCTATTCACTAAAACATCGCCAATATGAAATGTAACTATTTTTAATCAAAGTCTAATGGGCTTTTCGTTCCTGAGAAGTGTAAGCCTATTACGTGAGTATAAATTTGGGTCGTTTTGATATCAGAATGACCCAATAATTCTTGTATTGTCCTTAGATCTCCACCCCGTTCTAAAATTCGTGTCGCAAAGCTATGCCTAAATGTGTGGCTGCTGGCTTTCTTATCTATCTCAAGTTTTTTTATTGCATTGGTTACTTGCTTTTGAACGCTTCTATCTAACATGTGGTGCCGACGACGCTGGCCTGAACGTGGATCTTTGCTGATCTGTTTTGATGGAAATACATATTGCCAACCATAACTTTTTGCTCTGTGAGGGTATTTTTTTGCAATGGCATTAGGTAGATAAACTTCATCATCACCATTTATCGCATCCATTTTATGTTGCTGTTTTACAAAGGCGAGTTGCGTTTTAAGCTCTGGAATGATGCTATCGGGTAGTACAGTCGTCCTGTCTTTATTACCTTTCCCGTTTCTTATGGTGATGGTTTTATGGATAAGATCGATGTCATCGACTCTTAGCCTTAATGCTTCGTTTATTCGTAAACCGCTTCCATACATAAGCTGTGCTATCAGCTTAGTGGGGTGGTTAAGTTCATTTATAACGGATATTGCTTCACTATGAGAAAATACTGTTGGCAATTTAGTCGCTTTTTTAGAACGCTTAAATTCAAGGTTATCGACTGATTGTTGTAGATATTCACGACATAAAAATATGAGTGCGTTTAAAGCGGTTTTTTGTGTATTTGGCGATACGTTTTGTTTAACGACCAAATGTTCAAGGTAGTCTGGTATGTCAAAAGCGTTAATTTCGTCTTTTGATGTGTAGTTGTTATGACGAATGAAGCAACTTATCCAATATATGTATTGTTTCTCTGTGTTATAAGCTAGTGCTCGTGTTCGAATGAAGATTCGAAGTTGATCGGTGAAGCGTTGCGAATCAGGTTTTAGATCTAATGGGATATCCATTTTGCTTTGTATGTGGTGGTTAATGGTGTATTGAGTGTAAGTCACCTATTCAGAGTTTCAATTTGGGTTCGTATATTTGGAGGTTTGATTAAATTTTGATGGAATTGTCTATTTAATCAGTTACATGGATGTGAGGTTAAAAGTGAGATATACGAACCAATTACGTATAATTATTTTGAAATTTCAGTGGTTTTAGGTGCTAGGTTATTGGTTTTGAAATAGAATGTTGAGTTTATACGTACAGAAATATATTCAGTAGAGATTACGAATGTGGTGGGTATAATTAAATGTTATGTGTTTTTTTGAGTTATCATCCTGTATAATTCAATCTATTAAATTTATATGAGGTATTATTATGTTTGGCGGTTTTTTTCTTTGGTTCTTATTTGCAGTTTTAGTGGGTTATTTTGCTTCAAACTATAATCGAAGTGGTTTTTTATGGTTTCTATTAGCCTGTATTTTATCACCTCTAATTTCGGGTATTATATTACTTGTTTTAGGGAAAAATGATGAAAATGAAATTTTGGATAACATTGAAAGGCTGAAGCGTGCACAACAAGATTATATTGAAATTTATTGTTCAAACGAATCAACAGTTACTGGAAATCCGATTCTGAAAAAGATGTTTAATGAACTATCGAGTAAAAAAATGACAAGTTCAACAAAAACGACCGTTGATGAAATAGAAAAGTATACAAATATGTTGTTGATGGAAATAGCTCGAGTAGAGACTGCTAAATCTCAAGAAACGAGTAATGATGCTAACGTATATGACGATATAGAAAAATTGAAAAAGTTATTGGATATAAATGCGATTACGGAAAGTGAATATAATAATCAGAAAGAAAAACTATTGTCTAAAATTTAACCTGTTAACACATAACAATCACATCAACACGATTTGCTACATTCGGCATTCTAGGTTTCTTTGAGTTTACCGTATTAAGTGGTAAATTTGAGCTTAATCTGTATGGTAGCAAACGTGTTATGCAGGCGTTAAATCTATATAGGAGGCAGTGTGCCTTATAAATTAAAACTTGAAGATTTTGATTATTTTATGCCTGATGCTAATCAGGTCACTATAGACCAAATGTTGATGCTAGGGCATAAAATTCTGCCGGGTGTTAATGGTTGGTCAGGGTTTCTTACACAATATTTCCACCCTGATGATGAAACTATTTTGTATATAGATGAAAGAGAAAATGATGATCATTTATTTATTGGTGGCTGCTTAGTTTCAGCAAAAGAAAAACATGAAATTTTGCCGGAACTTAGTCAATTTAAGAACACTTTTAGACCAGAAAATAATGCCGAACAATGGTTTTTAAAAGGTAGCGGAATGCATGCTGGTGTTGACAAAGATAACGGAGATGATGCTTTGTCACGATGGATTCTGTGGGCGAAATTTTTAAAAACATTTCCATGTTTTTACAGGTTTCACTCTGTGTCTTTAAACAAGAAGAAATTTATATATTCGGAGTCTCAACCGAAATGGAAGAATATTGAAAGATATCGTTGTGCATATGAAGCTTTGTTCAAGACATTGGAGCAAAATAGACATAGTAAAATTACTGTAGTTACTGATAATGTACAAGGCGCGCAATTGAAAGGGCTAAAACAAGCGATCGAAAACTCAGTTAATATTCTAGAGCGAAAAGTGTTACTTGATCCTCCTGTGCCTAAAGAGGATTTTTCAAGCGTAGATTCAAATTGGCTACAATTTGTGGACATGCAGATTTATGCACTTTCAAGATTCATCTTTCCTTCAGGTAGAAATGTATTAATGGATTTTGAAAAGTATTCCTATGAAGTTTCGGAAGGAAATTTTATTATATCGAGCGATCCAAAAGAGTTAATGAAACAGCGTTTGCAAGTTTCTAAGTACTTTATCCTAAAAGATATATTTCATCATTTGAGGCTTAAATTTGTAACTAGATTAGTTAGTCCTCACTATACAGAGACGATATCATCTATGGTGTGTATTTCAGATAAAGAAGTTCTAAATTTCGCAGACATTGTCGATAAATCTATTCATGGGTTTTGTAATCGAGCTCATTCATCTATTACTTTTGATTTTCACGAAATATAAATTTAACAAATGCATCAACACGATTTGCTACACTCGGCGTTGTCAGTTTGCCTTTAGTTTCAGTGATTAAGGCGTTAAAATTCAGCTAAGTCTGTATCGTAGCAAACGTGTTATGCAGGCGTTATAACCTAGGTGAGATATTTCTCAAATACACTTAAATATTAATTGTTTAAGTGATAGTTAAGGTAGAATTGATTTAATACTATAGATTGCAGCTATTTAGTAATCATTGAATAAAAAAGGACTTTGAAAATGACAACTCTTCAAAAAATTGCAATTGGGCTTGGATCTGGTTTACTTGTTGGATCTGTTTCAACGGTGCTACCTAGCTTACAATTTTGGTGTTTTGTCATTGGATTAACTCTAGTTAATTACGTTATTGTTACGAAGAAAAAATAAAGCAAATAATTGATAGTTATCGGTGCCAAAGAGCATGACTTGCTGGAAATAAGATGATCAAGGTAGTGATTATAATGTTGAAGGTAAACAGTTACGGTTTCAGTAACATTATCAGATGGTTATAACAAATGCATCAACACGATTTGCTACATTCGGCATTCTAGGTTTCTTTTGCTTTACCGTGTTAAGTGGTAAATTTGAGCTTAATCTGCATGGTAGCAAACGTGTTATGCAGGCGTTACACGAACTCTAAGATCGCAGTTTTTTGGCTCAGTTCAGCGATTGAGCCGTTAGTTTTTTAGGTGTGAAAGTAAGGTGGATTTCCTTTTTCTTTGTTGCCTTTTAATATTCGTTTCATCTGGTTCGGCAATTGGCCATTATTGCCAAAAGTTCATGGGTTTCAGAAACCAATTCAGGCTTCAATTGTTCATGGTTTTGCCTCATTTTATCCTGCGTCAGTGTTTTCCTCGCAGCATTTTTAATCCCAATTGTGGCTAGGATATTTGGTTTATCAGTTCCAAATTAGCTGAAACCAAGCCGTACAAATGGTGTAAGAAAAAGGGATTGTTTCGTTTCACAGTTATTGCCGTTGAAATGATATTTTGCTCGCTTAATTGAGCTAGTCTAATTAAACTAAGTTTACAGTAAATCTCGGTAAATCAATTCTTTACCAATTAAAGCGAAGCGTTGACAAAGATCGTGTAACAAATGCATCAACACGATTTGCTACACTCGGCGTTGTCGGTTTGCCTTTAGTTTCAGTGATTAAGGCATTAAAATTCAGCTAAGCCTGTATGGTAGCAAACGTGTTATGCAGGCGTTAGTTCCATCAAGGAGGATGTAATGGAAATCTGGAAACTTATCTTTTTTATACCAGCGTGTTTTGCTCTAAATATGACACCTGGCCCTAATAACCTATTGGCAATGAATAATGCTCGGTGCTATGGATTTAAGACCGCCTTTATTGCGGGGCTTGGACGGATCACTGCATTTTCGGTAATGATAGCATTAACAGCTTCTGGTTTAGCTGTTGTGTTATATACCTCTGAAACGTTGTTTTTGTTCATCAAGTTAATTGGAGCGACTTATCTACTCTGGATTGCTTTTAAACTTTGGTGCTCAAAAGAGAGTCCAATGTCTAATGAAACAACAAATAGAAATTATGTTGAATTAGTAAAACAAGAATTTACATTGGCGGCAGGGAACCCTAAAGCTATTCTGATTTTTACTGCTTTTTTACCACAATTTGTTGATGTTAGTGGTAACGTTAATGAGCAGTTTTTTATTTTGGGTTCTACATTCTTGATTTTAGAAATGTTTGCTATATCAATCTATGCTATTTTTGGTTTATACCTTAGAAGTTGGTTTTCAAAACCATGCATGGCAAGACGTTTTAATAAAGCCTGCTCTATGTTTTTAGCTATGTCAGGGATTAATTTGTTACTTAGTCGGCAATGATGAAACTAACAATCGCATCAACACGATTTGCTACACTCGGCGTTGTCAGTTTGCCTTTAGTTTCAGTGATTAAGGCGTTAAAATTCAGTTAAGTCTGTATCGTAGCAAACGTGTTATGCAGGCGTTATGCGAATAGTGGGATAAAAATGAAACTTTATAAATATAGAAAGTTTAGTGAATTCTTAATTAAAGAATTATGTAGTAGTGAAATCTATTTTTCTGATCCTAGTTGTTTTAATGACCCTTTAGATTGTTCACCAATAATTGAAAACGATTTGAATATAAAAGAATTAGAATATTTGTGCTATATGATGCTGTGTAAGAATAAAGGGAAGATTGCAGCAAAAGAAAATATAGAACGATTTAAATACTATGCCACCGAATATGAAGGTCAGTATGAAAAATCATTAAGTTTTCAGTTGCTGTATGAAATTAAAAATCAGTTAGACCTAGTTATGAAAAACATTGGAGTTTTGTCGTTATCGCGTAAAAACGATTCGCCATTAATGTGGAGCCATTATGCGAATGAGCATAAAGGAGTCTGTTTAGAATTTGATATTGAAACGGCAGCTAGGAAACCAAAGGAAATCGATTACAAAGGAACTAGAGGCATCAGCGCAAAGTTAATTCAAGAATATATTTGTAGTGACTCAGCTCAAGCTCGTGAATTAATAGAAAAACAATATTTTTTCACTAAGGCAAGTGAATGGAGTTATGAATCAGAATGGCGTCTACTTTCAAAGTCTTATGGTAGTAAATCAGCACCATTTTATCTGACTGGTATATATTTTGGAATGCGATGTGATACTTGGATTGTTGCTAGTATAATTAAGTTATTACACAATGAAAATTCCAACGTTAAATTTTATAGAATGCACGCGGATAGCTCTTCATTTAATCTAAATGTAGAAGTTTTAGAAGCTCAAGAATGGGTTTCTTGTATACCTAGACCGTCAGCTGTGATGGCGTTTAGTGAGTATCGTAGGTGATTCGCATAACAAATGCATCAACACGATTTGCTACATTCGGCATTCTAGGTTTCTTTGGTTTTACCGTATTAAGTGGTAAATTTGAGCTTAATCTGCATAGTAGCAAACGTGTTATGCAGGCGTTATGCCTCAGTTTTGCTTTGAAATACGGTTTTGCTCATTATGCAGCAACTTTATAATAGAGCATATTGTTCAAATTGTATTTTTAGTTAAGTATTCGTCCTATGTTATAAAGCATTTATGGGAATACTTATGAATTGGCGTATTTTTCGGATAATAATTATTACTTTGAGCACATGCATAAGTATCATGTCAACTTACTATACAGTTCCTTTAGAAAGTACAAATCTACCATTAATTGAACAATTAAAATCTCTACTGCTTATTTTTGTTGCAAGTCTTTTAGGTTTGTTTTTTATCATTGGTATTCAGGCATTTAATCCGTATTCAAGTAAACTGTGGGTTGTTCCGTCTTGGGAAATAAACCCATTTACAAAAAAGCAACCAATTGTGTTTTTTCATTTCGTCGCATGGTTCATTACTGTTCAATCTATTGTTCAATTAATATTCAGCATACTTTGTGGTTATTCGTATTGGTCTGCATTATTAGGGACTGTATTTGGTCTATCAATATTTATCGGGTTAAGGCTAGTACGAATAGCATTTCATTTTAAGTTTCGAGATTGATTTCTATAAAAGAATTTATTTATTGTTATCGAAACGTATAGGCATAACAAATGCATCAACACGATTTACTACACTCGGCATCTCAGGTTGTCGGGTGTTTCTCGTTTTAAGGCGTCAATATTGAGTATAATTGCATAGTAGTAAACGTGTTATGCAGGCGTTATGTGTTTCCGATGGAAATATAGGCTTACTTTGTCGTAAATCTTCAATACACTGATTGCTCAACAGAAAATAATGTAGGCATATTATCAAATTAAACAGAAGGTTAAGAGTGAAATGATACGACAATATACTCCGCAAGATATCAATGCAGTTTTAGATATTTGGCTTAACTCCTCAATTAAAGCGCATGATTTCGTATCTGCTGAATTTTGGGTATCACAAGTTGATAATATGCGTGATATTTACATTCCTGCATCTAAAACTTATGTGGTCAAGGTAGACTCAAAAGTTGTTGGATTCTATTCTTTATATGAAAATATGTTAGCTGCAATTTTTGTATCACCAGAGTATCAAGGTAAAGGGGTTGGTAAGCAGTTAATTTCCCATGCCAAAGAGCAATGCCCAATGCTTACTCTAAATGTATATTCTGAGAATGTGGCAAGCTATCAATTTTATTTATCTCAAGGTTTTACTGTAATCAGTGAGCAAGTGTGTGAGCATACTGGGCGCATGGAATACACAATGAGTTCAAACACATAACAAATGCATCAACACGATTTGCTACATTCGGCATTCTAGGTTTCTTTGAGCTTACCGTATTAAGTGGTAAATTTAAGCTTAATCTGCATGGTAGCAAACGTGTTATGCAGGCGTTAGGCATCAGGTATTGAGGTAAGAATGGAACAAGTTAAACATCATTTACATGGTAAAGTTCTTAAACCAGTGAGTTTTTCTGAATTATTATCAAATGTATGTGAACCTTCAGGTAAGCATCAGCATCGAGTTTGGATGTGGCGTGGACAGAGTAATATTGAGTGGCGTTTAGATAGTTCGGCATATCGTCGTTTACAAAACTCTAATGGGTATAAGAGTTCAGACTCTAACCGAGCAATGATTAATTACGAGACCACTTTACTTCAACATGCAACTCATCGTGGATATAGACATGAAAATGGAAAAGAGTTATCAGATTTTGAATTATTAGCTAAATTACAGCATCACGGAGCTGCAACTCGGTTAGTTGACTTTACGAGAAATGCATTAATTGGAATTTGGTTTGCATGTAGTGAAAATCCAGATAAATCCGGCTTACTTGTAGCTTTTGACACATGGTATTTAGAGGGGCATGAAAAAGAACTTGAAGTTCGTTCATATGAAAGCATCGTCGATGATTTTCGTGATGACCCTATAACGTGGGAATCTCCTGGTGTATCAGCGCGTATTGCAGCACAGCATAGTCAGTTTATGTACAGCAAGGTCATAGATAGTGCTGCTGGCAGTTTGGCTTTCCCATCTGATGAGCGAGCGTATAGAAAATTTGAATTAACTCCGGAGCTTAAAGAAGAAGCTTTAGATATATTATTTGAAGTTTTTGATATTAATAAATCAAACATTTTTCCAGATATGGATGGTTTCGCGCAAGCTAACTCTGTATCAGAAGATATTAATAGAATGCATCGATGGTAAATGCCTAACAAAGCAATCAACACGATTTATTACATTCGGCATTGTAGATTTGTCTTTGGTTTAGGTGTTTAAGGCAGTAAAATTCAGCTAAGTCGTCGTAGTAATAAACGTGTTATTGCGGCGTTATGTTTTAGATTGGTTAGGGTAGGTAGGACATGAATAATTCGATAAAAGTGGATGTAGATATAGGTTTGGACATATTGGGTACAAAAGTTGAGTACAGGACTGGATCGTATAATTATAAGTTCATTCCGTCAATATACATAGTTATAGAGGATAAACTAGCAAAGTCAGTTATTGAAACTTTGTGGGATAGAAATGAAAGTGTTTCTGCTAAGTATATTTTTTCAGGCTCGTGGATGAATCAAGTTTCTTGCCTCTACGGTTTTTTTACATATGGTATGGAGTTGCAAGATAGTTTCAGTATACCTTCATTTGGCATTGTTGCAGTAAACGATGGAGACATTCCAGAAAAGAGTACCAATAAGCGAATAGATAGTGCAATTAAGGGCAATTTCCCTACAGACAAACAAAAGTTAATTAAAGACAAAATTTCAAAGTCAGTAATATCTTTTAATCTGGAAATCAACGATGAAAGCATCAAAGCGTTACCCGAGTACAATCATAAGAGGTGGTTTGAGGAAATTACTTTAAAGTCTATTAAAAATAGGCATCAAGAAGAAACGTTTTGTTTTTTACGTGATGAGCGCGAAATTGAAACTATGCTAGAGGTTATAGAGTTTTCAAAATCGTTACCAAATGAAGAGTTTCCTCTAACTAATGATAAGGGAAAGCTAGACTACCATCTTTATTACACAGCATTGAAAGCTTATAGACCTAAAAATACAGACCATAAAATGAACTCTATTCATTGGTATGTGCTCAGTGCGATAAAAGAGTATAACTTGTCCAAGTGGCAATTTTATACAAACGATGTAAAACAAGCAATTCTTAAGCTGTGTGACGAAAATAAAGATGCTTTTATAAGTAGTTCTTTCAACTTTGAATGACAACTAAAACATAACAAATGCATCAACACGATTTGCTACATTCGGCATTCTAGATTTCTTTTGGTTTACCGTATTAAGTGGTAAATTTGAGCTTAATCTGCATGGTAGCAAACGTGTTATGCAGGCGTTAAATTAATTTATACAATTAACCATTGATACCGTGTGTTATACCTTGTAAAATCAACGTTTTTTTGTTGGCTAATCAAATGAAAATACCTAAGATAAATAAATCTAGTACATATTTAAAAAAGAATATTGAAACGTACACCAGTAAGGCTGCTGGGTCTAACCTTTCAGAAATTCAAGCATGGATAGATGACGAGCCTTCTATCGAAAAGTTTCATTTAAATGTAAAAAAGGAACAAGAGGTTTATACCCTACTTTCTCCAGAAACAAGTAAATTGATTAACAGTTTTTTTCATCCTCCTAAAGTATTGTGCCCAAGGGGTAAAGAAACCATCATTGAAGAATTGATTAGAATCAATGGAAAGAATGGTATATTAATTAATGGTAGGTTAGGGCAGGGGAAATCAATTTTATTGAAGTATCTTCAGTTTTTAGAATTGAATACAGGTGATACATTGCCTATATTTTTAGAGCTTAGAAAAATAAAACAAGCGAATCAAATTATTGAGAGTGCTTGTGAAAAACTAAATGATATGGGACTTGAATGTTCAAATAAATTATTTGATTTTTTACTTAATGAAGGACGAGTTTCATTATTTTTAGATGGTTTTGATGAACTATCATTAGAGGTTAGGGATGAATTTAATGAATCTTTAAGCAGCATATGCTTAAAATATTCTAATGTAAAGTTAATTGTGACTAGTCGAGATAATACGGAAATATCGAAAAATACAAATTTTAAAAAATATAATATTTCTTTATTGAAAAAAGATGATATAGCACCTTTTATAAAAGTCACTTTGAATAATGAGTCATTATCTAAACCCATTTTAGCAAAGATTCAAGAATCAAACCAATTTGACTATGAAGTATTAGATACTCCATTAATGCTTACTTGGTTTATTGTAGTGTATAATAAAAGATTAAAAATACCGAAAACAAAATTAGGCTTTTATGAAGATCTTTTTTCTGCAATATTATCAAGGCATGATGGTTTTAAAGGAAGCTATAATAGAGCAAGTAAATCAAAATTAGCTGATGATGAAATAAAATCTGTTTTTAGTACGTTATGCTATCTTACAAGAAAAGAGCAAATAAGAACATTCACTGAAAGTGAAGTTAACCGATTTATAAGGCAAGCTCTCAATATTTCAGGATTTAAACTAACTGATTCAAGTGATTACCTATATGATTTGACACATGTAACTTGTTTGCTAAAAAGAGATGGATTTGATTATGAATATATCCATGAAAGTGTTGCTCAATATTTTAGTGCATTATTTATTAATTTACAAACAGAAACTAATGCATCTGAATTTTATAAGAATAGAATTAACGACTGGCAGAAATTTGATGGTGAATTGAGTTTTTTGTCAACGATTGATAAGGTTAGATATAATCAGTATTACTTAATACCAAGTATTCAAGTTTTTGTTAATAGTAAGAATAAATTAAAGAGAAATATAATTGATAGTCTGATTTCATCATCGTTAGTTGGTACTAGATCTATTGAAAACCATGAAGAATTTATACTAAATACAATGGGGGTTTTCCTAAGTACAGATAATTTCATTATTAAATGTTTATGTAAAGATTTTGATGAGGTAATTTCTAAGTACATTAGGGCTTTATTGAAAAATAAAACAATATCAATATCTAAAGTAGAAGAGTCCTATAAAGTAAGAGGGAGTAAAATTAGAAATATTCATTATATGGATTTAATGGGGTTTCTAGATGATATGGATATAAAAAATGATTTTATCAAGCATGTAAGTTTAATCATTGAACCTAAAGTTCTAAAAGAGCTGGACATTGCCATAGATATAGTGAAAAAAGAAGAATTAAAAGGCGGGTTATTTTCATGAACAGTTGGAGTACAATTAAAGAATTATCCACCGGAAAGTTAATTACTTCTACATCTATTTGGATATTCTTGGTTCCTGCTATAACTAAAATGGGTAATGTAACAGAAGAATATATGAATAGTGTTTTCAGTATTAGTATAGTTTCATCATTTAGTTTACTTTGTTTATACTTTAGCGCGATTGCATTTTTTTTATCATCGATGATATATATATCAATGTGTCCCTTGATTATAAAGAAATTTAACTCTTATTCTGATTTTTGTAAAGAAGGCTTATCAATTAACTTTTTAAATAAAACAATATTAAAATTGAACCATAAAGAATCTGAAATTTTATTTAATAAAATTAAGTTTAACGTTATTAAAGCATCAACAAGTGATATAGATAGCCCTAATGTTGATACGATGACTATAAGTATTGGTAAAGAACCAAAGAATTATTCTTTCAAATCAAGCGATATGCCTGATGTTTTTTGGCAAGTTTATGATTATCATGAAAGTAGTAGAGTATGTGGTCAGAGTTTGTGTTGGGTGTTCTTTGTTATCGGTTTTTTACTTTTAGGGTACTTACTTATTTCGAATCTTATTATTGTCATATTTGAGTTTTGTAGCTATTTATAAATTCATTTAACAAATGCATCAACACGATTTACTACACTCGGCATCTTAGGTTGTCGGGTGTTTCTCGTTTTAAGGCGTCAATTTTAAGTATAATTGCATAGTAGTAAACGTGTTATGCAGGCGTTATGCGTATTTCGGAGGTAATAATGAAACATCAGGGAAGGCTGTTTTTCTTTTGTGGGAAAATGGGAGCAGGGAAATCTACAAAATCGAAGGTTGTAGCTATTGATAATAATGCAGTATTAATATCAGAAGATGAGTGGCTATCGGCTCATTTTCCGAATCAAATCCAAACATTCGATGATTACATTCAGTTTTCAGGTGCGATTAAGCCTTTTATAAAAAGTCATGTCCAAAATCTTTTGAAAGTGGGCACAAATGTCGTGATGGATTTTCCCGCGAATACAGTAAAACAAAGGTTATGGTTTACTTCACTTTGCTCAGAGTTGAATTGTAAGCACGAGTTAATCTATTTAGATTTAACTGATAGTCAGTGTTTATATCAAATAGAAAAACGTCGTATCGAACAACCAGAGAGAGCTGGCTTTGATACAGAGGCTGTTTTTCATCATGTTACTCAATATTTTGAGCCGCCGAGTGCAGATGAAAGTTTAAATATAGTGTTGCCAGAAAAATACGCATAACAAATGCATCAACACGATTTACTACACTCGGCATCCTCAGGTTGTCGGGTGTTTCTCGTTTTAAGGCGTCAATTTTAAGTATAATTGAATAGTAGTAAACGTGTTATGCAGGCGTTACATGCTAAGGTTGTCTCTTTTGAGATACGGTGCTATAGTTTAACCAGATTTGATAATTAGAGGTTGCTATGCCAGAGATAGATGCATTGCTTGGGCTTTCATTTTGTCTGTATTTTTTCGACAACAAGCAGCATAAATTGCCTCATATTCATGTCAAATATGGTAGCTATGAGCTAATCATAGCAATTGAAACAGGAGAGTGCTTAGAGGGTTATTTACCAAATAAGCAACGAAAACGAGCAGAAGCTCACATTGAAAGCAATCGAGTAAAATTGATGGCAATGTGGAAACAAGCAGTTGCTGGTATTAATCCGGGTAAATTATAGGTGACGTATGTTGAAAGTAATTGATGTTGATTTGGTAGCTGATTTTACACTTGAGCTTACTTTTAGTGACGGTTATACCGGTGAAGCTAACTTAACTGAGTATTTCCAAAAAGAAGCATTTAGGCATGTGACTAATTTTCAAAAGTTTGCATTAACTGCTGATGGCTCTCTTGATTGGAGTGGTGTTGAATTATCAGCGGCAACGTTAAAAGAAATCACGGTTGGTAGTTATACTGAATCTGATTTAACGCCTTTTGACGTTAAAGAAATGGAAATGGTAATAAAGCAGGCTTCATGGGATTCAATGCAAGAAGGTCGAGCTGACATTTTGCAAGCGGCTATTCGTTCTTATGTTGAACAATTTGGCCACAGTGTTGTAATTGAGCGTGCAGGAATTAAAAGTAGAACGAGTGCTTATCGTTCATTAAAACCTGAAACGACACCAAGTTTTGGTACTTTGGTTCAATTAGGTCATGCAGTTATTGAATTGGCTAAAGATAGAGTTTCTGCTCATTCTTTGAGTCGCATGTAACAAATGCATCAACACGATTTGCTACATTCGGCATTCTAGGTTTCTTTTGGTTTACCGTATTAAGTGGTAAATTTAAGCTTAATCTGCATGGTAGCAAACGTGTTATGCAGGCGTTACACGAACTCTAAGATTGTAGTTTTTTGGCTCAGTTCAGCGATTGAACCGTTAGTTTTTTAGGTGTGAAAGTAAGGTGGATTTCCTTTTTCTTTGGTGCCTTTTAATATTCGTTTCATCTGGTTCGGCAATTGGCCATTATTGCCAAAAGTTCATGGATTTCAGAAACCAATTCATGCTTCAATTGTTCATGGTTTTGCCTCATTTCAGTTTGCATTAGTGTTTTGCTCGCAGCATTTTCAATCCTAATTGTTGTTGGGATATTTGGTTTATCAGCTCAAAACTGGCTGAAACCAAATCGTACAAATGGTGTAAGAAAAAGGGATTGTTTCGTTTCACAGTTATTGCCGTTGAAATGATATTTTGCTCGCTTAATTGAGTTAGTCTAATTAAACTCAATTTACAGTAAATCTTGGTAAATCAATTCTTTACCAATTAAAGTGAAGCGTTGACAAAGATCGTGTAACAAAGCAATCAACACGATGCTAATTACACTCGGCGTTTGTGGTTTGAAGTGTAATTGGTTTGGAAAGTCAGTCGTTCGCACGTGTTATTGCGGCGTTGTGCGTACTGAGTCCGAAATTTTTTGCACGGTTCATCAAAAGGATCGCGGCTTTCGTAGTTTTGGCTTAGTAAGCGTTCCTTTCTTCTTTGTTGCCTTTTTGCTTTCGTATCGTCAGGTTCGGCAAATTAATCCTTATTTTCCTAAGTTCAGGTGTTTCAGAAGCTAATTTACGCTTCAATTGTTCTTTGGTTATGCCTCATTTTGGCCTGCATCTGTGTTTTTCTCGCAGCATTTTCAATCCCAATTGTGGCAAGGATATTTGGTTTATCAGTTCCAAATCTTCTGAAACCAAGTCGTTCAAATGGCGTTAAAAATGTATTTGTTTTCCATTCACTTTATCTCGCAATGTAAGAACATTTTGTTCGCTTAATTGGCATCGGTAAATTAGAATCAGGGCTTATAAAATCTTGGCAGGGCAGTTCTTTACCAAGCTAGCCAAGCCGAAAGTAAGCACGCACAACAATCGCATCAACACGATGCTTATTACATTCGGCGTTTTTGGTTTGAAGTGTAATTGGTTTGGTAAAGTTGGTCGTCAGCACGTGTTATGCAAGCGTTATACGAACTCTGAGAATGCAGTTTTTTGGTTCAGTTCAGCGATTGAACCATTAGTTTTTTAGGCGCGAAAGTAGGGGGGTTTTCCTTTTTCTTTGTTGCCTTTTGGTGTTCATTTCATCAGGTTCGGCATTGAACTATTATTGCTCTAAATTCAGGCGTTTCAGCGACTAATTTACGCTTCAATTGTTCTTTGGTTATGCCTCATTTTAGCCTGCATCAGTGTTTTCCTCTCAGCATTTTCAATCCCAATTGTGGTTAGGATATTTGGTTTATTAGCTCAAAACCTGCTGAAACCAAGCCGTACAAATGGTGTAAGAAAAAGGGATTGCTTCGTTTCACAGTTATTGCCGTTGAAATGATATTTTGCTCGCTTAATTGAACCAGTCTAATTAAACTCAGTTTACAGTAAATCTTGGTAAATCAGTTCTTTACCAATTTAAACGGAGCGAAAGCAAGGCTCGTATAACAAAGCAATCAACACGATGCTATTTACATTCGGCATTCGCGGTTTGGAGTATAATTGGTTTGGGAAGTCGGTCTTTCGCACGTGTTATTGCGGCGTTATGTTTTAAAATTAAGTAAGGAGAAAGTCGTTGGAAAATCAATGTGCTACTGATTTATGTAGTAACTCTGCTGTACGAGAACAGAGTGAATGTCCTCTGCATTGCGAGAAAAATGATTATGGGATAGATTTCCATAACAATTTTGTATTATCCAAATTCTATGATGAATTAATTAATTACATCTTAAAACAGGTATACGAACTGCCATTGACTAGACCAATTGTATCGAAAGATGACTTTAGATCTTTTTTATTAGATGAGTTAGAGTCCGAGGCGGTAGAGGCGTTTGCTCGTGAACAGATAATAGTTTTTGACCATATTAAGTTCCCTGAAAGAGATAGTCGTGATCGTTTTGATTATTTTAATCTGCTAAAAAAGATAAAGGGAGCACATTTTAACTACTGCCAATTCTTGTATCTTTACTTTGATTTGAATGATTTCCAATCATTTTTTCAAGATTGTGAATTTCTTAAGGAATGGACGCTTTATCCGTTAGATATGCTTGGAAACGTAAATCGAGTTTTATATCAAAATTGTAAGTTTAGTGGTAATGTCTCATTTAGTGACCATTTTAACTTGTTAGAAAAATCTGATTACTCTGTATTTAATGATTGTGAATTTAACTCTGAAATAAATATTAATGGAATCATTGTAAATAATTCTATTTTCAATAACTCAAACTCATTTCAGCAGAATGTTAGTAAACTATCTATTTCCGACAGCACGATAAAATCAAAATTTATATTAAATAAAACTTCATTTGATGAGATTACTATTAAGAATGTTGAGTTTGAGTCCAAATTTGAATTTAAAGAAAACAATATTAGAAACTTGAATATTATAAATTCAAATTTTGGGAAAGTTTTTGATATGTATGACTCTAAAGTTAAAAAAGTTAGCTTCTTCAAAAGTATTTTCAGTGACTTTGCTGGTTTTGAGTGTTGTGAGTTTGGTTATGAGGGTGAAAAGCCGACAACTTTTAAATATGTGACTTTTTTGTCTTTCGTTAACTTCAGGAATGCGACATTCAACTCTGGATTAGATTTGGAAAATGCAAACCTGAAAGAAATGCCAAATTTCCTAAACGTAAAGCTTTTATCAAATAATACAAATAGAGAAACATTAAGAATAATAAAACATTCGTTTGATAAAGTAGGTAATCATATAGAAGCAAATAAGTACTTTTCTTTGGAAATGGAAAGGCATAAAAATGATATGGCAGGAGAGTCATGGTCTCAAGAGAAAATAGTTTTTTTACTTAATGATAAAATCTCTAAGTTTGGTAGAAGCTATTTTCGACCTGCGTGTTTGGTTGTTGTATTATCTCTAATATTTCAAGCTATCGTATTTTCGTATGAAAATAATTACCTTTATAAAATTTACCCTGAGTATAATTCGAAAATTGCAAGCGTTGTTGATTTTTTTAATGGTATTGCTTTAAGTATTATACCGTTCTCAAGGTTTCTTTATAGTGGTATAGAATTTATAAGTCTTATATTTTATATCATGTATGCAACTCTGATATGGCAGCTTGTGATTTCCATTAAATCACACACACGTAAAAATTAAAACATAACAAATGCATCAACACGATTTGCTACACTCGGCATTCTAGGTTTCTTTGAGTTTACCGTGTTAAGTGGTAAATTTGAGCTTAATCTGCATGGTAGCAAACGTGTTATGCAGGCGTTATGTGTTTCCGATGGAAATATAGGCTTACTTTGTCGTAAATCTTCAATACACTGATTGCTCAACAGAAAATAATGTAGGCATATTATCAAATTAAACAGAAGGTTAAGAGTGAAATGATACGACAATATACTCCGCAAGATATCAATGCAGTTTTAGATATTTGGCTTAACTCCTCAATTAAAGCGCATGATTTCGTATCTGCTGAATTTTGGGTATCACAAGTTGATAATATGCGTGATATTTACATTCCTGCATCTAAAACTTATGTGGTCAAGGTAGACTCAAAAGTTGTTGGATTCTATTCTTTATATGAAAATATGTTAGCTGCAATTTTTGTATCACCAGAGTATCAAGGTAAAGGGGTTGGTAAGCAGTTAATTTCCCATGCCAAAGAGCAATGCCCAATGCTTACTCTAAATGTATATTCTGAGAATGTGGCAAGCTATCAATTTTATTTATCTCAAGGTTTTACTGTAATCAGTGAGCAAGTGTGTGAGCATACTGGGCGCATGGAATACACAATGAGTTCAAACACATAACAAATGCATCAACACGATTTGCTACATTCGGCATTCTAGGTTTCTTTGAGCTTACCGTATTAAGTGGTAAATTTAAGCTTAATCTGCATGGTAGCAAACGTGTTATGCAGGCGTTATGTGCAAAAATAGTTTTTTAATTGAAAAGTTATCTAAAACAATAAGATCTCAATATGAAAATAATAGATATTTATGAACCATCAACATTAAATGTAATTACTTTTTATGACAAGCAAGTTTACATGGAAGTGAATACTGGAAATAATCGCAAACCAAATTTTATAACTTCCACTGGATTTAAAAGTTGGGCAAAAGATCAATTAGAGCGTTCACCAAATTCTAAGTTAGCATCGGTAGGAGTATCTAACGAATTTAAATTTGATGTTGAATCGATTGATTTACCATTGATTGATGCTCATAAAGAACGTATGAGACGTATACATTTACTGGACAAAAAATTGGTGGTTAATAGCGTTGGTCATTTACTAACTAGTTTGAAAAAGTTGTTAGATGAAGCTAAAAAATGTGACCTTGTATAAGCACATAACAAATGCATCAACACGATTTGCTACACTCGGCGTTATCAGTTTGCCTTTAATTTCAGTGATTAAGGCGTTAAAATTCAGCTAGGTCTGTATGGTAGCAAACGTGTTATGCAGGCGTTAGGTGAAAATTAAGAGGGTTAATAGTTGTCAAAAGTTGAAGATACAGTTACTTTTCGGGTATATGAAATTATTCGTGAGGAATCTCCTAGATGTTCAGATCCATTTTATGAGTCAGTTGAATTTGAAATAATTAATTTTACCAAAAAAAGAACACATAAATTTTGGGCTTTTTTGGATGAGTTAGTTCCTAATCATGTCTGTAACCGACAGCGTTGTTATCCTGTTTGTGGTTGTTTAGATTGTAATACATTAAAAAGTGAAGAGGTTTTGAAATTAGAAGAGTTACAAAATACATACGATCATGGTTGGCCTGTATTTGATTGGGGGCAATTTAATATGCCAAGAGGCATTAAGTTCACACCTGAAAGCCAAGTTTTGAATAAACGTCCTCAAACTTATGATAGAGAGAAGCGACTCAATAAGCAGGAGATTATCAATGTGATTGGTGCAGTTAATGAAATAATTAAAAGGCATAGATCTGAGATTGGTGCATTTCCATATATAGCACTACCTATATCTGAAAATGTGGATTCAATTTATAAAAAAGCGATGAATGGTAATCTAGGAATTAACTTGCATTTTCCTGTATCAAGAGTAACACTAAGGTATGAAGATAAAGAATGCGGAGCTGCTTATGTTATATGCTAATTTATTATGTAAACGTGATACAACAGTACAATCTGTGAAAGTATTAGCGATTCGTAGACAGATAACAATTATGCATACTATGAAAATCGGAACAAATGTATATGATGTTCATACTACACTCGCTGATTTTTACAGAGCTGCATTTATTCAGTCTTCTATTAATCGAGATTATATTCAATCCTCTATTGATCGAGATTATATACAACCTAGATTGCAAGCTAGAATTGCCAGAGCTAAATTAGCTAGAAAGAATAAAAAAACAATAGTTCTAGTGTCTGGCGATGAACGATTTTCAGGCTTCGATTAATTTCACCTAACAAATGCATCAACACGATTTACTACACTCGGCATCTCAGATTGTCGGGTGTTTCTCGTTTTAGGGCGTCAATATTAAGTATAATCGCATAGTAGTAAACGTGTTATGCAGGCGTTACATGCTAAGGTTGTCTCTTTTGAGATACGGTGCTATAGTTTAACCAGATTTGATAATTAGAGGTTGCTATGCCAGAGATAGATGCATTGCTTGGGCTTTCATTTTGTCTGTATTTTTTCGACAACAAGCAGCATAAATTGCCTCATATTCATGTCAAATATGGTAGCTATGAGCTAATCATAGCAATTGAAACAGGAGAGTGCTTAGAGGGTTATTTACCAAATAAGCAACGAAAACGAGCAGAAGCTCACATTGAAAGCAATCGAGTAAAATTGATGGCAATGTGGAAACAAGCAGTTGCTGGTATTAATCCGGGTAAATTATAGGTGACGTATGTTGAAAGTAATTGATGTTGATTTGGTAGCTGATTTTACACTTGAGCTTACTTTTAGTGACGGTTATACCGGTGAAGCTAACTTAACTGAGTATTTCCAAAAAGAAGCATTTAGGCATGTGACTAATTTTCAAAAGTTTGCATTAACTGCTGATGGCTCTCTTGATTGGAGTGGTGTTGAATTATCAGCGGCAACGTTAAAAGAAATCACGGTTGGTAGTTATACTGAATCTGATTTAACGCCTTTTGACGTTAAAGAAATGGAAATGGTAATAAAGCAGGCTTCATGGGATTCAATGCAAGAAGGTCGAGCTGACATTTTGCAAGCGGCTATTCGTTCTTATGTTGAACAATTTGGCCACAGTGTTGTAATTGAGCGTGCAGGAATTAAAAGTAGAACGAGTGCTTATCGTTCATTAAAACCTGAAACGACACCAAGTTTTGGTACTTTGGTTCAATTAGGTCATGCAGTTATTGAATTGGCTAAAGATAGAGTTTCTGCTCATTCTTTGAGTCGCATGTAACAAATGCATCAACACGATTTGCTACATTCGGCATTCTAGGTTTCTTTTGGTTTACCGTATTAAGTGGTAAATTTAAGCTTAATCTGCATGGTAGCAAACGTGTTATGCAGGCGTTATGTTTACGGGAAGGTTATGAGCAAAATTGAAAAAACACTAATGGATATCGAAGATTCACTACTTAAAGCTGAAGCGAGTTACCAACTTTGGTGGACTATAGTTGGAGAAGGAATGTCACAACATAAAAATGCGTTAGATAAGCTTGCTCATGTTGATTTTTTTCATGCGTCAATTCCTATTTTTTTACAGAGTATATTCCTTAATTTATCAAAAATATTTGATCGTGCGGAAGACCTTTCTGGAATGCGCTCTTTGAAAAAATCGCTTTTGGAAAATGGTAAGGATGGAGCGGTTTATAAAATAGATTTTATTTTAAATAGAAATAAGAATTACATTATCTCAATCAAGGGAATACGAGATCAATCAATAGGGCATCGAAAAACACATAAGACAGTTGAGCAAATTTATAATGAAAATGAGATCACTCCTGATCAAATTAAGCTTTTAATCGAAGATATTAAAACTATTGTTAAAATAGCTTCTGGAACTATAGGAAGAAAATACGATTTACTTGATTCTAATAGGTATGCTGACGCTACGATTTCTTTAATAAAATCGATAGAGTAAACATAACAAATGCATCAACACGATTTACTACATTCGGCATTGTCAGTTTATCTTTAATTTCAGTGATTAAGGCAGTAAAATTCAGCTAAGTCTGCATGGTAGCAAACGTGTTATGCAGGCGTTGTGCGTACTGAGTCCGAAATTTTTTGCACGGTTCCTCAATGGAAACGAGACTTTTGTAAACGCTATTTAGTTATCGCAACTCCTCTTCTTTGTTGCCTTTTAGTGTTCGTTTTATCAGGTTCGGCAATTAAGTATTGTCGGCCTAAATTCATGCGTTTCAGAGGCATTTTTACGCTTCAATGGTTCTTTGTGTTGCCTCATTTTAGCCTGAATCCGTGTTTTCCTCGCCGCATTTTCAATCCCAATTGTGGTTAGGATATTTGGTTTTTTAGTTCCAAACTAGCTGAAACCAAGCCGTTCAAATGGCGTTGTAAATGTATTTGTTTTTCTTCACATTATTTCTAGTTTTATGTTCATTTTGTTCGCTTAATTACCATCGGTGAATTAGAATCAGGGCTTAGACAATTTTTGCGGGGCAGTTCTTTACCAAGCTAGCCAAGCCGAAAGTAAGCACGCACAACAATCGCATCAACACGATTTATTACACTCGGCGTTCTGGGTTTGTCTTGGGTTTTGTGATTAGGGCGGTTAATTCAGGTTGGTTTGTATAGTAATAAACGTGTTATGCCAGCGTTATAAGCACCGATTTATTAAGGTTATTTGAGCCAGAGGTAAAGGTTTGAAATTTTCTACGCGTTCAGCGAAAGATAGTGATTTTGAGTTCTTATTTGAACTTAAAAAGGCAGCTGAATTTGAGCCAATTAAGGCTGTATTTGGTTGGGACGATAAAATCCAACGTGAAATGCATCAAGATGAATGGGATGAAGAAAAGCCAACCATTATTGAAATATCAGGTGACGCAGTAGGTAGCTATTTGCTTCAAAACAAAGGTGATCATTTCTATTTTTGCCGTTTCTTTTTATTACCAAGTTTTCACGGAAAAGGCATAGGAAGTCAGATTTTAAGTCAATGTTTAGAGTTTGCTGATAGTGAAAATAAACCAGTGAAATTGTGTTATTTGCAAGGTAATCGGGTAGGCGGTTTATATCGTAAATTTGGTTTCCAAGTAACATCCGAAGATGCTCAATTTGTTCATATGAACCGTGTGAGAATGTGCTTATAACAAATGCATCAACACGATTTGCTACATTCGGCATTCTAGGTTTCTTTGAGTTTGCCGTATTAAGTGGTAAATTTGAGCTTAATCTGCATAGTAGCAAACGTGTTATGCAGGCGTTGTGCGTACTGAGTCCGAAATTTTTTGTACGGTTCATCAATAGGATCGCGGCTTTCGTAGTTTTGGCTTAGTAAGCGTAAATTTCTTCTTTGTTGCCTTTTGGTTTCCGTTATTATCAGGTTCGGCAAATTAGCCCTTATTTCCCTAAGTTCAGGCGTTTCAGAAGCTAATTTACGCTTCAATTGTTCTTTGGTTATGCCTCATTTTAGTTTGCATCCGTGTTTTCTTCGCAGCATTTTCAATCCCAATTGTGGCAAGGCTATTTGGTTTATCAGTTCCACATCTGCTGAAACCAAGTCGTTCAAATGGCGTGAAAAGTATATTTGTTTTCCATTCATTTTATCTCGCAATTTAAGAACATTTTGTTCGCTTAATTACTACCGGTAAATTAGAATCAGGGCTTAGAAAATCTTGGCAGGGCAGTTCTTTACCAAGTAGGCCAAGCCGAAAGTAAGCACGCACAACAATCGCATCAACACGATTTATTACATTCGGCGTTCTGGGTTTGTCTTAGGTTTTGTGATTAAGGCGGTTAATTCAGGTTGGTTTGCATAGTAATAAACGTGTTATGCCAGCGTTATAAGCTTTTTTTAGTTCAAGGGGTTACAATGGATTGTCGGTTTGAACCAATAGATTTAGATGCCAATTTTACAGACTGTGTTCAGTTTCGTGAAGACTCTTATTTTTGTAGTTTTGGTACTTCTGAAGGCTACCTCGAAACGATTGGTCAAAATGGTGAGGTTTATTATACCAAACTACTTTCTAGACTTGGCTCGCCTGAATGGGGTTATTTCCATTTATGGTCTGGCGATGAATTGATAGGGCAACTGGAGTTTAAGTCTCATTCTGAAATTGCAGGTTTTGGGTACATTCACCTGATTTATTTAGTTCCAAATTATCGAGGTTTAGGTCTTTCTGAAACCATCCATAAATTCCTAATCGAGCAATTGAAATTAATGGGTTGTAACGGTGCGGTATTATCAGTTAGCCGAGAAAATAAACGGGCAGTTAGCTTTTATCAAAAGAATGGTTGGCAGTATTGGAAACCTAATCACAATCATCAACTAACTGATTTCTTTAGCATTGAATTCTGCTTATAACAAAGCCATCAACACGATTTATTACATTCGGCATTGTAGGTTTGTCTTTAGTTTCGGTGTTTAAGGCGTTAAAATTCAAGTAAGTCGTCATCGTAATAAACGTGTTATGGCGGCGTTATACGAACTCTGAGAATGCAGTTTTTTGGTTCAGTTCAGCGATTGAACCATTAGTTTTTTAGGCGCGAAAGTAGGGGGGGGTTCCTTTTTCTTTGTTGCCTTTTGGTGTTCATTTCATCAGGTTCGGCATTGAACTATTATTGCTCTAAATTCAGGCGTTTCAGCGACTAATTTACGCTTCAATTGTTCTTTGGTTATGCCTCATTTTAGCCTGCATCAGTGTTTTCCTCTCAGCATTTTCAATCCCAATTGTGGTTAGGATATTTGGTTTATTAGCTCAAAACCTGCTGAAACCAAGCCGTACAAATGGTGTAAGAAAAAGGGATTGCTTCGTTTCACAGTTATTGCCGTTGAAATGATATTTTGCTCGCTTAATTGAACCAGTCTAATTAAACTCAGTTTACAGTAAATCTTGGTAAATCAGTTCTTTACCAATTTAAACGGAGCGAAAGCAAGGCTCGTATAACAAAGCAATCAACACGATGCTATTTACATTCGGCATTCGCGGTTTGGAGTATAATTGGTTTGGGAAGTCGGTCTTTCGCACGTGTTATTGCGGCGTTGTGCGTACTGAGTCCGAAATTTTTTGCACGGTTCATCAATAGATCCGAGACTTTCGTAGTTTCGGCTTAGTAAGCGTGAATTTCTTCTTTGTTGCCTTTTGGTTTCCGTTTCATCAAGTTCGGCAAATTAGCCCTTATTTCCCTAAGTTCAGGCGTTTCAGAGGCATTTTTACGCTTCAATGGTTCTTTGGTGTTGCCTCATTTTAGCCTGCATCCGTGTTTTCCTCGCCACATTTTTAATCCCAATTGTGGTTAGGATATTTGGTTTATCAGTTCCAAATCTGCTGAAACTAAGCCGTACAAATGGTGTAAGAAATGTATCTGTTTTCCATTTACTTCATCTCGCAATTTAAGAACATTTTGTTCGCTTAATCGGTATCGGTAAATTAGAATCAGGGCTTAGAAAATGTTGGCCAGGCAGTTCTTTACCAAGTAGGCCAAGTCAAAAGTAAGCACGCACAACAATCGCATCAACACGATTTATTACACTCGGCGTTCTGGGTTTGCCTTGGGTTTTGTGATTAAGGCGGTAAAATTCAAGTTGTTTGGCATAGTAATAAACGTGTTATGCAAGCGTTATATCAATAAAAGCACTGGTGAAAAGCTCATAATGACTACTCTTTTAGGCGTGCTAAAATTCAAGATTCAAGGTAGTATCAATCGCAAAATATATTAACAATAAAGGAATATAATGTCAGTTTTAAGGTTTTGTAAGGTCGATGAAATTAAAGTGTCATCGAAAATGAAAGGGTATTTAGATCGAGTTAATAGTAAAGTTGAACTAGGAAATCTGTTAGCAACTTCAGTTGCTTCAACTCAACTTATTGAGATCTTTACTGGAAGAGTATCGACAGGAAAACAACTAAAGAAAATTTATGAACATGATTGGGAAGTATTTAATCATGTTTTGTTGTCTTCACATGCTGTGACTAAGCATGAAGTAAATAAGATTGCAGATGAAGCAAGAATTTTTTCTAATGGTAATGAAGCTAAGTTTTGGGAGTGTGTTTATGAAGCTACCCGTTAGTATTTTTTTGTTATTTTTTGCCACTAGCGCCTATGCTAGTGTAGGTGACGCTCAACATGTTTTTGAGAAAAAAATGCAGCAATGTATTTCTTTGCCTGAAGCTACGGTTACAAAAATTAATGACTCATGGCTAAGATCATTAGATGATAACTCAAGAAAGGTAGCTTTACTCTTAATTAAAGATCATTTAATGCATAAATGTGTAAATGCTGAAGAAAAAGAATATGTATATCAATTGTACCTAAAGTATAAGCTTGAAGGTGATATAGTCCCTTTATCTAATTGGTTAGCTTTTAAGGAAAACACATTGATAGAAAATCACAAGTTAATTGTTGATGAGTCATTTTTAAATAACGTTGTTAGGTTAAGTAACTCCGGTATTTTTGGGGATACTTTTGATGTTAAAAAGGCTCTGGACGCGATTCAATATTGATATAACAAATGCATCAACACGATTTGCTACATTCGGCATTCTGGATTTCTTTGAGTTTACCGTGTTGAGTGGTAAATTTGAGCTTAATCTGCATGGCAGCAAACGTGTTATGCAGGCGTTATGAGTAAAATGGAGAAATGTATAAAAATGACAATAGTTTCAGATTTGAAAAGTATAGATGGATTATTCACAACAACATTATTGGTTCTTTTTTTATCGGTAATTGCTCCTGGTGTTCTAATTATTTACCTTTTTCTTCCCGAACTTTTTCTTGAATTAGATGGGATTAAATTTGTATTGCTTGCTTCGTCATTATCGTTACCTGTGTTTATATTAAATTGTGTATTCATGCCCGCAGTTATGGGTTATGGCAAAGATGATAATTATGACTTTCAGCATGTTGGTGTATTGAGTGGGATTTTTTCTTCGACGATACTTTATGGATGCCTAATCGCTGCATATATATTTGCTTTAAAGTTTAGTTTGTTTTTGGGCATTATTGTAATAATAGAAGTGTTATGGCTCTCATTTTGTTCCGTTTTAATGTACAGAAAAGGACTGAAGTTGTAATTTACTCATAACAAATGCATCAACACGATTTACTACACTCGGCATCTCAGGTTGTCGGGTGTTTATCGTTTTAGGGCGTCAATTTTAAGTATTATTGCATAGTAGTAAACGTGTTATGCAGGCGTTATATTTTTTTCGAGGTTTTATGAAAACTTGTATTTATTGTCGACAGAAAAAAGAAATTAAGAAGTTTAGTTTAGAGCATGTTATTCCGCAATTTTTAGGTGGCTCGCAAGCTCCAGATAGTTTAAAAACTAGAGATGTCTGTATCGATTGTAATAGCAACCTTGGGCTGTTTGTAGATGCCGCATTTGAAAAAGATTTTATGGTTTTTAATCAACTGAGTGAAGTCGCATATTCATTGTTCGATCCAAAGCTAACTAATGGTTTACCTTTTCGATGTATGGGAATTTGTGATCTTTCCCCACCAGATATGAAAGCTGATGAGGTTTGTGAATATTGGTTAGGGCCTTTAGGCGAACAAGTTTTTTGGGTTCGACCACATGATGATCAGAAATACTGGTATACAGGGGGAAATCCTAGAACTGTAAAGAAAATACGCTCTAAAGCGTACTTTATGTTTTCGAATCGCACTTTAAAAGCTCCTGAAATATCATGGAATGCATTTAAGGACGTATTTATCGGTAAAAAAGTAGATAAAATAATGTGTACAATTGTTGATGGTGCAGATCCTAAAACTATAGAGTTTTCTGAACCCAACGAGTTAGATTTAAAACGGATTAGTTATTTTCAATCAAATTGTTCAAATGGACAAGAGCGTAAGAATAAAGTTTCAATGTATATTGATTTCGATATACGTTTTTTGGCTAAACTAGCAATTGGGCTTTCTTATGTTTATTTTGGAAAAGATGCGATTGTTGGTTCTGCTGCTGAGGAACTATATAAAGCTTTGTGGTTTAAGCCTAATGATGAAAAACCAAAGATAAAAGGGGCAGGTGCTTATAATCAAAATGATACTTTTTTAAAGCAAGAATGTGGCGTGGATTTTGGTACAACAATTTCGTTAATTCCCACTAATGGGCACATTGCGTTGAATCTTAATATAAATAGGAAGTTAAATTGGTTGATAAGTTGTACCGAAAGTGAGCGTGTTAGCCCGGATCTAGTTGATTCATTAGGTTTTGGTAAGTGTTTTATATTAGTAAAGCCACTAAATAAAGTGATAGAACTTAGTTTAGGAGAGCTTTTAGCCTTTAATGATGGTGCAGTGTTCAATTCTGAACTCGAAGAAATTAAGAATAAAGTTAATGCGCATCGTGGTTTCTTTGCCAATTTATAAAAATATAACAAATGCATCAACACGATTTGCTACACTCGGCGTTGTCAGTTTGTCTTTAGTTTCAGTGATTAAGGCAGTAAAATTCAGCTAGATCTGTATCGTAGCAAACGTGTTATGCAGGCGTTATATTTATTCAGGTGATAATTGAGATGTTGAAATGAAAAATGATAAGTATGAATTTTTATACAACTATGCCCGTTCTTCATTTGATGATGAATTACAACGATTTAAAAATATCGAAGATAAAGCAAGTAAGTATATAAGCTTATTTTCTATTTTAATTGTCGGGTTCACTGCTTTGATTCGATTTTCTGGTTCATCGTTACTGGAACCAAAAAATATCATAGATTGGGTAACGATCGCAGCTGTATTGATTACATATATTTCTTTTATATCATCATGGAGTCTGTTATTCCGAGCTTTAAAATTTACAGATATGCCAAGACTCCCGCTAGATGATGAATTCTTACTTGATTATAAAGCTAAAAGTTTACCTACAAATCAATATGGATTAACGGTTACTTGTAAAGAAGCTTTACTCTTAGCTAGAGAAGCAAATACAAGAAAATCACAGTTTCTAATTAAAGCTCATAGTGAAATATCCATATCAGTATGGCTTTTATCAATATCGTTAGTATTTCTAGCGGTGTCAACATTAATCAAAGAGGATATAAATATGCCAGAAAATAACAGTGAACAGCAAGCTACACAGACTCAACAACAAAGTACTCAACCTGAGCCTGATTTTGATGCCACTCCGCCACGGGTTGTAATGGTTCTAGATCATGCTATTCCTGAGTCAAATAAAGGAAGTGAAACTTTAAACGAATCTAAAAAGTCATAAATATAACAAATGCATCAACACGATTTATTACACTCGGCGTTCTGGGTTTGCCTTTAGTTTTGTGATTAAGGCGGTTAATTCAGGTTGATTTGCATAGTAATAAACGTGTTATGCCAGCGTTATGTAACAAAAGGTAATGGTCAAAATCACTGTAATTTCAGTTATTTTGACATCTATTGATGCCTATTAATTTGGTATAGAATAAAACGTATCAAATGATGGAGGGTATCATGGCCAAGCAAGAGTATTGTTCAATCAAAGGATTTGAACCAAGTAATAGAACAAAAGAATATATCGAACAAATGGAGCACATTACTGATATGTCTTCGGTGTTGGAGAAGATCCTGTTTGCTATTCCTTTCTTCCAAATTTTTGCAGGTAGAGATTCTTACAAAGGAGTAGCTTTAGCATCTGCTTCTTATAATGTTTCAACGTATGATTGGCAGTTGTATGAAAGTGCAGTAAAAGCGATTGCTCCAATTGAAAGAGAACGCTTAGAAAATGTTGCTATGAGAGCAATGTTAGACACAAGTGGTGAGGAACGTAAATTTTGGGAGTGTGTATACAATGCATTATAAAGCTATATTATTAATTGTTAGTTGTATATTTTCGTCTTCTGTCTTATCTGAAAGTTGGGCTGAATTTTTAAAAAAAGATCTTAGCTATAAGTACCAAGCTTTAAATGTAAAAGTAGATGCTTGCAGTAAGCAGCGTGAAAGCTTTGTATTAAAACCAATAAAAAGTAATTGGTTTGGTACTTTGACAGATCAACAAAAGAAAGATGTTATTTTATTTGCAAGTGATTATGCGAGTAAGCAATGTTATAAATTGGAAGAATTAAGTTTTTCAAACGCTCTTTTACGTTATACCGCAGAGACCGGAGATAAAGAGCTTTTGGATAATTGGCTTGGTTTAAATAAATCTAATAAATATACAATTGAAGGCGTGGACTCTGTTGGTGCTGAAAATGTAATTGAATTTATAAATCAAGAGTTCACACAACCATTTCAGCCAATTGAGCTTATTAAGTATTTAAAGTTATATTAACAAAATTGGAAAGTTACATAACAATTGCATCAACACGATTTACTACACTCGGCATCTCAGGTTGTCGGGTGTTTCTCGTTTTAAGGCGTCAATTTCAAGTATGATTGTATAGTAGTAAACGTGTTATGCAGGCGTTATAAATTAAAGGGTATTATTGTGGCAATAAAAATAAGATGTCAATTATCAAAAACGAAAGGCTTATCTAAGATCCTTTACTTTTATGGATTAGACTATAGTGTCGTTGTTCATCCAACCATTCATGGTGAACCGATTTTAACCTCTCAAGCTTTTTATTATTTAGAGCATTTAGAATGTGTTGCTGAAGTTAGATTTGAAAATCATTCTGATCGAATGAGTGATCGAGAAATAGAGTATTTATTAGATAATTATCTGTTCGTTTATAGCACGACTGATGATAGTAGTAGAATTTCTACAAAAGTAACGGATATGAAATATGTAGTATCAAATAATCATATGTATTCATACTATGATCAAGGTTGTACAGAAGCTTTGATTCTTGATAAAGCAAATGATGAATCGGTTATTGATATAGAGACTATTGATTCTGATGATAATACTGACTTTAGTCATTGGTGTTTAATTGAAAACTATTCTGAATCAATAATAGATGATTATGTTAGTCAAATGGCTAAACTAATTGATAAAAAAGCCATAGTAAAGGTTTTACCCGATGAAGATCGTGATGGATATTTTGGGAAAATAAAGTTAATTGAATGTAGAGATGGTCTACTTGATTATTATCAAGCTCAAAAATTAGATTACTCAATCACGCCAAGAGATATTAAGCCTAATCAAGAATATTTCACATTAGATAGTAGCTATAAGCATACTTCTGAATTGGTTATTCCAGTTGAGACGATAAAAAGTACAGCGTTATATAATCCATTACTATTATCGTATTATTTTTCCGGCTTAAAAGAGAGCAATCCTTTACAGGGTTTTGTTGGTTTTTATAATGTTCTTGAATATTATTTTGAAGAAGCACCTTTATTGTTAAGTAAAAAAGCTAACATTGAAAGAGAACAACTAAAATGTGTGGTTGAATTAATATCAAATGAAAGTGAAATCTATGACTTTATATCTAAACAAGAGGGGGGATATAAAGTTCAGTTAACAAAATGCATAAAATCATCGTCTAGTGTTTCAATTAATGGTTTTGATTCTGATGATAAAGATAATTTAATCACAAATGTTGCAAATTGGTTGTACTCAATAAGGTGTGCTGTTGTTCATTCAAAAAAAACTCGGAAAGGCAAAACGACTGCAATATTTGAACCTTATACGCCTGAATCAGATAATTTAAGCTTAGCAATTCCTTTAATTAAGTGGCTATCAATTCAGTGTATCTTCAAAGATAATCAACTTAGTAAAGTTTAATTTATAACAAATGCATCAACACGATTTGCTACATTCGGCATTCTAGATTTCTTTGGGTTTACCGCATTAAGTGGTAAATTTGGGCTTAATCTGCATGGTAGCAAACGTGTTATGCAGGCGTTATGCCTTTTGAGGGAATTATGAGTAAATATGAGATTATTTCCACAATAGTTGCGTTAATGAGTATTGGAGTCAATATTTATCAATTTCGACAAAGAAAGCCGAAATTAAAAATACGTATAAATCGAGGTGTTGAAATAAATAAGGATGGTGTTGGTACTTATTTGTGTGCTCGGATTTTTATTTCTAACTCTGGCAGCGAAACTGCATATTATAGTGGAATTGAAGGTATAGATGATCGTGGAGAGTTATTTTATCCTAGTTGTTCTTTGGGTATCCCAAATGAAATTGCTCCTAATGATTCAATTGTTGGCACGATAACAAATGGGCATTTACTTTGTTCAGGCACTAAAAAATTATTTGTAATTGATGGGACATTGAATAAACATAAAGTATCAAATCGTGCATTGAAGAAAGTAATTAAAGATTTGAAACAGGAACGGATTAGGTTAGAAAGTTTAGGATATGAAGTTCACCCAAATAGTTCGTGGGCAAAATCAGAACAGGCATAACAAATGCATCAACACGATTTACTACATTCGGCGTTGTAGGTTTGTCTTTGGTTTTTGTGTTTATGGCGGTAAAATTCAGCTTGATCTGCATAGTAGTAAACGTGTTATGCAGGCGTTATGGTAATTTTTGTGACATTTTCTGTGTGGTTTTGGTAGAGCGTAAACTGTTTTTAATTTAACCTCTTAGCGGTAAGAAATATTATTAATTGGACAAGAATAGAAAGGGATAGCAATGATTCGTAATTTCTACAACTGTGATAAAGAAGTTGATAACAATAGCCATGATGGTGTTGGCTCTATTGATATTTACCGTGCCTTTAGACGTAAAGATTTTGATGGTGCTTGGGACTTTGCTATTCGTGTCATTATGCCGCCAGGTAGTTCAATGGGGGAGCATTCTCACGAAGATGATGAAGAAATGTATATAATCCTCAAAGGTGAAGGCTCAATGATTATTGAGGGTGAAACTAAACGAGTTATTGCTGGCGATATGATTGTGAATAAACGTTTTGGTACTCATGGCTTATTAAATAATTCTGCCGAAGACATTGAATTGCTAATCATCCAAGCAAGTTTAAAGTAATTGTTATATTGCTCATTTCAGTTAGGTGCAAGACAATCACCATAACAATCGCATCAACACGATTTGCTACATTCGGCGTTGTCAGTTTGCCTTTAGTTTCAGTGATTAAGGCGTTAAAATTCAGCTAAGTCTGTATAATAGCAAACGTGTTATGCAGGCGTTATGATTCTATGAGGAAGACATGAATAATTTGGATAAAACATCAACATATCATGGCACGTCCGATGAATATGCGGACGATCTTTTACAAGGGAATGTAAGTGTAAACCTTGGCGGTGGAGAACTTGGGCAAGGATTTTATTTGGGTACTGCTCTTTATGCAGCTAAGGCTTGGGCTGTCCAAATGCATGGGTGTGAAACTGTTGTAGAGTTCCAGATTGACGATAATGATTTCTGGGATTTCGACATATTAAGTTTGACTGCTGCAGAGGCAGCAGATCAACGAGGGCTGATTCGACATCTGAATCAAACACGCACATTTAAGTTTTCTAAGGATGTCGTATGGTCTCCAATTATTGGTGGACCTAAAGTATATTCAGATCAGCACAAATGGGAGTCAAAAAAAGGTGAGAGCTACCTGAATGGGAACAAAGTTATAAGGCTAAAGAGATGAATAATACTGTTTTCTATTTAAGCTATTTCCTTGAGTCAAATGGCTTTTTGTTTCCTCAAGAGTTACCAAAAAATTACTATGCTCCAGGTTTGTTTTTGATTGAGCCGTCAGATAATGGTGAGTATGCTTATAGTTATTCATTTGATGCAATGGATAACGGTCAGCGTGTCTCATTGCAATTAGTCAGAGCAGATGAAGGAGACCCTTATTCAACTCTTTATGTTGTAAGAACACAGCATTATGGCTCATTTTGGTTCAATATTGTGCGTATAAACCCTTCAGTTAAATATGTCGGCAATTATAACGAGTTAAATGATCACAACAGTTTTAGCCTTGTAGAGACAGTTAATTCTGACAAGTTAGAGAGAACTTGTAAGAAATATAATTTTTATTTTATAGGTAGTACGTTGCGAGAAAACGAATCATAACAATCGCATCAACACGATTTGCTACATTCGGCATTCTAGGTTTCTTTGGTTTTACCGTATCAAGTGGTAAATTTGAGCCTAATCTGCATAGTAGCAAACGTGTTATGCAGGCGTTAAATGAACTGTCTCAATGGATAATTAAGTGATACAATAGTGATACTTTGTTCTTTCGATAATGGAAACTGAATATGAAAGTTGAATTAGTCACTACATTAAAACGTCAAGCAACCAAGATTCTTTCTGAACTTCATGCTTCAAAAGAACCAGTGTTAATTACAGAGCACGGTCAACCGTCGGCTTATTTGTTAGATGTTGATGATTACGAGTTTATGCAAAAACGAATTGCTATTCTTGAAGGTATTGCTCGCGGTGAAAAAGCAATTTCAGATAATCGTGTAGTTTCTCATGAAGTCGCAAAAGAGAAGATGAATAAATGGCTGTAATTAATTGGACTGAATCAGCATTATTAGATTTGGACGAAATTGCAGAATATATCGCTATTAATAATATCTTAGCGGCTAAGGCGTTAGTTCAATCAGTTTTCCATCGTGTTGAGTGTTTAGAGGATTTTCCATTATCAGGCCGTAGTGTTCCTGAGCTTCCTCATTTAGATTATCGTGAAATTGTATTGCCGCCATGCCGTATTTTTTACAAAGTAACTAACGATGATATTGTATATATTCTTTACGTCATGAGGGAAGAGCGCGAGTTACGCCAATTTGTTCTCAATGACCGTGGTTTGCAGTAAGAGTTCATTTAACAATCGCATCAACACGATTTGCTACACTCGGCGTTGTCGGTTTGCCTTTAGTTTCAGTGATTAAGGCAGTAAAATTCAGCTAAGTCTGTATCGTAGCAAACGTGTTATGCAGGCGTTATATGCAAAAATGAGTTTATGAGCTAAATAGGGTAGAATTCCATTTTTGAACTATAGTGAGCCATAAATGAATAAGTCTATCGAACAAAGAATTGGTAATATTGCCTTAGTTGTTGAAAACTATGATGATGCAATTGAATTTTATACCAAAAAACTACAATTTGAACTTGTCGAAGATACTGATTTAGGCGGTGGTAAACGTTGGGTTCAAATATCTCCACCTAATTCAACGGGCACAAATTTACTATTGGCTCAAGCAAGTAATGATGACCAATTAAAATCAGTTGGCAATCAAGCTGGCGGTCGTGTTTTCTTATTTCTTCAAACTAATGATTTCTGGCGTGACTATGAGTTTATGAAAGCTCAAGGTGTAGAATTTACTGAAGAGCCACGTGTTGAAGAATACGGCACAGTTGTTGTATTTAAAGACTTATACGGTACAAAATGGGACTTATTGCAGTTAAATCAAGCTGACTAAGCCTGTAGCATATAACAAATGCATCAACACGATTTGCTACATTCGGCATTCTAGGTTTCTTTGAGTTTACCGCGTTAAGTGGTAAATTTGAGCTTAATCTGCATGGTAGCAAACGTGTTATGCAGGCGTTATGTGTTTATAGGAAAAAATATGGATTTAGATCGTTACATCTCCGAATTAAAAGGTATTGTTGAAGAAATTGTCGATGAATTTGACTTTGATGAGGCACGTTTTGCTTTATTTGAACATGACTTGCAATCAGAAGGCTTTGAGAATTGGTTACAATTTAAAAGAGATAAGCTCTCAATAGTTAGAGATTTTATATCTTCAACTCCATCACAGCGTAGTAAGCTGAAAAAGTTTCAAGAAAATTATTTTTTTATTGCATTAGCAGCATACCAAGAATGTATTGGTACAATTTGGATGCTTGAATCTATGTCCAAAAGAAATCTCTTATCTGGTTTGCCGTACAGAAAATTCGCGGGACTAGCTAGTGAAACATTTTCTGAAATAGCTAACTTATCAACTGATTGTGAATTACCTTGGGGAGAGTTTTCGTTTGATGTGGAAACACACACATAACAAAGCAATCAACACGATTTATTACATTCGGCGTTGTAGGTTTGTCTTTGGGTTCGGTGTTTAAGGCAGTAAAATTCAGCTAAGTCGTCGTAGTAATAAACGTGTTATTGCGGCGTTATGCGCCAAAAATAGGGGAGATGTCCATGCTTTTGTGCAGGATTCTAATTATCTGTATTTGTTGGCTACCTGTTTGTTTGTAAAATATTACATGGCTACCTTGGGGAAATTTTCGATAACCATTCCTAATTTCATCACAGCCTTTACCTATATCTGGATTTTCCGCTAACAACCAAAAAGAATCATCAAACTGTTTAAGGTAAATATTTCGTTGCTCTTTTCCCCAACGACGAGCCGTAAATATAGCTACGTCCTTAAGATCATTTTTTGCTGAAATCGTTAATGTGAATGGCTTCATTTTGAATTTTCGCTATCAAGTTCATTAATAAATGAATCTAGATCGTAATCAGCGACCCCGCTTTCTTCTCCTTCAATAAGAGAGTTACGTAATGTATGCAATTTTGTTTCTTGTGTTTCAAGTAAACGTAATGCAGATCGAATAACCTCACTGGTTGAGCCGTATCTTCCTGATTGAATTTGTGAGCCAATAAAGCCTTCAAAATGATCACCTAAAGTAATACTTGTGTTTTTAGCCATTGCCTTAACCTTAAAATACCAAATAATATGGTGATTATGGTATAAAATTCAAATTAGTCAAGTCGCGCATAACAAAGCAATCAACACGATTTGCTACATTCGGCATTCTAGGTTTGTCTTGGGTTTTGGTGTTTAAGGCGTTAAAATTCAGCTAAGTCTGCATGGTAGCAAACGTGTTATTGCGGCGTTATGAGAATTAAGGGATAATTTTAAATATGGATATTAAAATAGATGATTTGAATGGCGGTGAAGTTGTTCAGTTATTAAAAGAACACCTGGAAGATATGTATGCAATGTCTCCTCCTGAAAGTGTGCACGCTTTAGATGTCAGCGCTCTAAAAGTACCCGAGATTACGTTCTTTAGCTGCTGGAAAGGTGAGCAGTTATTAGGTTGTGCAGCAATTAAGGAATTGGATTCAAATCATGCGGAACTGAAGTCAATGAGAACCTCTAATCATGCGCGAAAATTGGGTGTAGGTACGCTTCTTCTCAATCATGTATTAAAGGTTTCATCGGATAGGGGTTACAGGGTCCACGCATGAGTTGCTAAAATGTTAAATTACAGCTAAGTGCCAAATAATACCATCTCTCTAAAGTCTGTATTAAGTGCACATTTCAACTGCCGTTTCTTTAACGTTCCTTTTAAATCCACCAATTTTATGAAGTTCATACACATCTGGCGGATCCTAGATAAATTCTCTGCAGCATGCTGATACATTATCTTACTGTCGTCTTCTTTCATTACGCTATCCAACCACCAATGCATACTTTCTACACCCCAATGGCCTCGGCATAATTTACCAAACTCTTCTGCTGATAATTTCTTAGATGATATGAAATATCTAATACCTAAAGACCCTGAGTTACTTTTGTTATGTTTATTATAAGTCACTGCTATACATAAACTTTCTAGACCGTCCCAATCAACAGAGAAGTCTCCAAATGCTTCTGTAAATGGCACAACATAATAAGACCTAACCATTTTTCTTCCGCGCTTACCGACTTCTTCCGTTTCAAATTTATCACACTCTAAATGAACAAGTTGAGCAAAAGAAAATTTATTTAAAAACATATTACGTAAACGTTCTTGGTTACCTTTCACTGCTAATAAGTAATCACCTTTTCTATTAACAATATCTGCTGCAATTGTTCTCTGACAGCCCATTGCATCAAGACTAATAATTCTGTTTTTAACTTTAATTAGCTTTAGTATTTCAGGAATTGTCGTTATTTCATTGCTTTTGGAATCTGTTTTTAATTGGCCTAAAACCAAGCCTGTATCAACAGAATAAGCATTTACCATATGAGTTAAGCATTTGTTTTTACTATAGTCATATGTTCCTCTTAATGATTTCCCATCAATCGCTACATGAGTCGTATCTAATGATTTTTCATGCTGAATATCATTGCACCACCGTGTAAAACAAATTGAAAATTCATCGGGGTCAACCAAACTAACTATTCGAGCAATGGTATCGTGACTCGGTACTCCATGAGAGTAATCGCTAAATTTTCTAAACCACGTTAAATTCTCTTCACCAAAGGTATCTATCTCGTCCCAGGTCTTCATTCCACACAACATTGCGGTAACCACTTGGAACATGACTTCAAAGAAATTATACGTCGATTTTCTCGACTGACGTGTATCGCTTAATATGTTAAAATGGTCTTTAAACTCGTCGTAATTCATTATTTTGTCTTCTTCTGTTTTGTTAACAGTATAAGATCATTTCTAAACTTCGAATTCAAGCTATTTTAAAAAATTATATCCCGAAATATTAGAAATCACTGCGTAAATAACATGCGCGGACCCTGATAGGGGTTATAAGAAAATTAGCTTGGAAACCGGTTCACAAGAGTTCTTCAAACCAGCTCGTAATATCTATGAAAAATTTGGTTTTCAATATTGTGATCCCTTTGCTGATTACAAACCTGATCCACACAGCCAATTTATGTCGTTCACACTGGGTGAGACATTCTCATAACAAATGCATCAACACGATTTGCTACACTCGGCGTTGTCAGTTTGCCTTTAGTTTCAGTGATTAAGGCAGTAAAATTCAGTTTGGTCTGCATAGTAGCAAACGTGTTATGCAGGCGTTATACCGTTTTTAGGCTCAGGAGGGCATTTGGATATTTTTAATAATCGAGAGTTAGCTACAGCTACTCTGGTCATTGTTGTCTTCATTTGGACTTCGATAAAAAGTAAGGAAGTTCTACCGGCTATAGAGTTAGTCCTAAAATCTTTTTGTCAAAAAGCCATACTGATAACTACTGGCACTCTACTTTTATATATTTCAGTTGTCGTATATTTACTTTATAGCGTAGATGTTTGGAATGCAGGGCAACTTAAAAATACGATACTGTGGTTTGTGTTTATTGGCTTTGTTCAGCTTATGAATACGACTAAGATCACCGAACCCAAAGAGTACTTGAAAGCATCGTTAAATTCTCAAGTTAAGCTGATTGTACTAATTGAGTTCCTAGTAGCGTTTCATTCCTACGGTTTTATAACTGAATTATTTCTAGTAACGACAGCTACACTATTTGCGTGTTGTAGTGCTTTTACCGAAGGTAAACCAGAGTATAAGCAAGCACAAAAAATATCTGACTATATTTTAGCCATAATGGGAACTTTGATTTTCATCGACTCAATCTTAAATATATATAATGAGCCAGGTAAGTTTATCAGTGTTGATACATTCAGGGATTTCTTGGTTCCGATGTTGCTGTCGGTATCTTTACTACCATATGTGTATGTATTTTATTATCTTTTGGCTTACGAGAGGGCGTTTGTTATAACCCATATCTATACTGACTCTAAACAACTTCAACGGTACGCAAAAATACGATCATTTGTTGCCTTCAAAGGGAAGCCCAGCCTTATCCATAAGTGGCTGATCTACTCTTGTACTCCAGAGTTTGAGTCAAAAAAAACGATCCGAACCTCAATAGATAAATTTAAAGAGCAGCAGCGTAAATCAACGGTATAACAAATGCATCAACACGATTTGCTACATTCGGCATTCTAGGTTTCTTTGGGTTTACCGCATTAAGTGGTAAATTTAGGCTTAATCGGCATGGTAGCAAACGTGTTATGCAGGCGTTATGTTTTAGATTGGTTAGGGTAGGTAGGACATGAATAATTCGATAAAAGTGGATGTAGATATAGGTTTGGACATATTGGGTACAAAAGTTGAGTACAGGACTGGATCGTATAATTATAAGTTCATTCCGTCAATATACATAGTTATAGAGGATAAACTAGCAAAGTCAGTTATTGAAACTTTGTGGGATAGAAATGAAAGTGTTTCTGCTAAGTATATTTTTTCAGGCTCGTGGATGAATCAAGTTTCTTGCCTCTACGGTTTTTTTACATATGGTATGGAGTTGCAAGATAGTTTCAGTATACCTTCATTTGGCATTGTTGCAGTAAACGATGGAGACATTCCAGAAAAGAGTACCAATAAGCGAATAGATAGTGCAATTAAGGGCAATTTCCCTACAGACAAACAAAAGTTAATTAAAGACAAAATTTCAAAGTCAGTAATATCTTTTAATCTGGAAATCAACGATGAAAGCATCAAAGCGTTACCCGAGTACAATCATAAGAGGTGGTTTGAGGAAATTACTTTAAAGTCTATTAAAAATAGGCATCAAGAAGAAACGTTTTGTTTTTTACGTGATGAGCGCGAAATTGAAACTATGCTAGAGGTTATAGAGTTTTCAAAATCGTTACCAAATGAAGAGTTTCCTCTAACTAATGATAAGGGAAAGCTAGACTACCATCTTTATTACACAGCATTGAAAGCTTATAGACCTAAAAATACAGACCATAAAATGAACTCTATTCATTGGTATGTGCTCAGTGCGATAAAAGAGTATAACTTGTCCAAGTGGCAATTTTATACAAACGATGTAAAACAAGCAATTCTTAAGCTGTGTGACGAAAATAAAGATGCTTTTATAAGTAGTTCTTTCAACTTTGAATGACAACTAAAACATAACAAATGCATCAACACGATTTGCTACATTCGGCATTCTAGATTTCTTTTGGTTTACCGTATTAAGTGGTAAATTTGAGCTTAATCTGCATGGTAGCAAACGTGTTATGCAGGCGTTATAAGCACCGATTTATTAAGGTTATTTGAGCCAGAGGTAAAGGTTTGAAATTTTCTACGCGTTCAGCGAAAGATAGTGATTTTGAGTTCTTATTTGAACTTAAAAAGGCAGCTGAATTTGAGCCAATTAAGGCTGTATTTGGTTGGGACGATAAAATCCAACATGAAATGCATCAAGATGAATGGGATGAAGAAAAGCCAACCATTATTGAAATATCAGGTGACGCAGTAGGTAGCTATTTGCTTCAAAACAAAGGTGATCATTTCTATTTTTGCCGTTTCTTTTTATTACCAAGTTTCCACGGAAAAGGCATAGGAAGTCAGATTTTAAGTCAATGTTTAGAGTTTGCTGATAGTGAAAATAAACCAGTGAAATTGTGTTATTTGCAAGGTAATCGGGTAGGCGGTTTATATCGTAAATTTGGTTTCCAAGTAACATCCGAAGATGCTCAATTTGTTCATATGAACCGTGTGAGAATGTGCTTATAACAAATGCATCAACACGATTTGCTACATTCGGCATTCTAGGTTTCTTTGAGTTTACCGTATTAAGTGGTAAATTTGAGCTTAATCTGCATGGTAGCAAACGTGTTATGCAGGCGTTGTGCGTACTGAGTCCGAAATTTTTTGCACGGTTCATCAATAGATCCGAGACTTTCGTAGTTTCGGCTTAGTAAGCGTGAATTTCTTCTTTGTTGCCTTTTGGTTTCCGTTTCATCAAGTTCGGCAAATTAGCCCTTATTTCCCTAAGTTCAGGCGTTTCAGAGGCATTTTTACGCTTCAATGGTTCTTTGGTGTTGCCTCATTTTAGCCTGCATCCGTGTTTTCCTCGCCACATTTTTAATCCCAATTGTGGTTAGGATATTTGGTTTATCAGTTCCAAATCTGCTGAAACTAAGCCGTACAAATGGTGTAAGAAATGTATCTGTTTTCCATTTACTTCATCTCGCAATTTAAGAACATTTTGTTCGCTTAATCGGTATCGGTAAATTAGAATCAGGGCTTAGAAAATGTTGGCCAGGCAGTTCTTTACCAAGTAGGCCAAGTCAAAAGTAAGCACGCACAACAATCGCATCAACACGATTTATTACACTCGGCGTTCTGGGTTTGCCTTGGGTTTTGTGATTAAGGCGGTAAAATTCAAGTTGTTTGGCATAGTAATAAACGTGTTATGCAAGCGTTAAAAGTAAAAAGGATTATTTCATGTTGATCATAATTTCGGTATTTGTAAATTTAGTATTTCTCGTTACATTATTAGCTTTTCAAGTCGATTTGGGTGCATTTTTTGGAGTTCAAACCAATCCAACGACGATTTCATTACTTAAAGATTTGGTTATGCCAATTAGCACTGCATTTTTTGGTGCTGCTTTAGGTGCGTATCTAGCGTATAAATTTTCTATTCGTCAAATGCTTAAAATTGAAAGTAAAAAAGATCATTCAATATTACTCAATAGCTTTTATGTAATGAGTGCACAAATTAATGAATTGCTTGATTATAAAGTATGTATTTTAAAGCCGAATTATAATGAAAAACTTCGAGCTACAGCGATCATGTGGTGCTTAGATAGTGGAATAATGAAGGAATTAGTTAATAGTGAGGTTGGTTATGTTTTAGCTAAATATAAAGAGTTACCTGTTTATAAAGCCATGGCTAAGGGCCAGAATTCATATCAAAAATCAATTTCTTTGATCCAACGTAGAAACGAACTTTACGATAGTTATAGAACTAGTCTCGATAAGAAAGTTAAGATGGGCAATAATATAGGTATACATTTAATTGTTGAACATTTTGGTTATAATAACCTATGCAGATTGTATGATACTACTGAGAAAATGATTGAAAGCGTAGACGAGACAATTATTAATTTAAACAAATCATTAGATTGTATAGCTCAAACTATGAATAAACATTTTCCTGATGATGAATATACTAACTTAGAATCATTTACTAAATCTGGGTACGAAGATATATTTGAACGTTGTCCCAAACCAATGATTTGTAATTTACAGGAATTAATGAAAATTATGGATAGTAACATTAGGTGAATTTTACTTTTAACAAATGCATCAACACGATTTGCTACATTCGGCGTTGTCGGTTTGCCTTTAGTTTCAGTGATTAAGGCAGTAAAATTCAGCTAAGTCTGTATCGTAGCAAACGTGTTATGCAGGCGTTACACGAACTAAAGATTGCAGCTTTTTGGCTCAGTTCAGCGATTGAGCCGTTAGTTTTTTAGGTGTGAAAGTAAGGTGGATTTCCTTTTTCTTTGTTGCCTTTTAGTTTTCATTTCATCTGGTTCGGCAATTGGCCATTATTGCCAAAAGTTCATGGGTTTCAGAAACTAATTCACGCTTCAATTGTTCATGGTTTTGCCTCATTTTACTCTGCATCAGTGCTTTGCTCTCAGTATTTTTAATCCCAATTGTGGCAAAGATATTTGGTTTATCAGCTCCAAACTTGCTGAAACCAATCGTCTAAATGGTGCTAGAAAAAGGATTGCTTCGTTTCGCAGTTTTTGTAGTTGAACGGTTCTTTTGTTCGCTAAATTAGCTTTTGTAATTTAGAATTGGTTTCTAAATATTATTGGTAAATCAGTTCTTTACCAATTAAAGCAAAGCGTTGACAAAGATCGTGTAACAAAGCAATCAACACGATGCTAATTACACTCGGCGTTTGTGGTTTGGAGTGTAATTGGTTTTGAAAGTCGGTCGTTCGCACGTGTTATTGCGGCGTTAGGCGAATTGAGGTTAATATGAGCGTAATTATTAAACGAATAGAAAAATGTGAAATGTTAGTATCGACTATAGTCAATACCTATTTTCTTGCAGACCAAAATAGTAAATTACTCATTCACTTACTTGGAGAATCAAAGCACCTAGATCGTTGGAAGGATTCTTATGCAGCAAGCGGAGTAAATACACTTCGTTTTTCTTTATATATGCACGTACTTTCTGAAGTTAGAGCTATTATGTTTGATTCGCATTCTAAAGTTGCGAGTGTACCAAATATAATCAAGGTACTCGATGATCTAGATTTTCGGAAGAAGTTGAAAAAATGGTTTTGCGATGTATCTAGTTGTCAGGTGTATTCAATAGGTGATTCATTATCTGAAGAATCAATTGAGTACATTCGTCAAGAAGAAGCTAAGGATAAAGAATTATACTTTGACGAACTTTTATATAAAGCTACGGAGAATTATAAAAACTTAATTTCGTCTGAGCTTGGGATAAGGGTTAATAACGCAAGAAATAAAATGATTTCTCATAAAGAGTTCCAAACCACGAAGGAAGATGGACGTAGAGTTTTTGATGCATCAGATTTTGGCTTGGTTTATTCTGATGCAGCAGACATTCTAGAGGCATCTCATGATATTATTTTCTCTTTATATTCTCTGTTTACAAAATCTCACTTTGATAGTCGAAATGAGATTAAGCATCATGAATTTGTAGCAAATGAGTTTTGGTCAAAGTAATTCGTCTAACAAATGCATCAACACGATTTGCTACACTCGGCATTGTCAGTTTGCCTTTAGTTTTAGTGATTAAGGCAGTAAAATTCAGTTAAGTCTGTATCGTAGCAAACGTGTTATGCAGGCGTTATGTGAATGGAGTCTAAAATGTCCTCAGTCCCAAAAAATAAAGATGAGTTAGTTGATGCGATTAGCTCTATTTCATCTAAATTATTAGTTGATTATCAATCTATTCCATCGGAGTTATCTCGTTATTTGGAAATTGAAGGAAACGTAAAAAATACAAAAGTTAGTGTTTGCGATACTCTTTCATATTTAATAGGTTGGGGTAAGCTGGTTCTTAAATGGTATCAGCTAAAATCAGATGGAAAGTCTGTAGATTTCCCTGAGACCGGTTATAAATGGAATCAACTAGGTGAATTAGCTCAAAGCTTCCAAGCTCATTATAAAGACTGGGATTTCGTTGATTTACAGCTTGAGTTTAAATCGACAACTAAAGAAATTTTAGATCTAATTAATAGCCTTGATAATTATGTTTTATATGAAATCCTGTGGTATGAGCAATGGACGTTAGGACGAATGATCCAATTTAATACATCGTCACCAATGAAAAATATGAGAACAAAAGTAAGACGCTTTAAAAAGGCTCATGGGATCAATTAGGCAATTCACATAACAAATGCATCAACACGATTTGCTACACTCGGCGTTGTCAGTTTGCCTTTAGTTTCAGTGATTAAGGCGTTAAAATTCAGCTAGACCTGTATGGTAGCAAACGTGTTATGCAGGCGTTGTGCGTACTGAGTCCGAAATTTTTTGCACGGTTCCTCAATGGAAACGAGACTTTTGTAAACGCTATTTAGTTATCGCAACTCCTCTTCTTTGTTGCCTTTTAGTGTTCGTTTTATCAGGTTCGGCAATTAAGTATTGTCGGCCTAAATTCATGCGTTTCAGAGGCATTTTTACGCTTCAATGGTTCTTTGTGTTGCCTCATTTTAGCCTGAATCCGTGTTTTCCTCGCCGCATTTTCAATCCCAATTGTGGTTAGGATATTTGGTTTTTTAGTTCCAAACTAGCTGAAACCAAGCCGTTCAAATGGCGTTGTAAATGTATTTGTTTTTCTTCACATTATTTCTAGTTTTATGTTCATTTTGTTCGCTTAATTACCATCGGTGAATTAGAATCAGGGCTTAGACAATTTTTGCGGGGCAGTTCTTTACCAAGCTAGCCAAGCCGAAAGTAAGCACGCACAACAATCGCATCAACACGATTTATTACACTCGGCGTTCTGGGTTTGTCTTGGGTTTTGTGATTAGGGCGGTTAATTCAGGTTGGTTTGTATAGTAATAAACGTGTTATGCCAGCGTTATGTGCAAGGTAGGAAAAGTTGAAAACTAAAATGGATTGGAAAATGTGGCAGCTTATGGAAGCACCGTCATTAATTCAGCAAATTGAAATGTGGTTGGACTTAATCGATAAATATGGAGCAGATGAATGGTCTAGTTGTGATATGGAAGCTGATGGCTGGCAATTATTATTGAGGTGTAGAACTAATGATATTGTTGGTAATTGTATGGTTATTGCTACAATACGGCTTGATGAAAAATTGCAGAATAAAGGCAGATTAAAATCGTTTCTTAATTATTTATCAGATGTTACACCTTGGCCGACAATAGCAATTGAGCAAATAGAGAATAAAGATTTAATTAGGTTTTGTAAAAAAAATAAATTTACACAGATTAGTCCTCGGTACAGTGACTCTTTTCGTATAGAAAAAGATAAACTAATACGATTTAATGTGGATGAATTTCAAGCATATATTTAGTAAGCACATAACAAATGCATCAACACGATTTGCTACATTCGGCATTCTAGATTTCTTTTGGTTTACCGTATTAAGTGGTAAATTTAGGCTTAATCTGCATGGTAGCAAACGTGTTATGCAGGCGTTATGTGTACATAGAGACTCTACCAAAAGGACTCGGTATTAAATGAAAATTGTAATAGTTACAGATATCTTCGGACTATGTGAGTCGATTGATAACCTAATCAGGCATCTAGCTCATTATATGATAAATCCTGTGGTTATTGAGCCATATCAAGGCGTACGTTATAACTTTCTTAGTGAGCAAGACGCTTATGAAGCTTTTATTGAGCAATGCGGTCATGATAAATACTTCTCTTTGGTTTCTAAGTCTCTTTCAATAGAGAAGCCGGAATTAATTATTGGTTTTAGTGCAGGAGCAAGCGCGGTGTGGAGGGTATCTAATTTGGATAATTTAGAGTGCAGGGGAGCAATCTGTTTTTATCCGGCACAAATACGAAATCATCTTGATATTAAGCCTAAATTTCCACTAAAGGTAGTTTTCCCCTGTACAGAGAGTGCATTTGATGTGCTCGATATTAGCAATAGGGTTTTATCCTATGAAAATGTAAACACAGACATCACTCCTTTTCAGCATGGTTTTATGAACAATCGTTCTGCGGCATATGATTTATCGGGTGAGATGTATGGTTTGAAACTTATCGAAATGAATATATCATCTTAGCGTATCGGTGTAAGCGTACACATAACAAATGCATCAACACGATTTGCTACACTCGGCGTTGTCAGTTTGCCTTTAATTTCAGTGATTAAGGCGTTAAAATTCAGCTAGGTCTGCATGGTAGCAAACGTGTTATGCAGGCGTTATAACAAAGAGGAGTTCTAAATTTGAGTGAAATATTTGAAATAGCATATGCAGCAGCTTCCAATAGAATATGTTTTTTCACTGGTACAGGTTTTTCAAAAGCAGTTACAGGTGGAAGGGCTCCAAGTTGGCAAGGATTGTTGGAAGATTTGACTGATTTATTGCCAAATGGAAAAGATACGAAGAACGCATTATTCCCAGAAGATGGAAAAAATCCTTTGAGCTTAGAAGAGTGTGCTCAAGTCATCGGGATAGAGTTGTCGAGTATTGGCTTAAATATACATACAGAAACCGCACGTTTGATAGAGTCTGTAGATATTTCTGATGATATAGAACCTATAGTTGAATTTATGTCTAAAAGATCTTTTCGTGCAGTGACAACTAACTACGATAAGCTACTTGAGCAAATTTCTGGTGAATCTGATTGTCACTCTATCGCACCAGGGCTTCCAATTCCAAGGTCACTATCTCGAGCTAAAGTTTACCATGTACATGGTTCAATTGATTCTGCTAATAATATGATTATCACTTCAGATGATTACTTTAAGTTTTTAAATGGAGAATCGTACTTTTCTAGGAAATTAAGCACAGTTCTACATGAAAACACTGTAGTTATTTTAGGCTACTCACTTGGTGATACTAACTTAAAAGCAATTATTAGTGACTATAAAGGTTTTTCTAAAAACCATGTAGTTAGCTCAAATATTTTTCTTGTCTCTAGATCACCGGTTGTTCAGCAGGTCAAAGATTACTACTCGCATTGCTATGGAATAAGAGTTATTGATAACACTGATGTTCTCGAATTTTTCATATTGCTTAATGATCGCTTAGCCGAAGCTGAAAAATGTGTTGAATTCTCAGTTAGTAATATTAAAAAGGTTATTCTCGAAAATCATTCATATAAAAAGACTTATTTGAGTGTGTATAACTCGTTTTATGAAGTTATTTCCTCAATTGCAGCTGCTGGTTTTAGTATTAATAATACAAGGGTCGTAGAAGCACTAGGTAAGATCATAGAATCAAAAACGGAACTTACTCATGAAAATAATGCGTGGGATCAATACGTTCAATTGGCTAATTGGTTGATATATATTGCTAGTATTTTAGATATAAAAGGTACATCCCTTGAAGATTGTCTCGTCCTAAAATACGTTGACGATTTTTAATTGAAAGCTAAGTGCGTACGCACTTGGCTTTTTTGTGTACTTGATTTGGTGTACTCATTCCCAAGCTTAAATGTGGCCGCATTTCATTATAAATAAAAATAGATTCTTCAACTAAATGCCTTAACTCCTCTAAATCTTTACAGTCATACAAAAGAAACTCTTGTTTAAGTATCCCATTTATTCGCTCTGCTAATGCATTTTGATAGCAATCATAACCATCCGTCATTGATGGCTTAATATCATTTTTATTCAATTTTTCCTGATAAACCTTTGAACAATACTGTAATCCTCGGTCTGAATGATGAATCGTACTCCTTTGATATTGACGGCTATCTATCGCCATATCAAGAGCTTTGACTACATCAGTAGCTTTCATTTCATCACTTAATTCATATCCCATTATCTTTCGACTATAAGCATCTGTTACTAAAGATAAATAATGAATACCTTTTTGTGATTGAACGTAAGTGATATCACTAACAAAAACCTCTTCAGATGCTTGAGGTGTTACTTCTTTAAGTAAATTAGGATGTTTTTTCATCCAATGCTTACTATAGGTAGTTTTTGTATAACTTCGTTTAGGTTTTACTAATAAGCACTCATTTCTTAAATAGGAAAAAAAGTTATCTCTGCCTAACTTTATGCCATGAGTGATGAATTTGGGCTTAAGTAAAAAATATAATTTTTTACCTCCAATACGAGGCATATATCGACGAATTTCTTGCACCATATTTTTAACCGGTGAAAGTTCAACGGCACGTTTCAGAGCTCTACGTTCTTGTTGGTATATACATTGTCTTGTAATGCCAAGTAGCTGACTAGCTCGCTCTAAGCTGATCATTTTCTGCTTTTGAAGACTTCTTGCTCCTTGGCAATATACTTTTTTCTAAGGCCTGCACCATGTTCTGCGTCCATGATATTCACTACTTCATTAAGTAATAAATTACGCATTCTTTCATCATCAAGCTCTCGCTCTAAACGTTTAATTTTTTGTGCAGGCGATTCTTTCGCTTTCGGGGATTTAGGCATAATAATCTTAGGTGATTGAGACCAGTCCATCTTACCGTGTTTTCTTAACCAAGTAAGTACGGTAGATCGACCTTGAATGCCATAAATGTTTTGAGCTTGCTTATAGGTCATATCGCCTTTTTCTATAGCGGCAACAAGCTGCAATTTAAAGCCTAATGAATAATCGCGTTGAGTTCGCTTATTCTTTGTTTTTTCTTGATTTGTCATATAAAAGTCCTAAATGTGTAAACACATTTCAGGACGAGACAGATATATATCTAAAAGCAGTGAAACGTTCGATGGAAACAATGAGGCGTGAACTTTATTTTGGTTATTCATGGCATGCTTATAAAGCTTGGAATAGAGGTTGGGCAAATATAACCCCTGAAAATAGGTCTCTCATTAAGCAGTTTATTGAAGCTAATTCTACGTATGAAGATGCCTTAGCAATTGTCCAGAAATCTTTGTTATAACAAATGCATCAACACGATTTACTACACTCGGCATCTCAGGTTGTCGGGTGTTTCTCGTTTTAAGGCGTCAATATTGAGTATAATTGCATAGTAGTAAACGTGTTATGCTGGCGTTACACGAACTAAAGATTGCAGTTTTTTTGGCTCAGTTCAGCGATTGAGCCATTAGTTTTTTAGGCGTGAAAGTAAGGTGGATTTCCTTTTTCTTTGTTGCCTTTTAATATTCGTTTTATCAGGTTCGGCAATTGACCATTATTGCCAAAAGTTCATGGGTTTCAGAAACCAATTTAGGCTTCAATTGTTCATGGTTTTGCCTCATTTCAGTTTGCATTAGTGTTTTGCTCGCAGCATTTTCAATCCCAATTGTTGTTGGGATATTTGGTTTATCAGCTCAAAACTGGCTGAAACCAAATCGTACAAATGGTGCAAGAAAAAGGGATTGTTTCGTTTCACTGTTATTGTCGTTGAAATGATATTTTGCTCGCTTAATTTAGCCAGTCTAATTAAACTCAGTTTACAGTAAGTCTTGGTAAATCAATTCTTTACCAATTAAAGTGAAGCGTTGACAAAGATCGTGTAACAAATGCATCAACACGATTTGCTACACTCGGCGTTGTCAGTTTGTCTTTAGTTTCAGTGATTAAGGCAGTAAAATTCAGCTAGGTCTGTATGGTAGCAAACGTGTTATGCAGGCGTTAGGTGAAAATTAAGAGGGTTAATAGTTGTCAAAAGTTGAAGATACAGTTACTTTTCGGGTATATGAAATTATTCGTGAGGAATCTCCTAGATGTTCAGATCCATTTTATGAGTCAGTTGAATTTGAAATAATTAATTTTACCAAAAAAAGAACACATAAATTTTGGGCTTTTTTGGATGAGTTAGTTCCTAATCATGTCTGTAACCGACAGCGTTGTTATCCTGTTTGTGGTTGTTTAGATTGTAATACATTAAAAAGTGAAGAGGTTTTGAAATTAGAAGAGTTACAAAATACATACGATCATGGTTGGCCTGTATTTGATTGGGGGCAATTTAATATGCCAAGAGGCATTAAGTTCACACCTGAAAGCCAAGTTTTGAATAAACGTCCTCAAACTTATGATAGAGAGAAGCGACTCAATAAGCAGGAGATTATCAATGTGATTGGTGCAGTTAATGAAATAATTAAAAGGCATAGATCTGAGATTGGTGCATTTCCATATATAGCACTACCTATATCTGAAAATGTGGATTCAATTTATAAAAAAGCGATGAATGGTAATCTAGGAATTAACTTGCATTTTCCTGTATCAAGAGTAACACTAAGGTATGAAGATAAAGAATGCGGAGCTGCTTATGTTATATGCTAATTTATTATGTAAACGTGATACAACAGTACAATCTGTGAAAGTATTAGCGATTCGTAGACAGATAACAATTATGCATACTATGAAAATCGGAACAAATGTATATGATGTTCATACTACACTCGCTGATTTTTACAGAGCTGCATTTATTCAGTCTTCTATTAATCGAGATTATATTCAATCCTCTATTGATCGAGATTATATACAACCTAGATTGCAAGCTAGAATTGCCAGAGCTAAATTAGCTAGAAAGAATAAAAAAACAATAGTTCTAGTGTCTGGCGATGAACGATTTTCAGGCTTCGATTAATTTCACCTAACAAATGCATCAACACGATTTACTACACTCGGCATCTCAGATTGTCGGGTGTTTCTCGTTTTAGGGCGTCAATATTAAGTATAATCGCATAGTAGTAAACGTGTTATGCAGGCGTTATGCCTCAGTTTTGCTTTGAAATACGGTTTTGCTCATTATGCAGCAACTTTATAATAGAGCATATTGTTCAAATTGTATTTTTAGTTAAGTATTCGTCCTATGTTATAAAGCATTTATGGGAATACTTATGAATTGGCGTATTTTTCGGATAATAATTATTACTTTGAGCACATGCATAAGTATCATGTCAACTTACTATACAGTTCCTTTAGAAAGTACAAATCTACCATTAATTGAACAATTAAAATCTCTACTGCTTATTTTTGTTGCAAGTCTTTTAGGTTTGTTTTTTATCATTGGTATTCAGGCATTTAATCCGTATTCAAGTAAACTGTGGGTTGTTCCGTCTTGGGAAATAAACCCATTTACAAAAAAGCAACCAATTGTGTTTTTTCATTTCGTCGCATGGTTCATTACTGTTCAATCTATTGTTCAATTAATATTCAGCATACTTTGTGGTTATTCGTATTGGTCTGCATTATTAGGGACTGTATTTGGTCTATCAATATTTATCGGGTTAAGGCTAGTACGAATAGCATTTCATTTTAAGTTTCGAGATTGATTTCTATAAAAGAATTTATTTATTGTTATCGAAACGTATAGGCATAACAAATGCATCAACACGATTTACTACACTCGGCATCTCAGGTTGTCGGGTGTTTCTCGTTTTAAGGCGTCAATATTGAGTATAATTGCATAGTAGTAAACGTGTTATGCAGGCGTTAACTGTCATTGGAGGTTAAATTGACAAAGAAAAAATACAATTGTTTTGAGTCTTATGAGTTTTTTGGGGAGTTTTTTCCGAGCTATGATTCTAATGATGGACGGTTTGCCGGTAAAATAAAATATTCTCCTGAAAATGGATTACAGTTAGAATATTGTTTATCAAATAGTGCTGCGCCGACAAAATGTGACAAGTTATTTGGATTTTTAAATAATGGTAAAAAATGTACTTTGGTTGGTCAATTTGACTTTGATCGTGGAACTCATTATTTAGGTGATGTAACTGTTAAATCAGGATTACATGGTTTTTACTATCTACTAATTGGAGCTTTTGTTAACGATATTTCAAATGTTAAATTTGCCAACTTTACATTTAATGGTATGCAAGAATTTATTCATCCCCAAGGATTTATTAGCCAACTTAAATATCAAGACGAACCAATCCTAACTACAAAAGGAAATGATTGGCTGATTGAAGTTAGAAATAACGCTACATATTCGGTCGTTGGTGATGACATTATTAATCTGATACATACTAGAGATGATGAAGCTCAAGAAAAGCTGAAGCTTTCGTTAGAGAAAATAAAAGGAGAGCATCCAAAGTTATATTTTACGCTAAGAAAAACTTTTCAGTATACTTTTAAATATAAATCTGTTCTAGCCCTGAATACGGATGAAACACTTCAAAATATTATAAAAATAGCTGCGCTATTTTCTATATTAATGGCTCGACCTAAATTCCCAGATGAAATTGAGTTTTATTTTGATAATGAAGATTCGGTACAAGTATTGAATAGCATGTGCTTGGAAAGGAGAACTATAAAACTTGCTCAACAAGATATAAGTCATATGTTGATGCCTCTAAATTGGAAGCAAATTGATATGGAGTCTGCTTTGAGTCGTTGGTTTGACTTATATGATGATTTTCAAGTGCTTTCCGTATCGCATCAATATGAGACGGGATTTAAGACTCTTCATTATGCACATAGTGATATTATTCTATACTCAACTCAGCTAGAGGCCATTAATGCAGACCTTGGCGGAAAGACAGGTGAAAAATACACTCGACCAATAGAGACATATGCTTCGCCAGAATTAATATTAAGTTTGAAAAAGGTATTTAGTAAAATTAATGAAGAAGAGTTAGGAAAGAATATATCGAATCTAAGGAATGAATTAGCACATGTTGGTCGACCTAAAGTAATGATGAAAAAATTATCAATTGATGATTATGTTGATGTAGGCAGAATTTTTCAATTAGTTGTAGTTTCCCATTTACTAGCTAAATTGGGTGTCTCTACAAAGTATATTTATCATTATCAAAATCGTCTCATCCCTTTAGATGACAGTTAACAAAGCAATCAACACGATTTACTACATTCGGCATTCTAGGTTTGTCTTTAGTTTCAGTGATTAAGGCGGTAAAATTTAGCTTAGTTTATGTTGTAGTAAACGTGTTATTGCGGCGTTATAAGTACAAATTTGCATCAATACTTGATCATCGGTTTGATCCTATATAATATGTGGCCTATATTAAGGTTGTAGGGAATTATTATGTGGGAAGTTATTACTACGGATACATTTGATGAATGGTTTGATTCACTAAACGATTCAGAACGTGCAAATGTGATCGCAGGTATGTTGTTACTTCAAAATAAAGGTCCGCACCTTTCTAGGCCTTACGCTGATACTGTTTATGGCTCGAAGTTTACAAATATGAAAGAGCTTCGTGTTCAAAGTAACGGTGACCCATTGAGAGCATTTTTTGCTTTCGATCCTGAGCGTAAAGGTATTTTATTATGTGCTGGTAACAAAGGCGGTAATGAAAAACGTTTTTACAAACAGATGATCCCAATAGCAGATCAAGAATTTCAAGCTCATTTGAATAATAGAGGGTAATAATATGGCTCGTACACTTCAAGAAATAATGGCGAATGAAAAGCCAGAAGTTGTTGCTCAAGCTCAAGAGTTGGCAACAGAAATGTTATTAAACATTCATTTAGCAGAATTACGTGAAAGAGCTGCTTTAACTCAGAATGAATTAGCTCTAGCTATGGGTGTAAAACAACCGACTATTTCTGGTATGGAAAAAATAGGGCAAGATATTAAATTGTCATCACTAAAAAAATATATTGAAGCTACGGGTGGCAAGTTACGTCTTGATGTTGAAATGTCAGATGGTAGTCACTTTGGTTTTGCGGTGTGATGTACTTATAACAAATGCATCAACACGATTTACTACACTCGGCATCTCAGGTTGCCGGGTGTTTCTCGTTTTAAGGCGTCAATTTTAAGTATAATTGCATAGTAGTAAACGTGTTATGCAGGCGTTATATTTTTAATCTAGCTTTTGGCTAAAAATGAGGTAAATAGGTGAGAAGGACAATTCTCCGAGCATTCTTTGATTCAAGTAGAGCGATGCAAAATGTATATATTGGTTTAATTTTACTCTTTTTGAGTTTATTACGGATAACCCTTGAGATTTACCCTACGACTGAACAAAATGAAAATGGTATAACTTACCCATTGTGGGACTATTTTTCAGGTAATTTGTTACCGGAAATATCGGGAATGGTTATTGAGGTTTTACTATTTCTATTTGTTATTGATGTTATACGAGAATTTGAACGCGTCAAATTAGAGAAAAAAGCAGAATTAGAACTAAAGCGGTTAGAAGAAAATCAAAAACTGTCTGAGTTACGTAGAAAAATAGAAATTGAACGGCGATTAAGGCATCAATTGAGAGTTTTAATCAGAAGAATATTTGAAGATGTTGAAATCATACATGAAGAAACCTGTGCTGATTTTAAATTCCACGCAAATAAATACCTAGAAAATCAGACTCTTTTTGTTGAGCTTATGTCTAAAGTTTCTGAAGAAACTGTTGATAGTGCTTTTTATGAAGAAGCTGCAAATCTGGCTAAATTCGAGCTTGAATTACTAATGTCAATAACACAATCATGCACTGAATTGAGTAGTCAGCATATGAAATCATGGATGAACATTTTGTTTTTTCTTAAACAGTTATCAATTGGAAAGGAAGTTAACGAGAGTGCAATAAAATTAATATCAAATATAGCAAATTTTGAAAAATGTAGTCGAGCATTAGGCTATGACGCTCAAATATAACAAATGCATCAACACGATTTGCTACATTCGGCATTCTAGGTTTCTTTGAGTTTACCGTATTAAGTGGTAAATTTGGGCTTAATCTACATGGCAGCAAACGTGTTATGCAGGCGTTATGTGTTTAAAAGGTTGAGTTAATGACTACAAAAGAAATAAAGAAAAAAATTATAGATTTAACACTGTTACCTGTATTAGCTTCTGCATTTTTGTATATATTGGGCTTGAGTTATTTTGCAGGAGGTTACAACCAATTAAATATTTCAGCAGTGGTAAACACTCCTAATGTTTATTCTATTTTAGTTAATGGTTTTTATGCGTTATTTGGGAGTTTAATGTTCTACCCTAAAGTCTCTGGGGTAATGCTAGTGATCTATGTTATTGTAATATATCGTTTTACAAAGGGGCGTGATTCTGGTTTCAAATTATCTATAGCTTCAATATTATTTATTTTACCTTTTTCTTTAATTACATACCTATCTGGTGGTGAGTTATCAAAGAAAATTGAAAGTGAAGCTCGACAATTTCTGTCTAACCAAATAGAAACTACAAATTATTCAACTAAAGTGGCTGTTAAATATTCAGTTAATAAAGCTGATATTAGTTCTATTGAGGGAATGCTTCTTACTACTTCTGGTGATTTCTTAATAGTAATCCAGCAAAATGTTATCCAAGTGATTCCTCGCAAAAATATAATGGAAATAATTATTTATAAGTAACTTAAAACACATAACAAATGCATCAACACGATTTACTACACTCGGCAATCTCAGTTTGCCGGGTGTTTCTCGTTTTAAGGCGTCAATTTTAAGTATAATTGCATAGTAGTAAACGTGTTATGCAGGCGTTGTGCGTACTGAGTCCGAAATTTTTTGTACGGTTCATCAATAGAATCGCGGCTTTCGTAGTTTCGGCTTAGTAAGCGTAAATTTCTTCTTTGTTGCCTTTTGGTTTTCGTATCATCAAGTTCGGCAAATTAGCCATTATTTCCATAAGTTCAGGCGTTTCAGAGGCTATTTTACGCTTCAATTGTTCTTTGGTTATGCCTCATTTTAGTTTGCATCAGTGTTTTGCTCGCAGTATTTCCAATCCCAATTGTGGTTAGGATATTTGGTTTATTCGTTCCAAACTTGCTGAAACCAAGTCGTTCAAATGGCGTAAAAAATGTATCTGTTTTCCATTCACTTTATCTCGCAGTTTAAGAACATTTTGTTCGCTTAATTGGCATCGGTAAATTAGAATCTAGGCTTAGAAAATCTTGGCAGGGCAGTTCTTTACCAAGCTGGCCAAGCCGAAAGTAAGCACGCACAACAATCGCATCAACACGATTTATTACATTCGGCGTTCTGGGTTTGCCTTTAGTTTTGTGATTAAGGCAATAAAATTCAGGTTGGTCTGCATGTTAATAAACGTGTTATGCCAGCGTTATAAGCACCGATTTTTTAAAGTTGTTTGAGTCAGAGGTAAAGGTTTGAAATTTTCAACGCGTTCAGCGAAAGATAGTGATTTTGAGTTTTTATTTGAACTTAAAAAGGCCGCTGAATTTGAGCCAATTAAGGCTGTATTTGGTTGGGACGATAAAATCCAACGTGAAATGCATCAAGATGAATGGGATGAAGAAAAACCAACCATCATTGAAATGTCAGGTGAAGCTGTAGGTAGCTATTTGCTTCAAAACAAAGGCGACCATTTATATTTTTGCCGCTTCTTTTTATTACCAAAATTTCACGGGAAAGGAATAGGAAGTCAGATTTTAAGCCAATGTTTAGAGTTTGCTGATAGTGAAAATAAACCAGTGAAATTGTGTTATTTACAAGGCAATCGGGTAGGTGGTTTATATCGTAAATTTGGTTTCCAAGTAACATCAGAAGATGCTCAATTTATTCATATGAGCCGTGTGAGAATGTGCTTATAACAAATGCATCAACACGATTTACTACACTCGGCAATCTCAGTTTGCCGAGTGTTTCTCGTTTTAAGGTGTTAATTTTAAGTATAATTGCTTGGTAGTAAACGTGTTATGCAGGCGTTATAAGCACCGATTTATTAAGGTTATTTGAGCCAGAGGTAAAGGTTTGAAATTTTCTACGCGTTCAGCGAAAGATAGTGATTTTGAGTTCTTATTTGAACTTAAAAAGGCAGCTGAATTTGAGCCAATTAAGGCTGTATTTGGTTGGGACGATAAAATCCAACGTGAAATGCATCAAGATGAATGGGATGAAGAAAAGCCAACCATTATTGAAATATCAGGTGACGCAGTAGGTAGCTATTTGCTTCAAAACAAAGGTGATCATTTCTATTTTTGCCGTTTCTTTTTATTACCAAGTTTTCACGGAAAAGGCATAGGAAGTCAGATTTTAAGTCAATGTTTAGAGTTTGCTGATAGTGAAAATAAACCAGTGAAATTGTGTTATTTGCAAGGTAATCGGGTAGGCGGTTTATATCGTAAATTTGGTTTCCAAGTAACATCCGAAGATGCTCAATTTGTTCATATGAACCGTGTGAGAATGTGCTTATAACAAATGCATCAACACGATTTGCTACATTCGGCATTCTAGGTTTCTTTGAGTTTGCCGTATTAAGTGGTAAATTTGAGCTTAATCTGCATAGTAGCAAACGTGTTATGCAGGCGTTACACGATGGTGTGCCCACAGAATTAGAACACATTCTATACTTAGGTTATACCTATCTGGAGGCTACCATGAGCAAGCATTATACTAAATCTTACCCTGAAGAGTATCGTAAAGAAGCTGTCCGACTCGCAGATCAAAAAGATAGAACGACGGCTTCCGTCGCGAAGGAATTAGGGTTACACCCTAATCAAATTTATAACTGGCGAAGACAGTTTAACCTTCTGACAAATAAACAGTTTACGGTTCATGATGGTATCGATTATTCAATAAAAGAAAACTCAGAAATGCGTAAGATGAGAAAAGAGCTAAATGACCTAAAAAAAGAGAATGAGTTCTTAAAAAAGGCAGCGGCGTACTTTGCCAAAAACCAAGAGTAAAGTACGCACTTATTCGTGATTTTAGAAGTAACTATAGTGTTCGTTTTCTTTGCCGAGTTTTAAAAGCATCTTCAACTGGTTTTTATGCATGGCATAATAAATCATTAAGCAAAGCCTCCAAAAGGAGGCTAGACTTTGAAAAGAAGATATTATCAACCTTTGCTGAGTTTGAGGCTAAATACGGCTCTAGAAGAGTTAGGAATGAGCTTGTAAAGCTAGGATATCCTTGTTCAACTAATTATGTAGCAAAGATCATGAAGGATCGAGGTATTAGAGCCCATAACGGAAAAGGCTTCCGTTATGGACGACGAGTTGAATCAACTCGTAATGTGGTAGGCAACATTTTAGACCGGCGCTTTACCGCTGAAAGCCCCAATGAACGTTGGACAACAGATATTACGTACATTTGGGTTAACGATAAATTTATGTACCTGGCCGTTGTTATGGACTTATTTTCAAGGAAAATAATTGGGTGGTCATTAGACGACTCAATGACTGAGGTTCTTATTTCAGATGCATTAAAAATGGCCTTCCGTCGAAGAAAGATTAAACAAGGTTTAATCATTCATTCAGATCGAGGAGTTCAATACCGTTCTAACAATTATCAAGAACTTATAAATGATAATGGTTGCGTCCAAAGTATGAGTCGAACAGGAAACTGCTGGGATAATGCAGCAATGGAATCCTTTTTCAGTCGACTAAAAGTCGAACTGATTTACCCAAAGAATTATCAAACAGTTACCGATGTTCAAACTGGCATATTTGAATATATTGAGATCTTCTATAATCGTAAGCGCAGTCACTCAACATTAAACAACTTGAGTCCATTTGAATTTGAAAGTAAATTTGTAAAATAAAGTGTTCGCTTTTCGAGGGGCACACCAACGAACTCTAAGAATGCATTTTTTTGGCTCAGTTCAGCGATTGAGCCGTTAGTTTTTTAGGCGAGAAAGTAAGGTGGATTTCCTTTTTCTTTGTTGCCTTTTAGTTTTCATTTCATCAGGTTCGGCAATTAAACATTATTGTCAAAAGTTCATGGGTTTCAGAAACCAATTCACGCTTCAATTGTTCATGGTTTTGCCTCATTTTAGTCTGCATCAGTGTTTTGCTCGCAGCATTTTTAATCCCAATTGTGGCGAGTATATTTGGTTTATCAGCTCAAAACAGGCTGAAACCAAATCGTACAAATGGTGTAAGAAAAAGGGATTGTTTCGTTTCACAGTTATTGTCGTTGGTTGGATATTTTGCTCGCTTAATTGAGTCAGTCTAATTAAACTCAGTTTACAGTAAATCTTGGTAAATCAATTCTTTACCAAGTTAATAGAAGCGTTGACAAAGATCGTGTAACAAAGCAATCAACACGATGCTAATTACACTCGGCGTTTGTGGTTTGAAGTATAATTGGTTTGGAAAGTAAGGTGTTCGCACGTGTTATTGCGGCGTTATATGCTTATCAAAAACGTGAAGAAAGCCGAAGTTATCTCTTATTTATTAGCTCGTGCAGACAATAGTCATATACTAGCATCAGTATAATAAATAAAGGATTATGTTATGTCTAAAGGCGTTAAAGTTGGTGATATAGGTACGGCTCATGATGGTTTCCCTGAAACCCCAATTTTATCTGGTTCACCAGATGTAAAATTTGATGGCCAACCAGCAGCAAGGGTCGGTGACCCTTTACTTCCACATAGTAAGCCCAAACATCCTCCGCATCCTAGGACAATATCATCAGGCTCTTCAACTGTCTTTATTAATGGTAAACCTGCTGCTATTACGGGTGGTGAAATTAGTTGTGGAGGGGTAACTATTGGAAGTGGGACAGTTAATATCGGAGACAAATATCAACCACCTACAAGTAGTCCACTTTCGGAATTAGAATCAGGTGAAAGCAAGAGAATAACCACAGCACGCACTAATAGCGCTAATTCGCAAACATCACAACCAATCAGAATACCAAGTGGTTCGGGATATTGGCCACCTTATAACCCTTTAGCCAAAGATGGGGAAAAGGAGCTAAATGTAGAATATACACAAGATATTGTTAAGTTTGCTGTTCTTGAACCTGATGAGTGGGCTGTTTTTTTTGATTCTTTCGATAAATTGAAAACATTAAAGAATACGGTTACTGGACTTTATGATGCCAAAGAAACGGCAAAAGCTCTAGGAGGGTTAGGGGTTACGGCATTAGTTAAGAATATTGATGGTGTAGATTATGTTATTCTTAAAAATTATGACAAATGGAGCCAAACGTTACTTCATGGTGGTGTATTTAAAGCTAATAATGCTCAAGTTATAAAACTAGGTTTAGGCGCTCTAGATTCCGTTAAAGGGATGGCTAGATTTGTTAAAGTTAGTGCTCCAATGGAGATTTTGGTTGGCTCAGGAATAAACGTACTGCAATTTATAGTTAATGATGAATATACGTTAACTAAGTTAGGGGTAGAACAGGCAAAGTTATTTGTTAATGTCCTTATAGTTTCAGGTATTTCGTTAGGTGTTGGAATGGCTGCATCAGTTTTAGTTCCTGTAACATTTGTGGGCGGTAGTGTTATTTTTGCTGCAACTAGTGTCGTAGTTTGGTGGACAGATAAGCAAACGGATTTTCAAGAAAAGTTAGTTGTTAATAGTACTAATTTTCTTGAGTCTGTAGTGAATGAAGTTATTGAGGTTTTTGATGGAACACAGTAGAAAAAAATTAATAATATCTTTTTTAATTATATTTATTTTTTGGTTTATCATATTTTGGATTAGCTATCAATTAATTACACCTCTAATTTTTGGTGTTGAAGTCGGTGATTCGCTATTGTTTAGTTTCGATTCATTTGTTCCTGTGGTCGTGTTTACTGCTAATGGATTTTTTCTTGAATTACTTTATTTGGGAGTCTTAGCAATAAGAGATAAGTTTAATTATAAAAACAGGGTGGTTAGAAAGTTAAAATATTATCCTATGCTAATTTTTGGAGTTATTGGATTAACTGTCAATTATGCAAATTATTTCTTAGTTATTAAGCCAAATGGCTTACTTCAATGCTCTGATAAAATGGGGTATAAACAAAATTTAATGCATGATTATGTTCACGATTTAACTTATTGTGAACGAAAATAAGCGCATATAACAAATGCATCAACACGATTTGCTACACTCAGCGTTGTCAGTTTGCCTTTAGTTTCAGTGATTAAGGCAGTAAAATTCAGCTAGGTTTGCATGGTAGCAAACGTGTTATGCAGGCGTTAGCTGTTGAACTACTTCATATTTCTATTTCAATGAAAAGTAGGTTTTGAGCATTTCGATGCATATTGAAGTAATTATTAATGAAAATTTAAATTGAGATTTCCAATTATCTTCTTATTTACTGTGAAGTGACTCCTAGTGAGCTAGTTACTCTGGAGTGATTTCCTCAGAAAGTCGTGATTAACATACCGTTTCTTTTAGAAAACTACCGTATAAGCTGAATTTCTATGCTGTTCTAATTTAACCTAAGATACCCCAAGGACGTAACTAATCATAATAAAAGAGATTAATATGGAATTTAAAAAATTAAGTGCAGGAACAATATATAAACACCTCACAATCGGAGCTCTGATAGGCTCTTTACCTGTAGGGCTTTTATTTGGAATTTCAAGCATGTTCGATATGTCATCGATTAAATTGAACGAGACGCCAGTAATAGGTGTGATGGCCTTGGTAGTGGCTCCACTTTTTCTATTCTTTGTTAGTATTTTCTTTATCACTTTAATCGTATTGGGTTTATGGATTTATTCACGGATTAACAAAACAAAAGTTTATTACTATCGTGATGAAAACAGCTAACAATCGCATCAACACGATTTGCTACGTTCGGCATTCTAGATTTCTTTGGGTTTACCGCATTAAGTGGTAAATTGGACTTAATCTGCATGATAGCAAACGTGTTATGCAGGCGTTATGTGCTTTCAAAAGGAAATTGATATGGATAATCGAGTTAGAAATCTTAAAACTGTAGATTCATGTGCGAAGTTTAGAAAAAACGCTCTTAGATTGGGAGAGAGTGACTTGGCACAACAAGCTCAAGTTAGAGCTATCGAAATTAGGGCTGAGCTATATGGATGCCAAACAATGGCGGAAAAATTATCTCTTGAAGCAGTTTATGCGTATGAAGCTATTTTAACTAAAAAGAATGGTAAAACAACACGAGCTAGTCGCACTTGGCAAATGATAAAGCGTCATGGAATAATTGAAGCAGTTGAGAGAGCAGTTAATCGAGAATCAGTAACACAAGGATATACAGCTTTAGTTGAAATGGGATTAGAAAAATATGCATTTGAAGCAGTCATTTTAAAATACCCTAAACTTTTTTCTATCGATGCAGTTAAAAAATCTGAAGAACGCATGAATATTTGGTTACGCACATAACAAATGCATCAACACGATTTGCTACACTCGGCGTTGTCAGTTTGTCTTTAGTTTCAGTGATTAAGGCAGTAAAATTCAGTTAAGCCTGTATCGTAGCAAACGTGTTATGCAGGCGTTATGTGCTTTTTTGTTGCTTATAGGTGGTCTTTCTTTTCTATTGAACTAGTGCACATTTTATTTATCGTGAAAGGTATACCTTAGTCTTTGTATTAATTAAGCAAAGAGTGTGAGTTATGATCAAACAATGGAAAAATAAACGCTTTGAACGCTGGGCTCTTACACGTAAAAAAGGACAGCTAAATTATGTGCTCAAACAAACTTTGCTCATTGGTGGCGCGGTTTTTTTTGGGTATTTGGTTGGGTTTATTGTTTTCGACAAAGTTCGTTCATGGGAAGAATACCGATTAGACTTATACGTTCAAATTCCTTTTTTGTTCGTTTTTGGACTAATCCTGAATTACTTTGGGTGGATAATAAATGAAGTGATTTACGAAAAAGAATATAAGAAAAGAGGGTTATCAAAACCTAAGTAAATAAATATGGTATTTAAAGTTTGCTACGCACATAACAAATGCATCAACACGATTTGCTACACTCGGCATTGTCAGTTTGCCTTTAGTTTCAGTGACTAAGGCGTTAAAATTCAGCTAGGATTGTATCGTAGCAAACGTGTTATGCAGGCGTTATACGAACTCTGAGAATGCAGTTTTTTGGTTCAGTTCAGCGATTGAACCATTAGTTTTTTAGGTATGAAAGTAGGGTGGTTTTCCTTTTTCTTTGTTTCCTTTTGGTGTTCGTTTCATCAGGTTCGGCATTGAACTATTATTGCCCCAAATTCAGGCGTTTCAGAGGCTATTTTAGGCTTCAATTGTTCTTTGGTGTTGCCTCATTTTAGCCTGCATCAGTGTTTTCCTCTCAGCATTTTCAATCCCAATTGTGGTTAGGATATTTGGTTTATTAGCTCAAAACCTGATGAAACCAAGTCGTACAAATGGTGTAAGAAAAAGGGATTGTTTCGTTTCACAGTTATTGTCGTTGATTGGATATTTTGCTCGCTTAATTGAGCCAGTCTAATTAAAATCGTTTTACAGCAAATCTTGGTAAATCAGTTCTTTACCAAGTTAATTGGAGCGAAAGCAAGGTTCGTATAACAAAGCAATCAACACGATGCTAATTACACTCGGCGTTTGTGGTTTGAAGTATAATTGGTTGGGAAAGTAAGGCGTTCGCACGTGTTATTGCGGCGTTATGTGTTTTAGGAGAAAACTATGAACCCAGAGAAATATCAGAGAAGTATTCGCATGTTATGTCCTACATGTGGTTGTAGTGATTTTAATATTGAGCGTGGAGCAGACCATGCAATAGAAGTAATGGAATGTGCACGGTGCAACCGCTCACTCACTAAGGATGAGTTATTGCTAGAAAATAGTGAAGCTGTTCATGAAAACATTCAAGAAGTCAAGCCAGAGATACTTGAAGACGCAGCAGATAAAATACGGGAAATGTTACATAATGCAGTTAAGGGCAACAAGAATATTAGGTTTAAATAATGGCTATTACAATTGATTTTGGTGATATTGTTTCAACATTTGCTTTGATTTTGTCATCGTATGCTACTTGGAAAACAGTGGTTTTTAACAAACGTCAAAAGTCACTTATTGATAGTCAAGAGAGACTAAATAAGCTGTTAGTTGATAAAGAAACAGGTGAAGTATTAAGCGATAAAAAGGCTGATCTGAGCGCTAATATTATTCATCTTGGTAATAATAAGTATAAGCTCAAGGTTTTGAATAAAGGTAAATCTGTTGCTCGAAATGTTAGAATTGAATTTCCTGAAGGTAATCATATTGTCATTGATTCGGAAATTCATGATAAGTTTCCTCTTGAATCTTTAGAAACTTTTGGGTCTGTTGAGTTAATTGCAATAGTACATACGCAAACGCCGAGTAAGCATACAATTAAACTACTTTGGGCTGATGATTATAGAAACAATAATGAGAAATTGGTCTATCCAACAGTATAAACACATAACAAATGCATCAACACGATTTGCTACACTCGGCGTTGTCAGTTTACCTTTAGTTTCAGTGATTAAGGCGTTAAAATTCAGCTAGGTCTGTATCGTAGCAAACGTGTTATGCAGGCGTTATATGGTTTCATCATTTATGGAGTTAAAATGAAATTTGTAGAATTAGTAATTGAGCATTGGAGTCAGGTAATTAGTTTATTAGCAGTAGTAGCGGCGTTTTTGTCATCTTGTGCTGCATTTATGTCAGCATTTTCAGCAAAAAAATCAGCTAACTTGGCTGAATCACAACAAAAATTATTATTAATTCAATCTATCTCAAACTCATTACAGTCAATCTGTAGTGGTGTTAATTTAGCTAAGGAAACTAAAACGACTATCGATTTTGCTTACGCAGAATTAGCGGTGTTTTGTGGGCAGGTTGGGGGGAGTCGTCAAATTGTAGCTAATAAACAAACTGAAGAACGTGTAAATGATTTATTGCCACTCGAAGACATTGCGTTAAATAAGTTAGCTTTAATAAGTAGTTTTTCTTCTTTAACGATTTCACAATTAATAATTGAGCAAGCCTCCTATGAGGCTTTCAACCAACAAGTAGCAAGCTCTTGGTCTTTGTTAAACCAAGAGTTAGGTGATGTCATGCGGTCACTAGAAATACACAGAAAAAAAGCCATATAACAAATGCATCAACACGATTCACTACACTCGGCATCTCAGGTTGTCGAGTGTTTCTCGTTTTAAGGCGTCAATATTAAGTATAATCGCATAGTAGTAAACGTGTTATGCAGGCGTTATGGTGCAGGAGATTAAAATGGTTTATTTGTTAGCTAATAAAGGTGATAAAAACCAAATGTTATATGCTTTTGATCCAACATTACCAATGGATCAAATAAATTATAAATTGGTTCGTCTTACTCATGTTGAGTACGATAATGAGGGTAACATACTGGTTAACAGTAAGATTCTTTCTGAACTTGAAAGTTTAAATGTCCCACTTTTTGAGAAGAAATCTTCTGCGAAACTGTTTGTTAAAGGGTTGTCATTAGTTCCAAGTGTAAAATATATTGGTATACGCTTTCGGCTTTCTCATGAACTCAATATGATTAAACTCGACGGGCAATCAAGCTGGACTCAACTTAATCGATAACTAAAAGTTGCACCATAACAAATGCATCAACACGATTTGCTACATTCGGCATTCTAGATTTCTTTTGGTTTACCGTGTTAAGTGGTAAATTTGAGCTTAATCTGCATAGTAGCAAACGTGTTATGCAGGCGTTACACGAACTAAAGATTGCAGTTTTTTTGGCTCAGTTCAGCGATTGAGCCGTTAGTTTTTTAGGCGTGAAAGTAGGGTGGCCTTCCTTCTTCTTTACTGCCTTTTAGCTCTCGTTTCATCTTGTTCGGCAATTAACTATTGTCGGTCTAAGTTCATGCGTTTCAGAGGCTATTTTACGCTTCAATGGTTCTTTGGTTATGCCTCATTTTATTCTGCGTCAGTGCTTTCCTCGCGGCATTCTCAATCCCAATTGTGGCGAGGATATTTGGTTTATCAGTACAAAACTTGTTGAAACCAAATCGTTCAAATGATGCTAGAAAAAGGATTGCTTCGTTTCACAGTTATTGCCGTTGATTGGATATTTTGCTCGCTTAGTTGAGTCAGTCTAATTAAAATCCTTTAACAGCAAATCTTGGTAAATCAGTTCTTTACCAATTAAAGTGAAGCGTTGACAAAGATCGTGTAACAAAGCAATCAACACGATGCTAATTACACTCGGCGTTTGTGGTTTGAAGTATAATTGGTTTGGAAAGTCAGTCGTTCGCACGTGTTATTGCGGCGTTATGCGCAGTCAAATTAACCTATTGAATTGCCTGTGTTATAATAAAAGCCTTGTTAAAAGTAGGTGTAAAGTAAATGGAAAAACCACGATTATTTATTGGATCGTCTTCGGAAAGCTATGATGTCGCAAGCGCTTGTAATGTCTGTTTAGATCGAAAAGTTGAAGTAACCATTTGGGATAAAATCTTTGAACCTGGCGGTGATACTTTAAGCTCATTGTTAACTAAAGCAAATAATGTGGATTTTGCATTATTTATCTTTACTCCTGATGACCTCACTAATATGAGAGAAAACTTAAAGCCAACCGTCCGTGATAATGTTTTATTTGAACTTGGATTATTTATAGGTGCTTTAGGAAAAGAACGCTGTTTTATATTAAAACCGCGAGATGAAAAGCTGCATATGCCAACCGACCTTCTTGGGATAAATACTTGTGATTATGCTCCAAATCGTGGTGATGGAGATATGGAATCGGCAGTAAATGCAGCTTGTACTAGATTTATAACACAGATTAAAAAACTAGGTTTTTTTCAACGTCAGTCTAGAGATATTGTAAAAGTTAATAGCAAAAAAGGGATGCCTGAACACCAAATTACGGATTCGATGATTAAAATGATGGGGACGTTATTACCAACATTAACAGATCGTATGTATTTAAATTCTTCTGAATTTCAAAGTTCAATCCCAGATTATAAGTTCAACTTATCTTTAATTAAGCTTGAGAAACTCAATTTAATCGAAAGAGTTATAGATAGTGATTTTAATGGTAATGAGTGGTTTGGTTATAAACTCACAGGTGATGGAGGTGACTATCTTCTAGATAATGAAGATAGTTTAGATAAGATATTTAATCCGCCTCAAGTTCAAGCTATTCCAAAGCAATATGCTGAACCACCAATGAACTTTGATGATGATATCCCGTTCTGAGGCGTGCGCATAACAAATGCATCAACACGATTTACTACACTCGGCATCTCAGGTTGTCGGGTGTTTCTCGTTTTAAGGCGTCAATTTTAAGTATAATTGCATAGTAGCAAACGTGTTATGCAGGCGTTATATTTTTCCTATATGATATTTACTGTTTGCATTCACAGTTGTGTTTATGTACAGTTCCGTTGATTGTAATTAATAGGAATGAAGTTATGAAAAGTACAAATAGAGTTGCAATTGTATGGATGTTGTCCGTCTCTTCTTTTTCTTCTTTTGCTTCGAGTGATAAAGTCAATATGGCAATGGAAGCTGCGCAAGCCCTATGTACAACACCGCAGCAATTTGGCAATGGAACAAGTCTTAAAATTTCTGCGAGTGCTAAGGCGAATGTAGGCAAAATTATACGAAATCTGGTATCTGCTGAAAGTCAAGTGGATGCAGAGTACACAGAGGAAGATTGGCTAGGTGTGAGGCAAGAGGAACTTGCTGAAGCAATGAAAAATAGTAACAGTTGTAAGAGTCAGGTTTTTACTTTAGTAATGCAAGATTTTGGAGGAGAAGGTTGGCAGAAAAATACAAAAGAACAACAAAAAAAACAACCTTATTTAAGCAATCCTGATGGCGGAACTACTGCTATAACCAAAACATCTGATGTTTTTGATTATAAAGATGCATGTTATGCGGAATCAGGATCTAAAGTTAAATTACTAAGCGAGGAGCAAACTCCTTTTACAAGCATGATTAAAGTTAGAATTTTAAATGGCACTTGTATAGGGCGAATTGGCTGGACAAGTAAGAATAACTATAAAATATAACAAATGCATCAACACGATTTACTACACTCGGCAATCTCAGTTTGCCGGGTGTTTCTCGTTTTAAGGCGTCAATATTGAGTATAATTGCATAGTAGTAAACGTGTTATGCAGGCGTTACACGAACTCTAAGATCGCAGTTTTTTGGCTCAGTTCAGCGATTGAGCCGTTAGTTTTTTAGGTGTGAAAGTAGGTGATTTTCCTTCTTCTTTGTTTCCTTTTAATATTCGTTTCATCTGGTTCGGCAATTGACTATTATTGCCAAAAGTTCATGGGTTTCAGAAACTAATTCAGGCTTCAATTGTTCATTGCCTTGCCTCATTTTAGTCTGCATCAGTGTTTTGCTCGCAGCATTTTCAATCCCAATTGTTGTTGGGATATTTGGTTTATCAGCTCAAAACAGGCTGAAACCAAATCGTACAAATGGTGTAAGAAAAAGGGATTGTTTCGTTTCACAGTTATTGCCGTTGAAATGATATTTTGCTCGCTTAATTGAGCCAGTCTAATTAAACTCAGTTTACAGTAAATCTTGGTAAATCAATTCTTTACCAAGTTAATAGAAGCGTTGACAAAGATCGTGTAACAAATGCATCAACACGATTTGCTACACTCGGCGTTGTCAGTTTGTCTTTAGTTTCAGTGATTAAGGCAGTAAAATTCAACTAGGTCTGTATGGTAGCAAACGTGTTATGCAGGCGTTGTGCGTACTGAGTCCGAAATTTTTTGCACGGTTCATCAAAAGGATCGAGGCTTTCGTAGTTTCGGCTTAGTAAGCGTGAATTTCTTCTTTGCTTCCTTTTGCTTTTCATTTCATCAGGTTCGGCAAATTAGCCCTTATTTCCCCAAGTTCAGGCGTTTCAGAGGCTATTTTACGCTTCAATTGTTCTTTGGTTATGCCTCATTTTGGCCTGTATCAGTGTTTTCCTCTTAGCATTTTCAATCCCAGTTGTGGCAAGGATATTTGGTTTATCAGCTCCAAATCTGCTGAAACCAAGCAGTTCAAATGGCGTAAAAAATGTATTTTTTCCATTTACTTTATCTCGCAATTTAAGAACATTTTGTTCGCTTAATTGGCATCGGTAAATTAGAATCTAGGCTTAGAAAATCTTGGCAGGGCAGTTCTTTACCAAGCTGGCCAAGCCGAAAGTAAGCACGCACAACAATCGCATCAACACGATTTATTACATTCGGCGTTCTGGGTTTGCCTTTAGCTTTGTGATTAAGGCGGTTAATTCAGGTTGGTTTGTATAGTAATAAACGTGTTATGCCAGCGTTGTGCGTACTAAGCCCGAAATTTTTTGCACGGTTCATCAATGGAAACGAGACTTTTGTAAACGCTATTTAGCTATCACAAATCCTCTTCTTTGTTGCCTTTTAGTATTCGTTTCATCAGGTTCGGCAATTAAGTATTGTCGGCCTAAATTCAGGCGTTTCAGAGGCATTTTTACGCTTCAATTGTTCTTTGGTTATGCCTTTTTCAGTTTGCATCAATGTTTTGTTGGCAGTATTTTCAATCCCGATTATAGCGAGAATATTTTGTTTATCAATTCCAAATATTCTGAAATTAAATCGTTCGAATAATGCAAAAAATTTCCATTCTTCACGAGGAATATATATATTTAACTCACTTAAATGAAATAACAAAATTGGAGCGTAATATGAAAGTAATAAAATCAGCACTAGCATTATTTCCTATTCTTTTATCGACTACGACTATGGCTGGATCTTGGGACTTTGAAAATAATGTTGATGAATTTACTGGTGAAACTATAACTCAAATTACTTCTCCGAAAAGTAATATGCGCTTCAGTTGTGATGATTCTGGTGACATTAAACGCATCATACTGTTCAATGATTGGATAGGTGAAGTTGGAACTACAATAAATTGGGTAACTGACAATAAATCCCGTGGTGAAAGTCAAGGTTATGGTTTTAAAAAAACTATTCAAGGTTACTTTGAGATCCTAACGCCGGGAGAAATGGGAGATAAACGATTTGAAACGTTTCAAGATAATCCTGATTGGTATATTGGTCATTATAAAGAGCAATATAATCTAATTAAAGCTATGAAGTCTGGAAACTCAATTCAGTTTCGTGCTACTACTTATGACAAAGTATTTACTACGACTGATAAGATTTCGTTGAATGGTTTCTCAAAAGTATTTGATAAACTTTATTCAACTTGCAACAAGCGAAACAATTTAAACGATAAATAATAGAGGTAATTATGAGCGACGGTCTAAAACTATCATTAATCTTGAGATAGATAGCTTGTAGTCTGATAACTTTGAAGTTGTTAACGCTACTACAAAAACTCCAACTTGAGAGATTAAAGGTGATGAATGGAAATTAATAAGCCTATATACCGAATGATGCTTTATTCGTTGAAAGAGGTAAAGTACCATCACCTAGGATTGATGTTCATAAGATTTATAAATGCGTGATATTTTTTCGGTAAATTAAAATTAGGAAGTATTGGTAGGGTAGCTCTTTATCAAATTAGCCAAGCCGAAAGTAAGCACGCACAACAATCGCATCAACACGATTTATTACACTCGGCGTTTTTGGTTTGCCTTGGGTTTTGTGATTAGGGCAGCTAAATTTAGGCTGGTTTGCATAGTAATAAACGTGTTATGCCAGCGTTATGCGTACTTTTTTGATTAAGGGAGTTTGAGTTTGAAAGGTATTTGTTTGTGTGGCGAGGTGTCGTTTGAGCTATCTGGTGCCTTACCTCCGATTTATCAGTGTCATTGTTCGCTTTGTCGCAAAGTATCTGGGTCGTCATCGAATTCAGCTTTAATTGTTAAAGCGGATAGTTTCAAATGGCTTTCGGGTACAAATTCTATTGGTCGTTATGTTTCAAGTTCAGGCTTTAAATCGGAATTTTGCCAGTGTTGTGGAAGCCCTGTGCCGAACCTTAGCTCAAGCAAAGATAAATATTGGGTACCAGCAGGATTGATGTCTGAAGATTTAGAAACAACAATCAAGGCTCATGTCTATGTTAATTCGCGAGCAAACTGGGATGAGGCATTTATCTGCGATAACGTCGAAGAATTTGCCACAATGCCTTCAGAATCTGAATGGTTGAAACTATCGGATAAACCGTACGCATAACAAATGCATCAACACGATTTGCTACACTCGGCGTTGTCAGTTTGTCTTTAGTTTCAGTGATTAAGGCAGTAAAATTCAGTTAAGTCTGTATCGTAGCAAACGTGTTATGCAGGCGTTGTGCGTACTGAGTCCGAAATTTTTTGCACGGTTCCTCAATAGAAATGAGACTTTTGTAAGCGCTATTTAGCTATCACAAATCCTCTTCTTTGTTGCCTTTTAGCGTTCGTTTCATCAGGTCGGCAATTAAACATTGTCGGCCTAAATTCAGGCGTTTCAGAGGCATTTTTACGCTTCAATGGTTCTTTGGTGTTGCCTCATTTTAGCCGGCATCCGTGTTTTCCTCGCCACATTTTTAATCCCAATTGTGGTTAGGGTATTTGGTTTATCAGTTCCAAATCTGCTGAAACTAAGCCGTACAAATGGTGTAAGAAATGTATCTGTTTTCCATTTACTTCATCTCGCAATTTAAGAACATTTTGTTCGCTTAATCGGTATCGGTAAATTAGAATCAGGGCTTAGAAAATGTTGGCCAGGCAGTTCTTTACCAAGTAGGCCAAGTCAAAAGTAAGCACGCACAACAATCGCATCAACACGATTTATTACACTCGGCGTTCTGGGTTTGCCTTGGGTTTTGTGATTAAGGCGGTAAAATTCAAGTTGTTTGGCATAGTAATAAACGTGTTATGCAAGCGTTAAATGTAATCGTCAAGGAGGGCGTAAATGAAAGTATATGGTGACCTACAATCAGGAAACTGTTTGAAAGTTAAGATGTTACTATCGTTTTTAAATATTAAGCATGAGTGGATTCATGTGAATATTTTAGATGGTGAAACAAAAACAACTGAATTTCTATCTAAATACCCGAATGGAAAAATTCCTGCGGTTGAATTAGATGATGGACGTTATCTGTGTGAATCAAATGCAATTTTAGGGTACTTTTCTGAAAATACAGCATTTCTACCAAAAGATACGTACTTAAAAGCAAAGGTGTATGAATGGTTGTTCTTTGAACAATACAGTCATGAGCCATTCATTGCTGTCGCTCGTTTTATTCAAAAATATTTAGGTATGCCAAAAGAAAGGGAAGCTGAATATGTTTCACTTCAAGAGGGTGGCCATAAAGCTCTACAATTAATGGAAAGCCAATTGAGTAAAACTAAGTATCTAGTTGGTGATGAAATGACAATTGCTGATATTTCTCTTTATGCTTATAGTCATGTTGCAGATGAAGGTGGTTTCGATTTAACTCAATATCCAGCAATTCAAAATTGGTGTCATCGAATTCAATCAACCCCAGGATACGTAGGTATGGCGTAAATTACATTTAACAAATGCATCAACACGATTTTCTACACTCGGCGTTGTCGGTTTGTCTTTAGTTTCAGTGATTAAGGCAGTAAAATTCAGTTCAGTCTGTGGTAGCAAACGTGTTATGCAGGCGTTATAACCTAGGTGAGATATTTCTCAAATACACTTAAATATTAATTGTTTAAGTGATAGTTAAGGTAGAATTGATTTAATACTATAGATTGCAGCTATTTAGTAATCATTGAATAAAAAAGGACTTTGAAAATGACAACTCTTCAAAAAATTGCAATAGGGCTTGGATCTGGTTTACTTGTTGGATCTGTTTCAACGGTGCTACCTAGCTTACAATTTTGGTGTTTTGTCATTGGATTAACTCTAGTTAATTACGTTATTGTTACGACGAAAAAATAAAGCAAATAATTGATAGTTATCGGTGCCAAAGAGCATGACTTGCTGGAAATAAGATGATCAAGGTAGTGATTATAATGTTGAAGGTAAACAGTTACGGTTTCAGTAACATTATCAGATGGTTATAACAAATGCATCAACACGATTTGCTACATTCGGCATTCTAGGTTTCTTTTGCTTTACCGTGTTAAGTGGTAAATTTGAGCTTAATCTGCATGGTAGCAAACGTGTTATGCAGGCGTTATAACCTAGGTGAGATATTTCTCAAATACACTTAAATATTAATTGTTTAAGTGATAGTTAAGGTAGAATTGATTTAATACTATAGATTGCAGCTATTTAGTAATCATTGAATAAAAAAGGACTTTGAAAATGACAACTCTTCAAAAAATTGCAATAGGGCTTGGATCTGGTTTACTTGTTGGATCTGTTTCAACGGTGCTACCTAGCTTACAATTTTGGTGTTTTGTCATTGGATTAACTCTAGTTAATTACGTTATTGTTACGACGAAAAAATAAAGCAAATAATTGATAGTTATCGGTGCCAAAGAGCATGACTTGCTGGAAATAAGATGATCAAGGTAGTGATTATAATGTTGAAGGTAAACAGTTACGGTTTCAGTAACATTATCAGATGGTTATAACAAATGCATCAACACGATTTGCTACATTCGGCATTCTAGGTTTCTTTTGCTTTACCGTGTTAAGTGGTAAATTTGAGCTTAATCTGCATGGTAGCAAACGTGTTATGCAGGCGTTGTGCGTACTGAGTCCGAAATTTTTTGTACGGTTCATCAATAGAATCGCGGCTTTCGTAGTTTCGGCTTAGTAAGCGTAAATTTCTTCTTTGTTGCCTTTTGGTTTTCGTATCATCAAGTTCGGCAAATTAGCCATTATTTCCATAAGTTCAGGCGTTTCAGAGGCTATTTTACGCTTCAATTGTTCTTTGGTTATGCCTCATTTTAGTTTGCATCAGTGTTTTGCTCGCAGTATTTCCAATCCCAATTGTGGTTAGGATATTTGGTTTATTCGTTCCAAACTTGCTGAAACCAAGTCGTTCAAATGGCGTAAAAAATGTATCTGTTTTCCATTCACTTTATCTCGCAGTTTAAGAACATTTTGTTCGCTTAATTGGCATCGGTAAATTAGAATCTAGGCTTAGAAAATCTTGGCAGGGCAGTTCTTTACCAAGCTGGCCAAGCCGAAAGTAAGCACGCACAACAATCGCATCAACACGATTTATTACATTCGGCGTTCTGGGTTTGCCTTTAGTTTTGTGATTAAGGCAATAAAATTCAGGTTGGTCTGCATGTTAATAAACGTGTTATGCCAGCGTTATGTGATTGGAGATATCAACGTATGTCAGATGCAAAAAAATTTGGATTACATTTCCCTATAGGTAACGATCAAACACTACAGGTGCTTAAAGGTCACTTATTACTTGAAGAGTCTATCCGTGAATTCTTAATTGTATTAACTAGTCATCCAGCAGCGTTAAAAGGTGATTCAGGAACATCATTTGATTGCCATCAAGCAATTTGTATTGTTCAAGCATTTTATCCTTTTAGTGATCAAATTGATTGGGTTTGGGAGTCAGCTAAACGATTAAATAGATTAAGAAATAAGTTAGCTCATAACCTGGAACCAAACGGGGTGAGTGATTCGATAGCTGCTTTCAATAAGTATGTGTATGAATGCGCACCTTCTCAGATTGAGGAAGCTAAAAATAGTGAGTTGGGTACTTTAAAAAATGCTGATTTTATGTTTTCAGTTATGGCTGTATGTAGCCAATTAGCTGTTCATAAAGAAGAGTTTAAGCAAATATCACATAACAAATGCATCAACACGATTTGCTACACTCGCCGTTGTTAGTTTGCCTTTAGTTTCAGTGATTAAGGCGTTAAAATTCAGCTAGGTCTGTATCGTAGCAAACGTGTTATGCAGGCGTTAAATCGCAAAGGAAAGTATATTGAAAGATAAAGAGAAAATTGCATTATTCATCGATGCAGACAATGCTCCAGCAGCTAAAATTGATTCAATTCTTTCTGAATTAGCTAAGTTCGGAGTTGTTAATATTCGTAAAGCTTATGGTAACTGGAAAAATTGCACCTTGAAGTCTTGGGAAGATGTATTACATGAGTACGCAATACAGCCTATACAGCAATTTGATTTAGTAAAAGGTAAAAATGCGACAGATATTGCTTTGGTGATTGATGCAATGGATGTTTTGTATACAAAGGATGTAGATATTATCTGTATAGTATCTTCTGATTGTGATTTCACTCCATTGGTCACTAGGGCTTTAGCTGACGGGAAATTTATAATCGGATTTGGTGAACGTAAAGCACCTTCTGCTTTTGTTAATAGTTGTTCTAAATTCCTCTATCTTGATCAAGAAGATGTTGAAAATAAACCTGTTCAAAAGAAAACCCAAAGTATAAAAAGTGACACTAAGCTTATGAATTTATTAAGACAAGCTATTGGTGCTGTTGATGAAGATGATGGTTGGACAATGCTTGGGCAAATAGGTACGCATATATCAAATCATGCGTCGTTTGATCCTCGAAATTATGGTTTCAAAAAACTTAGCGATTTATTTTTAGCTATCGATTTATTCGAAATGAAAAAGACGCATGGTTCTGTTTATTGGGTAAGAGAAAAGAAAAAAGCTAAGAATAATAAAGCTAAATAGTTTTTTGCAATTTAACAAATGCATCAACACGATTTGCTACATTCGGCATTCTGGATTTCTTTTGGTTTACCGTATTAAGTGGTAAATTTAGGCTTGATCTGCATGATAGCAAACGTGTTATGCCGGCGTTATATGCATTTTAAGCTTAAAGGCTATTTTATTGGATTGTAGATGATGGAATATTTATTGGTTCTTCTTCATGTAGCTTTAATTTGGATGCTAGCTGTCGCGACCCCTGGTGCTAATGTTCTTTTAACGATCAACACTGCACTTAATTACGATCGTAAAATTGCGGCTTTTTCTGCTTTCGGTGTTAGTTGTGCGACGTTATTGTGGTCGTTTTTTGGAGGCTCAGGCTTAGTTATTCTCTTTTCTCATTTCCCTAAATTATTTGGTTTAATGAAAGTGGTCGGTGGTAGTTATTTATTGTATTTGGGAATGCGTCAGATTTATCTAACTCGAAAAATAAGGAGGTTAGGTGAGTTAACAGAAATCAATCAAACGATATTACCATCGAAAAGAAAGGTTTTTATTTCAGCTTTTATCACCAGTATTTTAAACCCAAAAACGGGTTTCTTCGTCGTTAGTTTATTCAGTGTTTCCATGCCTGAAAACATGAGTGCAACGATGATATTAGCAATTATGATAACAATGGTTTCAATTACACTTGGTTGGCATTTATTCTTAGCTACGGTGTTTTCCCATGAATCAGCTAAAAGCGTTTATGCTCGCATTTCTAGGGTTATAGATTATGTCACTGGTGGATTGTTTACCATTTTTGGCATCAAAGTAATGACCTCATAGTAAGAATGGTTGTTTGCATATAACAAATGCATCAACACGATTTGCTACATTCGGCATTCTAGATTTCTTTTGGTTTACCGAGTTAAGTGGTAAATTTAGGCTTAATCTGCATAGTAGCAAACGTGTTATGCAGGCGTTATACGAACTCTGAGAATGCAGTTTTTGGGTTCAGTTCAGCGATTGAACCATTAGCTTTTTAGGTGTGAAAGTAGGGTGGTTTTCCTTTTTCTTTGTTGCCTTTTGGTGTTCGTTTCATCAGGTTCGGCATTGAACTATTATTGCCCCAAATTCAAGCGTTTCAGAAACCAATTTACGCTTCAATTGTTCTTTGGCTATGCCTCATTTTAATCTGCATCAGTGTTTTCCTCTTAGCATTTTCAATCCCAATTGTGGCTAGGGTATTTGGTTTATCAGCTCAAAACTGGCTGAAACCAAATCGTACAAATGGCGTAAGAAAAAGGGATTGTTTCGTTTCACAGTTATTGCCGTTGAAATGATATTTTGCTCGCTTAATTGAGTCAGTCTAATTAAACTCAATTTACAGCAAGTCTTGGTAAATCAGTTCTTTACCAAGTTTATCGGAGCGAAAGCAAGGCTCGTATAACAAAGCAATCAACACGATGCTATTTACATTCGGCATTCGCGGTTTAGAGTATAATTGGTTTTGTAAGTCGGTCTTTCGCACGTGTTATTGCGGCGTTAGAAAAACTAATTTTATAAAGGAGTAAACTTTGAAAACAAGATTAAAATTAAATGAAGGTGAAACAATTAAACTAATTAGTAGCCGCTCTAAAGGGACTATGGCTGAGATGGATATTTATACATACTCTGTTCTTAATTCTAATGGTGATGTTGTTGGAAGCGTTAAGCATACAGATCATACGGCAATACGAGGTTTCCAAAGAACACAAACATTAAATCAAACTGATAATTTAGGTAATGTCATTATTGATGTTACTTGGTAAATAATCGTTATAATAATAAAGAAGGCTATAGTAATGAATTTTTTAATTGAATCAAAACCTATGAGTAAATGGGATATTCGATTTTGTAAGTTGGCAAAACACGCATCTGAATGGTCTAAAGATCCAAATGCACAAGTGGGAGCCGCTCTATTTTCAAAGAAAGGTGGCGATATATCTATAGGTTATAATGGATTTCCAATGGGAGTCGAAGATTCAGCCGATAGATTAAATGACTCAGATGTTAAGTTAGAATTAGTTGTTCATGCAGAAGTGAACGCTATTATTGCTGCTGGTTCTCGTTCTTTTGGCTCAACATTGTATGTATGGGGAAAACCTATTTGTGCAAGATGTGCAGGCCCAATTATTCAAGCTGGGGTTAAACGAGTTGTAGCCTTAAAACCTGGTGAATCTGACTCTAAATGGGATATTAGTGGTAAAACGGCATATGATATGTTTGTAGAGGCAGGTATTGAGGTTGATTTCTATTCTTTTAGTGAGTAAATTTTCGTCGTACGAATTGCGCTAACGTTTTTCTAACAATCGCATCAACACGATTTATTACACTCGGCAATCTCAGTTTGCCGAGTGTTTCTCGTTTTAAGGTGTCAATTTTAAGTATGTTTGCACAGTAATAAACGTGTTATGCAGGCGTTATACGAACTCTGAGAATGCAGTTTTTTGGTTCAGTTCAGCGATTGAGCCATTAGTTTTTTAGTCGTGAAAGTAAGGTGGATTTCCTTTTTCTTTGTTTTCTTTTGGTGTTCGTTTCATCAGGTTCGGCATTGAACTATTATTGCCCCAAATTCAGGCGTTTCAGCGGCTCATTTACGCTTCAATTGTTCTTTGGTTATGCCTCATTTTATCCAGCATCAATGTTTTTCTCTCAGCATTTTCAATCCCAATTGTGGTTAGGATATTTGGTTTATCAGTTCCAAACTTGTTGAAACCAAATCGTACAAATGGTGTAAGAAAAAGGGATTGTTTCATTTCACAGTTATTGTCGTTGGTTGGATATTTTGCTCGCTTAATTGAGCCAGCCTAATTAAAATCGTTTTACAGCAAATCTTGGTAAATCAGTTCTTTACCAAGTTAATTGGAGCGAAAGCAAGGCTCGTATAACAAAGCAATCAACACGATGCTAATTACACTCGGCGTTTGTGGTTTGAAGTATAATTGGTTTGGAAAGTAAGTCTTTCGCACGTGTTATTGCGGCGTTGTGCGTACTGAGTCCGAAATTTTTTGCACGGTTCATCAATAGATCCGAGACTTTCGTAGTTTCGGCTTAGTAAGCGTGAATTTCTTCTTTGTTGCCTTTTGGTTTCCGTTTCATCAAGTTCGGCAAATTTGCCCTTATTTCCCTAAGTTCAGGCGTTTCAGAGGCATTTTTACGCTTCAATTGTTCTTTGGTTATGCCTCATTTTAGTCTGCATCCGTGCTTTATTCTTGGCATTTTCAATCCCAATAGTGGTGAGGATATTTGGTTTATCCGTTCCAAATTTGCTGAAACTAAGTCGTTCAAATGGTGTAAAAGGTGTGTTGGTTTTCCATTTACTTCATCTCGAAATTTAAGGATATTTTGTTCGCTTAATTACTACCGGTAAATTAGAATCAGGGCTTAGAAAATGTTGGCAGGGCAGTTCTTTACCAAGTTAGCCAAGCCGAAAGTAAGTCCGCACAACAATCGCATCAACACGATTTATTACACTCGGCGTTCTGCGTTTGCCTTGGGTTTTGTGATTAAGGCGGTAAAATTCAGGTTGGGTTGCATGGTAATAAACGTGTTATGCCAGCGTTAAATGCCAGTGATTAAAAAATCAATTGCAGCAATAATTTCATTTCTGAAAGTCGATAATTCATTAACTGGATCGGTTAGGATCTTAACCGGAACGCTTGTCATTTGTTGAGTTAGCATGACAAAGTCACCTTCATCAATATGAATTGTAGGACAAAGGTGACTTGGGGCTTTTTTATCAAGTAGTTCAATTGGCGTTAATGGAATGACTAATCGAGTATTTAGGTTATCGAGTAAATCACTTTGAACATCTACAAAGTAAGGGTACGTTTTAGTTGAGCTTTTATCTTTGTTTTTATAAAGCGTAAATTGTGACATTTAAAATACTCGGTATGAATCAGAAAAAAGACCATGTTTCTCGGTTAGTTCGTTGCAAGCATCAATAGCTTCTGAGTTTTGTTCTAACCACTCTTGTCTTTTTAGTTTACTTACTTCTTGTGATAATGCTTTTTCCATTGTTGCTGAAAGGTTTATTTTTAATCGTTTTGCTTCAGCGAGTAGATCGCTGTTTAATGTTAGATTGGTTGCTTTTTTTATCGCTTGTGTATTGTATTGACTTCTCATAACGTTACCATTTATGCGCATTAAGTATGTGGATTCAGTATATACAGTTAGAAGGCATTTAACAAATGCATCAACACGATTTACTACACTCGGCAATCTCAGTTTGCCGGGTGTTTCTCGTTTTAAGGCGTCAATATTAAGTATAATCGCATAGTAGTAAACGTGTTATGCAGGCGTTATAAGCTTAAATTGAAATGGTAATTACAACTGTTTCTTGGTTACTTTAAACTAGGCCAAGATATTGAGTAAAGGTTGAATTAATGGAGATGTCGTGGAAATTCTAATCGTAATAGCTTTGATTTTTGTTCTAGTTTTATTTTTTATTACTAAGCTTAAATCAAGCCAATCATCGGCTAAAAGTGGTCATTCTTACCGTAAACTCGGGGCATTATTTACTCCTGCAGAACGTTCATTTTTTGGTGTACTTCAACAAGCCGTTGCTACGGATAATGTTCTAGTTTTTGGTAAAGTTCGTGTCGCTGATGTTATTACACCTGAAAAAGGAATGACAAAATCAGCATGGCAAATCGCGTTTAATAAAATATCAGCTAAGCACTTTGATTTCATTTTATGTAATCAAGATGATTTATCAGTTATCTGTGCAATCGAACTAGACGACAGTTCTCATAATAATGCTAAACGAAAGTCTAGAGACCAATTTTTAGAAAGTGCTTGTGAATCGGCTCATTTCCCACTTATTCGTGTACCGGCTAAACAAGCTTACAGCATCGAAAGTATCAGGCTCAGCTTACAAAGTGTCTTATCAAATGATGAAACTGAAATGCCTAGTTTTGGTCTTGAATCCGCCGATAAACATTGTCCTAAATGTTCATCGAATATGGTTCTTAAAGTGGCTAAAAAGGGTAAATCAGTTGGCAATGAATTTTGGGGTTGTAGTTCATTTCCAAAATGTAGGCATATCGAACAGAAAATATCTGAATAATCAGTACGCTTATAACAAATGCATCAACACGATTTGCTACACTCGGCGTTGTCAGTTTGCCTTTAGTTTCAGTGATTAAGGCAGTAAAATTCAGCTAAGTCTGTATCGTAGCAAACGTGTTATGCAGGCGTTATAAGCACGGTTTTTTCATGAAAAGGGATTATGATGGAAGAACTTCAAGGTGGGCGCGAAGGGCTAGTTTTTCGCTCTGAAGATAAAGTATATCGACCAAGTGGTTTTTGGTCTGTTTCAATTCATAAGTTACTGTCTCACCTCGAAAGTGAAGGCTTTAATGGCGCTCCAAAATCATTTGGTTTTGACGACAATGGAAATGAGATTTTGTCTTATGTTTTGGGTGAGGTTTACAATTATCCATTAACTGGAAATATTGCCACGGATGAAGCATTAATTTCTGCTGGTAAGCTTTTGCGTCAATATCATGATTCAACAGTTTCATTTATTTCTAGTCCGTCATTTCAAAAAACAGAATGGATGCTACCAAGTAGAAAACCGTATGAAGTTATTTGTCATGGAGATTTCGCTCCTTACAATGTAGCTTTAAATGGAAATCGAACTGTCGGTATTTTTGACTTTGATACGGCTCATCCTGCACCAAGGCTTTGGGATATTGCTTATGCTGTTTATTGTTGGGCACCATTTAAGACCAATGAGTATGATGCATTAGGTGATTTAAGCTCACAATCGACTAGGGCTAAGTTGTTTTGTGATTCTTATGGTTTATCAAATGCTGAACGTGAGAATTTAGTTGAAACTATGATAGATAGGGTTCAAACCTTAGTCGATTTTATGCAAAGTGAAGCTGACAACGGTAATGAGGCATTTATTGAAAATATCAGTAATGGACATCATCTTGCTTATTTAGCTGACATCGAATACCTGAAACTAAATCATCAATCCATTACAAATAGTTTATCTGGTGAAAGGTGCTTATAACAAATGCATCAACACGATTTACTACACTCGGCGTTGTCAGTTTGTCTTTAGTTTCAGTGATTAAGGCAGTAAAATTCAGCTAGGTCTGTATCGTAGCAAACGTGTTATGCAGGCGTTATATTCACAAAGCTTAAAAATTAAATCCGTATTAGCTCCGTACAATTTGCACTTTGGTCGTTTAAATCTTATACTCATATTAAATACGGAATTACTCCGTACAATTGGAGGTTTTATGGCTACTGTAAGACTTGATATCCGTTTGGATGAAGAAATCAAAGCTAAGGCTGAGAAAGCTTCAGCTTTACTTGGTTTAAAAAGCTTAACTGAATACGTTGTTCGTCTAATGGACGAAGATTCAACTCAGGTAATTTCTGAGCATGAAAGCATCACTGTTGAAGCAAATGTATTTGATCAATTCATGATTGCTTGTGACGAGGCTAAGGCTCCGAATAAAGCATTACTTGAAGCCGCTGCATTTACTAAAAGTGGTGAGTTTAAGTGAGTTATTCCAAAACTTTCAAAGAATTGGATAAATCACAGCACGATAGAGCATCATTTGACTGTGGGGAAAAAGAGTTAAATGATTTTATCCAAACTCAAGCTGCTAAACATATGCAAGCAGGTATCAGCCGCACAATGGTTTTGCCTGCTTCAGTGCCATTACCAAATCAGAAATATCCAATTTGTTCATTTTATAGTATTGCGCCAAGTTCGATTAGCCGTGATACGTTGCCACAAGCGATGGCTAAAAAATTACCGCGCTATCCAGTTCCTGTTTTTCTTTTAGCTCAACTTGCAGTTCATAAAGAATTTCATGGAAGTGGGTTAGGTAAAGTTAGCTTAATCAAAGCTCTCGAATATCTTTGGGAAATTAATTCTCATATGAGAGCTTATGCCATTGTTGTTGATTGTTTAACTGAACAAGCAGAGTCATTCTACGCAAAATATGGTTTCGAGGTTCTTTGTGAAATCAATGGTCGTGTAAGAATGTTCATTCCGATGAAAACAGTCGGTCAGTTATTCACTTAGACGTAAGAGTGAATATAACAAATGCATCAACACGATTTGCTACACTCGGCATTCTAGGCTTCTTTGAATTTACCGCGTTAAGTGGTAAATTTAGGCTTAATCTGCATGGTAGCAAACGTGTTATGCAGGCGTTATGTGTTCCCAAGGGGTAAGTATGGATATCCAGTTTAAAAGAGCTTCTGAGCTAAAATATGCTGAGTCACTAACTCAATCCAATATGGTTAGTTATTATTTAACTCGGAATATCGTTTGGGATAGCAATCTATTTATCAACAATTGGGCTCTCTTGGATAACTTTGAAATATTCGTGGATAATCATCGAGTTGGTATTGTCCGTTTTAGCTATAACGAATCAACCACTTTTCTGCGAGACTTACAGTTAAGCCCAGAATTTCACGGTAAGGGTATCGGTGCGAAAAGTCTCGATATGATTATAAATCACGCTAGACAGCATCAATCAAAAAAGTTACTTCTTCGTGTGTTCAGTGAAAATCCAGCAATCAAGTTATATAAAGAAAAAGGGTTTACGCAAACCGTGGAAGTGAATGGGCTAATAGAAATGGAATTTACTTTAAGTTCAAACACATAACAAATGCATCAACACGATTTACTACATTCGGCATTGTAGGTTTGTCTTTGGTTTTTGTGTTTATGGCGGTAAAATTCAGTTTAATCTGCATAGTAGTAAACGTGTTATGCAGGCGTTACACGAACTAAAGATTGCAGCTTTTTGGCTCAGTTCAGCGATTGAGCCGTTAGTTTTTTAGGTGTGAAAGTAAGGTGGATTTCCTTTTTCTTTGTTGCCTTTTAGTTTTCATTTCATCTGGTTCGGCAATTGGCCATTATTGCCAAAAGTTCATGGGTTTCAGAAACTAATTCACGCTTCAATTGTTCATGGTTTTGCCTCATTTTACTCTGCATCAGTGCTTTGCTCTCAGTATTTTTAATCCCAATTGTGGCAAAGATATTTGGTTTATCAGCTCCAAACTTGCTGAAACCAATCGTCTAAATGGTGCTAGAAAAAGGATTGCTTCGTTTCGCAGTTTTTGTAGTTGAACGGTTCTTTTGTTCGCTAAATTAGCTTTTGTAATTTAGAATTGGTTTCTAAATATTATTGGTAAATCAGTTCTTTACCAATTAAAGCAAAGCGTTGACAAAGATCGTGTAACAAAGCAATCAACACGATGCTAATTACACTCGGCGTTTGTGGTTTGGAGTGTAATTGGTTTTGAAAGTCGGTCGTTCGCACGTGTTATTGCGGCGTTAACTCTATTTTGGTAAGTGTAATGGTTTTTAAAATTATAAGTTATATAGCTATTTTTTTACTTGGTGTGCTAATTGAAGCTACTGATTATCAAGCTTTGGTTAAGGATGTTTCATGGACTGACATAATAGCAGCAATATCAACGTTCGCTACAGCTTTAATTGTATACAAAACATACTCAATGTGGCTTGAATCAAGAAAAAGGGAAGATTCTTATCAAACTTCAAAAGATTATATATCGGCTTTGGTTGCAATAGGGGATCACGTTGTTGAGCTAATGTACCCGTTTAATCTATCAGTCCCACAAGCTGGAGGTATTCCTATTGATTCTGAGCAGTGTCAAAAGTTATTAACAATGAGTAACCTTGCATTGCATAAACTTGTCACAGAAAGAAGAAAATTGTTTCTAGTGCATGCTGAACTCGCTTTCTGGGGAGTATCCTTAACCTCAATATCTGAAAAAACGCACCAAAAAATATTACAAGAGCTGCAAAGTATTATTGTAATTACAGGGTCATTGCAAAGCCAGATTAATTATTACTATACTATGGACACAAAAGATATGTCAGGAATGTTGTCTGAGTTTGCTTTATTTAATGAAAAAGTTGGAAATTTAACGGAACACTTGAATAGTCGTTATAATAATAAATATTCTGATTTTTTTGTATATAAAAAATAAAGTTAACAAATGCATCAACACGATTTGCTACACTCGGCATTGTCAGTTTACCTTTAGTTTCAGTGATTAAGGCAGTAAAATTCAGTTAAGTCTGTATCGTAGCAAACGTGTTATGCAGGCGTTATATTTTTTATTGAAACTTGCGTCATAATGCGCAACGCGCTACACTCTTCGTATGATTAAAACATTTAAGCACAAAGGTCTTAAAAAGTTTTTTGAGACTGGCAGTAAAGCGGGTATTCAAGCGAAACATGATCGCAAATTGAGAATGCAATTAGCCGCGATAGATACTGCAACCATTATTGATGATGTTGATTTGCCGGGTTTCAAACTTCATCCTCTGAAAGGGGATAGAGATGGCATTTGGTCAATTACAGTAAATGGTAACTGGCGTGTTACTTTCGAGTTTGTCGATGGTAATGCTTACATTTTAAATTACGAGGATTACCATTAATGGCTATGTACAATCCCCCACATCCAGGTGAGTTTATCCATGACGTTTATATGGAACCATTTGGCTATAGTTGTCGCTTTGTTGCTAAACAACTTGATGTTGCTGCTTCAACTCTAAATCGAGTGATAAAGGGTAAGAGCTCAATTTCACCTGAAATGGCGTTACGTCTTTCAAAGTCACTCGGTCGTACGCCTGAAAGTTGGCTAACAATGCAAGACAATTACGATCTCTGGCAAGCAAAACAAAATGTGAATTTAACTAAGGTGCACACGATCAATTTTGCTATGGCGTAGTAAAATATAACAATCGCATCAACACGATTTACTACACTCGGCATCTCAGGTTGTCGGGTGTTTCTCATTTTAAGGCGTCAATATTAAGTATAATTGCATAGTAGTAAACGTGTTATGCAGGCGTTGTGCGTACTGAGTCCGAAATTTTTTGCACGGTTCATCAATAGAAACGAGACTTTTGTAAACGCTATTTAGTCATCGAAACTCATTTTCTTTGTTGCCTTTTAGTATTCGTTTCATCAGGTTCGGCAATTAAGTATTGTCGGCCTAAGTTCAGGCGTTTCAGAGGCATTTTTACGCTTCAATTGTTCTTTGGTGTTGCCTCATTTTAACCTGCATCCGTGTTTTCCTCGCCGCATTTTCAATCCCAATTGTGGTGAGTGTATGTGGTTTATCAGCTCTAAACTTGCCGAAACTAAGTCGTTCAAATGGCGTGGAAAATGTATCTGTTTTTCTTCACATTATTTCCAGTTTTATGTTCATTTTGTTCGCTTAATTACCATTGGTAAATTAAAATCAGGGTATCAAAAATCTTGGCAGAGCAGTTCTTTACCAAGCTAGCCAAGCCGAAAGTAAGTCCGCACAACAATCACATCAACACGATTTATTACACTCGGCGTTCTGGGTTTGCCTTGGGTTTTGTGATTAAGGCGGTAAAATTCAAGTTGTTTGGCATAGTAATAAACGTGTTATGCAAGCGTTATGAGCTTTATTGGTTTTAGATAGAATGGAGGTGGGAATTGAATAAAATTTATAAGTGGGCAATCGAAAGGATTTTGTCAAAACCAGCACCAAGTAGAGTCCCTCGTACTGGTGATAAGGCTCAAGATGTTGATTGTTACGTAATGTATATAGTTGGAGATGACTCTTGTAATATGCTTGCGGAAAGTATTGATAACAAAGGAGTGCATGGTAAAGCATGGGGAGCTAAAGGTTATACTGAAGAAATAACAATTTCATTCGAAGAAGTTAAAAATGCAAAATTAGAAATTACGCATTTTTATAAAACAAATAACATTCAATATTTTAGTTTAAATGATTATCTGTTAAAAGGTGTACTACCATATTATCAATTTGTAATTAGAGCCAATAAAGCGACGCAGATATTTTATAATAGTAAAGAATTAGCACGTTCAGAAAGAATGGAAACGCTTCGATTGATCTTAGAAAAAACTATTGATGATAAATCATTTTCTGTAACTTCTTTAGGATTATCGGATTTGTTGCATACACAGCGTTGGTATTACCATCCTGACCGCGATCGTAATTCTAACTATAATGATTTATTACTTGAATCATTAGTTGCGAGTGGTGACCTCACAAAAGAAAGCAATTTATATAAAATTTCTAGCTATGCAATGGTCTCATTATCACAGTATGAACAAGATGACAGAAAACACAAAGAAACTCTTCGCCAATCGAAAGCAATGAGTGTACTTACATTTGTATTAATAATTATTGGGGCACTTCAGGTTTATATCGCTTTTCTTAAACCTTAAGTACGCTCATAACAAATGCATCAACACGATTTGCTACATTCGGCATTCTAGGTTTCTTTGAGTTTACCGTGTTAAGTGGTAAATTTGAGCTAAGTCTGCATAGTAGCAAACGTGTTATGCAGGCGTTAGCACTACTTTTTTGAGTATAGAGGTTAGAAATGAATAAGAAAGGGATTGTTGTGTCACCACCATTTGAATCTGTTTATACTGGTGGGATTAGTTGTGGCGGAGACCCTGACCCACTTGAACTTAGGAAATATCTTCTTTATTGGGATGAGATTGATTATCCAACAAATACTTTAATTCATATTAGTTCCAATGACATTGATTACCTTCAAACTACCGGAGTACTGAAAAGGACTCATGTAAATTTTAGAGGGACAGTTAGTTCTGGTAGAGGTGAATTTTTCATTGCAGCGCAAGAAGCTGCTTTTAAAAAGAATCAGGAAGATGAACCTGGCTGTTGGACTATGGCTCAATTATCAAATGTTCCATTTTATACACAGTCATCTATTGGTTTAGGGGTTGAAGTTGAACTTTATGACATGCTTCCAGTACCTAGCCAAGATACGCCATTATTAGATATTCTTGAATTTAAACATAAACGGAATGATGAGCTAGTAGCTTTTCGTTGTTATTTAGATGAGTTAAATGAAAAAATAATAACATCTAAAGATATCCCTCGCGCAAAAAACGCTCAATTATCACGTCTAGAATTATCATTAAAAGATATAGATAGAACCATAAATGAATCTGGTTTTAAACGTATAACAACTAATTTAAAGCATGTAATTAATTCAGATTTTTCTGGTGTAGTCGGAGCTGGACTTGGTTCGGCAGGGTTAGCATCTATGATTCAAATGTATCCATTAATTGCTGGAGTTGCTGGGGCTGGATTAGTTACTGGAATTAAAAGTATGATGATGCCTTCAGTACAATGTCAAACAGACTTTAATTACATAAACAGTGTAAGAAGAAACTTCAGATAAATTAGTGCTAACAAATGCATCAACACGATTTACTACACTCGGCATCTCAGGTTGTCGGGTGTTTCTCGTTTTAGGGTGTCAATTTTAAGTATAATTGTTTGGTAGTAAACGTGTTATGCAGGCGTTAAATGCCAGTGATTAAAAAATCAATTGCAGCAATAATCTCATTTCTGAAAGTCGATAACTCATTAACAGGTTCGGATAAGATTTTAACTGGAACACTTGTCATTTGTTGTGTCAGCATTATAAAGTCACCTTCATCAATATGAATCGTAGGACAAAGGTGACTTGGTGCTTTCTTATCAAGTAGTTCGATTGGTGTTAATGGAATGACTAATCGAGTATTTAAGTTATCAAGTAGATCACTTTGAACATCGACAAAGTAAGGGTAGGTTTTAGCGGAACTTTTATCTTTGTTTTTATATAGCGTAAATTGAGACATTTAAAATACTCGGTATGAATCAGAAAAAAGACCGTATTTATCGGTTAGTTCGTTGCAAGCATCAATAGCTTCAGAGTTTTGTTCTAACCATTCTTGTCTTTTTAGTTTGCTCACTTCCTGTGAAAGTGCTTTTTCCATTGTTGCTGAAAGGTTTATTTTTAAACGTTTTGCTTCAGCAAGCAGGTCACTATTTAAAGTTAAATTGGTCGCTTTCTTTACCGCTTGTGTATTATATTGATTTCTCATAACGTCACCACTCATGCGCATTAAGTATGTGGGTTCAGTATATAACGTAAAAAGGCATTTAACAAATGCATCAACACGATTTACTACACTCGGCGTTGTCAGTTTGTCTTTAGTTTCAGTGATTAAGGCAGTAAAATTTAGCTAAGTATGTATCGTAGCAAACGTGTTATGCAGGCGTTAACTGCTTTTTTAATCAACGAGAAAGGATTCGTATGTTTATACCTAGAAATATGGAAATGAAAGATCATAATTTGATTTGTAACTTTATAAAAAATAATAACTTTGGGGTATTAACCTCATCAGATTTAACCGCAACACACATTCCATTTGTATTGAAATCGGATGAAGGAAATAAAGGTACTTTGTATGGTCATCTTACTAAAGCTAACAAGCACTGGAAACAGTTTCAAAATCAAAGAGTGTTAATTGTCTTTAATGGACCTCATGCTTATATCTCACCAACTTGGTATTTATATAAACCAGCAGTACCAACATGGAATTATGCCGCTGTTCACTGTTATGGAATAGTAGAAATTATTGATGGTGAGGGCGTAAATGAGGTTATGGACGATACAATTTTAGCTCATGAACCTGAATTACTTTTAAATTCAGATATAATGTCAACTGAATATCAAGCGAAGCTAAAAAACGCGATAGTAGCTTTTAAGATTGTAATTGATGATTATCAAGGTGTAGAAAAACTAGGGCAACAAAGAAAAATAGAAGATCAGCATGGAGTTCATCTTGCGTTGAAAGAGAGTAAATATTCAGGAGCTAATGAATTAGCTGAATATATGGAAAAGCGAGACCTCGGCATAGGCAGTTAACAAATGCATCAACACGATTTGCTACACTCGGCATTGTAAGTTTGCCTTTAGTTTCAGTGATTAAGGCGTTAAAATTCAGCTAGGTCTGTATCGTAGCAAACGTGTTATGCAGGCGTTAGTACTCTCAGCAGTTTAGAGGTTAATTTGGAAAAATATGTTAGTCACCTGAAACGTCAGGGTTTTGAATTACTTGAAGATATTGGTTCAGGGCTTTCAGGCAAAACAAAGAAAGCAAAGCAGCCATCTCTTGAGCGCTTTGTAGCGATAAAGTTCTTCGATAGTTTGTTTGTTCGAAATAATGCTGAGTTAAGAAAAAAATTTAAACGTGAGGCGTTTATTCTCGCAGAAGCACAGCATCCAGCAATCCCTTATGTGATTACTCATGGCGAAGTGCCGCTAAATGATACTTCTATCCCATATATAGTGATGGAGCATATTGATGGAATAAATTTAGATGAATATATACTTAAAAATGGTGCATTAGAGCAAGATAAAGTTATAAATATTGCTACTCAAATATTAGACGCTCTATTGTTAGTGCATTCAAAAGGTATAATTCATCGTGATATTAAACCGTCAAATATTATGTTATCTACGAATGGCCATGCTTATTTAATAGATTTCTCTATAGGCTTTGCTCCTTCAGGTAATCCTAATTTTACGAGAGCAACGAGGACTGGTGATCATTTAGGATCTGCCGAATATATATCGCCGGAACAAAATGTAGATATGAAAAATGTAGACCAAAGAGCAGATATTTATTCTCTTGGTTTAACACTGTGTAAACTTCTAACTGGAGTTCCAACACTTTCAGCGTTGGATAAGCCAGATCTTTCAATCTCTTATGCTTTACGTAAATTAATTATGAAAGCGAGTGAATATAAAGTAGAAGATCGTTATCAGACTGTCGATGAAGTTATAAGAGAATTAAGAGGGCTATCAAATACAGGACTTTTTACTATTAACACACCAAGTAAAGCTTTATGTAATCATTTAAAATGTCCTGATGCACACTGGTCACCAAATGGTTTTTATAAAGGTGCTAATTTTAAAGAGCAATGTACTGATATTCATTGTACGTCTTGTGGAGGTAAACTGATCTATCAATGCCGATGCGGTTATCCGATAGCAGATACTCAGTATTGCGGAGGATGTGGAAATGAATTATTTAAAATCCCAGAATGCTTAATGTGTGGTTCTCATTTAAGTAAAGTTGACATAGATAAAGATACATCTAAAGGATGCTCTAAATGTCAAAGTAAGCAGCAAAAACAAGTTCAAGTTTGGGGACAATCAGCACCAGTTGATCCACCTATGAATTTTGATGATGATATTCCGTTTTAGGTGAAAAGAGTACTAACAAATGCATCAACACGATTTGCTACACTCGGCATTCTAGGTTTCTTTGAGTTTACCGTGTTAAGTGGTAAATTTGAGCTTAATCTGCATGATAGCAAACGTGTTATGCAGGCGTTACACGAACTAAAGATTGCAGTTTTTTGGCTCAGTTCGGCGATAGAACCATTCGATTTTTAGATGTGAAAATAGGGTGGTTTTCCTTCTTCTTTGTTGCCTTTTAGCGTTCGTTTCATCAGGTTCGGCAATTAAGCATTGTCGGCCTAAATTCAGGCGTTTCAGAGGCATTTTTACGCTTCAATTGTTCTTTGGTGTTGCCTCATTTTATCCTGCATTCGTACTTTGCTCGTAGCATTTTCAATCCCAATTGTGGTTAGGGTATTTGGTTTATCAGCTCCAAACTTGCTGAAACCAAATCGTTCAAATGGTGCTAGAAAAAGGATTGCTTCGTTTCGCAGTTTTTGTAGTTGAACGTTTCTTTTGTTCGCTAATTTAGCTTTTGTAATTTAGAATTGGTTTTTAAATATTATTGGTAAATCAGTTCTTTACCAATTAAAGCAAAGCGTTGACAAAGATCGTGTAACAAAGCAATCAACACGATGCTAATTACACTCGGCGTTTGTGGTTTGGAGTGTAATTGGTTTTGAAAGTCGGTCGTTCGCACGTGTTATTGCGGCGTTAAATCTATATAGGAGGCAGTGTGCCTTATAAATTAAAACTTGAAGATTTTGATTATTTTATGCCTGATGCTAATCAGGTCACTATAGACCAAATGTTGATGCTAGGGCATAAAATTCTGCCGGGTGTTAATGGTTGGTCAGGGTTTCTTACACAATATTTCCACCCTGATGATGAAACTATTTTGTATATAGATGAAAGAGAAAATGATGATCATTTATTTATTGGTGGCTGCTTAGTTTCAGCAAAAGAAAAACATGAAATTTTGCCGGAACTTAGTCAATTTAAGAACACTTTTAGACCAGAAAATAATGCCGAACAATGGTTTTTAAAAGGTAGCGGAATGCATGCTGGTGTTGACAAAGATAACGGAGATGATGCTTTGTCACGATGGATTCTGTGGGCGAAATTTTTAAAAACATTTCCATGTTTTTACAGGTTTCACTCTGTGTCTTTAAACAAGAAGAAATTTATATATTCGGAGTCTCAACCGAAATGGAAGAATATTGAAAGATATCGTTGTGCATATGAAGCTTTGTTCAAGACATTGGAGCAAAATAGACATAGTAAAATTACTGTAGTTACTGATAATGTACAAGGCGCGCAATTGAAAGGGCTAAAACAAGCGATCGAAAACTCAGTTAATATTCTAGAGCGAAAAGTGTTACTTGATCCTCCTGTGCCTAAAGAGGATTTTTCAAGCGTAGATTCAAATTGGCTACAATTTGTGGACATGCAGATTTATGCACTTTCAAGATTCATCTTTCCTTCAGGTAGAAATGTATTAATGGATTTTGAAAAGTATTCCTATGAAGTTTCGGAAGGAAATTTTATTATATCGAGCGATCCAAAAGAGTTAATGAAACAGCGTTTGCAAGTTTCTAAGTACTTTATCCTAAAAGATATATTTCATCATTTGAGGCTTAAATTTGTAACTAGATTAGTTAGTCCTCACTATACAGAGACGATATCATCTATGGTGTGTATTTCAGATAAAGAAGTTCTAAATTTCGCAGACATTGTCGATAAATCTATTCATGGGTTTTGTAATCGAGCTCATTCATCTATTACTTTTGATTTTCACGAAATATAAATTTAACAAATGCATCAACACGATTTGCTACACTCGGCGTTGTCAGTTTGCCTTTAGTTTCAGTGATTAAGGCGTTAAAATTCAGCTAAGTCTGTATCGTAGCAAACGTGTTATGCAGGCGTTATAACCTAGGTGAGATATTTCTCAAATACACTTAAATATTAATTGTTTAAGTGATAGTTAAGGTAGAATTGATTTAATACTATAGATTGCAGCTATTTAGTAATCATTGAATAAAAAAGGACTTTGAAAATGACAACTCTTCAAAAAATTGCAATTGGGCTTGGATCTGGTTTACTTGTTGGATCTGTTTCAACGGTGCTACCTAGCTTACAATTTTGGTGTTTTGTCATTGGATTAACTCTAGTTAATTACGTTATTGTTACGAAGAAAAAATAAAGCAAATAATTGATAGTTATCGGTGCCAAAGAGCATGACTTGCTGGAAATAAGATGATCAAGGTAGTGATTATAATGTTGAAGGTAAACAGTTACGGTTTCAGTAACATTATCAGATGGTTATAACAAATGCATCAACACGATTTGCTACATTCGGCATTCTAGGTTTCTTTTGCTTTACCGTGTTAAGTGGTAAATTTGAGCTTAATCTGCATGGTAGCAAACGTGTTATGCAGGCGTTACACGAACTAAAGATTGCAGTTTTTTGGCTCAGTTCGGCGATAGAACCGTTCGATTTTAGATGTGAAAGCTGGGCGGTTTTCCCTCTTCTTTGCTGCCTTTTGGTGTTCGTTTCATCAGGTTCGGCAATTGACCATTATTGCCAAAAGCTCATGGATTTCAGAAACTAATTCACGCTTCAATTGTTCATGGTTTTGCCTCATTTTAGCTTGCATCAGTGCTTTGTTCGTAGCATTTTCAATCCCAATTGTGGAGATGATATTTGGTTTATCAGTACAAAACTTGTTGAGACCAAATCGTTCAAATGGTGCTAGAAAAAGGATTGTTTCGTTTCACAGTTATTGCCGTTGATTGGATATTTTGCTCGCTTAATTGAGCCAGTCTAATTAAAATCGTTTAACAGCAAATCTTGGTAAATCAATTCTTTACCAATTAAAGCGAAGCGTTGACAAAGATCGTGTAACAAAGCAATCAACACGATGCTAATTACACTCGGCGTTTGTGGTTTGAAGTATAATTAGTTTGGAAAGTAAGGCGTTCGCACGTGTTATTGCGGCGTTATGTGTTTTTTTGAGTTATCATCCTGTATAATTCAATCTATTAAATTTATATGAGGTATTATTATGTTTGGCGGTTTTTTTCTTTGGTTCTTATTTGCAGTTTTAGTGGGTTATTTTGCTTCAAACTATAATCGAAGTGGTTTTTTATGGTTTCTATTAGCCTGTATTTTATCACCTCTAATTTCGGGTATTATATTACTTGTTTTAGGGAAAAATGATGAAAATGAAATTTTGGATAACATTGAAAGGCTGAAGCGTGCACAACAAGATTATATTGAAATTTATTGTTCAAACGAATCAACAGTTACTGGAAATCCGATTCTGAAAAAGATGTTTAATGAACTATCGAGTAAAAAAATGACAAGTTCAACAAAAACGACCGTTGATGAAATAGAAAAGTATACAAATATGTTGTTGATGGAAATAGCTCGAGTAGAGACTGCTAAATCTCAAGAAACGAGTAATGATGCTAACGTATATGACGATATAGAAAAATTGAAAAAGTTATTGGATATAAATGCGATTACGGAAAGTGAATATAATAATCAGAAAGAAAAACTATTGTCTAAAATTTAACCTGTTAACACATAACAATCACATCAACACGATTTGCTACATTCGGCATTCTAGGTTTCTTTGAGTTTACCGTATTAAGTGGTAAATTTGAGCTTAATCTGTATGGTAGCAAACGTGTTATGCAGGCGTTATATGCAATAAGGAGGTTAAAATTAATAGTTTAGATTACTTGAAAGAACGGTACGATGATGAACAGTCACGCTTTAAGCATTTTGAAGAGAAGTGTTCTAAATTTCTAGCTTTTCTTACTGCCGTAGTTGGTGGAATCTCTGCATGGGGGGCTTTTTCTAAAGATTCTTTATTTGTTCCTGTCGAGCCACAAGAATGGATACAATTAATCTTATTTTGTGTTGCTTTGTTTTGTGCCGTTTGTTCATGGGGGCACGCGATTTTAGCTATCAAAATTGGTGCTTGTCCAGTGTTACCTAAAAGTAGTGCTGCTATCTTGTATATCAAAAATTCTGATGACGAAGAGCGTACCTCGTATATTTTTGATAGTTATATTAATACTCTTGAAAAACTCTCAATTGTGATTGATGACAAATCAATAAATTTAGAGCACGCATATAATGAATTAATCTATAGCGCATGGGCTTTAGGGATATTAGGCTTTATTACGATAATTATTGAGGTAACGAAATGACAGAACAAAAAGTTCCACAAAGCAATCAAAGACCGCCAACGACTGAGTATGTTAGAAAATCTAAAGAGCCAGTATCTCAGCAGAAAAAATAAGCATATAACAAATGCATCAACACGATTTACTACACTCGGCATCTTAGGCTGTCGGGTGTTTCTCGTTTTAAGGCGTCAATTTTAAGTATAATTGCATAGTAGTAAACGTGTTATGCAGGCGTTACACGAACTAAAGATTGCAGCTTTTTGGCTCAGTTCAGCGATTGAGCCGTTAGTTTTTTAGGTGTGAAAGTAAGGTGGATTTCCTTTTTCTTTGTTGCCTTTTAGTTTTCATTTCATCTGGTTCGGCAATTGGCCATTATTGCCAAAAGTTCATGGGTTTCAGAAACTAATTCACGCTTCAATTGTTCATGGTTTTGCCTCATTTTACTCTGCATCAGTGCTTTGCTCTCAGTATTTTTAATCCCAATTGTGGCAAAGATATTTGGTTTATCAGCTCCAAACTTGCTGAAACCAATCGTCTAAATGGTGCTAGAAAAAGGATTGCTTCGTTTCGCAGTTTTTGTAGTTGAACGGTTCTTTTGTTCGCTAAATTAGCTTTTGTAATTTAGAATTGGTTTCTAAATATTATTGGTAAATCAGTTCTTTACCAATTAAAGCAAAGCGTTGACAAAGATCGTGTAACAAAGCAATCAACACGATGCTAATTACACTCGGCGTTTGTGGTTTGGAGTGTAATTGGTTTTGAAAGTCGGTCGTTCGCACGTGTTATTGCGGCGTTAAATGTAATCGTCAAGGAGGGCGTAAATGAAAGTATATGGTGACCTACAATCAGGAAACTGTTTGAAAGTTAAGATGTTACTATCGTTTTTAAATATTAAGCATGAGTGGATTCATGTGAATATTTTAGATGGTGAAACAAAAACAACTGAATTTCTATCTAAATACCCGAATGGAAAAATTCCTGCGGTTGAATTAGATGATGGACGTTATCTGTGTGAATCAAATGCAATTTTAGGGTACTTTTCTGAAAATACAGCATTTCTACCAAAAGATACGTACTTAAAAGCAAAGGTGTATGAATGGTTGTTCTTTGAACAATACAGTCATGAGCCATTCATTGCTGTCGCTCGTTTTATTCAAAAATATTTAGGTATGCCAAAAGAAAGGGAAGCTGAATATGTTTCACTTCAAGAGGGTGGCCATAAAGCTCTACAATTAATGGAAAGCCAATTGAGTAAAACTAAGTATCTAGTTGGTGATGAAATGACAATTGCTGATATTTCTCTTTATGCTTATAGTCATGTTGCAGATGAAGGTGGTTTCGATTTAACTCAATATCCAGCAATTCAAAATTGGTGTCATCGAATTCAATCAACCCCAGGATACGTAGGTATGGCGTAAATTACATTTAACAAATGCATCAACACGATTTGCTACACTCGGCGTTGTCGGTTTGTCTTTAGTTTCAGTGATTAAGGCAGTAAAATTTAGTTAAGTCTGTGGTAGCAAACGTGTTATGCAGGCGTTGTGCGTACTGAGTCCGAAATTTTTTGCACGGTTCATCAAAAGGATCGTGGCTTTCGTAGTTTCGGCTTAGTAAGCGTTCCTTTCTTCTTTGTTTCCTTTTGGTTTTCGTTATTATCAGGTTCGGCAAATTAGCCCTTATTTTCCTAAGTTCAGGCGTTCAGAAGCTAATTTACGCTTCAATTGTTCTTTGGTTATGCCTCATTTTAGTCTGCATCAGTGCTTTCCTCGCAGCATTTCCAATCCCAGTTGTGGCAAGGATATTTAGTTTATCAGTTCCAAACTTACTGAAACCAAGTCGTTCAAATGGCGTAAAAAACGTATCTGCTTTCCATTCACTTTATCTTGCAATTTAAGAACATTTTGTTCGCTTAATTGGCATCGGTAAATTAGAATCAGGGCTTAGAAAATCTTGGCAGGGCAGTTCTTTACCAAGTTGGCCAAGCCGAAAGTAAGCACGCACAACAATCGCATCAACACGATTTATTACACTCGGCGTTCTGGGTTTGTCTTAGGTTTTGTGATTAAGGCTGTAAAATTCAGGTTGGTTTGCATAGTAATAAACGTGTTATGCCAGCGTTATACGTTTCGGAAAATTTGGATGAGGAATCTATGAAATTTAGTGAGCTAATGAAACTTAAGGCTGATGAAGCGGGTAATATTGATATTGGCGAGCTTGTACTTCATTTGCCGAATACTCCGCTAGATGTAATTGAGCAGCTGTATTCTGATCATGGCGGAAATAGTGAATTTCAAGAACAATATGAACAAATTGATATTTCTAAATTAAAATGGGAATTAATTGAATTAAGTTTCGATGATATTGCTTGTGCATCAATATTTCCTGAATTTGAACGTTGGTCAATAATTTGTGCAATGAAGTCGGAACGAGTATCTATTGATAATGACTGGGATTTAATTGGTCACAACCGAGCAATTGTGCAACATTGGAAAGAATATTCAACATGGTTAAGATCCCCAATTATGTTGTTAAGTAAATCTAATTATCATTTGGTCGAAGGTCATTCTAGGTATGGTTGTTTAACAGGACTAGTTAAGTCGGGGATGATTTCTTCAAAGAAAGTCCATAAAGTGTGGGTTGCAAACGTATAACAAAGCAATCAACACGATTTATTACATTCGGCGTTGTAGGTTTGTCTTTGGCTTCGGTGTTTAAGGCAGTAAAATTCAGTTAAGCCGTCGTAGTAATAAACGTGTTATTGCGGCGTTGTGCGTACTGAGTCTGAAATTTTTTGCACGGTTCATCAATAGAATCGCGGCTTTCGTAGTTTCGGCTTAGTAAGCGTGAATTTCTTCTTTGTTGCCTTTTGGTTTTCGTATCATCAGGTTCGGCAAATTAGCCCTTATTTCCCTAAGTCCAGGCGTTTCAGAGGCTATTTTACGCTTCAATGGTTCTTTGGTGTTGCCTCATTTTAACCTGCATCCGTGTTTTCCTCGCAGCATTTTCAATCCCAATTGTTGCGAGGATATTTGGTTTATCAGTTCCAAACTTGTTGAAGCCAAGTCGTTCAAATGGCGTAAAAAGTGTATCTGTTTTCCATTCACTTCATCTCGCATTTTAAGAACATTTTGTTCGCTTAATTGGCATCGGTAAATTAAAATCAGGGCTTAGACAATTTTTGCGGGGCAGTTCTTTACCAAGCTAGCCAAGCCGAAAGTAAGCACGCACAACAATCGCATCAACACGATTTATTACACTCAGCGTTCTGGGTTTGTCTTGGGTTTTGTGATTAGGGCGGTTAATTCAGGTTGGTTGGCATAGTAATAAACGTGTTATGCAAGCGTTATAAGCTTAAATTGAAATGATAATTACAGCGGTTTCTTGGTTATTTTAAACTAGGCCAAGATATGGAAGTAAAAGGTTGAATTAATGGAGATATCGTGGAAATTATAATCGTAATAGCTTTGATTTTTGTTCTAGTTTTGTCTTTTGTTACTAAGCTTAAATTAAGCCAATCATCGCCTAAAAGTGAACATTCTTATCGTCAACTCGGGGCATTATTTACTCCCGCAGAACGTTCATTTTTTGGTGTGCTACAACAAACCGTTGCTACTGATAATGTGCTAGTTTTTGGTAAAGTTCGTGTTGCTGATGTTATTGCGCCTGAAAAAGGAATGACAAAATCAGCATGGCAGATCGCGTTTAATAAAATATCAGCTAAGCACTTCGATTTTGTTTTGTGTAATCAAGATGATTTGTCAGTTATCTGTGCAATCGAGCTAGACGACAGTTCTCATAATAATGTTAAACGAAAGTCTAGAGACCAATTTTTAGAGAGCGCTTGTGAATCGGCTCATTTCCCACTTATTCGTATACCAGCTAAACAAGCTTACAGTATCGAAAGTATCAGACTCAGTTTACAAAGTGTCTTATCAAATGCTGAACCTGAAATGCCTAGCTTTGACCTTGATTCCACCGATAAACAGTGCCCTAAATGTTCGTCGAATATGGTTCTTAAAGTGGCTAAAAAGGGTAAATCAGTTGGCAATGAATTTTGGGGTTGTAGTTCATTTCCAGCATGTAGGCACATCGAACAGAAAATATCTGAATAATCAGTACGCTTATAACAAATGCATCAACACGATTTGCTACATTCGGCATTCTAGGTTTCTTTTGGTTTGCCGTATTAAGTGGTAAATTTGGGCTTAATCTGCATGGTAGCAAACGTGTTATGCAGGCGTTATACCTTTAGTGTGTTTCTAAATCCATTACTTTACAGCGTATTGGTAATATACTTATTTTCGCATTAGAAGAAAGGTCTCGTACAAACTCAAAGCATTTAGTTAAGTCTTGAGTTTCTATTTTTAAATTATTATCAACTCGACCATCATCTGTCATGTCAGTATTAACAACACTAGGGCATAAACAGCAAACATTAATATTAAAAGGGAGAAGCTCATTATAGAGTGATTCACTATAACTTATTATTGCTGATTTGGTTGCTGAGTATGCCGCTATTTTGGGTACAGATTTTAAACCTGCTGTTGACCCTATGTTATATATCTCTCCAAAGCCTTGAATTTTCATTTTTTCGGCTAATAAATTACAAATAATCATAGTGGAGAGTACATTGACATTCATTAACTCAGATAGCTCATAGGAAGTTAAGCTGGTGTTTCCTGCTCTTAATATTCCAGCACTATTAACAACAACATCAATTTTTTTATATGAATTAATAATGGATTTTATTTCAGACTCAACAGCACTTGGGTTGTTGAAATCTACTGCTACGGTTTTTATTACGCACGATGAATATAACTTTTGTAATTCTGTTTCTATCTGTTCTAGATTTTCTTTTGTAAGTGCCAACAAGATTAATGAATAACCTTCCTGAGCAAAGTAATGGGCAATAGCTTTGCCTATTCCTCGGCTAGCTCCGGTTATTAATGCAATTTTCTCCATAAGAAACTCTCTAATTAAGTAGATAAAAAAGTCAATTCTTAGTTTTAAATTTCTATTGTTTTACTAATTTTGATAAAGCATTACTTTCTGATTTTTTGTCTGTATAACGCGATATCATCGATGGTTAAAACAGGCAAGTTATGTTTATCTGCAAAAGTAACTATTTCTTGCGTCTTGGACATTGAACCATCAAAATTTGTTACTTCACATAAAACACCTGCTGGGGTGAGTCCAGCCAACACCATTATATCAATTGTTCCTTCAGTATGTCCACGCCTAGTTAAAACACCGCCATCTTTTCCTCTTAACGGGAAAACATGTCCAGGTCTGGCAAGATCGTATGCTATGGCTTCTTTTTTACAGGCCGTTTTAATTGTTGTAACTCTATCGGATGCAGATACACCTGTTGTTACACCCTTTCTAGCTTCTATTGAGATAGTAAATGCTGTTTGATTTACACTTTCATTATCTTTAACCATTGGTGGAAGTTCAAGGTCGTCAGCTCTATCTTCTGTCAGACATAAACATACTATACCACTACAATTACGGATCATTAGAGCCATTTGTTCTGAGGTCAGATAATCTACTGAATATATAAGGTCTCCCTCATTCTCACGACACTCATCATCAAGTAACAAAACGCCATTACCTTGCTGAACAGATTTTATAGCCTGCTCGACACGTTCAAAAGGAGAACCAAATTTACTAATTAGTGACTCTTGGTTATGTATCATTACTACAAACTCCATATTGGTAGTTAATTAAGATATTAGATATTTCTTTTACTACGTCATAATGATTTTATTACAATTTTAGTTATGTTATTGCTGTAAATTATTACAGGTTGATCTTTTACTAGTCATATAAAAGGTATAACAAATGCATCAACACGATTTGCTACACTCGGCGTTGTCTGTTTGCCTTTGGTTTCAGTGATTAAGGCGTTAAAATTCAGGTAAGTCTGTATCGTAGCAAACGTGTTATGCAGGCGTTAAATGCCAGTGATTAAAAAATCAATTGCAGCAATGATCTCATTTCTGAAAGTCGATAACTCATTAACAGGTTCGGTTAAGATTTTAACTGGAACACTTGTCATTTGTTGAGTCAACATTATAAAGTCACCTTCATCAATATGAATTGTAGGACAAAGGTGACTTGGTGCTTTCTTATCAAGTAGTTCGATTGGTGTTAATGGAATGACTAATCGAGTATTTAAGTTATCAAGTAGATCACTTTGAACATCAACAAAATATGGGTAGGTTTTAGCTGAACTTTTATCTTTGTTTTTATATAGCGTAAATTGAGACATTTAAAATACTCGGTATGAATCGGAAAAAAGACCGTGTTTCTCGGTTAGTTCGTTGCAAGCATCAATAGCTTCAGAGTTTTGCTCTAACCATTCTTGTCTTTTCAACTTACTCACTTCTTGTGAAAGTGCTTTTTCCATTGTTGCTGAAAGGTTTATTTTTAAACGTTTTGCTTCAGCAAGTAGGTCACTATTTAAAGTTAAATTGGTCGCTTTCTTTACCGCTTGTGTATTATATTGATTTCTCATAACGTTACCACTCATGCGCATTAAGTATGTGGGTTCAGTATATAACGTAAAAAGGCATTTAACAAATGCATCAACACGATTTGCTACACTCGGCATTCTAGGTTTTCTTTGAGTTTACTGTATTAAGTGGTAAATTTGAGCTTAATCTGCATGGTAGCAAACGTGTTATGCAGGCGTTGTGCGTACTGAGTCCGAAATTTTTTGCACGGTTCCTCAATGGAAACGAGACTTTTGTAAGCGCTATTTAGCTATCACAAATTCTCTTCTTTGTTGCCTTTTAGCGTTCGTTTCATCAGGTTCGGCAATTAAGCATTGTCGGCCTAAATTCAGGCGTTTCAGAGGCTATTTTACGCTTCAATTGTTCTTTGGTGTTGCCTCATTTTAGCCTGCATCCGTGTTTTCCTCGCAGCATTTTCAATCCCAGTTGTGGCGAGGATATTTGGTTTATCGGCTCAAAATCTGCTGAAACCAAACCGTTCAAATGATGTAAAAAAATGTATCTGTTTTCCATTTACTTTATCTCGCATTTTAAGAACATTTTGTTCGCTTAATCGGCATCGGTAAATTAGAATCAGGGCTTAGAAAATGTTGTCCAGGCAGTTCTTTACCAAGCTAGCCAAGCCGAAAGTAAGTCCGCACAACAATCGCATCAACACGATTTATTACACTCGGCGTTCTGGGTTTGCCTTTAGTTTTGTGATTAAGGCGGTTAATTCAGGTTGGTTTGTATGGTAATAAACGTGTTATGCAAGCGTTGTGCGTACTAAGCCCGAAATTTTTTGCACGGTTCATCAATAGAAACGAAACTTTTGTAAACGCTATTTAGTTATCGCAAATCCTCTTCTTTGTTACCTTTTAGTATTCGTATTATCAGGTTCGGCAATTAAGCATTGTCGGTCTAAGTTCAGGCGTTTCAGAGGCATTTTTACGCTTCAATGGTTCTTTGGTATTGCCTCATTTTAGCCTGCATCCGTGTTTTCCTCGCCGCATTTTTAACCCCAATTGTTGCGAGGATATTTGGTTTATCAGTTCCAAACTTGTTGAAGCCAAGTCGTTCAAATGGCGTAAAAAGTGTATCTGTTTTCCATTTACTTCATCTCGCAATTTAAGAACATTTTGTTCGCTTAATTGCCATTGGTAAATTAGAATCAGGGCTCAGACAATTTTGGCGGGGCAGTTCTTTACCAAGTTGGCCAAGCCGAAAGTAAGTCCGCACAACAATCGCATCAACACGATTTATTACACTCGGCGTTCTGGGTTTGTCTTTAGTTTTGTGATTAAGGCGGTTAATTCAGGTTGGTTGGCATAGTAATAAACGTGTTATGCAAGCGTTCCTTTCTTCTTTGTTGCCTTTTGGTTTCCGTATTATCAGGTTCGGCAAATTAGCCCTTATTTCCCTAAGTTCAGGCGTTTCAGAAGCTATTTTACGCTTCAATTGTTCTTTGGTGATGCCTCATTTTAGTTTGCATCAGTGTTTTCCTCGTAGCATTTTCAATCCCAATTGTGGTTAGGGTATCTGGTTTATCAGCCGAAAACTGGCTGAAACCAAGCCGTTCAAATGACGTAAAAAATGTATCTGTTTTCCATTCACTTTATCTCGCAATTTAAGAACATTTTGTTCGCTTAATTACTACCGGTAAATTAGAATCAGGGCATAGAAAATCTTGGCAGGGCAGTTCTTTACCAAGTAGGCCAAGCCGAAAGTAAGCACGCACAACAATCGCATCAACACGATGCTTATTACATTCGGCGTTTTTGGTTTGAAGTGTAATTGGTTTGGTAAAGTTGGTCGTCAGCACGTGTTATGCCAGCGTTATGTATACAATCTGAAGGAAATTAAGTGTATATTTTTCAAAAAGGCCAGGTTTGCGATCTCAAAACTCGAGAATTAACTGAGTTGCTTGAGATGCTAGATCAAAAGTTAAGCTCATTAATTTTAGAAAGTAATAAATCAGAGGATCCAGACGCACTTGGTTTGTATGATAGAGCTGAATACTTTATTGGCATCGGTTTCGTTGCAATGCAGCAATATATAGCAGATACGATGTTTAACTCTAAAGTAAGTAAAAAAAATGCTCTTAACCTTGGTAATAAATCACCTAAAGGTATTCCTTATATTGCGATAATCAATTTTGCTGCAAATTGGTGGAAACATGAAGCTGAATGGGATTGGTTTGGTGAAGGTGAAATAGATCAACAAACGTTTAAAGATGTTTTGAATGTTTCAGGGTCTGTTGAATATCCACTTTCCAATATACTTTCGCATTTATGTGCTGAGAACGAACTTTCATTATCTCTAGTTATTCCAAAATTAGAAAGTTGGCGAGATGAGTTCATTAAATATCGTCAGAATCAATGTAACAATAACCAGTATACATAACAATCGCATCAACACGATTTACTACACTCGGCATCTCAGGTTGTCGGGTGTTTCTCGTTTTAAGACGTCAATTTTAGGTATAATCGCATGGTAGTAAACGTGTTATGCAGGCGTTACACGAACTCTAAGATCGCAGTTTTTTAGCTCAGTTCAGCGATTGAGCCGTTAGTTTTTTAGGTGTGAAAGTAAGGTGGATTTCCTTTTTCTTTGTTGCCTTTTGGTGTTCGTTTCATCAGGTTCGGCATTGAACTATTATTGCCCCAAATTCAGGCGTTTCAGAAGCTAATTTACGCTTCAATTGTTCTTTGGCTATGCCTCATTTTATCCTGCATCAGTGTTTTTCTCTCAGCATTTTCAATCCCAATTGTGGTTAGGACATTTGGTTTATCAGTTCCAAACTTGCTGAAACCAAATTGTACAAATGATGTAAGAAAAAGGATTGTTTCGTTTCACAGTTATTGTTGTTGATTGGATATTTTGCTCGCTTAATTGAACCAGTCTAATTAAACTCAATTTACAGCAAATCTTGGTAAATCAGTTCTTTACCAAGTTAATAGAAGCGTTGACGAAGATCGTGTAACAAAGCAATCAACACGATGCTAATTACATTCGGCGTTTGTGGTTTGAAGTATAATTGGTTTGGAAAGTCAGTCGTTCGCACGTGTTATTGCGGCGTTGTGCGTACTGAGTCCGAAATTTTTTGCACGGTTCATCAATAGAACCGAGACTTTCGTAGTTTCGGCTTAGTAAGCGTGAATTTCTTCTTTGTTGCTTTTTGGTTTCCGTTTCATCAAGTTCGGCAAATTAGCCCTTATTTCCCTAAGTTCAGGCGTTTCAGAGGCATTTTTACGCTTCAATTGTTCTTTGGTTATGCCTCATTTTAGTCTGCATCCGTGCTTTACTCTTGGCATTTTCAATCCCAATTGTGGTTAGGATATTTGGTTTATCAGCTCTAAACTTGTTGAAACTAAGTCGTTCAAATGATGTAAAAAGTGTGTTGGTTTTCCATTTACTTCATCTCGCAATTTAAGGATATTTTGTTCGCTTAATTACTACCGGTAAATTAGAATCAGGGCTTAGAAAATGTTGGAAGGGCAGTTCTTTACCAAGTTAGCCAAGCCGAAAGTAAGTCCGCACAACAATCGCATCAACACGATTTATTACATTCGGCATTCTGGGTTTGCCTTGGGTTTTGTTATTAGGGCGGTTAATTCAGGTTGGTTTGCATAGTAATAAACGTGTTATGCCAGCGTTACACGAACTCTAAGAACGCAGTTTTTTGGCTCAATTCAGCGATTGAACCGTTAGTTCTTTAGGCGTGAAAGTAGGGTGGTTTTCCTTCTTCTTTGTTTCCTTTTAGTTTTCATTTTATTAGGTTCGGCAACTGAACATTATTTCCAAAAGTTGATGGGTTTCAGAAACTAATTCACGCTTCAATTGTTCGTGGTTTTGCCTCATTTTATCCTGCATTAGTGTTTTCTTCTCAGCATTATCAATCCCAATTGTGGCGAGGATATTTGGTTTATCAGCTCCAAACTTGCTGAAACAAAATCGTACAAATGATGTAAGAAAAAGGGATTGTTTAATCTCGCAGTTTTTGCCGTTGAAGTGATATTTTGCTCGCTTAATTGAGCTAGTCTAATTAAACTCAGTTTACAGTAAATCTTGGTAAATCAGTTCTTTACCAATTAAAGCGAAGCGTTGACAAAGATCGTGTAACAAAGCAATCAACACGATGCTAATTACACTCGGCGTTTGTGGTTTGAAGTATAATTGGTTTGGAAAGTAAAGCGTTCGCACGTGTTATTGCGGCGTTACACGAACTCTAAGATTGCAGTTTTTTTGCTCAGTTCAGCGATTGAGCCGTTAGTTTTTTAGGCGTGAAAGTAGGGTGGGTTTCCTTTTTCTTTGTTGCCTTTTGGTTTTCATTTCGTCAGGTTCGGCATTGAGCTATTATTGTCCTAAATTCAGGCGTTTCAGCGGCTAATTTACGCTTCAATTGTTCTTTGGTTATGCCTCATTTTAGCCTGGATCAGTGTTTTTCTCTTAGCATTTTTAATCCCAATTGTGGAAAGGATATTTGGTTTATCAGTTCCAAACTTGCTGAAACCAGATCGTACAAATGGCGTAAGAAAAAGGGATTGCTTCGTTTCACAGTTATTGGCGGTGATTGGATATTTTGCTCGCTTAATTGAGCCAGTCTAATTAAACTCAGTTTACAGTAAATCTTGGCAAATCAATTCTTTACCAAGTTAATGGAAGCGTTGACAAAGATCGTGTAACAAATGCATCAACACGATTTGCTACACTCGGCGTTGTCAGTTTTCCTTTAGTTTCAGTGATTAAGGCAGTAAAATTCAGCTAAGCCTGTATCGTAGCAAACGTGTTATGCAGGCGTTAACTGCTTCTTTGTTACCTGTGCAATATATTGTACATTTTGTTTTTATGAATTATACTTGTTCAATATTAGGTACAACTCAACAAAGAGGTAATTATGCGTATAGTTTCTTTTACTGAAGCCAGAAATGGTCTTAAATCTGTTCTTGATGGCGTGGTTAATGATGCAGACTGCACAGTTATCACTCGTCGAGATTCTGAAGATGCGGTTGTAATGTCTATGGATTATTACAATAGTTTAATGGAAACGATATATTTATCTCGTTCTCCTGCAAATGCAGCTCATTTAAATAAATCAATTGCTCAATACAATGCTGGCCAAACTACGGAAAGAGGCTTGCTTGAATGAGTCGAATGTTAGCTTGGACTGATGAAGCGTGGGATGATTATTTATATTGGCAAGGACAGGATAAGAAAACCCTCAAACGTATTAATAAGTTAATCACAGATGCAAAGCGTTCACCGTTTGAAGGCATTGGCAAACCTGAGCCATTGAAAGAGAACTTAGCTGGTTTTTGGTCACGCAGGATTGATGATACAAATAGACTGGTTTATGCCGTTAATGATTCACATTTGACGATAATTTCTTGTCGTTATCACTACTAATTGAATCGCAGTTAACAAATGCATCAACACGATTTACTACACTCGGCATCTCAGGTTGTCGGGTGTTTCTCGTTTTAAGGCGTCAATTTTGAGTATAATTGCATAGTAGTAAACGTGTTATGCAGGCGTTAACTGCTTCTTTGTTACCTGTGCAATATATTGTACATTTTGTTTTTATGAATTATACTTGTTCAATATTAGGTACAACTCAACAAAGAGGTAATTATGCGTATAGTTTCTTTTACTGAAGCCAGAAATGGTCTTAAATCTGTTCTTGATGGCGTGGTTAATGATGCAGACTGCACAGTTATCACTCGTCGAGATTCTGAAGACGCGGTTGTAATGTCTATGGACTATTATAACAGTTTAATGGAAACGATATATTTATCACGTTCTCCTGCGAATGCTGCTCATTTAAACAAATCAATAGCTCAATACAATGCAGGTCAAACTACGGAAAGAGGCTTGCTTGAATGAGTCGAATGTTAGCTTGGACTGATGAAGCGTGGGATGATTATTTATATTGGCAAGGGCAGGATAAGAAAACGCTTAAACGTATTAATAAGTTAATCACAGATGCAAAGCGTTCACCGTTTGAAGGCATTGGCAAACCTGAGCCCTTGAAAGAAAACTTAGCTGGTTTTTGGTCACGTAGGATTGATGATACAAATAGACTGGTTTATACCGTTAATGATTCACATTTGACGATAATTTCTTGTCGTTATCATTACTAATTGAATCGCAGTTAACAAATGCATCAACACGATTTACTACACTCGGCATCTCAGGTTGTCGGGTGTTTCTCGTTTTAAGGCGTCAATATTAAGTATAATTGCATAGTAGTAAACGTGTTATGCAAGCGTTATACCTTGGTGTGCCCACAGAATTAGAACACATTCTATACTTAGGTTATACCTATCTGGAGGCTACCATGAGCAAGCATTATACTAAATCTTACCCTGAAGAGTATCGTAAAGAAGCTGTCCGACTCGCAGATCAAAAAGATAGAACGACGGCTTCCGTCGCGAAGGAATTAGGGTTACACCCTAATCAAATTTATAACTGGCGAAGACAGTTTAACCTTCTGACAAATAAACAGTTTACGGTTCATGATGGTATCGATTATTCAATAAAAGAAAACTCAGAAATGCGTAAGATGAGAAAAGAGCTAAATGACCTAAAAAAAGAGAATGAGTTCTTAAAAAAGGCAGCGGCGTACTTTGCCAAAAACCAAGAGTAAAGTACGCACTTATTCGTGATTTTAGAAGTAACTATAGTGTTCGTTTTCTTTGCCGAGTTTTAAAAGCATCTTCAACTGGTTTTTATGCATGGCATAATAAATCATTAAGCAAAGCCTCCAAAAGGAGGCTAGACTTTGAAAAGAAGATATTATCAACCTTTGCTGAGTTTGAGGCTAAATACGGCTCTAGAAGAGTTAGGAATGAGCTTGTAAAGCTAGGATATCCTTGTTCAACTAATTATGTAGCAAAGATCATGAAGGATCGAGGTATTAGAGCCCATAACGGAAAAGGCTTCCGTTATGGACGACGAGTTGAATCAACTCGTAATGTGGTAGGCAACATTTTAGACCGGCGCTTTACCGCTGAAAGCCCCAATGAACGTTGGACAACAGATATTACGTACATTTGGGTTAACGATAAATTTATGTACCTGGCCGTTGTTATGGACTTATTTTCAAGGAAAATAATTGGGTGGTCATTAGACGACTCAATGACTGAGGTTCTTATTTCAGATGCATTAAAAATGGCCTTCCGTCGAAGAAAGATTAAACAAGGTTTAATCATTCATTCAGATCGAGGAGTTCAATACCGTTCTAACAATTATCAAGAACTTATAAATGATAATGGTTGCGTCCAAAGTATGAGTCGAACAGGAAACTGCTGGGATAATGCAGCAATGGAATCCTTTTTCAGTCGACTAAAAGTCGAACTGATTTACCCAAAGAATTATCAAACAGTTACCGATGTTCAAACTGGCATATTTGAATATATTGAGATCTTCTATAATCGTAAGCGCAGTCACTCAACATTAAACAACTTGAGTCCATTTGAATTTGAAAGTAAATTTGTAAAATAAAGTGTTCGCTTTTCGAGGGGCACACCAACCTTTAGTGTGTTTCTAAATCCATTACTTTACAGCGTATTGGTAATATACTTATTTTCGCATTAGAAGAAAGGTCTCGTACAAACTCAAAGCATTTAGTTAAGTCTTGAGTTTCTATTTTTAAATTATTATCAACTCGACCATCATCTGTCATGTCAGTATTAACAACACTAGGGCATAAACAGCAAACATTAATATTAAAAGGGAGAAGCTCATTATAGAGTGATTCACTATAACTTATTATTGCTGATTTGGTTGCTGAGTATGCCGCTATTTTGGGTACAGATTTTAAACCTGCTGTTGACCCTATGTTATATATCTCTCCAAAGCCTTGAATTTTCATTTTTTCGGCTAATAAATTACAAATAATCATAGTGGAGAGTACATTGACATTCATTAACTCAGATAGCTCATAGGAAGTTAAGCTGGTGTTTCCTGCTCTTAATATTCCAGCACTATTAACAACAACATCAATTTTTTTATATGAATTAATAATGGATTTTATTTCAGACTCAACAGCACTTGGGTTGTTGAAATCTACTGCTACGGTTTTTATTACGCACGATGAATATAACTTTTGTAATTCTGTTTCTATCTGTTCTAGATTTTCTTTTGTAAGTGCCAACAAGATTAATGAATAACCTTCCTGAGCAAAGTAATGGGCAATAGCTTTGCCTATTCCTCGGCTAGCTCCGGTTATTAATGCAATTTTCTCCATAAGAAACTCTCTAATTAAGTAGATAAAAAAGTCAATTCTTAGTTTTAAATTTCTATTGTTTTACTAATTTTGATAAAGCATTACTTTCTGATTTTTTGTCTGTATAACGCGATATCATCGATGGTTAAAACAGGCAAGTTATGTTTATCTGCAAAAGTAACTATTTCTTGCGTCTTGGACATTGAACCATCAAAATTTGTTACTTCACATAAAACACCTGCTGGGGTGAGTCCAGCCAACACCATTATATCAATTGTTCCTTCAGTATGTCCACGCCTAGTTAAAACACCGCCATCTTTTCCTCTTAACGGGAAAACATGTCCAGGTCTGGCAAGATCGTATGCTATGGCTTCTTTTTTACAGGCCGTTTTAATTGTTGTAACTCTATCGGATGCAGATACACCTGTTGTTACACCCTTTCTAGCTTCTATTGAGATAGTAAATGCTGTTTGATTTACACTTTCATTATCTTTAACCATTGGTGGAAGTTCAAGGTCGTCAGCTCTATCTTCTGTCAGACATAAACATACTATACCACTACAATTACGGATCATTAGAGCCATTTGTTCTGAGGTCAGATAATCTACTGAATATATAAGGTCTCCCTCATTCTCACGACACTCATCATCAAGTAACAAAACGCCATTACCTTGCTGAACAGATTTTATAGCCTGCTCGACACGTTCAAAAGGAGAACCAAATTTACTAATTAGTGACTCTTGGTTATGTATCATTACTACAAACTCCATATTGGTAGTTAATTAAGATATTAGATATTTCTTTTATCTACGTCATAATGATTTTATTACAATTTTAGTTATGTTATTACTGTAAATTATTACAGGTTGATCTTTTACTAGTCATATAAAAGGTATAACAAATGCATCAACACGATTTGCTACACTCGGCGTTGTCAGTTTGCCTTTAGTTTCAGTAATTAAGGCGTTAAAATTCAGCTAGGCCTGTATCGTAGCAAACGTGTTATGCAGGCGTTATAACCTCAAGAGGAAATCATGGAATTAGAGGCTTTTGGATATAAGGATTATGATCAGCTTACTGCCTGGATAGATAGCGAAAAACTTTGTTATTTGTGGGGCGGGCCAGCTTATAAATATCCTCTTACTCACGAACAAATTGAAACTCATTGTAAGCAGTTACAGGTGTTTCCATTTCTATTTACTGTTGAGAATAATCCGGTTGGTTTTGTGGAGCTTTACCAAGTTTCAGTTAATGAATTTCGTATCTGTCGCGTATTTATCTCACCTGAATATCGAGGCCAGAATTTAGCTCAAACCATGCTACAGCTACTTATTGAAAAGGCTCAGGTTAATTACAAAGCTAATTTACTGACATTAGGTGTTTTCAGTCACAATAAATCAGCTATTTCATGTTACGAAAAACTGGGTTTTGTAGAATTTGAGCAGGTAACTAATAGCTTATCATTTGATGGTGAGAGTTGGGATTTGTCACGCATGGAAAAACGGTTATAACAAATGCATCAACACGATTTGCTACACTCGGCGTTGTCAGTTTGCCTTTAGTTTCAGTGATTAAGGCGTTAAAATTCAGTTAGGTCTGTATCGTAGCAAACGTGTTATGCAGGCGTTAAATGCCTAAGGTTTATATATCTCTTTTAAATAATCAACACATGTGTTTATATACAGTCATTATGTGAAATCAAAGGTGATCTTATGAAGTGTATAAACTGTAGTTTACAACAAAGTGATAAAAATAAGTTTTGTTCTGAGTGTGGTACAAAATTAAAACCAGTGTCATCCACGGATATTACTACTGGTGATAACTCTGTAAATGTAGGTATTAATAGTACTATTGATAATAGCACTATCAATCTGTATACCGGACCAAAAGATGACCCTAAAGATGTTGCTTATATTGAAAGAAAACAAATTAAGCCATTGAGTTTATTTGGTTTTCACTTAAAAACAACATGGTTGATTTATAGTGGTATAATTTCGATGTTAGGTAGTTTTGCAAGTATCTTTAGTGTCTGGAGTTTTGGTAGTACGTGGTTATTGTTATTAATGCCATTAGGTGGATTTGCCTTTGTAATGGGGATTGCTTTAAAAAGACAAAAATTTGCTCATTTTTGGGCATTTTTAAATATTGAAGCAGGAATAGATGATAGGATTTATAAAACGGTAATTGAAGGCGATTGTCCGAAATGTACAGGAAAACTTAAGTTACGAAGTATAGGACCTGAAAATGATAAAAAAACAATAGTAAGATGTACCCGTAATCCTGATCACCTTTGGAGTTTTGACCCTACTGTATTAGATGATCTGTAAGGCATTTAACAATTGCATCAACACGATTTACTACACTCGGCATCTCAGGTTGTCGGGTGTTTCTCGTTTTAAGGCGTCAATATTGAGTATAATTGCATAGTAGTAAACGTGTTATGCAGGCGTTATAAGCACCGATTTATTAAGGTTATTTGAGCCAGAGGTAAAGGTTTGAAATTTTCTACGCGTTCAGCGAAAGATAGTGATTTTGAGTTCTTATTTGAACTTAAAAAGGCGGCTGAATTTGAGCCAATTAAGGCTGTGTTTGGTTGGGACGATAAAATCCAACGTGAAATGCATCAAGATGAATGGGATGAAGAAAAACCAACCATCATTGAAATGTCAGGTGAAGCAATCGGTAGCTATTTGCTTCAAAACAAAGGCGACCATTTCTATTTTTGCCGTTTCTTTTTATTGCCAAGTTTTCACGGAAAGGGAATAGGAAGCCAGGTTTTAAGTCAGTGTTTAAAATTTGCTGATAGCGAAAATAAACCAGTGAAATTGTGTTATTTGCAAGGTAATCGGGTAGGCGGTTTATATCGTAAATTTGGTTTCCAAGTAACATCAGAAGGTGCTCAATTTGTTCATATGAACCGTGTGAGAGTGTGCTTATAACAAATGCATCAACACGATTTACTACACTCGGCAATCTCAGTTTGCCGAGTGTTTCTCGTTTTAAGGCGTCAATATTAAGTATAATTGCATAGTAGTAAACGTGTTATGCAGGCGTTATATTTTCAAGGAGGTTCAGTGAAAGGTTTATTTTTAGGTGCAGGTGCTTCAGTCGAATGTGGTATGCCGCTTGTTTGGGCGTTTACGAGTACGTTGTCGAAAAATATTTTATCTAGATTGGATATAAATTTATTCAATTTTCACGATGACGAAAGTATAAAAAAGAGATTTGTTTCAGTTTTTCAAAGTGAAACTATGCACTATGAAGAAATGGTGAAGTATTTAGAAAATTGGAAACTAGAAGCGGAAACACCTCAAGAAGAAGAGATTGTTAGCGGTTTAATCAAGCAGGTTACTGAGTGTATTCAGTTGTTGTTACTGGAGATGCAAGAAAAGTGCTTACCTAAAATGAAATTTAGGTTTAAAAATTATTTTGGATTGGAGGCATTGCTTGAGCAACAAGGTAAAATCGAAATATTTTCTCTTAATCATGATCTGATTATCGAAGAGCTATGTGCTTATTATTGTTTGGGCTTAAAAGACGGTTTTTACGCCAATAGAGAGCACAACTACATGAATCTAGGTGAATTTAGGTTAATTACTTCGGAAGAACTATCGGAACAAAAATTAGACTTCTATGAAGAAAATGAGAAAGGAATAAACCTACTGAAACTTCACGGATCTTTTGATATTTTCGCCATTGAAGATAAGAAAACATATTTAAAATCAGTAGGTAATGGAAGTCTCGGTTCTTTTGTGTCTGCAATCAGAAATATTGAATCAAAGAGTTTAGAAGTTTGCCAAAAAATGCAAAACCGAGGGGTTAATGAATTGTTTGTTAATGACTCTTCTGGTGAGCTACAATTTCTAAGGCGTTCATTATTATCTGGGGGTCATAAATTCAAAGGTAAATTTGAGCAGATCGCTCCTGTTGCATTGTTTAATGCATTTAAAAGTAGAATCAACAATGTTCAAGAGTTAGTAGTTATTGGTTACGGTTTCGGTGATGAGCACGTTAATGAAGTTATGCTTGAGTGGCTATCAAATTCGGATAACCAGCTAACGATTACTAACCCGTATTGTAATGAGATTCCTGATTTTCTTAAAATTTACCAAGCTCAAGTGAAAATAATTAAGAAAGGCTTAACAGACTATCTTTTGTCTATTGATCCATTAAAGGATACTCCTGAAAGGAAAGTACAAAGAGAACTAATACAGTACTTAGAAACTCTTTCATCTGATGAATTAACAAAATTAGTAAAACAGAGTCGCTCCGCGAAGGTACATCCACAAGCTTAGTGAAATGAAAATATAACAAATGCATCAACACGATTTACTACACTCGGCATCTCAGGTTGTCGGGTGTTTCTCGTTTTAAGGCGTCAATATTAAGTATAGTTGCATGGTAGTAAACGTGTTATGCAGGCGTTAGCTGCTTCAAAGAAGGAATTTAGTATGCAAGATGAGAAATGGCTCTCAGGTACGGAGCTCAAAGGGAAAATAGTCACATTAATTCCACTACAACTAGATCATGCGTCAGCTCTTGTTGAAACGGCTTCTGATGGTGAACTTTGGGACTTATGGTATACGAAAATACCAAATAAAGAGACTGTAAACGGTTATATTGAATTGGCTTTAAGCGAACAAGGCGCTGGGTGTTCTTTGGCTTTTTCTGTCATTGATAATGAAACTCAAACCATAATCGGTACAACTCGTTTATGCCACGCTGATTGTGTGAATAAACGGGTAGAAATCGGTTATACGTGGTATGCGAAAAGCTACCAGAGAACATCAGTAAATACCGAATGTAAGTTCCTTCTTCTTTCTCATGCATTTGAAAACCTCTCAGCAATCGCAGTTGAGTTTAGAACTCATTGGCATAATCACGCTTCACGTAATGCAATCGCTCGTTTGGGCGCAAAGCAGGACGGTGTAATTAGAAATCATCAACAAATGGCAGATGGTAGCTATCGAGATACCGTTGTATTTTCGATAATTAATAGTGAGTGGCTGGCCGTAAAAGCTAGTTTGTTATTCAAACTGGAAAGGCGCAGCTAACAAATGCATCAACACGATTTGCTACACTCGGCGTTGTCAGTTTGCCTTTAGTTTCAGTGATTAAGGCGTTAAAATTCAGCTAGGCCTGTATCGTAGCAAACGTGTTATGCAGGCGTTATACGAACTCTGAGAATGCAGTTTTTGGGTTCAGTTCAGCGATTGAACCATTAGCTTTTTAGGTGTGAAAGTAGGGTGGTTTTCCTTTTTCTTTGTTGCCTTTTGGTGTTCGTTTCATCAGGTTCGGCATTGAACTATTATTGCCCCAAATTCAAGCGTTTCAGAAACCAATTTACGCTTCAATTGTTCTTTGGCTATGCCTCATTTTAATCTGCATCAGTGTTTTCCTCTTAGCATTTTCAATCCCAATTGTGGCTAGGGTATTTGGTTTATCAGCTCAAAACTGGCTGAAACCAAATCGTACAAATGGCGTAAGAAAAAGGGATTGTTTCGTTTCACAGTTATTGCCGTTGAAATGATATTTTGCTCGCTTAATTGAGTCAGTCTAATTAAACTCAATTTACAGCAAGTCTTGGTAAATCAGTTCTTTACCAAGTTTATCGGAGCGAAAGCAAGGCTCGTATAACAAAGCAATCAACACGATGCTATTTACATTCGGCATTCGCGGTTTAGAGTATAATTGGTTTTGTAAGTCGGTCTTTCGCACGTGTTATTGCGGCGTTATGTGATTGGAGATATCAACGTATGTCAGATGCAAAAAAATTTGGATTACATTTCCCTATAGGTAACGATCAAACACTACAGGTGCTTAAAGGTCACTTATTACTTGAAGAGTCTATCCGTGAATTCTTAATTGTATTAACTAGTCATCCAGCAGCGTTAAAAGGTGATTCAGGAACATCATTTGATTGCCATCAAGCAATTTGTATTGTTCAAGCATTTTATCCTTTTAGTGATCAAATTGATTGGGTTTGGGAGTCAGCTAAACGATTAAATAGATTAAGAAATAAGTTAGCTCATAACCTGGAACCAAACGGGGTGAGTGATTCGATAGCTGCTTTCAATAAGTATGTGTATGAATGCGCACCTTCTCAGATTGAGGAAGCTAAAAATAGTGAGTTGGGTACTTTAAAAAATGCTGATTTTATGTTTTCAGTTATGGCTGTATGTAGCCAATTAGCTGTTCATAAAGAAGAGTTTAAGCAAATATCACATAACAAATGCATCAACACGATTTGCTACACTCGCCGTTGTTAGTTTGCCTTTAGTTTCAGTGATTAAGGCGTTAAAATTCAGCTAGGTCTGTATCGTAGCAAACGTGTTATGCAGGCGTTATGTGATGTTCTAGATCTCTGCAATTTACCTGTGGTAAAATAATGGCTTATATATTCTTGAGATTATTTTAATGATAGGCATCATTCAAAAGTATAAAATTGTATTGATTTTAGTAGCTTGCGGTTTAACACTTTTCGGTTTAGCTGCAAACCAACCGCATGGTTTCATAGTTTTTTGTATTCCTGGTATTTTGCTTGGACTTTTAATTTATTTGACAAATTTTAGTAATAAACCTAATAGTATCGCAAAAAATAAGAGTGACACTTCGGCTGACGAATTACTAAAATGGCATCAACTTAAAGAGGATGGTATTATTTCAGATGAAGAGTTTAAGAAAAAGAAATTAGAAATACTCGGCTAAATAGTCAACTCATTAAATCACACATAACAAATGCATCAACACGATTTGCTACACTCGGCGTTGTCAGTTTGTCTTTAGTTTCAGTGATTAAGGCAGTAAAATTCAGTTAAGCCTGTATCGTAGCAAACGTGTTATGCAGGCGTTATATGCATTTTAAGCTTAAAGGCTATTTTATTGGATTGTAGATGATGGAATATTTATTGGTTCTTCTTCATGTAGCTTTAATTTGGATGCTAGCTGTCGCGACCCCTGGTGCTAATGTTCTTTTAACGATCAACACTGCACTTAATTACGATCGTAAAATTGCGGCTTTTTCTGCTTTCGGTGTTAGTTGTGCGACGTTATTGTGGTCGTTTTTTGGAGGCTCAGGCTTAGTTATTCTCTTTTCTCATTTCCCTAAATTATTTGGTTTAATGAAAGTGGTCGGTGGTAGTTATTTATTGTATTTGGGAATGCGTCAGATTTATCTAACTCGAAAAATAAGGAGGTTAGGTGAGTTAACAGAAATCAATCAAACGATATTACCATCGAAAAGAAAGGTTTTTATTTCAGCTTTTATCACCAGTATTTTAAACCCAAAAACGGGTTTCTTCGTCGTTAGTTTATTCAGTGTTTCCATGCCTGAAAACATGAGTGCAACGATGATATTAGCAATTATGATAACAATGGTTTCAATTACACTTGGTTGGCATTTATTCTTAGCTACGGTGTTTTCCCATGAATCAGCTAAAAGCGTTTATGCTCGCATTTCTAGGGTTATAGATTATGTCACTGGTGGATTGTTTACCATTTTTGGCATCAAAGTAATGACCTCATAGTAAGAATGGTTGTTTGCATATAACAAATGCATCAACACGATTTGCTACATTCGGCATTCTAGATTTCTTTTGGTTTACCGAGTTAAGTGGTAAATTTAGGCTTAATCTGCATAGTAGCAAACGTGTTATGCAGGCGTTATGTGTTTCCGATGGAAATATAGGCTTATTTTGTCGTAAATCTTCAATACGTTGATTGCAGAATAGAAAATAATGTAGGTTTATTATCAATTAAACAAAAGGTTAAGAGTGAAATGATACGACAATATACTCCACAAGATATCAATGCAGTTTTAGATATTTGGCTTAACTCCTCAATTAAAGCGCATGATTTCGTATCTGCTGAATTTTGGGTATCGCAAGTTGATAATATGCGTGATATTTACATCCCTGCATCTATAACTTATGTGGCCGAGGTGGACTCAAAAGTTGTTGGATTCTATTCTTTGTATGAAAATATGTTAGCTGCAATTTTTGTATCACCAGAGTATCAAGGTAAGGGGATTGGTAAGCAGTTAATTTCCCATGCCAAAGAGCAATGCCCAGTGCTTGCTCTAAATGTATATTCTGAGAATGTGGCAAGCTATCAATTTTATTTATCTCAAGGTTTTACTGTAATCAGTGAGCAAGTGTGTGAGCATACAGGGCACATGGAATACACGATGAGTTCAAACACATAACAAATGCATCAACACGATTTGCTACATTCGGCATTCTAGGTTTCTTTGGATTTACCGTGTTAAGTGGTAAATTTGGGCTTAATCTGCATGGTAGCAAACGTGTTATGCAGGCGTTGTGCGTACTGAGTCCGAAATTTTTTGCACGGTTCATCAATAGATCCGAGACTTTCGTAGTTTCGGCTTAGTAAGCGTGAATTTCTTCTTTGTTACCTTTTGGTTTCCGTTTCATCAAGTTCGGCAAATTAGCCCTTATTTCCCTAAGTTCAGGTGTTTCAGAAGCTATTTTACGCTTCAACTGTTCTTTGGTTATGCCTCATTTTAGTTTGCATCAGTGTTTTCCTCGCAGCATTTTCAATCCCAATTGTTGTTAGGATATTTGGTTTATCAGTTCCAAACCTGCTGAAACCAAACCGTTCAAATGATGTAAGAAATGTATCTGTTTTCCATGAACTTTGTCTCGTAATTTAAGAACATTTTGTTCGCTTAATTGGCATCGGTAAATTAGAATCTAGGCTTAGAAAATCTTGGCAGGGCAGTTCTTTACCAAGTTGGCCAAGCCGAAAGTAAGCACGCACAACAATCGCATCAACACGATTTATTACACTCGGAGTTCTGGGTTTGCCTTGGGTTTCGTGATTAAGGCGGTTAATTCAGGTTGGTTTGCATAGTAATAAACGTGTTATGCCAGCGTTAAATCGCAAAGGAAAGTATATTGAAAGATAAAGAGAAAATTGCATTATTCATCGATGCAGACAATGCTCCAGCAGCTAAAATTGATTCAATTCTTTCTGAATTAGCTAAGTTCGGAGTTGTTAATATTCGTAAAGCTTATGGTAACTGGAAAAATTGCACCTTGAAGTCTTGGGAAGATGTATTACATGAGTACGCAATACAGCCTATACAGCAATTTGATTTAGTAAAAGGTAAAAATGCGACAGATATTGCTTTGGTGATTGATGCAATGGATGTTTTGTATACAAAGGATGTAGATATTATCTGTATAGTATCTTCTGATTGTGATTTCACTCCATTGGTCACTAGGGCTTTAGCTGACGGGAAATTTATAATCGGATTTGGTGAACGTAAAGCACCTTCTGCTTTTGTTAATAGTTGTTCTAAATTCCTCTATCTTGATCAAGAAGATGTTGAAAATAAACCTGTTCAAAAGAAAACCCAAAGTATAAAAAGTGACACTAAGCTTATGAATTTATTAAGACAAGCTATTGGTGCTGTTGATGAAGATGATGGTTGGACAATGCTTGGGCAAATAGGTACGCATATATCAAATCATGCGTCGTTTGATCCTCGAAATTATGGTTTCAAAAAACTTAGCGATTTATTTTTAGCTATCGATTTATTCGAAATGAAAAAGACGCATGGTTCTGTTTATTGGGTAAGAGAAAAGAAAAAAGCTAAGAATAATAAAGCTAAATAGTTTTTTGCAATTTAACAAATGCATCAACACGATTTGCTACATTCGGCATTCTGGATTTCTTTTGGTTTACCGTATTAAGTGGTAAATTTAGGCTTGATCTGCATGATAGCAAACGTGTTATGCCGGCGTTATATTTTTTAATGGAAAACCGTAGGTATGAATATAGAAGAAATAGTAGCTCATAATTATCTCGAAGGACTAAACATTGGGAAAATATGCTATGAACCAGATGGAAATAGACCTCCTGATTTTCGGTTAAATAAAGATATAGCTATTGAAGTTACTAGATTAAATGAACATATTGAGATCCAAGGTAAAATTAAAAGATTAGATGATGATCGGTCAGCAATTATTTCCTTTATCAAAAGAATATTACACTCATTTCAACCAGATTTTTCTGACGGTCAATTTTGGGTTGAAATTAAGGTAAAGAGACCTTTTGGGGATAGAAAAAAAACGGGAAGAAAATTAAATAATTTACTTTCTTCATTTGAATCAGCTACAAATATCGATTGTGTTAAGGAATATGAAGTTACGGACGCTCTTTCAATTAAATTTTTAAGATGTGATTCAGATAAGCTAAGTTCTGCTTTTAGATTAGGATGTTTCTCTGAGCATGACACGGGAGGTTGGGTTGGTGAAGAGGTATTAAACAATATAACTTATTGTATTAATATCAAGTCATCAAAAATTAAGCCCTATATAAATTCTTATAAAGAATGGTGGTTAGTTTTAGTTGATACATTAGGATATGGTGATTATGACGAATATGTTGGAATGTTGAAGTCTAGCATTGATAAGAAAGCATTTAGAAAAGTCATAGTACTTGACAGAGAAACTGGAAGCTATGCATTTGAAATATAACAAATGCATCAACACGATTTGCTACATTCGGCATTCTAGGTTTCTTTTGGTTTGCAGCGTTAAGTGGTAAATTTGGCTTGGTTTGCATGGTAGCAAACGTGTTATTCAGGCGTTACACGAACTCTAAGATTGCAGTTTTTTGGCTCAGTTCAGCGATTGAGCCGTTAGTTTTTTAGGCGAGAAAGTAGGGTGGTTTTCCTTTTTCTTTGTTGCCTTTTTGTGTTCGTTTCATCAGGTTCGGCAATTGACCATTATTGCCAAAAGTTCATGGATTTCAGAAACCAATTCACGCTTCAATTGTTCATGGTTTTGCCTCATTTAGGTCACCATCTGTATTTTGCTCTTAGCATTTTCAATCCCAATTGTGGCAATGATATTTGGTTTATAAGCTAAAAACTTGCTGAAACCAAATCGTACAAATGGTGTAAGAAAAAGGGATTGTTTCGTTTCACAGTTATTGTCGTTGAATGGATATTTTGCTCGCTTAATTGAGCCAGTCTAATTAAACTCAGTTAGCAGTAAATCTTGGTAAATCAGTTCTTTACCAATTAAAGTGAAGCGTTGACAAAGATCGTGTAACAAATGCATCAACACGATTTGCTACACTCGGCGTTGTCAGTTTGCCTTTAGTTTCAGTGATTAAGGCAGTAAAATTCAGCTAAGTCTGTATCGTAGCAAACGTGTTATGCAGGCGTTATACGATTAAAAGAGGTAATAATGAAGACTTTTAGATTGTTTGTTCGTAATACTCTACTCTCTTTAGGGATAACTAGCAGTATAGTTACTGTCTTGTGGGCAATCTTTTCAGCTCAATTAAATGATCTGGTTAAAGATTGTGAATGGTTGTTTTTAGGTTCGATTATTATTATAAATATCATTTATGGTGTTATATCTGTATTGCCTAAAAATAGTGTTAAGTTGAAACTGGGAGAGAATTTAAAGGTTGATGTTGGGTTTGGTGATCTTTTTCAAAAAGAAGGGGTTGTCGTCATTCCTGTTAATGATTATTTTGATACGTTAGTTGATGAAAAAGTTGTTAGTTCTAATACGATACATGGTATTTTCGTGAAACGTTTTTTTTCAGGTAACGAAAAACTACTGAAACGTTTAATTTCAGCATCATTAAAAAATATAGTGCCGGTTGAAGTAAATAAAACTAGAAAGCAAGGTAATCATTCTCGCTATGCACTTGGAACGGTTGCTTGTGTTCCTTATGAAGGCAAGCGATACTTTTTAGTTGCATTGACTAAATTTAATGAGAACTATCGAGCTGAAGTTACTAAATCAGAGTACCAAAGAGTATTATGTGATTTATTTGATTATATTGAACAAAACTCACAAGGAAATAGAGTTAATGTACCTCTTATTGGTGGGGGGCATTCAGGACTTGAACTACCGAAACAAAAGTTACTTGAATTCTTACTGTTATCTATAACATTAAATGACAAACTTACATTAATTAATGGTCTTGATATTGTCTTACATCAAAGTGTTAAAGATGAAGTTAGTCTTAATATCATAGAAAGTTATTATCAAACATTATAGGGATAAAGATGGCATATAGAAATGGTACATATATCGCATTTCATGCGAATGGAACAACAGATCCTACAGCCTCAGATATCAAATTTTATAATTTGATGAAAGCTTGGACAAATAAAACTGATGATGATTTTTCATTTATTAACAGTCATGAAAAGACAGCATCCGTACGTGATAGCAGTAAAAAAATAACGTTACGTTCTCGTTTAGTTCAAAGACTTAATAATTCTAAGCACCTTGTTTTAATTATTGGTAAAACAACGAAAGATGATACTGACTGGGTGCCATTTGAAATTGAACACGCAATTGATAAATGCAAAATGCCAGTAATTATTGTGTATGCGTCTTCTATTATTAATACAGAGAATGCGATTCGTAATCCTAAGAATTTATCGCATTATTGGCCAAAATCTTTGAAACAGAGAATAGAAAACGGGTCAGTTAATGCCATTCATATTCCTTTTAAGAAAGCACCGTTAATTGATGCAATTGGGCAGTTTAATATACAAAAACAGCCAACTGGCAAAGGCTATGGAATCTACAGTGAGGAAGCTAATTCAAATTTTGGGTTAAATTAATCGTATAACAAATGCATCAACACGATTTACTACACTCGGCAATCTCAGTTTGCCGGGTGTTTCTCGTTTTAAGGCGTCAATTTTAAGTATAATTGCATAGTAGTAAACGTGTTATGCAGGCGTTACACGAACTCTAAGAATGCATTTTTTTGGCTCAGTTCAGCGATTGAGCCGTTAGTTTTTTAGGCGAGAAAGTAAGGTGGATTTCCTTTTTCTTTGTTGCCTTTTAGTTTTCATTTCATCAGGTTCGGCAATTAAACATTATTGTCAAAAGTTCATGGGTTTCAGAAACCAATTCACGCTTCAATTGTTCATGGTTTTGCCTCATTTTAGTCTGCATCAGTGTTTTGCTCGCAGCATTTTTAATCCCAATTGTGGCGAGTATATTTGGTTTATCAGCTCAAAACAGGCTGAAACCAAATCGTACAAATGGTGTAAGAAAAAGGGATTGTTTCGTTTCACAGTTATTGTCGTTGGTTGGATATTTTGCTCGCTTAATTGAGTCAGTCTAATTAAACTCAGTTTACAGTAAATCTTGGTAAATCAATTCTTTACCAAGTTAATAGAAGCGTTGACAAAGATCGTGTAACAAAGCAATCAACACGATGCTAATTACACTCGGCGTTTGTGGTTTGAAGTATAATTGGTTTGGAAAGTAAGGTGTTCGCACGTGTTATTGCGGCGTTATGTTGCAATGAAAATTCATATAAATAGGGGGCAGAATGTATAATCAAATCATAGACTTTTGGTTTAATGAACTTGAGCCAAAGGACTGGTGGCAGAAAAATGAAGAATTAGATTTGATGATTCAAACTCGTTTTTCAGATATTCATAATGAAGCAAAAGCTGGTGAATTATTTTCTTGGCGTCAAACCGCGCTAGGAGCATTGGCTGAAATCATCATTTTAGATCAGTTTTCACGTAACATTTATCGTGATAAACCAGACTCATTTTCTTGTGACCCTATGGCTTTGTCTTTAGCTCAATTTGCGATATCTAATGGTTTAGATAAGCAATTAACAGATGCACAACGTATTTTTATGTATATGCCATTTATGCATAGCGAATCAAAGTTAATCCATATTGAAGCCGTTAAATTATTTGAATCCGTTGGAATTGAAAGTAATATCGACTTCGAACATAAGCACAAAGTGATTATTGAGCAATTTGGTCGTTATCCACATAGAAATGATATTCTTGGCCGTATTTCAACAAAAGAAGAATTAGAATTCCTCAAACAGCCAAATTCTAGTTTCTAGCGGATTAAGCAACATAACAAATGCATCAACACGATTTGCTACATTCGGCATTCTAGGTTTCTTTGGTTTTACCGTATTAAGTGGTAAATTTGAGCTTAATCTGCATAGTAGCAAACGTGTTATGCAGGCGTTATATTCACAAAGCTTAAAAATTAAATCCGTATTAATTCCGTACAAGTTGCGCTTTGGTTGTTTAAATCTTATACTTAGATCAAATACGGAATTACTCCGTACAATTGGAGGTTTTATGGCTACTGCAAGACTTGATATCCGCTTGGATGAAGAAATCAAAGCTAAGGCTGAAAAAGCATCAGCTTTACTTGGTTTAAAAAGCTTAACAGAATATGTTGTTCGTCTAATGGACGAAGATTCAACTCAGGTGATTTCTGAGCATGAAAGCATCACTGTTGAAGCAAATGTATTTGACCAATTCATGGCTGCTTGTGATGAGGCTAAGGCTCCGAATAACGCATTACTTGAAGCGGCTGCATTTACTAAAAGTGGTGAGTTTAAGTGAGTTATTCCAAAACTTTCAAAGAGTTGGATAAATCACAGCACGATAGAGCATCATTTGACTGTGGGGAAAAAGAGTTAAATGATTTTATCCAAACTCAAGCTGCTAAACATATGCAAGCAGGTATCAGCCGCACAATGGTTTTGCCTGCTTTAGTGCCATTACCAAATCAGAAATATCCAATTTGTTCATTTTATAGTATTGCGCCAAGTTCGATTAGTCGTGATACGTTGCCACAATCGATGGCTAAAAAATTACCGCGCTATCCAGTTCCTGTTTTCCTTTTAGCTCAACTTGCAGTTCATAAAGAATTTCATGGAAGTGGGCTAGGTAAAGTTAGCTTAATCAAAGCTCTCGAATACCTTTGGGAAATTAACTCTCACATGAGAGCTTATGCCATTGTTGTTGATTGTTTAACTGAACAAGCAGAGTCATTCTACGCAAAATATGGTTTCGAGGTTCTTTGTGAAATCAATGGTCGTGTAAGAATGTTCATTCCGATGAAAACAGTCGGTCAGTTATTCATTTAGACGTAAGAGTGAATATAACAAATGCATCAACACGATTTGCTACACTCGGCATTCTAGGTTTCTTTGAGTTTACTGTATTAAGTGGTAAATTTGAGCTCAATCTGCATGGTAGCAAACGTGTTATGCAGGCGTTACACGAACTAAAGATTGCAGTTTTTTTGGCTCAGTTCTGCGATAGAACCGTTCGATTTTTAGATGTGGAAGTTGGGCGGTTTTCCTTCTTCTTTGTTGCCTTTTAGTTTTCATTTCATCAGGTTCGGCAATTGACCATTATTGCCAAAAGTTCATGGATTTCAGAAACCAATTCACGCTTCAATTGTTCATGGTTTTGCCTCATTTCGGTCAGCATCAGTGTTTTGCTCGCAGCATTTTCAATCCCAATTGTGGTTAGAATATTTGGTTTATCAACTCAAAACTTGCTGAAACCAAATCGTACAAATGGTGCTAGAAAAAGGATTGCTTCGTTTCGCAGTTTTTGTGGTTGAACGTTTCTTTTGTTCGCTAATTTAGCTTTTGTAATTTAGAATTGGTTTCTAAATATTATTGGTAAATCAGTTCTTTACCAATTAAAGCGAAGCGTTGACAAAGATCGTGTAACAAAGCAATCAACACGATGCTAATTACATTCGGCGTTTGTGGTTTGAAGTATAATTGGTTTGGGAAGTAAGGCGTTCGCACGTGTTATTGCGGCGTTAGCTGCTGGAGTACCCCACGAAAAGTAGACACTCTCTATTTTACTTATTTTCATACTCAACTGGGCTTACATAGCCTAACGCTGAGTGCCTTCTTTTACGATTATAGAACACTTCGATGTACTCGAAGATCCCAGCTTTGGCTTCATTTATAGATTGATAATCTTCCGCATAAATCAGTTCGACTTTTAGTCGACTGAAAAATGATTCCATTACTGCGTTATCCCAACAGTTACCTTTACGACTCATACTTGGCTCTCCGCCATGTCTACGCATAAAGTCTTGGTACTTTTGAGAACGATATTGTACACCGCGATCTGAGTGGATAATAAGCCCCTTAGGGGGCTTACGTGATGTGAATGCCATTTTCAAAGCATCAGTCACCAGTTGTTCAGTCATTGTTGTATTCAATGACCAACCAACAATACGTCTAGAATGTAAATCCATTACTGTAGCTAAGTATAGCCAACGATCTTTAACCCAGATATAAGTAATGTCTGTTACCCATTTTTGATTTGCTACTGGCGATTCAAAATCTCGACGTAATAAGTTATCAGCTACGTTCGTTATAGCAGCAACATCTTTGATATATTTAAATGACTTGCCATTACGTGCTTTTATCTGCTTTTCTACCATAATATCAGCAATATAATTAACACTGCAGGTCTCACCTTGTGCGACTAATTCCCTGGTAATTCGAACTGCTCCATAACGAGCTCGAAACTCAGCATAAGTTTGCATAATTAGCAGCTCAAAATGTTGTCTTCTCAATAGCCGCTCGCTCGGTGAGCGGCATCTCCAGCGATAATATCCAGATCTAGATACCTTCAAAGCGCGACACATCAGCGTCACCGTGTATTCTCCGATAAAGCTATGAATATATTCGTACTTTACTCTTGGCGCTTCGCAAAGTACGCAGAGACCTTTTTTAAGAATTCTAACTCTTCTTTGAGTCGCATATTTTCAAGTTTTAATTGCTGCATTTCTTTCGTCTCCTGCTTTGAATAATCAATACCCTCAAGGGTATTGAATTGTTTATCAGAGAGGCGTGTAAATTGACGTTTCCAATTAGCTATTTGTTGCGCACTGACACCAAGCTGCTTAGCAACTTGTGTTGCAGTTCGGTCTGGAAGTTGTGAGAGACGTACAGCTTCTTTTCGAAACTCTTCCGTGTACGCTGACTTTCTTTGTTTACTCATATAACACCCCTTGATTAGACTGTAGTTCTAACTTAATGTGGTGTCTACAAAACGTGGGTAACTCCACTGCTTAGGGGGAAAATTGAAAACAATATTTGTTGAGGAAAGCTATTCAAGCTTTGAAGACTTACATGATAAGAAATGGATTGAAAATATATTTATCATCACTAAAGGTAAAGGATTAGATAGCATTGTTGATGATTTTGTAAATCAATGGTGGGGAACTGCTCGAATGTTTACTTTACCATGGCTGGCATCAATACCGGATGATAATCTAGAGAAAACCCAAATAGTAAGGTGGGATAGCTTATTTAACAATATTGGATTTAATGGTGCAATTTGGAAAGTTGCAGAAAGTTCCTATTGCTCATTTTATTATGCATATGAATGTTTACTAGTTTCATTATTAAGCTATTTAGAGCAGGAGGATCTCCGAGTTACTGACCGTAAATTTAACAGTCTATTGATAAAATATTTTGGCGAAAGCGGACTATCTAGATATTGGTCATCTAAATCGATTTCTATTTCACGAGAATTGCGTAACTCGATTGTTCATAATGGCGGTAAGGTAACTGTAAGGCTACAAAAGTTGGGCTACGATCAGCATTTATCTGGAGATCATATAAAAGTAGCAGCGACGGATGTTCGTTTATTACACACAACATTACAAATGCTAGTGACTGATTTAATTCATACAATTATTGAACGACGCAGCTAACAAATGCATCAACACGATTTGCTACACTCGGCGTTGCAGTTTGCCTTTAGTTTCAGTGATTAAGGCGTTAAAATTCAGCTAAGTCTGTATAGTAGTAAACGTGTTATGCAGGCGTTATAAGCACCGATTTTTTAAAGTTGTTTGAGTCAGAGGTAAAGGTTTGAAATTTTCAACGCGTTCAGCGAAAGATAGTGATTTTGAGTTTTTATTTGAACTTAAAAAGGCCGCTGAATTTGAGCCAATTAAGGCTGTATTTGGTTGGGACGATAAAATCCAACGTGAAATGCATCAAGATGAATGGGATGAAGAAAAACCAACCATCATTGAAATGTCAGGTGAAGCTGTAGGTAGCTATTTGCTTCAAAACAAAGGCGACCATTTATATTTTTGCCGCTTCTTTTTATTACCAAAATTTCACGGGAAAGGAATAGGAAGTCAGATTTTAAGCCAATGTTTAGAGTTTGCTGATAGTGAAAATAAACCAGTGAAATTGTGTTATTTACAAGGCAATCGGGTAGGTGGTTTATATCGTAAATTTGGTTTCCAAGTAACATCAGAAGATGCTCAATTTATTCATATGAGCCGTGTGAGAATGTGCTTATAACAAATGCATCAACACGATTTACTACACTCGGCAATCTCAGTTTGCCGAGTGTTTCTCGTTTTAAGGTGTTAATTTTAAGTATAATTGCTTGGTAGTAAACGTGTTATGCAGGCGTTGTGCGTACTGAGTCCGAAATTTTTTGCACGGTTCCTCAATGGAAACGAGACTTTTGTAAGCGCTATTTAGTCATCGAAAATTATCTTCTTTGTTGTCTTTTAGTGTTCGTTTCATCAGGTTCGGCAATTAAGTATTGTCGGTCTAAATTCAGGCGTTTCAGAGGCATTTTTACGCTTCAATGGTTCTTTGGTGTTGCCTCATTTTAACCTGCATCCGTGTTTTCCTCGCCGCATTTTCAATCCCAATTGTGGCGAGTGTATTTGGTTTATCAACTCAAAATCTGCTGAAACCAAGTCGTTCAAATGGCGTTGTAAATGTATTTGTTTTTCTTCACATTATTTCCAGTTTTATGTTCATTTTGTTCGCTTAATTACCATTGGTAAATTAAAATCAGGGTATCAAAAATCTTGGCAGAGCAGTTCTTTACCAAGTTGGCCAAGTCGAAAGTAAGTCCGCACAACAATCGCATCAACACGATTTATTACACTCGGCGTTCTAGGTTTGCCTTGGGTTTTGTGATTAGGGCGGTTAATTCAGGTTGGTTGGCACAGTAATAAACGTGTTATGCCAGCGTTATAAGCACCGATTTATTAAGGTTATTTGAGCCAGAGGTAAAGGTTTGAAATTTTCTACGCGTTCAGCGAAAGATAGTGATTTTGAGTTCTTATTTGAACTTAAAAAGGCAGCTGAATTTGAGCCAATTAAGGCTGTATTTGGTTGGGACGATAAAATCCAACGTGAAATGCATCAAGATGAATGGGATGAAGAAAAGCCAACCATTATTGAAATATCAGGTGACGCAGTAGGTAGCTATTTGCTTCAAAACAAAGGTGATCATTTCTATTTTTGCCGTTTCTTTTTATTACCAAGTTTTCACGGAAAAGGCATAGGAAGTCAGATTTTAAGTCAATGTTTAGAGTTTGCTGATAGTGAAAATAAACCAGTGAAATTGTGTTATTTGCAAGGTAATCGGGTAGGCGGTTTATATCGTAAATTTGGTTTCCAAGTAACATCCGAAGATGCTCAATTTGTTCATATGAACCGTGTGAGAATGTGCTTATAACAAATGCATCAACACGATTTGCTACATTCGGCATTCTAGGTTTCTTTGAGTTTGCCGTATTAAGTGGTAAATTTGAGCTTAATCTGCATAGTAGCAAACGTGTTATGCAGGCGTTATAAATACGGGTAAGTTATTCATAATAAGGACATTCAATGAATCAGATTAATATCCAACACTTTAAACATCCTTATGCCGAATTTGTGCTTGGCTCATATGACGGTAAGCTTTGTCTTTGTGACTTTCGATATCGTAAAATGAGAAGTACAGTTGATGATCGTATTAAGCGCAGCCTTAACGCTGAATTCGTAGAAAGAAACGACGATGTTTTAGAATCGACCAAAACGCAACTTGAAGAATACTTTCTTGGTGAACGAAGTGTTTTCGATATTCCTTTATTACTGGTTGGTACGGATTTTCAAAAATCGGTGTGGGGCGCATTAAATAAAGTGAAATACGGTGACATTGTAACGTATCAAGATTTGGCTTTATCAATTGGCAATGAAAGCGCGGTTAGGGCGGTTGGAAATGCTAATGGTGCAAATGGATTGGCAATTATAATTCCTTGTCACAGGGTAATTGGCAGCCAAGGTGAGCTTGTTGGCTATGGTGGCGGTTTATCATTGAAAAAACGCCTTTTAGAATTAGAGCGGAATCTCTTCATCTAAGTCTAAATAGTATTTATAACAAATGCATCAACACGATTTGCTACATTCGGCATTCTAGGTTTCTTTTAGTTTACCGTGTTTAGTGGTAAATTTGAGCTTAATCTGTATGGTAGCAAACGTGTTATGCAGGCGTTGTGCGTACTGAGTCCGAAATTTTTTGTACGGTTCATCAATAGAATCGCGGCTTTCGTAGTTTCGGCTTAGTAAGCGTAAATTTCTTCTTTGTTGCCTTTTGGTTTTCGTATCATCAAGTTCGGCAAATTAGCCATTATTTCCATAAGTTCAGGCGTTTCAGAGGCTATTTTACGCTTCAATTGTTCTTTGGTTATGCCTCATTTTAGTTTGCATCAGTGTTTTGCTCGCAGTATTTCCAATCCCAATTGTGGTTAGGATATTTGGTTTATTCGTTCCAAACTTGCTGAAACCAAGTCGTTCAAATGGCGTAAAAAATGTATCTGTTTTCCATTCACTTTATCTCGCAGTTTAAGAACATTTTGTTCGCTTAATTGGCATCGGTAAATTAGAATCTAGGCTTAGAAAATCTTGGCAGGGCAGTTCTTTACCAAGCTGGCCAAGCCGAAAGTAAGCACGCACAACAATCGCATCAACACGATTTATTACATTCGGCGTTCTGGGTTTGCCTTTAGTTTTGTGATTAAGGCAATAAAATTCAGGTTGGTCTGCATGTTAATAAACGTGTTATGCCAGCGTTATAACCTAGGTGAGATATTTCTCAAATACACTTAAATATTAATTGTTTAAGTGATAGTTAAGGTAGAATTGATTTAATACTATAGATTGCAGCTATTTAGTAATCATTGAATAAAAAAGGACTTTGAAAATGACAACTCTTCAAAAAATTGCAATAGGGCTTGGATCTGGTTTACTTGTTGGATCTGTTTCAACGGTGCTACCTAGCTTACAATTTTGGTGTTTTGTCATTGGATTAACTCTAGTTAATTACGTTATTGTTACGACGAAAAAATAAAGCAAATAATTGATAGTTATCGGTGCCAAAGAGCATGACTTGCTGGAAATAAGATGATCAAGGTAGTGATTATAATGTTGAAGGTAAACAGTTACGGTTTCAGTAACATTATCAGATGGTTATAACAAATGCATCAACACGATTTGCTACATTCGGCATTCTAGGTTTCTTTTGCTTTACCGTGTTAAGTGGTAAATTTGAGCTTAATCTGCATGGTAGCAAACGTGTTATGCAGGCGTTACACGAACTAAAGATAGCAGTTTTTTGGCTCAATTCAGCGATAGAACCATTCGATTTTTAGATGTGAAAGTAGGGTGGTTTTCTTTCTTCTTTGTTTCCTTTGGTGTTCATTTCATCAGGTTCGGCAATTGACTATTGTCGGTCTAAGTTCATGCGTTTCAGAGACATTTTTACGCTTCAATTGTTCTTTGGTTATGCCTCATTTTATCCCGCATCAGTGTTTTCCTCGCAACATTATCAATCCCAATTGTGGCAAAGATATTTGGTTTATCAGCTAAACAATTGTTGAAGCTACATCGTACAAATGATGCTAGAAAAAGGATTACTTCGTTTCGCAGTTTTTGCAGTTGAACGGTTCTTTTGTTCGCTAAATTAGCTTTTGTAATTTAGAATTGGTTTCTAAATATTATTGGTAAATCAGTTCTTTATCAATTGAAGCGAAGCGTTGACAAAGATCGTGTAACAAAGCAATCAACACGATGCTATTACACTCGGCATTCGCGGTTTGGAGTGTAATTGGTTTGGTAATTAAGGCGTTCGCACGTGTTATTGCGGCGTTATATTTTTAATCTAGCTTTTGGCTAAAAATGAGGTAAATAGGTGAGAAGGACAATTCTCCGAGCATTCTTTGATTCAAGTAGAGCGATGCAAAATGTATATATTGGTTTAATTTTACTCTTTTTGAGTTTATTACGGATAACCCTTGAGATTTACCCTACGACTGAACAAAATGAAAATGGTATAACTTACCCATTGTGGGACTATTTTTCAGGTAATTTGTTACCGGAAATATCGGGAATGGTTATTGAGGTTTTACTATTTCTATTTGTTATTGATGTTATACGAGAATTTGAACGCGTCAAATTAGAGAAAAAAGCAGAATTAGAACTAAAGCGGTTAGAAGAAAATCAAAAACTGTCTGAGTTACGTAGAAAAATAGAAATTGAACGGCGATTAAGGCATCAATTGAGAGTTTTAATCAGAAGAATATTTGAAGATGTTGAAATCATACATGAAGAAACCTGTGCTGATTTTAAATTCCACGCAAATAAATACCTAGAAAATCAGACTCTTTTTGTTGAGCTTATGTCTAAAGTTTCTGAAGAAACTGTTGATAGTGCTTTTTATGAAGAAGCTGCAAATCTGGCTAAATTCGAGCTTGAATTACTAATGTCAATAACACAATCATGCACTGAATTGAGTAGTCAGCATATGAAATCATGGATGAACATTTTGTTTTTTCTTAAACAGTTATCAATTGGAAAGGAAGTTAACGAGAGTGCAATAAAATTAATATCAAATATAGCAAATTTTGAAAAATGTAGTCGAGCATTAGGCTATGACGCTCAAATATAACAAATGCATCAACACGATTTGCTACATTCGGCATTCTAGGTTTCTTTGAGTTTACCGTATTAAGTGGTAAATTTGGGCTTAATCTACATGGCAGCAAACGTGTTATGCAGGCGTTAGCTCTCATGTTAAGAATTTCGTTCCCTAGAAGGTAAATATGTTTAAGAAGAAATTTTATCCACCTGTATTAGATATGAATGAAATGCATGATGTTAAGTCTAAGATTAAGAAGTTAACCAAAAATGCTAGAAATCATAAGTATCAGTATATTGATCAAGATGCAGTCAGAAGTATTGTCGGAAAGTGGACTCCGATTTCTGTAATTAATTTTTCATACTTATTAGAATGTTTTCTATCTGCAATGAATGATTCAGGTATTAGTATTATGGATGCTAAAGGCGCGTATAAAACAGATATACCTAATGTACCAGAATCCTTAATTGGTATAGGGAAAAAATTATTAAAAAGCAACCAAAATTATATACAAGGGTCGTGGAATTTATTTTGGGATTTAGATTTCGATATAGTCCACGAATGTATAAAAGATAAACCAGTTAAAACAATGGTTAAACCTTACTTTGCTTTTGAAGAGTTTAAAAGAAATAAAGAAGAATCAAGGGTAATTGTACATGCAGTCGTTGCTGAATTTGATGGTACACCATGGGCTATTTCGTTTCCATTACAATATATAATGAAAGGTTTTCCGAAAATTAAAAAACAACACTATGGGTATTGTCATAAAATAGCTCTTCGTAGTGAAGATGGAGATATAGAAAAAGAATATGTATATATTGGGGTGACTAGCCGTGATTGGTTAAAAAGAATGAGTGAACATTTTAATGAAATAAAATCAGGAAGTAACAAGCTTTTTCACAAAACGTGGAGAGAGTTTACTGGAAATAAAAATGTCCTATTAAGTAGTGAACTCATTGTTGGTGACCATACATACGAGCAGATAATGGCTTGGGAAGAAACTATGGTTGACCAGTGTATGAAAAACAAGGTGTCTTTAAATATGATACCTGGCGGCTTTAAAGGTATGAAGTTCCTCCACAAATTTAGATTATTAAATAGTGACAGGGTTACTATTGCTGAAAGAGATGCTGCGGTTTTAGAGTATCAAAAAATAAACCCTAGATCCGGTATCGCCAATTTACTTATCAGTGAATTATGGAAAGACGATGAATATGCCGCAAAAGTAATTTGTAGTTCAGATGACAGGTTATCAGTAGAACAAGTTCTAAAAGTACGTGAGTTGAATTCTTGTGGCTATACTGAACAGCAAATTCTTGAAATAATTAAAGGTAAAAATATTCTACAAATTCAGAGGGTTATAAGTGGAAAGACGTATTCACGTATTCATTAAGAAAGCTAACAATTGCATCAACACGATTTGCTACATTCGGCATTCTAGGTTTATTTGAGTTTACCGTGTTAAGTGGTAAATTTAAGCTTAATTTGCATAATAGCAAACGTGTTATGCAGGCGTTATGTAGCTTAAAAGTTTAACAATTAAGGAAGTAATAATGGAAATGATGATATCGATTAAAGAATGGTTAGGTGCTAATCATGAGTGGTTTCTTAGTGGTATTGGAGTCGTAGGAATATCGTTAATTTGGAAATTCTTTTTTAAAGGGAGCGATTCAGGGCAACAACAAAAATCAGGAAAAAACTCAACTAACAATATGGCTGGTCGAGATCTTAAAATAGGAAAAACAGATGATTAGTACTCAAAAGCAATCTTCTGGCGATAATTCAAACAATTACATGGCTGGAAGAGATTTAACCATTGTAAATGGTTTAACAAAAGATGAATTATTAGATCTTCTTAAATTGCACTCCGAAGCTAAATCAATACCTGAAAAAGAATTATTTGAAACAAGAGAGCAAGTAAAAAAAGCAATAACTCCTTTCTTTATACAGAATAAAAAGATATTTGATACATATGGACCTATGACTGAAGAGCGTTTTAACCCTGAAAGTGATATGCCTGAACAATGGTTAAGAAAAATAGCTGATTTTATTTTGCCAAACAATCATAAAATCGTTGAAATAATTGAAGAAAATAGACATTTACTTATTGAATGTGAAGAGGGAGTATTTGAAGAATATAAGCAGCATGTAGATGATTTTAATGCTAAACATACAGGTAGAAGTAATGCCAATGGCATTACTTTCCCACAAGAAATACTTAATATTTTGGGGTAATTATGAGTTTAAGTCGTTGGTGCGAAGAAAGATTTTTAGATCATGATAAAGTTGAGAGTATTGAAATAATAGAGAATTTATTAAGAATAACTCATGAGAATGGACACATTTTTAATGTGGCATGTATTTCAGAAGATCGTACTACTCTAGATTCATTAAGTGGGATTGATGTGGGTAATATTGATTTCTTGCTAAATATTAAGAAGGATGCATATATCGTCGGTGATGTTTATGCTTTAGCTAATTCTGCCGGATTTGGTATAGGGGGGCTCGGTGATGCATTTAGAGCGTTAGCCTTAGGTGGAATGGCTGGATACTTGGATGCTGAAATGGAGTTTGTGATTCCAGGACTTAGACAGCATTCTCGTGTTAATAATATTCAAAGGTTGGACAATCGAAGGTTTTATATTGAAAGAGATGGATTGCCTCCGGTCACAATTTTAGTTCTAAATGATTATGACTTAACTGCTGCATCCGTCAGAAATGGCATAACAACATTTGGTGAATTTCAAGCGATTTTGACTTCAAACCCTAATTGTAGAAGATCAACTAGTAGTCAAACTGCAGCTGACAGTGCAGGAATAAAACTCTTATCTTGGGGTGAGTTAATGGGAGATTTAAATAGAGTTTGGACTTGATTAATATAATTGAGCGAATTAAAGCAATTAACGTACGTTTAAATGCATCTGGACTAAATGTGGATTTTTATTTTTTTGGTTCAATTTTGGATAATGAGAAAAACTCAAGTGATGTTGATGTGTTAGTTATTTATAATCATTTTTCAGAGCTTGATTTAATAAAATTTGAATTATCAGAGTTATCTATACAGATACCTCTTGATTTATATTTTATGACTCCAGAAGAAGAAGTCGAGCTTGAGTTTGTGAATAGAACTCAAGCGGTGAAAGTTTAATGTATTTTATAGTTGTAATCGCTACATAACAAATGCATCAACACGATTTGCTACATTCGGCATCCTAGGTTTCTTTTGCTTTACCGTGTTAAGTGGTAAATTTGAGCTTAATCTGTATGGTAGCAAACGTGTTATGCAGGCGTTATGTGCTTTTTTGTTGCTTATAGGTGGTCTTTCTTTTCTATTGAACTAGTGCACATTTTATTTATCGTGAAAGGTATACCTTAGTCTTTGTATTAATTAAGCAAAGAGTGTGAGTTATGATCAAACAATGGAAAAATAAACGCTTTGAACGCTGGGCTCTTACACGTAAAAAAGGACAGCTAAATTATGTGCTCAAACAAACTTTGCTCATTGGTGGCGCGGTTTTTTTTGGGTATTTGGTTGGGTTTATTGTTTTCGACAAAGTTCGTTCATGGGAAGAATACCGATTAGACTTATACGTTCAAATTCCTTTTTTGTTCGTTTTTGGACTAATCCTGAATTACTTTGGGTGGATAATAAATGAAGTGATTTACGAAAAAGAATATAAGAAAAGAGGGTTATCAAAACCTAAGTAAATAAATATGGTATTTAAAGTTTGCTACGCACATAACAAATGCATCAACACGATTTGCTACACTCGGCATTGTCAGTTTGCCTTTAGTTTCAGTGACTAAGGCGTTAAAATTCAGCTAGGATTGTATCGTAGCAAACGTGTTATGCAGGCGTTGTGCGTACTGAGTCCGAAATTTTTTGCACGGTTCATCAATAGAATCGCAGCTTTCGTAGTTTCGGCTTAGTAAGCGTAAATTTCTTCTTTGTTCCCTTTTAGCGTTCGTTTCATCAGGTTCGGCAATTAAGCATTGTCGGCCTAAGTTCAGGCGTTTCAGAGGCATTTTTACGATTCAATGGTTCTTTGGTGTTGCCTCATTTTACCCTGCATCCGTGTTTTACTCGCCGCATTTTCAATCTCAATTGTGGTGAGGATATTTGGTTTATCAGCTAAAAATCTGCTGAAACCAAGTCGTTCAAATGGCGTAAAAAATGTATCTGTTTTCCATTCACTTTATCTCGCAATTTAAGAACATTTTGTTCGCTTAATTGTCATCGGTAAATTAGAATCAGGGCTTAGAAAATCTTGGCAGAGCAGTTCGTTACCAAGCTAGCCAAGCTAGCCAAGCCGAAAGTAAGTCCGCACAACAATCGCATCAACACGATTTATTACACTCGGCGTTCTGGGTTTGTCTTTAGTTTTGTGATTAAGGCGGTTAATTCAGGTTGGTTGGCATAGTAATAAACGTGTTATGCCAGCGTTATGTGCTTTCAAAAGGAAATTGATATGGATAATCGAGTTAGAAATCTTAAAACTGTAGATTCATGTGCGAAGTTTAGAAAAAACGCTCTTAGATTGGGAGAGAGTGACTTGGCACAACAAGCTCAAGTTAGAGCTATCGAAATTAGGGCTGAGCTATATGGATGCCAAACAATGGCGGAAAAATTATCTCTTGAAGCAGTTTATGCGTATGAAGCTATTTTAACTAAAAAGAATGGTAAAACAACACGAGCTAGTCGCACTTGGCAAATGATAAAGCGTCATGGAATAATTGAAGCAGTTGAGAGAGCAGTTAATCGAGAATCAGTAACACAAGGATATACAGCTTTAGTTGAAATGGGATTAGAAAAATATGCATTTGAAGCAGTCATTTTAAAATACCCTAAACTTTTTTCTATCGATGCAGTTAAAAAATCTGAAGAACGCATGAATATTTGGTTACGCACATAACAAATGCATCAACACGATTTGCTACACTCGGCGTTGTCAGTTTGTCTTTAGTTTCAGTGATTAAGGCAGTAAAATTCAGTTAAGCCTGTATCGTAGCAAACGTGTTATGCAGGCGTTACACGAACTAAAGATAGCAGTTTTTTGCTCAGTTCAGCGATAGAACCATCCGATTTTTAGATGTGAAATTAGGGTGGTTTTCCTTCTTCTTTGTTTCCTTTTAGTTTTCATTTCATTAGGTTCGGCAACTGAACATTATTTCCAAAAGTTCATTGGTTTCAGAAACTAATTCACGCTTCAATTGTTCGTGGTTTTGCCTCATTTTATCCTGCATTAGTGTTTTCTTCTCAGCATTATCAATCCCAATTGTGGCGAGGATATTTGGTTTATCAGCTCCAAACTTGCTGAAACAAAATCGTACAAATGGTGTAAGAAAAAGGGATTGTTTCATCTCGCAGTTTTTGCCGTTGAAGTGATATTTTGCTCGCTTAATTGAGTTAGTCTAATTAAACTCAGTTCACCGTAAATCTCGGTAAATCAGTTCTTTACCAATTAAAGCGAAGCGTTGACAAAGATCGTGTAACAAAGCAATCAACACGATGCTAATTACATTCGGCATTCGCGGTTTGGAGTGTAATTGGTTTGGAAAGTAAGTCGTTCGCACGTGTTATTGCGGCGTTAGCTGCTTCTTTGTCGTGTTAGTTTTATGGATTTTCATATATGTTTTAATTAGCCCTCGATTTCATAGTATACAATGCAAGCAATAGGTCTAGTTTTTAATTTTATGGACAATTAAAATGGCAAAAGTATTAGTGAGTTCTTGTTTATTAGGCTGCAAAGTCCGCTATGACGGGAATAATCTTGAGGTAAATACGAGCGAGTTTGATGAGTTTATTGAATCAAATGACATTATATCCTTTTGCCCTGAAGTTGCTGGCGGCTTGCCGATACCACGCATTCCCGCAGAAATATGCGGTGGTACAGGAAATGATGTCCTTGATGGCTCAGCTAAAATACTTGGCAAAGATGGTAGCGATGTAACGAAGGCCTTTTTAAACGGCGCTGAACTAACTCTTAAAATGTGCCTAGATAATGACGTTGAATATGCAATTTTAACTGAATCAAGTCCATCTTGTGGCAGCTCCAGTATTTATAATGGTAAGTTTGAAGGTGTTAAGGTCTCAGGAAAGGGCGTAACTTGCACTTTACTTGAAAATCACGGTATTAAAGTTACAAGCCAACATCAATTAGCAAGGTTAAAAATTTAAATCGCAGCTAACAATTGCATCAACACGATTTGCTACATTCGGCATTCTAGATTTCTTTGAGTTTACCGTGTTAAGTGGTAAATTTGGGCTTAATCTGTATGGCAGCAAACGTGTTATGCAGGCGTTATGTGAATGGAGTCTAAAATGTCCTCAGTCCAAAAAAATAAAGATGAGTTAGTTGATGCGATTAGCTCTATTTCATCTAAATTATTGGTTGATTATCAATCTATTCCACCGGAGTTATCTCGTGATTTGGAAATTGAAGGAAACGTAAAAAATACAAAAGTTAGTGTTTGCGATACTCTTTCATATTTAATAGGTTGGGGTAAGCTTGTTCTTAAATGGTATCAGCTAAAATCAGATGGAAAGCCTGTAGATTTCCCTGAAACCGGTTATAAATGGAATCAACTAGGTGAATTAGCTCAAAGCTTCCAGGCTCATTATAAAGACTGGGATTTCGTTGATTTACAGCTTGAGTTTAAATCGACAACTAAAGAAATTTTAGATCTAATTAATAGCCTTGATAATTATACTTTATATGAAATCCTGTGGTATGAGCAATGGACGTTAGGACGAATGATCCAATTTAATACATCGTCACCAATGAAAAATATGAGAACAAAAGTAAGACGTTTTAAAAAGGCTCATGGGATCAATTAGGCAATTCACATAACAAAGCAATCAACACGATTTATTACATTCGCCGTTGTAGGTTTGTCTTTGGTTTCGGTGTTTTAAGGTAGTAAAATTCAGCTAAGTCGTCGTAGTAATAAACGTGTTATTGCGGCGTTAGGTGTTTCGGAGGTCGTAATGAATAATGATGTCATATTTGCCGGTTTATTCGGTATGCTGTCTACGTTGTTAGGTGTGATTATCACTTATGCACTTAGTTTTAGTCGTGATCAACGATTATTAAAGACTGAATTAGGGATAATTTGTTCAGCTATAGTTGTTGATTTAAAGGCAATTCAAGTCGTTTTTGAACGTAGTGATACTTATATTCCACGATTTTTAAGTTTAAATATTTTTACAATAAAAGGTGGTTATAAATTAGTTCCTGTAGTAACAGCTTTAAAATTGGAAGAATTATCCCATGATTTATCGCGTATTGAGGATATAACAAAGGAAGAGAGTGCATATGAAATAGCGCTTGCTGGGACAGGAGAAACAAGCTTAAAGTATTTTAACCGTAAAGATCAAAGTGAAAGAAGTAACTTAATTATAAAGGTTAAAGTTCTTATTCCAGAACTTATCGAAGAATTAAATAAACACACCTAACAAATGCATCAACACGATTTACTACACTCGGCAATCTCAGTTTGCCGAGTGTTTCTCGTTTTAAGGCATCAATATTAAGTATAATTGCATAGTAGTAAACGTGTTATGCAGGCGTTAACTGCTTCTTTGTTAATTTAGTTTTCAAATATGGTAATCATTCCCTTTGAGTAGTAAACTAATATTATTTCCGCATAAATGTGCGAGGTAAGCATGAAATACGAATTATTAGTTTTAGCTGCAATGACACGATTAGAATCTCCAAATACTCAAGCTATCGTGGCTGCAACTGGGATTTCTGAACGTAAAGTACAATCCGTAGTTAACTCATTAGTTAAAAATTTAGGCTTAAATATTCAAAGAGAGCGTCAAGGTCGAACCTTCCGTTTTTCTATTAATAGCTGGGGTGTTTTTGAATCAGGAAAAGCGATCCAGTCTCAACTTAATGATATTGATTTAGTTATGCCAAGTAATTCAATGCTTTCTTCTTACGAAGAAAAGCATGCCTATTTCGAGCAAGTTAAAATGGATAACTTTAAAGAAAGTATGCGTTTAGAAGGGCATGATGTTGCTAGTAATTTCGATTTATCACTCGACAGAGAGCAACAACGTCAAATTTTGTTAAGCAAATACTCAAACGTAAATTCGTTAGAGGCGCTCAATGGTTGATAAATATGGCACAACACAAGATCCTTATACTTACGAAAATAGTACGGTTCTTGTTAATAAGCTCAATATCAACAATGAAGCGGTATTAGAGGCTGCAGAACGTGATTTAACAACGTTAGCTGCAATGTATGTAGAGTTTCAATTGCCTCCTTACGATTTCATCTATCTGCGTTCAATTCATCATATGTTATTCTCCGATCTATTTGAATGGGCTGGCGAGTTAAGAACGATTGATATTTCAAAGGGAAATACACGTTTCTGTAATGTAGCTAGGATTGAAAAAGAAGCAAATAATCTATTTTCAATGTTAGAAAAAGATAAGTATTTAGTAGAACTACCATACGATGAATTTCTTACTAAGTTAGCTGAGTATTATTGCGATATTAATGTTTTACATCCATTCCGTGAAGGAAATGGTCGTGCCCAACGTTTGTTGTTTGAGCATATTGCAATCAACTGTGGTTACAATATTAATTTTTCAGGCATTACTTCTGAGCAGTGGGTAGCCGCAAATATCCATGGCTATCATTGTAATTATGTGCCAATGAAAGAGCTGTTTTCTGTTTGTGTAACTAAAGCTGAAAAGCGCAGTTAACAAATGCATCAACACGATCTCAGGTTGTTGAGGGAGGACTTGTTTTAAGTCATTATTAGTTGGTAGTGACCGTGTTGTATGAGTATTCTTATGATTCATGAATTTATGAGATACGTTGTAACAGTAAATACGAGCAGAGACGCCGCAATTCAATTATTAAAAGAGCTAAACCTTAATTAGATATAACAGAAAGAAGATATTCGAATCAGTTCACATTTTTATACCTGCTGGGTATTTAACAATGTTATAAGATTTAATTAATTTAAATCAATGAGCTTTTATACGTATAAGGTGGCTTCATGTTAGCAAGGATGTTTAATTTAGCCCTGATCTTGGCCCTAAGTGGATGTTCAACGACGAAAACCGAAGTGGTAACTGAAAAAGAAACAGAATTACATAATGTGAACTTTGTTATAGGTAACATTACGAGTATTTATGATATAAAATTGTCATTAGGTAAAATTGACTTTGAAAATGCGATTTTTAAAGAAGATTGGTTTTCCTCTTTATCTTATCAATATACAGAAGATAGAAGGTATATTGTAGGTTCAGCTAAAGCGGGGAGTTTTATCGCTATTACGTCCACTAAAGCACAAGATGCAAGTGGGACGCCTTTGGGAACCTTTACACCTTGTAATCAAACATTAGTATTTCAATTACCTTATGATGCGTTAAATGTCTACGTTACTGATGTTAATTATCAGTGGAATAATGTGTCTATTACCCCTATATATTCTAATAAGATAGAAGAAGCAATGATTGCCTTTAAAACCTCATATATTAAACAAGCGGCTTTTCGCCAATTATCTGCTGATTTATATAAAGATTGTGAAACACTAAATCCAAACCCGTTAATTATGACAAGACCAATTTAACAAAGCGAGTATTTAATTCTCCTAGTGTAATGTTGATGTGTCTCTAGGTATCGAATAATTAATAATATAACCGTTTGAAATTCAGTCATATTGTTCTAATATATCTTGCGTTACGATAATCTTCCCACCAGTTTTTTGGTGGCTTTTTTGGTGCTTTATGATGGCAATGTATTTGCTGTGGTAGATAGTAATCATGAAAAAAATAATCATTTTAACCACTCTTTTAGGTTTGAGTTCAGCTTCTCATGCTGGATTTAATTTTGATTCAGATAACGAAAGTCGGATATATATCTGTACTCTTCAACCGTTCCAAGACATTTTTGCAGAAGCAGGAATAACAGAGGATATTGCTCGTTATAAAGTGCAACGGCGCTGTGAAAAATCTCAAGGTGAAGATAGTATTTTTTGTAAGTCTCGTGAAGCGAAATGCAATCAATCAACTATCGTACTTGGTCTAGAAGCAAACACAAATAAGAGCGTGGAGATTTACAGTCAGAGTAATCAAATGGGGTCATCGATAAGTATTGAGCATAATGAGCCCGATTTAAGTGATTACAATTTTGACGATAGAATGTCTTCTTATGATATCCCATCAGGTTGGATTGTTCGTTTTTATGAAGGTAAAAATTACACTGGTGACTTTTACACTCGTAAAAGTGGGGAAGGGAACGCGAAAGGGTTTGATAATAAAATTAGCTCGATAAAAATATTGAGCACTTTTTAACAAGATAAACCACATTATTTATAAACGAATTTCTAGCCTTAATTAAAAGGCTAGAATCATATATTACAGCATCAATAGTTTTTATCTTCTAAAATAGCACGAGCTTTATTAACCGCCTCATTAAGATCGTCAATCCTTCCTGCGCTTACCGGACCAAGTACACCCGAATATAATGCGAACTTCTTATCAAATGGCAGATTAAGTTCATCATACAATTTTTGTCGAATTTGAGCACATTGAGTCGGTTCAGCACTTGCTAAGTTTGTGAGCGTGTCATAGATGAGTGACGTTGTATCCATTTGCATTATCTCCATGTAGTTCATCTAATATTATGACTAGTATAGAAAAAAGATTTATGGAATCCCATCACAAAACAGCTAGAACACAAAATAATAAAAATTAACCACTAAGTAAGTATCACTAATGATATTGATGAAGAGCACTTGTGACTTAGTCTTAGATTGACTACAATGACGCACTTTTATTTTATAGGTCATGAACATGAACGACGCTAAAACTCAACCAACTTTACCAGATCATCTTTCTGGCAACCCTCGTAGCCCACACCACGTTGCTGAATGCTTTGAACATCACATTGGTATTCGTTTAAATGGTAAAGAGCGTTTTGATGTTGAAGAATATTGCATCAGCGAAGGTTGGGTTAAGATCCCTTCACCTAAAGCACTTGACCGTCGTGGACAACCAATGCTAATTAAATTAAAAGGCACAGTTGAAGCTTTTTATAAATAAGCATTTACTTATTATAAGTGTTGAAAGGCTTAGGTTTATTACTAAGCCTTTTTTTTATCTAATAATCTAACACAATTTGTTAAATCCTATAATTGCTGATAAATCAGCACATCTTTCTAAATCAAGTATCACTAATAGTGTAGAAGATATATAAAGCTATCATTGTTTTTATTAAGTAACATGTTGGTCTTATATGATTTACTTTTCATTATGGATATATATTTCATTATCATTTGGGGTAGCCGTTATAGCTAAAAGCTATGATCGTTCAGGTCTAATAGCATTCATTTTCTCATTATTATTCACGCCAATATTATCATTTGTCTTCTATGAGTATTTAAGTCAAAAAAAAGCGACCTCATAAGAGATCGCTTTAAATAGGTGAGAGTGACGTTTAATTAGAAAATTAAATGTGCCATACCTGCAATTACTGGAAGTGTGATAATAGTACGTAAGATGAAGATAGCAAACAGTTCAAAAATGTTTACTGGAATCTTACTACCAAGTAATAAAGCACCAACTTCAGACATATAAATTAACTGTGTAACTGACATTGCAGCAATTACAAAACGAGTCATTTCACTATCGATTGAAGCCGCTAAGATTGATGGAATAAACATATCAGCAAAACCAACAACAATCGTTTGAGATGCAGCCGCAGCTTCAGGAACACCTAGCAATTCAAGGAACGGAATAAACGGTTGACCTAACACAGTAAAAACAGAAGTATATTCAGCAATAACAAGAGCGACAGTACCTAATGCCATAACCACTGGTAATACGCCAAATACCATATCTACTGCATTCTTAACGCCTTCACCAAATACGTTTCTAATAGAAGTTACTTTAGCGGCTTTGTTCATCGCTTGCTCTAAACCCCATGAAAATGTTGTATATCCTTCTGGGATTAATTCAGCATCAGCATCACGCTCGGTGCCATCAATGAACAGGTCTTTTTTACGGCTTAATGGCGGTAGGCGAGGGATGATAATCGCAGCCACAACACCTGCAAGACATACTGTTAAATAAAATGGTAAAAAATAACTTTCTAATTCAACTTGAGCAATAACAACAAGGCTGAAAGTAATTGATACTGCAGAGAAAGTAGTACCAACAACAGCGGCTTCACGTTGAGTATAAAACTTACCTTCATATTGCTTGCTTGTTAAAAGAATACCAACAGAACCATCACCTAACCATGATGCCATACAGTCAATAGCAGAACGACCTGGTAAATTGAAAACAGGACGCATCACTTTACTTAACAAAGCACCAAATAGTTCAAGTAAACCAAAGTTAAGAAGAAGAGGTAATAATAAGCCTGCAAAAATGAATACAGAAAAAAGAACAGGAAGTAAATCGTTTAATACTAAACCACCAGTATTTGGTTCCCAAATGGCCTCAGGGCCAAATTGAAAAAATACCATTGCTGCCGCTGCACCACCAATTAGGCGAACGACGAACCAAAGTGGGCTTGGGTTCAACAAACCAAATAGGAATTCATTTTTAGTAATAAAACTTGGTTTGAATAGTTTAAACAAGATAGTTACTACTGCCATAAACATAGTGATGCCTGTAACCATAGCTACTAGGTGTTCACCGAATAAAGCCTGAATTGATTTAGCTAAAACGGCAACTGGGATAGTAATATCACCGTTATAGGTTATTGGGGCCATAAAAAGGAACAAGCCGATTAATGACGGGATAAGAAACATTAGAAGATTCTTCTTCTTGCTCATAGGTATACTCTCACTTGAATTTTGCATAAATCTCTCAAATTACCACTAGTTAATAAACTGCTATTCCTTAGCATTATTATTCACTAAATTTCCGTATTCATTCAATAAAGTGGAGATTACACTGTTTTCTAATGAAGTGGAATACTATTCATTAAAAAAAAGTAATTATTCACTTTTATTCAGTAGATGATCATTATTGAATGCTTTATTTGTAATCAAATTGATTGTTATTTGTTAAAAGAAAAGCATTATATACAAAAATGTATGGTCCGCCTCTTAATTGCAACTACAATTAATTAATGACGGAGTTAGTTTGCGCTAATGTATTCGGAGTCACGTTTGGTGAGCCCATGGCTTACCAGCTCCACGATGATATCCGCGCCAGATTATCCTTAAAAAGCCGAAAGCATTTTTATGCTGTTTTTTGTATCAGGTTTTTAATCTGGCCGATTGACCGTTTTTGTCATCACATTCATTGACGTTGCAAACTCGGTTATGGCTGCTTTGCAGCCTTAAAAGCTTGGCGGTGTTGTAACACCGCCCAAGCTATTCTTGCTAGCTTGTTGGCAAGCGCTACCACTACAACATTAAACGGCTTGGTTGCCCTCAAATTGACCAACCACTGACCAAATACTTTCCCTGTGGTGTCAGGTCTAGATAGCACCGCTCTAGCACCATGAACAAATAAGGTTCGAAGCTGTTTATTTCCTCGTTTACTAACACCCAATAACTTGGGTTTACCTCCTGTCGAAAACTGCCTAGGAACAAGACCTAGCCATGCTGCCATATTACGACCATTTGCAAAGTTATTTGAAGAACTCACATCAGCGATACAAAGCGTTGATGTTAAATCTCCAATACCAGGAATTGTTTTTAATAACCGAGCTAATTCATTATTTTCAGAAATATCATGAAGCTTAATGTCTTGTTCCTTTATTTGTTGGCTCAAATAAGAGTAATGCTCATGAATACTGCATAACTCATTGAGTAAACTCGGGGGTAATTCTTGATTTTGCTCTGCTAACCATTGAAAAAGAGCTTTCATCTTCGCATGCCCTTTGGGCAGGCTCAGCCCAAATTCGAGTAGAATGGCGCCAATTCTAGACATACATGCCGTTCGTTCTTTTATATAACCATCTCTAATTCTATGAATGGTTGCTATAACTTGTGCATCTTCTGTTTTTACCGCAACAAAACGCATAGATGGTCGGCTTGCTGCTTCTGCTATCGCAGCCGCATCAATGAAGTCATTTTTATTACCTTTCACATAAGGTTTTACATATTGAGGCGGGATAAGTTTGGCCTGATGGCCTAAGTCTATGCATTTTCGAGCGAGCCAATGGGAGCCACCACATGCTTCAAAAGCAATTATTGTTGGTTCTAGCTTCGCAATAAAAGAGATTAATTGATTACGACTATATTTTTTCCGTAAAACTTCTTTTCCCAAGTGGTTATGACCAACCACGTGAAAGCTATGTTTACCTAAATCGATACCTAAAATTTGGATGGAAGACATATGGTTCACCTCATTTCTGCATGCCTACTCTAAGCATAGGAGTTTGAGAGTGAGGCGGACCATATAATTAAGCCCCCTATAGAAGGAGGCCTGATAAAAGTTGTGATTTACTATTTAAATTCAGCTACACGCATACGGTTAAGTGTAGCCATTACCTCAATAACACGAGGTTTCGCCAAATCGCCGTGTTTTGGCATCATTTCATGCCAATTATCATGAAGTTGCTGAGCAATAAACTCAACAGGATTCGATTCCCAACCTGGAGTTTGTGATAACTGAAACCACATCCAACCAATAGCATGAACCTGCGCAGAAGATTGAAGTTGCGAGATAGCGGTAATATCAATGTATTCACGGCCAAAACGTAATGAATCTTTATTTTTAGCTTGAATACGGAACTTGCCTTCTTGAAGAATCGCTTGAAGAGAAGAACGGTTTAATTGACGCGTTTCCGTTGGTAGCAAATTGTCAGAGCCTTCACGAACACGTGTTGTAGGGTGTGAAGCAACCACTTCTTTTGCTTTTGAAGTCACATCAACAGCTTGGTAATCATGCATTTGGATAACTGTGTCTGCGACATCAAGATAATCGCCAGAGCCACCCATAACAAGAATCGTTGATACGCCCATTTCATCCCGTAATTGACCAATACGATCGACAAGAGGAGTAATGGGTTCTGCACCATTATTTACTAATGCTTGCATACGTTCATCGCGGATCATGAAATTGGTTGCAGACGTATCTTCATCGATTAAGAGGGCTTTAGCCTGAGCTTCTAGTGATTCTTGAAGCCATGCTGCTTGTGATGTAGAGCCTGACGCATCTTGAGTTGAGAAGCATGTTGTGTCTTTACCCATAGGTAAATGGTTAATATAATTCGATAAGTTTAAATTATGAACACAACGACCATCTTCTGCTTGAATTTTTGTTGTCGACTCTTCCGTTACAATATACTCACGACCATCACCAGGGATATGATCATAAATAGAACGCTCTAAAGCATTAAGTAACGTGGATTTACCATGGAAACCACCACCAACAATTAGCGTTATACCTTTTGGAATACCCATTCCTTTAATAGGACCACGGTTAGGTGTCATTAGCTCGACTTCTAACGATTCAGGGCTCTGAAATGCGATCGCATCTTTCATTGGACGATCATTATTACCAGCAATTCGAGGTAAAATACTGCCATTAGCAACAAAAGCAACTAAACCGTGCTCAGAAAGCTGACGACGAAGAGCGACTTGGTCTACGATAACTTTACAATGTTCTTTTAACTCCTCAATAGGAAGTTCACGAGCTAAAAGTGTACGGCGTACATATTTTGGCATATGGAAAGTTAAAATATTAATCGCTTTTTTCGCTAAAATCTCACGACCTTCAGCCGGTAAATTAATGTTGTAACGAAGTTCAATACCTTCATCATCAAAAATTACTGAAGTGTGGTCCAAAACCGTTTGACCAGATAACGCAATTGAAAGCGTTGCATCTTTTTCTAATAACTCACTAAAGTGGCGAGCTAAGAAATCACGAGCGGCACGTTGATAATCAAGTGAGGTTTCTTGAAGCCATTGAAGATGGGTTAACGACCAAGCACGTTTTGCACGAATACGTGTTGGTGGTGCATAAGGGTCAGATTGAACATTATCGATATACAGAGTGAAGTCGGTAAAATCGTATTCCCCTTTAATAGAGGTATAACTACGGTAGTTTCGTTTTTCTAATTTTTTTAGTTTGGCTTCAAGCTGTTCCATTACATTCACATAATCTAATAAAGTTGTGAGCAGTATAACAAAATACAAGGATGAATAAGTACCTCTTTATAACAGCATACTGAAAATATATAAGACTATTTGCTAATTTACTTTAATCAATGAAAAAAGAGATAGTTACATAGAACACATAAGGAGCTTAAATATGGAACTTCTCATTGATATAGCGCAGTATTTATTTATGTTGATTGGTATTGTGAGCATACTAGTCTCAATAACCCAGTATTCTCGAAGAACATCAGACATAAGTGGTGCATTTATGCTGTTTGTAAAGCGAATTGAAATGTCTGTTAATGAATATAAGTGGTATCGAATTGGAATTAGCGTACTTATCTTAGGTGTTGCTATCAGAATTATTAAATTAACCTTGTGGGGTTAAAGTTACCCACAGTTATCCACAATTTCTGTGGGTAACTGTTTGAATAACAGTTTAACTTATTGAATTATAAGTACAATACATATAGATCAAGCTTTTTCTTTCTCTATTCTATTATTTTTTTGTGACGCAAAGTAAAATAGCCAAGTTAATATAAATATTGCTTGGATTGTGGAAAATAATGGACAAAAAACCTTCAAAAAAGAAAGTAGCCATCATTGGTGGTGGCGTTGCAGGCTCAACAATTGCAATGTATCTGTCAAAATTTGATATTGAAATTGATCTTTTTGAGCAAGGAACCAGTTTAGTTAATGGCCCACCTATTTGTCATTTACACGCCGGCGGTAATTTGTACCGTGAGATCTCTGATGAGCAATGTATCGCCTTATTAACAGAGTCAATTCAAACCGCTCAATTTTTCCCTCATTCATTAAATATTCGACCGACAATTATCGCTGTACCTAAAGATGATAGAGCTGAAGCGAGCGATCTTTTACCGCGTTTAAATTTATTGCAAAAGCACTATCAGCAACTCATTGAACAATCTAAAAAGAATGAAGTGTTTGGTAGACCAGAAGATTATTTCACGACGTTTACTAAACAAGAATTATTTGAGATTGCAAAACTTGAACCAACAAATCAACCTCGCTCAATGACAGAGTGGATGATCCCATTCGCTAAAACCACAGATTTAGAGCAAATAAAATACCCAGTAGTCATTGTGCAAGAGTATGGGCTAAGTGTATTTAGAATGGCATCAACCGCACAATTAATTCTCAGTGAACAATCCAATGTAAACCTGCACCTTTCAAGTCGAGTTGAAAAATTAAATAAGCAAGATAATGGCAGTTGGTTTTTGAGTTTTTCAAACAGTGACACCGTCACTAATTGTAACTTTGATTATGTCATCAATTGTGCCGGATTTCGCACCGGTATCATAGATGACCTTGCACAACAGCAGACCAAAAGGTTAGTTGAATTTAAAGCTGCTTACGTAACACATTGGAATAGTGATTTTTTTGGGAAATGGCCAGAAGTAATATTTCATGGAGAAAGAGGCACACCAAAAGGAATGGCACAGTTAACCCCGTATCCTAATGGCTATTTTCAATTACACGGTATGACAGAAGAGATTACGTTATTTAAAGATGGGTTATCTCGTTCATCAGAGCTATCGTCTCAACCGCAGTTACCAGAAAAATTCATCAATAAAATTACGAACGGTTGGAAAGAAAGTATTCAGCAAGAACGAACTGAAAAGGCCATCAAACATTTATCACAATTTATTGCTTCGTTTGAAACCGCATCCACAGCTGGTAAACCGCTATATGGTGCTCAACAAATTCCAGGGGATGATATAACACTAAGAGCCGCGACGATTGATTATGATGGTCATGGTTATTTTAGAGCAGAGATAGTAAAAGCCTCATCTGCTATTGAGTGCGCAAAACAAATAGCACAACAAATAAAATTAAGCAAAGAAGTCAATACACTCACTCAACCATCTAATGATGCCGTTTGTCACTTAGCCGAACAGTTTGCCATAGAAAGAGGGTATCCAGTTGAGCTTGCACAAACGTATTAAAGACCTAATGTTCAGTTATTTATATCGGTGAATATAAAAAGCTGTTTACATATATGGTTTGTATAATCGTGCTAAAATCAAAAATAATCCATTATACAGTGTATCATTCATGATAATTTTACTGATAATCTTGTTGAAATATCCTCGGTTTTTGTTGAGAATAAGCGCATAAAGACAAACTCAAGGTGAGATGTGGAATTTTTATTAAAGCGCCGTTGGCCCAGATTTGAGTGTAAAAAATCTGTTAATGCTAAAATATTTTGGGCACATAGATTGATGCCTTTTGTTAGCGTTAAATTAATGGATGTATCTAAAAAAGGGTTTGGTTTTACAAGTGAACGTAAATTACAAGAAGGCAGTTGTGAACTTAGAATTCGTTCATTTCCTGCAATGATTGGCGATATTGTGTATCGAAAAGAAATAAAATCAGTAAAAGGTGAAACGCTTTACCAATACGGCTTTTATTTAAGTACTCAACTACATAAAACGCAGATAGAAAACCTAGGCTGTAAAGGGGTTATCCATATTGAGCACGCCAACAAAGACGATGATGAGGCTCTAGGATAAAAAACTGTTGTGAATATAGCGGAATAAACCAAAGCATAAAAAGTATTTAAGTAAGACATGTTGTTGATTCGACTCTAAGGGGTGGTATATAGAGCGATTCAAACATGTCATGCTTAAGTTATTTAATTGCTTATCGAGTGTGGTTTCAGAGATTAAGTTATGAATACCTTGGTGAGTATACACTGAATTATCTTCAGGCATTTTACCGGTCCACCAAAAATACAATTCTTTACTGCTTCTTGTTCTATCAAACCAGTGATCACACAATACCACTAAGTGGTCATTCAATAATAAAGCATCATTTTTCTTAAGCGCTTCTATAGCCACATATATTTGTGTTTTGGCTTCTGTTTTTGCATTTAAAAATTGAGGATAGCTCATCCATATACGTTCATCATTGATTATTAATGAAAAAACATATAATTGATGTTCTGCATCATGTGAAAAAAGCGTTATTTCACAAGAGTGACCTTCAGCTTGAATGATTGCTTTTAATCGACGATGAAAAGCAGAGCTTAGATGTGCTGGCGACATTCCACGATTATGAATAGTAGGGTAATGATGCTTACAAATGGTTTTGTAATCATCACTAAATGCATTAAGGCATTGTATAAATATTTGTTCCAACAAGTAAAATACCCCTAAAAAGGTGAGTGTCTCCTGTGTACACTCACTTTTCAATATTCAAAAATAAGAATTATCTATTTTCAAAACGATTGTAGTCCAGAAGACCCGCTTCGATTGGATATTTCATTTTATACCATTCTGTTAACTCGTCACTATAAGCCCAGAATTTATTTGAGCTGCGTCTAATTGCATAGCTATCAAGTAATGCTACGTAATCTTCTTCAGAACCCACTTTGCTTAATTGTTTAACAAAATCAGATAATTTAGATTCTTCAATTTCTAAAAAGGCTGCAGGGTAACTACCCACAACACCATATAGGATAGACAAACGGTCAAGCTTAGGAATACGATTTCCTTCTTCATTAAATAAAGAAGAAATATTCTTATGTGCACTTGTATTTAACAAAGTAAAAAATTCACTGTTCCTTTTACTCGACACGACTTTCAACGTCATAATTTGTGGAAGGTATTGAAGGCCATCACCTTGGATACGATCAATATTGTTTAACGCAATATGTGAAGACTTATCTAAATCTGCATTAGTTACGCTGTAACGATTTGATAGACCTTTGCCCATACGCTTACGTAACTTAGCAAAAAGCTCATCTTTTGGGTTGTCAGACGTATAAGTGATCTGTGTTGGCTGTTCAAACGGTTGAACATCACGTTGTAAAAAACGGCTTAATTGTGGTGATGGGTCTTGATACCAACTTTCAAATTCTGTTTTACGCATTTTCTTAGGTAATAAAGCTAAAAAGTTACTTTCACCTTCCATTCTTAAGAAATCCATGTACATACGGGTCATTAATTGATGGCCAAAATTGCCATAAACATCAAATCCAGCAACTAATAAATAATGAATGCGTTCTAATAGAGCGTAATCAATTACCCAAGCGGTTTTTGGGGTAGGTCCATTTAACCCTTTAATCACCGATGCACTATCGAAGTGACGGTAGATAGTTAATGCCGAATTATCGTTTTTCTGATCACCATTCCACACTAGATCAAGTGTTAAGTGTTTTCCGTCAGCAAAAATGCTATTTAAATAAGTATTCTTCGCCTCTAAGTAGCGAGCTTGATTTCGAGAATATTGAATCCAACTCGTAATTGGTACGGTTGTACTGTCTAATTCTGCGGGTAAAGCAAGATTCTCTTTTTGTTCTCTATAGAACTTAACTACATCAGGACTGTCTGTTTTGTCAGGATCGACAAAGAAAACCCAAAAATGATCATTAATCACATTTAAGGCTAACTGACCACGACAAACAGGACCTTTAATAAAGCCTTGAATTGTATCTTGAGCTTCATCCAACAAATAGCTATAACGTGAGTGAACCGGTAAATCCACAAAAGTAACCAGAGGGTTAGCTGCAATTTCAGTTGAGTAACTTGGTAGCGACGTTACTTGATAATCTGCAGTAACAAACCACTGATTCCATTTTTGAAAACGTTCTTGGTCAAGTAAGTAGGGCATGTGTGTTTTATCAACAATGCTACTTCTGACAGGAACAACGCGATAATAAACACGCTCTACACCCGGGTCATCATATGGTCGACGTGTTGCGATAAGCGATAAAGGTTCACCTGGAGGCGTTGCTGAACGTACAACTTTAAAGAAGCGTAACGTATTAGGATCTTTTGTAAAATATAGATGATTTAAAAACAGGTGTTCATATAGGTAACGAGCGGTAAGCTGCTCTTTTAATGAATTACCATTGAAGAAGGTTTCCCATTTTTCAACATTTGCGATATCTGAATCCGATAGCGGAGCAATATCACTCATATGAGCGCCTTGCTCTAACCAATTCATTAGTAAGTCGTGTTCAGAATTAGACAACTCAGGCATACCATAAGGCATACCCCAGCTTGGATATTGACTCTCATAATCCGACATTTCTTCGATTGTCGGACATTGTTGGTCACGATCGATAGAGAAATCATAACCCGTTAACTGCGTTTCTTTAGCCAATGGATTCGTTTGTTTTAAAGTCAGCATGCGTGCCATAACACCAGCTTCGGTGTTTGCTATTTCATTTTGTTCACGCTCATTAAGCACAGGGGAGAAACCAATATCACGCCATTCTTGCGTTGTTTGAGCATCCTCAAATAAGCGGGTAGGATTTGCAGCAACTAAACGTGTTCCTTCATAAATTTTCGATTTATGCGCACCACGATCGATACCTTCCGCTGAAGACATTTTTAATTGGCAGGGTGCATCGTAACAGGCGTGACATACTACACAGCGTTTATCGATAAGAGGTTTTACTTCTTCAAGGTAATCAATGCTTTCTGGTGACTTATACTCATGAATGCGATTCTGGACTTGCTCTTCTCCAAATAATTGATCGTAGTTATATGTGGCGTACGTGGCACAACCTGAGAAAATAACAACAAAGGCAATCAATAACGAGCGTTTAGAAAACATAGGCAAATCCAATAAATTCAAGATAAGTTATATTGTAATAATAAAAGGCGAAAAAAACAAAAAAAGCCCGTTTACAATTGCAAACGGGCTTTGATTTTATTGAATAATATTAAACTGTAGCTGGACTTAGTTGTTGTGCTTTCTCTTCAGAGATCGGCTTAGTAACTAGAGCTAGAATAATAGCAACACCTACCATTGCAGCAGAGATAGTGTACGCTAGAGCATAGTCACCACCTTGAGTCATTGAGAAACCAACAACTGCAGCACCGATAGCACCACCAATACCCCATGAAGTGTATAGAACACCATAGTTAGTGCCGTAGTTTTTCAGGCCGTAGAACTCAGCAGTAAGTGATGGGAATACAGCTAGTAATGTACCGTAACCAACTGCAGCAACAGCCGTACCAATGATTAGCATTACTTCATTGTCGTACATGCTAAATAGAGCCATGTTCGCACCTTGAAGAACAAATGCGATAAGCAGTGTTTTTACGCCACCAATCTTGTCAGAAAGCATACCAGCAGCAACACGACCGCCTGAATTGAATACAGCAAGAAGAGAAGCTAGATAAACCGCATTTGGTAGATTTGCTTGCATGCTTGCAATTGTTGTGATGTTACCAATGATCATAAGACCAGCAGATGCAGCGAATGCGTACATAATCCATAGAGAATAAAACTGTGGCGTTTTAAGCATCGCTTTCCAATTTAGATCCATTGGTTTACGAGTTGCCACTGGTGATTTACCCGCTTTAACTTTAGGTTCTTCTGGTTGGTAACCTTCTGGTGGGTTGTTGATCGTTGTTGCTAAAGGAACAGCGATAATAAGAATGGCTACACCAAGAACTAAAAAGCTAGTTTGAATACCGTACATAGAAATAAGAGCTGATGTAACAGGCGCTAAGTAAATAGCAGCTAAACCAAAACCAGCAGCAATTAATCCGTTTACCATACCTTTCTTAGAAGGGTGGAACCACTTCATAGCAGATGGAGCTAGACATGCATAACCAAAACCAATGCCAGCACCAGTCATGATACCGAAAGTAATATTAAGCATGAACACGGTTTCGGCAAAGCTAGAAGCGATCATACCTAGACCAACTAGAATCGTACCGAAAATAAGAATTAAACGTGGTCCCATGCGATCTTGAAGAATACCAGCAACTAAAAGACAGATTGAAAAAGTGATCGTTGCAGTCGCATAAGGTTGAGACGCTTGAGACGCTGTCCATCCCATATCAGTTACAAGTGCTTTATTGAATACGCTCCATGCGTAAAGAATTCCTAAACATAGGTTGATACAAAAGCCTGCAAGCAGGATACGCATTGCTTTATCGATATTTTTCATCGTTTTCTCGGTGAGTTGAAAGTTTATTACAATTAATTTTGAATGAATTAACTGCTGTTTTTTAGAAATAAGACATGTGTCACGTAAAACTGCGCGGAGTTTATCAGCACTTTTTATTTATTGGAATAGCTTGTATGAAAATTACACCACATTTTTTCAATCTAATATTCCACTTTTATTGGCGTCATACAATTGACGGTCAAGCGGCATTATTCTGTCATATCTTTGTAAAATATTGATGTTGGGTCTATTTTTACAAATAATTACTTGATAATATGCGCCGCGTTAACAACAACACTAATAAATAGAGAATATTATGAACTTTAAAAAGATGAAAATAGCTGTAGCAGTGGCGCTAGGCGTAACTACTTTAACTGGTTGTATGGGTCAAATGGGTGTTACTCAACTTGTTACTTTTGGTAACTTGAAAGCAGTTGATAACCGTTACGGCCGTGCTGGACTTTATATTCTACTTGCACCTGTTTATGGTATTTCAGCTGCAGCTGACTTATTTATCTTTAACTCAATCGAATTCTGGACTGGTAAAAACATCATCACAGGTAAGAGCCCTGCGATCGTAGATAAAGATGTTGGCGGTGCTGTATTTAAAGTTAACGACAAAATCGATGCATCAATGACAAAAGCACCAGTTGCACCTCTACAAGTTAACAACAACGTTAAGAGCACAACGGTTGAACAAATCGATGCGAACACATTAGAAATGCACGTTGCATTACTGGATGGTACTCAACAAGTACTTCGTGGCGAAAAAGTAGATGATAGCGTTGCATTCTACCTAGACGGTAAACACATCACTACAGTACAAATTTCAGAATTAGAAAACTACGTAGCAGCGACTCAAGCTTAATCTACGTTTTATCTAATTTTAAAAGCACTCTAGTAATAGGGTGCTTTTTTTGTGCTTTATTTCAAATATTTTATAAATATATTTCTCTTCTCAATACCATTAAAATTAACTAACCATTAACATTTAATGCGTCATTAATAAGACTTTTCTATTAACTATCACGTCTATGGTTTGTTGCTTATTTCAACTCATCATCACTGAAACATTTGCGTAACAATTGTGCATTTTTCATATACTTGAATTTTGAATTAAAAGCGATAGAATGCAGCGGAAACAAAGATTTCAAATTTGAAAGGATGCTCCAATTTTTCATTTGAGGTGTTTATGAAATTACTTCTGATTTTTTTAATATCAACCATCGGTGGTGTTGCAGCTGCTGAGCATTTTCATTCTTTCATTTTAGGGTTAAGTATCGCTACATTAGCTGTAGGGTGCTGCCACTGGTTTGCATTTCGAACGACAAAGTATCCTCAACTTGCAATGTTAATGCTGGTTTTAGGCTTATTCGCAAAAATCACAGTAACCATAACGGGCGTGATCATTAGTATGAACGCAGAGTTAATCTCATCACCGTTTATTTTTGCTGTTTCATATTTATTCTTTTCCATTGTTGCCACTTACCTTTGGTTTAAGATTAAAGATGCAAAAATTTCTAAGCCATTGCTAAAGAAGTACTTGAAGACAGCCTAAACAAAGCATCAAGTAACTGACGACAAAGGAGCTTTTAAGGCTCCTTTTTCATGTCTTATATATTCTTTACCGTATTCATGGCCTATAATCCTTGATATAGTGCAGTAATAGATTTATTAATTAAGGTTCAAATAGATGGCCATTTCCATCTTAATCTGTGACGATTCCGCTCTGGCTCGTAAACAATTATCCCGTGTAATACCTGTATCATGGGGAGCAAATATTGAGTTTGCTCAACATGGTTGGGAAGCGATTCATAAATTAGAAGCCAATACCTTTGATATTCTTTTCCTTGATTTAACCATGCCTGAGTTAGATGGCTACGGTACGCTTGAAGAGATTCAAAAACGTAACATTGCTATTTCTACCGTTGTTGTTTCTGGTGATATACAACCTAAAGCACAACAACGAGTTGCTGAACTGGGTGCAAAAGCCTTCATCAAAAAACCATTAGATAAAGCAACTTTAATCTCAACCTTACAGAATATTGGTATTCAACCAGAAAAGCCTGCAAGCTATCAAGTGCAGTCGGTTCAACCAATTCAGTTGCGACGTCGAGATGTGTATCTTGAGGTGGCTAATGTAGCAATAGGGCGAGCAGCAGATTCATTAGCAAGACACTTTGATGTATTTGTGCACATGCCACTACCAAACGTCAATTTATTCGAAATGAGTGAATTGCAAATGACATTACGCCACCTAGCGACTAATGAACATATGTCCGGAGTGTGCCAAGGATTTAGTGGCGAAGGTATCGCTGGTGAAGCCTTGATTTTATTAAGTGATTCAAGCGTATCCGATTTATTAACCTTAATGGATTATCCAGAAAGTGACGATGCAAGTTTAGAGCTTGAGCTATTAATGGATGTTTCAAACATTTTGGTTGGTGCTTTCCTTAAGGGAATTGGTGAGCAAGCAGAGGTGCGTTTTTTCCAAAGTGCACCAGTATTGCTTGGTCAGCATATTTCTATAGATAGTGTCGTTGAATCAACCAAAGGGACATTCAACCGCATCATGGCTTTTGAGGTCAGCTATAACATTGATGGCACACAAATTAAATGTGACATGCTATTGATGATAGTAGACGAATCTCTACCAATTTTAGACAACAAACTTGCTTACCTATTGGATGACGAATAATGAATGGGATCCCAGCTGAATTTGAACAGTTTCATTGGATGGTCGACATGGTGCAAAACGTCGATATCGGACTTATTGTAGTCGATAAAGAATTTAATGTGCACTTATGGAATGGATTCATGACACATCATAGTGGGAAACAAGCTCATGATGTGATGACAAAATCATTGTTCGATTTATTTCCAGAAATAAATGACGCTTGGTTTAAAGCAAAATCTAAACCTGTTTTTGAATTAGGCACGCGCAGTTTCATTACTTGGCGTCAAAAACCGTATTTATTTCGTTGCCGTAATGTTCGGCCAATTACTCAGCAGAGTGAGTTTATGTATCAGAATGTCACATTGAACCCAATGCGAAGTACAACAGGGGAAATCAAATCAATGTTTCTAGCGGTTGAAGACGTAACTGCGGAAGCTTTGGCTGAGCGATTAAACCAAAAATAATACAAAAATCTAAACAGAAAAAAGGAGGCTAATTTAGCCTCCTTTTTTACAAAATAAACAAGCGATTATTTGTTCGCTTTTTTATCAGCTTCTGTTAGTTCACGGATCTTACGGCTGATATCACGACGAGATTTAGAGATTTCAGCACTTTTGATGATGTGGTCATCAACACGGTCTTCGTAATCTGCTTTCATGTTTTCAACAACTGCAATAACTTCTGCTGTAGTCATAGTAGGGTGAATGTAATCAAGCATGTTTTCTAGAAGCGTTACACGCTTTTGGTTATCACGAATTTTCTTTTGGTTGTCTTGAAGTTCACGCTTCAGTTTGTTTTTACGACGAGCTTGGTTGATGATTTCAAAAACGTTGTTCATTTCAATTTCCTATAATATTTAATAGCTTCTATCTTGATTAAATCATAAATGCGATAGCGAAAACAATAACAAGATCAATACAGTGTTAAAAAGATGGTATTACGCAGATTTTGAGCTATCTTCACTTGCTTCTTTGTCTAGGTCTCTGTTTGGAGAAATCTTAGTGACGTTTTCAACTTCAACAACTTCAAGGTTTTCACCAATTAACAAACCACCTTTATCGATAGTAAGGTGCTGGGTTTGCATGGTTCCCTTAAATTTACCTTTAGCTTGAATATTCACTTCGCCACCTTGACAAGTTCCTTCAACCAAACCATTAATCAAAACTAATCCCGCTTTGATATCGCCCTGAACTCTCCCAGTAGGAGTAACAATCACTTCAGCTTCAGTTGCAATATTACCTTGAACATAACCATCAATTTGGATGCTTTGTTCTGATTCTAAATTACCGATGATACGGCAACCTTTTGCAACGATAGATAAAGATGCCGAGGTAGACCGACTACTAAAAAGGCCCATGAGTGTTTCTCCAATTGATATTAATTTAACTAAAGAATACTATCATGAATAGAATATAGCGTATCTACTAATTGATTAGTTAATAACATATTTTAACCGCTTAGCTCACACTTACGTCATTTTGGGCGGTTATAAGCAAGGAAAAGATAAAATGAGAATATTTAGCGAGACTGAGATCCGTATTATCGGCTGTTTAATTGAAAAAGAAATCACAACGCCAGAGCAATATCCATTAACTCTCAATGCATTAACAACCGCCTGTAATCAAAAAAGCAATCGTGACCCCGTAACCTCACTAACGGATTCTGATGTCTTAGATAGTGTGAATGCACTGATCCAAGAACGTATCATTACTGATGAAACTCGAGGTAATTCACGCGTAGCGAAATACCAACATCGTTTCTGTAATACCGAATTTGGTAGTCTTAAATTCTCTAAGCAAGAACTTGCTATTTTATGTGTTTTGTTTTTGCGTGGTCCGCAAACACCAGGCGAACTTCGCACAAGAACACAGCGTTTATGCGAATTTGATAACGTAGCTCAAGTTGAAAATGTATTAAATGGTCTTTCTGCAGATGAACACAACCCTAAAGTGATCAAATTAGAAAAAGAACCAGGTAAAAGAGAGGCACGTTTTGCTCATTTATTCTGTGGGGAAATCAGTCAAGCAACAGCAACGTTTCAACAGGTGCCTTCAGAGTCACGTGATAATGAACGTATTGTGGCACTCGAATCAGACGTGGCTGATTTAAAACTTGAAGTAGAAGAACTAAAGAAACTTATCAACAATTTACTTGATAAATAATGATTGAAGAAAAGAACACATGGTTTATCTACCTGATAAGAACTCGGGTAGGTAGCTTGTATTGCGGTATTACTAATAATTTAGAACGACGCTTTAAAATGCATCAAGATGGGAAAGGGGCAAAATACCTTAAAGGAAAAGGCCCTTTGACCTTAGTTTGGCATTGCGACGTTGAAAATAAATCCATTGCTTTAAAATACGAATATCGTATAAAAAAAATGACTAAAGCATCAAAAGAAGCCTTAGTCATTAATCAAATACCATTACCAACTATTAATGATTAATCATAAATGGTTGGGATAGGCTTACGTTTATGCTGAGACATTTGGTAGATTTTAATTAATCGAGCTTCTGCATCAGCATCAATTTTTTTACCTTCCAAAAAGTCATCAATTTGATCATAGCTAACAGATAAAGCATCTTCGTCCGCTTTCTGTGGTGCTAACTCTTCTAAATCAGCAGTAGGCACTTTTTTAACTAACTGTTCAGGCGCACCTAATTGTGCTGCGACCTCACGAACTTGGCGCTTATTTAAACCAAATAAAGGCGCTAAGTCACACGCACCATCACCAAATTTAGTATAAAAGCCCGTAATATTTTCAGCAGAATGATCAGTACCCAATACCAAACCACCGACATAACCTGCAACTTCGTATTGAGCGATCATACGAGCACGAGCCTTAACGTTACCTTTTACAAAATCAATTTTTGCACTGTCTGTTGGCAATAAGTCCGTATCTTGAAGTGCGATGTGATTAGCAGAATGCAAACCATCAACACCTTCTTTAATATTGATACTAATAGAGTGGGTCGGCTGAATAAATTGAAGTGCCAATTGTGCTTCATCTTCATCTTTTTGGATACCATAAGGAAGACGAACTGCGATAAATTGATAATCAGAACTTTGAGTCTCAAGGTTAAGTTCATTTACGGCAAGTTGAGCTAAACGACCACAAGTTGTCGAATCAACACCACCACTGATACCAAGAATTAACGATTTACAGTGAGCTTCAAGCAATTTACTTTTAATAAAGTCCACACGTTTTTTGATCTCTTCAACAGGGTCAATTGACACCTTTACTTTCATTTCTTCAACAATTTGCTGCTGCATTACTCATTCCTTTGCTCATTCGAGTCTTATTTACGATTAATGTTGATTAATAATACTGAAATAATGTAATTAATAATAGAGAAATGATACATGGCATAGCCTTTGACAAAATTTTCACTTATGCTGTTTATAATCAAGTCGATAGGAAGTTTGTATGAAGATTGCTGTATTTGGAAGCGCGTTTAATCCGCCATCTCTTGGTCATAAAAGCGTTATCGAGCGTCTTGGGCATTTTGATAGAGTTTTGCTCGTACCGAGTATTGCCCATGCGTGGGGAAAAACCATGCTTTCATTTGATACTCGTGTAGAAATGTTGAATGAATTTGCTAAAGATTTAATTATCAAAAATGTCGAAATCTCGACATTGGAAAAAGAGATTTACATTCCAGATCAGAGCGTAACTACATTTTCACTGCTAAATAAGCTTCAAGAAAGTGAAAAAAACGCCGATATAACTTTCATAATAGGACCAGACAACCTATTACAATTTGCTAAGTTTCATAAGTCAGACGAAATAGTAAAACGTTGGTCTGTCATGGCATGTCCTGAAACAGTTGCGATCCGCAGCACAGACATAAGGAATGCAATTGGTGACAATATGGAAATTAGCCACTTAACAACACCGCATGTTGCGGATTATATAAAGAAACATCGATTATACGAGTAACAATAAATGAAGAAACAAGTAAGTTTACTTAGTCTACTTTTCTTACTGCCTTTAAATGTGAGTGCAGGGAATAAGGCCACTTGTTTTCAGGAAAGTTACGATAGTTATTCTCGTGAAATTTACTCTTCAACCTCATCATGCTTAATTCCACTGTTTGAAGTAAACCAGTTCATTAATCAACTGACCAGTATGACCAATAGAATCGAAAGCGAAGTATTTGAAGAACCTACATTCTGGGAAAGCTGGGCTTACAGTACAGGTGATGACCCATTACTAACGGGTTATTTAAGCGATAGTGCTGTTGGGTTTACCGTTTGGCAACCAGAAGAGTATTATGATAAAAAAATTGAAGAATTTGAATCGTATGGCGAATGGCTTGAAAGCCACGGTTTACAGTTGAGCTTGGCGTTTGGTGGCGAGAAAAAAGGCAAAAGTGCACGATTTCGTATTGATTATCGCTGGCACGATAAAGCAGATGATCAGGTCTTTATGCAATTTGAAGTGCCTTTTCAGTAACCATCTAATTCATAAAGACCTTTGTTAAAGCAGGCAGTTATTCACTTAAAATAGCAAAAGCCTGCTCCATTAATTGAACATTACCCTCAAACAGCCTTTCAGCAATAACATCCATTTTACCACCGGATTTTCTCAGTTTGTCTGCTTCACGAACTTTTAATAGCATCATCATATCGGCAGATAAATCGACGTCTTCTGGAATTGTGCTTTTCCCTAATTCTGCAACATAACGCGTTATCGAATTGGATTTATCAGAAAGTGATGTGTGACAAGTCGAATCCAAAATCTCATCCTGAATTACAGATAATAGACGTTGCTGTGCTTCGTTGCTGATAGTTTTCGTTTGAAGCTTATTTAAAGCAGCACAAAGTAATGGAGTCGAGTGAAGGTAGCCACCTTGGTGCGGTAAGTTTTCACGAGTTCTTATAGAAAAACAAATTCTAGAAATGGTCGAATTAGGAACCACCGTTTCTGAGATTAAAGAGTCGAACGGCAGCCAAAACATCTCTCCAGCTTCAACTAAATATTCCCATTTGCCAAGACGAATTAGCATTGCGCCAGATTCAACCGAAACCAGTTCGTAATGATTTTTCTTCTTACGAGCAGTGTAAAAAAGCGTAGTAAGTGTGTCTGACTCAAAAGTAATTACGTTTTTCATATCGACCTCTAAATTGAAGTGCGTAACTTTACTGGTTTCCATTAAAAAATCAATGCATTCTCATGCTTTATCATTGATTTAAGCTCCAATGGTACGACCTCTGAAATTGATCACGTACAACGACATAAAAATCAAGTAGAATATGCGCTTATTCTATTTTCGGTAACCAGAAGTCCAAACATGACCACACAAGATATCTATCAAGAAATTCGTCCATATAACGACAACGAAGTGCCTGCGGCTATTGAGCGATTAATTTCTGATGATGAATTTATAACAGCCATTCTTCACTACAAATTTCCATCAGCATCTAAGTTTTTGTTTTGGCTTCTTGCTCCATTACTACGTTACAAATTACGTAGCACATTATCAAAAATCAAAACAGTTGAAGATGTGCAAATTAATGTTGCTAAGTATTTGAATAAAACCATCAAAACCACAACAGGTGGTATTACTCATTCAGGTCTTGATAAATTAGATCCAGAACAATCTTACTTGTTCGTTTCTAATCACCGTGATATTGCAATGGATCCTGCATTAATGAACTGGGTTTTATATAACAATAAAATGCAGACGGTACGCATTGCCATTGGTGACAACCTATTAAAGAAAGCATGCAGCACTGAATTAATGAAACTGAATAAAAGTTTCATTGTTAAACGTTCAGCAAAAGCGCCTCGCCAAATGCTACAAGCGTTAGGTTTATTGTCTTCATATATCAAACATTCGCTAGAAACCAATAATTCAATTTGGATTGCCCAAAAAGAAGGTCGAGCGAAAGACGGTAATGATTTTACTGATCCAGCTATTTTAAAAATGTTTCATGTAGAAGGGCGTAAGCGTAAAGAAAGTTTCGCCGATTACATGAACGGTTTAAATATTGTTCCTGTATCAATTTCATACGAAAATGACCCACTGGATCTTCAAAAGGCGAAAGAACTGAATGCGTTAGCAACTCAAGGCTCTTATGAAAAAGGCGAATTTGAAGATATCGATAGCATTATTAAAGGTATCATCGGCAATAAAAAACGCATCCACATTCATTTTGGTGACGTTGTAACTAGCGCACCTGAAAATGCAGATGAATTAGCGGTTGAGATGGATAAGCAAATCACACAGAACTACCACTTATTTCCAATCAATTACGCTGCTGCAAATGTTGAATCAAATGATGTTAATAAAAGCGTAATCAGCGAGTTGAATGAAAAACTCGCTCAATTAACAGAAGAAGAAAAGCCTTATTTGCGTGCGCTTTATGCTAATCCGGTTAATAACGCACGGAAAAGCAAAACTGAACCTACATTATAAATTAGTTAAATAGCTTTTTATCCCAATGAGGAGGATTACCAACTTGTTGGGATAAGAAGTCAATAAACGTTCTTACCTTAGGAGGCAAATGCTGTCTCCTTGGGTATACCGCATAAATCGGTAACTTCATATCTGCCTGCCATTCTTTTAATAATCGAACTAAGCTGCCATTATCAAATTCATTTTCTAATAAATAGCTTGCTAAGTATGCGATACCTGCACCGGCTTTTGTTGCGTCTAAAATGGCAGAAGCATTATCAATTTTAAAGTTACTTTGAACATTAACCACTTGGTGTACACCATCACGAGTGAACTCCCAATCATTAAATCTTCGTTCGTTACTTTGATAAGTAATGCATTTATGTTTTACCAATTCAGCAGGACGTGTAGGACAGCCATGTTGCTCAATGTAACCAGGAGAAGCCGCAACAACAAATCGACAATCGGCTATTTTTCTTGCGACCATACCTTCTGGTAAATCATCATGAATTGCAATCCAGCAATCTAAACCATCTTCAAGTAGTTTTGGTTTATGATCAAAAAGACTCACTTCGAGTTCAATTTCAGGAAACTGTGCTTGGAATTCAGCTAAAGCATGAATAATGTGGCTGTTACCAAACGATTGAGCGATCCCAACTTTAAAGACACCTGATATTCTACCGTGATGAGCATCTAATAAAGCGTCAGCTTCATACGCAATATCAATTAATTTCTGACAATATTCTGCGTATTGACTACCAAGTTCAGTAATAGAAACCGAGCGATTATTACGTTGAACCAACTGACAATCTAAACGGGTTTCTAGTGCTTTTACTTGTTTGGATACATGAGATTTTGAAATACCAAGTTTTTCTGCTGCTCGAGTAAAATTCAATTCATTTGCTACCGTAGCAAAAATGACCATCTCGTGTAGGTTGTCTAACATAATACTGCCCATAATATTTTTTATGAGCTTATTGTAATGCTACTTAAAAATATAACCATCAACTTTTATGGTTTTTGGAAATTCAGTAATTTGTTGACCGCCTAAATAGATATTACCTTTTACAACCAAATCGTCAGGAAGTGTTGTAATTTTTGAATGACCTAAATATAGATTCCCCGTAACCGTTAACTGTTTAGGTAATTGAGTAAGGGGAGTTCTAATCACACTTAAATCACCATTCACCGTTAAACGTTGTGGAAGCTCTGTAATACTAGAGCCAGCAAAATTAATAAAACCAGCGACTTTAATACCTCGAGGGTAACGTTTTAGTTCCGTTGTACCCGCCAAGTTCAAGTAGCCTTCAACCTTCGTACCACGAGGAATGGTTCTAATAACCGTATTGGCCAAATTTAAGTTGCCTTTTACAACTAAACCCTTTGGTAATTTTTTGATTTTACTATTTGCAAGGTTCAAATTACCTTTAAGAACAAGGTCATCAGGCAACTCTGTGTAATCTGTGTTTCTAAGCGTAATATTTCCATAACTATCAATATGATTAATTAAACGATGTTTATTTAGCTTTTCTGCATAAACTGGATTGCTTAAAAATACACAGCCAATAAGGCCAGTCAGCAGGTAATTGAATTTAGACATAATTTTCACGGTAAATGAATCTATTCCTATATTATCGACAAATTTGCAAATAAGTTTAATCTCAAATCAGTGATATAGGTCCTTATTTTACGTTTCATTTATGAAACTACTTTTGTTATAGTGAAATTCGGTAATGGATACCGAAGCGACAAATGTGTCACTAGTAAACTCAAATTTTTAAGGTTTAAGGAAACATCATGGCTAAAGCAACTGGTACTGTTAAATGGTTTAACGAAGAAAAAGGTTTTGGTTTTATTGCTCAAGAGAATGGACCTGATGTGTTCGCTCACTTTAGCCAAATTCAATCAGAAGGCTTCAAAACGTTAAAAGAAGGCCAAGCAGTGTCTTTCGATGTTGAGCAAGGTCAAAAAGGCCCGCAAGCAGCTAATATCGTAGCTCTTTAATAAAACAGAATTAATAAAAAAGGCCCTCTAGGTAACTAGTTAGGGCCTTTTTTTCATTTTTGTCTCGTCCTGAAATGTGTTTACACATTTAGGACTTTTATATGACAAATCAAGAAAAAACAAAGAATAAGCGAACTCAACGCGATTATTCATTAGGCTTTAAATTGCAGCTTGTTGCCGCTATAGAAAAAGGCGATATGACCTATAAGCAAGCTCAAAACATTTATGGCATTCAAGGTCGATCTACCGTACTTACTTGGTTAAGAAAACACGGTAAGATGGACTGGTCTCAATCACCTAAGATTATTATGCCTAAATCCCCGAAAGCGAAAGAATCGCCTGCACAAAAAATTAAACGTTTAGAGCGAGAGCTTGATGATGAAAGAATGCGTAATTTATTACTTAATGAAGTAGTGAATATCATGGACGCAGAACATGGTGCAGGCCTTAGAAAAAAGTATATTGCCAAGGAGCAAGAAGTCTTCAAAAGCAGAAAATGATCAGCTTAGAGCGAGCTAGTCAGCTACTTGGCATTACAAGACAATGTATATACCAACAAGAACGTAGAGCTCTGAAACGTGCCGTTGAACTTTCACCGGTTAAAAATATGGTGCAAGAAATTCGTCGATATATGCCTCGTATTGGAGGTAAAAAATTATATTTTTTACTTAAGCCCAAATTCATCACTCATGGCATAAAGTTAGGCAGAGATAACTTTTTTTCCTATTTAAGAAATGAGTGCTTATTAGTAAAACCTAAACGAAGTTATACAAAAACTACCTATAGTAAGCATTGGATGAAAAAACATCCTAATTTACTTAAAGAAGTAACACCTCAAGCATCTGAAGAGGTTTTTGTTAGTGATATCACTTACGTTCAATCACAAAAAGGTATTCATTATTTATCTTTAGTAACAGATGCTTATAGTCGAAAGATAATGGGATATGAATTAAGTGATGAAATGAAAGCTACTGATGTAGTCAAAGCTCTTGATATGGCGATAGATAGCCGTCAATATCAAAGGAGTACGATTCATCATTCAGACCGAGGATTACAGTATTGTTCAAAGGTTTATCAGGAAAAATTGAATAAAAATGATATTAAGCCATCAATGACGGATGGTTATGATTGCTATCAAAATGCATTAGCAGAGCGAATAAATGGGATACTTAAACAAGAGTTTCTTTTGTATGACTGTAAAGATTTAGAGGAGTTAAGGCATTTAGTTGAAGAATCTATTTTTATTTATAATGAAATGCGGCCACATTTAAGCTTGGGAATGAGTACACCAAATCAAGTACACAAAAAAGCCAAGTGCGTACGCACTTAGCTTTCAATTAAAAATCGTCAACGTATTTTAGGACGAGACATTTGAACTAAAATTAGCGACGTAAAGAACGTGTTTTTAATTCATAAATTAGTTTTTCTGCACTGCATGAAAACTTAAGACGCGCATGCAATTCTTTTTCATCTTCGGTAATTACAATACTGTGCTCAACGTCTGCACATACTTCTTTAGCCAATGCTAGGTAGTTAGAAAATTCGGATTCTAATAATACTTTATTGTCAGCGAAGATGCTTACTTCAGCAACATCATCACCTTCTTTAATCACAAAACCCATTTCTGCACTACAACCACATGCTTCACATGGTACGTTTTGTTCAACTTCAGAACTCATTGCTTGTATCCTCAATAGTAGTAGTAGGGTAATACTATGCTGCTTTTTATCAGAACTCTACCATTTTTATCATATTGAATATCTAGTTGCATAAAAGATAACATCTGAACAAAGAATTACGCACAGTTACTTAACTTGGGATGAATTTCTCAAAAAACGCACCCATATGACAAATTTTTGTAAGAATCAGCAGGCGTTTGTTGTAATTCAATACTGTATACCGCAAACTAGACTCTAAACGCTTTCTTAGGCCACAACTTCGTATTTACGTTACATTTTTTATTTCTTACTTTTGAGAACGAATTTAACGGACAAGTTGTTATATGATGTTTAGAAAGCAATACACGATAAAAATAAATTAATAAAAGGATTTGAATCTTACAAATCTACTAGATTTCACTATTAGTACATTTTTATGATTGATTTCTTAATGGACTAACCACTTAGAAGAGCTTTATTATGCCAAAAAGAAGTAAAGAAGATACTGAAATCACCATCCAGAAAATCATGGATGCGGTTATTGATCAACTATTACGCTTAGGCTATGACAAAATGTCGTACACAACACTAAGTCAACAGACTGGTGTTTCAAGAACCGGCATTAGCCATCATTTTCCAAAGAAAACGGATTTTACAGCAGCGCTAGATGGTCGTATTTTCCGTCTTTTTGCTGAGCGCCTTGATATGCAAGGTGACAAACAACAATTTATTGATAGCTGGATTTCATCTCTAGAAGATGAACAATTCCGAGCTATTTTACGCCTTTTGTTCCACCATATCGTAACATCAGCAAATGCACATGAATTTGCACATAACGGTATTGAGCGTCTATATAGCATGGTTGAAGACCTATATGGAGAAGAGAGTCGTAAAGATCTAGAGTGGTTAATAGGTCTATCTCTTATCCGAATGGCAAAATAAATCTGGTTAATTGCATTAAAAAGCTTATCTTAGTGATAAGCTTTTTTTTTGCATCTAAGTTTATTTAGAGTATATACTCTATTTAACGGAGGGTTTATGCTAAAAATGACACGTGTCTCAATCTTAATTACTACATTACTATCTATATCAGTACAGGCTAAATCTGTTGATTTCGATTCCGCTTGGAAAAATGTATTAAATAATCACAACGGTATTGCTGCTGAACGAATGAATGTACAGAGACAAGAGTCGTTGGCATCAGGAACGTCAGATCTCAATCTTCCTTCAATTACGTTAAGTGCAAATTACACTTACCTTGATGATGATGTTACCGTCTCTGGACAACAGTTAATTGATAGCACAAATACAAACCCTGCAATAGCTGGATTACTTGGACAATTAGTAGGTCCAGTCACTTCAACACTTACTGAGCGTGATATTTTTACCAGTTCGATTCGTGCTATTTGGCCGATCTTTACTGGTGGTAGAATTTCAGCAGCAGAAAGTGCCGCTGAAGGAAAAACAGCGGAAGCTCGTAGCCAACTATTAATGAAACAACAAGCGTCTTATGAAGATTTGGCAAAATATTACTTTAGTACCGTATTAGCGAAAGAAGTGGTTAATACGTATAGTGAAGTAGAGCAAGGCTTAGCGAAACACCGTGATAATGCAATCAAACTACAACAACAAGGGCAAATTGCTAAAGTAGAGCGCCTTCAAGCAGATGCGTCTTACGACAAAGCAAAAGTCGACTTGCGAAAAGCACAGCAAGATTACGACATCGCTAATGCAGCATTGGTTAGCATGCTACAAACAACAGAAACCGTCACTCCTGAAACTCAATTATTCATCAATAAATCATTGCCTCAATTAAATGCATTTGTGGATAGCACATTAGATACTTATCCGGGGTTAGCGCTCCTAGATGCAAAAGAGCTGCAAGCAAAAAGTTTAGTGAAAGCCGAAAAAGGAAGCTATTACCCTGAAGTTTATCTGTATGGTAACTACAATCTATATGAAGGGGACAGTTTATCTGCAGAAATTACACCTGATTGGCTTGTAGGAGTAGGGGTTAATGTTCCTTTAATCGATAACAAGGGGCGTTCGGATAAAGTGGTGGCAGCACACAGTGCCATTCAACAGGTTCAATATTTAAAAACACAAGCAAAGCAAGATCTCGCATTATTGGTGGAGAAAACCTACCGAGAAGCACTGCAAGCGATTGATGAATATAACGGCTTGGCTTCCAGTTTAGAGCTTGCGAAAGAAAATGTGGAACTTCGTGAAAAAGCCTTTAAACAAGGGCTATCCACGTCACTAGATGTGGTCGATGCTGAGCTTTATCTTGCTAGCATTAAAACCCAACGTTCTTTAGCTTCATTTAATTATGTGATTTCTTTAGTTAAATTGCTGGCGTTAAGCAATCAAACAGACACTTTTGTACAATATCAACTACAAGCAAGACAAGGGTAAACTCATGAGTAACTCAAAAAAAATTATTAGCATTGTTACTTTATCGGTTGTTATTGGATGGATTGGCTACAGCTTTTGGGCCGCATATCAACCTCGTCCTGAATTACTTCAAGGTCAAATTGAAGCTGAACAATACAATATTTCATCCAAAGTCCCTGGACGTATTGAAAACATTTACGTTAAAAAGGGCGATATGATTGAAAAAGGCCAAGCGGTATTTTCACTTTATAGCCCTGAAATCGAAGCTAAATTAGCACAAGCAAAAGCGGGAGAAGCTGCAGCTAGCGCATTAGCAGAAGAAGCTGAACAAGGAGCAAGAACTCAACAAGTTGCCGCAGCAAAAGATCAATGGCGTAAAGCAAAAGCGGCAAGTCAATTGCTTGAAAAAACCTACGCTCGTGTAAATAACTTATATAAAGACGGTGTTGTAGCTGAGCAGAAAAAAGACGAAACCTACACACAATGGCAAGCAGCTAAATACACGGAAAGTGCAGCTTATCAAATGTATCAAATGGCCAAAGAAGGTGCACGTACTGAGACAAAACGTGCAGCTAACGAGAAAGTAAAAATGGCGATGGGTTCAGTAGCAGAAGTTGAAGCTTATGTTGCTGATACAAAAATTGACAGTTGGTATCAAGGTGAAGTTTCACAAGTCCTATTAAATGCAGGTGAAATAGCGCCACAAGGGTTCCCTGTTGTTAGTGTCATTGATATGAATGAAGCATGGGCACTTTTTCATGTTCGTGAAGACAAACTAAAAAATTACACAAAAGGTAAGGTATTAAAAGTTTACCTTCCTGCACTTGATCGCACTGAAGATTTCAAAATCACTCATGTTTCCGTTTTAGGTGATTATGCTACATGGCGTGCAACCGATAATAGTCAGGGCTTTGATCTTAAAACCTTTGAAATAGAAGCGCACCCGGTTAACCCTATTTCCGATCTTCGAGTTGGCATGAGTGCCATTGTTACGGTTGAAAGTAAATAAGAATCAAGTGCAGAATACGATGATATCAATGAAAACATATTGGCGTTCATACTTTACAAGCCCTTGGGTTATGGCGGTGACTTTTGTTTTACCGCTACTGATCTCGCTTGTGATTTGGTGGATATTCTCTTCAAATGTCGTTAGAGAACTACCCATTGATGTCGTCGATCTCGATCAATCTCATTTATCTAGAATGATGATCCGAGATTACGATGCAACGCCAACACTTTCAGTTAAAAGTATTCAACCAAATAAAGAAAAAGCTAACCAAGCATTAACCAGAGGTGATAATTATGGCTATATTATTATCCCTCATGATTTTGAAAAGAACGTAATGCTTGGTAAAAGCCCGAAAATTACAGGCTTTTACAATGGTCAGTTCATTCTTATCGCTAAGCAAATAAACTCAGCATTAATGCAAACAGACATGACAGCACAAGCCAAACTGTCAGTAATTAAACAATTAAGCATTAAAGAAACTACCTGGACTCAAGCCATTAATGCAGCCGTTCCGATTAAGGTGCAAGTGACGCCATTGTTTAACCTTGGTAGTAATTATAATCAATTCCTTGTTTCTGCCATCTTACCTGCTATTTGGCAAATGGCGGTTATTGTTGGCATGCTTTGGGCTATGCAAAATGAATCTATGCGAACAGGATGTAACTCGCTTCGTGAGTGGTTTGATAAGCAAAATCGGCTAAGTATATTCAACTTTACCTTGGTTTATTTTTGCATAGCGATGATGCTAGGCGCTGTGCTGTTTTATTTTTTATACGGTGTAATTGGATTTCCATTTAATGGTTCAATCACGGCATTTATTTTAAACATGAGTTTGATGAGTTTTGCTTGCATCAGTTTAGGTATTGCCATCGGTTATGGTACAAATGACATTGTAAAAGCAATGAGCATTTCTGGTGCTTATACTGCACCTAGTTTTGCATTTTTAGGGGTGACATTTCCTGTAACGGATATGAACTCATTAGCCACGTTTTGGCATTCTATTTTACCAGCAAGTCATTTTGTTCGAGCTCAAATTGAATTATCAAATTACGGAGACTCTTTAGTTAGTGCATTTCCTAACATTGGGGGGCTGACTTTATTTACTCTTCCTTTGTTATTACTTTCTCTTAAGCTAAAGAAATAAATTATGTCGCTATTTCTACTTATTCAAAAAGAAGCAAAAGCCATATTCAGTAACACTACGATTGTACTAGCAATGATTGGTGGTGTACTTTTTTATGCGTTCTTGTATCCATTACCGTATCAGCATCAAAGCCCTGAAGAACAAAAGATCTCAGTGGTGGATCTCGATAAATCTGAGCTAAGTAGAAAGTTTGCTCGAATGGTCAATACCTCACAACAAGTTAATGTGGTGGAACAAGCAAACAGTATTGAACAGGCTAAAAGTCAATTTTTAAACAATGAGATAACCGGTTTTTTAGTTATCCCATCTGAATTTTCAAAAAAATTACAGTTAGGTGAAGCACCAACCGTTGGCTATGCAGGTGACGCCTCTTATTTTTTGATTTACGGAACCATAGTAGAAGGATTAATGACCGCTGGTGGAACTATTTCTGCTGAATATCGAGTTGCTCACTTGGCTATAGATGGTACACCGATGAATGCGGCTATTCATTCATTTAGGCCATTCCAATCTAATTACATTCCTGTATTTAACCATTACATGGGGTATGTACAATATGTCGTTCCCGCAGTATTTGTGCTTATTCTTCAGCAAACCTTATTAATGGCTGTTGGGGTAAGACAAAAACAAGCATCAACTAATGAAAATACAGCAACACATCTGATCGTTAGGTTTGGAATATTCCTCTTTACCGAGTTATTACTAGCGTGTTTGTATTTTGGTTATTTCTTTGATTTTTATTCTATCAGTCGATTTGGCACACCATTAGAAATACTGGTTTTATTGGTACCATTCATATCGTCTGTGATTTTACTTGGCTTATTCCTTGGTAAGGTACTTCCAACGTCAGAAAGTATTTTATTACTTGTTTTGTTTAGTTCTATGCCAATTGTATTTAGTGCGGGCTTTATTTGGCCTGCAGAGATGGTGCCAAGTGTTATTACCGATATCATGCATCTATTACCTAGTGGTTTTGCCATTAACGGATTTTTAAAACTGAATCAGCAAGGGGCAGGGTTAAGCGGTGTATTAACGAATTTAAGTGGTCTATACGCACTGTGTATCCTTTATGCTTTTCTATTTTTCATTACTCGAAATAAAAACAATCTCAAAGGTGATACTGAGTAACATCATAATTTCAAAAGTAAATGAAGTGACTCGATTTCATTTTTACTGAGTGAGTAACTGTATAAGAAGTTTGGTAAATTGTTCTTAGTTTGGACTAGGGATACTTATAATGAAAAAACAGCTACTTGGAATTATCATATCAGCAAGTTTATTAATGGGGTGTCAGAGCACATCAGATGATGAAATGGCAGATATTGCAGAAACACCAACCGTTGCATCATTTGTTGATTACCACAATCAACAACTACAACAATTTGTTACAGAAGATATTGGTAGTGTTGCTCAAGCAAATGAAGAGATTATCATTTTACTAAATGGTGATAAGAGCTTCGATTCTGGCAGTATAGAAATAAAAAATGAGAGCAAACTTGTACTATCACAGTTAGCCAAATTACTGAATGATAAACCAGAGTCAGAAGTGTTTATTGCAGGTCATACTGACAGCCGTGGCAGCAAAAAATTCAATATGTCTCTCTCCAATCAACGTGCTGATTCTGTTCTGGCTTTACTAGAAGAAAATGGCGTTGATGGTAATCGAATCAATACCTATGGTTTTGGTGAATCAGAACCAATTGCCACTAACATAAATGCAGAAGGGCGCAAAAAGAACCGCCGTATTGAGATCAGAATAACCCCCATATCTGAGCTCTTTGACAAAGAATGATCTCAGTTTATTAGAGTAAGTCTACTTAATAATTAACTCTCTCATGTATAATAAGCCTTATTTCAAAAAGGAAAATGAAATGGGGCTTTTTTCACGTTTATTTGGCTCATCAACTGCAACTGAATCTACTGTTGAACCAGTTGAGTACAAATCTTTTCTCATCTATCCAAATTCAGAACCTGATGGTTCGCAATTTCGAATTGCTGGAAAACTCACCAAAGAAATCAACGGCGAATTAAAAGAACATCGCTTTATTCGCTCTGATGTTATCTCATCAAAAGCCAACGCCGATGAACTTATGGTAAGTAAAGCAAAAGTACTGATCGATCAACTTGGTGATTCATTATTTAAATAATGTAACTAGATTGATATTAAAAAATAAACAATTTGATTGTTTTTTCGACTTATTCTTGAAAATCAATAAGTAACAATTAGTGGTTTGACCTCTTTTTTGTCACCAAAATGTTGTTTTTTTACTAAATAGCGGTGAGAATAAGGTCGTATAAAATTTTAAGTAATGAAAATATGTCATTTTATTACAAAACACTTGAATTAATCGGTTAGCTTGGATAAAACTAACTGACAAATTCATGCCAATAGTCAAGGAATTACTATGCAAATTGGTGTACCTAGAGAAGTCTTCGCGGGTGAAACCCGTGTTGCTGCAACGCCTAAAACGGTTGAGCAGCTTATCAAGCTTGGTTTTACTGTTGCTGTAGAATCAAACGCTGGTATCTTAGCGAGCTTTGATAATTCAGCTTTTGAACAAGCTGGCGCAATCGTTGTTTCAACAGATGATGTGTGGAAATCAGAACTGATTCTGAAAGTAAATGCACCTCAAGTAAATGAAGCAACGGGTGTTGATGAGTTCGATTTAATTCAAGATGGCGCAAGCTTAATCAGCTTTATTTGGCCAGCACAAAATGAAGAACTACTAGCGAAGTTAGCAACAAAGAACATTAACGTTCTTGCTATGGATTCGGTTCCTCGTATTTCTCGAGCTCAAGCGCTTGATGCCCTAAGTTCAATGGCAAACATTGCAGGTTACCGTGCTGTAGTTGAAGCTGCGCATGAATTTGGCCGCTTCTTTACAGGTCAAATTACAGCGGCTGGTAAAGTGCCACCGGCTAAAGTACTTGTTGCTGGTGCTGGTGTTGCGGGTCTTGCCGCTATCGGTGCTGCTGGTAGCCTTGGTGCAATCGTTCGTGCATTTGACGTTCGTCCAGAAGTAAAAGAACAAGTGCAATCAATGGGTGCAGAATTCCTTGAAGTTGATTTCAAAGAAAACTCTGGCTCAGGTGATGGCTACGCTAAAGAAATGTCTGATGAGTTCAACAAAAAAGCAGAAGAGCTATATGCAGCTCAAGCTAAAGACGTTGATATCATCATTACAACAGCACTGATCCCAGGTCGTCCAGCACCGAAGCTAATCACCAAAGAAATGGTTGATAGCATGAAAGCGGGCAGTGTTATTGTCGACTTAGCGGCAGCGAACGGCGGTAACTGTGAATACACAGTAAAAGACGAAGTTTTCGTAACTGAAAACGGCGTTAAGATCGTTGGTTATACTGATATGGTTGGTCGTCTACCAACTCAATCATCTCAGCTATACGGTACAAACTTAGTAAACCTTCTAAAACTTTTATGTAAAGAAAAAGATGGCAACATCAACATCGATTTTGAAGACGTTGTTCTTCGTGGTGTAACGGTTGTTAAAGAAGGCGAAGTAACTTGGCCTGCGCCACCAATTCAAGTTTCAGCACAACCACAAGCGAAAGCAGCTCCAAAAGCTAAGGTTGAGCCAAAAGTTGAAGAGCCAACATCACCAGTTAAAAAGTTCTCGATGATCGGTGCAGGTATTGCCGCATTTGGTTGGGTTGCGTCTGTAGCTCCAGCAGCATTCTTAGCACACTTTACTGTATTCGTACTTGCGTGTGTGGTTGGTTATTACGTGGTATGGAATGTAAGTCATTCACTTCACACACCACTAATGTCAGTAACAAACGCTATCTCAGGCATCATCATTGTAGGTGCATTACTGCAAGTAGGTCAGGGTAATGGCGTCGTTTCATTTTTAGCATTTATCGCAGTTCTTATCGCAAGTATTAATATATTTGGCGGTTTCGCTGTAACCAAGCGTATGCTTGAAATGTTCCGTAAAGATAAATAAGGAGTAGGACAATGTCAGCAGGATTAGTTCAAGCAGCGTATATTGTATCTGCCGTTCTATTTATCATGAGTTTAGCAGGTCTGTCTAAACAAGAGACAGCTCGTAGCGGTAACTACTACGGTATTACTGGTATGGCTATCGCACTTATCGCAACCATCTTTGGCCCTGACTCAACAGGAACAGGTTGGATCATCGTAGCAATGGCTATGGGTGGCGCGATTGGTCTTTACTATGCGAAAAAAGTTGAAATGACTGAAATGCCAGAACTTGTGGCAATTCTTCACAGCTTTGTTGGTATGGCTGCGGTTCTTGTTGGTTTCAACAGTTACATCGATCACGGTGTTCTTGTTGGTGCTATGCTAAATATCCACCTTGTAGAAGTATTCTTAGGCGTCTTCATTGGTGCGGTTACTTTCACCGGTTCTTTAGTTGCATTCGGCAAACTACGTGGAGTGATTAACTCATCTGCACTTCAATTACCTCACCGTCATAAGCTGAACTTACTAGCATTAGTTGTATCTGCAGGTCTTCTTTACCACTTTGTAAGTGTTGAAGGCAGCATGTTCGCTCTTATTCTAGTAACACTGATCGCATTTGCATTCGGTTATCACTTGGTTGCTTCAATCGGTGGTGCAGATATGCCAGTGGTTGTTTCAATGCTTAACTCATACTCTGGTTGGGCAGCGGCAGCAGCAGGTTTCATGCTATCAAACGATCTACTGATTGTTACTGGTGCATTAGTAGGTTCATCAGGTGCAATTCTGTCTTACATCATGTGTAAAGCAATGAACCGTTCTTTCATCAGCGTAATTGCTGGTGGTTTCGGTCAAGACGTTGTTGCTTCATCTGGTGATGAAGAGCAGGGCGAGCATCGTGAAACAACAGCTGAAGAAGTAGCAGAAATGCTTAAAAACTCTAAGTCTGTTGTTATCACTCCAGGATACGGCATGGCAGTAGCTCAAGCTCAATACCCAGTTCATGAAATCACTGAAAAACTTCGTGCTCAAGGTGTTGAAGTGCGTTTTGGTATCCACCCAGTTGCGGGTCGTTTACCTGGTCATATGAACGTTCTTCTTGCAGAAGCTAAAGTACCTTACGATATCGTTCTAGAGATGGATGAGATCAACGATGACTTATCTGAAACAGATACCGTTCTAGTTATTGGTGCTAACGATACAGTTAACCCTGCAGCAATGGAAGATCCAAACAGCCCAATCGCTGGTATGCCAGTTCTAGAAGTGTGGAATGCGAAAAACGTAATCGTGTTCAAACGTTCTATGAACACAGGTTATGCTGGTGTTCAAAACCCACTGTTCTTTAAAGAAAACACTGAAATGCTTTTCGGTGATGCTAAAGAAAGTTGTGTGGAAATCAGCAAACATATCTAATATGTTAATCTGATAGAGTCGATAAGCCGAGATGTAATGTCTCGGCTTTTTTGTATCTGTACTATATTAATGAACATAAAAATTCAGTTGGTTAGAAAAATTGCCGGGGTTATACAAAAAATTCTGAGTATTCATGCACTTTAGTGAATAAATTAGTTCCTATATCTTCCATATGATAAACTCTCAAGATCGTTCATTAATCAGTATCATCATGTTTTCAGCCACTTCTTTTTTTAAAGCTTTCTCTGTTGCACTCATTTTAAGTGCCTACGCTATTTTATTTGCTTTATGGCAACACTCATCAACTCAACTTAATTACGCATCACGAGACATGGATTGGGAATGGTCATGGATGTACTACGAACCGTTTTCTAATGGAATTCAAACAACACGTACTAAAGACACTAAGCAGCTGTTATTTAGACGCGTGGATACCAGTTCAAAACTCACTACTGTGGTAAATATTACTTATACCAATAAGCTAGAAATCATAGTGACGTATGAAGACTCGTGTCTATCTGGCTCATTTTTTCCTGCTAAGCTAAAGTTAAATCAAACTCCGCAAGAACAGATCAATTTCCAATGTGAGAAGAATGGCCGAGGTTATCTATTTAGACGTACCGCAAATCAACTTACATCAGTACAAATCAAATCAGATAAATTTGAGCTAAAAGAAAACTTTTCTGAGTGGCCAATTAATGAATTAAAGAAGGATCAGTTTATACAACAACATTCTAATTTCTTTAAAAAGAAAGGTCAGAGTGACGTGTATGAATGGAGTAGGGATTAACTATTTTAATAATATACAGGCATAAAAAAAGACGCATATTCGCGTCTTTTTTATGTCTTTTAGTAATTAATCAATTACTTTTTACGACAGAACTCAGCGATTACATACATAGATTGACCGCCGTTAGCTTTACCAGAAACTAAACGAGGATCGTCACCAAGGCTGATACCACGGATAACTGTACCTTGTTTGATTACTTGGTTAGTACCTTTAACTGGTAGGTCTTTAATTACTGTTACGTCGTCACCTTTTTTCAGTTCAACGCCGTTAACATCACGTGGTTTTTCACCGTCAGAAAGAAGTGCTTTCTCAGCCCATTCTTTAACGTCTTCTTCAACGTACATCATATCAAGCGCATCTTGAGCCCAAGATTCAGAAGCAAGTTTGCTTAAAAGAACGTAAGAAATAACTTGAACAGTTGGTACTTGGCTCCACATAGAGTCGTTTAAACAACGCCAGTGGTTAACATCCATTTTATCAGCGTCTTCGATTTGTGCTGTACATGTATCACAAATCATTACACAGTTATCAACCGTGATATCTGTTTTAGGCGGAACTGCAAATGGAGCTAGTGAGTTAGTTGAACCACATAGTTCACATTTAGAATCGCAACGAGTTAATAGAGTTTTTGCAATGCTCATAAAATAGTGCCTGTTTGTTTAGTGATGTTTATATTATGGCAAGTTTATACCACAAGAAAAAGGATTGCGGTGAGAATACTGTAATTTTTCTCATTTCTTTTGGTTTAAGTATCCTATACGTAAACAGTGGTTTTCAATTAGGTGAACCAGATGGGTAAAAGCGGTTAAAAACGGACATTGTTGGTAAACAATCTCATTCTTATGTAAAGCAAAGTAAATACGTTTTTATGCAGAAAAATACCGTGGATAATGAATATGAAACGTCAAATCTGCATAAAAAAGGAATAAATAATGAAAAAAATAATCGTAATAATTGCTGCCGTTTTTGCATTATCAGTTGGAACCGCTTACGCATTTAATGGACATCTAGGTCATGGAGTAGATATCTCTATGCCACATTTTAATCTGTTTCATGACTCAGATTGTGGAGAACACCACTAAAATAGTTTCAATCTAAGATAGAGCCAGCGTAACACTGGCTCTAATTAACTAGCTAACTAATAACTAACACCCAGTACATGCAGCATAGCAACAAAGTTCACATGGCCAAAGGCTGCATGATCTTGAAAATTCTTCATCTGACATGTGCTCAGTTTTTTTCGAACGTTCAAATCCTTGCAAATTTTCCTTGCCTTGTTTTAAGCAGGAAGGCATTTCAATTGGCTCTGTTAGCGTTGGTGAAATAGTACTAAGTCCTTGAGTTGGAACAGTCACAGATTCTTGTTCACTAAAGGAATAACTAGAAAACATCAATAACAGCATTGTAAAAAGTAATTTTTTCATTTGTATACCTCACATATAATTTACGTACGGATGATTGTTGTTGCTTAGTTAGTATTGGAAGAAGCGACAAAATAATCACGCCAATTTTTAAATTATGTGAAGGCTGTACATATTATTATGAATGTTAGAGAACCATAAGATTAAGTGCTTGAACACTGATAGAAGCTATAAATTACCCTCTATCAACAACACAACATAGTGCGCATTATATCCCATGATTTATGTTGAGTGGTTTGCTCTGCTTAACTGAATACAAAACGTGGGTGAGGGATATGCTTTAATTAGGAGGTCAGCTTGTCTGGCCTTTTTAATGCTCATCTTGAGAATCGTTTTTTGAAGTTAACCCGTAACATAAATCGTATAATGCGAGCTAGTTTGCCCCTGGTCTTTTGCTTTTTAAGTCTTTGTTTTTAAAGCAAGTAGGGATTCAAAAACGTTCTTTTTTGTTTTTAGCGAAATTGCGAAGCAATACAGAATCGCCCATGCAGCAACACTGACCAATTCAAAAGCTACTGCACACCAGTCTAACTTTCATAGTGTAAATTAGTTCAGCCCAAACAAAAGCGCCTACTAAGGATTAGTGTATTTGGAGATTAATTCTCCAAAGAAAACAGCTATTCCCTAATAAGCGCTTTTTTTCTTTGACCAGCAACTTTCAACTAGCTTTATTCTTCACGAAAACGAACGGACAACGACGACCGACGAAGAGCGAAGGCTGAGCGAGGAGGAGGAAGAAGTGTTCGAGAGTACACTATCTTTAATAGTGTACTCTTGTGCGGATTTTACAAAACCACCACTTAAAACCTTTTAAAACAATTACTTATTTTTTCTTTAAATTCCCTTATTTTTTGCGATGTATATCTCATGTATATCTATTGCGTTTATATTCGCCTTGTTTTATATTATTTGCATATACAAGAGATATACAAATTGTTTAAATTTGCATTATTGAATAATTAAAATTCGCACTATGGAGGGCAATATGAGTTCTTTTTTTGAGAAAATGGAAAAGCTTCAAGCTGAACGTCAAGAATATCTTCTTGGCGTTGAATACTTGCAACAGAAAGATTATCCAGCTGAATTGGATGACAAGTTTCTTACTCGTTGTAACTCTGAGGTTAAGGAGTCTTTTGAAAAGTTATGTAAGGAGAATAAAGTTACCGTTTCAGCAGCAATTAGATCATTAATGGAAAATTCAATTAGAACCTGGTCACTACCAAAATAAAGAAAGCAAAAAAGGGAGTGCTGTAACACTCCCTTTTAAAAAATGAAACCACTTAACGCAAATTAAAGGAATCACTCATGAAAAATAGTATCGTTAATCAAACTACAGATATCAACCCAGAAAGCACCTCATTACCATTTATGCATAAGAATAAATCATGCGAAAAGTTATCAAGCATCGATTTAGTTAGGGAGCGTTTTGAACATTTTAAAGAATCATTTTATGAATTCACTGAAAGTGATTCTAAGGATTCGATTTCTGAAGATGCACATAAATTACTCGAAGAACTTGAATGTAGATTAATGTTATGTTCATATGGCGTTAAAGTTACAAATAATACACATTAATTTATTTCCATATATTAGAGCCCATCCATGATGGGCTTTTTTTTCACAAGAGTATTGGCATAAATGCCATTTAAACGCTCTGTGAGCCGTTTTAAGCTCCCATAACCATTTATTAGCTAGTGCGCATTATATCCCATGATTTATGTTGAGTGGTTTGCTCTGCTTAACTGAATACAAAACGTGGGTGAGGGATATGCTTTAATTAGGAGGTCAGCTTGTCTGGCCTTTTTAATGCTCATCTTGAGAATCGTTTTTTGAAGTTAACCCGTAACATAAATCGTATAATGCGAGCTAGTTTGCCCCTGGTCTTTTGCTTTTTAAGTCTTTGTTTTTAAAGCAAGTAGGGATTCAAAAACGTTCTTTTTTGTTTTTAGCGAAATTGCGAAGCAATACAGAATCGCCCATGCAGCAACACTGACCAATTCAAAAGCTACTGCACACCAGTCTAACTTTCATAGTGTAAATTAGTTCAGCCCAAACAAAAGCGCCTACTAAGGATTAGTGTATTTGGAGATTAATTCTCCAAAGAAAACAGCTATTCCCTAATAAGCGCTTTTTTTCTTTGACCAGCAACTTTCAACTAGCTTTATTCTTCACGAAAACGAACGGACAACGACGACCGACGAAGAGCGAAGGCTGAGCGAGGAGGAGGAAGAAGTGTTCGAGAGTACACTATCTTTAATAGTGTACTCTTGTGCGGATTTTACAAAACCACCACTTAAAACCTTTTAAAACAATTACTTATTTTTTCTTTAAATTCCCTTATTTTTTGCGATGTATATCTCATGTATATCTATTGCGTTTATATTCGCCTTGTTTTATATTATTTGCATATACAAGAGATATACAAATTGTTTAAATTTGCATTATTGAATAATTAAAATTCGCACTATGGAGGGCAATATGAGTTCTTTTTTTGAGAAAATGGAAAAGCTTCAAGCTGAACGTCAAGAATATCTTCTTGGCGTTGAATACTTGCAACAGAAAGATTATCCAGCTGAATTGGATGACAAGTTTCTTACTCGTTGTAACTCTGAGGTTAAGGAGTCTTTTGAAAAGTTATGTAAGGAGAATAAAGTTACCGTTTCAGCAGCAATTAGATCATTAATGGAAAATTCAATTAGAACCTGGTCACTACCAAAATAAAGAAAGCAAAAAAGGGAGTGCTGTAACACTCCCTTTTAAAAAATGAAACCACTTAACGCAAATTAAAGGAATCACTCATGAAAAATAGTATCGTTAATCAAACTACAGATATCAACCCAGAAAGCACCTCATTACCATTTATGCATAAGAATAAATCATGCGAAAAGTTATCAAGCATCGATTTAGTTAGGGAGCGTTTTGAACATTTTAAAGAATCATTTTATGAATTCACTGAAAGTGATTCTAAGGATTCGATTTCTGAAGATGCACATAAATTACTCGAAGAACTTGAATGTAGATTAATGTTATGTTCATATGGCGTTAAAGTTACAAATAATACACATTAATTTATTTCCATATATTAGAGCCCATCCATGATGGGCTTTTTTTTCACAAGAGTATTGGCATAAATGCCATTTAAACGCTCTGTGAGCCGTTTTAAGCTCCCATAACCATTTATTAGCTAGTGCGCATTATATCCCATGATTTATGTTGAGCGGTTTGCTCTGCTTAACTGAATACAAAACGTGGGTGAGGGATATGCTTTAATTAGGAGGTCTGCTTGCAGGCCTTTTTAATGCTCATCGTGAAAATCGTTTTTTGAAGTTAACCCGTAACATAAATCGTATAATGCGAGCTAGTTTGTCATCGATAACATACCAGTATGTTAAAAAATGACATACCGCGCCTAAATTTCGTTAATGGGTCGCTGCGTTCTTGGCCATCGAGAACATTGCGCAGCAATACAGAATCGCCAATGCAGCAACGCCGACCAACTCAAAAGCTACTGCACACCAGTCTAACTTTCATAGTGTAAATTAGTTCAGCCCAAACAAAAGCGCCTACTAAGGATTAGTGTATTTGGAGATTAACTCTCCAAAGAAAACAGCTATTCCCTAATAAGCGCTTTTTTCTTTGACCAGCAACTTCCAACTAGCTTTATTCTTCACGAAAACGAACGGGCAACGACGACCGACGAAGAGCGAAGGCTGAGCGAGGAGGAGGAAGAAGTGTTCGAGAGTACACTATCTTTAATAGTGTACTCTTGTGTAAATATGACATTAGCAATTTAAAAAGTCATTTAAAACAATGGTTTATTCAATGTGAAATTTCTCTCAAAAATCAATTTGCAATTACATTGTAATTTCATTGCAATTGCAAAAAGACTCGGTTATTATTTTTGTAATCGCAATGCACTTACAAATGGGATATAAAACATGTCTGAAGATTTTATGCAACGTATACATCGCATGACAAATGCGGCCGACGCAAGAAGGGATATTGAGTTTAGTGATGAGCTTGATTCTAATTTTAATTTTAGATGCAATTCTGAGCTTAAAGAGGCATTTAAACAATTATGTAAAGCTAACCAGGCTTCTACAAGTTCTGTTTTGAAACGCTATATGCTTTCTTGCATTAGGTCTTCAAAGATCGTTTAAATATTTTAAAACTCATCTAGGGACGCGCCAACGTCCCTAGATGTAATGACAATCCGCACTTAATAAATAGGAAATATCACATGAATACTAGTATGGTAAATAACGCAATACAAAACAACGCTTCAACAGATGTGTCAGTTTTAATCCATGAAAAAAAATCATGCGAAAATTTATTTAATCTTTCAAATATTCAAATTGAAGTTGAGAGGTTGAAAAATTTGAATATATTCTTGGATTCAATGGACATCATCCCAAATGCACTCGAATTAGAATTAAAAACATTACGTTTAGAGTTAATTGAAAGCATCAGTTTTAAATTAACTTTTTTGGGTTCTACTGGAGATTCTTTACTTAAAACACAGTAGCTTCATTCATAGAAAATGACTCGATGAACTTGAATATGCGTTCATGTTGTGTTCATATAATCAACAATACGCATCCATATAGTATATAGGCCCATCCATGTGATGGGCTTTTTTTTGCAAGAGTATTGGCATAAATGCCATTTAAACGCTCTGTGAGCCGTTTTAAGCTCCCATAACCATTTATTAGCTTGTCAATCCTATTTTAAAATGTCCTCTTTAGGGCAAGATAGAAATGTCCTTATTCTTTATATTGAAAGTAATAAGAATAGGGAGTATGAAAAAGACCTCATGAAAGAGGTCTTATGGATAGTTGAGTTAGAGGGGGAAGAGATGAATGAGTATCAGTAATACTTAAAATTTCTCACACTGTGAAATGTCTTTTACGTAATCGCGCATAAGATTTTTCTTGTAGCCTATTTTCTTAGGACATTCAATCATGTTATTAGGCTTTATCACTAAGTAATAATTAGCATAGTTAACACTTATTCCTACAATAAAGCCAAGCAATAGAGAGATATAAAACGATTTCATAGCACTTTTATATTCATTTTTTGTAATCAGAGACTTTACAGACATTAAAAGTGATATAAAACCAAAAATAGTAATCCCCCATGTTGCTATCAAGGGCATAGCAAAACTGCTAAACAATACCTTATTAACTTGTTCTATAGGTAATAATAATGGCTCAATTGTTCCATATGATGCATAAGTAAATGGAACAATTAAGAACAGTGATAATAATAACTTACGCATCGAAATTCTCTAAAACAAAATTGACAAGTTTCTTTTCAAAATCAGTAATCTGATCAACAGTCCAAATACCAAAACTAGCTGTTACTAAAATTATTGCGCTGCCTAAGAAAGTTGTAGGTGCTGCCAAAGTACCTATAGCTAAAGCAGTACCTGCCACAGCTAAAACATTAATAAGCAACTTAGCCTGATCAACACCTAACTTTCTTAGGGTATATTCATCGTTTAATACATACTGTAAAACGTTAATGGCTGAGCCCACCAATATCTCCATTGGAGCGGTAACTTTCACATAACGAGCCATGCCCTTAACGGAATCTAAAGCCCCCAAGCCCAGTTTAACAACTTGAGGATTAGAGGCTTTAAAACGATTACCTGCGAGTAACGTTTTCATGTGTTGTTTATAGCCTTTCAATATTAAGTAATCAACGCCATTATGCGTTTTTACATAAGCAGTGACACCAAATCCACCTAATTTTTTAGCGGTATCAAACGCATCGTAAACACCAGTAGCCGCGCCACCTATATTTTGAGTTTTATCGAGCATATCAAAAAATTCTGTCCATTCTTCAGGAGCAAGAACGGTTGTCTCAATAACATCTTGCGTATAAGTAACATGAATTTCTTTTTCTCCGTCTTCCGCGAGAAAATTATAAGGAGGCCAATAAGCATTTTTAGGATTAATTTCTGGCTGGAAAGAGGCATTACCTTGAGTCTCATTATTAACAAAACTCTGGCTCGCTTGAGTATGACTGTTTGATTCACCATCGAGCGATTGGGTAAACAAAGAAAGGGGAGATAAACATTTTTCACCAAATGGCTTTCGATATGCGGTTAATGACTCTAAACCGTCTTCAGTTGGTACTATACGATTTCGAATATTATCATTAAGAATTTTAGATGCTTTACACCCTCGATTTTCATCCGCTAAATCCCTTTGCTCTCTCGCTTCATACTCTGCATTCATCGTTTCAGTAAACACTTGTTGAGCTTCTTGGATCGTTGCGTATGTCACGCCTCTAAATACCTTTGAGTAAACCAAAGGATCATGCCCTAAATTCTGTTGTGTTGCTGTCTGATTAAAAAACATATCGACGGCTTGGTCGTACGTCACATGACTCACTAACCAATCAGCAGAGTGACGTGGGGCAAATGGAAAGCTTCGACCTTTAGGTGGCGGCATATTAAAACTCCAATAAAAGAGTTAATACTACCAGATAACTAAAAATCAAAACGCCTAAATACACCAAACAAAAACACTTTTTTACCTGTCATTTTGTATGGTTATGCTTTCTTTGAAGTACTTGCCTTAAATGTAGAAGGATCAGCAAGTACAGGATTTAACGCCCTCAATTGTTGTGCGATGGCTCGTTTTTGTGCCGTTCTTTTCGGTGCATTTTTACTGCGCTCACGAGCCTGATTTTTTTCAAACTCTTCTTGTTTTTGTTGTGCAAATTTAAGCACTTGCCCTAAACGCTTGTTATCAACAACACGCCCTTGATCTATTTTTGCAAGTTTGTCGAATACTTTAAAGTTTAAGGTTCGATATCCATAACGAATTGAAATTGTACCATCAGGGTAATCCAGCACTTTAACGCTTTCATTCACTAACTTAGCATTTTCTTCTGTATTTTCAATTAAATAAACGACTTTATCATATTGAAATGTTAATGATTTACTCAGTTTTCTTATTTCTTGCCACGAGAATATATCAGTGAGTTCATCTTTACTTTCGCGTACTGGACGGTGCATGTCTTTAGGATAATTTGCAGGTTTTGCAAATCGTTGATTAAAATCAGCAATGAAATAGGGTAGCCATGCATTGGCTTCCTCAATCGTATTTATATGCTGCAATCTCATCTCTTTAACTAAACGATCTTGTAGTGTTAAATTCGCTCGTTCAACACGTCCTTTTGCTTGAGAGCTATTCGCACATATTAATTCAATCCCCAAATCATGCAGCATACGACCATATTGAGTAGGATGTTTAGACTCAACGGCTTGCTTATTACTAGAATGAAAAATGGCATGTCGGTCGCTATAAAATGCCACCGGTTTACCATGCTCATCAATGTATTCACGTGTGGCCATCATATAATCAAAAGCCGATTCCGTTTCACTGAATCTTAAATTCATCAAGCGTCCCGTAGCATCATCAATGAAAACCAATAAACAACATTTTGAGCTACGACCTTCAAACCAATCATGATGAGAGCCGTCAATTTGGATCAGTTCACCAAGGCAATCTCGACGATAACGGGGTTGATAAACTCTAGGTTTTCGCTGTGAATGCGGGGTCCATAGTTGCTCTGCGATCATCCATTGCCTAAGCGTTTCTTTAGAAATGTGGATATCATGCAGTTCGATGAGTTTTTCACGAGCTAATGTCGGGGAAAAGTCGGCATAACGCTCACGAATAATAGTTAATATCTTTGCTCGGTGCTCAGGTGGATAACGATGGTTACTCGGCTTTCCTCGTGACAAATGAACAAGCCCAGCCGCACCATATTCACGCAAGCGAGTCATTAACCGTTGAACTTGTCGAACGCTGAGGTTTAGGTAAGTCGCAGCATCAGCGCGTTTTAATCGACGTTCACACACATCTTGGATCACTTTAAAACGATTTATATCTTGGTCACTCATAGTAATCAACATCTCGTTAACTCCGTAGCTGAACAAATAATATACAATCATTACTGTACGCTAAAGAGACAATTTAATCTTGCTAAAAAGTGACATTACTACTTTGCTCCTACATAGCTAGTGCGCATTATATACCTTATGTTAAATAGGATTTAGTGATGGGTAATACGTTATTGCAGATTATCCCCTTTGTTCTTTATTGCTTTCAAGGTATTTAACCATAATGCTATTTACCATAAAATAGCTAATAATCATTCAATAATACTTCGTATTCATCGTTTGATTATTAGCTTAACTCTAACAACGTTTTGTTAGCCACCAGCTAATTTAACTGTGTGGCCTTGTTTGGTTAGAAAGTCTTTAATCTTTTCGCGGTTATCACCTTGGATTTCAATGTCGCCATCTTTTACAGAACCGCCACAACCACATACTTTTTTAAGCTGAGCTGCAAGTAACTTAAGCTGAGTATCTTCCATATCCAAACCAGTTACAACGCAAACTCCTTTGCCTTTACGACCCTTGGTTTCACGTTGAATACGAACAATGCCGTCGCCTTTTGGACGTTCTACTTTTGGTTCTTCTTGTTTAATTCGGCCAACATCTGTTGAATATACTAAAGACATAATTAATCTCGGATTTTTTAAAGATATTAAGATTGTAATTTATTTTTCATGTTTATCCAAAAAGCTTTTAATTGCAGTTAACGAGCCTTTTGCTAATTTACCTTGATATAAGCAGTACCAAGTCTTAGGTTCACCCGTATCATTCTTAATAGTAAATCCTTTATATTCTTCGGATTTAAACTGACTGCGCTTTTCATTAAGAGCGGATTCACCCATGTCTCCAAATTCTTTTGGATCGATAATCGTGCCAGTTTCATTCCACCAATCGATGCTTTTTTTAACCGCACTTAAGTGACCGTGTAACACATGAGTTCTTATCAAAACCTTCCAATCATCCGGAATACCTGTTTTGTTCTCAATAAAGAATCCTTTATATAATGTCTTCTTCATAGTTTTCTCTTCGTGTTTCAACATAAGTTAAGGGTTAAATAAATCAGTACTAAATGCTAGTTAATTCTTTGTTTTTCGTGATCTTACCTCAAATATGAAACTGTGTTATATTTATAAAAACAAAGAAGTTATGGTGCATTAGAATGGATAAAAATCACTTCCTATCAACACAATTAGACACTGAAACATTAGCGGCATGTTTGACGAAATCATATTCTCAAAACAGCCTTATTTCTTTCAAAAATGATTGGAATAATTTTGTCGAATTTTGCCAGTTGAATAATGTTATTGCTCTACCCGCCTCTACAACGGCTATACGCATCTTCATAGAAAAACAAGCAAAAGTGAAAAAGCTTGCTTCAATAAAACGTGCATTGATTTCGATATCTCATATTCATACTGCATTTGAGTATAAAGACCCAACACAATCCATTCAGGTAAAGTCTGCACTAGGAAAAATACGCGTCGATAAGGTTAATGATAATAAACAAACGGAAGGTATTTCCTCTGATATGCTGGATGAACTCAGACATCAATTATTCAACTCAGTTGAACTCAAAGACATTCGTGATCTTGCTATTTGGCATTTAATGTTTGAATTACTACTAAAGCGTGGAGAGCTTCGAGACTTACAACTTGACGATATTTGTTTTAACGACGAGACAAATTCATGCTTGGTACAAATCAATCAAAATTATTACGCCATTTCAGAAGAAACGACCGAGTTACTCAATAGATGGCTTCAACATTCAAATATCCATGATGGTCATTTATTTAGAGCTATAGACAGACATCAAAATGTGGCGATTAACGGTTTAAATGATTCTTCTATATACCGTATATTTCGTCGAGCAAATGAGTTATTGAACCATGAAGTAAACTTTTCAGGTTTATCTGCACGTGTAGGTGCAACAAAAGAACTCGCACTGCGTGGCTATTCAATTCATGAGATACAAGAGATGGGACGTTGGGTAAGCCCAGCAATGCCCAACCAATATATTGGTAATAATGAACGTTCAGAGAGACAAAAATCTGTATTTATGTCTCGTCCTAAAATACGTTGACGATTTTTAATTGAAAGCTAAGTGCGTACGCACTTGGCTTTTTTGTGTACTTGATTTGGTGTACTCATTCCCAAGCTTAAATGTGGCCGCATTTCATTATAAATAAAAATAGATTCTTCAACTAAATGCCTTAACTCCTCTAAATCTTTACAGTCATACAAAAGAAACTCTTGTTTAAGTATCCCATTTATTCGCTCTGCTAATGCATTTTGATAGCAATCATAACCATCCGTCATTGATGGCTTAATATCATTTTTATTCAATTTTTCCTGATAAACCTTTGAACAATACTGTAATCCTCGGTCTGAATGATGAATCGTACTCCTTTGATATTGACGGCTATCTATCGCCATATCAAGAGCTTTGACTACATCAGTAGCTTTCATTTCATCACTTAATTCATATCCCATTATCTTTCGACTATAAGCATCTGTTACTAAAGATAAATAATGAATACCTTTTTGTGATTGAACGTAAGTGATATCACTAACAAAAACCTCTTCAGATGCTTGAGGTGTTACTTCTTTAAGTAAATTAGGATGTTTTTTCATCCAATGCTTACTATAGGTAGTTTTTGTATAACTTCGTTTAGGTTTTACTAATAAGCACTCATTTCTTAAATAGGAAAAAAAGTTATCTCTGCCTAACTTTATGCCATGAGTGATGAATTTGGGCTTAAGTAAAAAATATAATTTTTTACCTCCAATACGAGGCATATATCGACGAATTTCTTGCACCATATTTTTAACCGGTGAAAGTTCAACGGCACGTTTCAGAGCTCTACGTTCTTGTTGGTATATACATTGTCTTGTAATGCCAAGTAGCTGACTAGCTCGCTCTAAGCTGATCATTTTCTGCTTTTGAAGACTTCTTGCTCCTTGGCAATATACTTTTTTCTAAGGCCTGCACCATGTTCTGCGTCCATGATATTCACTACTTCATTAAGTAATAAATTACGCATTCTTTCATCATCAAGCTCTCGCTCTAAACGTTTAATTTTTTGTGCAGGCGATTCTTTCGCTTTCGGGGATTTAGGCATAATAATCTTAGGTGATTGAGACCAGTCCATCTTACCGTGTTTTCTTAACCAAGTAAGTACGGTAGATCGACCTTGAATGCCATAAATGTTTTGAGCTTGCTTATAGGTCATATCGCCTTTTTCTATAGCGGCAACAAGCTGCAATTTAAAGCCTAATGAATAATCGCGTTGAGTTCGCTTATTCTTTGTTTTTTCTTGATTTGTCATATAAAAGTCCTAAATGTGTAAACACATTTCAGGACGAGACATTAAAACAAAAAAAGCCTGAATTATCAGGCTTTTTTATTTAAGTCTTACGAACTTACTTAATTGCGTTAAGCACTGCTTTTTGCAAGAAAGTTTTGAAGCAATCGCCATTATGTTCTAACAACTTAGGGAACATTGAAATTGGCGTCATTCCTGGGAACGTATTCACTTCATTTAAGTAAATTTCATTATCATCCGTTAGGAAGAAATCAATACGAGAAAGGTCTTTAAGTTTCATTTGAGTGAATACTTTACGGCTGTATTGATCGATCAGCTTAACTTGTTCTTCTGTAAGATTCTGTGCATCTAAAGATGTCGTTGAATGGCTACCGCTACCGTATTTTTCGTCATACGTATAAAAAGCACCATCAGGTGCCGTTACTTCACCTGGAGCCGTCGTAAATAGTTGCCCATCAATTTCGTATGCTGCAACTTCAAGTTCACGAGGTTTTACCGCTTTTTCAACCAACACTTGTTGTGAATAGCCGAAGGCACCATTAATTGCTTGCGCTAGCTCTTCCTCAGAAGTTACCTTGTAACAACCAACCGATGAACCCTGACATGCCGCTTTTACAAATAGCCCGCCCCATTGCTTAAATGCAGCTAATGCTGACTGATGGGTTTCTTCATTATTTTCAGTTAAGAATAAGTACGGTGTATTTGGGATACCAAGCGCATCATACCAAAGCTTAGATGTGATCTTATTGAAGCTATTTGTACTTGATTCTGCATCACATCCTAAGTACGGAATGCTAAGCATATCTAACATAGATTGAATATCGCCGGTTTCACCAGGGTAACCATGAATACACGGAACAACGTAATCCACTGGAGAGCTAACTGTCTCACCGCTTAATAATGTTTTGTCTGAACGTAATTCGTACTTCAAGCCAGATTCAATATGAAACCAACCTTCATCTTTAATCTCAAGATGCGTGATCTCAAAGGAATCAAGTTCAGAAAGTTGTTGAGCGATATATTTTGAAGAAACTAATGAAACTTCGTGTTCAGTGCCGCCACCGCCACAAAGTAAAAGGATATGAGTCATAATTTTCACTATAAAAAGCAATCGGTGCATATTTAGATGCACCGATTATGATTAATTTAACTTATGTAATTCAGGATTATCTGATTGTTTAATGCTATTAATACTTCTTACAAACGGGCCGTACGCTTGAATGTCAGCAGGAAGTTGTTTAATTGCAGCACGTGCTTCTGCAGGTGTTGCGTAATCACCGTATAAAATTGTATACCAAGGCATATTGTTTACTGTTTTACGGTTCATCCACACAGGCTGCTCGCCAGAAAGTTTAGCAGCGTAAGTAGAAAGGTCAGTCTTACGACTTAGAGCCAAAATTTGAAGTGTATAACCATAACGGTTATGCATATCTTGTTGCTTTTCCGTTGGTGGTAAAATCTTAACAGCAGCGTCTGTTGCTTCAGGAGAAGCCGCTTCTTCTGGTGTTAATTTTACAACAGGTTTCTCTACTTCAGCTTCAGCTACAGCAACAACCTCTGTTTCTTCAAAAGTGGTTTCTTCTTGCTCAATCGGCTGAGAAACTTGATACACCTCTTCAGATGAATCAGTAGTAATGTTTGTGGTATACGAACTGCTTGTACATCCTGCTAGCAGTGCGGTTAACGTAATAGGAATGATTCTTTTCATTTTAATTCACAATAATAGTCATGCTGTTACCGTAATTCTGCACCCGATGCTAAATACAATCAAGTCTTTAGCTAATGAAGAACCAAATTACTCATATCTTTGTGCTCAATACTTGATTTTTTTGGTTATTTTGTGCGCTGGTCTTCGTTTATTTGCTTTCATTCGCGTCAAATCTATACTACTCAGCTATCTTATTCTTATATAAAGGAATAAAGGACGTTTATATGCCAGATTTAAAACAATTACTGCGCCCCGAATCCATCGCTGTTATTGGTGCTTCCACACACCCTGATAGAGCAGGACATATTGTAATGCGTAACTTATTAGAAGGTGGTTTTAATGGGCCAATAATGCCTGTTCACCCAAGTTATAAATCTGTGTGTGGCATCTTGGCATATAAAGAAATTTCTGAATTACCTATTACACCTGATTTTGCCATTTTGTGTACCGAAGCAAAAAAGAACGTCTCTATTCTTGAAGAACTTGGGGAAAAAGGCGTTCGTTGCGCCATTATCTTATCGTCAGATATGAATTTGTACTGTAATGGAATAGGTGAACCTTTGCCTTATGAAGCAAAACGTATTGCAGCCAAATATAATATGCGGATCTTGGGTCCTAATAGCCTAGGGATTATTCTTCCGTGGATTAATTTAAATGCCTCTTTCTCACCTATCAACGCCAACAAAGGAAACATTGCATTCATATCGCAATCAGCTGCGGTATGTACGACAATTTTAGATTGGGCAAATGAAAAGAACATTGGGTTTTCAGCTTTTGTTTCACTAGGTGATGGGCTTGATATTGATTTCAGTGAACTGCTCGACACCCTTTGTACCGATTCAAAAACAGAAGCCATTCTTCTGTATATAGATTCAATTAAAGATGCTCGTCAATTTATGTCCGCCGCCCGTGCAGCCGCTCGTAATCGTCGTATATTAGTGGTTAAAAGTGGACGTTCTGTCGCAGGAAGTAAAGCGGCTCAATTACATACCAATGGTCAATTGAGTTTGGATGCGGTTTACGATTCTGCAATCAGACGAGCTGGAATGCTTAGAGTATCTAATACTCACGAGCTTTTCGCTGCTGTAGAAACACTTGCACACCCTATTCCATTTAGAGGTCATCGATTGGCAATAGTGACCAATGGTGGCGGTCCAGCAATCATGGCCGTTGATAGTCTCATGCAACAAGGTGGAAAATTAGCGGATTTTAGTGAAACATTAATCCAAAAGTTAAATAAGACACTACCTGAAAACTGGTCCCACGCTAATCCTATTGATATTGGAGGTGATGCCAATGACACACGTTATTGTAATGCGGTTAATGCCCTGTTAGACAGTGATGATTGTGATGCCATACTCATTATGCACAGCCCATCAGCGGTTTCAAACGCAACAAAAACGTCTGAAAAATTAATAAGCTTGATTCAAAACCATAAACGAAAAGCAAAATTTACCATATTGACGAACTGGTCAGGAGAAACCTCTTCAAAAGAAGCTCGATTACTCTTTACGCAAGCCGGAATACCAACATATAGAACACCTGAAAGTGCTGTATCTGCATTTTTGCATCTGGTTGAATACCATAGAAACCAAGGGTTATTAATAGAGACTCCTGTGTCATCCGGTCACATTAGTAAGCATGACGCACAAATGGCTCGTGAATGGTTAGAGAACTGTGTTACGCATAACCTAACTGAATTAGATACGCATGAAACCCAAGCTCTTTACTCTTGTTATGGTTTCAAAACATTGGATACATGGATAACTGAAGATCCAGTTGAAACCGGCTATGTCGCTGACAAGATCGGTTATCCTGTCGCAGTAAAATTGCGGTCACCAGATATTCCACATAAATCTGATGTGCATGGCGTTGTATTAAACTTAAACACCAATGAAGAAGTGATAACCGCTGCGCAATCCATACTCGACCGAGTCTCATTAAGCTATCCATCGGCACGAATTTCAGGATTAAGTGTTCAGAAGATGGCGGCAAGAGCAGGATCACAAGAGCTAAGAATTAAGGTCTGCCAAGATCCTGTCTTTGGGCCTGTGATCTTATTGGGCGAAGGTGGATCTGAATGGGATCTTAACAATAATGCAGCGGTAGCCTTACCACCCTTGAATATGGCATTAGCGGAAAACCTAATTAAGCATGCTATTAAAGAAAATATCATTCATAACCGCAACTCTCCTAACAAAATGAGTTTATTTGATTTAAGTGCGTTTCTCGTTCGCTTGTCACAAATGATACTTGATTGCCCTGAGATTGTTGAACTTGATATACACCCACTTCTTGTTTCTGGTATGGATCTCACGATTATTGATTCTTCGATGAAAGTACAACACTTTAACGGCGATATTCATAAGCGCTTAGCAATCAGACCTTACCCAAATGAATTAGAAGAATTTGCACAGCTTAAAGATGGCAGTTCTGTGTTACTTCGCCCTATTCTTCCCGAAGATGAACCCAAACATGCTTCTTTTATTTCTCAAGTATCGCATGATGATTTATATAAACGTTTCTTCTCAGAAGTTGGTGAGTTTAATCACGAAGCCCTTGCCAATTTTACGCAGATTGATTACGACCGAGAAATGGCGTTCGTTGCAACCAAACAAGTAGATGGTGAAGAAATTATTATTGCTGTTGTACGAGCTCTTTCCGATCCCAATCATACAAACACTGAATTTGCCGTGTTAGTTAGATCCGATCTAAAAGGACTAGGATTAGGAAAAATCTTGATGAAAAAAATTATTCGTTATTGCCAAAGTATTGGTATTAAAGTGATGACAGGAATGACAATGCCAGCAAATCACGGAATGATTGGACTAGCACAGCATCTAGGCTTCTCAGTAGACATTCAAATGAGTGACGGTGTTGTTGATATGTTTTTGGAACTGTAAAACATATCATTGTAAATATTTCATCAAGTATAAAAAAACCAAGATAAACACTTGATTTATCTTGGTTTAATATAGATACAAAATTGTTTTATAAAAGGGATATCTATATTACTTAGATTGCTCAGCTTTTTCTTTCTTTACCATAATTGCACCAGCGATAACAAATGCAACCAATAATAAAATTTCCATTAAACTTACCTTATTTCGTGTTAAAAATTAAAAGACCTGATTAATATAACATCATATGACATTAGTTAAACAGATATAACTCAATTTTGTAAAACTTTTGTCAAATTTTGTGAAACATATACTTTCCTTTGCCTGTTAATTTTGCCTCATACATGGCCTTGTCTGATTCTTTTAACAATGCATCTACATCTTTACCATCATTATAATCCGCGACTGTAATCCCTATGCTGACATTAACCGACAATAAAGTACCTTTATATGAAATGGGGGCTTGTATCGAATAAATAACCCTATCAGCTAACTCTATCAGTTGCTCTCTATTTGCAACCGGATTAATAAACAACACAAACTCATCACCAGCTAAACGCGATGCCAAATCATTCGCTCTTACCGCATGTTCTAATCGCTTTGCAACCACTCTTAACACTTCATCACCAGCATCATGCCCATAAGTGTCATTAACTTGCTTAAATCCATCAAGATCAAGGTAGCAAAGTCCCATCTGCCCTATGCTCCCTTTTTTCAGCAATATTGTATCATTCGCTGCTTGATAAAATTTTGCTCTATTAGGTAGGCCGGTTAATACGTCATGATGCGCTAAGTGATCCAATCTCTCTTTTTCTTTAACATCAGATAAGTTTGTAAATATAAAGATATAACTATTTTGACCATACTGATCAGTATCAATGATCTTACTTGCTTTAACGTACAGAGGAAGTTCCGCACCAAACTTATCTTTTTCTAAAACTTCTCCATGCCATTGACCAAAACGCTGAATTGACTCTGTAATCAAACTCGTTGATGTTGTGAAATGATGACCATCGAATAAGGTCAACATGGGAATATTACTTAACTCACTCATTTGATAACCAAAGATATCGGTAAATGCAGGGTTCATCAGTGTTAATTTTCCGTCTGCATCGTATATCAACACACCGTCTTGGCTATTTTTAAATACATTTGCTGCCAATTTCTGTTGAGTTCGACTTCTCAATGCTTCAGTTACGTCAACCATTGAAAGTAATACTTGATTTTGATTCGATAGCACTCTTGATGTGATTTGTAATGTCTTGCTATCACATGTCTGAATAAGTAAATCATCCACTTCTTTACGATTATCGATAATCTCTAATAAATCTTGTTCATTACTTGGTTTTATCACATCGAGTAAGTTACGACTTTCAAGTAAATTAATCGACAAACTAGGAAACATCGTTTTTGATGCTTCATTACTTAAAATAATAAGACCTTTTTTATCAATAACAAAAAGCGCATGTTGGACAGCTGTGATTATTTGCTCTCCAAAATCTCTCTCATGTTCTACTTTTTTTAATACATAACTTAATTGCTTTTGACGCTCTTCAAGTTTACTTGTCATTTTATTAAACGAAGCAGTCAAATCACCCAATTCATCATGAGTTACTACTTGCGGACGTTCATCGAACACGCCTCTTGTAATGATCCCTTGCATTGCATGGTTTAAGCTGCTGACAGGAGTAATAACCCACTTTTGTATTTTACAAATAATGAAGTAACCGCAAATAACAAAAAACAGAAGCATAAAGATAAACATCTTTAATGCGGTATCTCTAGTTTCATCTAGTATGTCTTTTGAAACAATCAGATTCATTTGTGCTGTTTCTTGCGGATTTAAAACAAATGGAATAGACACATAAATAAAATGGTCACCTATGACATACCCATCAATTAGCATTTGTTGTTTTAATACAGCATTAGGCGCATGCGATAATTGGGTTGTTTTTTTATATTCGATAAATATTTGACCGTCATTGTCTATCACGACAGCCTGTAATATTGCTTCGTCTGCACTAAACGTATCTAAAATTTTATTGGCGGTTGCTTTATCATCTAAAATTAAAGCCGGTTTTAGGTTAAGGCTAACTCCAATCGATAAAATCTTAATACGATTAATTAAATTATCTTTTTCCGTTTTATACGTACTTACATAGTTATAACCATGAAACATAACGAATAAACTCAGTGCAAATATGATTATTGGTAAAGATAAACGCTGGCGCAATGATGCATTTTCTATCCACTTCATCCGCGTTAACTCTCCCCATAAACCAATTTAATTATTTTAGAAACTAAGATATTTAATCGAATATACATCTTTAAGATTTATTAATTAAATTATTAATAGATATAACTTAATCGTATTTGGTGAGTATAACTAAAAATACTCTATACGGTTCAGCAATTGCAAACAAATCATCGACAAAGTGATCTAAGTAACACTTATGGATTTATTAGTTACCATTCATAACTTGAATATTTATTTTCATCCGAAATTTTTGATTCGAAAACTTACTTTATACTGCTTTCTTATATACTAGTTCTTATTTTATAAGGCGATCGTATGCGAACTCTCATTATCTTTTTGGCTGTTTTATGCTCTTTTCCATCATCAGCAAAATCAGTTCAAAAATACTACAAAGAACATCAACCAAAACGTTGTGAGACATTAAATAGAACATTAACTCATGTGAATAAGCTACTCAGCTTTAGTGAGGGAAAGGAATACAAAGAGAGATTAAAAGAGAAAAAGGCACTAAAGAAATTAAGGAAAGAAAAAGGATGTTAAAAAGCCAACAGTTACGTTGGCTTTGTATTGATTATTTTGCTTTTGGTCTGAATGGTTTAATCACTTCTTCATTACACTCAAGAAATGGACCTTCCATTAGATCGATACAATATGGAATTGCAGGGAAAACCGCATCCAAACATTCACGAATTGATTTTGGTTTACCAGGTAAATTTACAATTAATGAATCTTTACGTAAACCCGCAGTTTGACGAGATAAAATAGCTGTTGGCACAAACTTTAATGATTCTGCACGCATTAGCTCACCAAAACCGGGCATCATGCGATCACACACAGCTTCTGTTGCTTCAGGAGTGACATCACGTTTAGCTGGACCTGTTCCACCCGTTGTTACAACTAAGCAGCAGTTTTTTTCATCAGCTAATTCAATCAGTGTTTTTTCAATGACATCTTGCTCATCTGGAATAACCACATACACAGGTTCCCACTCAGATGTTAGATAATCGTTTAGTGTTTCAATAATAGCTGGTCCTGAAATATCTTCATAAATACCAACGCTTGCACGATCACTTACGGTTACAATGCCGATTTTCGCTTTTTGAGTCATAATCTGTATCTTTTTAAAGTAAGGTAACCACTATTATTACAAGCGGTTACTCATTTTTCTACTAAAAAGGCGTTTTATCTAGTATTCGTAAGCCATGTTCACAGATACACCATAAGTTGAATCTACTGAGTAAATCGCGGCTAAGTCAAAATGGAACATATTTAGTGGTGAGAAACCAATACCTGCGGTAAATGCATCATCATAAGTACCCGCAAGATCTTTCTTGAATCCACCACGTAGCTGAATTTGGTACAGTAAGTCGATTTCTGCACCTGCTCTGAACATTTGAACATTATCATCTAAACCAACAAAACGTTCTTGCTCATTTAAGTCTAAATCTGCCGTAACAATAAAGTAGTTAGTCATGAATGCTACGCCCGCAGTGTAAGTCGGGGTAAGTTCATAGTTGTATTTATATGTTTTTTTACCGTGAGAACCACCACCTTGCGAATTCGCAAAATTAACAGTGATTTCTTTGGTTTCAATTTCATTTTTAATCAGGTTTTTACCTGCTGCTGCAAAACGCCAAGGACCGTAAAACCACACGGCACCAACATCTACGTTGAATGAGTTATCTGTTGTTTTGTTTTTATCAAAGTCTTTAAAGTCAAAATTGTTTACAGCTTCTACATAGGTATACGTTAAGTAACTTTGAATTTTTGGTGTTACACCAATAGTGATGTTTTGTCCTAAGAAATTAGTGTATCCCGCAAAGGCAACACCTGCTTCTGCTAAGCCTAAAGCAACGGTACCTACTGCTGTAGTATCTGCCAGTTGAAGTGGTTTAGCTGGGTCTGCTGGTAAACCAAGCGCATCGACATCAGGTAACGTAATGCCCTCAACCGAAGTTTTGCCATAAAATGCCATTGATAAATAACGGTTAGGAATTGCAACAGCCATCCCTGCTCCCATACTAAAGCTCAGGGCATCGCCATTTAAATTTCTTAGACCGTTTTCAATATCAGCTGCGGCACCTGTTGGATCAGACGGTATTTTCGAAAAACCTTTCTGTACTTGGTCAACATCATCAACCATACCGCCTTGGTCCATGACTTGTAGACCGGCACTCGGTAACAAAAGACCCGCATCATCTTTACGGCTATATATTGCAACTAAAGCTGGATTATAAAAAACACCAGTAAGATAGTCAGCGGCTGCAGTACCAGCGCCACCCATAGCATCAATTCGACCATCAACGCTGAAATTTGTTGCTGATACTTGAGAAGAAGCTACCGTCGCGCACGAAAGTAAGCCAATTTTTATCCACTGTTTCATTTGATTAACCCATTAAAAAAATCACTTCCCTACTTATCGACATAGAAAAAGTTAACTTTAATGAAATAAATCAAAATATTGATGCTAGTGATGTCTTTTTGAAATTTGGCTTTAATCTTAATACATACAAAAAAGCCGAGGGGTTAGCTCGGCTTTAAAATAGTAGTTAGTTAGCGTTGTTTCTCTTTTTCTGCAATTTCAGCTCTAATTTGGTCTGAAATGATTTTAATGGCTTCTCCACTACCAACGCCTTGACGCATCAGTTCTTGGATTTTCTCTACTGCTTGTTGCTGTTCTTCATGGGTTAATGTTGGTAAATCTAACATTATTTACTCTCTGTATTTTCATCTGAACCAAAATTCATTACTTTGGTTATTGCCTGAATTTCTTGGATGGAAATCGGTCCTTGAAATCTTTTATGATTAAACGACACACTTAAAATATAGCTGCCCGGTAGCACATTTGTTGAAGGTAAAGATTTAGGAAACCTCTCTTCGTACTTCTGTTCCCATAACTTTATATATTCATTATCTTGATGATCATAAATACCAACAGCCATTTCTGGTAATGGACAATTTGATTTAAGTAAACCGGTTTGTGTCGTTTTCCATTTATCTTTGCCTAACCACGCCACTTGCATTTCTGTTTTTGGCGTGGTTAAAACAACCCATGATTCCCATTGTGTTTTTTCTTTATCATCCGCAATAATTATCAGCTTATACAGTCCATTTTGAATTCGGTTATTCAAGGACTCGCTGGCATAAGTGTATTGCGTGATTCTTTCATCTTGTGTTGGTGTTATTTTAATTGACGGATTAGTTAATTGCTCTTCTTGCGGCCATTTAATAAATGAAAGACTTGATATAGGCTTTTTAGTATCAAACTTAACAATCAATCGATGATGTAATCTTCCCGGACTCTGAATAATAACACGTTGTACACTTACTGATTTTAACCAGTTCGGTATCACTTTATTAGATAAATCTCTCCCGCAATTTACTGAAATGGCAGAGCTAAGTAATTTATCAATATTATTGGTGATATTCTCATTAGCCGAGTTCTGCAAAACCTCTATTGAAGTGGCAAAGCCTTTTCTTGCATGCCCTTCTAAAAATTGCTTATGCGCAGTATACAATGCAGATTGCTCATTAAACCAATCCACTGAATTTGCAAAAGATGTGTATGATGCACAAACCAATGAGCAAAAAACGAAAAACTTACGCATAAACATCATAAAAAATTACGCTTTCATTTTGTAGCCAACGCCACGCAATGTTTCAATTTCTATTCCAACAATCTTTTGACGTAACTGAAGAATATGCGTATCTACCGTACGTGTTGTTGGGAAATGGTTGTAACCCCAAACTTGATCCAAAAGCTCATCACGCGTAAACACTTTTCCAAGGTTTGATGCTAAGAAAAGCAGAAGATCAAACTCAGTTCGAGTTAACGTAACATTCTCACCTGAATTAACCACATCACGTGTAGAGGTATCAATAGCCAAATTACCAACAACTAATTTTGATTTTACTTCATCTGTTTCTGGTGAGCGTAAGTGTGCACGTAAACGAGCCAGCAATTCCGCTTCAGCAAAAGGCTTAGTTAAATAGTCATTAGCACCAGAATCAAGACCTGTTACTTTATCTCTAACAGAAACAAGAGCCGTTAACAAAATAACGGGAACATCTTTTATTTGTTTCCACTGACTTAACCAAGTTAATGAATCGCCTTCAGGTAGCTGACGGTCAAGAATGACAATATCAGCTTCGCTCCAAAGACCAGATACATTTGCGGCATTTTCGGAATGTAAACAGCGATAACCCGCTTCTTCTAAGCTGACAATCAGTCCGTCCGCTAAGTTTTTATCGTCTTCAACAAGTAGGATTGTCTGTTTCACAAGGTATCTCCAATATAAATGTCGTCGGTGGCCCCTGAAGAGTCATGGTTCCGCCCATTCTTTTGATCATTGATTCTACAATGGTTAGACCAAGGCCTAATCCTGCTTTACTAACAAAAGGTGTTTTTAATTCTTTCCAATCACGCTTTGTTAATTGTCCGCCATCAATGACTTCAATTCTTAATTTTTTCTGTTCTACAGTAACGTTCAAAATAACGGGTGGTACACCATATTTATGAGCATTACTAACTAAATTATCTATGCAATTGCCCAACCAATATAAGTTAACTTTAATGGAGGCATCTTTATTTATTTTAAATTCAACTGGTTGAGTATACTCCAAACAACGATAGCTGAGCCATTCTTCAACAGAAGGTATCCAATCTGTTGAGAACCCTTTATCATCCGATTGTAAATAATCTTTACTTGCTTCAGCTAATTGGCGTAAACGCCTTGAGTCTTCACATAGACGCCTAAATTCATCGTACAAGGATTCCGGCAATGCTTCAAACTGTCGTCGAAATCCTTCAACGGTTAATCCCAAACTTGCGATTGGCGTTCTCAATTCGTGCGTTAGAATTTGCAAGACTAACATTCGACTTTTCATCTCTCTACGTTTACCGTTCCACTGAGAGATACCCCAACCAATCGCTAAGCAAACATTAATGAACACCAAAAACAATACAATATAAGATAATGTTTTGGAGTCTGTTTGATCTTGCCAACACACATTACCATTTCTTACATAGCAATTAGCCCCTTGTTTAAATAAGGTCGCTTCAAGTTGGTAATTTTCTAAATACTTATTTTTTAACTCTGTCGGGTATAAATAATAACGGCTGCCTTTACGTAGCCACAATAAATCATCTGCAATAATGGTATCTGAACCACTAATGATGGCTCTAATTGCTGTATCATCCATCATTTGCAAATGGTGCAATAATGTCCCTTCTCCTGCAATGGCTCTTTCTTTTATATGCATATAGGGTGACAAATGTTCTTTTTCATCTGGGTGCAATTGAACATATCGATATGCATAAGAGCCACCACCAGGGTGGATCATTCCTGATCGCGCAAACCATCTTGTTGGCAATGTTATACCTCGACACATTGCACGGATCAAAACCAGAGGCTCACCCACTAATGGACTTACAGGCCAAGGACCAGTACATGTTTGCGCACTACGATACAGCCTTTGTAATTGCTTAAATGGGTAAGATGCTGTTTGCGGCAACAATGTATCAGGAGACAATAATACGGTAGGATATTCTTTTTGTATTAAGCGAATGTCATAAATTTCGACGGCTTGTTGTTTTTTAAACGCTTTTTTAAAGTTATCGATCTTCGTTGCTAGGCTATCTGCATATGATGAGAAGCTTAATAACAATAAAGTCGTAAGTAGAAAGCGCTTATTGAGCAACGTAAACCCCTAAGAAAAAATATAATAAAGCATAATTTATCAGTATATTATAGTTCCAAATGAATACGAATACTTTATTTTTACAACTGTTCATCTTTTCCTCAAAGTGGGCTCAAATTGACAAAGTATTACTTTGCCATGACTTTACCACCTATCATTTTATATGCGGGTGTCCCTCGAATAAGCGTTTCTCTTGCAAAGATTGACTGGCATTGCGGACATTCACATTTCGTTGTAGTGTGATCTTCGACTATTCTTTCCACAAAACATTTTACTAAAGCGCCTTTCCCACCTTTTCTATATTTGTATAAAGGAGCTTTGCATTTTGAACAAAAGATCATGATGGTCTTTGTTGGACCTTTCTTATTTGGTTTAGCCATCTCTTTCCATAACTTGTGGTTGCCAGATACAAAGGCTTTATTTTACACTCAATTAATAAATGCTTAACCCTTTCTCTATCATTTGTCTATAAAGGCCTTTTTATGCGAATTAATGCTAAAAACCCCGACGCTAAAAGTGCATTACAATTACTTATCGATATTCAATCTTATTTTAAATCTGAGCTTTTAAAAACAAGCAGTCTAACATCACAATCAACTGAATTTAAAGCCATAGAATGGCTAAGGGATAATGGAAGTCATGGTGGTGGTGAGCGCTTTGAAGCCATTGATGGTGGAATATTTAATCGAGCATCCATCAATGTTTCACAAATTCAATACGAAGACGACGCCAGCAAACATTACAATAGCGCGACAGCCCTCTCTACCATTATCCACCCTAATAACCCCCTCGCACCATCGATTCATATGCATTTTAGTTTAACGGAATTAAAAGATGGCACTAGTTATTGGCGAATCATGGCTGATTTAAACCCTTCTCACTTTGATAAAGAAGACAAAGAATACTTCGATCAAACATTAAAAGTAGCCGCCAAATCTCATTACTTAGAGGGAACTAGGGCTGGTAATCAATATTTTGATATCCCTGCATTAAAAAAACGCAGAGGCGTGAGTCATTTTTATTTAGAAGGGTTTAATCCAGAAGGAGAAAATGGTGAGTTATTTACAAAACAATTTGCAACAAAAGTGATTGATACTTATGTGCATATTCTTAGCTCACACTTACTACAAAAAAGTGAAATAACGAAAGAGCTAAAACAGGCTCAATTAAATTACCACACACTTTACTTCTATCAAGTATTAACCTTAGACAAAGGAACCACGGCGGGTTTATTGGTTCACGATCAAAATGATGTAGGCACTTTGGGCTCTTTGCCATCACACATTAACCGTTCTCTTCTGGAAGAGTGGCAAGCTTTAACACCTCAACCAACAGACCGATTAGTTTCAGACTTATTAGCAGCGCTTCCTTGTGAAAATACGTGTTCAATAACAAAGGAAGTTAAGGCTAACCTAGCTCAAGCCATTCGCGCATTTTACAAAAAATAACATGCATAATGCCACCACGCGTCATATCGTGGTGGTAACCATTCTTATTATAAGGTTGGTTTAATCCAAACCTTCTCAAAATCAAACCAACCTAATCCATTGCATGAAGCATTTTGAATACTGTTGTTTGTATCTTCACTAATTCCCATCCAACCATGAAATAATGGATTGATTTGGCCGCAATCAATTAAAAATCGACAAATATCATTCACTGGAAAGTGACACTGTGACGTTGACTGCCATTTTTCAATCATGTTCGATATGGTTTGGAAATCATCCTCAGGCATCACACGTTCAATTTCATCAAAGGCAAATAACCAAGATAATAACGCTTCTGGACATTGAGTCCCCAAACTCATACCTCGTAGCCAAATATCAATGGTGGCAGCCTTATCTAAATCAAGTAAATCTAAGGTATCAAATTGATGTATCTTTAAAATGATCCCATCTTTATCTAATCGTTGCTTTATGATTTTCCCAAGTAATGGATACAACGGATGCTCATTCTCAAATCCTAAATGAACAACACTCCCTCTTTCTGGTAACTCGTAAGGTGGAATCGTACGATTTAAGCAATGTTGAAAACCCGGTAATAGTCCATATGCGTTAAAAAGGCCGATACCATTCATGGTTGAATTTTGAAGCTCATTCAATAGGAGTAATGGAGTGATCGTATTTAATAAATAACTTAACCAATTTTGATCTTTTGCAATGCCAGTTTTACGGTTAAATAATAAGTAACTACAACCACGATCGACATCAACAGTTTCACCATATGAATCAAGTGATTGATCATTTCCCTCGTACACTTCCAAACCCAATTTCAGTTGAATTGGCGCGATCTCTGGTAGTGTCCACACTTCAACGGAATCAATAAGAGGCCGATAACCAAAATACTGCTCATTGGCCACTAAGATTAATTTTTTATCTGTATTTTCAGCGACTTTATATGGCCCACTTCCAATAGGTAAATGTTGTTGCTCATCACTATTATGACTGGTTGCTGGAACCAATTTCGCATTAAACTGAGCTAATTTTGAATCAAAATAGTGATCATCTTTATTTAAGATAAAATCAATGACATTGAGATTTGGACTTAAAACATCCTCAATATGACTAAAAACATAGTTTGTCTTTAAATGAGTAAATGTCTCTTTAATGTCATCAAATGTCAGTAATTTTCCATCATGGAAATAGATGCTTGGCCTTAAGTAAAAGCGCCAATGTGTAGGTGAAAGCATTTCCCAATGGTGGGCAATATCACCTTCCACTTCTCCTTGCTTATTCCATTGAGTTAAGCCGTTGAAAATTTGCTGCATTAAATGCTGCTCTGAACGACGAATTGCTAACGATGGCTTTAATAGGTTCAGTTGGCGATAATAAGGCAACTTAACCACTTGTTTGCCCTTTTCGTGTGAAACCCCTAATACTTTATGGATCAAATCCAGTAATGCGTCTTGATTACCATCCAAAATATCAAGGGCAACGTCAAGTTTTCCATCTTCAATATTACGTCGAGCAAGGGACAGATAGACCGTATCAGGCGTAGATAAAAACTCAAGGACTGAACTCTTACCTCGGCCAACCGCAGGGATCCAATCAATCCATTTTTCTTCGGACATTTTTTTAAGAACCATACGGGTATTACGACGAGTACAGCACAATAGATCGGCAATATCATCAATCTGTACGCCGTCAGACGATAAGTGATAATGACCGTATAATTTTTCGAATTGCTTTCGTAATCGTGGGCTGCCCATAAAATTCCGTTCTGTAGGTTGAAGTAAGTCTTAATTTTCTACTCATTTTTTAAGACTTCAAACTAATACTCTTGATTTTTCAATAAGTAAGTTTACACTAATTTTCAATGATAATAGAGGGAAATCATGATGTCTCCAGTCCAGTTACACGAGTTTAATACTCATACCAGAAGAAAATCAGATCGCTACCCTGTAGAGCGTAATGGTATTTTCATTGTAACTTCTGGTCAATTTCATTATCGCGATAGAAGCGGTGATGATATTACGCTTAATGCTGGTGATTTTTTGTTATACAGCTCAGGTGATATTTCAAAAATAAAAATGACAAACGATAATAACAATTTTAAAGCTCAATCTGTTGTTATCGATGTTGCTCTATTTCAGAAATTTTTGTCATACAGCAATGCACCAGCTCACTCACCTTGCAATTCTGATACTTTCATTTTTACTGCTCAAGATACATCTGTAGTCAAACTGCTTGAACTGTTAAAAGAACAATTAACAAATAATGATAACAACGACACTCTTGAGTTTTTAACCTTAGCTTTGTTGAGTGAAATGGTAAATAAACAGCCGTGTCTTATTCCATTTATCCAAAAAATATCGGTATTAACGACCTCTCAGCAACTTATAAGATACGTTGAAGAGCATATATCAGCAGATTTAACCATTGATATGGTTGCTCCAAAACTAGGTATGTCTGCATCAACATTAAAACGCAAACTTCAATCAGATAAACTCTCTTTTGCTCATCTAGTTAAAGTAAAACGCATTAATTATGCGGCAACACAACTAAGACTGACTCGAAAAACCATCACTGAAATCGCCTATGACACAGGTTTTAAAACAGCGGCGCACTTTAGTACGAGTTTTAAGTCCGTAAAAGGGATCACCCCCAAAGAATTTCGTGATTCACTTCAAGGATAACTTGTCACAAAGGTGTAACACTTCCAGATTATGATGCTTTTTTTTCACAATGGATTTAGCTCATGTTCAAAGCGTTTAGTTACACCTCTTTATTTACAGCGTTACTTTTTAGCTCCTCAACTTTTGCTGCAAATACAGTAATTGCTGGTTCTACATCTGTTTCTACACTATTAGAGCCCTTTATTGATGAATACAATAAAGACAATAAACCACTTGTTGATTTACAAAGTATTGGTTCAAGTGCAGGCATTAAACTACTGGTTGATGACACAGTAAATCTTGCAATCAGCTCTCGTGAGTTAACAGATAAAGAAAAAGAATCATTAAGTTCAACTCTTATCGCTTATGATGCCATCGCAATTGTTGTCCACCCTGACAACCCAATTACTGAGTTATCTACAGAGAACATTTGGAAAATCTATCACGGTGATATTAAAAACTGGAAAGAATTGGGTGGCACTGATCGTAAGATCTCTGTAATTTCACGTGAAATTGCTTCTGGCTCTCGTTTCTCGTTTGAAAAACACTTCGGTTTAACACAAGAAATCAATTCATTTACCGTGTCAGATATTAGCGATAATGCTCTTGTTGTTAATGGGACGGGCATGGTGAAAAGTATTGTTTCACGTAATCCTTATGCTATTGGTTATGTTTCAGCAGGAACACTCGGTGATATAGCTCAATTACGAGTTTTAAAGGTAGATAATGTTTTACCAAGTCAAGAAGCAATAATGGAAAACAAGTATTCTCTTTCTCACCCTTTCTTATTTGTATACAAGAACCAAACAGTATCTAAAGAATCGACAGAGTTTATGAATTACATTGCTTCACCAGAAGCGACTAAGACTATTCAATCACTTGGTTATATAAAGTAACTATTGAAAATAATGGTCGAATAACATATTGTTTACTCGATTTTAATTTCAAGGATGTCACATGTTAACCGTAAATAGCTATTTTGAAGATAAAGTAAAATCTATTGGATTTGAACAAAACAGTAACGCAATTTCTGTAGGTGTAATGTTACCGGGTAACTACACTTTTGGCACAGCTGCTGCTGAGAAAATGAGTGTTATCACTGGTGCTCTTACCATTAAACGCTCAACAGATGCTGACTGGGTAACTTTCTCTTCTGGTGAAGATTTCTCAGTTGAAGGTAACTCTTCATTTGAAGTAAAAGTAGAAATCGAAACTGCGTATTTATGTGAGTATTTGTAATACGAGTATTTATCTAAATTAGTATTAAATCACAATACTGGTTTCACACTATTACTCGTTTTTAGTTTAAAAAAAATGACAAGGAAGTTCGTTCGCTCCCTTGTCATTTTTTATTTCTGATTTACTCTATAAAACTAAACTAGTTAGCTTACTCGTCATCAACCACAATTTGTTTTGGCTTTTTCTTTGGCATAAATACCTGATCGCCAACCGCCACATTTGTATGGAACGAGTTATCACGTTTCTTAGGCGCTTTAGGTTTGTTTTGATTACCCTTCGCTTTAAATTTCTTAGGATCGCCTTTTTTCACAAACGTACGTTTATGTTTTGGTTTCAATCCTTTAAATTTACCTTTTAATTCTTCAAATACAGAGAAAGACAAATCTTGTTGTAAGAAGGTTTCTACGCGTTTAAAGCTTTCCCAGTCTTTTGGACCAACAAGAGAAATCGCTGTACCTTTCTTACCCGCACGGCCTGTACGACCAACACGGTGAACATACTCTTCCATATGCTTTGGCATATCAAAGTTAATTACGTGCGTTACGCTTGTTAAGTCTAAACCACGAGAAGCAACATCAGTTGTTACTAAGATCTTGTGAACACGACGCTCAAACTGACTCATAATGTTATTACGAGCGGTTTGGTTCATATCACCACTTAGCGCTACTGCTTTTAAATTCTCTTCGTTTAATAACTTAGTTAAACGATCAGTATCAGAGCGTGTTGCTGTGAAAATCATGATTTGGAAGTAATCTTCAGTCTCAATGATTTTGTTTAAGATCGCTTGTTTGTGATCTAAATGGTCACATAGATAGAAGCGTTGTGTAATGTCTTTGTGCTCATCATTCGATAAACCTACAGAGATACGCTTTGGATTATCCAGCATGTTACCTGCGAACTTATTCACTGCATCGTGATCAAGCGTTGCTGAGAACATTAGCGTTTGACGACGACGGTGACTTGCCGCCTTATGAATCTTTTGTAAATGTTCAGCAAAACCAAGATCTAGCATACGGTCAGCTTCGTCAAGGATCAGCGTTTCTAAACCATCAAGGTACAGAGATTGATGCTCAAGGTGGTCAGCTAAACGTCCTGGAGTGGCAACTATGAACTTAGGGTGCTTGCGCAATGCATTCACTTGGTCATTAAAGTTCTCACCGCCAGTAATCAATGTCGCATCATAAGTTAAGCCACCTAACATTGCGCGTAAATGGCTATATACTTGCTTAGCTAATTCACGAGTTGGCGCAAGAATCACTGCTCGAGGATCATTCTTTGAGAAAGATTTCGTTTTTAGTGATTTATGAAGCATTGGTAAAACGAATGCTAATGTTTTACCTGAACCTGTTTTTGACGACGCAAGAACATCTTTACCTGCAATAGCAACAGGAACAGCCTTACGTTGAATTTCAGTTGGTTTTTTAATGTTCTGGTGAGCGAGATTTTTTAATAGGCGATTATCTAAACCTAAATCTTTAAATTGCAAAAGCTGCACTCCAATTTCGAGTATTATTGATAAATAACCAGTCATTCTGGTCTAATGTGACGAGTATATCATAACTGTCGTTTATCCTTGCATATAAATATTCACTTGAGCTCTTACACTCTCTCATGACTTTGTTACAATGGTTTTATTCTAATAAACATTCATTTATAAAAATAAAAGTAGAAAGTTCATGAGCATTCAAATTACTGGAACATTAGCAAAAATGCGTTCTTCTTTATCTGAAGGAACCGTTCAATATCGTCTACCTGTCGGAGATGAAGAAATCAGTTTAAATCCTTTAATTGGTAAAACCCTAACCCTTACTCATACAGGTAATATCTTTTGCTGCTCATGTGGCAAGAAAACCAAAAAAAGCTACTCCCAAGGTCACTGCTTTGTGTGTATGAAAAAGCTAGCAAGTTGCGATATGTGCATAATGAAACCTGAAACATGTCATTTCGCTGAAGGAACGTGTCGTGAACCTCAATGGGGTGAAGAGAATTGCTTTGTTGATCACTATGTTTATCTTTCAAATACATCGAGTATGAAAGTCGGCATTACTCGTCATACTCAGATTCCTACACGCTGGATTGATCAAGGTGCGACTCAAGGTTTGCCTATCGCTAAAGTGAAAAACCGCTTAATTTCAGGCCTAGTTGAAATTGAATTAGCAAAACTCATTGCAGATAAAACCAATTGGCGCACGCTATTAAAAGGTAACGGTGATCCCCTACCTTTAAAAGAAGCGGCTTTAGAGCTATTGCCTCAAGTTGAAACGGCAATTGCAAAGATTCAAGCTGAGTATGGTGACGACTCTGTTGAATTATTAGACGAGCACATTCTTGATATCGGGTTTCCTGTTAATGAGTTCCCGACAAAAATCGTAAGCCATAACTTTGATAAAAACCCTGAAGTCACAGGCGTTCTTAATGGTATTAAAGGGCAATACCTACTGTTTGATACTGGTGTTATCAACATCCGTAAATTTGGTTCTTATGAAGTCACTGTGACAGCGTAACAGAAAGGCGTTCATTTACCTCTAAATGAACGCCCTATTTTTATTTTTTATCGGTCAGTGATTCAATTTTTTCTTCAGGTAATGGACCTTCTTTAAAGACGACAAACGCACGACGGTTTTCAGCATTCGCCTTTAACGTATGCTCTTGGATTATCGGTTCACTTTCACCAAATGATTTAACTTCCCAGACAAATTGCGTCGGATCTACCCTAGTTTTTAAATATTCTTGTACCGCGATAGAGCGCTCTTTTGCGAGTTTTTCATTATAACTCACGGAACCTTGATAATCCGTATGACCCGCGATCAATATGCGACCTGTCAATCCTTCTAATTTTAACGCTAGCTTATCCAATTCAATTTTATCTTTCTCTTTTAATACAGATTTATCAAAATCAAAATGTGATGCCATCGTGACATAAACTTTTCTCTTTGGCTCTGGAGGTAAGCACGCAGGGTTCGTTTCTTTCTCTACTGTTTGTTCAAAAACCAAATACGCGCGACGGTTCGCCGCATTTGCTTCTAATGTTCGCCCTTCAATTAATGGTTTTTTCTCACCATAATATTTAATTTCCCATTCATAATTATCCGCATTCAATTGCTTTAAAAGGTATGTTTTGATTGAATCTGCTCGTCTAAGAGAAAGTTGCTCATTATATTTTTCAGAGCCTTGATAGTCCGTATGACCAACAATAGCAATTCGACCTTTTAACTTTTCAATATCACGAACAAACTGATTTAATGATGGGAAATCCCCCTCCATTATTTCAGATTTATCAAATTCAAAGTGTTCAGCTACACCGATTTGTATTTCACGCTGTGGTACTAAACACTCTGCAATTAAAAACTTTTGAACTCGCTCATCATATTTATCAATGTTTTCTTGGCTTACGTAAGTATCAGTACTGCACCCAAACAAAGAAAGAAGACCTAATCCAATAAATAGCGATTGTTTTATTTGCATCTTTCTTCCTTAAATTTTACCAATAAGATTAATGAATACACCACTTGCATCATAATCATCATCGTTTGTTAAGTTATCGTCGAATCGAGAAAAGTTGTACCCAACACCCATCTTAAAGTTATCTGTTAAATGTTTATTAAATGAGATAAGTGCTCCATCTTCCATTTCATCGTATTGAGTGTCTACTTTCCAATGATATTGGCCTGTTACATCCCAATTCTTCATTATGCGATAAGAAGCACTGATGCCTGTGAGATAAATTTGGCTATTAACATCAATCCCAGTACCTGATGCACGATCAAAACGTTCATATTTATCTTTATACGCGTATTTCGCGCCAAAATCCCAATGAGCATTCCAGGAATATATCGCCTCAGTTTCGATGATATGGTTTTCTTCATCTGAATATTCAACATCCCGATTTAGGTTATCAAAGTCGACTAAATATGTATAACGTGCCAATAAATTCAATCTATCATTGTAAATTGGTCGATAAGCTAAACCGATACTGGATTCAATAAAGCGCTCAAGTAATTCTCTGTTGGTTTCATTTTCTGAGCGAGAATAATTAAACTTACCAAACAAGGTGTATTCTTCGGTTAAGTGGTGGGTATAACTATTTGTTGTTACCCATTGCTCAATTTTCTCATTGGTTTCTTCAGTTTCATCGACACGATATTCAAACTTGTTCTTTAAAAGAACGTCATCAAGATCAAAACTTATACTAAAGCTGATGGCTTTACGGTGAACAAGACCCGTTAGTGTATTATTGGGGTCATTATTATATTCAATCTCACCTTGTTGGTAAGCAATACCAAGATCAATATCATCGGTAAATTCATTATCAAAGCCAAATGAATCAATACGACCTTTTCCATTGTTTTCATTAACAAATTGATTCTCTTGATAGAAATCGACAGTTTGAGTTAACGCCGCTCTTTGCCCTAAAATTACGTTATTTTGATCCTGATAATTATCTTCTACATAAGTAACATAAGTAGAATAATCTTTAGTTACATCATAATTTACTGTGGCTTCTGCAGCATCACCACGGCTACCTGTTGTGTATGCCCCACCAAGCGTCAGATCCTCTAGGATTCTTGTTTCTGCACCCACAGTGACACTGTCGTTATCATCATAGGAATCCGTCGCATCCACGGTTGTTTGAGCTTTAACGTAAACGCTATTTTCACTATCCCAAAGGTACTCTGCTTTTGCTCCCGCTAATGAGCCAGTTCCTAACTCTTTCTGTCGATTGAGTTCTTTAACATGCTTTCCTGCTAATGAAATTTTTACATGTTCGGTAACCAAAAACTGTGTTTCTAACTCAATTTGTTCACTGTCTGTTTCTAATGTACCGTCTAACTCTTTTTCTTCCATCGATGTAAAACGAGTGGATACTTGAACTCGATCACCAACTTGTAAACGAACTTCTGTCCCATAAGACTCTTGTTCAAGATCATCACTTTGGCTCGCGTATGAGTACCCCGCATCTTTTGATTTATACCAAGCTTTGACATCATTCCCTACAGCACCGAACAAACCCGGAGCAAGATCATATAAACTGGCGACACCAAGAACTTGAATGTTATTTCCTTCACGATCATTTACATTACCCGATGTAATTGGCGTAAAGGTTAAACCACCATCAAATGAAACAAAGTTACTGTCTGCTTGTGTTCCAGTCGTGTGTCCGAACTCTGTTTTTAAATAAGTACCTTCTGTTGCACGTAATGTGAGATCCGTTGAATACAGTTCGTAATCTTGACTGTCTTTTTCTTCTGTTATGTAAGTTGCACCAACCCCAATATAATCGTTGATCCAACCTTTGACACGACCACCATAGGCCATCGCATCTTGTGCGTCTTTACCCCTTGGAACGTATTCATAATCAACAGATAAATAGTTTTCATAACCACCACGAGGTGAATCATCTATTACCGAACCAAAACTGTCTGAAACAATATCGGATAACGGTCTCGTTAAGATAATTCGGCCTTGATATTCGTCTATCTCATAATCACGTCCTGATTGTAATGGGATTTCTCTCTCTACAATCCCGCTGTCTTTATTCATGACTTTAATCATGACTTTATCGCTACCAGGTAGCACTTCACCATGTTGTAAGAAGTATAATGAACCACCCGTTCCTAAAAACTCATCATGCGAATAAAGTGAATCTGCTTGTGAAGCAAAACCGACAATATTTAAACGGTCTTCACCGTATAAGGTAGTTTCTCGTGTGCGGTAATCTCCTTTAAAACCGTATAAACTGCGGTTGTAATCACCATTATCTGTACCCGTAATTCCAGTATTGAAATTACCCCACAGATATTGAGATTTATCGTATTGAACATCGAGGTAAACTTTACCTTTTGTGTTCACCACTTTTTGAATATTAGCCCCATCACCATAATTGCCATACATCATTTCATCGTCACCATCGACAATGTCAAAGACAGTCGAAGCGTCATTTGCAGCAAATGGATTTTTGAACATATCCTTTACGGCACTATCCTTCGTATCTACATGAGCAACAACTCGTAATTTGTCACCAAACTTTCCCTGACCAAAATAGGCAATACGTCCTTGGTTATAGATATCTTGAGCATATTGCTCATTGACCTCTAACGCACCTGTGCTACCACCTACACGATTTGCGCCAACATAAAAATCAGCTAAACCAGCTTGTGCATAATAGGTATCAGGAATACGGGCATAAAGAGAGAATCGACGCTCTTCTCCTGAGTCGAAAACAACCGTTGTAGGGAATCGATACGCGTCCGTTGGTAGGAAGATTTCCGCATATAAATCCCCTTCTACAACATCAAATTCATCTTCGCCGATAATCACTTTATCGACGCCATCTAACCCTGTACCAATGAATTTTGCTAAACCTGATGAGGTTGGAATGTTATGACGCATCAAACGTGACTTACCAAAATGACGACCCGAGTCTTCGTCATTTATGTTTTTATCAATAGAAAGATCTTTATTAGGTCGAACAAGATCAATCACACCCAAACTGGTGACATCCATATTGCCATCTTTATCCCAAACTTTGAGTCTAAACAGCAGCTGCTCACCTAACCTAAATTGATAGTCAACCTCTGTTGAGCCATCCCACTCGATATCTGTACTATTTGCTAATACATCGCCTTTTTTTACGATTAAAGGTTCGGACAAATGGCGATCGGCACCACGGTATACTTCTACCTGCCATGTCTTTATGTAATAACTGTAGTTTGTATTAACAGAAAAATTCAGCGCATTAACTAAAGCACCATTTTCAATTTCAGCCTCATCACTCACACTCAAATCTAATACAGGGTTAAATTTGGTGATATCACGACTTGCCCATATTGCGCCTTCATCTAAATAAATGCGTGAACTGTCTGTTTGTTCATGAGCGTCAACTAAGATCCCCATAGTATCAGAATCGAGCTGTTGTAAATTCTCGGTATTTTTAGCAAAAGTCATAACAGGTAATGCTGATAATACGCACACTGTTATGCTTTTTTTCTTAAAAATATTTAGGCTTTTCATAATAACTTCTCTTCTTTTTATTATTTTGAGTTATTCTTTTCTTCACTTTGCACACTAAAGTTAAATTTAGTCAGTGCATGCGGTGTTATTCGTAATACCTTCGGATTTTCACTAATTACTGTCATCCCTGTAGGCAATGAATCGCTGTCGACTTTTACAAGGAATTGTTTTCCTTTTTTATCTAATACCCATTGATCAGGTACGTGATAACGACCATATTGATCGGTTTCTATAATGATCCCTTCAACGGTTAATAACCTTACTCCTGGAATACCATCTTCATATAAGCCTATATTTTCGATGATAATTTCCCACAAATAATGGTCACCATCTTTATAGAGATTACGAGTAACATTCAGATTTTCACCTGTTAGTCCTTCTTGTCTGTCACCGGTATGGTTTGTTATTACACTGTCGTCTTTTTTAAACAGGATATGAGTGCCATCTTCAGTTTCTACAGTAAAATCAAACTTATCTTTAGTGATTGTTGCAAATTGCAATACTGCCTTGTTTCCTTCTGGCAAAGTCCTATTTCTCGATAAACCAAATAGATGATCAATAACTATACTTTTATTGATAGGTGCAATATCGCTTTCGCTTACGTTTTCTTCTTGACCTAAAATCTCTAAGGTTGTTGAATTTGATATGTACGCTGACCTAGGTATATCTGCGGTGATTTTAATCTCATAAGCCGTTGCTTCTGCTTGGTAGCCATCGCCGTTATGATCTTCAAATACTTTCCCAATAATTGATGCGGTATCAAATAACTTATCAGGCGTAATTTCAACGGTAGCACTACTCATGTTTGACTTAATTTGCAGAGGCCCACTCGTCATTCCTTCTGCTGGTGTCATGGCATAAGCTGTATTGACATAACTACCAAAGGTTGCACCAACGGTTACTCGCAACAAATAACGAACACGCACCTTTTCTTGAATAGTGGAACCACTTGAACCATACGCAAGCATATCGCCAATATTAAATGTTAATACATTAGTAATACTTGGTTCTTGAGTATTAAATACATCATCAAATGTATCGAACTGTCCATCAGGTCCACTGTTTGTTATTTCAGTTGAACCTTCCACATATTGAAAACCCGAAGGGTATCTATCTTCTAATTTCACCCCTTTAAATTCAGCTTCATTATGATTTTCAATGATGACTTCGTACTCAATGACATCACCCACTTGAGCTGAGTCTTTAAGTGCTTGTTTGGTTACTTGCAGTTCACCTTCATTATCTGCAAACTTCTTAACATGAATAGTTACGCTGTCTTCCGCCGTTATTCCTCCCGGAGTCGTGGCAGTAAATGTGTTAGTTATATCATCATCAAGACCTTTACCAATTTGACCAACAATGATGATTTCAAATGCGTTACCTTCATATGCTTTTAGCGTTTGAGTTGAATCTAAATCAACCGAACTTTGAGTATCTACAACAGCGCCACTTGGAAATTCAATGATTTTTGCCGTCCATTCAGTAAATAATGGGTTGCCATTTGCACCTTGTAGTTTTGATATTTCATCAACTAGGCGAACTCCCGTCACGTCTGAAGAACCTCGGTTAGTGACACCTAAAGTGAAGGTAATTTCATCATCATCATTGGTATATTCTGATTTATCTGCCACTTTTTTAACCATAAGGACCACTTCTTCTGGTTTTAAAATGGCGGTTGAATCAATGCTCGTTGTGCCATCATCCATACTTGCGGTATTGCTTATTTCTCCTAATGCATCAGGATTAACAACACCACTAACAATAAAATCGACAGTAGCATTTGGGGCAAGGTTGATAGTTACATCAAGATCACTTCCGATAGGTAGTGGATCTATTGTTGTTGTGTCGTATTTGTCATTTTGTATTTCATAATCAATACGCCAAGAGCTGAACGCATCTTCAGTTCCACCTAAAATAGTTGTTACTTTTAAGTCACTAATTAAGTCAGTTACTTTAATATTTTGAGCAAAACTAGCGGCATTATTCACTAATGTGATATGGAATTCAGCTTCTTCTCCTGCAACATAATTTCCTTCTTGAGTGCCATCTTTTAATGTTTTTTCAAATGAAACACTTTGAAGTTCTGGTTTTAACTCTGCTTCTTTAGTTATGGTTACGACATTAAAATCCATAACGGCTGTATTTTTAATGATACCTACTGCTTTTTGATTTACATCGCCACTGACTGTAAAAGTTACAGTATCTAACGGAGCTAAATCGATATTCACTTCGATATCTTCATTAATAGTGGCACTTGTTCGGGTAATAACCGTATTCGGGTCATTGGCTTCTACATCTAATACCCAGTGACTAAATGCTTGCTCTGTTGTTCCGTCAATCGTCTCGACGGTTAATGCTGATATGATGTCATCAACTTTTATGTCATCTGCAAAGCCATTAGTTTCATTTTTAACCGTAATAATGAAATCAGACGACTCCCCTGGAACATAAAACTCTACCGGCGCTTCTTTTGTTAAAGTCACTGTTGGAATAATCGGAACACTGATCGCTTCAGCCGTTTGTGATACACCATCTAATTCAACCGTTACTGTATTTTTTACCTCACCGTGAATCGTAGGTAACAATACTGCACTCAGTGTAATAGTTAGCTCATCATTTGGTGCTATTTCGATGGTTCCATTCATATCACCTGAATGTATAGTTGGAATGGTTGTCTCACCCGTTAATGAGCTACCACTAATGGTTATTGAATTAGGGTCAAAAGCAGTAATGGTTGTACCGTCAATCGTTGTACTTTCAATCTTTGATAAAAAATCACTGATTTGAACGTCTTTCGCCCATGCGCCAGTCGTGTTTGTCACTTTAATGGTGTAAGTCAGCGTATCTCCCGCCTCATACACTGGTTTATCAATGGTTTTACTCACCGTTAACGCCGCTAATTCAGGTGTGTATGTTGCTTCTGCTCTTTTTAATTTATTTTCGGCATCAGTTACGTTAACGATGTTGGTAATGTCTCCCATTGCCTTATCATTAACTTGCCCTTCAAGATGCAGTTGGATCTTATGCGACGGTGCAATGTTATAGTTGACTTCATAACCCGATGACCCGATAATTTCACTACCAGATATCGGCTGAGATAATGACGGTTCTGCGCCAACCACAGTTATATTTGTTATATCCCACTGTGCAAATACTTGCCCATCACGAGCCTGCCCCGCAAAATCCGTTTTAATACTTTTACTTAAATCACTAATATTAACGTTAGTTAGGTAACCACCACCTATGTTTTCAACTTCAACATCAAAACCAATTACTTCTCCAGGAACATAGGTTGCTGGTGTTTTTGTTGCTGATTTTGATACGGTTAATTCTCCCTTTTCAGGTACGATATAACCAACATCAACGCGATAATCAGCTCCATTGATCGTTACTGTATTTGTAAATTGGCCAATAGCATCTTTACGTATTACCCCAGAGATCTTAATTTCAACTTCAGTCAATGTTGAATCAAGATGTCTTGCTGCCATTTTTATTACAGAATTAATATCACCACTCGTAGGTAAACTGCTTATATCCGTATAACTTGGTGTCGAATCATGATCACCGTCGGAGATAACCTTAGAAACTATAGTCCAAGATTCTAATGCCGATTTCATCGTTCCATCTGCCGTTTCCACCATGAATGATGAAATGAGATCAACAATCGTTACTTCAGTATTAGTATCCGATTTATTTAATATACGAATGGTATAGTTGATCGACTGTCCAGGTGTATAACTATCGATATCAGATTGTTTGATTGCAATAATTTTTGCGGTTCCGGCATCAAGTGTTACATCGTTAGTATTAGTACCATCAACTTGTGCAATATTAGTGATTGACCCGGTTGCATCGTTCGAAACAGTGCCCGATATTTCAAATTTAACCGTATCTCCTGACATTAAATCGAATGTGGCATTCAGATCAGATGTCCCTTCATATTGACCAGTAATAGAAAAACGAGACGGATCGGGTTGCTCAAGTAAATGAACATTAGTTAATGAAAATGCACTGCCACCATCTGATGTTTTAATTGAGCTTACAATATCTTTAATTACTACATCATTAGCTGTACCTTCCCCGTCATTTCTTACGATCACCTCATAAGTGACTTGACCACTAGGGTTATATTGGCAGCCACTTCCTGTTGATGATGGAAAAGAACAAGTACTACTGTCTGCTGTCGTATTGGTTACTAATTTTTCAAAAACAAGTTTTGGTGCGACAGGAGGAATAGGATCCGTATTGACGGTATTATTTCCACCAATAGCGGTGTTTGCGTCAACAATACCAACAGCATCAGTACGAATTTGTCCTGTGATTGTGAACGTTATCTCTTCCATTGGTGCGATATCAAGCCCATCAGCTTCTTTAATATCAACATCCCCTTTGGGATCATAATCAAGAGGTTTAGTATCAACGCTACCATTTAAACCTGTTGTTACAACATCAGTAATGTTGGTATTGATTAATGCAGATTCGATACCTCCACCAATCACTTCCACTTTTATCTCAGAAAGCAGATCTTGAATAATGGTGTTATCACGCCATACAGGTTGAATATTCTTAACAATAAATTGATATTCAACCGTATCACCCGGTTTATAAGTATCACCACGACTGTATGGTTTCCCACCCACTGAAATAATGGTTTTTGTCACTTCTAAGCCTGAAGGATCTGAAGTAATGTTTGATTTTGGAAGATTACTACCGCCATAAGTTGGCGTAATTTTTATCGCATCCAAACTGTCATCACGAATTTGCGATTCCATTACAAAATCTATCCATCCATTTGGGGCGATTGACACGGATGGAATATCAATATCTGCATTATTTCCACCGACAAAACCACCAATAGAAGTCGTTGGTTCGCCTGATGTTGTTGCTGTTACTGTCCAGCCATTCGGTTGATACACAGACGCTTTATCGTTATTACCTTGACCTACAGCGGTTTGTGCTAATCGTACTTTAAGCTCTGAAAACTTTTCAATAAGAGCCTTTCCATATTCAAGACCATCACCTGTGTTTTCAATTCGCAGATGATAAAAGACCTTTTGTTGATCTGTTTGATGGTTGTAGGTTTTCTTAACACTAGTCAGTGCATTATCAGAATAAGCTTTATGTAGTTTGTTTAATGCTACAGGTAGCATCACTGAACGATCTGATGTCACGGTATGTCGACCATCAATCAAGGCACTATTTTTAAATTCACCTACTGCATTTTCAACAATATGAGCTTTAATTTTATACCTAACATATGAGCCAAGCGGATCTGAACTTTTAGCAGCTAAATCAAATTCTGTATCAATATCTCTATTATCTTGAACATGTCCAGGATTGGATATTGGGCTTCTGTCCGTCTCAGTGACAATCTGCCAACTATCAAACGCTGGACATTGTTCTATTGAGCCAGTTGTTACATTGTAACAATCAGTTTTAATTGAACGAATTCGGTCAGTGATAGTAATGTCGTTTAAGTGAACTTCATTATCATTGGTTATTTCTATTTGATACTCAATAAATCCATCGGGTTTATAGCCAGCAAGACCACTACTCAACTTGGTCACACCATCAGTATCATAATAAGCAAGAATCGATTTTGAATACTCAAACTTTTGAGCATCGGGTTTAGATAATGCACTTACACGATCACCATTAACCGATAATATATTAATAATATCGCCTATTGCTGTTGGGTTTACCGTAGTAGTAACAACATAATCAATGGTAGCTCCCGCTGGGATTGAAGCTCTTGTATTTAAATCTCTACCATCCGTAGTGGTTCCAACTTGAACATTACTGCCTGGTGCATCGCCACTCACTTGAGGGTCAATCGTCCACCCCGGCAAAAATGCGGATCCCATCGTTCCATCAACTAACTCAACTTGTACTTTTGATATTTCATCTAGAACAGGGATATCATAAGCATTGCCCTTACCATCATTAGTAATAATCAGGTGATAAGTTAATGCCTCGCCAGGTTTATAGTTTAATTCATCCACTTCTTTAGAGAAGGTTAAGTGGAACTCATTTGGACGTACCGTTATTCCACCGATCGTAATATCACCAACGGCATCATTACGAACAATTCCTTTCACTGTATAAAGAACATAGTCTCCACCAGCAACATCAATGGTAGTATCAATGTTCTTATTATCTTCCACCACACCATCTAGAGTGCCATTGGTTGTGCCTTTTCCACCATTCGTATCATCTTTGTCTACGGTAACGCTAAACGTATCTAAAAATGGGTTAGCTGACGACCCATCCATCAATAAAACATTTAAACCAAGAATATCTTCCAATACCTTATGGTTATTTAAATACCCAGTTTTAGATAGTACTTTAACGGTATAAGTCAGTTCATCACTAGGACTGTAGTATTGGTTAGGACTACCATTAACGAGCAAATTTCGAATCGTATCTGCACCGTTCCAAGCGATTTCATTTTCGTGATGAGATACGTGTGATGCTTCATCCACTTCACCAAAATCACGATATACATACGCATCATTTGGCAATAAATTCGTTTGAGAGCCAGATATAACGGTACCGACATAGTTATCTTTTACTTTGGCTTTAATCTGAAAGATTTTAGCTTCTTGTGGTGCAAGTTCTAACGTGTTACCAGAGCCTTTAACAGGGTAAATAAAATCTTCATTAGTGCTAGGGCCAAACGCACTTTCACCATCTAATTTTATCTGCCAATATTCAAAAGGAGACTTATCTAAATCATCTTGGAAATGATCGTCTTTATCATTCGCTAGCACAGATTTAATTTCTGACATCAGGTCAGCAACGGTTAATCGATCAGCGGTGACCGTTGAGCTATTATTAAATAGTGTGATGGTGTAAGTGATGTCCTCACCGGGTACCACTTTTACCTTATCTGATGTTTTTAAAATTGAAACATTAAATTTTTCGGTAACGACATCTTTACCAATTTCAGCGGTTGATGAATGATCAGTTCCCGTTGCAGGATCGTGAATTTCAGCGGTGTTTGATATTTCTTCTTTTGCATAATCTGATTTTACGACACCGGTTACAGAATACACAACATACCCCATACCACCAAAGGAGCCCGCAGATTCTTGTGGATCAATATCAATTTTTGAATTTATGTTATTTCCATCTTGCCAATTTGACTTATCGTCTGCAAAACTGCCACTATTAAGATGTCCTTCCGTTGATGCCTCTATTTTCCAGCCGGGTTCAAAAACATCCATTCCAATAATGTCATCTTTTACATCAACATCATTTGCAAAACCTGCGCCTTTGTTAAAAATGTAAATATCAAAAGTAACTTCTTTACCTATTTCAAAATGCTCATTACTGCTGGTTTTTGTCACAAATACATCTGGGTCTTTAGGCCTAACCCATGCATTGTCACTATTTGATTTTCCGTTATCTGGCGTAGTTACTGTTGCAATATTATTAAAACTACCCCACACGATTTTGTTAGGGTTAGTACGGTCAATTTGTGCTGTGATCGTATAAATTATACGAACATTAGGTGGAATTTGGGCTGTAGTATCAAGATCCTTATTATTTTCAACAATACCAACATCCGTAGCAGCTAACAGATCAGCTTCTTCTTGCGCTGACAAACCAGCTGTATCAACAACCTCTTTGTCTACATCAATCGTCCACGTAGTAAAAACAGGCATTAATGTATTATCAGGTTCTAACATATCAGCTTGAATGGTAGATATTGGATCAATCACATTTACATTCGTAGCATAACCATTTGATTTATCATTTTTTAATACCAACTGATAAGTAATTTCTGTTGCAGGTTTAGAATAAGAAGTTTGTTCACCACTAAATGACGTCGCTCCATTCACCTTTACTGATTTGTTTATCGAAACCGTAAAATCTCTAGGTACAGAACCTCTATCCGCAATGGCTTTTCCATCAACAATCACTTCATTGGTAATTGTGCCATTTGCGGTATTAGATGTTCTCGCTTTTACTGTGTATGTTACGATTGTTTTCGGCTCAATCGTTGCTTCAACATCTAAAATATCAGGAGATGTAATAACTCCAACTATCCCTGTATCTGTTGACGTAGCAGGCGTACCATCAATATGCTCGGCGTTTGCCGTAATAGCCCAGCTTGAATAAGCAGGTACAGGAGTTCCATTGATGCTATCTACCATGATAGATGCAAGATCATCAACTACTGGTACTTGGTTAGCAAAACCATCACCATTATTCGTTACTTTAATAGTGTAAGTAAGTAATTGTCCTGCTGAGTAATAATATGAATCGACATCTTTGGTTACAGAAAGACTATCGTCAGGCATTTCAACCCCTGTTCCACCTTCGGATATGTCATCAGAACAACTTGGATCATCATCAATAATGGTTCCAACACTCGTGTCATTTACGATTGCTGTTAATTTATAAGTTACTTTTTTACCTGGTGCGATATCAGGTGATATGGCTAAATCCCCAGTCTGACTCGCGCCATAATTAAATTTACCTGCGTCAGTACCAATCTTGTCTTTGCCGTCCGTAACTTCCAACTTCCAAGATTTAAATGCGCTCCCTTGGCCAGCACCACCAGCTTGCTCTGTTTTTATACATGATAATTTATCTACAATTATCAAATTATTAGCAAAGTATTTATTAGATGTATTCTCAACAGTAATGTCATAGACAACTGAACCACCAGGAACATACTCACTCTGAGCAGTATCTTTCGTGATTTTTATTTCCGAATCACTTGTTTGTAATACTCTCTCTGCATCAATCGGTGTTGAAATTTGGCTTGTTGAACCTGCAAGAGTACCGTCAGATTTAAGTACTTTTGCAATTAAATTATTGATTGTTCCAACAGTTACAGGAGTAATAATAGTTTTTATCGAATAATCAATGGTTTCATTTGGGTAAACCGATACTAAATCATCAAAAACAGCATCTGATAATGAACCACTGGTATTCAACGCAGAAATAGAATGTGTACCTATGCTATCAACTTTCGCGATCCATGATTGATAAGGGTTACCTTGGACATCGGTGTGATCATACTTTGCTTCATCTAAATCATTACCTAATGTTGATAATAATGTAGCGATATTATGTTGAACTCGATAATTATGAACGATTCCACCACCAGTATTTCCAACACTAAGACGAATAAGCATCTCACCATTAATCAAATAAGGCGAAGTTTGATCAAATTCATGTAATGTTATTTCCAATTGGCCATTCGAAGGTGGTGTCGTTAATTCGTTACTATTTATACTACCATCTTTGGTATTCGAAACCGCAGAGGTGACAATGTCACCAACTAACGTATCTACAACAGTGGCTTTAATCGTATAAGTTAAATTTCCACCTACATCAATTACAGCATCAATTACTTCTAAGTCACCTTGCGAAGGGAAAGAGCCAATATCACTATTTCCCCCACTCTTTTTTGCACTAATGGCCACGGATGAAAATGGCGAAATTAATGTCCCGTCAATTGACTCAACCGATAAAGAAGCAAAAAGTTGATTAATAGATAAATGCTGTACTTTATAACTACCTGTATTTTGGGCTACAAGTGTATAGGTTATTTGTTGACTAAGTTTATATTCACTTTTATCTGCAGAAAGTGTTAATGAATATTCATATGGCGCGGGCTTAACAATAGCTATATTTGAATCAATTGTTTCCGTATCTGTTGTCGCTGTAGCTTGAACTGAAATATCATCTTGAGCAAGTTCTGATACATTTGCTAAAACGGTATAAGTTAATGTACCACCTGAGTTTAATTTTGCATTGGAAACAATAAGGTCACCAGATGTATTAAAATCCCCTTTATTAGAGAACCATGTAGCCTTTCCAGAAATTTCTGTCGATTGAAATGCAAGCTCACTGCCTGACATCACAGATAAAAAATCAGCGGAAAGAGAAATATTATCAATGGTATTCGATGTTAAATTATCAACAGTGATGGTATAAGCCACTTCGCTACTATTTTCATAAATAGTCGTATCAGAAGAGACATTAACAGATAAATCAGCTGCAGAAACATGGTTTATCTGCAACAAAGAACTCACAAAAAAGATCATCATACTTATCAGAGTACAATTCAATCGTAAAAATGATTTCATATTTTAATTTATCCAACCCACAACATGTTAAAAATTCAAACTCAAGGTTAATCACTTCCCTTGTCAATCGAACAAGAACCGCAAAGGTGTCAATTAAATATTAATTTAACTTAAATTTTGTATCATTTGTGAGAGTAATTATTAAATCAAGAGTTATAGCAATCAATTATTCATAAATGAGCACAAGGTATTATTTTTTTAATGAAAAGAACTAAATACATTGACCAAATAAATACCATTTAAGGCGCGATTATGTTTTGTTTCATCGAATTCCCTACTCAGCAAATTCTTAACTTTGAAACACTTAATCTGTGATTTCACTCGATTTTTCCTTTTCGTTCATTTGCTTAATTTAATTGATTCAGATATCAATACTGGAACGTATAAGGAGTTACGAATGCTATTGGCAACACAGGACGAGTTTCAAACTCATTTATTCATTGATGACGCAGGTTCATATTGCGCTCAATATGACGGCTTCATTTTGAGAAGTGTTTTCCAACCAATATTTGATAAACAAATGAATATTTTTGGTTATGAAGCATTGCTTAGAATTCAAGACTCAAATGCTCAGCCAATCAGACCCGACCTTTTCTTTTCGGACTTATCTCGCACCTTAGAACAGATATTAAATATCGAACGCTTAAGTCGCGTTATTCATATCCGCAACTTTTCTACCTTTGCTCCATTAAATTGCAAACTATTCTTAAATGTTTTACCTGAATCTGCAGTCCTTCTTTATACCAGTCATTTACCTGATATAAATGCAATGCTATTAGAGTCAAGAATCAGTGCATTAAATCTATCTCCACAAAACATCGTATTTGAATTAGTAGAATTTCATTACCAAGATGAAAAGAGGCTCATCAATGCTATCGAGATGATCAAAGAGCACGATTTTTTTGTCGCTATTGACGATTATGGATCGGAAGCCTCTTCTGCAAAAAGAGTTTCACAATTAAACCCAAACGTAATTAAAATCGACCGAGCTCTATTATTAAAGTATGAAGCTGGCGTCAAAGCTCCTCTTTTATCTGCACTTTCTATAGCAAAAATACAAGATGCTTTAACGATTGTTGAAGGTGTTGAAACACCTCATCAATATGAGCTAATGAAAAAATTAAATATTGGTTATTTTCAAGGTTTCCTGCTTGGAAAACCATTACCTTTACACGAACAAAATCATCAAGCGGCTTAACTCTTCTTAATGAGTAACAGCTGGATAAACATCCATCTGTTACTCAAAATCACCTGTAACATTTATATTCTCATATTGATTCCTATATTGAGGATAGCCCTGCTTATCTAAACAGAATTCATACCTATACTGCACAGAAATAAAAAATTAAAACTCGATATTTCAATAAATTAAATTTAATTCCCCTCTACTAGCTCTAAATGGTATGTGTATTGCTTGATACATAGATAATCGAATAATACATCGAGTTTTTTCACGCGTTAGAGCTTTCATTTTTTGAGAGCGTCTCATCAAGATTGAGTAGAGGCTGACTATGAAATACAAACAACTTATACCGATTATTGCCCTCGCTACTGCGAGCATTCCTATTCATGCAACCATCGTTGATTTGGACTTTTCAAATCATATTGAAGACACCAATCTAAATAATAGTTTTGGTCCCTCATATGATGGCCCTGTTATGCACTTCCTAAACGTTGGTGTTCATAACGGTAAAACTATTGATGCGAAGATAAGCAGCCGAATTATTGGTGATGCCACTTTCCTATACCACACACCTAATTATAAAGAAGGTTCAACACAACCTAGTGGAGATATTGGTTTCCTTTACCAAACAAACTCTCCAGGCCCTGCTGGTCTTATTTATACTTTTGAATTTTTTGATGGAACCGATGGATTATCTGGTACTTTTTCAATTCCTTATACTATCCCTGAATTTGAGATGATTGGTTACGATATAGATGGTGAGCCAGTACAATCAGAGCAAGTTCGTGTATATAAAAACGAAGGGTTTTTCAGCTATCAAACCGGTTCTGCCGGAGCAAGTCTAACAGCAGAAGAAAGTCCTGATGGTCTTTCTGTTTTGTTCACAGGTCCTGGCACAAACTATAATGAAACCGACACTTCAGGTGCTGTAAAATTTACCTATAAAAACACGTCTATTGTGACTCTTCAATTTGAAACCGTTACCGCTAGCAACAGTCCTTTGCCAAACCCAATTTTTTCTGCTTTTGATGGTAACTGGGATCTTGATGACTTTACTCCACCAATTGGAAGCTCTGATGAATCTGATTTTGGTGATGCTCCTGATAGCTACAACACCTTAAAATCCAATGACGGTGCAGAACATGCTATGACAAGTACCCTTTACTTAGGTAGTAGCGTCGATGCAGATACCGATGGCCAACCAGGGATCGCATCAAATGGTGATGATCTTGATGTTGACGGTAACGACGATGACGGTATCACTATCTTGACCAGTTTAGAAAAAGGCTTAGACGCCTTAATTAATGTAAATGCCAGTGGCAGTGGTTATTTACAAGCATGGGCTGATTGGGATATGAACGGTTCATTTGATGAAGGGGAACAAATTTTAACAAACCACCCAGTTGTGAGTGGCGTACAAATCGTTCCAATTAGAGTCAGCGATAGCGCAACTATAGGTTCTGTACAAACTCGTTTCCGTTTATCAAGCAACCCTAATATACCAAGCTCGGGTTACGTTGGTGATGGTGAGGTCGAAGACTATGTATTTGACGTTACTGACCCGGGAACAACAATTCAGCATTCTGGTTATTATACTGCAGCATTTGAGGATAACTGGCCTGAAATTGGTGATTTTGACTTAAATGATGTGGTTGCCTATTACCGAACTACTATTGTGAGTAAAGATGGTGAAGTATTACGATTTGATATCACTGGGACCATCATGGCATACGGAGCATCTTATGGTAACGGTCTAGGTTGGAAACTGAATGGTTTCTCTGAATCGGATATAAACCTATCGTTGGCTCGTTTAGAAAAAAATGGCGTGACTCGAGCGAATATTTCACCATTTACTGGCGAAGACAAATCTATCGCCTCTCCTGGTGGAGACTTGGTTGTTGTTGCCTCATTAAATCTACGAGAAGACATAATCATTAACGAAGAGTGTAAATTCCACCGTACAAATCCATCATGTAGTGCATCACTTGAATCAGAGCAGATGACATTTAGCATCTCACTTCCTTTCAATGATGGTAGTGAGCCTAGTGTAAGTTCACTATTGCCTCTAAATGGTGCTGACCCATTCATCTTTGCTGCAGGCTATGGCTTGTATCACGGTGATAGCTTCTCTACAGCGCCAGGGACAGATTTAGAAATTCACACAGCGGATTTCCCACCGACAAGTAAAGGGACATTGGTGAGCAGTTTCTATGGTATTGCTCAGGATGATTCAGACCCTGCAACAAGTAAATACTACCGTACAACCGGAAATCTTCCATGGGGGATATTAATTTCATCATCTTGGAATCATCCATCAGAATATATTGATATTGGTGATGCTTACCCAGACTTCGCTGAATGGGCAACATCAGGCGGTACAGAAAAAACAACTTGGTACCTTAACCCTACAGCTAGTAATACTTGGTCAACTGCTGACTAACAAGGAGGATTTATGAAACGAATTAATATATTACTAAGTATCGCCATCATTACTTTTCTTTCGGCATGTAGTGATTCGTCATCTGGTACATCGGGGGGAGCAGCACCTGCAGCGGCAGATGTACCTAAAAAAGAAAGCGGTATTAAAACAAGTGAGTTGTCGGTACCAGAAGGCTTTACATTCTCAACAGAACGAGAAGTCACTTTCGACCTTTCTGTTGCAAGCTCTCAAAGTGATCGAGGTTTTATGTCTATCTACACTGAATTTAATGAAGGTGCCGTAGACTATACATCTCAAATCATTCTAACCCCAATGAATGACAGTACCGAATTTAAAAGCAGTATGATGCTTCCAAACCACGTCGATAAGGTTTGGGTGGAAATTTGGTACCCTTCAGCACTAGGCAGTGAAATAAAGCAAATGATAGATATCGTTGATAATACTGTTGTTGCTACTTTATGAACATCATTAAAACTATGCATTAATTTAAACGGCCTATTTAGGCCGTTTTTTATACAAAATGACCAAGCAATACAAGGAGCTCTTTACACTTTCCACTTTACCGTTAAAATAACCCTTTTCGTTTTTAAAGGATTCACGCCATGTCCATCCAATGGTTCCCGGGACACATGCACAAAGCTCGTAAAGAGATTGAAGAAGTTGTGCCAAAAATCGATGTTATCATTGAAGTTCTTGACGCCCGTATTCCTTTTAGTAGTGAAAATCCGCTTATCTCTTCTATTCGTAAAGACAAGCCGTGTGTAAAAGTACTTAATAAGCGTGATTTATCGGATCCAGAAGTAACTCAACTTTGGATTGAGCATTTAGAAAAAGAACAAGGCGTAACTGCAATGGCGGTTACTACAGAAAACCCAGAAGAAATCCATAAAATCATGGAAGTATGTCGTAAACTTGTTCCTCACAGAGAGGCAATGGGGAAAAACGTTCGTACCATGATCATGGGTATTCCGAATGTTGGTAAGTCAACCATCATTAATACTTTAGCCGGTCGTACAATTGCTGTGACAGGTAACCAACCAGCGGTTACTCGCCGTCAACAACGCATTAATCTTCAAAACGGTGTGGTACTTTCTGATACCCCAGGAATTTTATGGCCAAAAGTTGAAAACCCACATAGTGGATTCCGTTTAGCGGCAACTGGTGCGGTAAAAGATACAGCAATGGAATATGACGAAGTTGCATTCTACACTGTTGAATATCTTGCTAAACAATACCCAGAACGTTTAAAAGAACGTTACAAGTTAGATGAACTACCAGACAATGATTTAGAACTAATGGAAGCGATTGGACGCAGCCGTGGTTGTTTACAAGCTGGTGGTCGAATCAACCTTTACAAAGCGTCTGAGATTTTACTTCATGAATTACGCTCAGGTGTTCTCGGTCAAGTCACTCTTGAATTACCAGAGATGATCACTGAAGAGTTAATTCAAGTTGAAATTGATGCCGCTCGTAAAGAAGAAGAAAAAGCGAAGAAAAAAGAAGAGCGTCGTAAACGTTATCTGAAAAACAAACGCTAATATTCCATTACAAAAATGCAAACGGGGAGCTTTACGCTCCCCTTTTTTATCTGTACATCAATATCAATTATTCAATGATCAGACTTAGCAATATTGTTTCTAACTGATCCCATGGAAGCAGTTGAGTATCAATCACTTCAAGTTTTGATTCCATTCCTTCAATACTTAACTGATTAACAGAGACGACACGATTAGCCACATTAAATGCATAACACCCTTTATCAGTATTCATTACCGCTTTAATCCGTTCTGCATTCAAATCTGATAACATCGAAAACAATTCTTCAAAATCAAACACTGATTCAGCGCCAAAAAACCATCCACAACTTACATAGCCTTGGCCTTTATTCTCTTTTCTGCAAAACTTCTGACCTGGTTCAAGAGCCATTTCGACAATATCTTGTTCAGCATGGTGGTGGTGATGTTCTTCAATCGTTAACTCAATAGTACGCTCTTCATCCAACCAAGATTGTGGTAGCTCACCATAATTTATCTTCGTTGTTTTAGGTTGAGTTGACAGTTCTTTTGCCCATGAATCAAATAAACATTCATCGTAATCTGAAACCATATCCATCTTAGTCGCGACAACGACATCAGAAATACCCAATTGATCATTAAAGTTTTGATTAGATACATACTTATCATCAGATAGGTTTCTTGGGTCAACAAGGCCAATCGTTGCTTTCAAATCAATGTACTTTTCATAGTTTTCTGATTGTAAAATAGCAATGATTTTTTTAGGGTGCCCTAACCCTGTTGGTTCAATAATTAAATGATCCGGTTTTTGTCTCAGTAACGCGTTAATCCCAACAGACATAGGAAGACCGGCAGTACAACACATACAGCCGCCAGGAACTTCTTTCACCATGGCACCGCCTTCAGCAAGAAAAGCACCATCAATGCCAATTTCACCAAATTCATTTACTAATACTGCCCAAGATTCATTCTCTGGTTTATTTTTTAGTAATTGTAAGATGGTGGTGGTTTTTCCTACACCTAGAAAACCCGTAATAATATTGGTTGGTATTTTTTTCATTTGCTTACTCTGTTGTGATGGTATTTTTTCATCATACCTCTACTGAGTCTCAACCTACTAATTTTTTTAATAAACAGCTCTACTTATCCTATAAAAACATTACAATAAGCACTTGATTTAGGTTATGTTAATAATATGTACAAACAACTTCACTATAGTGAACGTTGGCTAATAATTTTAAGGTTTAATTATGTTTAAATTCTTTGAGCGGTTAACGACTGCTTTTCCAAAACAAGAGCCCGACCAACCACCCAAAGGTTTGTATGCATTCTGTCGTCATTACACTAAAGGCTTTGAAGTTCCATTAATTAGCATGTCACTATTAAGTGCCGTTATTGCTATGATCGAAGTATCATTATTTGGCTTTATGGGACAGCTCGTTGATTGGCTATCAACTCATGATAGAGAAACCTTTTTAGCTCAAGAAGGACAAACATTACTACTGCTTGGTTTTTTAATTGTTGTTATTGTTCCTATCCTTTTATTTATACATTCTTTGCTAACGCACCAAACGTTATTAGGTAATTACCCAATGGCAATTCGTTGGCAAGCACACCGTTACTTATTAAAACAAAGTGTTTCATTTTACTCAGATGACTTTGCTGGTCGTATTGCAACAAAAGTAATGCAAACTGCTTTAGCCGTTCGTGAGACGGTAATGAAGTTATTAGATGTATTGGTTTATGTCTCTGTTTACTTTACTTCCATGGTTGTCATGGTTGGTCAAGCAGATTGGCGATTAATGTTGCCAATGCTCATTTGGTTTGCAGCTTACGTAGCGATTCAATTTCACTTTGTACCTAAACTTAAAGCTATTTCAGAACAACAAGCTGATGCTCGTTCAACAATGACAGGACGTGTGGTTGATAGTTACACCAACATCAACACAGTGAAACTCTTTAGCCACAGTAAGCGTGAGACTCAATACGCTGAAGAAGGAATGGAAGAGTTTCTAGGCACAGTTCACAAGCAAATGCGTTTAGCTACAGGCATTAATATTTCTGTTGAAATCATTAACTACTTATTGGTTTTCTCAATTGCAGCTGTATCTATTACCCTTTGGTTAGATAACGTTCTCAGTGTTGGTGCTATCGCTATTGCTATTAGTTTAGCTCTTCGTGTAAATGGCATGTCACACTGGATAATGTGGGAAATCAGCTCACTATTTGAAAACCTTGGAACGGTTACTGATGGTATTAACACCCTCTCTAAGCCTATTGAAATCACAGATAAAGAAAATGCTTCAGAGCTTAATGTGTCTAAAGGAACCATTAAGTTTGACAGTGTAAACTTTAACTATGGTGAAAATAAGAGCGTAATTAATGATTTGAATCTGGAAATTAAACCTGGTGAAAAAATCGGTTTAGTTGGCCGTTCAGGTGCAGGTAAATCAACACTTGTTAATCTGCTACTCCGTTTTCATGATGTTGAGTCAGGTTCGATATCTATTGACGGTCAAGATATTAGAGATGTCACTCAGGACTCATTAAGAAGCCAAATTGGTATGGTAAGCCAAGATACCTCCCTACTTCATCGTTCTATTCGCGATAATATAAAGTATGGCCGTCCAGATGCAACTGACGAAGAACTATTTGCAGCAACCAAACAAGCACAAGCACACGAGTTCATTGAAACCTTAACTGACTCTTTTGGTAGTAAAGGGTATGACGCACAAGTTGGTGAGCGTGGTGTGAAATTATCGGGAGGTCAACGCCAACGTATCGCTATCTCGCGTGTACTATTAAAAGATGCACCTTTACTAATTTTAGATGAAGCAACTTCAGCATTAGATTCTGAAGTTGAAGCTGCGATCCAAGATAGCCTTGATGAATTAATGCAAGGCAAAACTGTTATCGCCATTGCGCACCGTTTATCTACCATTGCAGCAATGGACCGCTTATTAGTGATGGATAAAGGTCAAGTTGTTGAGCAAGGCACACATAAAGAACTCGTTGCATTAGGTGGCATTTACGCTCAACTTTGGAACCATCAAACTGGTGGATTCATTAGCGAATAACATAAGTTCTAAGATAAATAAACACGCCGCTAACGTTTATGTAGCGTGTTTATATTATCTGGAATAATTTTATCTCCATTATCATTTAAGATACTGATTTGAAGTAGATTATTACTTGATTTTGAACTAGATTGTATCTATATATTTATAAATTAACGATATAAGGTTATAAACGAATGATAAGGCTACGTCCTTCACTGCTTATTATGATATTGCTTTATTTAGCATACGATAAAGCTGAAGCTCGTAACTTTACGCCTGCAAGCCAATTTGAAGAAGCCTTCGCAACATCATTAGTTTTATCAGACAGTAATATGATCACTTTCGGTATTGCTGACTTCAATCCAAACCGCTATTTATCTAAAGATGAAAATAACCCTGACAATGGTTTAGGTAGCAATGATTCCATTCAGCTGCGTAACCAAATGACAGTATATTCGTTACCCTATACTTTTGAGTTAACCGATGATCCTGACTCACGCTGGTCACATGAAATCACGGTAAGAGCTTCATATGTGAATACTGATGTTGATGTCGAGTTCAAAGATAAAACCTCACCCGATTCTGATTTAGATGAAATATTTGGTTTATATGCAGAATACGCCCAAAACTATGATTTCTATGAGAATTGGACTATTTCAGTTGGTAATGCCTTACATTTAATGCACTATCGAAATACTCATACTTATAATTCTGATTTCAGTCAGAGTTTCGCTCCTGTTTTAGACGGTCTGTACTACAACGTATCCAGTAATGCGTTCATTATTGAACCCAAAATTACTTTCCAATACAAAAAAGAAACCGATTGGGGTGAGTGGCGTTTTAACAACAGCTACCACTATGCTTATGGGCAAGGCTTTGGTGGCTCATCAGATTACAGCTCTGATGCAAATCCTGAAGTTTGGCGTTTCGTAAACAGCATTCAACTGCGATATAACATGGCACATTGGAATCGTTTAGCACAAGTTTTATACCTAAAAGCCAAACGAGTTGATCTTGGTGGAGACGCAAATGAACCACTTGGAACCGACTTTTATTATGAGTTCAATATTGCATGGTTAATCGATACGAGAAAGTGGATTTCTTTAGTTGATAATGTTGGAATCGGCTTCACATTTAACGTGGGTAGCGCCCTACGCGGCGGCAGCATTGTACTTTTTTACGATGAATAGCAACCAAATTTTTCATACTTATTTTCAATATTAACAGCGTATTCATATGTTTTACCATACGCTAACCCAACTCTATTAATAAAAATGATACTATCAGTCCCTGAAATCAGACAATATCTAGATTAAGAATGCATTAAAATACATGTATTCTTCATTTATTTTCGCATAATTTAAAATTGTGGACGAAACTATAAATTAGATATTTCAACTTAGGAGTACTATGTCACACACTCTATCTATTGGTGCGCTTGAATCATTTTTAATTGCAATTGCCGTGTTATTCCTCGGCCACTTGATCAATTCAAAAGTCGTACTATTCAAAAAATACAATATCCCAGAGCCAATTGTAGGTGGATTAATCGTAGCTTTTTTCATTACGATCCTACATTTCCAAGGGATTAACTTAAAGTTCTCACTGCCATTACAAAGCACATTCATGTTGATGTTCTTTAGTACAGTAGGACTTGCTGCAAACTACAAACAATTAATTAAAGGCGGAAGTAAAGTATTTATCTTCCTTGCTGTAGCTTCTGTTTATATCATTATTCAAAATGGTATTGGCGTCAGCCTTGCTAGCTTAATGGGACTTGACCCTCTAATGGGGTTAATCGCAGGTTCAATTACACTATCTGGCGGTCATGGTACAGGTGCAGCTTGGTCACATACATTTGCTGAGACATACCATTTAAATACGCTTGAGCTTGCAATGGCTTCAGCTACATTTGGTTTAATCATGGGTGGATTAATTGGTAGCCCTATCGCACAAAAATTAATTCATAAGCATAATTTAGAATCAGAATACGGCACTGGCGTTGATACACATTCACGCTTCCCTGAAGTTGTTACCTACAATGAACGTGAAGAAGAAAAAGTAACCGCAAAAAAAGTAATCGAGACATTATTTGTATTACTGCTTTGTGTAGTTGGTGCAGGTCATCTTGGTGACTTTATCGCAACATTTGACATCGCATGGTTAAAAATACCTGATTTTGTATACGCTCTATTCATTGGTGTATTCATTACAAATATTACCGAAGTCACTAAAGTACATAAAATCGACACAGAAACTGTCGATATTTTAGGTACCGTTTCATTGGCTCTGTTTTTAGCAATGGCATTGATGAGTCTTAAGCTGTGGAATATCTTTGATCTAGCGATTCCATTACTTATCATTCTTTCAATTCAAACAGTGGTACTTGCTTTATTCTCATACTTTGTAACCTTCAGAGTAATGGGTTCAAATTATGATGCGGCAGTAATGGCTGGTGGTCATTGTGGTTTTGGTCTTGGCGCTACACCAACAGCAGTAATGAACATGGGCTCATTGGTTTCTCGCTTCGGCCCTTCTCCACAAGCATTTATGGTCGTTCCAATTGTTGGTGCTTTCTTTATTGATATTGTAAATTTAATTATTTTACAAACTTACATCAGTTTTATCGGATAAGAAAAACCAAGAAAAAGCCCTACCTCTCATGGAGTTAGGGCTTTTTTATATCAAGAAATTAAATTATTTTTAATCCGGGTATTCAAGTCGAATATCAATAAAACTGTATATATTATCTAGAAATAATTGAGACAAATTGGGATCAAATTGTCGACCCCGTTCTTGTTTAAACAGCTCAATAACTCTTTCCAATGGCCACGCTTCTTTATAACAACGTTTACTCATCAGGGCATCAAAGACATCAACAATGGCTGTTATTCTTGCGAAAATATGAATTTCTTCGCCCTTTAGCTGATTTGGGTACCCTTTCCCATCCCATCTTTCATGGTGCTCTAATGCAATTCGAGCTGCTGATTGCATTATTTCGCCATCACCAGACATCAATAATTTGTACCCCATAATAGTATGGGTCTCGATAATGGTTCTTTCTTCTGGTGTTAACTTGCCGGGTTTATCTAAAATAGCTTCAGGGATCCCTATTTTTCCAACATCATGCATAGGGCTAATAACTTCAAGCAATTTATATTCTGATTTTGGTAACTCATATAAACGCCCAAGCAAAGAAGACATTTTTGCCACACGCTTTACGTGATTACCCGTTTCACCAGAACGGGTCTCGATTGCTTCACCGAGGACGTTGATCATCTCTTTTTGAACGTTCAACGTTTTCTTTTGTAATTTAAGAATATGCGTTTTATTCTCGTCTAACTCTTTTTTACGTAAAATCGCAATGTACTGAGTAACGATTATCCCTAACATCATAATGATAAGCAGAGCCGTTACGGATATGATATTTCTGTTTTTATATAAGAATGATTCAGGCTCGTTAACAATGCTTGAAGCATAAGGTAAATCATCTCTATCTATATTGAATTTATCTACAATTCCATAATCAAATACATAACCTTCCCATGCTACAGGATATGCTGATACTTTTTCGTTAACCGTAAAATGTAATTTATTTGATAGCGATAAAATAGATTGGATCCCTAAAGCGTAGGAACGGTTAACATAACCACCTAACACACCATATCCAATATAGTGTTCCCAAAATACAAAAATAGGTATGTTGCTTTTCTTGGACAACACTGAAGCTATCGCCCCATAGTCATAGTAATTCCCTTTTTTTAACTCAGTATTAAAATGAGTTAGGAAAGCGACCGAATCATCGCCCGCCTTTGCCAAGAACAGCTCCGCTTCTTTTAAAGATAAATCATCAATGATTTTAACTGTTAAGTTAGGAAACACCTTAGCGTCTTCTATGAATTGTTTTCTTACAAGTTGGGAAGTTAAACTGTTATCACTAAACAAATATACTGTTTTTCTTTCAGGGAAAAGAGATTGCGAGAGCTTTAAATTTTTTACGATATGGTCACGTTCATAGTAAACGGTTGTTCTATCTTCAATATCAGCTAAATCAATTGACAAATTATTGATACCTACAGCAACGATAGGTAGCTTAGGAAAAGTTGTGTTTGCGTTTTTAATTAAGAAATTAAGTGCATTATCATCCGATGCAATGATCGCATCAAAATACCCTTCCGAGTATTTGTGCTTCAAATATGTTAGATATTGCGCTTTGTAGTCGTTACCGTTTACACGCTTAGAATCCATGTACTCAACAGAAAGTCGAACATTTCGATCAACTTTAGCAATGGATTCTGAAATCCCCTGTTGTATATTCATTGTCCATTCATAAGATGGACTATATGAATGCAACACGAGTATGTTCAGTGGTTTCATTTCATGAGCAAGCAAACTCATTGGTGCAAATAAGAAAACAAAACCACAAACTAGAGATAGGTAATGACGCATGTTTCAAGACTCTGAAGATGTATTAGGCTTTAATACAAGTTGTAAAAGTAGTCCCATGTAAACTTGATTGTTGCTCCATTACAGATCCTAAGAATCCATCAACATCAAGGGTATTATCCGTAATAACAATATCTGAAATAAATAATTCGCCATCAATAACTTGCGATAAGCACGCAGCAATTGGCATCATTCCATTTAAAGCAACAAATAACTGATATTCTTCTGACAATTCAATTTGAGTCAAAAACTCAAGAACGTCGTCATATTCTTTATCCCATTGTTTTGCAACAATCATTGCCCAACGAATGGTTAGCCTATGCTCTGTAACAGGTAAAACAAATACGCCATCAGGAATATTTGAATTAACAAATTCAAGCTTAGTTGGTGCGCATGCATTTTGACTTAGGTAGATATCTCTACCTCTAAGACTTTCAGGGGTTGGGAAATCAACATTTACCTGTTCTGCCAACCAAGATAACTTGTTCTTGTTGAATGTTTCGCTGTTCATATCACCTACAAAAAAGGATGGTACCCCATCCTTTATTTAAATTAGAAATTCAAAAATGCATAACCTGTTTCGTAGGCATCTTGTTGGTAGCCTTTTAGACCAATTTCTTTTACGCGAATCATTTCTGGAGCGCGTTTCAGGCTTGCTTTTTGATCAGCAGCGCTAAGAACTTCTACTTCAACATCTTCAATAAGTTGAATTGCAGCTTCTAATTTAAAGCCAACAGCACCACCTGCAAATTTACCTTTCATTAAACGTTCTTTGATAACAACCGTTTCAACTTGGTAATCTTGCATTAATTTTTTAAATTTAAATTGAAAATCACGGATTGATTCCGTTTTTGATGGCTCAACAATATCAAATTTAGCTACTCGACAATCAGGTAAGTCGATCATGCCATCTGATTTATTGATTAAACAGATGATTGCTTCATTACCTTTAAGCTCTACGCCACATACTTTCATTCTAAAATCCTAACAATGTCTTGAACCCGTTGATTATAGGCTTAAATTGATGAGATTGATACGTTGAATCGAAGATAAAAGCAATCTAACTTGAATCATTGACCCCATATATTGCAAAAATCAGGAACGCACATGCGTGGCTGGGATGGAGAGCTACAAGCGCTTAATAAAAGAACCATTAAAGCAACAGTAATCATTTGTTTTTTCAAGTTATATCTCCACTCATATATTTTATCCAACGCATACTAATACATATCACCTGAATTCAGAAATCCAATTAATGCTTTTATGCATAAGGTTACTTACTTTATGCTAAAGTGATGACATCCTTATGCTACACTCTTCTATATCGTTTAAAATCAGAGAATCTTTAATGAAAAAAATCATTTTTGCACTTGCTATCACAACTATGCTTAGCGCTTGTTCTGATAACGAAGTTGGTGATGTATCACTAGGTATGTTCACCATGAAAGACATTAAAATTTCAAACTTGGATGATGAAAAGATCCCAGGTGTTACTTGCCACATCGCATCAGTTGAAGCAAATTTAAGTCTTTCTGATCCAAGTGACAGCTCTATCTCATGTCGTCAAACTGGTGAAATCACACCTGAAATGATCGCTCAAATTGACAGAAGTAAATCTGGTGAGGTTGTTTTCAAGCAATCTAAAAGTATTTTCTTTAAATCAATGAAAGTTAGACGTATTTACGATGCTGAAAACCAAACATTACTGTACTTGTCATACACAACTAAAGAAACGGAAGGTAGCTTTAAGCATAGTTTATCAACGGTGCCATTATGGGGAACAAAGGCTTACGTAGAACAACCTGTCGTAGGAAATTAAACAAATATTAATGAAGCCACTCAGATGAGTGGCATCACACTCCGAATCAATGTGTTACTTTCATTATCTGGAGTTTTTTATTCTCCGGATTAAATATATCAAAAGATACGATATCAAATTCATTTGGAACATCCATATAAAAATAAACATCACTACTATGATCAAACTTCATTATTCCTCTGATGACTAGGATTAAAAAATCCTAACCATCAAAGATAAATTATTTTAAATTAAAGGAATTGGATTCATAACTTCGATTTTTTCTTTATCATGAATAAGCCTTGCGCTATAGTCATTACCTATTAACTGCATATCAGAGGTAATCACCACATCAAAAATCAAGCCTTCCATACCACTATTTTCCTGTGTTAGTTGATTCTCTTCATGAGAATAGTATCTATTTGAGGGATTATAATAATACTTATCAGTTCCATTGCTTAACTCTAATAAGTAACCATCAAACACATTAGGGCTTATATCATTAGGTGAGACTTGCTTATTTACCTCTTCCTTATCTTTAACTCTTAAAGCGCCCTGTGCAACTTCAAATGTGTATCGATAGTTAGGTTGTGTTTTATCCGAGCTAATACGGTTTGGATGATTAATATTCCATACATGCTCATCCGTTAACGCCTCTTCCCTAACAATAATACCTGTCACATCTTTCGAAATCACTTTGATAGTAGTTGGTTCCGAATCAAGAACGCTATAGCTTATGCTGGTAAGATTATCATACTGTGGCATATAAGCATCATTTATATACCACTTGAACTCTTGACCTCGAATCTCTTGACCCTTGTACATAGCAAGTTCATTAAACGGGAATATGCTAAAATCAATAACTTCATTAGTGCTAGCTGTAATGCTTTCGCTTATTGGACTAATAACACTAAATTGCCCACCCGATCTTTCATAGGTTTTCATTGCCCATATTTCTGAGTTATAAGCATGAAAAGGCTGACCTAGACTTTTCATTATGGAGTTGTTTGTTGGTCGCCACATGCCTTTTGCATAAGTATAACTACCTTCAAACCAACCCAACGTTTCAGGAGCACAGTCGCTCCCAGATTTACAAACCGTATCTATAGTGATAGATGCATCCATTAAGTGCTTCCAGTCACGACTTTCAAATACTGCACACGCATTAAGGTAACAATAAGTTGGGTCTGGAACCCCTGAGTTGCCATAATCATATTCGTCTCTTAGACCTGCAAAACCATGTCCAAGCTCATGAATAAATACGTGAGGATTCATTTTATTCGCAACGGATATGTTTCCACCTACACCGCCATATACGTTTGAATTGATCAGCGCAATCCTATTGTCGTAATGATTAATGTATTTTTTAATGTATGCATTTGCCTTATCATGATTAACTTGATAAGTGCGGTTTCTTAAGTTCTTCGAACCATCAATAGCGGTGTCTTTCGGTAAGAAAGCTGAAGACGTAGATGCTCTTGTGCAGTTGTCATGCTTATCATAACTGCAACCTTCTTCTATTACATTATCTGCACCGCGTTCATTGGATACCGTGAAGATTGTGTGGAAATTAACAGCACTAAGGTGCGCAGGAAGATTATCATAATAATAAAACCCTTCGTCCATTAGGTTTTGAACATGCTCATCAAATAAAGCTTGGTCTCGATCTAAATAACCATCACCTATGATCACTAAATCCATACCATGACCTTCAATGCTATTACCGTAAACTTTGTAAGCACCATCAGGAGATACATAGCTAGGGTGATTTACATCAAAAACCTTTGGCTTATTTGACTCAGGTAAAATTTGTTCACCAAAAGCGATCACTGAGTTAAAATCTGAACCAATAAATTTAATAAAGTCATTGTTGTAACGAACTTTTATTTGATCTTTAGAGAACGACCTGCCACCAGTAAGAATACCTACGTCTGACGCTGCTGAGAACGTTTTACCAAAATCAAATGAGTATTCGAAAACCTTGCCACTGAATATAGGATGCTCAATCTTTAGAAAACTACCATCCCTAACCAATGAGAAGCTCAAGTCATACTCTGAGAAGAATGATGAGTTAAACGCATGTAGATTATTAATATTAGTTACATATTTATCAAAATCTCTATCATTAAAAGATACTATTAAATTATCTTTCATTTCACTAACATCATATCCAGAAACCTTGTCGCTTAGATACTCAATTGACTTGAGCCATCCGTCATGCTTAGGATGCTGCATTTTAATTGAGTTGATTCTCAATGACTCTTTGCCACCAAGCAGACCACTTGTACCAGATAGAGTGGCGAGATATGGATAATCTTTGGTTTGAAATGTATAGCTTCTCTTGTGCTGATCTTTATGCTCTGACATTTCAATCCCGTAATAATCACGA